>NZ_JAHDYS010000001.1 GCF_018531195.1 Pelotalea chapellei | reverse complement strand
GAACACCGATGGCATCTATTCAGTTCATTTTTGCCATCAAAAGCTGAAAGAGATAAGCCTTAATGACATCAAACATTGAAGCAAAAACTGTTACCTATGTCCCCGAACATCTGTAACCCTTGACTCCGGTCTATACACCACTGAGGGGAGAGGGAGCTTGAATCTCAACCTCAACCTCAACCTGACCTAAACCCATGCACGACTTCGTTCATCTCCACGTACATTCCTCTTCTTCTCCAGCCTGGGGCATCCATTCCCCCGAGGCGCTCTGCGTTGCTGCACGAAACATGGGGCTGACCACCCTGGCCCTGACCGACCGCAACGGTCTGTATGCCATCCCGCGCTTTATCGCTGCTGCCCGAGAAGCAGGGATCGCGCCGCTGATCGGGGCCGAAGCGGTGACTGACAGGCACCGGGCTGTGCTGCTGGCCCGGGATGAAACGGGTTACGCTAACCTCTGCCGACTGCTGTCCGACCTGCATTGCTGCAAGGGGTTCGAGCTTCCAGCCGCCCTGAGCCGCTACCGTCAGGGTTTGGTGGTCATCAGTGACGATCGCAATCTGCTCACCGTTCTCGCTGCCGAAGAGCGCAGCAATCTCTTCGTTGAAGTCTCCCCGGGGCACAACCTGTCCGCAGCCCTTGCGCTGGCCGAGGAATTGAGCCTGCCGCCGGTGGCGACCTGCCGGGCGCTGTTCCTGGAACAGGAGGACATCCACCTGCACCGGGTACTGCGGGCGATCCATCTCACCAGCAAGCTTTCCCGATTGAAAGCCGAGGAATGCGCCAAGGAGCGCGACTTTTTGATGGCGCCCCCGGAGCTTGCCCGCTTCTTTCCCGAATGCCCCCGGGCGCTGGCAAACACCCGGCTGGTGGCTGATCTCTGCCGCAGCGACTGGGACTTTTCCCGCACTATATTCCCCGCTTTCCGCAGTCTGGAAGATGACCAGGCTTTCACCGAGCTGGAGCGGCGCGCCCGGCTAGGAGCGCTGCGCCGCTACGGCTGCATCGACGAACAGGTGGAGGCGCGCCTGACCAAGGAGTTGGCCATCATCAGGCTGAAGGGTTTTGCCCACTATTTCCTGGTGGTGGAGGAGATCGTCAGCCAGTCCAAACGCACCTGCGGCCGGGGCAGCGCGGCAGCTTCACTGGTGGCCTATTGCCTGGAAATCACCCATGTGGACCCGATCCGCCACAACCTTTTCTTCGAGCGCTTCCTCAATGAGGGGCGCACCGATCCCCCGGATATCGACATCGATTTCCCCTGGGATGAGCGCGATGCCATTCTTGATTTCGCCTTCAGGCGCTATGGCGTGGAGCGGGCGGCGATGGTTTCCAACCAGGTCGGCTTCAAGGGGAGGGGAGCGCTACGGGAGGTGGCCAAGGTCTACGGTCTGCCCGAGGTTGACATCAAGGAAGTGACCGAGCGGATTTCCGGTTTCTGGAGGGCGGACCGGGCCGCCGGGGCGGTCCACGGTCATCCCCTGTTCGAGGGGGAGCAGCTGCCCCGGGAGTGGGAGGAGATCATCGGCGTGGCCGGGCGGCTGAAAGGGCATCTGCGCCATTTGTCGCTGCATTGCGGGGGATTGGTGATCGTGCCGGACGAGATCCGTCGTTATGTGCCGGTGGAGATCTCTGCCAAGGGACTGCCGATGATCCAGTGGGAAAAGGATCAGGCCGAAGATAGCGGGCTGGTGAAGATCGACATCCTCGGCAATCGTTCTCTGGCAGTGATTCGCGATACTTTGTCGGTTATCGGACAAAAGGATGTCGCCATAGATTTCGCCTCATGGGATCCGCTGGCCGATGAGAAGACCCGTCTGCTCTTCCGGCGCGGGGCCACCATGGGCTGTTTCTACGTCGAATCACCCTCGATCCGCCTGGTGCTGAGGAAGGTCTGGGGGGAGCGCCCGGATCGGCAGGCTCTGGCGGCCGATCTGTTCGAGGTGCTGGTACAGGTTTCATCGCTGATCAGACCGGCGGCCAACAAGCTGGTGCTGGAATATGTGGCCCGGGTGCGCGGCAAGGCGTGGCAGTCGGTTCATCCCTTCTTGGGCGGCGTGATGGACGAAACCTACGGCATTGCCATCTACCAGGAACAGATCACCCAGATCGCCATGGCACTGGCCGGCTTTTCAGTCTTTGAAGGGGATCAGCTGCGCAAGATCGTGAGCAAGAAGCACAAGGAGAAGAAGCTGGAGGATTTCCGGCGCCGTTTCTTCGAGGGGGGGGAGGGGCTGGGAGTGCCCCGGCAGGTGCTCGAATCCACCTGGAATCAGATCCTCTCCTTTGCAGGCTATTCTTTCTGCAAGCCCCATTCGGCCAGCTATGCCATGGTCAGCGCCCAGGCCGCCTATCTGAAGGCCAATCATCCGGCTGAATTCATGGCCGCGGTTATCTCCAACCAGGGGGGCTACTACTCCACCTTCGCCTATATTTCGGAAGCCAAGCGATTGGGCTTGTCGATCCTGGGGGCGGATATCAATGCCAGCGACTATTGTTATACCGGAGGAGAGGGGAGCGTTCGCATCGGCCTGATGCAGATCCAGGGACTGACCCGGGATGGTGCGGACAGGCTGCTGCACGAGCGGACTGAGCGGGGCAGTTTTTCAAGTTTTTCCGATTTTCTGCGGCGGGTGAGGATCGATCGTGCAGATGGGGAACGACTGGTTACAGGCGGCTGCTTTGACAGCCTGGAAGGTAAAGAGCGACGTCCGTCCCTGCTCTGGGAACTGCTCCAACACGTAAGCCGCCCCTCGGGGAGCGGACTGCTGTTTGAAGAACCCCAGGTCCAGGAACTGCCGTCTCCCCCCGCCTACGATGAGGCCATGGTGCTGCGCCAGGAGCGCGAAACCCTGGGCATGCTGGTATCCCGCCACCCGCTCTCCCTCCACCGCAAGGCGCTCTTGCGGCACAAGCCCACGCGCGCCTGCGAGATGCACAACCACGCCGGCCGCCCCGTGACCATGGTCGGCTGGTGGATCACCACCAAGACTGTGCAGGACAAGCACGGCCGTCCAATGGAGTTCATCTCCTTTGAAGACACCACCGCCATCTTCGACGCGACTTTCTTCCCGGATGTGTACAGCCGCTTCTGCCGCAAGCTGTCCCAGAAGCGCCCTTATCTGCTGAAGGGAATGGTGGAGGAAGAGTTTGGGGTCTGCACCCTGCGGGTGAGGTGGGTTGGGTTTTTGGATGAGTAGGAAGGGCGGGGATCGAGCAGTGGTTTGTAAAATGATGTCTCTTTAAGTAAAACATTTTTAATGTTTGCGGTTTTGACCACAATGTTGCAATAGTAGCTGTGAGGGGCTGAATGACAGAAAGTCAAGCCTGCCGCCTAAAGATTTGGTCACTCCTGTCGATAATATTAATTTATTAGAATTTTACAGGAGCCGCCATGATTAACCCTTCTAGCACTCACACCAGAGATTTGATCAAGTCCCTTCTTTTAACAGCAACAGTCTCAATTGTCCTGATTATCGTCTTTACCTGCATCGGCGTCTACCGCGTCTATTTAAACCACATTACCGACACCAACGAAGATTATGCTGTCGGTGTCGCAACCGCACTGATGAGTCATGAATCGGATGCACTGATCCGGAAAGAAGGGGCACGATCCAGAGTTGCTATAGCTCCGCACGAGATGCCTGATCTCGACCAACGTATGAAAGAATTTTTATCATCCTTCAGTATTGTAAAAATAAAAGTATACAATGCCGACAAAATAATCGTGTACAGCACTGACAAAAAGATTATCGGAGAGCAAGATTTGCAGAACCACCGTCTACAGCGTGCACTTGTTGGTGTTCCGGATTCCCATCTTGAGACGAATAAAAAGCTACACGATCTTGCGGGCGAGAAAGTCATTGATGTCGACGTAGTCGAGACGTACATTCCGATTCGAGATTCACGAGGAAAGGTCATCGGCTCCTTCGAGATCTACATGGACGTAACAAAAATGCACGGCAAGATTGTGACTGCAGTCCAAATGACAGCCGTTTTTCTGGCTTTCATTCTTATCATTGTTTTCAGCGCGTCCCTTGTCGTCCTGCGTAAATCTGCACAAAAGCTTGATGAAGCACAGTCCGAACTGAAACGCCTTGCTATGACGGACGCACTTACCGGGTTGTGGAATCGTCGCCATATTCTCATAAGAGCGGAAGAAGAGTTCCGGCGTTGCCTCCGATTCCGAGAGCAGGGAGCAGAAGCCTCGAGCGCCTTCATCATGATCGACATTGACCACTTCAAGCAGGTCAACGACCAGTACGGACACCCGGGTGGAGATATAGTTTTGCGCGTCGTCGCTGAACGGATTGCAGGTGTTCTTCGCACCTATGATGTTATGGGTCGTTACGGCGGAGAGGAGTTTTTAGCGATTATTATGGATGCCGACCTTTCGGAGGCTGTCATCACGGCCGAGCGGCTGAGAATGGCTATCCGGGAAACACCTATTGCGATCGAAGATAATGAAGTGAATGTTACGATCAGCCTCGGAGTCGCCTGTATCAGTACAGGTGACAATGGCATTATAGGCGCGCTAAAAAGAGCAGACGACGCTCTTTATCGAGCGAAACAGAGCGGTCGGGACCGTATTGCTACATCTTACGAAAATGTTCAGGAACAGACGTAGGTGGCATCACTGATCTCATCGGGCAGGGAGTCGAGCGGTTCGCTCATCGTATTCATGCGTTTTGCCTTATGACCAATCATGTTCATTTACTTGTTCAGGTTGGCGAAGTTCCCCTGTCCCGTATCATTCATAACCCTGACGTTGCGCTATACCACCTGGCTGAACCGCCGCCACAACAGAATCGGGCATCTTTTTCATGGGCGTTACAAGGCTTTGCTCGTCGATGCAACGGATTGGGTTTTGTCTTGTTTTGGCAGTAAGGTTGGTTCCGCTCGTAAAAGGTACATGGCATTCGTGAACGATGCAGTAACGTCCGAGATGCGCAAGGAATATGGACAGGGAACACATGGTGGACGAATACTCGGCGATGATGAAGTGCCTAGGGAAGTGCCTTAAGAGTCTGTTAGTAAATTGATTAATAGTTGTGATAGACATTTTTAATAATAACTTGTATATCATTCTGAGTAATCTGTTCCTGATGCTGGTTCAGGCAATAGGTCATTTTTATACCGCAAATCAAAAGATCGAAGTGCTGCCCGCCTGCTGTAAACTAAAAATCCTTATTTCTAACATGGCTGAAAATCTGCCCGAACGATTTAATTATGGCTCAGGGTTTGATTTAAAGAATCAGCTGAGAGCAGAGTTGGGTCATCGGCTAAACGTCATTTTTGAAACAACAACATCAATTACAAAGGAGAGAGAGTGAAAAAGTTAAAAACAGCAGTCATCAGTATAAGCCTTGTTTTTCCAGCCATTGCGGGATTACCACGAGTAGGTCATACAGCAACAATTTATGCCTGTTACCAGAAGTCTGCAGGGATTGTTAAGGTAGTGAGCGGTCCTGATCAGTGTAACAATAATTCGGAAATACCAATC
The DNA here is from genome assembly GCF_018531195.1 of Pelotalea chapellei. Classification (GTDB taxonomy): domain Bacteria; phylum Desulfobacterota; class Desulfuromonadia; order Geobacterales; family Pseudopelobacteraceae; genus Pelotalea; species Pelotalea chapellei. Next base: position 410,796 of record NZ_JAHDYS010000001.1, on the reverse strand, counting down.
TCATGGAATGAGGTTGGACCGCAGGGAGCACAGGGACCGGCAGGTCCTCAGGGTGTTGTCGGTCCACAGGGCCCCGTTGGACCGAAGGGACTTACAGGCCCCATCGGTGCAACAGGCCCCCAGGGGGTTAAAGGAGACACTGGTGCTGCAGGTCCAACTGGTCCTGCTGGAGTACCTGGACCCTTGGGCCCTGTGGGTGCAATCGGACCTCAAGGGCCCAAGGGTGATACAGGTGTTGCTGGTCCTGTTGGGGTACAAGGCATTGCCGGAGTAGCTGGACCCCAGGGACCGGTTGGTGCAATTGGGCCTCAGGGGCTTAAGGGTGAAACAGGCGCTACAGGACCAGCCGGTGTTGCCGGTCCTGTAGGGGCCCAAGGCATTGCCGGAGCAACAGGACCTCAGGGCCCTGCTGGTGCAACAGGACCTCAGGGCCCTGCTGGTGCAACAGGACCTCAAGGGCCCAAAGGGGATACAGGTGTTGCTGGCCCTGCTGGTGTAACAGGATCTCAAGGGCCTAAGGGAGACACAGGTGCTACTGGTTCTGCCGGAGTAGCTGGACCTCAGGGCCCTGTTGGTCCCATGGGTTTAACAGGAGATACCGGGCCGGTTGGGCCACAGGGACCGGCAGGGGGGGGAGCCATAAAGGCCGCCGTGTTTGGAACCGTTGCCCATAATACCGATTTTGATCATGATCATGATCTTAATGTCACTGGCACCGGCTTTACCGCCAGTGACGTGTCTCCTGGCGTTGTAACCATCTCATTTAACCCATCCCCCTTTGGCACAGCACCATATTGCACGGTAACACCAGTGGATGACGGAATTTCAAGGCCCATGATATCCAATTGCCGGCTTGTTGGTCTCCCCAATGCAAATGATTTTACAGTTCGTTGCACGGCTCCGATAGACTCGACATTTCCTGACACTCTCATATTTGAGTCAGAAACTACACACACGTCATTTTCATTTATATGTGTTCAATGATTAAGCTTTAACTTTAGGTTTTGGCGGGAACTACAGTGTCACCCTTTTTGATGAAAACGGCCCGTCAGGATTACCTGGCGGGCCGTTGTGCTTCCTCTGAAAGTTGAGAACCCAGAGGGGAATAAATACACGAAAGGGATTTAACAGGAATATGTCCAAAGTTCTGATTATCTACTCCACCACAGATGGGCAGACAAGGAAGATATGTCATAGACTGCAACAGCTTATTGAGCAGCAGGGGCATCAAGTCACAGCCGTTTCCATTCAGGAAGAACCAGAAATTGACGTGGCTGCTTTCGATAAAATAGTCATCGGAGCCAGTATCCGCTATGGAAAACACAGCCCGCAGATTGTCAGCTTCATCGAGAAGAACAGACAACTTCTGGAGAGCAAACCTAATGCATTTTTTTCAGTGAATGTCGTTGCGAGGAAAGCTGAAAAGAGCAAACCCGAACAAAATCCATACCTGCAAAAATTTCTCAAACGAATATCATGGAAGCCCAGAGAGTTGGCTGTTTTTGCCGGGAAAATTGATTATCCGAGTTACAGTTTTATTGATCGCTTTATGATTCGACTTATCATGTGGATGACCAAGGGACCAACTGACCCCAACGCCATAGTGGAGTTCACTGATTGGGAACAAGTCGACTCATTTGGGCGAATTGTAAGCGATATGTAAGGAATGGGCGACATAACCAAGCCCTTGGACGCCAACCTAATTACTACTTTTTGAAGACAATTATCCCCAGCCGCAAAGCAACCAGATGTTATTCAACCTTGATAAATTTCTGCTCCCATCACATCACATTAACCTTCACCCCAGTTACGTAAATTCAGGCTATCACTACCAAGACACTGCAGAACAAGCACGGCTGATCGAGGTGGTTCATCCTCTTTGAAGACACCACAACGACCTTCTATGCGACCTTCGGATGAGAGTTTTTGCGGAGGAGACGTTGCTGAATTACTTGAAAATTTTAATTCTCAGATTGGATGGGTTTGCGTATAGTGCCGACACTTGACAGGAGAATCATGTATTTCAGGAGAGGAGGAATCTATGGCTGTGACAAGAGATAGACCTTACGGCAATTCGAATTTTCTCGTTGATTTTGGTAGGGGTGATAGCAGGTCGGTGTCCATGGGATTTGCGGAAGTCATCTTCCCACCGTTCACTGTCGGCGAAACTGCATTGTCTCAGGACTACCCAACTACGATCACACCCCTTACAACAACTGAGATTGCTCCAAGCAACCATATTATTTTGAAACGTGGCGTGATCGGCAGCCTGGATTTGTACGATTGGTGGGACAAGGCTCGCCAGGGAAAGGCACCAAAGCGGCGCACCATGAAAATCGAGCTGCTCAGTGACGACCAGTCTGCTGTGGTGCTGACCTGGCGGTTTACCAACGTTAGACCGGTCAGTCTTTGCTATTCACCATTGCGCGCCCTGGAGAGCGGCATCATCATGGAAACCGTAATCCTGGCATTCGACAGCATGAGCATGTCGTAAGAAGGAATTGCAGAGCTAACCAACATCTAAACAGGAGGATCTATGGCTATTTTACGAGAGTGTCCCTATGGACAGTTCAATTTTCTGGTGGATCTTGGGGATGGCAATACTGATGGGCCTGAGGCCGGTTTTCAGGAGATCAGCGGCATAGGCATGGAAGTTTCGGTGATTGAATACCGTAACGGCAATGAGAAGGAGAACAGTGTCCGCAAGATAACCGGATTGCATAAATGCACGGACGTGACCCTGAAGCGCGGCATTATCGGCTCTCTCAATCTGTACAAATGGCTGGACCAGATTCGTAACGGAGATCAGCACGCCTACCGTAATGTCGTAATACAATTGCTTAACGAAGATCGTACCGCCGTAGTGCAGACATGGCTCCTCAGGCGGGCGCGAATAATCAAGCATACGAGTGGGCCACTCAATGCAAAAGGTACCGACGTTGCAATGGAAGAGATGGTCCTGACCTATGAGCGGTTGGAGATGGAATGATGGGCGCATCTCATAACGCAGGGGGTAACCGAAGGATCCAAACTCGAAATGTTTTTTTTAAAGGAGAAGTCATGAAAAAATCGTGTTGGGTCAAGGTATGCTTTATCATTTTTGCCATGCTTGCTGGTGGTTGTGCGAGTTCCAAGCCCACCATAGGCGACAACATGCTTGTCCAAGGTGAAACTGCCCAGGAGCTGGCTAAAAATTGGAATGAGGGAAATAGCCTGCTTATCGAAGGTGAGGAGTTAAAGAAAAAAGGGCAGAAAATGATTGAGGAAGGAAAGGATAAAATTGAAGAAGCAGATGTGATGATTTCAGAGGGAAAACGTATGATGGAAACAAGTGAAAAGACATTTGCTGCTAAATTTCCGAACACCAAAAAATAGAGAAGAAATAAGAATCACGCTCACGAAACGGCAATAGTATGAACGATCTTGATAATTCATCACTTCTATGGCGGGTGGCTTCGCGCCACCCGTCCGCATTTACGTCACCTTTACACATCTAAAAAGGGTAAGCAGTAATCTCCATGAAAGGGGTAACACATGAGAATCACCTTCAATGGCGCCACCCATACCGTGACCGGTTCGCAACACCTGCTCGAGGTGAACGGCAAAACAATCATGCTCGATTGCGGCCTGTTTCAGGGCAAACGCAAGGAATCCTTTGAGAGGAACCGCAGCGAATTCTGCACGGGCAAGAACATCGACTGCCTGATTCTTAGCCACGCTCACATCGATCACTCGGGCCGGATCCCCTGTCTGGTCAGAAACGGATTTACGGGCGATGTCTTCTGCACCTCGGCAACCCGGGATTTGTGCGCAGTGATGCTCATGGACAGCGCCTCTATCCAGGAAAAGGACGTGGAGTTCGTCAACCGGCGGCGCCAGAAGCAGGGCCAGCAGCCCTTCGAGCCGCTCTACACCAGGGCCGATGTGGCCAGGACCATGAATCAGTTCGTCGGCCTCAGCTATAACCGCCCCCACCAGCTCTTTCCGGGCATTGTTCTCACCCTGGTGGATGCCGGCCATATGCTGGGCAGCGCCCATGTGGTTCTCGAGATCGAGGAGCAGGACTCCGGTAAAAAACGCCGCGTCGTGTTCAGCGGCGATATCGGCCGGCCGGATGTCCCCATCATTCGCGATCCCGTACCGATCAGCGCCGGCGCCGATATCCTGATTATGGAGAGCACCTACGGCAACCGCGTGCACCCGGACTTCCCCGAGTCGGAAAAGGAGCTGGAACGAATCGTCAATGAAACTGTCAGCCGGGGTGGATCACTCCTGATTCCTGCCTTTGCCGTCGGCCGTACGCAGCAGCTGGTTTACGCCCTTCACAAGCTGCACAGCAAGCGGGCCATCACTGATCTGCCAATCTTCATCGACAGCCCGCTGGCAACCCGCACCACCGATGTCTTCCGCCTTCATCCTGAGGTCTTCGATGATGAAATTCGCGAGTTTTTGCTGACCGACGACGACAATAATCCCTTTGGCTTTGGCCGTCTCCAGTACACTCAGTCGGTGGAGCAATCAAAGGCTCTCAACAGCATGAAAAACCCGGTGGTTATCATCAGCTCCGGCGGCATGCTGGAGGGTGGCAGGATCCTCCATCATCTGCGCAACCGCATCGAGGACCCGCGCAACACCATACTCTTCACCAGCTGGCAAGCGCCCAATACACTCGGTCGCCGCCTCGTTGAAAACGAGAAGCTTGTCCGCATTTTCGGGGAGGAGTTCCAGGTGCGTGCCAGGGTGGAGGTCCTGACCGGCTTCTCCGGCCACGCCGATCGGGATGGACTCATAAATTTCGTGCGTGTCATGAACAAGAAGCCACAACAGACCTTTATTGTCCATGGTGAAGACGATGCCTCTGCGAGCCTGACCGATGCCCTGCGCAATGAGCTGGGACTCGAAAATATAGTCATCCCTGATTACATGCAATCGTTCGATGTTTGACCAGAATCGACATGGGCCACTCAAGCCACGGCGTTTACTTTCTAATCAATGTCAGGCAATTACTGAAGAATCGGAGATCTGTGGCATGATCTTTGTTGTCCCTGATGCCTTTACTCATGGGACGTCAAAATCAAGGAAGGGTTGGGGAGTGACCTGATTCAAAACCTGGCCGAAAAGACAGGGCTTTCCCAGGAGGACATATCCTCTAAACTTGCCGAATATCTTCCCGGTGTCGTGGACAAATTTACCACTGATGGGACTATCCCCGAAGGAGGCCTTTTGGAAAAGGGGCTTGAGTTCTTTCAGGGGAAATTTTCCTGATCTTCAATGTATCGCCTGACATGAAAAGGGACAGGAGCTGATGAGCCTGTCCCTTTTTATTTTCCTTCTTTATCCGATGAGTAAATTCTGGAGACATCCATATTTAATTGCCGCTTGACTTGTTAATATCATTCCATTAGCTTCCGCGCATGGCTCATATTGCACGTGCCATTGGGCCTAAGATACATAGGAATTAGGTACGGTGCTCTAGAGCTACCCCCATAGGTTCAACAAAAAGGAGGATACTATGTCCCACGATACATCGCAGAATTATCTGAAACTGAAGGAGCGTCATGCCGAATTGATAGAGGCTGTTGAGGCACTGGGCAATGCTGCGCGCAATGCAGGGCCCCTGGATGAAAAAGCTGTGCAGCTCATTAAGCTGGGCGCCGCGGCTGCAATCGGTTCAAAAGGGGCGTTGCGCAGCCATGCTCTGCGGGCATTGGAAGCGGGTGCTTCACTTGAAGAAGTGCGACATGCCATTATTGTTTTGACAAGTACGATTGGTTTTCCGACGGTTGCGGCAGCGCTTGCGAGAATTGAGGAGGTTGTCTAACGGATGGAGTGGTGTGCGGCGGCATAACTCAAAGGAGATTAGCCATGGAAAATATCAATCAGTATCAGCAGATGGCGGTGACGTATTTGACTGAAGTGGGCTCCAAGATTGTCGCTGTGATTTTGTTTTGGCTGGTCGGACGTTGGTTGATCGGTGTTGCCGGTGGTATGTTGCAAAAGGTTATGGAGAAGCAAAAGGTTGATCCGACCCTGATGCGTTACATCGGAAACTTTTTATCGGTTACCCTGAATATTATATTGGTAGTTGCAATCCTGGGTTATTGCGGATTTCAGACAACCACGTTTGCCGCTCTTGTTGCCGGAATTGGTATTGCTATCGGTGCTGCGTGGGGAGGGCTGCTTTCTAACCTGGCCGCTGGAATATTTCTGGTTGTTTTGCATCCCTTCCGGGTTGGTGATTTTATCACCGCAGCAGGGGTGACCGGCACCGTTAAAGAGATCGGGCTTTTTGTGACGACAATCAACACACCGGATAATGTTTTAACACTTGTCGGGAATGCCAAGATTTTCGGAGACAATATCCAGAATTATGCAGCTAATGATTACAGAAGAGTAGAGCTGAAATGCCAGCTTGCAGGCAATGCTGATCATGCGGCCGCTATGCTGCTGCTTCGGGAGAAGTTGGCTGCGATTCCAAACGTTCTTGCACAACCACCCGTAGAAGTTGAAATTCTGGACTTCAATCTGGTTGGGCCAATCCTTGCCGTGCGGCCGTTTTGTCACAACGACCATTATTGGCAGGTCTATTTCGATTCCAACCGCACAATCAGAGAGTCATTGTCTTCTGCCGGCTTCCCTGCTCCCATGCCTGCACAGATGCTGATGGTCCAGAATCAACCCTCTGCTTGAGAATCGATGTTTAAATGTTGTGAAAAAATATAAGAGCCCACCACCTACGTACGACCCCCAGAATACCGGGGGTCGATACCGTTGAACGAATCCCGCTTCACGGGAACATCAGGTTAAATCTATAAACTCTGCTCCGTCATTGAATTGACCTTTCCCTCAAACACAAAATCTCGGTTTCAGCACCAAGACCGTGCAGAAAAACATGACCGCCGGATGGAGATGATCTCCTTCGAAGACACCACCGTTATCTTTGATTCTTTACCGGGAACTGAACCCTTTGCTTCCAGGGAAGCAAACCTTGTATAGTGTATTAATGTGACATTTTGACTAGCCTGCAGAATTGGAAAGAGGTTCCTGGTAATGGAAAAAAACAAGACAGCAATTACACGCGACAGCTTTACATCAGGATTCGGCGTATTGGCCGCTACTCTCGGTTCGGCAGTCGGTCTGGACAACATCTGGAAATTTCCCGCGCTGACCGGGTTGAACGGCGGGGCGGCCTTCCTGATTATCTATCTGCTCTCTACGCTTATGGCGGGGCTCCCGGTGATGATCGCCGAGATCATGCTTGGGCGCCGTTCCCGATCCGACGCTCTGACCACCTTCCGGGTACTGTATCCGCAGCGGGAAACCTGGGGCCTGATCGGTGCGGTCGGAGTCCTGTCGGCGTTCCTGATTCTAGCTTTCTATACCGAGGTGGCTGGCTGGGTCTTCGCATACGTATTCAAGTCAGCGGCAGGGAGCGTGCTATCGACAGACCCCAAGATAACCTCGGCCGCTTTCGAGAAGCTGGTTACTGATCCAGTCCAGTCGGTTTTCTGGCAGCTCTTCGTGATCATTTTCGTTGGCTGTATAATTGCCCTGGGTGTCTCCAAGGGGATCGAGACCACAACCAAGAGGCTGATGCCTGTTCTCTTCATGATCCTGGTCATGATCGGTATCCGGAGTCTGATGCTGCCCGGCGCCGCCCAGGGGCTCGATTTTCTGTTTCATCCCGATTTCTCCAAGGTAACCGGCGCAGTAGTTTTGACTGCAATGGGGCTTGCTTTTTTCAAGCTTTCAGTCGGCATGGGGACCATGATCACCTATGGGAGCTACTTCAGAGACGACCAGGATGTACCGATGACCGCTTTGCGCGTCATGTTTGCCGATCTGACCGTTTCTATCCTGGCGGGAATCGCAATCTTTCCGGCGGTATTCACCTTTGGCTTCAAGCCGGAGGCTGGTCCGGCGCTGCTCTTCATCACGATTCCGGCTGTTTTTTCCCAGATGCCTCTCGGGAACATCTTCGTGACACTATTCTTTGTGCTCGGCGCCATAGCATCGACCGGCGCCATGCTCTCCATCATGGAGGTGCCGGTCGCCTATCTGCATCAGCGTTTTGCGTTATCCCGAATCAAGGCGACCGTTATCACCGCAGTAACACTCGCCCTGATCGGATCCACAGCGGCGCTCTCAAATAGCATGCTGGCCGGGTTCAAGCTCTTCGGCATGACCATGTTCGACTTCTACGATTTCCTTACTTCAAATCTGCTGCTACCGATCGGGGGACTCTTTCTGTGCCTCTTTGCAGGCTGGGTCTGGGGAGAGGAAAAGGTGCGGGCGGCGCTTTCCAACGACGGCGTCCTTGCCAACCGACACATCATCAGCACCTTTCTGTTTCTGTTGAAATATGTTGCACCGGTGGTCATCGTTGTCATACTGCTGCGAGGACTGAAAATTATCTAGTTTACGACCGGAAAGGGCTCTTTGTGTCCCCCTGACCCCGAAATCCCAGTAGTCTTCTTCATAGGAACCCAAACGTGTGTAAGATGAAGTCTTTTTTAATTTCTGTAATCTCTTTATATATCCCTACAACCCAAACGTCTCCAGGTTGCTATTTCATGAGTTATTCCAGGCAATACCAGTGGTTTATCTTGAAATAAACGTCCCCCCGGATAGCTCGGAAATTGATCGGGCGCTGGAAGAGGCGGCACGGCGAGAGCGTGAACGCTATGACCTGACCGCTGACGAGGCTCTGGCAAAATTGACTGAATGAACTGATAAAACGACAGGAGCTCTTCATAATGCAAGATCTCGAACGATTTGTAGCCGGTTTCCGTAGCTTCCAGAAAGATTATTTCGGCCCGGAAAACTCACAATTTGAGCGACTTAAGCAGGGACAAAGTCCCAAGACCATGATCATCGGCTGTTCGGATTCGCGAGTCGATCCGGCTATCCTGACCAACTGCGCGCCGGGTGATATTTTTACCGTCCGCAACGTGGCCAATCTGGTGCCACCCTACGAGGAAGATGGCGGCCGGCATGGCGTCAGTGCCGCCCTGGAGTTTGCCGTCTGCTACCTGGAGGTGGAGCACATCATCGTGCTTGGCCACTCCCAGTGCGGCGGCATTAATGCTCTGATGGCCGGAAACTGCGGCTGCAAGGGGGACGGCTTCATTTCCAGTTGGATGTCCATCGCCGCGCCGGCACGAGAGAAGGTGCTGGCGGAATTACCGGGCAAAGATACAAAGCTGCAGCAACGGGCTGCCGAGCAGGCAGCCATTCTCGTTTCGCTGGAGAATCTCCGCTCCTTCCCCTGGATCAATCAGCGGGTGATTGACGGCACCCTTTCGCTCCATGGCTGGTATTTTGAATTGAACGCCGGGGAACTATCGGAGTACCGGCAGTGTTCTGGCCTGTTTCAGAAGATTGACTAGGTTTTATTATTAGGATCATAGCTACTACAATATTTCTGTTTCCTACCCTGAATCTACCCGAAAGCCCCCTTGACGCTACCTGCACATGGAGATACCATTTTCTTATGGGATCAATCATTTTGGTCTTCTTCCCACATGTTCAGAAAGCATGCTGTGATAAAAAACAGAAGGGAGGTGAGCGAAACTCTTCAGCTATTTACGGAAAATGTTGCATGTAAAATAGTTCGTTTGTTCAAACTGAGACTGAATTTCAAAGGAGCTAGCCATGGGAATTATATCTTGGATAGTAATGGGATTGATAGTTGGCGCTCTCGCAAAGTTCATCATGCCTGGCAGAGACCCTGGAGGATTCTTTATTACCATTCTGCTAGGGATAGCGGGTGCTTTTCTGGGTGGATTCATCGGGTCTGTATTGGGGTTGGGAGATGTCACAGGTTTTAACATAGGGAGCCTGCTGCTGGCGATCGGCGGTTCTATTCTTTTATTGGTAATATACCGTGCCCTGAAAGGAAGAGGTGCTGTCCATACCTGACCTGAAAGCGTTGCCGTCGCTTCATCCGACCACTTAGCATAGGTTTAGAGGCTGTTTGGGACACAATACCAAGATGCTTGATTTGAAATTTGCAAAGCTGGTTTGGGTTTTACCTTGTTCTGCGGTGGGGCTTGTTCTCACCGCAGTTCTTTTAGTTGCTGGTGCCAAGGTCTCATGGTCCTCCGGAGCATTGGAGGTCACCTTTCGCGACAGCCTTGCTGATTGCGGCAGGCGTGCACGCGACCTGAGTTGTCGCGGCATCGTATTCGGTCATGTCATTCTGGCCGTCACTAGAGAAGAGCTCGCTATCATTGGCGCACATGAGCGAATTCATGTTCAACAATATGAACGCTGGGGGCCATTATTCTTTTTGGCTTATGGGACATCCAGTCTCTTGCAGCTGATTCACCGGCGTAGCCCGTACTGGCACAACCACTTTGAGATTCAAGCCCGCGAGCGCAGCAAATGAGTCCAGTTGACCTTTGAAATCGCCCTCTTTTATTTCCGAGTTAGTTGATGTGGTATAGGTTGTTTTTTAAATAGAATTTCTTCTGCGTGAGGAGAATCTGGTTGTCATGGTTTGTTGACAGGGTGCTATGGTTGTAATCTGTTTTTTTGGGCGTGGCTCTCGGGGTTGTATTTAAATGTCGCATTGGATCAGTAGTTTGTCGTGTTTTAACTGAGATTTCAAGAATAAAAACTACCTCTTTGGGGATGGATGCTGTCTTTAAAAAGGGGCGGGTGTAGCTCTGATGGGAGCTATGATTGACACGTTTTTTTGTTGACAATTACAGTGGAGTTATGTTTAATGTCTACTAAATTTATGGATTAAGTAGTTTCGTTGTAGTAGATCAGAAAGCTGAGGAGACAGGAATGGAACCGAAAGGGATGAAGGGAAAAATAATTCGTCAGGCTAAAAGCCTTGGTGCCAGTCTGGTGAATTTTGCACCTGCCCAGCGTTGGGACGAATACGGCGAAGTGGGGCCTGATTATCGGCCAAAAGCGCTGTGGGATAAGGTTGAAACGGTGATCGTGATCGGTGTGCCGATGCTGTTGCCGGTGCTGGAAAGCACTCCATCCATCAATTATCAGGAGATGTATAACACGACCAACAGTCTGCTGGATCAGATCGGCTTTCGTCTGTCGGTCTGGCTCAATGATCGTGGTCACTCCTCCATTTTCATGCCCCGGGATGGCTACGGAAATCTGGAAATTTTGCTGAACAAATACCAGGGCTGCTTCAGCCATGTTTTTGCCGCGAAATACGCCGGCCAGGGAACAATTGCCTACAACCACAACCTGATCACCCGGGAGTTCGGTCCACGGGTCCGCATGGTCTCACTGTTAACCAGCCTCAAGCTGGAGGGAGACCCTGTGATTGAAAAGGACATCTGCATCAAGTGCGATGTGTGCCGCAAACTTTGTCCATCCGATGCATTCACTACACGGCAGGACTCGATCATTGCCGACATGGATATGACCGCCTGTACCAATTACCATATTGAATTGCGCAAAGAGAATCGCTGGCCGTGCGGAATCTGCTGCAAGGTATGCCCCATAGGCGATGACAGGAAACTGTACGAAAGCACCAACATCGGGAAATACCTCAAGGAACGTGAAGCGCTCGATAAAAATCCCGATGATCCCGAGTACAAAAGCTGGGTTCACCAGCGGACGCACGGATCTTCGGGCACAAGAATCTATTGAATTTAATGCGGCATGTCCGCAATACAAAGGAGAATGTCAATGACGCGTAAACTGTTTCTTACTGCACTGATGGCATCAATCGCCCTCTTGTCAATCGCCATGACAAGCGGATGCGCAAAGAAAGACACCAAACCTGAAATCGTCAAAATCGACTTCGCCTATTACAACCCGGTCAGCCTTGTGTTGAAGGAAAAGAAATTCCTCGAGGAAGATTTGGCCAAGGATAACATCAAGGTGGAATGGATCCATAGCCTGGGCAGCAACAAGTCTTTGGAGTTGTTGAACAGCAAAAGCGCCGATTTCGGTTCAACTGCAGGGGCAGCAGCTCTGATAGGCAAAGCAAACGGTAACCCGATCAAATCGGTGTATGTGTACTCCAAGCCGGAATGGACCGCTCTGGTGGTGCGTAGTGACAGCCCCATTGCGAAGATCGAGGATCTCAAAGGGAAAAAAGTCGCCGTAACCCGCGGCACTGATCCGCACGTGTTCCTTCTGCGTGCTTTGGACAGTGTTGGACTTTCAGAAAAAGATATCGAACTAGTACCGTTGCAGCATCCTGATGGCCGCAATGCTCTTGAAAAGGGTGATGTTGACGCATGGGCCGGGCTTGATCCACTCATGGCTTCGACGGAAGTCGATAAGGGTTCGAAACTTTTTTTCCGCAATGCCGATCTGAATACCTATGGCGTGCTCAATGTTCGTGAGGAATTTGCAAAGAAGTACCCGGCTCAAGTTAAACAGGTGATTGCTGCCTACGAGAAGGCCCGTACCTGGGCGTTGCAGAATCCTGCAGAATTCAAAAAGATCCTTGCCCGTGATGCCAAACTCAATGACGCGGTGGCAACCCGTGTTATCCAGCGTACCGACCTGTCTGGCCCTGTCATAGGGGATAAACAGAAGGCAACCATTGCAGCAGCCGGGGATGTTCTCAAAAAGAGTGGTGTCATCAAGAAAGATGTTGATGTGCCTGCCATCGTAAATGCCTTGATTGATCCGCAGTACGGCATAACCGCAAAATAAGGACTACGTCATGGGTAATGGTTACCAGCCAGAAGAGACAGTACTATCGCTGCCACCGGATGCGTCTGCCAGCCGTTTCCGGGTTTCCGGACTGACCGGAAGATTGCCCCGTAAATGGGTGGGAGCATTACTTCCTGTCGTGTTTGTGATTGTCTGGGAGTTGCTGTCACGGGCCGGCCTGCTTGCCGCCAACTGGTTCCCGGCGCCGCTCTCCATTGCCGGTACACTGGTTGAGCTGCTGCAGGGGGGAGAGCTGTTTCATCACATCGGCATTACCGTGGCACGAGTTGTGGCCGGTTTTCTGATTGGTGCAGTGCTGGCAACGCTTCTGGCCGGCATCGCCGGCTCGACACCCTTGATACGGGAACTTGTCGATCCCACTATCCAGGCTTTGCGCAACATCCCATCCATGGCCTGGGTGCCGCTCTTTCTGCTCTGGCTCGGCATTCATGAAAGCTCCAAGATAGCCCTGATAGCAGTAGGAGTGTTCTTCCCGGTGTACCTGAACCTGTTAAGCGGCATCCTGAATGTAGATCGAAAGCTGATTGAGGTGGGGCACGTGTACCGGCTCAACAAACTGCAACTGGTGCGGCGGGTCATTTTGCCCGCTGCACTGCCTGCTTTCCTGGTCGGCTTGCGCAGCGGCCTTGGTCTGGGATGGATGTTTGTGGTGGCGGCCGAGATCATGGGAGCAAGCAAAGGTCTCGGCTTCCTGATGATTGATGGTCAAATGACCGGCCGGGCCTCGGTCATCATTGCCAGCATCGTACTCTTTGCCCTGTTCGGGAAACTCACCGACCTGATGATCGAGCGTTGTGGCAATCGGTTGCTCAGGCAGAGGGGGGTGGGAATATGAACGGCACAAGCGTATCCACGACGGGTAAAGAATCGGTGCTGGATATCCGCGGCCTCACCAGGAGATTCCAGGTAAATGGATCTGAAGTGACTGCCCTGCAGAATATCAATCTCTCGGTGCGGCAGGGAGAATTTATCAGCGTCATTGGCGGGAGCGGCTGCGGAAAGAGCACGCTGTTGCGAATTATTGCCGGGCTGGATACCGAATATGAGGGTGAAGCACTGTTTGATGGTGCACGCATCAAGGGGCCCGGACTTGAGCGCGGCGTCGTGTTTCAGGAGCACAGACTCTTTCCCTGGTTGACTGTTCGTCAGAACGTGGCTTTCGGGTTGGGCAATGTCACCTCCAAAGACGATTGGGAATCAGTTGATGAACACATAGAACTTGTGGGATTGAAGGATTTCGAAGGAGCCTATCCCCATCAGCTTTCCGGGGGGATGGCGCAAAGGGCTTCCATTGCCAGAGCCTTGGCAAATCGCCCCGAAGCGTTGCTTCTGGATGAACCTTTCGGTGCGCTGGATGCGCTAACCAAAATCCAGATGCAACAGGAAGTTCTCAAGATCTGGGAAGCGGAAAAGGCCACCATGATTCTGGTTACCCATGACATCGATGAAGCTGTTTTCCTGGGTGATCGTGTAGTAATCATGTCCAACCGGCCGGGAACCATCAAGCGGATCATTCCGGTTGATCTTCCACGTCCCCGTGACCGTGGCAGCTATGAGTTCACCCAGGTGAGAAGCGCCATCTACGCTGAATTTTTCCGTCAGGAGGAGAAGCCGTTCGCCTACGAGATTTAAGCAATCTTTCAACGGCTACAAAAGACTGATACAGAGGCCGAGGGAGAAAATCCTTCGGCCTTTTCTATATTTAAGGAAATCTGGCAGAGCGGCATGCATGAAAAAGCTTTCATGATTGTCTGAAATTGCTGGGAGTGTGGTGTAAATCAGGAGACTATTTAAGTAGAACAGGATAACACACAAAATGTATTCATAAAAAAATAGCAGTAGGTCTGATTGAAGGGAATGGGTTAATGGCACCCAGGACACCTCCTGAAGACGTTTGCGTGAAGGCAATATACTTTTAATCTAATTAAAGATCTTGTTGGTTTTAAAGTGCTTCTCCTGGAATTTCACTGGATAAAAGGGAGGTTGGCAAAAAAAAAGATTGGATAAAAAAAGAAGGACTTTAAAAATAAATATTAAAGTTATGGCATTTGAATTATTTCACTGCTGTCGGCAAGAAAGAGAACAATGTATCGCTGGTAAATGCGTCTGAATAATCAATTTACAGCTTTCAGATTGCATGTTAATTAAAATGGCAATTACCAATCAGGCAGGCTTGTGAAAGGATGTGGTTATGACGACAAAATTTAATATCGGAGCGCGTTTAGCTATTGGATTTTCGATCATGCTTCTGCTCATGATCGTGATAACAATGATCTCCATGCGCAGTTACTCGCTTATAAACAAAAAGGTAGACATAATTACCGATGACAAATGGCCTAAGGTCGTCATGCTGCATGACATTAAAGATAATATAAACATATCAGCAAGAGCATTGAGAAATGCCATTATTCTTGATGACCCCACTGAAGTGAAGCAGGAACTGATGATCATGGCGGGAACGCGAAAGCACGTCAATGACCTGTATGAGAAATTGGAAAAGGACATTACCACCCCTGAAGCCAAGGCGGTTATTGCATCCATAAAGGAACAAAGAGCAAATTATATTGCCGCACAGAAAGCTGTCATGGCAGCAATTGAAGCAGGAAACAAGGATGAAGCTCGACAGGCTTTGCAAAAGTTCCAGCCGTTGCAGCTTTCATATTTCGATCTGGTATCCAAATTTATCGATATTCAGGCGAAAGAAGTCGAGCAGGCAGGCAATTCAGTCGAGCAGGCAACAAAACATGCCGAATATATGCTGCTGGGTACACTGGTGGTTTCTCTGCTAAGTGCGGCGATTATCGGTGTGATGATTACCCTTAGCATTACCGTTCCATTGGGCAAGGCAGTCGAGCTTAATCGAACTATTGCAGATGGAAACCTGGCGGTAATCATTGATGAGGACCGTACAGACGAGATCGGTAAACTCAATGCATCGGCAAAGCATATGGTCGAAAATCTTCGCCAGATCATGCTGCGCCTATCAAGCACTTCAGATCAGGTCGCATCGGCATCCGCACAGCTTCATTCAACGTCCGAGCAGATGGCTACTGCATCTGAAGAGGTGGCTGCACAAGCTGGGACAGTGGCGACTGCAGGAGAAGAAATGTCTGCAACAGCCGATAATATTGCTCAAAGCTGTTCGCATGCTGCCGAGGGATCGAGGCAGGCAAGCCTGGTGGCTACTGACGGAGTAGTTGTGGTGAGCAGGACTGTCCAGGTCATGTCAAGAATTGCAGACAAGGTTCAGACATCTGCCAGAACGGTGGAGAGTCTGGGTACCCGCTCTGATCAAATCGGCGCGATCGTAGGAACAATAGAAGACATTGCTGACCAGACAAACCTCCTTGCGCTTAATGCCGCTATCGAAGCTGCCCGCGCTGGAGAGCAGGGACGCGGATTTGCCGTCGTGGCTGACGAGGTACGGGCGCTGGCAGAGCGAACCACACGAGCAACCAAAGAAATCAGCGACATGATCAGGGGGATTCAGAAAGAGACAAGAGGCGCAGTTTCAATTATGGAAGATGGAGTGAAAGAAGTTGAAAGTGGAACCATTGAAGCAAGCCGCTCGGGATCCTCTCTTCAGGAAATTCTTGAACAAATAAATGCTGTAACCATGCAGGTCAGTCAGATCGCAACCGCAGCCGAAGAACAGACTGCTACAACCAGTGACATCAGCAACAACATGCATCACATGGCTGAGGTGGTTCAACAGACCGCGCGGGGTGCCAGAGAATCGTCGCAGGCGGCCAGTGGTCTGGCAAGATTGGCTGAGGATTTGAAGGGAATGGTGGGACAGTTCAAGTTATAGTCACTTTGATCCATTGTATGAATAAACAAGAGGTTAGGCCGGTTGGCTTAACCTCTTGTTGCATCGGCCCAAAGACTGGAAGGTTTTGGGGAATCGGCAGATCTGTGGCTTTTATATGTTACCAAACCGCTCGATCAGCTCGCGAGCCACTGCAAAGATGCCGATGCCGGTCGGGCAGACCGCATCACAGCGGCCGCAGACGAAACAGCTGATTTCGCCCCAGCGATCAGGATCGGCGGCGAGTTTGTGGTGAATCCGGCGGCGGGTGCGAAGCCCTTCAGTGCCGAGAGGATTGTGGCCGCTTGCTTCGCGCATGAACCCGTCCAGCTGGCAGGAGTCCCACATCCGGCTTCGCTTAACCCGCCCGGCATAGCGCCAGTCCTGTACCCCGAAACAGGTGCAGGTGGGACAGGCCAGATTACAGCCGGTGCAGGCGATACACCGGTCGCCGATCTCGCTCCAGAAGGTGTCCGGGACCCGGTCGGCTCTGATCAGCTCCGAGGCACGCCGAATTGCTTTTTCATTCTCATCTTCATATACCGCCATTTCCTTCCGTAATCGTTCAAGTGTCCCATCGCTGACAGTCTCAGCCAATCCCTCGACAATCGCCGAGCCGGCCCCGGTGTGCGAAACAACCAGCCAGCGGGTGCGGTCCCAGACCAATTCAAAGTCGCAGTCGCCATCGGCAAGAGCAAGCGATGCCCCGCCAGGTCCGCAATAGCCGGAAACACCGACCACGAGCGCTCCTTGGCGATTGCGGAAATAAATGTCGTCCCGCCAGCCTTCGGCGAAGAACCTGTCGATGAACCTGAGGCAGGCAAGGTCGCGGGAGGTGAAGCCGACCACCAGAAGCGGTTTCTCCGGTGCCGAAGGCTCTGTGAAGCCTTCTGAGGCAGCGACAAATACCGGCCCCTCATGGGGGAAGAAGGCTGCAGTCGGCTTTGCGGGCAGAGCGCCGCCGAACAGTGCGACGGTACCATCGCCGGGGTGACCGAGGCAGCGGGTTCCATCGGGGAGCATGATAGGCAGGCGGACCTCATGGGTGGCTTGCAGGGAAGAGAAGAAATCAGGGATCTGCTCGTTGGAAAGGTATTTCATGGCGCCTTCCTGACCTGTACCGCGCAGACTTTGAATTCGGGTATGGATGATTCGGGGTCGAGCACATTGTTGGTGAGGGCGTTGGCTGCCCCTTCGGTAAAATGAAATGGCATGAAGACCACGCCTGGAATCACTATCCCGGTAATGCGGGCCTGGGCCCGCACCGAACCACGTCGGCTTGCAATGAGTACGTCGTCCCTCTCGCGCACACCAAGGCGTGCTGCGTCATCCGGGTTGATCTCGATGAATGATCGCCGCTCCTCCCGGTCGAGCAGGTGGGTCCGCCGTGTCATGGTGCCGGTATGCCAGTGGAAATAGGTCCGGCCTGTAGTCAATACGAAAGGAAATTCTTCGTCAGGGAGCTCGGCCGGTGATCGGTAGATGACCGGACTGAACCGTCCCTTGCCGCGGTTGAAGCGGCCGATGTGCAGGATTGGGGTGCCGGGATGGTCGCGATCAGGGCAGGGCCATTGCAGACCGAGGGGATCGAGCCGGTCGTAGCTGATGCCACCGTAAATAGGTGTGACGGAAGCTATCTCATCCATGACCGCAGATGGATCGGGATAGTGCATCTTGTCGCAACCGGCCTGCTTCGCCAGGGCACAGATGATCTCCCAGTCGGCCTTCGCCTCGCCCGGCGGCTCCACTCCCTTGCGGACCCGCTGAATGCGCCGCTCGGTATTGGTGAAGGTGCCTTCCTTTTCGGCATAGCAGGCGGCGGGCAGGACCACATCGGCCAGGGCGGCGGTCTCGGTGAGAAAGATATCCTGAACAACCAGGAAATCCAGGTTCTTCAGAGCGTGTCGGGCATGCCCCTGGTCAGGATCCGACAGGATCGGGTTTTCGCCCATGAAGAACATGCCGTGCAGCTTCCCTTCCGCAGCGGCATCCATTGCTCTGGTCAGGGGGAGTCCCGGCGTTGATGGAAGGGCATCCACTCCCCAGGCACGGGTAAACTTCTCCCGGACCATCGGATCGCTCACTTTCTGATAACCGCTGAAGACATCCGGCAAGGCCCCCATGTCGCAGCCCCCCTGGACGTTGTTTTGCCCGCGCAGCGGATTGACGCCGGTTCCGGGCCGCCCCACGTTGCCGGTCAGCATCGCCAGGGCGGCGCAGCAGCGGACGTTGTCGACGCCGTGGCTGTGCTGGGTGATGCCCATGGAATAGACGATCATTGCCCGCTTCGCTCCGGCGAAAAGCCGTGCGGCAGCGACAATTTCCCCAGGCTGCAGACCGGTGAGTGGTGCAGCCCGCTCCGGCGTCCAATCGGCTATGGAAGCGGCAAACGCTTCGAAGTTTTCGCAGCGCGCGGCGATGAACTCCCGATCCTCCAGCCCTTCGGCAATAATCACCTGCATCATTGCGTTGAGAAGTGCCACGTCGCTGCCGTTGTTGTGACGCAAATGCAGATCGGCATGGCGGGCGAGGCGGATAAGGCGGTTGTCGGCCACGATCAGCTTCGTTCCCCTGCGAGCAGCCTTGAGAATGCGGGAGCCGATCAAAGGGTGCTGCTCGGTGGTGTTGGAGCCGATTATCAGAATGAGATCAGTATTGTCGAAGCAGTCGATGGAGTTGGTCATCGCCCCGGAGCCGAAGGTCTCGGCAAGGCCGGTAACGGTTGAGGAGTGGCACAGCCGGGCGCAATGGTCGATATTGTTGGTGCCGAAGACGCCCCGTGCCAGCTTCATCAGCAGGTAGTTCTCCTCATTGGTTGCTTTGGCCGAGGAGGCGAACATGAGGGAGTCGGCACCGTGGCGTTCCTGGATTTCTCGCAGCCGCTCCGCCACCAGGCCCAGCGCCTCGTCCCACGAGGCGGGGTGCAGCTTACCGTCGCGGCGTATCAGCGGAGTGGTGAGGCGGTCCGGGTGATGAACGAAGCCGAAGGCATTCCAGCCTTTGACGCATAGCCCGCCCCGGCTGACCGGATGGGTCGTGCTCGGCTCGACGCCGATCAGGCGCCCACTATCGCTGACGAGGTAGAACATGCAGCCGGTCCCGCAGTAGGGGCAGACGGTAAGAGTCCGTTTCATAACGCTCCCCGCAGATGTTCGATTTCGTTCAGCCAGAACACCGGCCCATCCTGACAGCAGTACAGGTGCTCGATTGTGCAGTGGCCGCATTTCCCAACGCCGCAGCGCATGTGACGCTCCAAGGAGACCACGATCCGGTCGGATGAGAGTCCCTTTTTCTTCAGCTCTGCAATTACGGCACGGTACATCACCGGCGGGCCGACCAGCACCGCCACTGTCCGGTGGGGATCGATCTCCAGCGGCGGAATCAGGGAGGTAATCAGGCCCACCCCTCCGCTGTAGCAATCACCCTCAGGTACCTGGTCAACCGTACGGCTACAGGCGAAGCGGGCCGATGTTTCCCAGAGAGCAAAATCATCCTTGAAAAGCACATCCCCCGGACTTTTGGCTCCATAGAGAATGGTGAGCGCGCCGAACTCCTCCGGCCGGTCCTCGCAGTAATGGATCAGCGACCGCAGCGGCGCAAGCCCACATCCGCCGGAGATCAGCAGCAGATCGTGTCCACGCAGTTTCGGCAGTTCAAACGGCCTTCCAAAGGGACCGCGAACGCCGATCAGATCTCCTGCTGTCAGTTCATGCATGGCACTGGTCAGCGAACCGGTCCGGCGTATCCCCATCTCGAAATAGTCGGTGCGAGTCGGCGAAGATGCCACCGAGATCGGTGCCTCCTCCCAACCCAGCAGGGAAACCTGGACAAACTGTCCGGGAAGGTGACCAAGCGGTGCACCATTCTTCAGCCGCAGGCGGAACAGTTTTTCATGGGGGGTCAGGTCGCTGACTGCAATGATTTCGCAATCAACAGGCACATAAAGGGATGCGGTTGTACCATCTGCGGATGATGACATCTTGGGGCCTATCTATTTGGGATCTTGTGCTTTATTTAACGTATACATTACCTGCTTGTTGGGCAAACGACAAGCTACAAAGAACGTTACTAGGAGGTTATGAACCTTTAGCCTTAATCCCAACTCCGGGGCTGTTTTTACCACTATTCTTCCTCAATTGACTTTGCCCCGTAACACGTCTAATCTGAATCCAGTCCGGTCCTGCCAACTGACAGTTCCCCACGGCACATCACTTTCGCGGAACAATATGCTGAATACAAAGTTAATACCATTTCTGGTGCGATGTGCACTGATCCTGATGCTATGTCTGATTCATCACGATGAGGCCTGCGCCGATGCTGCCAAAGCGAACCGGCCCGCCGAAGCAACGCTGATTGTCGGTGGTGATCGGGACTATCCACCGTATGAATTCATCGACAAGGACGGGCATCCGGCCGGTTACAATGTGGATCTTACCCGCGCAATTGCGGATGTGATGGGGATGAAGGTCGATTTTCGTTTCGGCAGCTGGTCCGAGATGCGCGAAGGTCTGAACAACAACAGCATCAATATCCTGCAAGGCATCTCCTTTTCGGAAGAACGTTCGCGCAACCTCGATTTTTCCCCTCCCCATACCATCGTGCACCACGCCATCTTTGCCCGCAAAGGAACCACCCCGGTTTCGTCGTTGGAGGAACTGCGGGGGAAAAAGGTGATCGTATTTCGTGACGGCATCATGCATGACCAACTGGTGAGTCTCGGTTTCGGGTCGGACCTGATCCTGACCGGTACCCCGGCCGACGCCCTGCGACTGCTGGCATCGGGCAAGCATGATTATGCTGCTCTGGCAAGCTTGCCAGGCATGTACCTGATCCGCGAACTGCATCTGAACAATCTGGTGCAGGTGGCAGGGAGCGTTTCATCTCAAAAATATTGTTATGCCGTTAAAAAGGGAAACGCTGAGCTGATGGCGCGTTTCAGTGAAGGATTGGCGATTGTCATGCAGACCGGCCAATATCAGGCCATTTATGATAAATGGTTGGGGGTGCATGAGCCGCCCCGTTTCGGGCGTGACCGTGCCCTGAAATACGGTGCCATGGTGCTTGTGCCGCTCCTGCTGGTGCTGACGGCCAGCGTGGTATGGTCGCGAACGCTCCAGCTGCGTGTGGCACAGCGTACTGAAGAGCTGGCTTGTGAGGTGGCGGAGCGCAAGCTGGCGCTGGAAGAATTGCGCAAGCATCAGGATCAGTTAATCCAGGCGGACAAGCTGGCATCTCTCGGGATCCTGGTCTCCGGAGTTGCTCATGAAATCAACAACCCAAACGGACTGATTCTGCTGAATCTTCCGATTCTGCGTGATGTGTACAAGGATGCGGCCGAAACGCTGGAAGAGCGTTTTGAGGCAGAAGGAGATTTTATGCTGGGGGGCGTTTCTTACGCCCGCATGCGCCAGGAAGTTCCGCATATGCTGGATGAAATGCAGGAGGGCTCCCAACGAATTAAGCGGATAGTGGAAGATTTGAAAGAATTTGCCCGTCCCGATCGGGTGGCAGCCAAAGAACCGTTTGATCTCAACCTGGTTGTCCAGGCGGCGGTAAGGCTGGTGGACTCATCCCTGCGCAGGGCCACCTCCCGCTTTTCTGCAGAGTATGATGACTGCCTTCCTCGCATCTGCGGTAATGCTCTTCGGATCGAACAAGTTGTGGTCAATCTGCTGATCAATGCCTGTCAGGCGCTTCCATCGCCGGATCGGGCTATTTCACTGGCAACTTCGTTCACCTCCGGCATGGTTGTGTTGACGGTCCGGGACGAGGGGCTGGGGATCGCTCCCGAACATCTGCCGCACCTGACGGATCCATTCTTTACAACCAAACGGGAGAGCGGGGGCACCGGGCTGGGACTTTCCATTTCCGCCGGTATCATCCAGGAACATGGCGGCACTCTTTTGTTTGAAAGCCCTGCCGGTGGCGGGACAAGGGTGATTCTGACCCTGCCTGCATATAAGGAGGAAGCACACACATGACCCAATCCCTCTATCCGGATTTCCAGATCTTGCTGGTTGACGACGAGCCGGCCTGGCTTCGCGCAGTCAGTCTTACCCTGGCGAGGGCAGGTATTTCCAATACCGCTACCTGTCAGGACAGCCGTCTGGTCATGGATATTCTGGCAACCCGCCAGGTGGGGCTGCTGCTGCTCGATTTGACCATGCCTCACCTGGGGGGGGAGGAATTGCTGACGCTGGTCGCCGAGCGCCACCCCGAGGTCAGCATCATCGTAGTCAGTGGTATGAATCAGATTGAGACGGCCGTGCGCTGCATGCGGCTGGGAGCCTTTGATTATTTTGTGAAAACCGCTGAGGAGGATCGTCTCGTACAGGGGGTGATGCGTGCTATCCGCATGCAGGAACTGGAGCGGGAAAACCGGGCCATGTCAGACCGGCTCCTCTCCGGCAGTCTGCGCCATCCAGAAGCCTTCAGCGAGATTGTCACCGCTGACCGCAGTATGCATGCCATCTTTGCCTATGTGGAGGCGGTCGCCCAGAGTCCCAAACCGTTGCTGATCACCGGCGAAAGCGGGGTGGGCAAGGAGCTGGTGGCCCGGGTGTCACATCGCCTGGGGGGCAGAAGCGGCGGGCTGGTATCGGTCAATGTTGCGGGGCTTGACGACAATGTCTTTGCCGATACCCTTTTCGGCCATGTGCGTGGCGCATTTACCGGAGCCGACCAGGCACGGCGTGGCATGATAGAGGAGGCAGGGGAGGGGACGCTGTTTCTGGATGAGATTGGCGACCTTTCCATCGCTTCTCAAGTCAAGCTCCTGCGTCTGATCCAGGAGGGGGAATACTTTCCGCTGGGAAGTGACCGTCCCAAACGGATCAAGGCACGCATCATCGTGGCTACCCATCAAAATCTTGCGGCCAAGAAGGCGGCCGGGGAATTCCGTCGCGATCTG
This sequence comes from Pelotalea chapellei, assembly GCF_018531195.1. Taxonomy (GTDB): domain Bacteria; phylum Desulfobacterota; class Desulfuromonadia; order Geobacterales; family Pseudopelobacteraceae; genus Pelotalea; species Pelotalea chapellei. Next base: position 387,409 of record NZ_JAHDYS010000001.1, on the reverse strand, counting down.
TATTACCGCTTGCGCACCCACCGCATCCATGTGCCCCCTTTGCGCGAACGTCCCGGTGATATCCCGCTGCTGGTGCCCCACTTTCTCGCCCTGGCGGCCCGCGAGCTGGGCAAGAAGCGGCCGACTCCTCCCCGCGAGCTTTTTCAGCTTCTGGCCAGTTACCGCTTTCCCGGCAACATCAGGGAACTGAAGTCAATGATCTTCGATGCCGTCAGCGTTCACCGTGAACGGGTGCTCTCCCTTGATACTTTTATCGCCGCCATCGGCACAGCCGCTATTGCCCAGAAAGAGGAGGTTTCCCACTGGAATGGCGGTAACCTCTTTCGCGAACTGGAACTGCTCCCCACTATCTCGGATTCCGTGGAGCAGTTGATCACTGAGGCCATGGAACGGGCCAGCGGTAATCAGACCATTGCCGCGCGACTACTGGGAATCTCCCAGCCGGCCCTGAGCAAAAGGCTATCCCGCAAGGAACTTTGAGATTACGTAACGTAGGGGCGGGTTTCAAGCCCGCCCAGCATAAAATGATAAAAGAGCCGCATTACCCAAATAATAGGTGGTGCGGCTCTTCTTTTATAATATTCCTTTGGAACGGAATAACGTGGTGGTGAGTAACCCTTTTACCCCTAATTGGACCCTCACTTTTTTACTTGTGTATCGAGTCAGGGTCTGACCTCTGGGGTGTTCCAAGCCGATGTTAAACGCCATCAGCCTTGACCTCCATCAAGTATGAGATCAGGCGACAGATTTTGGCATTCCGCATCTCAAACACATCGACGAATGCCAAATCCAAGACCCCCCCACTTGCCTTTTGCGCCTGAACCGTGCCCTCGACGATGACGACATCATTTTCCTCAGTGGTGCGTGAGACTGTAATATCAGGATGTCCTTGAAAGGCGGGATTTTCAATTTCCTTATCGAACTCCTGCTTGCCGACCAGATGAAATGCGCCGGGGAGATCCCATATGACATCTTCAGTGAGACAGGACAGAATCTTTTCGTGATCACCCTTTCTAAATCCGTCCAGGTATCTTTCTATAGTATTCTTATTGTCCGACATTCATGCTCCTCATTCAGTTGGGCGTCTAACGGGGTGCCGCTGGGCTCTAGTGACATGTTATCTGTTCTAGTTACATCAGTATTCATTCTGTCAAAACAATATTGCCTGATCGCATTTAGTAATCTGCTGCTGAAGGTAATGAGAAGTTCTAATTTACCCCGTCCGGTTAGCACTCATCACATAGCACAGCAGATTTTTGTTAAAAAGATTTATTTGGTGAGTTTTCTGTTAAGTGGCAAAGATGATCCCGGGGCTATGCCTCAATTATATATATGTAATACCCCAGAACCTTCCCGCCGGCTCAAAATAAAACGGGCTGCCCAAGTGCTTGGCAGCCCGTTTCTCATCACACACTACATAGCCAATTACACCTTCACCAACTTCGCCTTGCCGTCTTCAGATCCCAGACTCCATCCGGGGAGGCTGCCGACAACACCTTGACCTTATCACTGGTCTTGCTGTCTTGAGGTGGTACCTTGACCCGTAAGAATCGCTGCTATATAACTGGCATATGAAACATCACGCTCAGATATTCAAAGCCCTCGCTGACCCCATTCGTCTGCGAATCGTCCTGCTACTGCAATCAGAAGGCGAGTTATGCGTCTGCGACCTTATGGCAGTGCTCAAGTTGCCACAGTCTACCGTATCCCGACATCTTGCCTATCTCAAGCGCAGCTGCTGGGTTGACATCAGACGCCAGGGTGTCTGGATGTACTATCAATTAAGCCGGGAAAGTTGCCAGATGTGCAGGGAACTGCTTGAGACGCTTAAAAAAAGTGTCGGCAATCTTCCTGAAGCCGAATCCGACCGGAAAGCTTTTGCTGAATTTAAAAAAAAACCACCCTCAGCTTGTAATTAGTCTGTTCTCCATCAAGACCCTCCTCAGATGTTGTTTTTTAATTGAGCCTTGATTTATCCGCAAAAGCGGATATATTGAGGTGCATGAAAAAACGAATCCTTTTTCTCTGTACCCACAACTCCTACCGCTCCCAGATGGCCGAAGGTCTCATCAACCACTATCTCGGTGACCATTTTCACGCTTTCTCCGCTGGAACCGAAGCGACAAGGGTAAATCCATTGGCCGCCAAGGTTCTGTCTGAACTTGGGATTGACATCTCCAAGCACTATTCCAAGACCATTGACGAATTCTGCGGTCAACACTTCGACCATGTCATTACCCTCTGCGGCGATGCCAATGAAAAATGTCCATTGTTCTTTGGCGGTACGCAACGGCAGCATATCGGCTTTGACGACCCTTCCGGTCTCACCGGAACCGAAGGCGAAGTACTGCCGGAATACCGTCGCATACGGGATGATATTCTCAAAAAGTTAGCTCTTATCTGACAGGAGCATCGCCACATGAGTGAACATATTTCTCGCAAATTGTCCTTCCTCGACCGGTACCTGACCCTGTGGATTTTTGCCGCCATGGCCTTTGGGGTCGGCGCTGGCTATTTCGTCCCTGGTGTCGAACAATTCATCAACAGCTTTCAGGTCGGCACAACCAACATACCGATTGCCATTGGTCTGATCATCATGATGTATCCACCGTTCGCAAAAGTTAAATATGAGGAGATGCCGGAAGTCTTCCAGAACAAGAAGATTTTGGGCCTGTCTCTGGTACAGAACTGGCTGATCGGACCGGTGCTGATGTTTGTGCTGGCCGCTCTGCTTCTGCCGGACAAGCCGGAATACCTGGTGGGACTGATCATGATCGGCCTGGCTCGCTGCATCGCGATGGTGATCGTCTGGAACGAACTGGCTAAGGGGAATACCGAATATGCCGCCGGGTTGGTAGCTTTCAACAGCATCTTCCAGGTGCTCTTCTACAGCGTCTATGCCTGGTTTTTCATTACTGTGCTGCCGCCGCTGGTAGGGCTTAAAGGAATGGTCGTTGATATCAGCATCAGACAGATTGCGGAGAGCGTCTTCATCTATCTGGGTATTCCCTGTATCGCCGGGGCGTTGACACGCCTGATCGGCGTAAAACTCATGGGGAGGGAGCGCTATCATCATGTGGTGGTGCCAAAGATCAGCCCGTTAACACTGATCGCCCTTCTGTTCACCATTGTGGTCATGTTCAGCCTCAAGGGGAACCTTATCGTGCAACTACCGCTGGATGTGATTCGAATTGCCATCCCGCTCGGAATCTATTTCATCGTCATGTTCCTCGTTTCCTTCTGGATGGGTAAGAAACTGGGGGCAGATTACAGCAAGACAACTACACTGGCCTTTACCGCTGCCAGCAATAACTTCGAGCTGGCCATAGCCGTGGCGGTGGCGGTGTTCGGACTTAATTCCGGCTCTGCCTTTGCCGCTGTCATCGGGCCGCTTGTGGAGGTGCCGGTCATGATTGGACTGGTGAATGTGGCTTTCTGGTTCCAACGCCGCTATTTTTAATAACCATAGTACTCTGTGGAAGTGCCCGGCTGCTCTTTGTGGCAAGGTCCAGGGGGTACCATACCTGATTGTAATCTTGAAGTAGAAGTCGAAGTGACCATGAAAAAAGCCGGCTGGGGGACACCCAAGCCGGCTTTTTTCATATTACAGGGTTAGTGTTCTGTGAGTTCAGGACAGCGGTTGGTTCACATGAAATACGATCGCTTCCAGGACGCACTGGCAGCCTCCTTCATGCAGGGCTTCGCGGGCCGAATCCAGTATGCGCTCGATCCGCTTGCTGACGGTGGCTCCGCCTGCCGAGCCGTAGTCGCAGTTGACGGTCAGCTCTAATGACCACTCCTGAGGGATGGAGATGGCGGCATTGACGTACTTGGTCCGGGCGAGGCGCGCGCAGAGATTGCCGAAATCGACGCTGTACCCGAGGCCGCGGTATTTGGGGGAGACCCACATCATGCGTGGATGGACCAGAAAGGCAAGCGTCTTTCGGGCTGGGTCGGCATTGGCCGTCAATTCCAGTTCGATGTAACCGATCACGGCGGAGTGCTGCTGGTCATAGGCGCCGATGACGATCTTTCGCTCGATATCCACCGTGCCGTCAGGGTGCTCCTTTTTGACCATGTCCGTACGGAACTCCGCCATCATCGGCGCGTGCTCGGCCAAGTCGTAGATGCTGCGCTTTCCCGGGCGTTCGTGCTTACCTTTTTTTCCTTTCCAATGGGTGAACGCATCGTTGATTTGCAGTTGAAACTGGCTGGCGGTGAATGGCGGGCAGAGCGAGAAGGAGGCAAGGGGGCGCTTTCGAATGTGCCTGAAGTTTGGGTGCCATTGCAGACCGTGGTCCATGGCCTTCCAGTCTTCATCCCGTGAATAGTTGAAGAGCGGGAGGTTGCCGTCGCCGTCGAACGGGGCGTCGTTTGAGATGATTTCACCCAGGAGGGTGGCCAATGGGGATACGTGTGTGTGAGGTTGGGCACGGACAACCCTGAAATTTCTGGCTCCGGGCGCTGGGGTGTCGTTGCTCCTTCTTGAGTAGGCGATGTGCATGTGGTACTCCGCTGGCAGGATTTGGGAGACAATATGTGACGGTTCTGATGTGTTTATTCCAATCTTTTCTGCCCCGCATAGTAGTGTCTGTCGCTGCACATTGCAAGCCCTCCTGATGGGTAAAATGATTTCATAGAAAAAATCTAACATGTGTACAGCTGACAAGAACCTGTAGCATCTACAACACTCTGGCAAAGGGGCATAACTTTTGGCATAGGCAATAACAAAAGTTATGCCCCTCTGCTTTCCTGAATGTGTCCCCCTCTTTGCCCCTTCAACCCAGCCCCTGTCTCTTTTTTGTGTGACAAAGGTTATACCCCTTTGGGTGCCGTTTTCGCTAATCAAACAGTGTTAAGCCCGTGTTTTTAGTGGCTTACATATTGTTTACACTTTGGTACTGCTCTTGCTGATATGGCATTATCAGTCGTCACGGCAGGGTGAGCGGATGACTGCACTCGACCCATAAGCAGTTCATTCATCCATACAGGAGAGGAAGACCATGCAAAAGAAAAGGTTTTACCAGCATCTTTATGTCCAGGTATTGACAGCAATCGCCGGCGGCATCCTCCTGGGGTACTATTACCCCGAAACCGGTGTAGCTATGAAACCTTTGGGAGATGGTTTCATCAAGTTGATCAAGATGATCATCACTCCGGTTATCTTCTGCACTGTGGTAACCGGCATCGCCGGGATGGAGGACATGAAGAAGGTGGGTCGTGTCGGCGGCAAGGCACTGCTCTACTTCGAAGTCATAAGTACCCTGGCGCTGGCAATCGGCCTGCTTGTAGTGAATTTCATCCAGCCGGGTGCAGGCTTTAACGCTGATGTTACCAAGCTGGATACCAAATCGATCGCGGCCTATACCACCCAGGCCAAGTCCCATACGCTGGTCGATTTTGTCATGAACATCATCCCCTCCAGCGTGGTGGATGCCTTTGCCAAAGGGGACATTCTTCAGGTGCTGCTCTTCGCCCTTTTGTTCGGGTTTGCGCTTTCCGCCTTGGGCGAGAAAGGGAAGGCTGTCCACAAGCTGGTTGATTCGATTTCCATGGCTTTCTTCGGTATCGTTAATACAATCATGAAGCTGGCTCCTATCGGCGCTTTTGGTGCCATGGCCTTCACCATCGGAAAATTTGGGGTTGGTTCGCTCTCCAAGCTCGGTATGCTGATGGGAAGCTTCTATTTGACATGCCTGCTTTTCGTGTTTGTTGTTCTCGGGACCATCTCCCGGCTATGTGGTTTCAATATCTTCAAATTCCTGCGTTACATCAGCGAGGAACTGCTGATTGTTCTCGGTACGTCATCCTCCGAGTCCGCGCTGCCACGCATGATGACCAAGCTTGAAAAATTGGGCTGCAAAAAATCGGTGGTCGGACTGGTAATTCCTACCGGTTATTCTTTCAACCTGGACGGCACCTCTATCTATCTGACAATGGCTGCCCTCTTCGTGGCCCAAGCCACCAATACTCCGCTGACCATGACCCAGACTCTGACCATCCTGGGCGTGTTGCTTCTGACATCCAAGGGAGCCGCAGGCGTTACCGGCAGCGGTTTTGTCACTCTGGCTGCCACCTTTGCGGCCATACCCACCATTCCGGTTGCCGGACTGGCCCTGATCCTGGGGATCGACAGATTCATGTCCGAGGCTCGCGCCATCACCAATCTGATCGGTAACGGCGTTGCCACGGTGGTTGTGGCTAAGTGGGAAAACGAGCTTGATGTTGAACAGATGAATCGGGTGCTGAACGGCAATGCTTCTGCAGCACTGGAACCTGCGCTTGTATTCGGTGAAACGGAGCTTGAAACTGTGCCGGATTAGTAGTAATTAGATGAAATGGTTTTTGATGAAAAGGCGGTCTCTGAACGGGACCGTCTTTTTTTATTTGTTTCCGGCATGGGAGAGGCACCTGAATTGAAAACCGGAACAGCTGTATTTCCATGGCTTCGGGATATACTTTTCCTTGACGCAGCCTAATGATTGTAGAAAAGTAGAAGGTACTGGTAAGCAGCCTCAAAGGAAATTTCGACCGGAATCGATTTCGACTACATGGTTTAGGGGGCGATGTCATGAACCTGAAAAATACCCGCACCATCATCCTGAATAGCGGCGATCCGGAAGCAAAGCGCCAGGAGATCCTCGATTACTTTCACGCTACCTATGATATCGATGAAAAACTCTACGAGACTCTCAGGTACGATGAAACTTTTTATCTGCGCCCCGACAGGCTGCGCCATCCGCTGATTTTTTACTTCGGCCACACCGCCACCTTTTTCATCAACAAGCTGACCATCGGCCGGGTTATCGACCGGCGCATCAATTCCGCGTATGAATCGATGTTTGCCGTGGGGGTGGATGAGATGTCCTGGGACGATCTGGACGAACGCCACTACAACTGGCCGACCCGCCGGCAGGTCAAGGAGTACCGCGATCAGGTGCGTGAGCTGATGGACGGGCTCATTCGCACCCTGCCGCTGACTCTGCCCATTACCTGGGACTCCCCCTGGTGGGGCATCATGATGGGTATCGAGCACGAGCGCATTCACCTGGAAACATCCTCGGTGCTGATCCGTCAGTTGCCCATAGATCAGGTGCAGCAGCTGCCCTTCTGGGATATCTGCAATCAGACGGGTGAGCCGCCGGCCAATGAGCTTGTAACGGTGCCGAAGGGGAGGGTGGTGCTGGGCAAGTCCAGGGAGCATGCCCTCTACGGCTGGGACAATGAGTTCGGAACACATGAGGCGGATGTTGCTGACTTCAAGGCATCAAGGTACCTGGTTTCCAACCGTGAGTTCCTGGAGTTCGTTGAGGCCGGCTGCTACCGTGACCGCCAATGGTGGACCGAAGAGGGCTGGAACTGGCGCGAGTTCAAGCAGGCTGACCATCCCCTGTTCTGGATCAAGGATGGGGATTCATGGCGGCTGCGTACGATGGCTGCGGAGATTCCGCTCCCCTGGAACTGGCCGGTGGAGGTCAATTACCTGGAGGCCAAGGCATTCTGTAACTGGAAAACAGCCCAAACCGGACAGCAGATCCGCCTGCCGAGCGAGGATGAATGGAACCGCCTGCGGGACCTGTGCGAGATACCCGATCAACCCTGGTGGTCTACGGCGCCGGGCAACATCAATCTGGAACAGTGGTGTTCCTCCTGTCCTGTCGACATCTTCAAAACCGGAGATTTCTTTGATGTGCTGGGCAATGTCTGGCAGTGGACCGAGACCCCCATCTATCCCTTCCCCGGTTTCGAGATCCATCCCTGGTATGACGATTTTTCCACTCCTACGTTCGACGGTAAGCACAACCTGATCAAGGGGGGCTCCTGGATCTCCACCGGCAACGAGGCCACGCGGGATTCGCGCTACGCTTTCCGCCGCCACTTCTTCCAGCATGCCGGTTTCCGCTATGTGGAGAGCAGCGTACCGGTAACAATCCACGACGACCGTTACGAGAGCGATGTCCTGGCGGCCCAGTATTGCGACGCCCATTACGGTCCTGAGCACTTCGGCGTGCCTAATTTTGCTGTGGCCTGCGCCGATATCTGCATGGCAGCCATGGCGGGACGAAAAAAAGGACATGCTCTCGATCTTGGCTGTGCCGTGGGGCGGGCATCTTTCGAACTGGCCAAGGGTGGTTTTGAGCGGGTGACTGGACTGGATTTCTCGACCCGCTTTTTCCGGCTGGCAGCCCACATGCAGGAAGAGGGGCACCTGCGCTACCTCTTGCCAGAGGAGGGGGAGATCGTCTCGTTTCATCAGATTGAGCTCAAGGAGCTGGGGCTGGACAGGGTCCGCGGACAGGTGGATTTCTCCCAGGCCGACGCCTGCAATCTGCCGGAGAAGTTCACCGGCTACGATCTGGTGCTGGCCGCTAATCTCATCGATCGGCTTTACTCGCCGCGCGCGTTTCTTTCCACAATTCATGGGCGTATGAATCCAGGGGGGCTGCTGGTGATCACCTCGCCCTATACCTGGCTGGAGGAGTTTACCAAGAAGGAAGAATGGATGGGGGGATACCGCGAAGCGGGCGAGCCGGTGTGGACTCTGGATGGATTGAAGGAGGCGCTTGCCCCCCATTTCCGCATGCTGGGCGAACCGCGCGATGTTCCTTTTGTGATCCGTGAAACACGCAGGAAATTTCAGCATACGATAGCCGAGCTGACAGTATGGGAGTTGAGATGACGTGCGACGAGGGCTGGTTCTCAGAAGAACTTGAGTGGATTGCAAACTAAGGTGGGATGATGCTTCGGAGCGAAAAAAAAGAGCCCTGGATGTCAGGACTCTTTCAGACTGCTGAATAAGTTTTAAATGGTGCCGGAGGCCGGGGTCGAACCGGCACGGGGTCACCCCCGCTGGATTTTGAGTCCAGTGCGTCTACCAATTTCACCACTCCGGCAACGAGTTTTGTAATATACTGCATAACTGTCAGAACCGTCAAGAACAAAGCCAACCATGAGCTGCATTTTTTAAAAACATGTTGACACTTAATCGATGATTTGATAAAAGATTATTTCCTTTTGGGGGTGTAGCTCAGCTGGGAGAGCGCTTGAATGGCATTCAAGAGGTCGACAGTTCGATCCTGTTCACCTCCACCAAAGATAACAGGGGTTAGCTAAAAGCTAACCCCTTTTTTCATGCCTTTTTTACGTAATTTGCTGCAGAAAGTGAAGCTATGTCTGAGAAGACTCATGAGTATTGGATGGGCCGGGCTATTTCCGAAGCGGGTAAAGCTCAGGCTAAGAACGAAGTTCCCATTGGGTGCGTTATTGTCCGTGCCGGGAAAATTGTCGCCAGCGGTCATAACTTGCGAGAAACCACACAAGATCCGTCGGCCCATGCTGAATTGATCGCCATCAGGAAAGCCGCCAGGAAACTGGGTTCCTGGCGGCTTTTGGAAACTACCCTCTATGTAACCCTGGAACCATGCATCATGTGCATGGGCGCTATCATTCTCTCCCGCATTCCCACCGTAGTCTTTGGCTGCTATGACCCCAAGGGGGGGGCAGTTGGTTCCCTTTTCGATCTCTCCGACGATTGCCGTCTAAATCACAGTGTGCAAGTGGTTTCACGCATTATGGAAGCAGAATGTTCGGCCTTGCTGAGTGATTTCTTCGCTGACCTGCGCAAGCGCAAACGCAGTGAACGTTTGGCTATGATTCCTTGATTGCCTCGTATTCTTCAGGTGTGTTCACATTGCGGAAGGATTCTTCCGCCCCGGCAATGCATTGATAGCTTTCCCAAGGCACTTGTGTGGCGCCGACTTTATCAAGCAGATCCAGAATGCACTTGTCATCTTGTTCGATCATCTGCTGGAGCAAAGCAAGGATTGATCGGTCGTAAAGAGCATGGAGTGGTTCGCGCAGTCCTTCCCGGTTTAGTGGAACCACTGCCGCGCTTTCATGTGGCACAGTGCAGAGCAGTCTGATCAGCTCTGGATTAAGGAGAGGCATGTCACAGGCAACGACGAAGATACGATCTGTCGGGCTTGCGGCCAACCCTGCATGGAGACCTGCGATCGAGCCTGCACCGGGGTAACTGTCAGCTACCGTGCGGCAAGGCAGGAAAGCAAATTCTTCAGGGGTATTGGTGACAAGAAGCACCTCTTTGAAGAGTTTGTTCATAACGTGATAGACCTTTTCAATCAGAGTGCAGTCATCGATTTTGAGAAGAGCCTTATTTGAACCCATTCTGCGCGAGGCACCGCCAGCCAGGATTACACCGGTAATGCCTGTGATCCTGGTGCTGCCCTGGTGCTGGTCGATCATTTCCGGATGGCTGTAGATGGAAAATTTACCGCCGCGAACATAGCCCACCAGGCAGATACCGCTCTGTTCGCACAGCTTGATGGCCATGTCAGTCGGAGAAGTACGCGAGGCGATCAGTCGAATTCCAAGCAGATGGGCTTTGGCTACCATTTCTGTTGATACTCTGCCTGAGGTCACCAGCATGGTTTCACTCAGGTCGATACTTTTGAAGAGTGCTTCGCCGGCAATGCGATCTAGGGTATTGTGCCGTCCCAGGTCTTCTGAGTAGAGCACCAGGCTGCCATCTCTTCCGACAGCAGCCGAATGTATGCCACCGTGGGTGCGATAGTTGTCGGCGCGTTTGGCAAGCTCATCCATCAAGGCGAAAATATGGTCCGGAGCAAACCTGCTTCCGTATGATCCGTCTTGAGATGAAGGAAGTGCGATTGTGTCGGGCATACTGAAGGAAATGCCGGTGCCGCAGCCGGAAGTCAGCACGGGCTTGAGTCGCTCCGGCAGTTCTCCCTTGATTTGAACGTTGGCAGCACCAAAATCTTCACATACGCTGAACATCTTGAAATCAGAAAGTGACTTTACAAAACCTTGCAGACGCAGGAAGCCTGCCACGAGAAAACGCAGGTCATGGGGCGAGCCGATCAGTGTAGCGATCTCTCGGCCGTTTACAATCAACTGCAAAGGAAATTCCTGTACGACATTGCCGAGGTGCGGTTCCAGCTTTCCGTGGTTCCAGGTAAAAAAAGTTTGCTTCATTACTTGTCTCCTTGTCAGCTACTTTAGTATAATCAGGAACAAGCTTTCAACCGCTAAACACATTGCCTGAGTTGCGAGAGGCAATACCTTATCTGGGTCAAATTTGTAGGTGTAAAAACAAATTTTATTTAATAGTAAGTTTGAAGTTATTGAATGCAGAGGAGATTTAATAGGTAGGCCATGTAATGTGTTCTGGCATCAAATCTGCTATGTTCTGTTTACTATTCAAAACAGGACACGAAAGGAGTTTTGCAATGGAAAAGAAGTTACTGTTGATGATGATTGCTGCAGCACTTGCGGTGCCTGTGTCGGCATTGGCCGAAGTGAGTGTTAATGTCAATGTCGGCGTTCCGGGTGCGGTTGTCGTTCCGGCGCCTTTGCCTCGGCCGAGGGTCATGGTGCCGGCACCGCCAAGCATACGCTTTGAGGCCCCTCCCCTTTTTCTTGCCCCTCCACAACTCGGTTTTTACCTAGGTGTGGATGTTCCATATGATATTTTCTTTTCAGGAGATAACTATTATCTCTATTACGGAAACTCTTGGTATCGTTCAGATTTTTATAACGGCCCCTGGATCGTGACCGAACGCCGGCATCTGCCGCCGGGATTGCGCAAACACAGAGTGGAATATATCCGCTCCTACAAGGATAGGGAGTATCGTGCCTATGACAGGCAGCGTGACCATTATCGCGGTCGTCACTTCAGGCCTGAGCATGTTCGGGGTGAGCATGGCGAGCAGAGACGTGGCAGGGAGGACTGGAAGGAAGAACGCAAGCATGAAAAGCGGGAAATGAAGGAAGAGCGTCGGCGCGAAAAGGAAGAATGGAAAGAGGAGCGCAGAGGTCATGGAAGACGCGACTGACCAGTGCTGCTGATGTGAAATAAAAAAAGCCCCGCCGAATTTCGGTGGGGCTTTTTTATATTAAAAGTGTATCAGCACTGCATGCCAAAAGTCTCATGCAGCACGCGTACTGCCAGTTCGGTATACTTTTCGTCGATAATAACGGAGATTTTTATCTCCGAGGTAGAAATCATCTGGATGTTGATGCCGTTTGATGCGAGGGCACTGAACATTTTTGTTGCAACACCAGCGTGGCTGCGCATGCCGAGACCAACAATAGAAACTTTGCTGATGTTCTCATCGGAAACTACCTGCTTGGCCTGGATTTCCCTGGCTACTTCATTAGTAATCAGCAGCGACTGTTTGAGATCTGCCTTGGTTACGGTGAAGGTAAAGTCAGTCATGCTATCATGGCCGACATTCTGCACAATCATATCAACTGATATGTTGGCATCCGAAAGTGCGGTCAGAATTTTGGCAGCAATACCCGGTTTATCGGGTACCCCCATCACTGCAATCTTGGCTTCGTTCTTGTCGTAGGCGACTCCTGAAACGAGAATTCCTTCCATTTCTTTATCCTCCCTGGTAACCATCGTACCGGTATTTTCATTTAGGCTGGAGCGGACATGGATGTCCACGTTGTATTTTTTGGCAAATTCAACGGAACGGATCTGGAGAACTTTGGCACCCAGGCTGGCAAGTTCGAGCATCTCGTCATAGGAGACTTTCTCCATCTTGCGGGCTTCCTTGCAGACGTTGGGATCGGTGGTGTAGACGCCGTCGACATCGGTGTAGATCTCGCATACATCTGCCTTAAGCGCAGCCGCGATGGCTACTGCCGAGGTGTCTGATCCGCCGCGGCCAAGGGTGGTAATATTTCCTTCCGAGTCTATGCCCTGGAAACCGGCGACAATGACTATGGTTCCGGCTTTCAGATCAGCCCGAATTCTGGCGTCATCAATGCTTTCGATACGGGCTTTGGTGGCAGTACCGTCGGTAATAATTGGCACCTGCCAACCCTGGTATGATTTAGCCTTGTATCCGAGAGATTTGAGGTACATTGAAAGCAGACCGGTGGTTACCTGCTCGCCGGTAGCCACAACAACGTCATATTCACGGCCATCGGGAATTTCACTCATTTCATTTGCAAGAGCAACGAGTTTGTTGGTTTCGCCGGACATGGCTGATACGACAACGATAAGGTCGTTACCGGCGTCATAAGTCTTGATGATCCGTTTGGCAACATTTTTCATGCGGTCTGTTGTTCCGACCGATGTACCGCCATATTTTTGAACTACAAGTGCCATACTGCTCTCCTTCGCAATTGGTAGTAACAGCGGAAATAGTATCTGGATTCGGGTGTATAGCAGATAACCTGCTGTCAGGTCAAATTATTTTAAGCTTCCATATCTTCCAGCTGTTTTAGTACAGCTTCCGAACTGAACCCGAAAGATTCAAGGGTTATTGTGCGTTGATTAGCTGCCGCATTTTCAAAGGTGACAGAAAGATGATCCGCAGGCAGGAGCTGCCCCAACCGTTCCGGCCACTCTACAATACAGATGCCGTTGCCATGGAAATAATCTTCGAAACCGAGTTCAGCAATCTCATCTTCACTTGTCAGACGGTAGAAATCAAAATGATAGACGGGGGGAAGACCGGGATATTCATTCATGATGGCAAAAGTGGGACTGGCCACCATGTTTGCGCTGGCGGGGGCAGCCCCTTCCACAACTCCGCGCGTAAAACATGTCTTGCCCCCTCCTAATTCTCCTCTCAGAGCCAGCATGGCCCCGGGCTCCAGAAGTGCTCCAAGGCGTTTGCCAAGTCTTTCGGTATCAAGAGGAGAGGAGGATGTGAGGGAGAATCTGCTCATTACTGAATGACACTGCGAATAACATCGATGCGGGCTACTATCCCGACAACTTTCCCGTTGGAAACCACCGGCAGAGCATGCAGCTTGCGGTCACTCATCAGGTCGGCAGCATTGCTGACCGAGTCTGATGGAGAGACAGTTACAACGTCGGAGGCGCAGATTTCCCCAACCGTTTGTGCTGTCATTTTTTGAAGCTCCCGCTCCAGTGTACGTTCTCCTTCTATCGGGATGACCCAATCAAAAAGAGATATGACTGTAGGTATGTGCAGATTCTTTCCCTGTTCGATCAGGTCGGAAGCCGTTACGATCCCGGTTAGATTACCCTCGGCATCCACAACCGGCAGACTGCCGAAGTTGCGGTTTTCAAAAATCTCGGCCAATTCCCGCACGGTTGTTTCCCGCCTTACTGTTACAACATCTTTAGTCATTATATCCGCTACGATCTGCATGGTTTCTCCTTAGTGTGCTATCAATTCACTTATTATCAAGCGGGCAGCTTTTTAAAACTCGGGTGACTCGAGTATGTAATTTCCTGATCGTCATCGGTTGCTGCTCATCAGTCTCTTGCAGGCATAGGGAAGTTTTTCCTGAACGTCAGTCGCATTGATTCCGATCTCGCCCTTGTCTCCAGCAACCATGTCTGCAGCATAGCCATGGATGAAAACACCGATTCTGCAAGCATCCCAGGCACTGTAACCCTGGCCGAGCAGAGAGACAAGGATGCCGGTCAGAATGTCACCCATGCCGCCGGAAGCCATGCCCGGGTTTCCACTGCTGTTGATGGCTGCCACTCCTGATGGGGATGCAATGATGGTGCGGGCTCCCTTGAGGATCAGGTACACGGAGTAATCAGATGCGAATTCCTGAGCCACTGCTATGCGCTCTGCTTCTACATCCGGTATGCCGACGCCGAGCAGGCGGCTCATCTCTCCCGGATGGGGGGTAAGGATTACGCTTTCAGATTTTTTTCGTTTCAGCACGGAAACATCTTCAGATAACGCATTCAGGCCATCTGCATCGATGACTAGAGGGGCTGTAATAATCTCGATCAATGTCTGTATCAGGGAAACCGTGTCAGGGCGGCGATCAAGGCCGGGACCCACTGCGATGGCATCTTTACCGGCGAGTAATTTCTCAATTGCGGGGAATGCACTGCTGGTCAGGTGCCCGGTTCCTGAATCATGCAAAGCCACGGTCATGGCCTCGGTAGTCTTGACTTCAAGAACAGCATTCAGGCTTTCAGGCACACCGAGCGTGACCAGTCCGGAGCCGGTTCGTACGGCACTGTTTGCACAGAGGGCGGCAGCGCCGGTTTTACCGGTGGACCCGGCAATAATAAGGCAGTGTCCGAAATCACCTTTGTGTGCGGTCCGGTTTCGCGGGCGCAGCATCGAACCGATGGAGTCGCTGGTAAGCAGTTCATATCCCGGAGCCACATCCATAAGAGATGCGGGGATGCCGATGTCGGCAACGATCAGCTTGCCGGTATGCTCGGCGCCGGGATACAACATGTGCCCCAACTTGGCAAATGCGAAGGTTACGGTAGTGTCTGCATGGACAGCATCTCCCAGCACTCTCCCGGTTGTGCCATGAATTCCCGAAGGAATATCCACAGCTAATACCGGCTTTGAGGAGGCATTAATCAGCCTGACGGCTTCAAGATAAACGCCGGTAAGATCGTTTCGCACTCCGGTTCCGAAAAGGGCGTCCACAATAACGTCAGCCTGGAATATGTCATTTTTGAGGGCGGAAAGCTGACCTTCGCAAGGACAGAAGTTGCTCATGCCCGCCGGCAGCTTATCCAGGTTTGCGGCGGCATCGCCGGAAATCTGCTCCCGCTCGGCCAGGATATAGACGCTTACATTCCATCCCGTCTCGCTGAGCAGACGGGCAATCACATAACCGTCACCACCATTGTTTCCCTTACCCGCTATGACTACAGCTTTGTTGCCTGCGGTTGTCCCATAGTTTGCTATCAGGATGTCCGCACAGCACCGGCCAGCGTTTTCCATCAGTTGCAGTCCGGGAATCTTGTGTTCAACGATCGCCTGCCGGTCCAGGTTCTGCATGGTTTGTGCGGTGACAATTTTCATCCAGCCTCCAGAACAACCATCGCAATAGCGTGACCGCCGTCGTGTGAGATAGAAAGAAACGCAGTTCCCAGCTTCCTCGTGAGAAAAATCTCCTCTGTTTTTCCTGAAAGATGCAACTCCGGTTTGCCCAGATGATCGTTTATGACTTCCATATCCAACCAGGAAATACCATCTCGCAACCCTGTACCCAGGGCCTTTACAAAAGCTTCCTTGGCTGCGAAGCGTCCGGCGAGACAGGTGGCTTTTTCTTTCCTGGCACTGCACACAGATAGCTCTCGCATGGTGAACAGGCGCTGTAACAAAGCGGTGTTGTTGGTGTCAACGAAACGCTGAAAACGCTCTACGGCAACGATATCAGTGCCAATACCGGCAATCATGCGTATTTGATCAGTTCAACCATGTCTCTGACAGCTCGGTCCATTCCGACCATCATGGCCCTGGCCATAATGGAATGACCGATGTTGTACTCTTCTATTCCGCCCAGCGCAGCGAGGGGTTTAATGTTGAAATAGTTGAGTCCATGGCCCGCATTGACACCCATGCCTACTTTGCGAGCCAGTTTGATGCCTGCATCAATGTCACCTAGGAGTCTTTCCCGAGTTTTCCAGTCTGCAGCTTCAGCGTAAGCACCGGTATGAATCTCGATATAATCGGCCCCGGTTCTGTTTGCTGCCTTTATCTGCTCCTGATCAGGATCAACGAAGAGGCTGACGACAATGTCGCCGTCCCGCAGCCGCTTGACCGCCTCGGTGATGGGTTTGAGATTGAGAATGACATCCAGACCACCTTCGGTTGTCAGCTCCTGGCGCTTTTCAGGAACCAGGGTCACCTGTTCCGGCTTTGTTTTAAGGGCGATGCGGATCATCTCCTGGGTGGCGGCCATCTCCAGATTCAGTTTTGTCTTAATCGTTCTTCGCAGGATATCCAGGTCGCGGTCCTGAATATGACGGCGGTCTTCCCGCAGATGGATAGTGATTCCCTCGGCGCCGGCCATTTCACCTATCGCTGCCGCCGTAACCGGATCAGGTTCAATGCCTCCGCGGGCCTGGCGTACGGTGGCTACATGATCTACATTTAATCCAAGTTTTGCCATTACAGTTCCAACCTTTCACAAAAGACTGTTTTCCGAGTCTCCCGGTTCCTGGTACTTAGCAGCAGTTACTTTTCCCCGATATGCCGTTTGACAATGTCGCAGATTTCATTAGCCCAGGCGGTGATCTCATAGGTGTCTTTGCCTTCCAGCATGACGCGCAGGAGAGGTTCTGTGCCGGAGTAGCGGATCAGGACACGTCCCTCGTTGGCAAGTTTGGCTTCAACATCATGAATCTTGGCTGCCACTTCGGGAATGTTCATGATGTCCTGCCGCTCCCGCACCCGTGTATTGACCAGGACCTGCGGGAGGGGGATCATTACCTGGGCCAGTTCGGAAAGCGGCTTTTGCTCCCGACGCATGACCGCCAGCAGTTGCAGCGCGGAGAGGATGCCGTCACCTGTGGTGTTGTGATCAAGAAAGATCATGTGGCCGGACTGCTCTCCACCCAGGTTGTACCCTTGCTTGCGCATCTCTTCGACCACATAACGGTCACCCACGCCGGTCTTGACAATCTTGCCCCCTGCTTTCCTGATGGCAATATCAAGCCCCATGTTGCTCATTACTGTGGTCACAAGGGTTTTCTTGTTGAGGATTTTCCGCTTGAGCATATCTGTGGCGCAGATTGCCATGATGTGATCGCCATCCACTTCATTGCCGAATTCATCACAGACTATTACCCGGTCAGCATCGCCATCCAATGCAATGCCGATATCTGCCCGGTGCTCCTTGACCGCTTCACTGATGACCTCGGGATGAAGTGAGCCGCAACCGGCATTGATATTGGTGCCGTTGGGTTTTACCCCCATGGGGATGACTTCTGCGCCCAACTCTTCGAATACCGCCGGAGCAACCTTGTAGGCTGCGCCATTGGCGCAGTCCAGCACGATTTTCATCCCGGAAAGGTCCATCTCCTGTGGGAAAGTGTTTTTGAGGAAAACGATATAACGCCCCGCAGCATCGTCAATGCGGAATGCCTTGCCCACCTCGGTGGCAGTAGGCCGGAGAGAATCGATATGATTGGTCTCGATCAGCTTCTCTATCTTCAGTTCGATTTCATCGGGAAGTTTGAAGCCATCGGCTGAGAAAAATTTTATGCCATTATCCTGAAAAGCATTGTGGGAAGCCGAAATAACAACGCCTGCATCAGCACGCATGGATGAGGTGATGTTGGCAATGCCCGGTGTCGGGAGGGGGCCGACGATCAGCACATCCACACCCATGGAGCAGATGCCGGCTACCAGGGCATTTTCAAGCATATAACCGGACAGGCGGGTGTCCTTTCCGATGACGATACGGTGGCGTCGCTTGCTGGAACTTTTGAAAATGTAGGCGGCAGCTCTGCCGAGTTGCATCGCCATTTCAGTAGTCATTGGGTAGACGTTTGCGACACCTCGCACGCCGTCGGTTCCAAACAGTGCTTTCATTGATCCTCCTTCAGTAGGCCGTCCATTCACGTACGGCGTTTTACCCCGAGAGCCTTTTTCATAAGTCTGCGAAGTTCAGTGTGTTCCAGGTCATAGGTGATTTTGGCATCGTGCACCAAAGATATTTTGCCAGTTTCTTCAGAAAGAACGACAACATAACAGTCGGATAATTCCGAAAGGCCAAGCGCGGCACGATGGCGGGTTCCGAAGCTTTTGGCAATGTCGGGATTCTGGGAGAGCGGCAGCAGGCAGCCTGCCTTGGTAAGTTTTCCTGTTTCAATAATCACTGCACCATCATGGATCGGGGAATAGGGCAGGAAGATTGAGTTGAGCAGTTCGCTGGTTACTTTGGCATCAATTTGTGTCCCGACATGAATAATATGATCGATAGGGATCTGTCGGACCAGCACGATCAGGGCCCCGATCCGCTTTTCAGCCATATCCGTCAGTGCCTTGAGCAACTCTTCAACTGTTTCGATATCGCCGTCGAATTCCGAAACAACTGGTGTACGTGTGCGACTGGCAAGCAAGGCGCGCCGGAGGTCGCTCTGGAAGATCACTGCCAGCAGGACCGGAGTTGAAATCACGAGTATATTGATGACCCGTACGATACTGGAAAAGCCGGTAATCCGGCCAACCAGGGAAATCAGCGAGAATAACACCATGATGGCGAGCAGGCGCATGGCAGCATCACGACGGATGGCCAATGCACAGCCGAATACCAGCGCAGTCATCAGAAACGTATCAGACAGTCCCATTACCGCGGCAGTAAAATCCATCATCAATGACTCGCTGGAGGTGGTGGTTTGCCGGGAAGGCCGGTTGTTATGGCATGGGCCATGTCCGCAGCATCGCGCATTTCGGCAACATCATGGACACGTAGGATGGAAGCTCCATTGGCAACTGCCAGTGCAACCGTGGCGGCAGTGCCGTGAACCCTTTGAGATGCGTCCCGCCCAAGGGCCTTGCCAATAAAGGATTTGCGTGAGGTGCCCACCAGAAGTGGAGGACCAAGCACAGACAGTTCGCGAAGCCGCCGCAGAAGTTCAAGGTTTCCTTCAGCATTCTTGCTGAAACCGATGCCCGGATCGAGGACCACCCGCTCAGGTTTAATGCCGGCAGATAATGCCAGTTCAAGTGAAACTGACAATTCCTGGGCGACCTCCCCCAGCAGATCCCGATATGTGGTGGTGTTATGCATGGTTTCGAGCGTGCCACGGGTATGCATAAGAACCACTCCTGCACCTGTCCGGGAGGCTACCTGAGCCATGCGGGGATCAAAGGTGAGCCCGCTGATGTCATTGATTATTTCGGCACCGGCATCCATGGCTCCCTGCGCTACGGCGCTTTTCCATGTGTCCACGGACAGGGGGCAGGATACTCTTTCTGCCAGCAACCGGATAACAGGCACTACTCTTTGCAGTTCAAGCTCTTCCGAAACAGGTTGTGCGCCGGGTCGGGTGCTCTCACCGCCGATATCGATGATGTCGACTCCTTGTTCAACCATTTCCAAAGCTCGATCCAGAGCCTGTTGAGGGTCGAAATGGTGGGAGCTGTCAGAAAAGGAATCTGGTGTTGCGTTGAGGATGCCCATGATCAGTGGGCGAGCAAGGGAGAGTTCCCTTCGGGATGTCTGCCATGAACGTGGCCCGCGTTCTGCGCGGGCCAGTGCATGTTCGATTTCAGTCGCAATGGGACGTAGCCCGAATGGCTGTGCGGCAAGCTTAGAGCAGAGAAGCTGGAGCTGCTTGTCAGTTCCCATAAGGATAACATCAGTCGCCTCGATACTGCAGGCAACTGTGCCGCGGGCAACAGCAGCATCCCCTCCCAAAGATAACATTTCCTGCTTGAGAACATTTGCCTGACGGCACTGCAGTCGGGAAAGGTGCACACATCTGTGCACCATTTTGGATGCCATCAGAGCGATTCCGCCCGGATCTACTCCCATACGCCGCAGTTCATGTTCAGCGTCAAGCTGGTTGGCAATCTGCAGCAGCCTCACTGGAAAAACGCCCATCTCAGGCCTGACTGACAATAGGGGCTTCCGTGGCCGGTACCATGTTTTTAGGGTCACAGGCCGGTCCACCCCCTGCGATTATCTCGTCAACCTCTGCACCGGTAAGATTTTCTTTCTCGATCAGGCAGGCAGAGAGGTTATGCAGGTTCTGGATGTTGTCTTTGAGCAGGTTAAGGGCACGGCTGTATGCTTCGTCCACGATGCGTCTGATTTCCGTGTCGATTTCAACTGCCGTGGCTTCGCTGTAGTTCTTGTGGGTGGACATTTCGCGTCCAAGGAAAATCTGTTCATCCTTCTTGCCGAAGGAGAGGGGGCCCATTTTGTCACTCATGCCCCATTCGCAGACCATTTTACGGGCCATTTCTGTGGCTTGTTCGATGTCGTTTCCAGCTCCGGTTGTGAAGGTGTGGAAGATGATGTCTTCAGCAGCCCGGCCCCCCATCAGCACGGCAATGCGAGCCAGGAGTACCTCACGGGAGTAGCTGTGCTTGTCTTCGATGGGCAGCTGCATGGTGACGCCAAGTGCCCGGCCGCGAGGAATGATTGAAACTTTGTGGATGGGGTCGGTGCCTGGAACCATTCTGGCGACAAGAGTGTGACCAGCCTCGTGATAGGCTGTGCTCTTCTTTTCCTCATCAGAAATAACCATGCTGCGTCGTTCGACACCCATCAAGACTTTGTCCTTGGCGTTGTCAAAATCAATCGGTTCAACCACGTTTTTATCGAGTCTGGCTGCAAGCAGGGCGGCTTCGTTAACGACATTGGCCAGGTCTGCACCAGAAAAACCGGGGGTGCCGCGTGCGATAACCGCCAGGTTTACTTCGGGGGAAAGAGGTACTTTTTTGGCATGAACGCCAAGAATCATTTCGCGACCCTTGACATCCGGGCGTGGCACGACTACCTGGCGGTCGAAGCGGCCGGGGCGCAACAGGGCAGGGTCGAGCACATCCGGGCGATTTGTGGCGGCAATCAGAATGACCCCTTCATTCGATTCAAAGCCGTCCATCTCTACCAGCAGCTGATTAAGGGTCTGCTCACGTTCGTCATGTCCTCCGCCCAGGCCGGCCCCGCGATGGCGGCCAACGGCATCGATTTCATCGATGAAGATGATACAGGGGGCGCTTTTCTTTCCTTGCAGGAACAGATCGCGTACACGGCTGGCACCGACGCCGACAAACATTTCCACAAAATCGGAGCCGGAGATGGAGAAGAAGGGTACACCGGCTTCACCGGCGATGGCTCTTGCAAGCAGTGTCTTACCGGTACCCGGAGGACCCATCAGAAGGACGCCCTTCGGAATGCGGCCTCCAAGTCTGGTGAATTTTTTAGGATCTTTCAGGAAAGAGATTATCTCATGCAGTTCTTCTTTGGCTTCTTCTATGCCGGCCACATCCTCAAAGGTGATTTTAACCTGAGATTCAGTCAGCAGTTTGGCCCTGCTTTTTCCGAACGACATGGCCTTGCCGCCGCCAACCTGCATCTGGCGCATGAAAAAGATCCAGACTCCAACCAGCAGGATCAGCGGAAACCAGGAGATGAAAATGGAAAACCAGGAGAATTTCTCTTCCTCGGGTTTTGCCTGAACAGTGAGCTTCTTTTCAAGCAGCATATCGGTGACATCGGCATCTGACGGCTTGTAGGTGCGGAAATCTTTCCCGTCCTTGCCTTCGAACTTGCCGTAGATGTCATTGCCCTGAATGGTGACAGATGTGATCTTGCCGGCATCTACCTGGGTGATGAAGTCGCTGTAACTGATTTTTTCAGCGGTTGGCCGGGGTTTGTTGAACATGTTGAAAAGCAGGATCATCATCAAGCTGATAACCAGCCAGAGTGAGAGATTTTTGTAGAATTGATTCACATTGCCCCCGTAATAAAAAATGGTCTGAAATAATATTTAAATTCTATCTGATTTATCATACAGGGTAAAGGATGACAAGCTAATTGAGGTCAGTAACAGCCTCATGTTGCGCTGTATTCACCAATGATTATAACGGATTCCTGGTCATTTATCAGGGACTTCTGTGACGTGCGGAGGCCGCATAACCATATGAGGGTTGTGCCGCAAAAAACGAGCGGAAGTCGGCGACGTTGGGGAAGAGGTATCTTGGCGTCGATAAAGATGTCCTTTACCTTCTTGCTGCCGGTCATACCAAGGGGGGTCATGCGGTCGCCGCTTCTGAAGGTGCGCACCTGCCAGGGAAATGGAACCTTTTCTAAATCGAAGCAGGCGATATTCTGGTTTAACCGCCCTGCATCGGGAGGAGCAGCCACCCCCAGGGATAGAATGAGGGTCCCGCCCCAGGGCAGGCGATAAACACCTGGACCAGTAATGGAAACAATATCCCCACCTGCTAAATTTTCCTGTTTGGAAAGGCGTTCCAAAACGAGCAAATCATATGAGCGACGGGCACAGGTTCCAACTGGAAGGTTCAGACGTGCATTGGGGCGAGGAGAGCATATCAGGTGTTCCAGGGCCTGGATATGGCGGAATCCAAAATGCTTGAGGCTTCCATGCAGTCGTTCCAGAACATGGCGAAGCAGTCTTCGCAGCAGTGCAGGGGGCTGCTGTACCAGAACAATCAGATCACAGCTGACTGATTCGGGTGTGAATCGACATGCCTCGGAAACCAGTTTTGCAGTTAAATCCTCCAGCACTGCATCTTCATCGGAAAGCAGAGAAGCGGTGGTGGTTAAACTACTTCGAATGGCAGGATTATAGGTTTCCAGAAGCGGCAACAACTCATGACGAACGCGGTTGCGGAGAAACTTTGTGTCGCGGTTGCTGAGGTCCTCTCGAAAACAGAGATTGCGCTCCGCAAGATACGCTTCAATTTCCACACGGGTACTATCAAGGAGCGGCCGGAGCCTGTTGCCGTTACGCCAGGACATTCCTGAAAGGCCGGTCGTTCCGGCACCACGCAGGAGGCGCATCAGGACAGTCTCGGCCTGATCATCGGCATGATGTGCAAGTGCAATGACAGCTGCGTCATGTTCCAATCGCACCTCTTCAAGAAACTGATGCCTGGCTTGCCGGCCGGCGTCTTCCAGATTGATCTTCTGTAGCCGAGCCATTTCCCCCACATCAATGCGCCTCGCTTTGAATGGCAGCGCATAGTGCTCGGCACGGCCTCGGCAGAACTCTTCGTCGGTATCGGATTCGGCGCCACGCAGGCAATGGTTGAGATGTGCCACTATCAGGTGCAGGGAGAGTTCTTTCAGGCCGGCCAGGATGTCCAGCAAGGCACAGGAGTCTGCTCCACCTGAAAGAGCCACGATTATTGTGTCACCGGGGCAGAGCCCATGTTCGTGGAGGCTCTGCTTCACTCGGTCGGGAAGTATGTGTAGATTCACCTGGCTCCTACCTGGCGGGTGACGGCAGACAGAATCATTGTCGTCAATAGAAGGAACAACATTGTAATGATGGTGGCAACGGGATAAATAATGGATACCTCAGATTATGGAATATCAAACCCTGATGCGGGTCGGCCGCACTATAACAAAGATTGTCCGACCAGCACAAGACCGCATGCATTCTCGCAAGCACCGGCCATTGTGCTATGCTTTCAGGTACACTAACGTTTTGGGGGGTGCTTCATGACGCTTCCAGCCCAGCTACGTCAAGTCAGTTCCACCATATGGGAGCTGCCTGTATCTTTCAAAGAAGGCATGCTGGTTCCCGTGCGAATCATTGCTTCAGAGCCCCTGCTTGCTACTATGGAGGCAGGAGTTTTTGATCAGGCTGCAAATGTGGCCTGCCTACCCGGCATCGTCAAGTATTCCTACTGTATGCCGGACGGCCACTGGGGCTACGGTTTTCCCATCGGCGGCGTGGCTGCTATGAACCCTGCTACCGGTGTGATTTCTCCAGGTGGTATCGGTTTTGATATCAACTGCGGCATGCGCCTGGTTCTGACCAACCTGACCGAGCAGGAGGTCAGGCCGCGCCTGCACAAGTTGGTCGATCTGATGTTTGAACGTATCCCGACAGGTGTCGGCTGTAAGGGATTCGTAAAATGTACACGAAGCGAATTCCGCCATGTATTGGAAAAAGGGTCGCGATGGTGCCTGGAAAAAGGCTATGCCACCCATGATGACCTTAAGATGACTGAGGAACAGGGCAGTTTCAGCGGTGCCGATGCTTCTACCTGCAGTGAAAGAGCGATCGAAAGAGGTGTTGATCAGATCGGCACTCTTGGATCAGGCAACCACTATTGTGAAATCCAGGTGGCGCGACCTGAGAATATCTTTGATCAGGAGACAGCACGAGCTTTCGGCATTACCATTCCCAACCAGGTGGTGATCATGTTCCATTGCGGGAGCCGGGGTCTGGGACATCAGGTTGCTACGGATTATTTGCAGACTTTTCTGCGGGTAATGACAAAAAAATATGGCATTACCGTCCGTGATCGGGAGCTGGCCTGCGCCCCTTTTCGTTCCCCGGAAGGGCAGGAATATTTTTCGGCAATGAAATGTGCAGTAAACATGGGCTTCGCCAACCGCCAGGTCATTCTGCACCGCCTGCGGGAGGTTTTCTCCCAGGTATTTCGGCGTTCCCCAGAGGATCTGGGCATGGATATGGTCTATGACGTGGCCCACAACACTGCCAAACTGGAGACTCACAGGGTAGACGGCAAAGAAAAAGAGCTGCTGGTGCACCGCAAGGGCGCCACCCGTTCCCTCGGTCCCCATGCGCCCGGTCTTCCGGCCTGCTATAAGGAAACGGGGCAGCCGGTTATCATCGGCGGCAGTATGGAAACAGGTTCATATCTATTGGCAGGCAATGGGGGTGCCAGTGACACCTTTTTCACCACTGCCCACGGCAGCGGCCGCACCATGAGCAGGCACCAGGCCAAGAAAATGACTAAGGGACAGAAGCTTCTGGGTGAGATGGAGCAGCGCGGCATCTATGTGCGCACCGATTCATATGGCGGTCTTGCCGAGGAGGCTGGTTTTGCCTACAAGGATATTGACGTGGTGACGGCTGCAACCGAAATGGCAGATTTAAGCCGTCGTGTTGTAAAGCTCGTTCCTATCGGAAACATCAAGGGATAATGATGACGTACCGGTTTCTTGAACATATAGCGACTGCTGATGTGGCTTTCGAAGCTTATGGAACCACCCGTGAAGAACTTTTTATCTCCTGTGCCGAAGCTCTGCTGCATACCATGGTTCATCAATTGGAAGATGTTGAACGGGTGCAGGAAGAGATTATCAAGCTTGAACATACAGACCTGGATCTCTTGCTATATTCATTCCTCGAAGAGCTGGTCTTCCAAAAGGACGCCCGGCAACTACTGCTGCATGCGGATGTGGTGAGAATAGAAGAGGCAGATGATATCCTGCGGTTGGAAGCAGTGACAAGCGGAGAGAAAATTGCCCCACAACGACATCGGCTGGTGGTTGATGTGAAGGCGGTTACCTTGCACCATTTTCAGGTAGTGCAGGAAGAAGATGGTTGGCGGGCAACGGTTGTGCTGGATATATGATTCAGATCAGGATGCGCTCCTTTTAAACTAGGAAGAGCACGAAGGAAGGGAGAATGCCCTTTTCTTCGTGCTCTTTTGATTTGGGGGTTGCTGTCTTGTCGGAACAGTTACTTCTTTGGCAGAAAGACCATGTTCAGAATAAATGAGAAAATACTGTAAAGCAGGGCCGCCACAAATGCGGTTCCAAAACCTGAAACCCTGAAGCCGTGGACAAGGTGGGCAGCGAGATAGAACATGAAACCGTTGATCACCAGGGTAAACAGCCCCAGGGTGAGCATGGTGACCGGCAGAGTCAGCAGTACAAATACCGGACGAATAAAAACGTTCAGCAGGCCGAGGATCAGCGTGCCTATCAGCAGGTCCTGGAAGTGATCGATCTGAATGCCGGGAATCAGCTTCATTACGAAAAACAGAGCGAAGCAGTTCAGTATCCAGCGGAGCACAAGGCGGGTGATGGAGTTCATTTGACGGACACCTCCAGGGAAGTTTCGCTGATGCGGGTCTGGTCACCCTTGTAGCTACGATCGTTATAGCGGTTCAGGTCATAGACAAGCCGAGATGTGATTGTGTAGCGTCCGGCAGCAAGGGTGGGGGACCAATGCAGCACTCTTTCCTCGCCGGCACGGATTATTGTCTCGTGTGGGGCCAAGGCTTCAGCAGGTACTGAGCTACCCGGCATTTTTCTGAACTCATCCAACCAGGTGCTGTCATTTGGTCCGTTGCCGGACCAGGGAGCGAAAGTCCATTCCTGGGTGGCAGCTGTTTTCCCTTCTGAACTGATCGCTTGTACTTGAAGGTAAACTGCGCGTCGATGGGAACCCGTAGGAACGGAATGGCCAGCGCCGATGTTGATGACATGAAAGTCAAAAGCTCCTTTTTCTTTGACCGGCTGGACAATAACCTGGCTCAAGGCGTTGAGAAGTCTCTGCAGAGAACGTCCGCCTGTCCAGAGATGGCGCGACGAAACTCTTTCCGGAAGGGTGGTGTCCTCTGTTAATCTGCGCATGGTGTGGGGCATATGGCAATCCTGGCAGTTCTGACGCCCCAGTCCCTTGAGAAAAAAGTCGTCACGCCACTCAAGGAAAGTCTGGGTCTGATTTCCCGGCACTCTCTTTCCGAGGCTATGGCAATAAGCGCACATCAGTGAAGTCTTGATATTGACATCGGGTCGATTTTCATGGGGGGCGTTAATGTTGTAAGGACCACGGATTTTTCCTTCAGGAGTCAGATGGCAGCTGACACAGGATAATCCCGTCTCTTCCCGTTTCATGGCACTTACTTTGGGCTTGTCTGTCTCTGATATCTCGAGATTTCGCGGTATCGTGAAGCTTTCAGGCAGGTGGCAGGCTGCACAGGCGGTCCCGGCCATCTCATGCTGTTTCGGCTGTTTGGAAAAGGACTTTATGTCGGTCAAGGCATGACCGGTTGCCTTTGACGAGACTATATGCGGCAAGGTGTGGGCCTTACCATCTTGCGAAACCAGCTTATAGCCCTGGTCACTGCCGAACCCGAATGCATATTCGCGATAGATGGCGGTATGGCATCTACCGCAGACCTCGGATTGCGTGTCGGCCCCCACAGGAAAAGTCATCTTTTTCTCTCGGGCAGTTTTTTCAGCTTTTTCCGGTGAAGCATCGGACAGGATTGGGGCTGAAAGCAACATGCAGATAATCAGCATCATTCTGATGCCATAAGGAAAAAGCCTCATGATACCCTCCATAAAAAAATAACAGTTCAAATCATAGCCATTTCTTTTTTCTGAAAAAAGCAACCATTCCAAGCGAGAGCACGATCATTACAGCCCAGAGCGCATAATATCCGTAATGCCACTCAAGTTCCGGCATATTCTTGAAATTCATGCCATACACGCCTACCAGAAATGTCAATGGCAGGAAAATCATACCCACCACGGTCAAAAACTTCATAATTTCATTCATGCGATTACTGACGCTCGAAAGATACAGGTCAAGCATTCCGGCGAGCAGATCCCTGTATGTCTCGACAGTATCCATTACTTGCACAGTGTGATCGTAGATGTCACGATAATATACTCTTGTGGCATCAGACAGAAGATGGCTGTCGCCACGCTCCAGAAAGGAGATAGCCTCCCTGAGCGGCCAGACAGCTCTGCGCAAAAAGATAATCTCCTTTTTGAGGTAACTTATTCGGTGGAGCGTTTCCCGACCCGGTGTCAGGGTGAGTTCTTCCTCAACATCAACAATGTGTTCTCCCAGTTCCTCAAGGACACTGAAATAACTATCCACAATGGCATCTATCAGCGAATAGCAGAGGTAATCTGTTCCTAAGGCGCGGATTTTTCCCTTGCTGGTACGAATACGCTCGCGTACTGCATCGAAAACATCTCCTTTAATTCCCTCCTGAAATGTCAGCAGATAATTGGGGCCTACGATCATACTAAGCTGCTCGGAAGAGAAGTCAGCTTCATGCTGTGGTCGGAGCATGCGCATCACGATGAAGAGGTACTCTCCGTAATCTTCAATTTTCGGACGCTGCACGGTATTGACGATATCTTCCATCACCAGAGGATGAAAGGAAAAATGCTCTCCAAGAGCGCGAACGATCTCAACGTCGTGAACACCTTCCACATTTATCCACGTTACACCGGTGGGGTTGATACAGGAAGGGAGGTGTTTCCCGATCTTCGGAAGGCTTTGCTCCTCTAGGGCCGTTGCATCGTAAGCAATGATGCTGATCTGTGCTGCTTCAGCCCGTTCTTCACCAATGTGTACCAGTGATCCCGGAGGCATTCCTGACTTGATGGAGCGTTTTTTAAGAAATTTCTGTCGAGTGGGCATTTCAGATCCCGAGTACTTCGGCCATTCGGAGTACTTCGTCATGGGGGCGTTTCTCGCTCCTGATCACATCATCCAGCGGTGTGGCCAACATGTTGTTGGCTGAGAGGCCTACCATGACCCCCGACACGCCGGAAATCAGCAGTTCAACTGATTTTTTGCCGAAACGGCTTGCCAGCAGGCGATCAAAGACAGTCGGTGCGCCTCCTCGCTGGTAATGCCCCAGCACGGTAACCCGTACCTCGAAACCTATAGTGTCCTTGATGCTGTTGGCAATTTCCTGGGCATGCCCGGCTCCCTCGGCAACTATGATGATGGCATTGTCACGTCCTTCGGCAAAGCGGCCTCGCAGTTGCTGGCAGATCTCGGTCAGATCGTAGGCCTGCTCGGGAACCAGGGCGAATTCCGCACCTGTGGCAATTGCTGATATGGAAGCAAGGTATCCTGAATTGCGTCCCATGACTTCGATTACAAATGCTCTGGCGTGGGAGGATGCGGTGTCTTTAATGCAGTCAACGGCATAAAGAATGTTGTTGAGTGCCGTATCAACCCCAAGGGACATATCGGTGAAGGGGATGTCGTTATCAATGCTGGCCGGGATTCCTACTACAGGGAACCCAAGCCGGTGCAGTGCAAGGGCTCCGGTTAATGAACCATCTCCACCCAGCACCACCATTCCGTCTATACCCATCTCCCTGAGGTTGCTGAGCGCTTGCTGCTGCCCTTCAGGCGTCTTGAATTCAATGGCACGGGCAGATTGCAGAAACGTCCCTCCTCTGTGAAGGATTCCGGATACCGCCTTGCTATCAAGATTAATGGCGTC
This sequence comes from Pelotalea chapellei, assembly GCF_018531195.1. Taxonomy (GTDB): domain Bacteria; phylum Desulfobacterota; class Desulfuromonadia; order Geobacterales; family Pseudopelobacteraceae; genus Pelotalea; species Pelotalea chapellei. Next base: position 357,935 of record NZ_JAHDYS010000001.1, on the reverse strand, counting down.
ACCTTTCATTAGCCCCTGGTACCCCTTGCGGAAGCCGATGACCTCGATTTTCATTCTGACGGCGGTTCTCACTACGGCTCTAATGCAGGCGTTCATGCCGGAACAGTCGCCGCCACTGGTCAAGACAGCAAGTCGCTTCATATATTTCTCCTCTTTATTATCATCAATAATAGTATCTCAGATAATTCGCGTAATGCTGATGACCTGATCAGGGCACAGGAAATATTTTCATCAACGCCTGGCGGCGAAACTCAAAAATCCTGTTTAGGCGGGGCTCCACGATCAACCTGTTCACCAGGCCGGCGAACTGCATGGGGGGCAGGAGATAGTGAATCAGATCCCGTATCTCAACCCCCTCCTCAATCTCATTAAAGTGATGCTGGTGATGCCAGAAACGATACGGACCGAAGCGCTGCTCGTCAACAAAGAAAAAAGGTTCCTGCACATGAGTAATTTCTGTTACCCAGTTCATTGCTACACCGAAAAGGGGGCGCACTGTGTAGGTGATAATCTGGCCTGCATAGGTTTGATCTGTGTTTGGAGAGGTTACCTTAAAATCCATGGAGGGGGGAGTTATGTCTTTAAGGTTTCGTGGGTTGCTGAAAAACCTCCACGCATCATTGATGTTGACCGGCAGGACTTGGATGCGTTCAAAAAGAAATAGTTTCATTTTTTGCTCTTTTGAGGGAATGGGTGAAGTCATTCCTTGAAGCACATGCGACTGATAGCCTATGTCCCCGGATACTCCGATAGTGACGGCCTGTTACTCCCGGCGTTTATTCCTTAACCACTCCATCCGTTCCAGGATATTCTTTTCATAGCCGCGTCCCTTTGGCTCATAGTATTTCGCACCGCTGATTTTTTCCGGCAGGCATTCCTGTCCTGAGAATCCCTCATAATCATGGTCGTATTTGTACCCCTTGTGGTAGCCCAGTTCTTTCATCAGTTTCGTGGGCGCATTTCGAATATGCATCGGGACCGGGAGAGCCCCGCTTTTGCGCACTTCTGCAAGGGCGGCATCGATGCCGATATAGGAGGCATTGGATTTGGGAGCAGTGGCAAGATACGTTACGGCCTGGGCCATGGGAATGCGCCCTTCAGGCAAGCCGATCATCTGAAACGCCTGGAGGGCGGAAACAGCCACCTGCAGAGCACGTGGATCGGCGTTGCCGATATCTTCAGAAGCAAGAACAATCATGCGGCGCAGGATGAAGAGCGGGTCTTCGCCCGCCTCAAGCATGCGTGCAAGCCAGTAGAGTGCGGCGTCAGGATCGCTTGCGCGCATGGATTTGATGAAGGCAGAAATCACATTGTAGTGTTCCTCTCCTCCCTTGTCGTACAGAATCGCCTTCTTTTGCAGCGCCTCCTGCACAATCTCCAGAGTGATCCCAGTTTCCCGGTCCTCAGTCACGGATTCAACCAGTCCTGCAGCCACTTCAAGGGTGTTGAGTGCAATTCTGGCATCTCCGTTGGCCTGTTGGGCAAGAAAGTCCAGTGCAGTGTCCTCAGCGGTCAGTTCCCGATTGCCAAGTCCGCGCTCGTGGTCACTTAAGGCATGTTGCATGATTGACTTGATAGTGAAGGAATCAAGTTGCTGAAGTGTCAGCACGCGGCAGCGGGAAAGCAGCGGGGCAATGATTTCGAAAGAAGGGTTTTCCGTAGTGGCGCCGATAATGGTGACCACACCCTTTTCAACGTAGGGGAGGAAGGCGTCCTGTTGGGATTTGTTGAAACGGTGAATCTCATCGACAAACAAAATGGTGCGGATGCCCCGCACAGCATAACCTTCTGCTTCACGGAATATCTCCCGGATTTCCTTGATACCCGATAGAATTGCGGAGAAGAAAATGAAGTGAGATCGGGTTTCCCGTGCAATGACATGGGCCAGGGTGGTCTTGCCGCAGCCGGGAGGACCCCAGAAAACAAGGGATGACAGGTTATCCGTTTCAATCATCCTGCGCAGGATGCGACCTTCTCCAAGAAGATGATCCTGACCGGTAAATTCACTAATGGTGCGCGGGCGCATTCGCTCAGCCAGTGGAGCATGGTCAACTTTTTTGTCTGCTGCAGCAAATTCAAATATGCCGGGGGAGGTTGCTTTTTCGGATTTCACAAGTAAGGGACCTTTAGGAGGAAGGCGACCAAGCCGCCAGATATTTGCAATCGCATGAAGTGCTGCGTGATTTGAAAGTATATAGTCTGGAAATTGCCTTTGCAAGATTACAATGGATTGACAACCTTTCAGACGATATTGTAGTATTTTAGACCTTTTACATATATCAACACTCTGTTTGACAGGAAGAAACAAGTTTTTTTAAAGGACCTACATATGAGAAGCGACACCATAACACGCGGCCTGGAGCGTACTCCCCATCGTGCACTACTGAAAGGTACAGGCGTACCCCAGAGCCAGATGGATAAGCCATTCATAGGCATTGCTACCAGTTTCACAGATCTTATACCCGGTCATGTAGGTATGCGCGATCTTGAACGCTTCATAGAGAAAGGTGTGCACACCGGCGGCGGACATGCCTTCTTTTTTGGAATTCCAGGAGTGTGTGACGGCATGGCCATGGGGCACAAAGGCATGCACTATTCCCTGCCGACGCGCGAGTTGATTGCCGACATGGTTGAATCTGTGGCAGAAGCACATCGTCTCGACGGTCTGGTGCTGTTGACAAACTGCGATAAGATCACTCCCGGCATGCTCATGGCTGCTGCACGGCTTGATATTCCCTGTATCGTCGTAACCGCAGGCCCGATGATGAGCGGCAGGGGCCAGTCCGGTCGCCAATTTTCCTTTGTCTCGGATACATTTGAGGCCATGGCTCGCTATAAGGCGGGTGTAATCAGCGACAAGGAACTGCAGGTTTGTGAAGACAATGCCTGCCCCGGTATGGGGTCTTGCCAGGGCCTATTTACCGCAAACACAATGGCCATTTTGACCGAGACCATGGGCATGAGTCTGCCACGCTGTGGAACGGCCCTGGCGGTTTCTGCTCTTAAGCGACGCATCGCTTTTGCATCAGGTGAAAAGATCGTCGAGTTGGTACACAACAATGTCACTCCGCGCAGTATCCTGACTCGTGAAGCTTTTGAAAACGCCATCCGGGTCGATCTCGCGCTGGGAGGATCTTCGAATACGGTTCTTCATCTTTTGGCAATCGCCCATGAAGCAGGCGTTGAGCTGCCTCTGGAGTTGTTCGATGTCCTTGCCAAGGATACTCCACAGCTCTCCTCCATGAATCCGGCGGGTGAATATTTCATGGAAGATCTCGATATCGCTGGCGGTGTCAGCGGCGTCTTCAAACAGTTGGGTGACAAGATCAAGGATGCTCCCACACTGTTCGGACTGACGACCCACCAGTTGGCCGAGAGCATCCAGAATGTCGACGAAGAGGTCATTCGACCGCTTTCCAACCCGATCAAGAAAGAGGGAGGCATCGCCATTCTCTCAGGTAACATTGCTCCCAAAGGGGCTGTAGTCAAACAGTCCGGTGTTTCTGACAAGATGATGCAGTTCGAGGGCACCGCCCGTTGTTTTGATGCAGAGGAAAAAGCCATGGCCGCCATCATGGAAGGCAAAATCGTCGCCGGCGACGTGGTTGTCATTCGCTATGAAGGCCCCAAAGGTGGGCCGGGGATGCGCGAAATGCTGGCACCGACCGCCGCCATCATGGGGCTTGGCCTGGGAGATTCCGTGGCACTGATTACGGACGGCCGCTTTTCCGGAGGTACCCGTGGTCCCTGTATAGGCCATATCTCTCCCGAAGCAGCTCAAGGTGGTCCAATCGCGCTGGTCGAGGATGGAGATCGCATTGTTCTGGATATTCCTGCCCGCAAACTTGAACTACTGGTGGATGAGGCAACTCTTGCCACCCGTCGGGCGGCCTGGAAAGCACCGGAAGCCAAGATAAAGACCGGTTGGCTTTCACGTTATGCCAAAGTGGTGACATCGGCACACACCGGAGCAGTCACGACAGCTGATTAATGATTTGAGATTAACCATATTTTGACCCTGAGGTATTTTATGAAGATGAATGGCGCACGCATCATGCTGGAATGTTTGAAGAAGGAGGGTGTTGATACGGTCTTCGGTTATCCCGGCGGCACAGTCATCAATATTTATGATGAACTTTTCAGCTTCAAAGAGATTCGCCACATCCTGCCTCGTCATGAGCAGGCGGGAACTCACGCAGCTGACGGTTATGCCCGTGCCACTGGAAAGGTAGGTGTGGCCATCGCCACTTCCGGCCCCGGGGCCACCAATACCGTGACCGGAATCGCCACTGCTTATATGGATTCGATCCCCATGGTAATCGTCACCGGTCAGGTTCCCACCGCACTGATTGGTAACGATGCTTTTCAGGAAGTTGACATCATCGGCATTACACGTCCTTGCACCAAGCACAGCTTTCTGATCAAGGATGTGAAGGACGTGGCAATGATCATGAAGAAGGCTTTCTACATTGCTCGCAGTGGTCGGCCCGGCCCTGTGTTGGTCGACCTTCCCAAGGATGTACAAATTGCTCAGACTGAGTTTATTTATCCCGAGTCTGTTGATATTCGTGGTTACAAACCTAACCTTGAAGGTCATTTCCGGCAGGTGGAAAAGGCTGTCGGCATGCTGTTGGATTCACAGCGTCCGGTAATGTATGTGGGGGGGGGCGTTGTATTGGGCGATGCTGCAGATCAACTGACTACACTGGCACGCAGACTTACAGTTCCGGTAACAACCACTTTGATGGGATTGGGTTCATTCCCCGGGAACGATGAGAATTCCCTGGGTATGCTTGGCATGCATGGGGCGTATTGTGCCAACATGGCCATGACCCATAGCGATCTTATCGTTGCTGTCGGTGCTCGCTTTGATGACCGCGTGACTGGCAAGATCGCCACCTTTGCGCCTAATGCCAAAATTATTCACATTGATGTCGATCCGACCTCCATCAAGAAAAATGTTCGGGTTGATCTGCCAATTGTCGGTGACGTTCAGGATGTTCTTTCCAAGATGAACAAACAGCTGGACAAGCAGAAGGAAAAGGTTGAAAAATTCCTGAGCACCCTTGGTCCCTGGCATGCAGATATAGCCGGCTGGAAAACCAAGCATCCCCTCAGTTACAAGCAGAGTTCGACAATCATCAAGCCTCAGTACGTGATTCAGAAACTGCGTGAGCTGTCGGATGATGACGCTATCGTTTCTACAGATGTTGGTCAGCATCAGATGTGGACTGCCCAGTTCTTCCAGTTCAATAAGCCGCGCACCCTGCTTTCATCGGGCGGACTCGGCACAATGGGCTATGGATTGCCGGCTGCCATGGGTGCCCAGGCCGCTTATCCCGGGCGCCAGGTTATTACCATTTGTGGCGATGGGGGTGTGCAGATGAATATTCAGGAAATGGCTACGCTGGTGCAGAACCGCCTCCCCGTCAAAATAGTAATTCTCAACAACAATTTTCTTGGCATGGTGCGGCAGTGGCAGGAGCTCTTTTTTGACAAGCGTTATTCCCAAACCTGCATGGAACTACCTATTGACTTTATCAAGCTGGCGGAAGCTTATGGCGCAAAAGGTTTTCACGCATCAAAGCCGGATGAGGTTGAGAAGGTCATTCGGCAGGGTTTTGCTGAAGATGGTCCGGTAATCATGGAATTCAAAGTTGCTCGTGAAGAAAAGGTGTTACCCATGGTGCCGGCTGGAGCATCACTCAATGAAATGGTTTTGAATGCGTAATTCCCGATAGCAATTTGCACTGGAAGATGTAGACGTCTTCCAATGCAGCCAGGCGTATAGTTAATCATCTCACCTGTTTCACTGTTTGAATTTTTGTTTGGGAGGCTTTATCCATGCAGCATACTATTTCCGTGCTTGTTGAAAACGAATTCGGCGTTCTTTCCCGCGTCTCTGCTCTGTTTTCAGGGCGAGGCTTTAATATCGATTCGTTGACAGTTGCTCCCACAAATGATGAGGGCATGTCTCGCATGACCATTGTTACCCGTGGAGATGAAAATATTCTTGAACAGATTACCAAGCAGCTCAATAAGCTTATTGATATCATAAAGGTTATTGATTTCACCGATGGCAGCGGTATCGAGAGGGAAATGGCTTTGATAAAAGTTTCCGCGGAGGACGAAAGCAGGGCAGAAGTCCTTCGTATAGTAGATATTTTTCGAGCCAAAATAATTGATGTTACCCCAAGATCCTATACCATCGAAGCCACCGGCAGTCCTGTTAAGATAGACGGTATCCTTGATCTGCTACGCCCCTTGGGGCTCAAAGAGCTGGTCCGGACCGGGGCTGTTGCCATAGGTCGCGGGGCCAAGGGGTGGAAAGGGTAAAGGAGTGTAACAAGCTTGTAAAGAGCCGTCCGTTGCATGCGCCGGGCGGTTTTTTTTATTTGAAATTGCCACATCGCGTGTTGCTATCCGATAGAACCCAAGGTGCTATTTGATTGACAATATTCATTGTTTTATAGTATTTGTATGCTCATTTTGCCTTGTGAAAGTAAACAGATGTACCGGTTTGCCGGATATTTTTGAGTGGAGGATGTGCCAGTATGAAGGTGTATTATGACAAAGATTGTGATTTGGCGGTACTGAAAGGCAAGAAGGTCGCCATCATCGGTTATGGTTCCCAGGGCCACGCCCATGCCTGCAACCTCAAGGATTCTGGAATTGATGTGACCGTGGCCTTGCGCGAAGGATCTTCCTCCATCGTCAAGGCGCAAAATGCCGGCCTCAAGGTGGCAAGCGTTGCTGATGCTGTAGCCTCTGCAGACCTGGTGATGATTCTTACTCCTGATGAGTTCCAGTCCCGCCTTTACAGGGACGAGATCGAACCTAAGCTGAAACAGGGCGCCACCCTGGCCTTTGCCCATGGTTTTGCCATTCACTATAACCAAATTGTGCCGCGTGCTGATCTCGACGTGATCATGATCGCCCCCAAGGCTCCTGGTCATACGGTTCGTTCCGAGTTTGTCAGAGGGGGCGGGATTCCCGACCTCATCGCTATTTTTCAGGACGCATCCGGCAAAGCCCGTAATCTCGCTCTCGCCTACGCGAGTGCCATTGGTGGTGGCCGTACCGGCATTATCGAGACTACCTTCAAGGACGAGACGGAAACGGACCTGTTTGGTGAGCAGGCAGTGCTCTGTGGCGGCGCAGTTGAACTGGTGAAAGCAGGTTTCGAGACCCTGGTGGAAGCCGGTTATGCTCCCGAGATGGCTTACTTCGAATGTCTGCACGAGCTCAAGCTGATCGTGGACCTGATGTACGAGGGGGGTATTGCCAACATGAACTACTCCATCTCCAACAATGCCGAGTATGGTGAGTACGTTACCGGTCCGCAGGTAATCAACGACCAAAGTCGCGCGGCCATGAAGAAATGCCTGGCTAACATCCAGAACGGCGAATACGCCAAACGTTTCATTCTGGAAGGTTCATCCAATTATCCCGAGATGACGGCGCGTCGTCGCCTCAATGCCGCCCATCCGATCGAGCAGGTCGGAGAGCGCCTGAGGAGCATGATGCCTTGGATTCAGAAGATTGTCGACAAAAGTAAAAACTAACACCAATACTGCGCTCAATGACACCCCTTTACCCCCATGGGAAAGGGGTGTCTGCGCATTCAGGCAGGTAGCATGAATAAATCAACCCCCTTTGCACGCGAAGGGTATCCATTCATCGCACTTTCGTGCGGTTTGACGCTGCTTCTGGCATTTTTGGCCTGGAAGTTCTCTTTTTTGATTCTTTGGGTGCCGGTCACACTTTCATTTCTGGCTGCCTGCTTCGTGCTCTATTTCTTCCGTAATCCGGAACGAAGGCCTCCTGCGGATGAGGCCGCCGTGGTCGCTCCTGCGGATGGCACGGTGATTGTCGTGGAAAAGGTGTCCGAGACTCCTCTCGGATGCGAGGCGCTCAAAATCAGCATCTTCATGTCTGTTTTCAATGCCCATGTCAACCGGGCTCCCTTCAGCGGCATTGTGGAAGGCTCCACCTATAAATGCGGTAAGTTCTATGATGCGCGCCACGGCCAGGCATCCTTTGAAAATGAGTGTAATGGAATTATACTTGCTTTGGACAGTGGGGTGCGTATAGCCTTTGTTCAGATTGCCGGGCTAATAGCTCGTAGAATCATCAGTTATCCCCGAGTCGGTGATCGCCTCATCCGTGGAGAGCGCTACGGGCTGATTCGATTTGGTTCCCGAGTGGATGTGTACCTTCCGGTTGGAGTAACACCACTGGTAAAGATTGGTGACAAAACAGTCGCCGGTGAAACAGTGCTTGGACGAATTGTATGACAACTATCAATGATGAAAATCAGGAAGAGACAGTCGAGAAAGCTGAGAGCATTAAGCGCGGAATCTACGTTCTTCCAAACCTGGTGACCACTGGAAGTCTGTTCGCCGGATTTTACAGCATGGTATCCACCCTGAACGGCAACTACAGCGCAGCCGCTATCTGGATTTTCGTTTCGGCTGTTTTTGATGGTCTTGATGGCAAAGTAGCCCGCATGACAGGCACCACCAGTAAGTTCGGCGTGGAATATGACTCCCTGGCAGATCTGGTCGCTTTCGGTGTTACCCCGGCGCTAATGGTATATGCCTGGGCATTGAAGCCTTTTGGCCGGATAGGATGGTTGGCTGCATTTCTGTTTGTAGCATGTGGCGCATTGCGCCTAGCGCGTTTCAATGTGCAGGTTAATACAGTCGAAAGTAAACGTTTTGTTGGACTGCCAATTCCTGCCGCAGCCAGTATGGTTGCTGCTACCGTATTGCTTTTTCATCACCTGAATCGTCTGCCCCAGGAGTTTATTCAGAATCCTTTTATGTTTAAAAGGCTGGCGATTATTACACTGATTTATCTGCTCGCTTTTCTGATGGTCTCAAACTTCCGTTATTATTCATTTAAAGATCCTGCTTTCATCAAGCGCCAGCCATTCGGTTTTCTTTTGTTGGCGATAGTTTTGTTGATTATTGTTGCTGCAGAACCAGTGGTAATGACTTTTGCAATCATGCTTTGTTATGTTCTTTCAGGGCCGGCGGATTTTATTCTGACTTGGCCGCGTCGACGTAGACTTGAAAAAGCCGTGCACAAAGGGCATGAGGCGAGCCACCGGGATGGTGAGTGATTGAATTGAGTGTTATAGTCTAATACAACAAAAGAGGGCGGGTTTGATACCCCGCCCTCTTTTGGTTGGTGCTTCCGATGGTATTTAATCGATAGCCATCAAGCGGGCGTGTATTCCTTCCGAGTCTATTTCCAGGATGGCAAAAGATGTGGGAGTGTCGGACTTCATGAGGGTACCGGGATTGAGGCAGAGCATGCCGGACAATGTTGCAATTGAGGCAAGATGTGAATGGCCGTAAAGGATTGCATCTGCCTGTAGTTGGAGGCCGTGTCGTTCCAGTCGCGTCAGATTGCTTTTGACTCCATAGCGATCGCCATGGGCCAGCAGTACACGTTTTCCGCCCCCAATCCATAACAGTTCTCGTGGGGCGGTGGATTCTGAATCACAGTTGCCTGCGATGCTGATAATAGGCTGGGAGATAACTTGTTCAAGTACTTGCACGTCATCTGCACCGTCACCTAGGTGAATAACGGCATCGAAAGGTTCAACAATTTCGCAGGCTCGTAAGGCAAGCGGATAATTGCCATGGGTATCGGACATGACGATGATTTTCATTTTTAAATTATATCAGAATTGCAAATTTAATTAAAAATAAATTCCTGCTAGGCGGAAGATCATGTCAAAGAAAGTCATTATGATAACTGCTGGTTGCCTGATGTTTCTGGTGTTCCTCTTCATGGTGTCGCTGCTGATCAGCAAAGCGCTCATAGGAAATGATACAGAGACAAAGCTGATCACCGATAAGGGAGTCGGTTTAGTGGAAGTAAAGGGGATGATTATTGATTCACGGGAAACGGTCAGGCAGTTGAGATATTTCCTTAAGAAGGACGCTGTAAAAGCTGTTGTTCTGAGAGTTGACTCCCCTGGTGGTGTTGTTGCTCCCTCCCAGGAGATCAGTGATGAGGTAAGGAAGTTTGCAGCAAAAAAAAAGATTATTGTTTCCATGGGTAGTCTTGCTGCTTCAGGCGGGTATTATATCTCAGCACCAGCTACTCTGATTTATGCTAATCCCGGCACGATCACAGCCAGTATCGGTGTCATCCTCAAGCTTTCCAATATTGAAGAGTTGATGGATAAGATCGGAATTAAATCGTCGACCCTGAAAACCGGCAAATTTAAGGATGCCGGTTCACCATTGCGCCAGATGACTTCGGAAGACAGAGCCATGCTGGAGTCTGTTATCAGCAGCACCCACGAGCAGTTTGTCAAGGCTGTCGCCTCTGGGAGGAAACTACCGCTGGAGGAAGTTCGCAAGATTGCTGACGGTCGCGTGCTTTCGGGTGAGCAGGCCCAGGCACTTAAACTAGTTGACCGTCTCGGAACCTTGCAGGATGCGATAGAAGAGGCTGGCAGACAGGCGGGAATTAAGGGGGAGCCGGAAGTAATCCAGCCCCCCAAGAAGAAAATCAATTATCTCGATCTTTTAGTTGAGGGTACAGAAGGATCTGTGAGTAAAGCTTTCAGCAATTTGGGACGGGGCATGCAATTGGTGTATGAGTAGCTGCATAAATCAGAAAGGCTAACTGCTTACTTCATCTGCCCTAGCCGATGATGGGCATCAAGCAGGATTTTTTCAGTTGTGGCCCAGTCTATACAGGCGTCAGTTATGGATACACCATACTGCAGCTCGGTTATGTCAGCCGGAACCTTTTGATTGCCTGCCGATAAAAAGCTTTCAATCATCACACCCGAAATCGATTTGTTGCCATCGATGATCTGCTGAATAACGTTTTCGAGCACTTCCGGCTGTCTTTGATAATCCTTGCTGGAATTGCCGTGACTGCAATCCACCATGATGGTTGGAAACAGGTCATTATTCCTGAGCATTTCCTCTGTCGTGCGGATGTCTTCGGCATGGTAGTTGGGTTTGCCGGAACCGCCTCTCAAAACAATATGCACATCAGGATTGCCAGTGGTCTGGATGATGGAGGTGCGTCCCTCACGATTGATGCCGAGGAAGCTGTGTGGATGACGGGCAGCTTTCATGGCATCTATTGCAATTTGCAGATTTCCGTCTGTACCATTTTTGAAACCAACTGGAAATGAGAGCCCGCTGGACATTTCGCGGTGGGTTTGGGATTCGGTTGTGCGTGCGCCGATGGCGCCCCAGCTGATCATGTCTGCCACATATTCTGGAGTGATCGGGTCCAGCATCTCATTGGCTACGGGAACTCGCAGGTTGGTGATTCTGCTGAGCAGTCCACGGGCAATCCCAAGACCTTTTGAAATCAGGTGAGTGCCGTTCATGTCAGGATCGTTGATCAATCCCTTCCAACCGACGGTTGTACGGGGCTTTTCGAAGTAAACTCGCATGATGAGGAGCAGCCGGTCCTTGACGAAATGTGAAAGTGTTGCCACTTTTTTTGCGTATTCAATTGCAGCTTCTGGGTCATGGATCGAGCAGGGACCAACCACCACCATTAAACGGCTGTCCCTGCGCTGCAGAATATTCTTGATTCCTTCCCGACTGGCGCTGATAAATTGCCGGTCTATTTCTGACAAGGGGAATACCTGACGCAGATCACCGGGAGCAATAATTGGTGTAATGGAAGAAACTTTAAGGTTATTCGTTTTAATCATTGTAGTGGCCCGCTTTCTTTTGGAATGATATATTCTTAACCTTTAGTGGTTTTACAACAGAATGTCAAAGGGGAATCCAGCTATGCAGCGGGCGGTCTTTCTTGATAGAGATGGCACCATTAATCAGGAAAAGGATTATCTTTATCGTATTGAAGATTTTGAATTTATTCCCGGTGTTCCTGAAGCAGTTAAAATATTTAACGCTGCAGGTTTTCTGGTAGTTGTAGTCACCAATCAGTCCGGAGTTGCACGGGGATATTACACCGAAGAAGATGTGGATATTCTGCATAGATATGTTTCCAGCCAGCTTGAAGGTGCCGGGGCAAAGATTGATTGCTGGATGTACTGTCCCCACCATCCCTCCGGAAAGGGTAGTTACGCTCTGCCATGCGCCTGTCGCAAACCGTTGCCGGGAATGCTCCGGGATGCAGCCCGGCAACTGGATATCGATCTGCAGTCATCCATAATGATAGGTGATAAGCGCGCGGATGTTGAGGCGGCAATAGCTGCAGGTTGTAGGCCAATACTGGTAAGAACCGGTTATGGTGCGGCAGAAGAGGCTGATGTTCCTGCCGGTATTGAGATATATGATGACCTTTATTCCGCTGCTGTTTCTTTATTACGATGACTGAGAGGTTTGACAGAAAACAGGCATGGGTGTAACAATGTGAATTTATTTCAGCAGTAGAGGGAGGGTACATGACTCATGGCATCAAGAAGGGCATCATCTTGGCCGGCGGTGCTGGAAGCCGACTTTTTCCCCTGACGCTTGTGGCCAGTAAGCAGCTTCAACCGGTTTACGACAAGCCGATGATTTACTATCCGCTGGCAACGTTGATGGCAGCCGGCGTTCAGGATATTCTGCTGGTATCTACACCCCACGACACTCCCCGGTTCCAGTCACTGCTCGGTGATGGTTCGCGCTGGGGTGTTTCCATTTCTTATGCGGTTCAGCCGGAGCCAAAAGGAATTGCACAGGCATTTCTTGTCGGGGAAGAATTTATTGATGGCCAGGCTGTTGCCCTTATTTTGGGAGATAACCTCTTTTACGGCAAAATGAATCTCGATAAAATCTTATCCGAATTCAATGGGGGCGCCCGTATTTTTGGCTATCAGGTTCATGATCCCGAACGCTATGGTGTAGTTGATTTCGACCTTTCCGGAAAGGTGCTGAGCATTGAAGAAAAGCCGCAGCACCCAAAGTCACACTATGCAGTTCCTGGCTTATATCTGTACGACAGCCAGGTGGTGCAGATTGCAAAGAATATGGCCCCCTCCACACGGGGTGAACTTGAAATCACCGACGTCAATCTGGAATACCTTCGTCGGGGTCAATTGACTGTTGAACGTTTGGGGAGAGGAATCGCCTGGCTGGACACCGGTACACACAAAAGCCTCTTGGAAGCCAGTATCTTTATTGAAACCATTGAATCCAGACAAGGTCTTAAAATTGCCTGTCTTGAGGAAATCGCTCTGCGGCGTGGCTTTATAGATTGTGCCAGAATGCAGCAGGTGATTGAAGAAACACCCAAATCATCTTATCGGGATTATCTCACTCGAGTTTTTAACGAGGCTGAACTCTGCGGACGTTCCTAGAACAAGGTTACACGCTGATGTTGCTATTGATGTTTGTACAGTTAATAAAATAAGAGAAAGCAATCAGGCGCCAGATATTTCATGGATTTTTTTAAAAAACATGCACTTGTTGTGCTTACTACTACAGGCATTTTTCTTGCGCTGGTCTTCTACTCGCTCAATATTCCTCACAACCGGGAAGCCAATGCAATCGAAAGGACTGCATTAGCAATCTTTGGTCCGGTGCTTAAACCGGCATCTGTGATCAGCCATTTTTTTGAAAACGTCTGGGATGGGTACATCAATCTTGTTGGCGTTCACAAGGAGAATCAGAAACTGCGCGGGATGATCAAGGAATTGAATACACGGATCATTGCCGATAATGAGGCGTTGCAAGAAAATCAACGCCTGTCGCGTCTGCTTGAAATGAAGGAGTCCGTCAAGGAACCGACTCTCTCTGCCTCGGTAGTCGGTGAAGATTTTTCCTCATGGTTCCGCACTCTGGTTATTAATCGGGGGAGCTCCAGTGGAATTCGAGAAGGTATGGCTGTAATCGGGGCTGATGGCGTTGTCGGACAGATCGTAAAAGTTTCGGTCGACGTATCCCGTGTGCTGCTTCTGACCGATCATGCCAGCGGCATTGCTGCCACAATACAGCGCTCCAGGGCCAGGGGAGTTGTGAAAGGCAAAGGGGAGGGGCTTTGTACTCTTGAATTCACCACTCGTGAGGAGGATGTTAAAATTGGAGATCAGGTCGTTGCCTCTGGTATTGGCGGAGTTTTCCTAAAAGGGACTCCCATCGGTGAAGTGACCATGGTCAAACGAGGGGAATTCGGGATTTTTCAGACGGTGACGATTCGCCCTGCGGTTAATATTTCACATCTTGAAGAGGTGTTTGTCGTACTGCGAGGAGGAGTATGAGCAGGCGGGGAATGCTGCTTCTCGTCGTATCCATTGTTGCAGCCGTTATTCTACAAGCGTCAGTGCTGCCGGTCCATGTGACCACGTTTTTCAAGCCCGATCTTCTTCTGGTTATCATGGTGTTCCTGGCATTGCGCGGATCATATGAAAGTGGCACTCCTCTGGCATGGCTGCTGGGACTGCTCAAAGATGTGTTCAGCGGACTCTATCTCGGCTTGAATGCTTTTACTTTCCTGATCATTTTCCTGTTCATAAAAAGCATTGCTGACAGGCTTTATGCGGAGAGTAGTTTTCTGTTTGTAGTAACTGTCACTGCGGCAACTGTCGGTTGCGTTGCCGGAAATTTCCTGCTGCTGTTCCTTTTTGCCAACGTTCCTGGCATCTTTTTTTCCATGCTCATAGGTTTACTTCCCCATTTATTGGTCAATGCATTTGCCGCCTCGCTGCTCACCCTTCTGCCTAGTTTCAGTCGAGAGGTGGAAGTAGCATGAGGCAGAAGCGTTTCGTTCGCGAGATAGCGGAGATGAAGCAAAGGACAATCCTGCTTTCTTTTGTGGTCGCTGTGATTTTCTTCGTCCTCCTTGTGCGACTCTGGCATCTCCAAATCTTGAGCGCCGAAGATTATCGCAATATGTCTGAAAACAACCGGCTTCGTTTTGTGCCGATTGCCGCTTCACGTGGGGCGATTATGGATCGTAACGGAACGGTTATGGTCAGCAACCAACCTTCGTTCAGTTTGGCTGTTATTCCTCAGGAGGTTAAGGACAAGGATGCATTGCTGGATCAGCTGTCATCGCTGCTTGATCTGGATCGGGCCGAATTGGCCGAGCGCTGGGCCAAATCCATGGGAAGGGCAAAATACTACCCGATTGTGCTGGCCTCTAACATAAGCCGCGATCAGGTGGAGATTATAGAAGAGAATCGCCTTCGGTTGCCCGGTGTGGACATAGAAATGAAGCCGGTTCGGGAATATAAAGGAGGCATAATTGCCTCCCATCTTTTAGGGTATATCAGCGAAGTATCCGAAGATGATCTCAACAGCCAAGGTTTTTCTGATTACAACCCTGGAGATTATGTCGGCAAGAACGGCATTGAACGCAGTTTCGAAAGTGAGCTGCATGGCAGTGACGGTGGCAGACAACTTGAAGTAGATGCCCGTGGTCGCGTTCTGCGTACAATCTCCGAATCCAACCCTGTTGTCGGCAACAGCGTTGTGCTTACCATAGACTCCACTATCCAGAAGAAAGCTGAAAAGGCTTTTGGCGAACAGGCTGGAGCCGCTGTTGCGATGGATGTAAACAGTGGGGAAATTTTGGCCTTTGTCAGTAATCCGGGTTTCGATCCTTCCCTGTTCAGCGGAAAGATGCCGCCGGATATTTGGAAATCATATCTTGAAGATAAACGTCGTCCCCTCGAGAATAAGGCTCTTACCGGACAGTACCCACCGGGATCGACATTCAAAATTATTACTGCGCTGGCAGGCCTGGAAAATCACAAAATAGACGATGATAGGACAACGGTGAACTGCACCGGATCCTACAAAGTGGGAACCTCCACCTTCAAATGCTGGAACAAGAAGGGGCACGGAACTACAAATCTGAAAAAATCCCTGCGGGAATCATGTGATGTCTTTTACTATCAAGTGGGTGGAAATGTCGGAGTGGATCATATCGCGGCAACTGCTAAAAAATTCATGCTTGGTGCTTCATTGGGCATTGGTCTGAAAAACGAAAAATCCGGTCTGATACCCACGACTGAATGGAAACAGAAGCGCTTTGGCAAACGGTGGATCTATGGAGAAACCATGCCGGTTGCCATTGGCCAGGGCTACGTTCTGATGACTCCCATTCAACTAGCTTCGATGATTTCAACGGTCGCTAACGAGGGCACCATCTATCGTCCGATGCTGGTCAAGCGAATTGTGGATGCCGACGGTAAAACCATTAAGGCCTTTACCCCGGAGAAAATGGGGTCAACAGGTATCAGTGCCGATAAGTTCAAATTGATCAAGCAGGGCTTGTATGCTGTTGTTAATGAGCCGGGAGGGACTGGTGGCGCGGCACGTGTCGGAGAGATTAAAATTGCAGGTAAGACCGGCACATCACAGGTTGTGAAATTGCGGGACAGCAAGCAGGGGACTCCTTACCAATACAGGGATCATGCACTGTTTGTGGCTTTTGCACCCTATGATAACCCCCAGATTGCCGTAGCGGTAGTCGTTGAACATGGAGAGCATGGTGGATCGGCGGCCGCACCTATTGCCGGGCGAATTATCCAGGCCTGGCTGGATTCGAAGAAACCTCCTCAGAAAACCCCAATGCCACAATCGGATGATGACGAAGAAGAGGAAGATGGTCAGCAAACCAAGGAAGATGTTACGGTAAAGGGAACTAATGATTGATCGCCGGTTACTGACAAATATCGACTGGATGCTCGCTTGTCTGGTGCTTGCCATCTGTCTGCTTGGCATCCTTAACATTTATAGTGCGACCACATCCTATAAAATAATTGGCTCTCCTTTTTATATCAAACAGATCTATTGGATGACCTTTGGCATAGGGATCGCCCTGGTGCTGTGTACGATTGATTATCACCTGCTTGAAGACTTCTCCTTCTGGATGTATGGATTCATACTGGTTTTACTTGTGGCTGTCCTTATCTTCGGGCGGCGCTCAATGGGTGCCACCCGCTGGCTGAACCTGGGCCTGTTCAACGTCCAGCCTTCAGAGTTGATGAAACTGGTCATCATTATTACCTTTGCGCGTTTCTTTAACAACTACCACTCAGCTGGCGGCATGAGTGTTAAAGATGTATTGCCGCCTTTGGGCATCCTTGCTGTACCGGTGATATTGATCATGAAACAGCCTGATCTCGGCACAGCGACATTGGTGGCGCTTATTGCCATATCCATGATGTTTTATGTCGGCTTGCGGTGGTCAACGGTGGTTTCTTTCGTTCTGGTTACAATTCCCATGTTCTGGGTGGGGTGGACTTATTTTCTGCACCCATACCAGAAGAACAGGGTTCTTGATTTCATAAATCCCGAAAGATCGCGGTTGGGAAGCGGTTATCATATTATTCAGAGTAAAATAGCGGTCGGTTCCGGTGGCCTTGCAGGTAAAGGTTTTATCAAAGGTACTCAAACGCAGCTAAGGTTTCTGCCCGAGCAGCATACCGACTTTGCATTTTCTGTGTTTGCGGAAGAATGGGGATTCGTGGGCTGTCTGGTTTTAATTGTAATATATCTTTCGTTGGTGCTGTGGGGGTTGAACATTGCACGCCGCTGCAATGACCGATTTGGCAGTCTGCTTGCCATGGGTGTGACTGCTATGCTCTTCTGGCATATCGTCATCAATATGGGGATGGTGATCGGGATGTTTCCGGTTGTTGGCGTTCCCATGCCGTTTTTCTCGTATGGTGGTACTTCCATGATTACCTCAATGGTTGGTATCGGCATATTGCAGAATATCAGCATGCGACGCTTCATGTTTTAATGTGCCATTTTAAGCAAAGATATGTATCTAGAGGGTGGCTCTTATCGGGGTCACCCTTTTTTGCGGCTTCCATTCTTGCTGGTGATCGGGTAAAAATGCGTAGCATCAGTAGAAAGAAGGGGAATACCGGATGGGTAACAACCTCCAGATTCTGATCATTGAGGATGAAGAGAGCTTGAGGCATATGTTGTCAGTCATGCTCTCCAGTCAGGGATATCAGACCGATGTCGCAGCGGATGGTGCCGAAGGTCTGCTACGTGCAGGTAGCAAGGTCTATGACTTCGTTCTCTGTGATATCCGCATGCCGGTAATGGATGGCAAAACTTTTCTGGCCAAGGTACTGGAAGCTCGCCCCGCATCTACGATTATCATGATGTCTGCCTATGGCACGGTTGACACAGCCGTAGAGTGCATGAAAATGGGCGCCTACGATTTTATTTCAAAGCCTTTTAAAAAAGATGAAATCGTCATGGTGCTTAAAAAAGCAGAAGAGCGCGAGCGGCTTAAATCTGAAAATCATCAGCTGCGCGAGGTGATAGCAGGGAGAAATGGTTTCTCAGGCATCATCAGTCGCAATCCGCTTATGCAGGATATTTTTTCTCAGATCAAGAAAGTTGCTGATCTTAAGACAAGCATCTTGATCCAAGGCGACTCCGGAACTGGTAAAGAACTGGTTGCGCGAGCCATTCATCAGAACAGTCACCGCTCTGTTCAACCTTTTGTTGCCGTTAATTGTGGCGCTATTCCTGAAACACTGCTGGAAAGCGAATTATTCGGACATAAGCGCGGAGCTTTTACCGATGCTTCCACAGACAAGGTCGGGCTCTTTGAACAGGCTGACGGTGGCACATTGTTTCTCGATGAGATCGGAGAGATGCCACTTTCATTGCAGGTCAAGCTGCTTCGCGTACTACAGGAGGAGGAAATCCGCCCTGTTGGAACAACCCTGTCACGCAAGATAAATGTAAGACTCATCTCTGCAACTTCACGGGATCTTGAAGCAGATGCACATGTTGGGCGCTTTAGAGAAGATCTTTATTTTCGTTTAAACGTTTTTACCATTCAGTTGCCTCCACTCCGTGAGCGGCTCGACGATATCCCTCTGCTTGCCGATCATTTTCTGATGACATGTCAGGCAGGGAAGGGGCGTACCGCGGCCCGGATTGGAGCCGATGCCATGCGCCACCTCCTCTCCTATGCCTGGCCGGGTAACATACGCGAACTTCATAATGTTCTCGAGCGGGCAATGATACTCTGTGATGGAGCTATCACTGCAGAGTGTCTGCCACCTGCAATCAAAGGTGGCACCAGTCGGCGGGTTGCACCGCTATCCGATGACAACCTCTCCATTAAGAAGGCTGAAAGTGCAATCGAACGGGACCTTATTCGCCGTGCCATGGCCAAGACCTCCGGCAATCGCACCCATGCGGCAAAAATCCTGGAAATCAGCCATCGATCACTGCTCTACAAGCTCAAAGAATACGGCATTGAGTAGCCAAGCTCATGAACATTGTGACAGCAATTGCTCGTCTGCTATGAAAAAAATGCAGAGCTGGCTTAAGCCGATATCCCATAATGCAATGATTTCAACCATCTGGCTCTGCGCCATCAGCAGGCACTGATATTGCTTGACCAATAAACCACGTGAAAGGAACTCCCATGCTCAAACTCTCATCGTTGTTGCTTCTTGCTGCCGTTACATTCATGCTCCCCTCTATTTCAGAGGCTAAAGAGGGCTGCAGTGGAGATTGCACCTCCTGCCACAAATTGACGGTGCCGGAGGCATCTGATTTACTGAAGAAGGTAGGTGTTGTTGTTAAATCGGTTAAACCATCACCTGCCAACGGCTTCTTTGAGATCCTGGTTGAAAAGGAAGGGAAACCGGGCCTGCTTTTAATGGATTACTCCAAAAAGCATGTCGTGCAGGGTGTAATGGTGAAACTGCCGGAATTTCAATCAGTAGCTTCCCATCAGCAAGAGCTTGCCGATGCACAGAAACCGCCTAAAGTGGATGTCAGCAAAATTCCAGCTTCAAACGCAGTAGTTATGGGTAATCCCAAAGGAAGCAAGAAACTATTTGTATTCACCGATCCCGATTGCCCCTATTGCCGCCAATTCCACACAGAACTTAAAAAGCTGGAAAAAATTGCGCCGGATGTGGCTATCCACGTAATGCTCTTCCCTCTGCCAATGCATCCGGCAGCCTTTGACAAGGCGCGTGTCGTTGTTGAGAAGAACAGCCTGGAGCTTTTGGACAAGGCATTTGAAGGTAAAGAGTTGCCTAAGCCTGGCAAGGATTCAAGCAAAGATGCGATCAACGAGATCATTAAGTTTGGTAACGCCAATGGGATTAATGGCACCCCAACCCTGGTGCTGCCTGATGGTTCGATCATGGTTGGCGGGCGTGATGCGGAGAGTTTGAAGAAGATGCTGGAAGGTAAGTAGAGCAAAACTGGAATGACGCAGTAAAAAAGGGGAAAATCATGAAATGGATCGCTATGTTGATTTTGACAAGCACTTTGCTGGTGTCCACTGCACAGGCGAGTGATTCACTTTATGATATTTACGGCCAAGTGACTAAAGTTGATGATTGGCCAATTTATC
The DNA here is from genome assembly GCF_018531195.1 of Pelotalea chapellei. Classification (GTDB taxonomy): domain Bacteria; phylum Desulfobacterota; class Desulfuromonadia; order Geobacterales; family Pseudopelobacteraceae; genus Pelotalea; species Pelotalea chapellei. The sequence continues at coordinate 337,634 of NZ_JAHDYS010000001.1, read as the reverse complement.
TTGGTGAAAAATTACAAGGTCACATTAAAACTATCACTGTTAACAACCAATCCTTTCCTGTAGTAGCTAAGCCCCAAGTCTTTCGTGCCACCAACTACCCTGCAATGTATCCAAAAGTACCTGCCAGTTTATCGGAAGTTTACCCTGGCAAAAATGTAAATTTGCGCTTGAATGGGCATTCAGTTTTTGAAATCATTTTGACGAGGTGATGACCATGAATAGTTATCAGAAACGATTTATCAAGACTATGCTTGTCATTGCCATGATTACTTCTACCATTTTGACCCTCTCTTCTTTTGCCCAGTCAGCAACTTCAAATGATTACTGTATTCAGCCCCCATTTGTTGCTCAGGTAGTTCCGCCTTTGCTTATGTTCGTTATGGATAAAGAGCATCGATTGTTTACTGAGGCCTACAGCGATTCCTTTGATTTGGATGCCGATGGCAAAATAGAGACAACTTACAAGCACAGCATTGAGTATTACGGATATTTCGACCCGAACAAGTGTTACACCTATTCAACAACTGCAAATGAGTTTAATCCTTCAAATTACTCCACTGCCACCGGCACTGACGCAGCAGGTAAAGCCACCTATGACAGATTTTGCAGTGCAGGTAAGTGGAGCGGTAACGTCCTCAATTGGTTGACCATGTCTCGCATGGATGTTCTCAAGAAAGTTCTCTATGGCGGGCAGCGAGTTAATCCAGATGCTACAAATAAAACCACACTGCAACGCGTTTATATTCCTCAGGATGCCCATAGCTTTGGCAAGGAATTTACCGGCCGACTCTGCAATAACGGTACTACTTATACTAACATGTGCTCTACTTCCAATGATTGTGACAGCACTTATAGTTGCGTTGATAAATCGCAGCAGTTGATAGGCATTGCTGCCCCACCAGCTGCAAATACATGTGCGTACACAGCAACTATTGACTGTTCTCCAGGTAGTACCTGCTCTTCTGCTAATGGTAAAATTCTAGTAGCTACTTACAATCACGCTGCCGGTGCAACTCAAGATGTAGAGATAGGGGCTTCTCATCAAAATATTCTAGATTCGTTTGTACCGGCTAATTTCGTTAAATATTATTATATTAATGACTTTGGTGTTGACGATACTACTGTCGCCAATAACGATCTTATTCCCAGTCAAAATCATGGCTCAAGCAACAGTTTCATCGCTGAGGCTGAATTCAACGTTAAGAAGAAGTCGTCAGGGAACCCCAAATACGATTACACCGGCACCTGGACATTCTTTCTGGACAGCGATGATGGTGCGGAACTTTACATTGATGGTACACCGGTAGCCAGTTACTACAGCGTGGCCGGCACTACAGGTCATTCATCCTGTGCCACTGCACCCACCACAGCATGTGTTGCATCACAGGTAGGCACTATCAACCTGGGCGCATCCGGCTATCATAATCTGATTGTTCGTGTGACGAACTTTGGTGGCAATTCCGGAGCCAAGGTCTGGTATAAGCGCCCGGGAGACGCCACCTGGACTGTTTTTGGTGCCGCACCAGCAGGCCAAAACTCTCTCGAGCTCAGATCTCCCGTGATTCCCGATACCAGTGCCAACTGTACCATGAAGACCAGCGACTTTATCACCACCGGTGTGCCAACTAAGGGTGTATTGCCTGGATTCCACCTGTTCTGTAACAAATCTGTTACTGGCAACAATTCGTACGGTGCACCACTGTTAAGGTTGCTGCCCAACAGAACCGAAAGAATCTGGGACTGGATTTCGCGTGAAGTTGTTCAATGCGGTGATACCTTGGGGACCGGAACAGCGGTCACTCCGACCGACTACAATGTCAATATAGAGGTTTGCAATCCGACCATTGGCCTGGAACCGAACTGCAAGACATATGGCACTGGTAATTCCGCAACTAAAAAACCGATCGGCTTGTTGCAAAAGTATGGTGATTCAGATGGAACCAAGGTCTGTTCAAAAACATTGGCAAAAACATGCAGCAGTGACTCTGACTGCCGAGCTTCCAATAATGGAGGACTCGATCTAGGCATGTGCGTCGATAAGTCTCAGATGTATTTCGGTCTGATCAGCGGCAGCTATGCTCACAACTTGCAGGGGGGCGTGCTGCGGAAAAACATTCTCAGTATTTCGGATGAAGTAGATAGCGCCAATGGTTTCTTTAAAACATCACAGAACATCCCTTCTAATATGCTTGAGACTTTGGATAAATTGCAGATTGTTGGTTATACCGATGCAACTACAAATTACGCTAACTGTGTGGCACAGAATCAATCAATTGTTGATGGTAAATGCAGCGTCTGGGGCAATCCCCTGGCTGAGATGCTTTACGAAACCTTTCGTTATTATGCTGGCAAGGGGACACCAACTACAGCCTTTGATTATCCACAGAACCAAACCGATGGAGGCTTGAACCTGCCTCATCCGTCATACTGGGGATACAAAGATGGCAGCACCGTCTTTAAAGGCCCTTATGATATCTTCCCATCCTGCGCAAAACCTTTCGTCCTCCTACTCAGTGATGTTTTTCCCAGTTTTGATGCCGATCAATTGCCGGGGGTGACCGGTTCTGCTACGACGGAGGATACCTCCGTACACCCGGTACTTGGTCTTGACCAAACAATTGGAGGAAAAAAATACTTAAGTAAACTTCTAGACGATATTGCCGCCACAGAGTCGGTTACAAACAACAACTTTTTTATTGGAGACAATGGAACGACCTACGATTTTGTCTGTACGCCTAAAACAGCATCAGGTATGAGTCTTCTGCGGGGACTTTGCCCGGAAATGCCGACTCGTAAGGGAAGCTTTTATTCGGCCGCACTGGCATACTATGGCCACAGTTTTATGAATGCCGAAATTAAAAAGGATACCACCAGCGGGATTAATACCAACATTCCCAACTCTCAAACTTTTGCAGTCGGTATGGCATCACTGGTTGGCAACTGGACAATTAAGGCTGGTGCAAATACGCTCCGCATTGTCCCTCTGGGTAAATCTGTTAGCGGCGCGGTAAGCATGAAGGCAAGTTGCGCAGATAAGATGAATCTCGCCACGTCCAATTTCTCCGACGGCACTTTTAAAACTTTGACAATGACTCCCAAGGCAGGCGTGACTGATGCATACTGTCCAACAGATGAAATAGTGAAAGTTTTCACCCACTCCATTAAGTACAATTCTTCAGGTGATCCAATTTATTTGAACTTCCGAATTAATTATGCTGATGCGGAGCAGGGGGCTGATTATGACATGGATGCAGTTGGATGGTATGAAGTCTGTACTCAGGCTGCCAAGGATGCCGGGTATGGAACCTGCGGTACCGATATGGATTCTAATCAAGTAGAAATCAAAGTCGTGTCTGACTATGCGGCTGGCGGAATAGACCAGGTGTTGGGTTTCATCGTCTCCGGCACAAGTGAAGATGGCAGCTATCTTGTCGTGCGTGACAAGTCGGTCGTTGCCGGGACAGATACACCAGCAACAGTTTCTAATCTTCCTTTCAACTGGTCTCACACCTTTACAGTAACAGGCGGCAGCTCCGGGACATTGAAGGATCCTCTCTGGTATGCGGCGAAGTGGGGGGGGTTTCAGGACAAAAATGGAAATAATGTTCCAGATTTAAAAGAAGAATGGGCCAAAAACTGTACAGAGTCGGATACCTCAAAATGTAATCCGGATAACTACTATCTGGTTACAAACCCCCTCAGGTTGGAATCTCAGCTGGAGAAGGCCTTCACCGACATCCTTTCTCGGGTTTCTTCAGGTACAGCTGCTTCTATTCTTAATAATAGTGAGGGGAGTGGTGCTAACTTGATACAGGCAGTGTTCTATCCACTCAAACCTTTTGATAGTCAGACTGAAGCCAAATGGATTGGTGAGATTCAAAACCTTTGGTACTACCTGGATCCAGCACTGCAGAAAACCTCCATTCGTGAAGATACAAATCAAAACAACACGCTGAATCTTAAAACTGACATGGTGGCGCAATTCTATTTTGACAGCAACCAGAATAAGACGCAGGTCAAGCGCTTTCTCGACAGCAATGGAGATGGTGCCGCTGATAATCCCGATACCCCTGTGGACACCGTATCTCCGGATGAGGTCAATAGCCTTTGGAAAGCAGGACGTTTGCTCTGGAACAGGAATCTGGCCACTGATCCACGCACTATTTATACAGGATTTCATTCCACTCCCCAAGCCATTCAGAAATTCAGCGTTGCCAATGCGGATGGCTACCTGCCGTCATGGCCCAGCTTCCAGGTGCTGACTCAGACAGGTGATGGTGTGGCCAGCAATGCTACCTTTGAAGCAAAAGCCACTAAATTAATCAATTACATTCACGGCAGTAACCAGGCAGACGATGCTGACGGCACAAAATACCGTGATCGCAAGGTTACTATCCTAGGTTGCGGATTGAACGATGCCCAGGGATGCACGCGTGAGTGGAAGTTGGGAGACATTGTCTCTTCAACGCCTAAATTGGTTTCAAATGTTAAACTTAATGGGTACAGTCTCACTCCTCCCAACGGCTACAACGACACCACTTACAATAGTTTTATCAATACCCCTACCTATAAAAACCGCGGCATGGTGTTTGTCGGGGCAAATGACGGTATGTTGCACGCCTTCAAGCTGGGAACGCTTAAGGAGCTGACCACCAGGTTCGACAAGGCTCAAATCAATAATGAGGCTGGCGTTTTGGCAACTTTACCTGACAAACTCGGCCGTGAAGAGTGGGCCTATATCCCGACTCAGGCTCTCCCGTATCTGAAATATCTTGCAGATCCGGCATATAACCATCTTTATTATATCGACCGAACCTCAACTGTTGTGGATGCCAGTGTGGGCGTGCCCGCAGGCTGTACCAGCGATTATTCTGACTGTACCAAGCAATGTAATGCAAACGATGCTACCCAGCCCTGTACCTGGAAAACAATCCTTATCGGCGGCATGGGTATCGGCGGTGCCGTAAAACCCACTACCGATTCCTGCACGGCACCGGCAAACTGTGTTAAAACCCCTGTTGCAGGTACTGGTTTTTCTTCGTATTTTGCCCTTGATGTGACTGATCCGGTAACACCGAAATTTTTGTGGGAATTCTATGGAAATTCCAATTCCCCCGGCTCATTGGGCTACTCCACAACTGGTCCTGCAATTGTACGGATTACAAAAAAAGATGCTTTAGGAACCCCGAACCATAGCAAAAACGGCAAATGGTTTGCCGTTTTTGGATCAGGACCGACCGGACCGATCGATACGACCCTGCATGAGTTCAAGGGGCAATCGGATCAAACCCTGAAAATTTTTATCGTGGATCTTGCCAGTGGAGCCTTGGTGAGAACCATTGATACCGGTATCGCCAATGCTTTTGCCAGCTCTCTTGCAACCAGCTGGGTCGATACCGACCGCTCCAATGCGGGCTCGACCGGCTACTATGGTGATGACGCTATTTACGTAGGGTATGTTCAAAAAGATACCACGGTGACCCCGAACACATGGTCCAAAGGTGGAGTAATCCGCATCCTTACCCGTGAAAGCGATGATCCGGACAGCGCTGTTGCCACCAAAAAATGGAGCTGGAGCACCGTTATTAACAATATCGGTCCAGTTACTTCATCCGTTACAAAGTTGCAGGATCGCAGAAAGAACACGCTCTGGCTATATTTCGGTACCGGAAGGTTCTTCTTCAAGGGTGATGATTCGGTGAGCACTTCACAACAGAAACTGTACGGCATAAAGGAACCCTGTTACTCGACGTACAACCGTACAATGCAAACACCGGTTGCCGGAGGCACCAGTAACGATATTGATCACAGTTGCTCTGATGCGGCGACCTCAACGGTCACGACTACCTGTACTGGAAGCAGTACAGCCTTGTGCAATCAGTCTGGTGATGCAACGACAGCCCCTGCAGCCAGTCTGCCGGAAACCATGGGGGGCTGGGTGATTAATCTTGACCAGTCAAACAGCAGCAGCCTGGCTGAACGTGTCATTACCGATCCGGTGGCTTCTCCATCCGGAGCTGTATTCTTTACAACATTTAAACCGAGTGCCGATATTTGTAAATTTGGAGGAGATTCTCTGATTTGGGCGGTGAATTATGCTACTGGTGGCCTGCCCCCTGCCAACGCCATGCAGGGCAAAGCGCTGATGCAGGTATCGACTGGCGCCTTTGCCGAGCTTTCACTTGCTACCGCTTTCAGGAATTCTGGCAACCAGCGCCTTGACGGTCGACGTCTCTCTACCCCAATTTCAGGGGTGCCTCCCACTGCCCAGGGCTTGTCATTGATAACCAATCCGCCCCCTGTCAAGAAGGTTCTGCATGTGAGGGAAAAATAGTGACGACGTTGAAGAATGTCATAACCAAGGGTGGTTTTGCTCTGACCGAATTGATAGTAGTGATCGCTATTATCGGAATTCTTTTAGGGATCGTTTCTCTTAATTTTTTTGACTGGCAGCGCAAGACTCAGATTGAAAAGCAGACGCGGGAGTTGTTCACCGACATCAACACGGCACGTACTGAATCGATCTTCAGGAAAACGCGCCATAGGATTACGTTTCAACCTAACAGCTATGTATTCAAGCGCTACAGTTCTGATAATGAGAATTCTGCGGCAGGCACGGTGATCAGCTCTCGTAGTTTTTCGTATCAGCTGTCACGGGGGGCTGGCGGGGATATTTCAGATAACTCCCTCGAGTTTGATGGCCGGGGATTCTTGATCTGGACAAATTCTTCCAGCTCTAACCTCACTCTTCGTGTTAATCCGGTCAGCAGTGGTGCTGCCTTTGATTGCATTGTCATTCATACTGTCAGAACAAATATGGGGAAGATGGAAAATGGATCTTGTAATGCCAAATAGATCAGGCTTCACCCTGATTGAGTTTCTCGTGTCGATTGTCATCCTGATGGTTGGTCTGCTTGGACTACTGCAGGCGGTTAATCTGAGCTATAGCCACAATATGCAGAACCAGATTCGCAACGAAGCTGTTGCTGTGGTGGATGAGGAGATGGCTAAAGAAATTGCCAAAGGTTATGATAACGCATCCACAACTACAAAAGCTTACCCGGTGCGAAGAAATGTGCTGACAGCGTTGAAAAACTATTCCGTGGTGCGCAGCGGTGCGTCCTTGCAAAATTCGAAGCAGATTAACTTCGAGGTTCGCTGGCGCTACAAGGGTGCCGCCTATAATCACGGCGCGTCTACAGTCTTGACTAAAAACAACTGAGTAAGGCATCTCCCCATGAATATTAACCACAAAGGCTTTACGCTGGTAGAATTGCTGATGACAATGACCGTTTTCATCATTGCCATTATCATTGCCGGTAATTCGTTCAATGCCATCTTAAGCCATACATCGAAGCTGTTTCGCAGCGAAGAGAGCAACATCGAAGGAGTAGTCGGTCTGGAGATACTGCGCCACGACCTTCAGCAGGCTGGATACGGCCTTTACACTGAGCCTATGGGGATCGACTACTCGGAAGCTGCAGCTGCCCCTGCCAATGCCTACAATGATGCCGCCACTAACGTTCCACGGCCGCTGGTAGCTGGCAATAATCTGGCTGCGGTTACCGACACTAGTGATACGGGACCATTGTTCGACATATTGCCCTCGACTGATTATCTTGCGATAAAGGCTACAACTGTGGCCAGAAACAGAACCGCTCAGAAATGGACCTATCTCCGCTACACCTCCAATGACGTTTATCCCAACAGGTGGGTTTCCAATGCAGAAAACTTTGCAACTAATGACAAGGTGATGTTGCTGCGCAGACAGATCAGTACCGCAGGCCAAGCGATTAGTGTGGTTCCTGGCACCCTTCCAAATGCTTTCTATTATCCCTTTAGTAATACCGCCTTCAGCCATCTGGTCTCGCTTAGCGCCGATGTCTACACGGTCTATGGCCTTGATGATGGTGCGGGGGCACCCCGCATGCCTTTTAATAGGAGTGACTATTTTGTGGCCAGACCCCAGGACGCGACAACTATTCCAGCTTTCTGTGCGCCTAATACCGGCATTCTTTACAAAACGACAGTTAATCAGTCTGGTGGGAAACTGAACTATGTCCCAATCATGGATTGTGTTGCCGATATGCAGGTGGTGCTCGGATGGGATATGAACGGGGACGGCATGCTCGATACCTATTCCAATGCAGATGGCAGTGCTGTGACCGGGACTGGTTCTTCCACAGATGTACAGACCGCCATGGCAAATGCCGCCAATAACACGTCAACCATCACGCCTAATATCAGGAATAGCTTAAAGATCATCAAGGTCTATATCCTGGCACAGCAGGGACGCCGCGATCCGGGCTACACTAGTCCTTCAACGATTCAAATTGGAGATAATGCCGAGTCCAGTTTAACGCGTCCCGCGACTGCCGGAATGTACGATATTGCAGCGGCAGGATGGCAGAACTACCGATGGAAGGTGTACCGTGTTATTGCCCATCCCAAAAATTTGCCAGCCAATCAGTAACGAGGTGGGTACCATGAAGCTGTTGCGATCTCAAAAAGGAATAGCATTGGTTACATCTTTGATGCTAACGCTAATCTCGTTGACTATGGTAATGGCGCTCCTGTACATGATCACCCAGGGGACACGAGTCTCTGGACAGTTGAAACACTATAAGACCGCCTTGGATGCTTCCTATGGTGGGTCAGAAATCATCTCCAAAGATATTTTTCCCTTCATCATGCGCGGCTATTCCAGCGCCACCTTGATTAACGACGTTACCAGCGGATTTGCTGGAGTTAACTTGCAGATCACAACTACTCAAAATTGTCTTCAAAGCAAACTGACCAAGGCTACCGCTAATTGGCCAAGCGGCTGCGATGCCGGCCCATCTGCCACTAAAAACCCTGACCTCAACCTCACATTGCAAGCAATCAATGGCAACCCATTCAGGGTCTACTCCAAGATCGTTGATACTACCGTGGGTAATTCAGACGTTAGCGGTTTGCAATTAGAAGGTTCTGGGGTGGCAGAAGGGTCGACGGTGCTGACGCCACAGCATTTCCCCTACATTTATCGCGTTGAAGTCCAGGGGGAGCGTCAGAATAACCCCACCGCGCAGGCGAATATTGAAGTTTTATATGCGTATTGATTTAAAAGGACGATTTGCTCATGAAACATGAAGTCAAATATAAAAATAAATTTGTTTATTGATTGTAGATGTAGTATTAATAGCGCAGTCGTTATATGACCGAGTAGATAGAAGCATCTTTATGGAAAAATATTTAAAAACAAAGACTTGGAGTAATTTGATAATTTATTAATACGTTAAAAAACTGATACACGACAATACTAAACCATCCGCGAGGGTGGGACGGAAAGCCCATTGGGTCTCTCTGAGACAGCCGGGTCGCCGAAATATCTGATTATTAGAGATTCTGCGATTCGGCTTTTTTTCGTTCATGGTACTGCTTCTGCTCTCAGGTTAAATTCGGAGACATTTATGCCAATTCTAATGATTGCTTTTCTTCTTTGCTTGTCCTCTGTAACAAGCTGGTGATGGGTTTCCCGATGCCCAGCCAATCAAGAAGGACAAACCTGTGCGTTCAAATGTTATTATGCATAATTATACAAAATTATCTTGACTTAGAACCCACTTGTAGGTAGATGTTGCCAAACATCTAATTAAAATGGGTATATGACTATGAAGAGTCAAAATAAGGTTAAGTCAATCCGCGAATCCCGTTTGATCAGCAAGTCAGAACTTGCTCGTAAATCCGGTGTGTCGCCTCTGACTATCGATCGAATTGAGCGGGGTGAAAAGTGCCGCCTGGAAACAATGCGAAAGATCATACTCGCCTTGGGGTACTCTTTAGATGAAAAGGAAAAAGTTTTTCAAGCCTGAATACATACAGGGAAACTGATATGTTTTTATTGAAAAAGAAAAAAGAAGTTATTGGGATCGATATCGGCTCAAGCTCTGTGAAGTTGGTACAGCTCAAGGAATCCAAAGGTTCCTTTCAACTTCTTAATCTCGGTATAGTTCCTCTCCCTCCCGAAGCGATTGTCGATAATACCATTATGGACAGCGCCTCCATTGTCTCTGCAGTCAAAAATCTCGTGTCAAGCCTTGAAATAAAGGTAAAAGATGCAGCCTGTTCCATCTCGGGCAACTCTGTCATTATTCGTAAAATCACACTTCCAACAATGTCATCCGAGGAGCTTGAAGATCAAATTACCTGGGAAGCAGAACAGTACATTCCATTTGATATAAATGACGTTAACCTCGATTTTCAAATTCTATCTCCAGATAGTCTTGACCCAACAAAGATGAATGTCCTGCTGGTGGCCAGCAAAAAGGACATCATCAACGATTATGTTGCGGTTTTTAACGACGCAGGCTTGTTGCTGTCAGTCGTGGATGTGGACTCTTTTGCTGTTCAAAATGCTTTTGAGATCAACCACGACGCAGGCCCCGATGAAATTGTTGCCTTGGTAAATATTGGCGCCAGTGTGATGAACATAAACGTGGTCAAGGATGGTGTGACACTGTTTACAAGGGATGTGCAGATGGGGGGTAATCTGTACACGGACGAAATTCAGAAACAGCTGGGTATCAGCAGTGTTGAGGCCGAATCCATAAAGTTACTTGTCCAAGAAACTAATAATCATGTCCTTATGGATGTAATTGATAAGGTAAATGAATCAATGACCCAAGAAATCAGGCGGTCCCTTGATTTTTTTAATTCCACCGCCAATGATGATCGGGTGATGAAAATTGTGCTGAGCGGCGGTTGCTCTAAAACATATAACTTCCAGGCTGCAGTCAAAGAAAAGCTGGGATTGTCGGTAGAGGTAAGCAATCCTTTTGCAAAATTAAAATACAGCGAAAAAGATTTCGATCCTGAATACCTTCAGGAGATTGGCCCCCTCATGGCTGTCACAGTCGGGCTTGCCACAAGGAGGGTAGGGGACAAATGATAAAAATTAATCTCTTACCTATTCGTGCAGCCAAAAGAAAAGAAACTGCAGTTCAGCAACTGACGATCTTTGGAATTTCTGTCTTTCTAGTTCTTGCTTTAGTCCTCACAGCTTATTTCATTAATGGAGCACAGATTGCTGCTACCAAAAATGACATTAGTACTGCCAATAATAAAATCAGCGACCTAAAGAAAAAACTAGGTAAGTTGGAAGAGCTGAAAACACTTAAGGAGCAGGTTAAGAAAAAGCTGGATGTACTAACCCAGTTGCGCAAGAACAAATCAGGACCTGCCCACCGTCTCGCCACTCTGAGTGAAATCACACCTGATCAGTTATGGTTGACAGGATACTCAGAAACTGGCGCCGACATAAAGATTTCAGGTTTTGCTTTTACAGAAGATCTGATTGCGGCATTCATGCGCAGTTTGGAAGCATCTTCCGATTATATGAATGTTGAACTTCTGGTTTCTGAGCAAAGTGAATCAGGCGGCAATAAGCTTAAGCGCTTTGATATCAGTTGTAAGCTGGAGACAGCTGCGAGCGCAGCAAAACCTGTAGCGGCTGGTGCCCCGGCACCGGCCGCCGCGAAATAAAAGTTTTCAGGCGGGTAATATGGATCCACAGATAGAGAAAATACTCAAGTTGCCGACCAAACAGAAGATCATTATTCTTCTGTCTGTTGTAATCCTCGAGGCTGCCGGGCTTATCTGGTTTCTTTATGTCCCCAAATATAAGGAACATCAAAACCTAAAAACCGAACTATCAAGACTTCAGAGTGAAATAGATGAAAAAACCAGGTTGGCATCTAATCTTCCACGTTTGCAGAAAGAGTATGATCAGCTAAATGTTGAGTTGCAACAGGCGCTCACGGAACTTCCCAACTCGAAAGAAATACCTTCTTTGCTGACAAGCATCACTTCCCTGGGAAAGAACGCTGGTTTGGACTTTCTTGTTTTCAGACCTAAAGCAGAAAGTGCTAAAGATTTTTACTCTGAAGTTCCTGTTGATATCAGCGTATCTGGTTCGTATTACAGTGTTGCCAACTTTTTCGCCGCCGTATCCAACCTTCCGCGGATTGTTAATATTACCAATGTTGCATTTGCCGATATTAAGAATCTGAATAATAGAACTATGACAAAGGTAAATTGTCTTGCCACCACGTTCCGTTTTCTTGACAAGAAAGAGATAAAGGATGAAAAAAAACCTGCGACTAAATAGGTCTGTTATTGCAACTCTCGTCGGTTTTACTGTGATGCTGCAGTTAATCGCAGGTTGTAAGAAAGCGGAACAGCAGTCTTCACCACCTCCAGTTGCCAAACCCGAAGCAGGGCTTGTCAAGCCGCAAGCCAAGGCGGTGCAGCGTCAAGCAAGTTCTGCCGCCAGTTTGCCAACTCCGACTGCACAGTTTGATTTCAGCACCAAAAAAGATCCCTTCAAACCATACGTTATTGTGAAAGCTCCCACTCTGCCGACAGCGGACAAGACGAAAAAAACATCTGGATTGCCTATTCACAGTTTTGAAGTGAGTCAGTTCAAGCTAATTGGAGTTGTCACTGGAGAAAAGGGGAATCAAGCCATGGTTACTGATCCTGCTGGAAAGGGTTATGTACTGAAGGTGGGCATGACCATGGGGCCGAATAATGGCCGAGTTACAGCGATCACTACCAATGGAGTTGAAGTGCGCGAACAGTTCAAGGATGATAATGGACGGGTGCGCAAGGAAATAATTAAGCTTACCCTTCCCAGGAAATATTAAGGAGTTCCTTATGAAGTTGATCACCAGGCACTCGATTGTATTGACGTTTTCCCTGCTCGTTCTTGTATGCCTGACTGGCGGATTTCCTCAGAGAGCCGATTCTGCACAGGATGCTTCAAAGAAATTGCCCGTTTCAGTTGAAGGCATCTTCTTGAGCGGCAAAAGTAATCAGCCTGAACTAACCGTAAAGTTGTCATCACCGACGACCTACACCAGTTATAAAACCTCAGCTCCGCTTCGGTTAATTGTTGATCTTTCCCAGACCACTCCGGGTGTTATTTCGGCCCCAGTTGTGTTCAACAAAGGCAATTTTAAAAGCGTCACGGCTAATCGATATGATACTGATGCCGGCGTTATGACGCGACTTGACATTGAGTTGTTTAAGGATGGTGATGCGATTCTTTCTGTTTCGCCAGAAAATCCTGGTGAAATAAAAATATCTTTTCCTGCAGTAGTGTCACAATCCGAGACTGGTTCTTCTGTAAGCGCCCCTCTGTCAGTCACCCCGCAAACACAGCCAGCCACAACAACTCCCCAAGGAGAGGGAATCGCTAAACCTGAACCAGTTGTGGACCGAATACTAAAGTCTCTTAAAGTTAAAGATAATTCTATAGTTTTGACCATTGAAAATGGTGCTGGCGAAATTAAAACGATGCGCCTTAACAAGCCTGATAGATTTGTGGTAGACCTTTTTGATGTCAAAAACGGCCTTGCAGAAAAGCTGATCCCGATCAATTCGGCAGGTATCGCTTCAGCTCGCATAGGAATGTATCCGGAAAAATTGCGCATAGTTTTTGACGGTGTAAATGGTGGATTTTTAAATGCTGCTGCTCTGAAATCTGCTGAAGGTGCTGTCGTCACTTTAAACGGAACATCGTCAACGGTAAAAGATGGCAGCCCCCAGAATCCTCCCACTGCGCCAGTAAAAGTAGCTAGTCAACCGTCTGAGCCAACTAAAAGGTCTGTCTCCGAACTTGCTGAACCCGCTGTTCAAGAAAAATCTTCAGACTCGAACCCTGCGAAACAACAGAAAAAGCTTGAAGCTGTATCGGTAAAACAACCCGGTATCCCTTCGGTATCTGCTGGAGTGGAGATGATCGATTTTCAAATTGTCGACGGGATATCACGAGTTTCCGTAAAAATAGTAGGGGATGTTTCCGTTGGCGTTCCTGAGCAGTCCTCTGGTTTTGTCACTCTGCCCATCAAAAATGCAAACCTTCCAAAACCATTGCAGCGCTCTCTTGAAACCAAGGCTTTTAATTCGCCTGTATTGCGTATTACCCCTCTGTTGGTAAAAACGAATAAAGGCCATGACACTAAAATCAGGATCGCTTTGCGTGCAGCAGTCCCTCATAGTTTCCATCGTGAAGGGGACATGCTTTACGTGGACTTTAAAAACCCGGCCACAAATGGAAAAAATTCTCCGGATCTTCGGGAGTTGCAACCTGAAGCTTTATCTAAAAATACAAAAGTTCCCGCCAAACTTGATTCTGATCTTGGCAATGTGCTTGCGGCCGAACCTGTAAAGCTTGTTGAATTGGGCAAGACATATAAAGGACGTAAAGTTTCACTCGAATTCGCAGATGCAGAAGTGCGCAAGATATTTCAATTGCTGTCCGAGGTAAGTAACAAAAACTTTGTGCTGGGAGATGATGTAACTGGCACCATAAGTATCAAACTGGTCAATGTCCCATGGGATCAGGCGCTGGATATTATTCTGGACACAAAAGGATTAGATAAACGAGAAGATGGCAACATCATCATTATAAAAGGGAAAGGCAAATTCAAATCTCAGGCAGAGGAAGAGCAAGAGGTTAAAAAGGCCCTTACCAGATCAATTGAATTGAAAACCGAAACCTTCAGTGTCAATTATGCAGATACTGTCGGTATTGCAGCGCAGTTTGCATCGCTCAAGACAGACCGGGGTACAATCGCCCAGGACGTGCGAACCAACAAGGTAATAGTAAAAGATATTCCACAGGCTCTGGACGACATGCGGAGATTGCTCTCTCAATTGGATGTTCCAGAAAAACAGGTAATGATTGAAGCCCGTATCGTAGAAGCAACATCTACCTTTTCCCGGAACTTGGGGGTCAACTGGGGAGTGCATTTCCGCGATGCAGCAGCATCATTTCTGGGTATAAATTCTTTGGATACCGGCTTTGGTGGTTTGACTTCCGCACCGCCCACCTCTGGTACCGGTACAACTGCCGGAGGGAATATGGGAATTTCCTTTGGTACTCTAGGTAGCAACGTACAGCTGGATATGCGACTGAATGCAGCTGCCAGCGCCGGTCTGATCAAGATTGTGTCTACTCCCAAAGTAGCAACCTTGAACAACAAAACAGCTAAAATCACTCAGGGGCAGCAAATACCTTACACTTCCTCCACTTCAGACAAGGTTGAGACCAAATTTATTGAGGCAGCCCTTTCGCTTGAAGTAACCCCGCATATTAATGCCAACGGCACCATCGGCATGAAAATAGATGCCAAAAATGATTCTCCCGGAGCCGGTGGTAACCCTCCGCCGATCAACAAGAAACAGGCTACTACCGAGATGTTACTTCGCGACGGTGAGACAACAGTTATCGGTGGGATCTATGTAGATAGTGACACTGAAGCAGATGATGGTGTTCCATTTCTCATGGATGTTCCTTTGCTGGGCAAGCTTTTCAAAACCAATAATAAGAGCAAGACTAAAACTGAGCTGTTGATATTCATTACACCACGAATTCTCGGATCGATTTAAATATTCATTGGTCTACCTGTTTCCTTAAAAAATACGAGGCATAGCGATGCCTCGTATTTTTTTATACTGTTAATGATGACAACAGCCTTTACAATCCGCACGTTATTATTTATCCTTCTCTATTCATCTCCCCCAAACAAATAAGGTAATTCATGGATATCAGCAGACTCCGCAATTTCTCTATCATCGCTCACATCGATCACGGCAAATCCACCCTCGCTGACCGATTACTGGAGTACACAGGCACTCTTTCCGACCGGGAAAAGCAGAACCAGTTCCTGGACAAGATGGACCTTGAGCGGGAGCGGGGCATTACCATCAAGGCCCAGACGGTCCGCCTTAAATATCGTGCTGATGACGGCAAAGATTACATTCTTAATCTGATAGACACTCCTGGTCATGTGGACTTTACCTATGAAGTTTCTCGCTCGCTGGCAGCCTGTGAAGGCGGGCTGCTGGTCGTTGATGCTTCCCAAGGGGTTGAGGCCCAGACTTTGGCAAACGTATATCTGGCCCTGGATATCAATCTGGAAGTATTCCCCGTACTGAACAAAATTGATCTACCCGCTGCTGAGCCGGAGCGTGTTATTCAGGAGATCGAAGAAATAATTGGAATTGATGCCCATGATGCTGTCTTGGCCAGTGCAAAAGAAGGGATTGGAACGCACGAGATTCTTGAAGAAATCATTAAGAAGATTCCACCCCCTAAAGGGGATTCGCAGGCACCGCTCAAAGCACTGCTTTTTGATTCATGGTATGACCAGTATCAGGGTGTTATTATTCTTGTTCGTTTGTTTGATGGAATTCTCAAAAAAGGCGACAAGATTCAGCTTATGGCCACCAACAGCTCTTTCGAAGCCCTGAAAGTGGGAGTGTTTGCACCAGTTATGGTTGAAGTGCCACAACTTACCGCAGGCGAGGTAGGCTTTGTCATAGCCGGAATCAAGGATGTCGCCGATGCTAAGGTCGGCGATACGGTGACTCTGCTGCATCGGCAGTGCGAGAAGCCGTTGGAAGGTTTCAAGGAGGTGCAGCCGATGGTGTTCTCAGGCCTGTACCCCATTGATACAGTCCAGTACGAGCAATTGCGTGATGCCCTTGCCAAGCTGAAGCTCAACGATTCATCGTTCTCGTTTGAGCCAGAGACATCGGTTGCCTTGGGATTTGGTTTCCGTTGCGGATTTCTCGGGCTGCTGCATATGGAGATCATCCAGGAGCGTCTTGAACGTGAATTCGGCCTTGACCTGATCACAACCGCACCGACTGTTGTCTACAGGGTGCATCGCGTAACCGGCGAGGTGCTGACTATCGAGAGCGCCAATCAACTGCCAGAACTACACCATGTCGATTACCTTGAAGAGCCTTTCATCCTGGCTCACATACATGTGCCCAATGACTTTGTGGGGGGCGTGCTTTCACTGTGTGAAGACAAGCGCGGCATACAGCGCGAGATTAAATATCTCACCCCCACCCGGGTGATGATTATCTATGAGCTTCCACTCAACGAGATTGTTCTCGATTTTTATGACCGGCTGAAATCCATAACCAAGGGTTACGCTTCTCTTGATTACGAACATCTGGATTATCGCCGTAGCGAACTGGTGCGCATGAATGTCATGATTAATGGCGATATCGTTGATGCGTTGTCGCTGATCATTCATCGCGAGAAAGCCTACTTCAGAGGGCGTGACTTGGTAGCCAAGATGAAAGAGTTGATCCCTCGTCAGATGTTTGAGGTGGCTATTCAAGCTGCCATTGGCAACAAAATTATTGCTCGTGAAACAGTCAAGGCGATGCGAAAGGATGTGCTGGCGAAGTGTTATGGCGGTGATATAACCAGAAAGCGCAAACTACTCGAAAAACAGAAGGAAGGAAAGAAGCGTATGAAAAATGTTGGCAATGTTGAATTGCCGCAGGAAGCGTTTCTTGCGATTCTAAAAGTCGATTAATCGGGTCAAATGTACGTGATGTTGTTAGGTTGTTTGTACGTACACTAATACAATAGAACGTAGAGCCGCACGAAAAGGAGCTACATGCAAGCACAAACTGAATTTCCACATGAAGAAGCACCTCTAAAAAATGAGCCAATTATTAAGAGAAAAAGCATTGTCCGAGAATATGCCGAATCCATCATAATTGCCATTCTGTTGGCGTTAGTTATTCGGACATACCTCGTTCAAGCATTCAAAATTCCCTCTGGCTCTATGGAAGATACCCTAGCCATTGGAGATCACCTGCTGGTGGCAAAGTTTATTTATGGAACCAAAATTCCATTTGTGGATAAAACCATGATCAAGGTTCGTGATCCTCGACGTGCAGATGTAATCGTTTTTGAGTACCCTGAAGATCCCAGCAAGGATTTTATCAAACGGGTGGTTGGTCTACCTGGTGATGTGGTTGAGGGTAAAGATAAAAAAGTTTTTGTCAATGGAAAGCAGTTCGAGAACCCACACGAAATACATAAAGAGAAAGATATCATTCCCAAAGAGATGAACCCCCGTGATACGTTTGGCCCGGTTACAGTACCGCCAAATTCATATTTTGTGATGGGAGATAATCGCGACCGCTCCTATGACAGCCGTTTCTGGGGAGTTGTTACACGCGATAAAATAAAAGGTCTTGCCTTTATAAAGTACTGGTCATGGGATAGGGAAAAATTTCGGCCCCGTCTTGGCAACATTGGTAAATTAATAAACTAATTGTACTTTAATCTTCATTAGCAATAAAAGTTTTGCATTCAATACAGAAATTTATTCTGGAGGTTTATATGGAGATGCTTGGGAGTTGGAAACGCTCACATTATTGTGGGGATCTGACAGCAAAAAATGTCGGTAGTGAGGTTATTTTGATGGGATGGGCACTGCGTCGCAGGGACCATGGTGGTTTGGTTTTTATTGACTTGCGTGATCGCGAGGGGATTGCCCAAATAGTTTTCGACCCAGCACTAAATACAGAAGCTCATGCAGTCGCTGAATCTATCCGCAGTGAATTTGTGTTGGCTGTCAAGGGAACGGTAATTCCTCGCCCTGAAGGTACTGTTAATCCGGGTATGAAAACCGGCGAGGTTGAAATACAGGTTAGCGAATGCAGACTTCTCAATCGTTCTAAACCGCTTCCTTTTATGCTTGATGAGTTCAGCGAAGCCAATGAAAATATTCGGCTCAAGTATCGTTACCTGGATCTTCGTAGGCCTCAACTTCAGCATAACCTCATTCTTCGCTCCAAAGTTTCTCAGCTAACCCGAAGTTATTTATCTGAAAATGGATTTATCGAGCTTGAAACTCCATTTTTAACAAAATCCACACCCGAAGGTGCACGTGATTTTCTAGTTCCTTCGCGCATTAATCAAGGGAGCTTCTATGCTCTTCCCCAGTCGCCACAAATATTTAAACAGATCTTGATGATTTCTGGATTTGATCGCTATTTCCAGGTTGTACGTTGTTTCCGTGACGAAGACCTACGTGCCGATCGCCAACCTGAATTTACTCAAATTGACTGTGAGATGTCTTTCATCGATCGTGAAGATATTATATCTATGATGGAAGGCCTGATTGCCCGCGTATTTAGAGAAACTAAAGGGATTGATGTCCCACTTCCGGTTCAGCGTATCACTTATGCAGAAGCGATCCGCCGTTTCGGAGTGGATAATCCTGATCTCCGATTTGGCATGGAGCTATGTGATCTGACGGATCTTGTAAAAACTTCCGGTTTCAAGGTTTTTGCAGACACTGCTGAAAAGGGCGGTATTATCAAGGGTCTTAATGCGAAAGGGTGTGCACGATTCTCACGTAAAGAGATAGATGATCTAACCGATTTCGTCAAAATTTATGGTGCCAAAGGATTGGCATACGTGAAAATTGAAAACAACCAATGGCATTCTCCCATAGCAAAATTCTTTACCCCTGATGAGATTGCTGCAATGAATACCGCTTTCAATGCTGAAGAGGGAGATTTGCTCTTCTTTGTTGCCGACAAGCCTAAGGTCGTAAATGATTCATTGGGTAAATTACGTAATCATTTGGCAAGTATTCTTAAACTCACCAGCAAGGATGATTACCGCTTCGTATGGGTAACAGACTTTCCGCTCCTGGAATGGGATGAGGAAGAGAAGCGTTGGGCTGCGGTTCATCATCCATTTACCGCCCCAATGGATGAGGATCTCCCTTTTATTGAATCTGATCCGGGCCGCTGCCGTGCCAAGGCGTACGACCTAGTTCTTAATGGTAACGAAATAGGGGGAGGGTCTATCAGGATTCATCAGGAGCAAGTGCAGTCGCTCATGTTTAAACTGCTTGGCCTTTCCGATGAATCAGCTCGTAGTAAATTCGGTTTCTTGCTAGATGCTCTTGAGTTTGGTACACCTCCCCATGGAGGTATTGCTTTTGGAATGGATCGGCTGATCATGCTGTTAACCGGGAGCGACTCCATCCGTGATGTAATTGCCTTTCCAAAAACACAAAAAGGCACCTGTATGATGTCGGAAGCGCCTTCCATGGTAGAAACCAAGCAATTACGTGAATTAGGCATTCGCTTGGTTGAAAAATTGAGCTGATGTAAAAATGTGTAGTTTCATCTGGATAATAGCTGTCAGTTTTTTTTTGACAGCCTGCTCGGCGTCGTCGCCACTCTGGCGTGACTCTGCGGCGATTGCAGTGGAAGAGCTTGGTCGTCAGGAGGCGGCCAAGCTCTTTCCGCAAGAGTACTACAATCTTGTGGAAACCTTTGAACATGGTGAAGCTATGCTGCATGTTTATGATAACTCTCGCGATGCTGATCCATATTATCTGCTGGTTCTCCAAAAAAGTGTAGTCTTGCGGGCGGAGCTGCTAGCCAGCAAGGAGCGCATGGCCGCAGCTGCAGAGGCTGAAAAGGCTGAAAAGGCTGCTCAGATTGCAAAGGATCGTGCTTTACGCGACGCAGCTGAACTGGAAGCACGTCTGGCCGCACAGGAAAGGCTGAACAAAGAGGCGCTGACGCGGGCTGCAATTGCGGCGCGAGCACGTCAGAATTCACAGGAACCAACTTTAATTCTTCCTTCTTTGCATACTGTCCGCCGAGGTGAAACGCTTCCACAGATTGCCGCACGTACAGAGATCTATGACGATGCATCCCTCTGGCCTATCATTTACCGGGCCAACCGTGATCAAATACGTAACCCTCGCCAACTCTGGCCAGGCCAGAAACTCAAAATTCCCCGCAATTTTTCCCGCGACGATATCACTGAAGCAAAACGTTATTCAGGTCGAAAATAATTCCTCCCCAACCTCATAACGTTGTTCATGTTGTTAATGTGAGAAAGTTTTTTTCTTGACACCCTCATGCCCTTTGTATACTGTATACAAAATTTTTCCCCGTATATCTCCGGTGTTGTAAGTTTCTGTAATTGAATGGCATTGCTTTAAATTGCTGTTTTAATAAAGCTCAGGAATGTAGCAGGCAAAATTGCCTCACTTGCGCCATTAGATCTGGGAATCGTATGCTTCGAATCCTGCCAATTGCAGCGGTGTCGGCATTAAAACTAAGGAGGGAACATGTCGGAACAAAAGATTATCTGGTCCAAGATTGATGAGGCACCCGCACTGGCAACTTACTCTTTGCTTCCTATCGTCAATGCTTTCACTAAGGCGGCCGGCGTTGCCGTAGAAACGAGGGATATCTCGGTTGCCGGAAGAATTATTGCAAACTTCTCTGACTATTTGACCCCCGAACAGAGAATGCCGGATTATCTGGCTGAGCTGGGCGACCTTACCCAGAAGCTTGAAGCCAATATCATCAAGCTCCCCAATGTCAGTGCTTCGATTCCCCAGTTGAAGGCCGCCATAAAAGAGCTGCAGGAAAAGGGTTATAAGCTTCCTGATTATCCAGAAGAGCCGAAAACCGATGCTGAAAAAGAGATTCATGCCCGTTATGCAAGATGTCTCGGTAGCGCCGTAAACCCTGTTCTGAGGGAAGGAAACTCCGATAGGAGGTCGGCGAAGGCAGTTAAGGAATATGCAAAGAAACATCCGCACAAGATGGGTGCCTGGGCCTCGGACTCCAAGACTCACGTGTCCTGGATGGAGTCTGGTGATTTCTACGAGAATGAAAAGTCCATTACCATGCCGAAAGCAGGCAACGTAAAGATCGAGTTTGTCGATCAGGCCGGCAAGGTCACTGTTCTGAAAGAGAAGCTCTCGCTGCAGGCCGGCGAAATTTTTGACGGTACGTTCCTGAGCGCCAAAGCCCTGCGCAAATTCATCGAAGAGCAGATCGAGGACGCCAAGGCCAAGGGAATCCTTTTCTCGGTACACCTCAAAGCCACCATGATGAAGATTTCCGACCCCATCATGTTCGGCCATTTCGTCTCCGTTTACTTCAAGGACGTGTTTGAAAAACATGCTGCTACCTTCAAGGAGCTGGGAGTCAATCCGGACCTCGGTCTGGGCGACCTGTACCTGAAACTCCAGAAACTGCCGGAAGCCAAGCGTGCCGAAATCGAAGCGGACATCCAGGAAACCTACAAAAAGCGTCCGCCTCTGGCCATGGTTGATTCCGACAAGGGCATCACCAACCTCCATGCCAGCAACGACATTATCATCGACGCTTCCATGCCGGTCGTAATCCGTGACTCCGGCGGGATGTGGGGCCCTGACGGCAAACTGCAAGATGTGAAGTGCGTCGTCCCCGACAGGTGCTACTCCCGGTGGTATCAGGTCTGTGTTGACTTCTGCAAGAAGAACGGCCAGTTCGATCCCACCACCATGGGTTCAACTGCCAACGTCGGCCTCATGGCTCAGAAAGCGGAAGAGTACGGCTCACACGACAAGACTTTCAAAATGTTTGCAAACGGCACAGTGCGTGTCATTGATGAGTCCGGCGCCGTGCTGATGCAGCACAATGTTGAAGAGGGCGATATCTGGCGCGGCTGCCAGGCTAAAGACCTGCCGATCCAGGACTGGGTTAAGCTGGCGGTAAGAAGAGCCCGGGCTACCGGCGCTCCGGCGATCTTCTGGCTTGACAAGAACAGGGCGCACGATGGCCAGATGATCGAGAAAGTAAACAAGTATCTGAAGGATCATGATACCACTGGTCTTGATATCCGCATCATGGCTCCGGTTGACGCGATGCTGTTCACCTGCGAGCGTGCCAAAGCAGGTCAGGACACGATTACCGTGACCGGTAACGCCCTGAGGGATTACCTGACCGACCTCTTCCCGATCCTTGAGCTCGGCACAAGTGCTAAGATGCTGTCCATAGTACCGCTTTTGGCTGGCGGCGGTCTTTTTGAAACCGGTGCTGGCGGTTCGGCTCCCAAACATGTGCAGCAGTTTGTACAGGAAGGGTACCTGCGTTGGGATTCTCTTGGCGAGTTCCTTGCTCTGGCTGTCTCCCTGGAGCATCTGGCGGCTACCTTCAAGAACGAAAAAGCACAACTCCTGGCAGATACCCTTGATCAGGCCAATACCAAGTTCCTGGATCAGAATAAGAACCCAGCCCGTAAGGTTGGCCAGATCGACAACCGCGGCAGCCATTTCTACCTGGCCATGTACTGGGCAGAGGCTTTGGCAGCACAGACTCAGGACAAGGACCTCGCTGACCGCTTTGCCAAGGTGGTAAAGCAGCTCCAGGAGAATGAAGAAAAGATCAATGCAGAATTGATCGGTGCTCAGGGTAAGCCACAGGATATTGGTGGCTATTTCATGCCGGATCCGGTCCAGACGGAAAAAGCTATGCGCCCAAGTGCTACCTTGAACGCAATCATCAATTCCATTGCATAATACGCAATTCCGCAGGCGGCTGTACTCGTACAGCCGCCTGTACCACTTTTCAGCCCTTAGGAGCTGAATTGATCACATTTCGGCAGGGAACAGGGTTGAAAGGGTGGATCGGTTGGCGCACCGTCATGTGACAGTTTCCGCAGGGGAAAAAATCACTAAGGGAACGGACGGCAAGCTGAACGTGCCGGACAACCCGATCATACCGTACATTGAAGGAGATGGCACCGGCATTGATATCTGGAAAGCCTCGGTGCGTGTCTTCGACGCAGCTGTCGGTAAGGTCTACGGCGGTAAACGTCGAATTAGCTGGATGGAAGTATACGCCGGGGAGAAGGCCTTCGGCATGTTTCGGGACAGTTTAGGAGAGCGGGCATGGCTTCCCAATGAAACCGTCGACGCTTTTCTGGAATACCTAGTCGGTATAAAAGGGCCTTTGACCACACCGGTCAGCGGGCCGATACGCTCTTTGAATGTTGCTCTTCGACAATTGCTCGACCTGTATGTCTGCCTGCGGCCAGTACGCTACTTCCAGGGGGTTCCTTCGCCGGTCAAGAGGCCCGAGGATGTGGATGTTGCAATTTTCCGGGAAAATTGTGAGGACCTCTATGCAGGCATAGAATGGATGACCGGTACCTCTGATTGCGACAGGTTCCGCAGATTTCTGCTGAATGATATGGGCGTTGACAAGGTACGGTTCCCTGAATCATCCTCCTTCGCAGTCAAGCCGATTTCCCGCGAAGGTTCTCAACGGCTGATCAAGGCGGCGATCGAATATGCTCTTAGGAATCGCCGCAAATCAGTGACAATTGTCCATAAAGGCAACATTATGAAATTTACGGATGGGGCCTTTCGCGAATGGGGATACGAGGTTGCAACGTCCCTGTTCCGCCAGCAGGTGGTTACTGAAAGAGAGGCCCTGATCCTCGATAGTCTGGACCGCAAGCCGTCTCTAAGCATTGAAGAGATTGCCCGGTTACTGGAACCGGGATACGATCTTATGTCGCCACGCCAGCAGGAGGCTGCACATAATGAGATTTGCAGCGCTTTATCCCTGCAGGCGACTCACGGTGCCGGGAAATGGAAGAAGTTCCTTGTGGTCAGGGACTCTGTCGCTGATATCACATTCCAGCAGGTGCTCAGCAGGCCCAAGGAATTTGATGTGATTGCCGCTATGAATCTGGAAGGGGATCTACTTTCCGAACTTCTCGCAGCGCAGGTTGGGGGTATTGGCATCGCACCCGGTGCTAATATCAATTACGAGACTGGGCATGCCATATTTGAAGCAACTCACGGAACTGCGCCCAAATATGCCAATCTGAACAAAGTCAATCCCGGATCGGTTATTCTCTCGGGAGTGATGATGCTTGAATATATGGGATGGCAGGAATCGGCGGATCTGATCACCCGAGCGATTGATCGGACTATCGGACAGAAGCTGGTAACATACGATTTTGAGCGCGTGATGCAGGGAGCCACCCTGCTGACCTGCTCCGGTTTTGCGGATGCTCTGATCAACAACATGAATTAATCACTGGATGTATAAACAGGATAACCAGTTGTTTTTGTAACACCAATAAATCAAAAGGAGGAAACAGTATGGCACGTAAGAAAATTTCTCTCATCGGTGGTGGACAAATTGGTGGTGTTCTTGCTCAGCTTTGCGCCCTGCGTGAACTTGGCGACGTTGTTCTGTTTGATATCGTAGAGGGACTGCCCCAGGGTAAAATGCTCGACATCGCCGAAGTCGGTCCTGTCGATCGTTACGATGTATGCCTTAAAGGTACCAACAGCTACGAAGACATCAAAGGTTCTGATATCGTCATCGTAACCGCCGGCCTCCCCCGCAAACCAGGCATGAGCCGTGACGACCTGATTGAGGTCAATTCCAAAATCATGACCAGCGTTGCTGAAGGAATCAAACAGTATGCTCCTGATTCAATCGTCATTGTCATCTCTAATCCCCTTGATGCAATGGTAACTCTTTGCCAGAAAATTACCGGTTTTCCCCACAGTCGCGTTATTGGCCAAGCCGGGGTGCTGGATTCGGCCCGCTTTGCTACCTTCATTGCCTGGGAATTGGGCGTGTCAGTGAAGGATGTTACTGCCATGACTCTTGGTGGTCACGGTGATGATATGGTCCCCTTGGTTCGTTATGCCAGTGTCAATGGCATTCCTGTTATGGAACTGCTGGAACAGAAATATAACGACAAGGCCAAAGCCAAGGAAGTCATGGAAGCCATGGTCAAGCGTACCCGCGGCGCCGGTGGTGAGGTTGTTGCATTGCTCAAAACAGGCTCGGCTTTCTATTCCCCTGCATCTTCAGCCATTGCCATGGCTGAGTCGATTCTCAAGGATCAAAAGCGCGTACTGCCCACCTGCTGTTTCTTGCAGGGTGAGTTTGGCGTCAGTGGCTTCTACGTGGGTGTTCCAGCTGTTCTTGGAGAAAAAGGTGTTGAAAGCATAATTCAGTTCAAGCTTGATGCAGAAGAGCAGGCTATGATGGACAAATCCGTAGCTGCAGTAAAGGAATTGGTAGGAAGTATGAAATAGCATTTAGCTAATTTTATTCACACCGTCGCAAAACGTGAAAGAAGGGCGGATTCATCCGCCCTTCTTTTGCCACATTATGGGGGTGTATTCCACACCTATTAAACGTAATTAAAGGAGTCTTATCAGATGGAGAAAAAACTGCCGAAAATCGAGATTATCGAGAAGTACTGCAAGGGGTGCCACATTTGTGTCGAGTTTTGCCCCACAAAAGTTCTTGAGATGAAGGGATTTTATGCCACGGTCAAGAATCTGGAGGCATGCATCAAGTGTATGCAATGCGAATTAAGGTGTCCTGATTTTGCAATCAAGGTCATTACTGAATAAATCAACGGGAGGAAATGAACAGTGTCAAAAAAAGTAGCGTTTCTTCAGGGTAACGAGGCCGCAGCACACGGTGCACTTTATGCCGGCTGCAACTTTTTCGGCGGCTACCCGATCACCCCTTCAACGGAGGTGGCGGAGGTAATGTCTGTAGAACTTCCTAAGATTGGCGGGAAATTTGTACAGATGGAAGATGAGATAGGTGCCATGGCAGCTATTCTGGGTGCCTCACTGGCCGGTTCCAAAGTCCTTACTTCCACCTCAGGACCGGGACTCTCCCTAAAGCAAGAATTAATCGGCTATGGTTGTATAGCTGAAATTCCATGTGTTGTTTACAATGTAATGCGTGGCGGTCCTTCAACCGGGATGCCGACAGGACCAAGCCAGTCCGACGTGATGGCCGCCAAATGGGGTACCCATGGCGATCATCCCGCCATCTGCTTGGTTCCTGCTTCTGTTCAGGAAACATATGAAGAAGTTATTCGAGCATTCAATCTCTCTGAAAAATACCGTACACCAGTAATGGTTATGCCTGACGAGATCGTTGCTCACATGCGTGAACGCATCGTATTTCCCGAGCAGGGAGAAGTAGAAGTCGTTTCCCGTAAATCACCCTCTGTTTCACCTGAACAGTACAAGCCTTACGACACCTCTTTCGGTGATGTTCCTCCCTTGGCATCCTTCGGCTCCGGTTACAAATTCCATGTTACCGGCCTTAATAAAATGCAGGACGGTTTCCCGACAACAAAAGCGGAAATCGTTCAGGCTGAGGAAGAGCGTCAGGTGCGCAAAGTCGAGGCAAATGCTGATGATATTGTCACCTTTGAAGAGTATCAACTGGATGATGCCGACGTTGTAGTCATTGCGTATGGCTCAACATCACGCTCCGCACGTTATGCAGTCAATGCTGCACGCGAGCAGGGCCTCAAGGCTGGTATGTTCCGCATCAAAACATTCTGGCCATTCCCCGACAAGCAGATCAAGGCTCTTGCCGGCAAAGTAAAAGGCTTTATCGTTCCTGAAATGAATCTTGGCATGTGCGCCAACGAAGTCGAGCGCTGCGCCCAGGGCAAGGCACCGATCCACGGTATCTTCCGTGTAGATGGTGAGCCGATCAATCCCGATCAGATTCTCGACAAGATGAAGGAGGTTAAGTAACCATGGCATTTGATTACGATAAATATATTCGTCCGGGCAAGCTGCCCCATATCTGGTGCCCGGGTTGCGGTCACGGTATTGTTATGAAGGGTTTGATCCGCGCCATGGATACCCTCGGACTCAAGAAGGAAAATACTGCAATTGTTTCCGGAATTGGTTGTGCATCACGTCTGCCGGGCTACATTGACTGCTGCACCCTTCACACCGCCCACGGTCGCGCCGCTGCTTTTGCAACTGGTGTCAAGCTTGCTAAACCTGAGATGAACGTCATTCTGTGCGGTGGCGATGGTGACGGTACTGCTATCGGTGGAAACCACTTCATTCACGCCTGCCGACGCAACATAGATATGACCTATATCATCATGAACAACTATATTTATGGTATGACAGGCGGACAGTTCTCCCCTGCCACCCCTACTGGTCATAAAGCATCCACAACACCTTACGGTAACCCCGATCCCTGTTTCGATATCGCGAAGCTCGCAATCGGAGCTGGTGCTACTTTCGTTGCCCGCGGAACAGCGTTTCATGCCAATCAGATCGATAAGCTGATTGTTGAGGCGATTCAGCATAAAGGGTTTTCAGTGGTTGAAATTCTGGATGACTGCCCTACTACTTATGGACGTCGCAACAAGTACAAATCGGTAATCGAAATGATGAATCGTCTCAAAGAGGTTGCTGTACCTGTCAAAGCTGCTGAAAAAATGACAGCCGAACAACTTCAGGGCAAAATTCTAACTGGTGTTCTTTATAAAGAAGAAAAACCTGAATACACCGCCGAATATGCCAAGGTCATTGAGCGGGCCCAGGCAAAGTAATCACTACAGGAAAAGGAGAGATATAGATGTCAAGATATGAACTCAGGTTTTCCGGTGCTGGCGGGCAGGGTCTTATAACCGCCGGTATCATCATGGCGAAAGCCGCTTCTATTTACGAGGGTAAGCAGGCTGTGCAGTCACAGAGCTACGGTCCAGAGGCTCGTGGTGGAGCTTCCAAGTCGGAAGTTATAATTTCTGATGGTCCCATCGACTATCCCAAAGTTACCCAGTGCGATGCACTGCTGGCTATGACGCAGGAAGCTGCTAATAAGTATTCTCATGATCTTAAAGAGGGTGGGGTACTTCTAATCGATTCAGATCTGGTAGTGAAAATTCCTGAAGGGAACTTCAAGACAGTTTCCTTTCCGATTATCAACACCGCAAAAAATGATGTAGGCCGCGAAATAGTTGCCAATATCGTTGCCCTTGGTGCCATGGTTGCGCTGACTGGTCAGGTGAGCCGTGAAAATGCCGAGAAAGCAGTGCTCTCCAGTGTTCCTGAAGCTTTTCTTGAATTAAATAAAAAAGCTTTTAGCATGGGGTACGAGAAGGCGCTGGCTGCAAGTGCTTAAATCGTTGCGATAAGTGATCTTAAAAAGCCCGGCTCAATGCCGGGCTTTTTTTATACAATGGAAAAATTAGAATGGATAATTTTCTGCAATTCTTCAATTTTCAGAAGAGCATTGTGGATTTTTTCAATTTCTCCGGTGGGGAGTTGGAAAGGATTTAGGTAATAAGAGTCTTTTTGTATACCTTTTAAGACTTTTATTTGCAGAAGAATGCGGTGTTTTGTGAGGATCAGGTAGGCATTATGAAGATCATCTGAAAAACCTGCCGAAAAACTACCCTCTTTTTCCAGCATGCTGATTCTTTCAACAGTGCTTGTAGCAGGAACCCCTTGGTTAATTGCCAAAATACGGATATTCATTACAAGTGGAGCCCAGGCGAGAAGTTTTAAATTGAACTCTCCTTTATGTTCTCCACTGCTTTCAGTCCAGATCCTTTTCAAAAAACCGAGCGCTAACCTCATTTCCGTAGCAGCTTTTGCCATTCCCCAAAGAACTCGAAAATAATCCCGCTCCATATCCCGGATCATTAAAGCCAGTTCTTCAGCTAGATTCTTGTCTCCAGCAACATATCGAGCATCAGATAGAACTATCAGGTCCATCATGTTCTTTGCATAATCCTCAAATTCGTATCGTACAATGGAAAGTAAGCGTTTTCTCCACTGCGAAAATGAACCTCGCCATGTAGGATTGGTAGGCATTATGTCACCAGTACATTTTTTGAATCCGGTTTCCTCCAGGCGATCTACAAGCAATGCTGAAAACTTTTCAAAGTAAAGATCAGCATCCTCACCTCCATTATCACCATACACCAGCAGGTAATCCTGATCAGTAATAAGAGTTTGTTCTTTTCGCCCATCGCTACCCATGCTAAGCAGAGCATAGGGCAGGGAGTGGGGAGGTGACCATCCAGAATCACACATTTCATGAGCAACAAGTTCCATGGTTCGGGTTGCAATTACATCACGATAATGGGTGCAGTTGTGATGCAAGGCAGAAACTGAGTTGGTTAAAAGGAAACGTTCGGATTCAATCTCATTGAGACGCTTGTGAAGCAGGGATAGTTCCTGGAAGTTTGCCAGTGTGACTCGTAGAAGAATGAAATGGCTTTCTTCTGTCCATTCTGTCATTTGCAAGAGATCTTGATTGAGAAACACGCGGATCTTTTCTTGTAAAAGTCCTATCTCTTTCACATCACAGAAACGGGTAATCTGACACAGGTCTGGTAGAAAAGAGGAACCATTATTGTCTATCATCACAGACTTTCCATTTACTGGGTAGTAATGCGCCATAAAAAAAGGGGAAGGCAAAAGCCTTCCCCACTATATCACAATTTAAACATTCATCAGTGATCTATGGCCTTGGCCATGCCGATGCCGGTGTTCTGACGAACATAAATCTCGTCGAACATCTCTTCTGAACGCTTGCTGGGGAACAAAAGTGCACCCAGAATGGCAGCCATGAAACCGAGCGGAATTGAGACAATGCCTGGGTTCTTAAGCGTAAAGAGAGGCTTGTCAAGACCGAGCATGGATTTTCCACCACGGTTCTTGGTCTCTTCTGCCTTTTTGTCGGAGATGGTCTTCATAGTTTTTTCCATTGCTTCGGGCTTTACTTTGCCGTCAGCTACTTCCTTCTCTAACTTTGTGTAAGCTTTTTTAGCGTCATCGGCCACCTTGTTGGGGTAGGTCATGTTTGGAGAAACCATAACCAAACCGATGGAAGCAATGGTACCAACTACCAAACCGGAGATGACGCCAGCGGTATTAAACTTGCGCCAGAACAGTGAGAGCACTACAACCGGCAGGTTGCCGGAGGAAGCAACGGCAAAGGCCAGAGCAACCAGATGGGCAACGTTCTGTTTTTCAGCGGCAATACCGATGACGATACCCATAACACCAACAACCAGCGAGGTTACGCGAGCAGCAAGAACCTGCTCGTGCTGATCAGCGTGACCATCCTTGATGACATTAACATAGATGTCATGTGCGATGGCTGCAGATGCTGCCAGAACCAGACCGGAAACAACAGCCAGAATGGTGGCGAAGGCAACGGCGCAGAGGAAAGCAAGCAACAGGTCACCAACGAACGGAGAGATGTCGCCGCCCATTGTCTTTGCGAGCATCATGGCAGCCATGTTGCCGCCCTTGTCCACTTTCATGATGTTCTGGGGGCTGAGATGAATCGCAGCGCCGAAGCCGAGCAGGGTTGTGAGGATGTAGAAGGAGCCGATGATGAACATGGCTACGATAACAGACTTACGTGCTGCGATAGCGGTAGGAACAGTGAAGAAGCGCATCAGAATGTGCGGCATACCTGCAGTACCGAGGACCAGAGCCATACCGAGGGAAATCTGGTCAAGCGGGTTAGTCAGGAACAGGCCCGGCTCAAGGAAGCGTTGGCCTGGATCGGCAGTTGCTGTACCAGCATCCAGCTCTTTCAGGTAGATTGGCAACAGTTTTACGTGATCAATAATCTTGTCATTGGTGGCAATGTCCGTGAAAAATTGCAGGGGGCTCATGCCGGATTTCAGCATGACCAGCACAGACAGGACACCAGCACCTGTCATGAGCAGACCGGCCTTGATGATCTGTACCCAGGTCGTGGCGGTCATTCCGCCGAAAACAACGTAACCAACCATCAGGATGCCGACGCCGATGATGGCAATCTTGTAGTCAATGCCAAGCAATAGCTGCATCAGTTTGCCTGCACCAACCATTTGAGCGGTCAGATAGAAAGTAGAGACGGAAACGACGGAAATTGCGGCAACAGCACGTACCGGTTTTGGATTGGTGCGGAAGGCGAGGATGTCGCCAAGGGTGTACTTGCCGGCATTGCGGCAGGGCTCGGCAACAATCAGCAGAACGGTGATATAAGCAACCAGCCAGCCTACGGAATACATGAATCCGTCATACCCATAGAGGGAAATCATTCCGGAAATACCCAGGAATGAGGCAGCAGACATGTAGTCGCCAGCAATGGCCCAGCCGTTCTGGGTGCCTGTGATGCCACCGCCGGCAGTGTAGAAGTCGGATGCCGACTTGGTCTGCTTTGCTGACCAGACAACAACGCCCATGGTGGCGCCAACGATAATTAGGAATATCGGTATGGTGACCTTAGGATTAGCTTTGAGCTTTCCCTTGTCGTCTGCAGGCTTGGCTGGTACAGCTGCAGGAGCTGGAACAGCAACGGATGGAGCGGCAACGGCAGGAGTGCCGGTTGTAGCGGGCTGCCCTGCTACGGGAGCGGAAGCAGCAGGAGCTGCACCGGGAGCATCTTTTTTAGGCTCCTCAGCAAAGCACAGAGTGCCCAAGGAGAGCGTAATCAGTAAGGCAACAAAAATATTTTTCATGTCTCAACCTCCTCTCTTTGTCTTATTTGGAAACTTCCTCAACCAGTTCCCTGGTCAGGCGGTCAAAATCCTTATTGGCTACATGGGCATAATACATTGCGATTCCCCAGGATACAAAAAACTGGGAAAGGGCGAAGATGTAACCAAAATTGATGTTGCTGATGATTTTGATTTTGAACAGACCAGGTGCGTATGCTGCCCCAATGGGAAGCAGGAAATAGTACACGCTGGAGAAGATCCACCAACCGAAAAGGAAGGCCGATTTTTTGTGGTGCAGCTCGATGAACTTTGGATTTTTGGCTATTGCAGCCCAATTGTACTGTTTCTCTGCCATGAGAATTTCTCCTTTCTTTGTAACTGGTTAAAATAATGTACAGCTCCTCTGTGCGACTCTCCTTTCGTGTAATGAATTGGTTTTCTTACGCATGAATTTTCGCATACCCGAACTTCATTGAAAGCTCTTCTGCCCCCTCCAGCATGGAGGGAATGATTTCCTGCTCCAATCGTTCCTGTAACATGCGGAACGAAGGGGCCAGCATGGTCAAGGCTCCTACCACTTTGCCTGCATAGTCTTTTATGGCAACCGCAACGGCACAAATTCCCTCTCCCAATCCTCCGTTATCGACGGCCACACCACGCATGCGGATGTCATTCAGCTCAAGCTCTAATTTTTTAATGTCTTCGATACCAGTTTTTGAAGAGCGACGTTTCCCCATTTTCTCGATTACATCAGCGGAGCTCATGGCTTTGATTGCCTTGCCGGCAGCATTAGTAAAAAAAGGAAATCTTTTTCCGACCAGCGCAACAGCCTTGATCTGCTGAAAGGAGTCAACCATGTCCAGAAACAGCACTTCGTCATTATTCAGAACAGTGATGTATATGGCCTCATCATGTTTTCTGGCAAGTTCTTCCATGATTGGATGAGCCAGACGGATAAGACTGGCGCTCTTGAGAATGTGCTGAGACATTTCAAAAGCTCCAAGTCCAAGTCTGTACATGCCCGTGTTCTCGTCCCGTTCTACCAGCCCCTTGTCTTCGAGGGTTGCCAAAAGACGAAAAACTTTGTTCCTGCTGAGTTCAAGCCGGGAAGCTAGGAATGGCACTGTTGGATTGGAGCCATCTGCAGCCAAAAGCTCAAGAAGGTCGAAAGCCTTGACAACTGCCTGTACTGAATATGTGCCTCGCTCTCTATCCATCGTGTGCTCCAAACTTCATTTTACTTATTATGAAACACATTTATAAAATATCGTAAATCTGTATAGTAATTTTGTAGTACGACGTTCTAATTATGTCAATAAAAAAATTAGTATAATATTTATGTACTAAAAAATATAAAAATAGCAAGTGCTTAAATAGATACAGAAGATGAAAAATTAAATTTTGTAATACGTTTTTGGTAGTGAAAAGGGAGTTGATGGTCCCGCAAAACAGGATGACAATTTGTGCATAGGTGCCATCTTTTTGTTGACGTGATGAGTGGAAGGTCGTTTGTAAAAGAATTATTTGAAGGAAAAAACGAGAATATGATCAAATATCAATGCTTTGCTAGGCGATTTTAAATTCTGACTTTGGGTCGTTTAGGAGATGAAAGCTGTTTGATAAAATAAAGCAGGAATTGATTCTTAATAAAAAAGGGAAGATGCCGTCGGCTTCTTCCCTTTAGGAGAGGTAAGGTGGGTAAAATTTATTTAGGCATAGGGCAATACATATTGCCATAGGGGCGTTTGCTGCGGGGCAGCACCTTGACGAAACGTTCATTTAGTATGACTGTTGGATCAAGACCAAAATCTTTACAATATTCAGACATCATTTCGTTGATATTTTTACGGTCTTCATCATCCACTTCAAATACGCCGACTTCTTTTGCCAGCCTGGATTCATCCACACCGCCACGTACGTAAATGACACCGCCATGCATTCCTGTTCCAAACAAAAAGCCATGTTTATCTTTTTCGGGATTGTCGCTGAACATGCCGAGCAGGATTAAAACTCCTCCAGCCATATATTCACCAAAAAAATCACCTGCATTGCCCCCGGCAATCAAAACCGGCTTGTTTTCCTGATATGACTTCATATGGATTCCAACACGGTACCCAACATCCTTGCGTATATGAATTCTGCCACCGCGCATCCCATATCCCAGGACATCGCCGGCATGTCCGTGGACAACTACTTTACCTGCATTCATTGTGTTGCCGATGTTGTCCTGTGCATTTTCAGTAACGATTATTGTCGCTCCATTCATAAAAGCCGCAAGATCATTACCGGGAACGCCGTTAATGGTGATCGTAACCGGTTTATTGAGTCCATCGCCAATAAAATACTGACCGTTGACATTGTCGAGTTCAATAGTATTTGTTCCGCTTTCAACCGCGTTACGGATTCTTTCGTTCAGGTCTCGGTAGTAAAGACCCTGGGCGTTGATTTTCATGCATTGCCTCCGGATACAAGTGCAGGCGACAAAAGGTCACCGGGTGATAATATAGGACTCCTGATGATTTAGGTCGGTCCCGTAGTTTTAGACGTTACCTTCAACCATAGTAATGACCGGCTCTCCACCGCGTGGGGACCATATTCTGGATGGATTCGGACAGATTTCACGTATGGCGGATTCTTCTGATGCCATATAGACGAAATCTTCATATTCCGCGCATACCAGGGGGCGCAGCTTGACCCGGTCATTAAGTCCGATCAGTCCCTGATTGCTCGCAAACAGAATGGCAAAGGGGCCATTCAGCAAGCCGCTGCCATATACCTGGCGTATGGCGGTGAGAAGTTCACGCTCATTGTTCGGCATCTGATCGATTAACTCCCAGAATGGAGGTGCAAGTGCAGTACATGCCAGAGAAGCAGGAAGGCCATGCTTGCGGATCAGAAGGTCAAGCATGTAGGCAACAACCTCGGTGTCGGTCAGCATTGTGCAGAGATATCCATACATTTCAAGATAGCGTTTGTTTATGCCATAGGAGGATATTTCGCCATTGTGAACGATGGACCAATCCAGAAGGGTGAAAGGGTGAGCACCTCCCCACCAACCAGGAGTATTGGTGGGAAAACGATTGTGGGCTGTCCAGATATGGCCGCTATATTCTTCTAGGCGAAAAAAATCAGCTATGTCTTCGGGAAAACCAACCCCTTTAAAAGCTCCCATGTTTTTTCCGGAAGAAACGACAAAAGCTCCCTCTATTTCATGGTTAATCGCCATGACATGACGAACAATCATATCCTCTTCAGTTAGTCCCTGATATTCAATGGCCTCACGAAATTCATCCGTCGCCAGTGGCTTAGCAAAGTAGCGTTTGAATACAGGAGGATTTGCGATTGCTTTTGTGCGACGCGTAGGAATGTCTTCCTGTTGCTCTATATGGAAATTAGATTCCAGATATTCCTCGGTGAGCTGTTGGGCCATGGTGTTTTCATACATCACATGGAAAGCATACAGTTCCTTATATTCCGGATAAATGCCATAGGCGCCAAAGCCGCCCCCCAAGCCGTTTCCACGGTCGTGCATCAGCGCTATTGACTTGATAATGACTTCTCCACCAACGCGTGTGCCTTTTTTAGATATGAAACCGGTGAGGCCGCAGTTGGAGATATCTTTTTGAAAATGATGAGTTGCATGTGGTTTCATTGGTTCTTCCTCGGAGGAGTTCTGTAGGGGATTAATCCCCCGCAACGCCGGTAATAAGGCGACCTGAAGATCGCCCCTGCATCTCTAGTGTCCAGTCGCCATGGCAGGTATGTCTTTGTTCACGCTCTTGCCAAGGGGGGAAAAAAGTGTGTCTCTTATTTCCCGTGAAAGATTGACGAACCCGAAATCAGGAAGCAATAGGCTTTCTTTAAACAATTTCATGTCTATTTTCTCTTTTATCAAACCAGAAAAAATGCCTGCACGATCAACGTTGCCGACGAGAACGGCACCCACCAAAAGATTGTTTTTAAGAACTATTTTTCTGTACTGGTAATTTTGAATATCCTGAAAAGAATGGATTTCAAATTCACTTGGGTCTGCTGGATTGGTGATACCCATTGAGATGGTGGATACTTTGAAGAATTCAATGGAGTTCATGGCAAGACCACCAGCATATGTCTTTGCACCGCCAGCCATGGCGGTGCCGGCGATATCGCCCTGAATATAGGCGTCAGGCCAGATAGGCATCGGATTTTTCTGCTCGCTAAAAAAATCAGCTGCTTCGGCCACATCGCCTGCTGCAAATACATCTTTTGCGGAGGTAGCCATTGTATTGTCAACAACAATGCCACGCTTGATCTCTATATTGCTTTCCTTAAGAAAGCCTGCGGCGGGGCGAACACCAATTGCAACTATGACGGTATCGCAAGGGATGAAATCACCTGACTTAAGGGTAACTCCCGTGATTTCTGTTCCTTCACCTTCAATGCGGACAACAGTATCCTCAGTGATTACATCGATTCCATTTGCCTTCATCTTGCGAGCTACAATCTTGCCGGCCGGACGATCAAAAGCTGATGATAGAACTCTGTCAGCCAATTCAATAACAGTTACACTTTTGTTGAGCAGATTAAGCCCTTCGGCTGCTTTCAGACCGATCAATCCACCACCGATTACCACGGCATGGTTGATGTCTTGAGAAATGACTTTCAGTTTGGCGGCATCGTCCCACGTGGTAAAGGTAAAAATACGATCCTTGTCAGCTATTCCTTCAATAGGAGGTACAAAAGGGTCTCCCCCTGTGGCCAGGAGCAATCTGTCATAAGCAATGGTGTCCCCACCAACCAGTTTTACTTTTCTGGAATCAGTATCTACCCCGATGACTTCAGAATTAAGCAGAAGATTGATGCGGTGCCTGCTGTAAAATTCATCAGGCAGATAAGACATCCGTTTTTCATTGATCAGGCCACCCAGCAGATAGGATATAAGTGGTCTGCCATAGGCATTGTGCTTTTCCCTGGAGATGACTGTAATATTGCCTTGCTGGTCCAGGGCGCGTATGGCTCGAATTGCACCAACCGCTGCAACAGAATTTCCGACGATTACATAATTCATTTCTGGCTTCCCTCCCTGTAAACAAGAGCCCTATTAGGGCATGCATCCACACAGGCTGGTGTTTCACGATCCGGACAGAGGTCACACTTGTTGGCCTTTTTACTGGCTAAATTCCGCTGTATTGCTCCATAGGGGCAGGCCATGACACAGGACCAACAACCAACGCACTGTTCTCTATCAAGACGAACAACACCTTCGGAGTCTTTCTGAATGGCCCCAGAGATACAGGCCTGCAGGCAGTCCGGTTCATCACAGTGCCGGCAGGTTGTTGAGAGGGAGGTAATTCCGCCATTCAATTCTTCAACAGTGCAGCGGGATATTGGGCGTTCTTTCTCATGCATAAACGCCTTGACAGGATCTTTCGATAATGAATGTTCAGTTATGCAGCCGATCTCACATAGGTGACAACCGATACAGGCATCTTCAATGGAATAGATTCGTTTCATGTTGTTACTCTCCGGCGGGCATGACGCCCAGCAAGTACATATCCTTTTCACTCAGACCGACGGCACGCAGCTTGTAACGGTTGCCGCGTAGTGATTCCAGAGCGTTGAGTCCCATGCCTCCTAGGATCTCTTTCATCTCGTGACCCCAAGCATGCACCAGGTTTACCAACTTTTCCGCAGCCAGTTCCGGATTGACCCGTTTGGCCAGATAAGGGTTGTTGGTGGTGATGCCCCAGGGGCACTTGCCGGTATAGCAACGCTGACAGAGCGTGCAGCCCATGGCCAATAGTGTTGATGTACCCATGTTGATGGCATCTGCACCCAAAGCGATAGCCTTGATGGCAT
Source organism: Pelotalea chapellei (assembly GCF_018531195.1). Taxonomy (GTDB): domain Bacteria; phylum Desulfobacterota; class Desulfuromonadia; order Geobacterales; family Pseudopelobacteraceae; genus Pelotalea; species Pelotalea chapellei. Next base: position 299,860 of record NZ_JAHDYS010000001.1, on the reverse strand, counting down.
CGCCGGAGGATCGTACCCCTCCGCCCACCACGATGGAAACCTGGTTGCGAATTCCTTCATCACGAAGACGTGAATCTACTGCTGCAAGTGCCAGTTCCATGGGAATACCGACATTGTCACGGATAACTTGGGGAGCTGCACCAGTGCCGCCGCGGAAGCCGTCAATGGTAATGATATCGGCTCCGGCCCGGGCAACACCCGATGCGATAGCAGCAATGTGGTGAACAGCCGCTATTTTTACAGAAACCGGTTTAGTATAGTTGGTGGCTTCTTTAAGTGCATAGATCAGCTGACGCAAGTCTTCTATGGAGTAAATATCATGATGCGGCGCGGGTGAAATTGCGTCTGACCCAAAAGGTATCATGCGGGTCTCTGATATTTGGTCATCGACCTTTTCACCTGGAAGGTGTCCACCAATACCCGGTTTTGCGCCCTGGCCAATTTTAATTTCGATACCGACGCCGGCATTAAGATACTGCTCGCTAACGCCAAAGCGGCCCGAGGCTACTTGTACAATGACATTTTTCCCATATCGATAAAGGTCTTTGTGCAGTCCCCCTTCACCTGTATTGTATATGGTGCCCAGTTCTTCTGCTGCAGCTGCCATGGCACGATGACAGTTCAGGTTCAGCGCACCATAGCTCATTGCCGAAAATATAAACGGATATTCCAGCTTAAGCTGGGGAGTCAGTTTGGTTTTCAGGCTGGGTTTGCCGGTCGTCTTGTCATAGACTACTTCGATGTTGTCAGGTTTTTTACCCAAATAGGTGCGTAGTTCCATCGGCTCTCGCAGCGGATCTATAGATGGATTGGTCACCTGTGAGGCATCAAGCAATAGATGGTCCCAATAAATTGGGTACTTGGCTGGATTTCCCATGGCAGCCAGTAAAATACCGCCTGAATCTGCCTGTGCATATACATTACGAATGTGCGCCGTAGACCAGGATTCATTCTTTTTAAAGGCTTCCTGGTTAAGGTGGATGCTGATGGCTCCCGTAGGGCAGAGCGCTGAACAGCGACGGCATCCAATGCAGAGAGTGTGATCTTCGGTAAGGCAATCTTCAGATTCAATGTAGCGATGCACATCGTATGCACATTGGCGGACGCATACTTTGCACCGGATGCATGTTGTATCTTTTCGCTCTACAATGAATTCATTGAAGGATTCGTTCACGGATTTATAAAGCACTCTGAACCTCCTCCGGTGTGTCCGGTTCCTGAAGCTTCTGCCTTATTTGCAGAGCTCGTGATTTCAACTTCCGGTTTTCTTAGCAACCCCCGTGCCGAAATAATTTTTCCTTAAAAAACACTTATACTATCTCTATTTAATCTTTTTTATTCAAGGGGTTACGTGCTTCCTTTCTACTGTATTTCTCGCCTTATACCTTGTTTCAGATTATGTGTGATTAATGATGTATAAATGTGAGTGGTGCGGTTACTCTCTATTTGTGTAAAAGGTTTCTCCTGGTGGAGATGTATGGGGTAGTTACAAATTGGCAGTGTTGTTCGTAGCAAGGTGGTTACTTGGTTTTTGCTGAAGAACCCTTTATATTTCCGTATGATTTTGCCTGCTTTTGCTTGACATCCATAGGTGTCTATGGTAAGTGAACCCACTTTTAAATCAATACTTTAGAGTATTTTACCATTATATATAATGAACAAGGAGCAGCCATGTCCCAGCTAACTTTTACCGTCGGAGGTCTTCTGGACCGGATGGCAGAGCGTTTCCCAGAAACCGAGGCCTTGGTCTACCATGAACGCGGGCTACGCTATACCTATCGGCAATTAAACGATGTCTGCCGCACTGTCGCCAAAGGTCTTTTGGCTATGGGAGTTAAAAAGGGAGATCATTTATCAATCTGGGCATATAACGTTCCAGAATGGGTTGTCCTGCAATTTGCAACTGCCAAAATCGGTGCTGTTCTTGTTACAGTTAACACAAGTTATAAATCTGCAGAGCTTGAGTACATTTTGCAGCAATCAGATTCCACCTCGCTTTTCTTGGTAAGGTCTTTCAAAGATTCTGATTATATAAAGACCCTATGTGACGTCATTCCCGAGCTTCCGAAGAGTGAAGCTGGAAAACTGGACGTGCCGAAATTGCCGTTTCTAAAAAATGTGTTCTTCATAGGGAATGAAACACCGGCAGGCATGTTCAATTTCGATAGAATTCTCGAACGCGGTAAGGATGTATGCGACAATGATCTTGCCTCTGTTGAAGCAACACTTGATTGCCATGATACCATCAATATGCAGTATACTTCTGGGACTACCGGGTTCCCGAAAGGGGTGATGCTCACCCACTACAACTTGATTAATAACGGTTTCTATATCGGTGAATGCATGAAATTTACTGAAAGAGATCGTCTTTGTATACCTGTTCCCTTCTTTCACTGTTTTGGAAGCGTCCTTGGTGTTCTAGCCTGTGTTACACATGCTTCCACGATGGTCCCTCTTGAAATTTTCAATCCCCTCCAGGTACTTCAAACTGTGGAAAAAGAAAAATGTACGGCATTGCATGGTGTCCCAACAATGTTTATTGCTGAGCTTGAACATCCTGAATTCAACAGCTTTGATCTGACCTCTTTACGCACAGGCATTATGGCCGGCTCTGTCTGCCCTATTGAGATTATGAAACGTGTTGTAAAGGATATGCACATAACTGAAATAACCAGCGTGTATGGACAGACGGAATCGTCTCCCGGTATTACGCAAACCCGCACGGAGGATTCTATCGAATTAAGGGTCGCCACTGTTGGTCGTGCTCTCCCAGGGGCTGAGGTAAAAATAATTGATATTGAAAGCGGTGCAGCACTGCCTCCTGGGAAGCAAGGGGAGTTGTGTGCTCGCGGATACATGGTTATGAAGGGTTATTATAAAATGCCTGAAGAAACTGCGAGGGTCATTGATGTTGATGGATGGTTGCATACCGGCGATCTTGCCATAATGGATGAAAACGGTTATTGCAAGATAACAGGCCGCATCAAACAGATGATCATCCGCGGTGGGGAAAATATTTACCCAAAGGAAATAGAAGAGTTTCTTTATACACACCCTAAAATTTCAGATGTCCAGATATACGGTGTTCCAGACCGTAAATTTGGAGAAGAGGTCATGGCAGCCATAATTCTTAAAAAAGATTCTGATATGACAGAAGAAGAAGTCAGAGCCTTCTGCCGAGGTAAAATTGCCAATTATAAGATTCCTCGTTATGTACGTTTTGTTGACTCCTATCCCATGACAGCCAGCGGTAAGATCCAGAAGTTCAAGATGCGGGAAATGGCCATCAAGGAACTGCAACTTGAAGATGATGGCTTTACAGCCTGAGAGTGAGAGATATAAATGATCCTGCAAAAAATTCTTGCCTTCATTTTTCTGCTTTTTGCACTTTGTTTTGTCGCCATTATTATTGAGGAATCTTTCCTGGGAGGACGGCGGCGGCGCAGACTGGAGCTTCAAAGACGACAGAAAGCTGAAGCAGAACAGAAGTAAATACAGGAAGGAATAAGATGCGCCTGACACCAGCCACCGAACTTGAATATCGTTGCAGCACCTTGCAGAAATACATGATAGAGGCCTCTATTGATGCTGTCATCATCATTCAGAATGCTGACCTCTTTTATTTCACAGGTACCATACAAAGCGGCAATCTCTACATACCCGCCCAAGGCCAGCCCCTATACATGGTGCGCAAAGATTGGGGCAGGGCACGGATGGAATCCGGCCTGAGGGACGTTGTACCGTTCAGGTCAATGAAGGACATACCAGGCGTATTGGCCGATCATGGTTATGCAGTGCCGCAGAGGATAGGATTTGAACTGGATGTTTTGCCGGTTAATTTCTTTGATCGTTATAGGCAGGTTTTTTCTGAAGCCGAGTATGTCGATGCAACACCGCTCATCCGAAAGGTCCGGATGATCAAGTCTCACTATGAGATTCACCTTATGCAAGATGCGGCTGATCAGGTCGACAAGGTTTACCGGCGGGTGCATGAAGTGCTTAGAGTCGGTATGACTGATCTGGATTTAGCCGCCGAGCTGGAGTTCATCGCCCGGAAAAACGGGCATCAGGGATTAGTGCGTATGCGAGGATTTAACTCCGAGTTGCTCTTTGGCCATGTTTTCTCCGGTACGGACAGTGCTGTCCCGTCATACTCCGACACACCTTTAGGCGGTTTGGGTTGCACTCCTTCTTTTGGTCAGGGGGCTGGCTTAAAGCGTATTGAGGCAAATGAACCGTTAATTGTTGATTTTGCAGGATGTGTTGATGGCTACCTTGTTGACCAAACCCGGGTTTTTGCAATTGGCGGGCTTTCTGAGCGCCTCTGTAAAGGGTATGATGACATGCTGAAGGTTCAGGAACGCATGAAGGAGCTTGTTCAACCTGGCACACCGTGGGGAGTAGTTTATGATGAGTGTCTGAGTCTTGCAGAGCGAATGGGATATGCTGACGCTTTTATGGGGGGTAGCGGGTCCCAGGTTTCATTTATCGGACATGGATTGGGAATTGAAATTGATGAGTATCCTTTCATAGCTCGAGGTTTTCATTCAATGACACTGGAAGTAGGTATGGCTTTCGCTTTTGAGCCCAAACTGGTTTTTCCCGGTGAAGGTGCCGTAGGGATTGAAAATACCTTTTATATCAGTAATGAAGGATTGAAGCAGTTGACTCATTCAAATGAAAAAATATCAATTCTAATGCCGTAAATCCCTTAAAATTTTTGTTGCATTTTATTGTCGGTGCCGATATAACTACGACAGAAATTGTATACAGTATCCTATAAAATATTTTTTTATTGTGGTAAACTATTGTTCAAATGTGTTTTTAGGAGTCGTTATACTTTTTGTGAACGCGGCGCAAAGAGAGGCGATTCAGGTTTGGAAGCATTGATGAGCAACGGCAGTCAGGAGCGGTATCAGCGTTTATCTCAGTACAACCCCACAACGAAAGGAGAGTACCCAGATGGCATTGAAAGACACACTGAAGCAGAAGATTGAGGCACATCGTCCCCGTACTACCCGTCTGACCAAAGAATTCGGTAAAGTCATCATTGATCAGGTTACAATTGACCAGTGCATTGGTGGCGCTCGCGACATTCGCAGTCTTGTGACCGATATCTCTTATCTTGATCCTCAGGAAGGCATCCGCTTCCGTGGAAAAACAATTCCCGAAACTTTCGAGGCTCTGCCCAAAGCCGCCAATTCAAAATACCCGACAGTCGAATCCTTCTGGTATTTCTTGCTCACCGGCGATGTTCCAACCCAGGAGCAGGTTGATGAAGTTGTTGCCGAGTGGAAAACCCGTCAGCAGGTGCCTCAGTATGTTTTTGACGCCATCCGTGCTCTTCCGCGTGACAGTCACCCGATGGTAATGCTTTCCGTCGGCATTATGGCAATGCAGAAGGACTCAAAGTTTGCCGCTTTTTATAACTCCGGCAAGTTCAACAAGATGGTCGCATGGGAATCCGTCTATGAGGACGCTTCAGACATCGTTGCCAGAATCCCGGTTGTAGCTGCTTTCATTTACAATCTCAAATTCCGTGGCGACAAGCAGATCCCTATCGATCCCAAACTGGACATGGGTGCCAACTTTGCCCAGATGATCGGCCAGTGCGAAGAGTACAAAGATGTTGCCCGCATGTACTTCATTCTTCACTCTGACCATGAGTCTGGTAACGTTTCGGCTCACACAACTCATCTTGTTCACTCGGCTCTTTCCGATCCTTACTATGCATACTCCGCCGGCCTCAACGGTCTGGCCGGTCCGCTGCATGGTCTTGCCAACCAGGAAGTTCTCGACTGGACTATCAAGTTCCAGGAGAAATACTGCAAGGATGTTGAGCCCACTAAAGAACTCATCACCAAGGCTCTCTGGGATACTCTCAATGCCGGCCAGGTAGTACCGGGTTATGGCCACGCTGTTCTTCGCAAAACCGACCCACGTTATATGTCACAGCGTGAGTTCTGCCTCAACACCCCCGGCCTCAAGGATGATCCGCTGTTCAAGCTTGTTGCCATGATTTTTGAAGTTGCTCCGGTCGTTCTGACTGAGCACGGTAAAACCAAAAACCCCTGGCCGAACGTTGATGCGCAGTCCGGCGTTATTCAGTGGTACTATGGTCTCAAAGAGTGGGATTTCTACACTGTTCTTTTTGGAGTAGGTCGCGCCCTCGGTTGTATGGCCAACATCACTTGGGACCGCGGTCTGGGATATGCCATTGAGCGTCCCAAGTCCGTTACAACTGCAATGCTTGAGAAATGGGCTGAAGAAGGTGGCCGCAAGCTCGCTTAAATTCGGTTTTAAGTTTGTTTTATAAAAAATGGGAGTGCATTTTTGCACTCCCATTTTTTTGTGCTTGATAAAAAAAAATGTACCGGCTATAAAAAGACCAGTTTTGTCGTGTTTGTAGTTTCAAACTCAATTGCAAAAGGAGTTGTGTTAAGTGAGTGCATCAATTAAAGGAACCAGAACAGAGCAGAACCTTCTTAAGTCATTTGCCGGAGAGAGCCAGGCACGTAACCGCTACACCTACTTTGCCGCTGCTGCCCGTAAAGAGTGTTATGTACAAATTGCCGATATTTTTGAAGAGACAGCTAATCAAGAAAAAGAACATGCCAAGCGCTTCTTCAAATTTTTAGAGGGTGGGGAGGTGGAGATCACAGCTTGTTTTCCTGCGGGTAAGGTGGGAACTACTGCTGAGAATCTGCTCGCTGCAGCCAATGGTGAATATGAAGAACATTCCAATCTGTATCCTTCTTTTGCCGCTGTAGCCAAGGAGGAAGGCTTTCCAGCCATAGCTGCCGTCTGGACTGCCATTTCTGTTGCCGAGAAACAGCATGAAAAGCGGTACCTGGATTTGTTGTCAAATATTCAGAACAACCGTGTCTTCTCACGAGAAGAAGAGGTTGTTTGGCGCTGCCGAAATTGTGGATATCTTCATGCCGGATCCACTGCTCCAGAGTTGTGCGCTGCCTGTGCACACCCGCAGGCCCATTTTGAGCTTCTGGGAGAAAATTGGTGATTCACTGCCGGTCTGGTGCTAATACCAGATCGCTTATTATTTAAAGGAGGGATGATATGACGAGATTGCTGGAAGTTTACAAATGTAATTTGTGTGGCAACGTTGTTGAGACAATTCATGCAGGTGGAGGAGAATTAGTCTGCTGCGATCAACCTATGGCTTTACTGACAGAAAACACTGTAGATGCAGCTAAAGAAAAACATGTTCCGGTTATAGAGATAGGTAACGGAATCGTAACTGTAACAGTTGGAAGCGTGGCCCATCCTATGGAAGAGAAACATTATATTGAGTGGATTGAACTAGTAGCTGATGGAAAAGCTTATCGTCAATTCCTCAATCCAGGAGACGCTCCAAAAGCTATTTTCAATGTTTCTGGTACTTCCTTTACGGCTCGAGAACTGTGCAACTTACACGGGCAGTGGTCTGCTCAGGCCTAGGTTTTGTGTTTTATCAACAAAAAAGCCCACCGGAGTATCGGCGGGCTTTTTTGTTGGTGCATTGTTTGAAAAGTAATTATCTATAGGTTTCACTGTGATATGGTGCAAAGGAGTTGCCCTGTCTTTACAGTCCTCCGATGCTCATGTATGATCTCCCCCTATGAAACGAATCTTGAACCTTTACATAATCCGCGAAATTTCATCACTCTTTCTGCTCGGTATCACAGTATTCACTCTGATTCTATTGATGGGAAGGCTGATAAAGCTGACTGATCTCGTTATTGCTCGTGGAGTGCCTTTTACTGAGGTGTTCCTTATGATTACCTATCTTATGCCTTCTTTCTTGGTCTTTACCATTCCCATGGCATTTCTGCTGTCCGTGCTACTCGCATTTGGGCGCCTGTCGAGTGATAATGAAATTACAGTCATGAAATCAGGAGGCATAAGCTTAACCCAGCTTTTGCCTCCGGTTATAGTTTCTGGACTTGTAGCCGCCTTGATTTCACTGACTGCCGGAGTTGTCGGTGTCCCTTGGGGGAATACTGCTTTTAAGCGTCTGAGCCTTGAAGTACTGAAACAGAATGTAGCGGTAACAATTCGGGAAAAAATTTTCTGGGATGATATTCCTGGTATTATTCTCTACACAGACCACTATGACGAAGAACACCATACGCTACAAGGGGTAATTATCCATGATGGACGCGATCCTCAGCGTCCTTTGACCATCTTTGCCAAAGAAGGCACGGTAGGAAGCTTTTCTGATCAAAATGGTCTGAATCTTGTGCTTAACCAGGGGAGTATTCATTCATCCGGCAAAAACAACGAATATCGCCTTGTAAATTTTGGAGAATATATAATGACGGTGTTTTCTCCTCACAATAAGGATGATCTCAATTTGAATCAGTTGGACATGAGCGTTTCTCAATTGAAAGAAAATATTAATAACCCTGCTACCCCACCTCAAAAACGTTTTGCTATGGGTGCAGAACTCCACAGTCGTTTTGCCTTGCCGTTCGCTTCAATCGTATTTGCTATACTTGCTGTTCCGCTTGGAATGCAGAATGGCAGAACAGGAAAATCTGCCGGGTTTACCGTCAGTATATCAATACTGCTTGCTTACTATCTGCTGTTGTCACTTATGCGCACTTTTGCAGAACGAGGGATTCTCCCGCCATTGGTGGCTCTCTGGGTTCCAAACCTGATGTTTCTCTCCTTGGGGTGCTATCTATTGAGAATGGCATCAACAGAGAAGAAGATTCCTCTTCCTACTGCAAATATGTTTCTGCGAATCTTCCGCAAACCTTCCTGACATGAATATTCTCAGTAAATATACTGCTTTGGCTTGGGTACGATTACTCGCCATTTGCATGGGAAGCTTCATGTCCATTTATATTGTATTGGACATGATGGAACGAATACCGAGGTTTCTTCGTGCGGGAGGTATGCTCTTTGATATTCTGCGGTACTTTTTCTTTAAATTGCCAGATATGGTTGGGCAGGCGGCTCCGTTTTCCATTCTTATGGCAACGCTTTTGACTCTCGGATTGCTGTCCCGCAACAGCGAGATCATTGCCATGCGCAGCTGCGGGATAAGTCTTCTGCGTATTTCTATGCCGATGTTGTGGCTGGGACTTGTGGCCAGCCTTCTACTTCTGATCAATGCAGAACTGCTTGTCCCATCAAGTTCTGAACGTATGGACAAAATAGAACGAATTGATATTAAGAAACAGGGAGCTAATGCAGTATTCAAGCGAAATAACATCTGGTTCCGATCAGATAATTTAATTCTGCAGTCCCAGCTTTTCGACCCTCAGGAAAGAGTGCTGAAAGGCGTTGTGATCTGGAATCTCGACAGCAATATGAATCCTGTCAGCCGTATCGATGCCGAAGCGGCAGCCTTCCAAAATGATCACTGGATGTTACAAAAACCGGTGATAAAAAAATTCAATACTAGTTTGGGTTTTGATACTAGTTCTATGCCATCAATGGCTATTACGCTTAATCTCAAGATGGATGACTTGCGCCTCATGGATAAGAATGCCGATAACTTCAGTTACCTTAAATTGAAAAGCTATGCTGAGAATCTCGAAAAAAGTGGGTACGAGGCCTATCGATATCGAACCATGATGCATGGTAAATTGTCCGAACCATTTGCAGCTTTTGTCATGGTTTTGCTAGGTATTCCCTTTGCACTGCGCAACAGTCGTTCCGGGGGTATCGCCCTTGGCGTTGGCTCCAGCATTGCTATTGGTTTTATCTATTTCGTTATTAATGCCATTCTTTTGTCCTACGGGCGCAGTGGTGTTCTCTCACCGATTGTTGCTGCCTGGGGAACAAATCTCATTTTTATTCTGGGAGGGGTATGGTTGGCTATGACAATAAAGAATTAGCGTTAGGGAACACAGCAATGACGCATATCAAAATTGATCATGGGAGGTTGCATGCGTTCAAAGGTCACACTGTTTCTATCGGTTTTTTGTCTGGTGATAACAACAACAGTTGCTTTTTCTGCAGAGCGGCCTAAAAGGGTCAAAGCCGAGACACCATCGGTGCCAACTCCTCCTCCAATTAATATCCTCAGCATTATTCCGGCACAAGCTGAACCGGGCGCGCGGGTAATGATGTTTGGTTCAGGGTTTGGAGACAGAATCAGCGCGTTCCTTGGAAGTACTGAGGTTCCAGCCAGAACAGTTGATGGTAAGCAGGCGGAGTTCATAATTCCACAGCAGCTTGAGCCGGGTCTCTATGCGCTTTATCTTCAACGTGCTGATGGTGTTGTCGGTCGTGCCTATAATTTTACGGTTTTGCCTCTGCGGCCCGTGCTCATTTCCTTGACTCCCGAGAAAATAGGTTCCTGTAACCAAGGAAGAGAACGAGAAGTTTCAGCTCAAGGTCGCAACTTCTCTGAGCGCTCACAGCTTTTCTTTGATGGGGCTGTGATTCCAAGCAACCTCGTTTCACCGGAAACTCTTGTTTTCAGCGTGCCGAATGTACCCGGCGGCATTCATCAAGTAATGGTCAAAAATTCACTTGATAATTCATCAGTACCTTTGGCTCTTTCAATTGAGACTAGGCCGGAAATCAATCAGATAGCCGTTGGTAACGAATACGTGAATTATTACGAACTGAACATTACTGGGAAAAACTTCAATCAAAATTCCTCGATTTACGTTGATGGGATGCAGATTGGCGGTCGTGGTGGTCAGGATATTGCTGAGAGGGAGAGGCTGATTTATGTCGACTGCACACGGCTTGTTTACCAACGCCATCCCTATTCACCTGTGAACAAGGATTTTCGAGTTCAAATCGTAAATCAGGGGGGGGAGGGGAGCCAGGTGGTCAATGTAACAGCACCGTAGGTGATATCTTAGATGGTTTTATGGTTGTTTAAAGCAGGGGCACGGCACGTCGTACCCCTGCTTTTACTTTACTTTTTCACGTTATAAAACACTTCATGTCCTTTAAAGAGTGCACAGTTGTCGAGTTCATCCTCAATGCGCAACAGCTGGTTGTATTTTGCAACGCGATCGGTGCGGCAGAGTGAGCCGGTTTTGATCTGCCCTGCATTGACAGCTACAGCTAGGTCAGCCAGAGTGGTGTCTTCGGTTTCTCCTGAACGATGGGAGATAACCGTGGTGTAACCGGCGCGTTTGGCCATTTCTATGGCTTCCAGGGTTTCTGTCAGTGTGCCGATCTGATTGAGCTTGATCAGGATTGAATTGGCGATGCCCTGTTTTATACCTTCCCGGAGGATGGCAGGGTTGGTGACGAACAGGTCGTCTCCCACAATCTGAATGCGTTTGCCCAGACGTTCTGTCAGTTTTTTCCATCCATCCCAGTCGTTTTCAGCCATGCCGTCTTCAATCGAGATGATCGGGTACTTGTTAACCAAATTCTCGTAGAAATCCACCATCTCATCAGCGGTCTTGACCTTCTGTGCCTCGTTCTCCAAAGTATACTTGCCATCCTTGAAGAGTTCCGATGATGCAACGTCCAGTGCCAGCAACACATCTTCACCTGGTCTGTAACCGGCCTTTACAATGGCTTCAACAATCACTTCCAGAGCTTCTTCGTTGGATTTGAGGTCTGGGGCAAAACCACCTTCATCGCCAACGGCTGTATTGTATCCTTTGGACTTGAGAACAGACTTGAGGGCATGGAATATTTCGGCACCCATGCGCAGCGCCTCGGCAAAATTCCTTGCACCGGCCGGCATGATCATGAATTCCTGGATATCTACGTTGTTATCAGCATGGGCGCCGCCATTGATTATGTTCATCATTGGCAGAGGCAACTCACGTGCTCCGGCGCCGCCGATATATTTATAAAGAGGCAATCCGGCTTCATCCGCGGCAGCTTTTGCAATGGCTAGGGATACACCCAGAATGGCGTTTGCCCCAAGCTTGCTTTTGTACTCTGTTCCGTCCATTTCAAGCATTTTCATATCGATGCCGACCTGATCGTCCGCTTCCATACCAATAAGTTCGTCGGCAATGACATCGTTTACATTGTCGACAGCTTTCAAAACGCCTTTGCCAAGGTAGCGTGATTTATCGCCATCACGCAATTCAAGTGCTTCACGCTCGCCAGTGGAAGCACCTGAGGGAACCGCAGCACGTCCAAAGGCACCTGATTCAAGGAATACTTCAACTTCCAGGGTCGGATTGCCGCGTGAATCAAGAATTTCTCTGGCATAAACATCAACAATTTCACTCATTACTGCCCCCTTGCATGGAAAATTTATTATGAAGATAGTGAACATCTCCATGAAGCAAAACTGATTATATATATCATACTAAAAAGCAAAAAAACAGGTGTGACTCAAAAAACTGTTTCAGTTGATCTCATGCTGGATAAGGCTTAGCTCCACAGTACTTCACTTATTTGTGTAATAATGGTATGAAATTTCGAAACTTAATCTCTGGAGTAAAGCATGACACAGGATCCGCTGAGTAAGCTCAGCATAGATAAATCCAGTCAGATGGTCAAAAAAGGTCCCGTCAGAAAGTGGCATCGCATTTCCGTTATTCTCGCTGTCATTCTGGTTCTCGTGCTCGTGGTCGCTTTCTTTAAAGGTAGAAAAGTTGCAATTGAAACTACTTCAGTGGTGCAGGTATACCCTACTCAGTCTTTCACCCTGCTCAATGCCAGTGGATACGTAGTTGCACAGCGCAAGGCTGCTGTCGCTTCCAAACTCACTGGACGGTTGGAGTGGCTGGGAGTCGAGGAAGGGAGCAGGGTTACTGCCGGACAGGTTATCGCTCGCCTTGAAAACAAGGATTTGCAGGCTGCGGTCCGCCAGGGAGAGGCAGCGGTATCCAATGCCAGGGCCGGCCTGGAGCAGGCCAGGGCTGAAGAGGGAGATGCTTCACTTGCCTTCGGGCGTCAGCGTGAACTGCTTCGACAGGGAATCATTGCGAAAGCCGAATTTGATACTGCAGAGGCCCGCTTTAAACGTGCACGGGCTGCCGTTAGCGGTGCAGAAGCCGCGGTGCGTAATTCCAGTGCGGCATTGTCAGGTGCCAGGGTTAACTATGACTATACGCTTATCCGAGCCCCGTTTGATGCGGTGGTCCTGACCAAAAATGCGGATGCCGGGGATATTATCACTCCGCTTGGTGCTGCCGCAAATGCCAAGGCTGCCGTATTTACCATAGCCGACATGGATTCATTGCAGGTGGAGGCGGATGTCTCCGAGGCTAATCTGGGAGTCGTATATAAGGGCCAACCCTGCGAAATTTTGCTCGATGCACTTCCAAAGTCGCGCTTCCGGGGAGAGGTTCATACGGTTGTCCCGACCGCAGACAGAACGAAAGCTTCTGTGATGGTCAAGGTACGCTTTCTTGACAAGGATCCGAAGATCTTACCGGAAATGAGCGCAAAAGTAGCTTTCCTTGAGCGGCCAGCCAGTCCAGAAGAACAGAAACCCAGGATTGCTATTGCTCCGGCCGCAATCGTGCGCGTTGAGGATCGAGAAGGTGTTTTTCGCGTGAACGATGAGATCGTTACCTTTGTGCCGGTTAAACGGGGAGCACGGCTAGGCGAACTGGTGGAAGTAAGTGGCGTTGCTTCGGGAGACAAGGTTGCACTCAGGCCGCTGGAGAAGCTGAAAAATGGTTCCCGCATTTCCTTGCCGGAGAAGAAATAACTTCATGTCTGATCCCACACCACAACCAAGCATCGTTTCCTTACGCAATGTTTCGAAAGTTTACCGCCGGGGGATGCAGTCTCTGGTCGTGCTGGAAAGCATCTCTTTTGATATTGTCAAAGGTGAATTCCTGGCCCTGATGGGACCCTCGGGATCCGGCAAGAGTACTCTTCTCAACCTTATTGCCGGTATTGATACTGTAGACGGTGGTACCATTTCAGTTGATGGCATTGATATAGCCACCCTAAGTGAAAGTGATCTTGCCCGCTGGCGCTCCGCCCATGTCGGTTTCATCTTCCAGTTTTACAACCTGATTCCCGTCCTGACAGCCTTTGAAAACGTCGAGCTGCCCCTGCTGCTGACATCTCTTTCGCGGAAAGAACGAAAGGAACATGTGGAGACGGCACTATTAGTGGTCGGCCTGGCAGACCGTATGGAGCATTACCCCTCGCAGCTTTCGGGGGGGCAACAGCAGCGGGTGGCCATTGCTCGTGCCATTGTCACAGATCCAACCATTATCGTAGCAGACGAACCGACAGGGGACCTTGACCGCGTTTCCGCCCAGGAAATCCTCGATCTGCTTGATCGCCTCAATGCAGACTCGGGCAAAACTATCATCATGGTGACCCATGATCCGCGTGCGGCTGAAAAGGCTCACGTCATCAGACACCTTGACAAGGGCGAACTGCAAGATGTTCATCCTTAAGCTGCTTGTAAAAAATGCTTTGCGGCATCGTCTGCGCACACTTCTTACCATAATGGGCATCACTATCGCCCTGCTTTCATTCGGCCTATTAAGGACAGTGGTTACTGCCTGGTATGCCGGTGTCAATGCCTCGTCCGCTAATCGCCTTGTAACCCGCAACTCCATATCGCTGGTGTTTTCTCTTCCTGTTTCCTATACTGAACGGATAAAAAAAGTGGAAGGGATCAAGGGTATTTCCTATGCCAGCTGGTTTGGTGGGATCTACATCAACGAAAAGAATTTCTTCCCGAATTTCGCGATTGAGCCAAGCAGCTATTTTGATCAGTATCCCGAATTCGTACTGCCTGCTGACCAGAAGAAAGCCTTTATCAATGATCGCAAAGGTTGTGTGGCAGGGCGCAGGCTTGCCGAGCGTTATGGCTGGAAGATCGGGGATAACATTACCCTGAAAGGCACTATCTATCCGGGGAACTGGGAGTTCGTCCTGCGCGGCATCTATGAAGGTGCTGATAAATCCACAGATGAAGGGCAGTTTTTCTTTCACTGGAACTACCTCAATGAAACGTTGAGAAAAACTGTGCCCCGCAGGGCTGATCAGGCAGGGGTATTCATCATCAGCGTGAAAAATCCTCAAGTAGCTGCAGAAACATCCCTGGCAGTTGATGCTCTTTTCAAAAATTCTCTTGCCGAAACGCTTACCGAGACTGAAAAAGCCTTTCAGCTCAGCTTTGTTTCCATGACCGAAGCGATTGTTATAGCCATTCAGATAGTCTCCTTCGTGGTCATTTTTATCATCATGGCAGTGGTAGCCAATACCATGGCCATGACAGCGCGTGAACGCATAGGAGAATATGCCATATTCAAAGCCATGGGCTTCCGTTCCTGGCATATTGCCGGAATTATCTTCGGTGAATCCTTGTGTATCACCATGGCGGGATGCATTCTCGGCAGTGCACTGACCTATCCTGTTGCATGGAAGTTCGGGCAGGTTATGGAAAGATTTTTCCCTATTTTTCACGTTGACAACAACACGCTGCTCCTGGATCTGCTTTTTTCCCTGCTGATTGGAATTGTAGCCGCAGTTTTTCCTGCCTGGCGTGCCATCAACATAAAAATTGCCGACGGATTGCGCCGGATAGGATAGGCATCAAAGCATATGGTGAAGGAGTTCACATGAAAGCAAGAGTTCTGGTGGTTGATGATGAATTGAGTATGCGTGAGTTCCTCACCATCCTGCTGGAAATGGAGGGATATCAGGCATTATCAGCCGCCAATGCCGAACAGGCCTTGAAACTGCTCAGCGATGATCTGTTTGACCTGATAATTTCCGATGTGCAGATGCCGGGACTGAACGGCATTGAGCTGCTGGCTCGTGTCAAGGCCATGTCACCGGATACCGCCGTGCTGATGATGACCGCTTTTTCCGCTGCCGAGCAGGCTGTTGAAGCCATGAAATTGGGAGCATATGACTACATAGCCAAACCCTTTAAGGTTGACGAGATCAAGGTTCTTATTCGCAATGCCCTGGAGAAGACCACCTTGAAGCGGGAAAACACTGTCCTCAAACAGACTGTGCTCCAACGGGATAGCTTCTACGGGATAATCGGCAGCAGCCCCAGAATGAGAGAGATATTTTCTCTAATTCAAAAGGTGGCACCCAGCAGCAGTTCGGTCATGATTCTGGGGGAGAGCGGCACCGGCAAAGAGTTGGTTGCTCGCGCCATTCACAATTGCAGCCCTCGCAGCAAGAAAACATTTGTAGCGGTCAACTGCGGAGCAATTCCCGAATCGCTGATGGAGAGTGAATTGTTCGGCCACAAGAAAGGTGCCTTCACCGGAGCGGTCGGTGACCGGCCCGGGCTCTTCGAACAGGCGGAAGGAGGTACTCTCTTTCTGGACGAGATCGGCGAGTTGCCGCTGCTGATGCAGACAAAGCTGCTGCGCGTACTGCAGGAGCGGGAGTTCCGCAGGGTGGGGGGCACCCAGGTACATAAATGCGATGTGCGCATCCTGACAGCATCCAACCGCGACCTGCAGGGTCAGGTAAAGGAAGGAACCTTTCGCGAAGACCTGTTCTACCGCATCAACGTTGTGCAGATTATGCTGCCCCCTCTGCGGGAGCGGATTGAAGACATTCCCCAGCTTCTGGAAAGCTTCTTCAAGAAATTCACCTCAGCACAGCCAACAGGAGAAATCATCACCCCTACAGCCCTTAAGGCGCTGATGAATCACAGTTTCCCTGGAAATATCAGGGAGCTGGAAAATATAGTGGAACGCAGCCTGATCCTCGATTCAACATGTATTCTGGAGAAAAACTTGCCCGCCAACATTTTCAGTGGCAAGTCATACAGCGCCAGTGGAGGAGTGGAGATACCGGAAGAAGGACTCGCTCTTGAACCGCTGCTTGAGGATCTTGAAAAACAGTACCTGCTGAAGGCACTGGAGCGAACGCATGGGGCAAAGAAGAAGGCTGCAGAACTGCTGGGGATGTCGTTTCGCTCGTTTCGTTATAGGTTGGCAAAGTTTGGGTTGGATAGCGGGGATGAGTAGTGTCGTGTAGTGGAGTGACAAATTTCGTCAGTTATGCGCGACCATTTAGGGCATCATCTTTGGTGTGAATACGAGGATGAAAGGTAAAAAGCTGATTTTTTTATGATTTGGGTTCGTTGAAAAAGTGGCAGAGGAATTGCTCTAACCAATACACACATTCTGAATCTGTCAAGCTCCGCTAGGAGCACAACCAAGGAAAGGAGAAACACATGTTACAGAAAATGAGAAACAGAAAAGGTTTTACCCTGATCGAGCTGCTGATCGTTGTTGCGATCATCGGTATCCTGGCTGCCGTTGCCATCCCGCAGTTTTCATCCTATCGCGTTAAGGCTTACAACAGTGCTGCATCCAGTGATTTGAGGAACTTGAAAACAGGTTTAGAGGCCGCTTTTTCTGATAACCAGTATTATCCACAGCCGGGCGCATAAATAACTTAAGGAGAGGTGAGTCATGAAATATAAAATAATCGTTGTGTTTTCTTTTGTCCTACTTGGAGCAGGAACTGCTTTTGGTGCTGCTGGTAAAGTGCCTACAAAAACTGATGATGGCGGAACCAAGGATTTTACCTTCAAGCCATCCAACAATGTAACGGTTGCTTATTCGGTTGATGCCGGAACTTCTGCACAAAAATATGCTGTAGTAGCCAAGAATAAAGCGGGCAACAGATTTATTGGCTCCGGTAATGACAGTTCAAATCTTTATTTTATAGAATCTGCTGATTATGTCGGTAAGGATGC
Organism: Pelotalea chapellei; assembly: GCF_018531195.1. Lineage (GTDB taxonomy): Bacteria > Desulfobacterota > Desulfuromonadia > Geobacterales > Pseudopelobacteraceae > Pelotalea > Pelotalea chapellei. The sequence continues at coordinate 282,261 of NZ_JAHDYS010000001.1, read as the reverse complement.
AACCGATACTGTGGCAACCACTGCCATTGGTACCGCTGGCGTTCTTACTTCCACGGGTTGGACATCACAATAATTTATTTTGTTTTACTTAGTACGGTACTAACTATGAGAGGGTATGTGATAAACATGCCCTCTTGTCGCTTGTACATAAAAATCGCAGTCTCCATTTTATGGACAGTCACCTTGTCGGGGTAATCATCCAGAAATGTCCAACAATAAAATTATTGATATTCTTGATAGTGCTGTGCTCCATAGTGCAATTATTGTCGTGATGGTTGTACTTTCCTACCTGAATACGCTGCATGTTGATTTTATTTCAGTTGACGATGTCAGCATTCTTGATTTTTTACAGACTAACGAAATATCGCTCCACTCACTCTTTTTGGGAGGGGGCGGAGATTATTTCAGACCTATTCCCTTTTTATCCTTTATTCTGGACCTGCAGCTATTTGGTCGTGACCCACTGGCCTTCCATGTAATGAATGCAGGTCTGCACCTCATTAACGCCTTGCTCGTCTATCTGTTTGCATTACAAACATTCAAACTTTCTTCGCTGCGGAAAACTGCTGCTTGTGTCGCTGCTCTGATATTTGCCCTGCATCCGGTGAATAGTGAGGCTGTCTTGTGGATGGCCGGTCGGACTGACCTTCTGTGCTGTACTTTTTTTCTTTTGGCGCTTCTTGTTGGCTTAAATGCCCAGGTTGATACCATCAAGGCAACAAGCGCTTTCTTCATCATGTTTCTCTGCTCACTCCTTTCAAAGGAAGCTTCGATTGCAACTGTGCTGATTTTACCGGTGTATTGCCAGCTTAATCGTTCGATCATATCACCTGAAAGAAGATATTCCCTGTATGGTGCCATGGCACTGGCAGCTGGGTTGTATCTAGCAATGCGCAACGGATTTCACCGGGGAGTGGATAGCGGCATCGGTAGGATTGTGGGGATCAGCGCTGCAAAGCCTTTCTACCATTTTGTGAGCGAGAGCTTTGCCGCGTTTGGTTTTTATATCAAAAAGCTTCTCTTCCCGTTGCCGCTTAATTTTGCGATTGTAACCATCAACACAAACCTCTATGTAGTCATCGGCATAATTGCAAGTATCACTTTGCTCTTTCTCTTTTGGAGAATCGTTTCCCTGCGTCTATCCCTGTTAATTACGGTATTCGGCCTTGCCCCCCCTCTGTTGGCTCTGCACGGAAAACTGCCATGGACACCATTTGCTGAACGCTACCTGTACCTTTCTTCGATAGGCATAGCGCTTGCTGTCGGAATTTGCCTGTCATGCTGTCGATCTGTACGGTTGCGGAGTCTGTTTTTTGCTCTTGTCCTTACATATGCTTGTATAACAATTAGCAGAGTAGTCCTATGGACTGATTCAAAAGCGTTCTGGTACGATATATTACAAAAATCACCTGAATTCCCCCGTAGTTATGTGGGGGTTGCTATCGAGTTGATTAAAGAAGCTAAATATGATGAGGCGCAACGTCTCTTGGAAAAATCCCTGGCAATGGGTTATGATACAGATTTTGTATGGAGTAATATGGCGGTCATTTGTCTGGCAAGGAGAGATTACGCAGGATATGAAACGGCTGCTGTTCGTGCCGCTCAGTTATCCAAGCAGCCAACAGCCAATTACATGGCCTTGGTTTATACTATTACAATGAATGCAGATAAATATGCCGATAAAGTTATACTGTATCGTAGGGTGGCCGGTTACTATTTAAAAGCCTTTGAAAGGGATCCCCACTATATAGATGGGCTGTACAACGCGGCAAAATCCTATTTGTATGTGAACGAAAACGAATTGGCGCAAAAATATTTCATGCAGTTTTTGGCAACTCCTGGGGAAACCATGTATAAACCATTCGCTAAGCGGTTGCTTGATAGTATGTAAACTGTTTCACAAGGTTATTACAAATTGAGGGCCATAAAAATATGAAGACAATCGTCGCTATAACATTGAAAGGCATTTTTCGAGATAAAGTGTTTCAGGGGATTATGGTAACAGCCCTGATGTTTCTGTTTATTCCGATCTTTGCCTCCCTATCCATGCGCCAGGTTACGGAGCTTACCATTACCCTGTCACTTTCCCTGATTTCATTCATTTTACTTTTATTATCGGTTTTTCTCGGTGGAACCTCGCTTTGGAAGGACATTGAACGGCGCTATACTTTTAGTGTTCTCGGTCTGCCGCTTTCTCGACGTAGCTATTTGTTGGGGAGGTTTGGCGGTACGGCCCTGTTTGTGATAATTGCAGCATCTGTGCTGGGGATTGCAGCTTTTTGCGTGGTCGCATATTCCTCCTCAATCTATCCATCCGATCGTCCGATTGTTTGGGGTTCAATGATTCTCTGCATCCTGTTTGATGCTCTGAAATATATCCTGCTGATTGCCTTTGCCTTCCTGTTATCGACTGTCAGTACGTCGTTTTTTTTGCCGGTTTTTGGAACGATTGCAATGTTTGTTACAGGCGGAGTTACACAGCAAGTTTACGAATATATTCATTCACCTGCTTCAAAAACACTTTCTCCATTTTTGAAACAGACCGCTACCGCTCTGTATTACATCATTCCCAACTTTGGAGCCTTTGACCTCAAGCTGTATGCTATTTACGGCCTGCCGTTACCGGCAAACGGCCTGTTAATGACCTCGGCATATTTTGTTGTTTATGTTGGACTATTGCTTTCAGTCTCTTCATCCATCTTTACGCGCCGCGAAATGAGGTAGAAGATGGTTAAAACAGTATTTGCAACACTCGCATGTTTGGTTTTATACGGCATCTTAATTGTGCCATTTACCGAATATCTCCATAACAGACCTTTTGATGAAAAGATGGGCTACATTCCGTCAGTAACGGCGTTGAGGATAGTTGCTGCAGATCACAAAGAGCTGGTTGCGGCATCGCTTGTATCGAAGGTTTTGATGTATTTTGGCGGACTATCAGTAAAGAATGAAAACGATATACTACCGATTCTACCTGATTATAAACGGATGTCTGGGATACTTCATGGCGCAGTTAAGCTAGATCCCTACAATATGGACGCCTACTATTTTGCCCAGAGTTTTCTGACTTGGGATGTAAAACAGTACAAACTGGCCAATGATCTGCTCGATTATGGGATGAAGTATCGTACATGGGACTGGATGCTGCCTTTTTTTGCAGGATTCAATAGCGCCTATTTCATGAAAGACTACCCCAAGGCGGCTGAATATTACAAACGTGCCGGAGAACTGAGCGGTAGTGAGTTGCACTTCAGTCTTGCCGGTCGTTATATGCAAGAATCCGGACAGACAGAACTGGCAATTTCCTATTTATCAGCCATGGAAAAAGGTGAACGTAACCCGGCTGTCAAAAAGAACTATCAGATCCGTTTGAGTGCCTTTAAGGAGGCTCATCGGATTGAGCTTGCCAGGGATAAATATCGGCAGGAGCGGAAGGCAGAACCTGCCACCGTTGAACAGCTGGTTCGGGCTGGCTACTTGACACCGGCACCGGTGGATCCTTATGGAGGCACGTTTTATCTGACGCCGGATGGCAAGGTGGCAACGACCAGCAAGTTTGCGTTTGGCGGAAAAAAAGATAACTCGCAGAACGATGGAGAATCGCATGAACGCAATTGAAACAGTTTCTTTGTCCAAGCAATTCACAGGTAAAAAAAGGGCGCGTGTTGAAGCATTGAAGCAGCTTGATCTGCAGGTTGCGCCGGGAGAGGTGTTTGGCTTCCTTGGTCCCAACGGTGCTGGTAAGAGCACCACTATCAAGCTGATCATGGGGTTGCTCAGGCCAACCAGCGGCAGTGCCAGCATTATGGGCATGGACGTGGCACAGGCAGCATCACGACGGGTGGTCGGCTTTCTCCCCGAAAACCCCGCCTTCTACGATTACCTTAGTGCAGAGGAGTACATCCGCTTCGTCGGTTCCCAATTCAACATGGATGCTTCACTGCTGAATCGTCGCACCGAAGAAGTGCTGAAGCGGCTTGATCTGTGGGAGGCGCGCAAGCGCCAGATGCGCGGATACAGCAAAGGGATGGTGCAGCGGGTGGGGCTGGCCCAGACGCTGGTGCATGACCCGGAAGTGTACATCCTGGATGAGCCCATGAGCGGGCTTGACCCGATCGGCCGGGCTCTGGTCAAGGAAATCATTCTGGATTTGAAGAAGCGCGGCAAATGCGTTTTTTTCAGCACCCATATTACTGATGATGTGGAAAAAGTCTGCGACAGGGTAGGGGTGATCGTACAGGGGCAACTGCGGGCTTTGGACAGTGTAGAGAATATCATGCGCAGCGGCATAGAAGGCTATCTGGTACAGACCAGGCAGCATGTTGGCAATCAGGCCGCGTTGCAGGAATTCAAGGCAATCCGCAGCAACGAGCAGTTCGTCGAGTATCTGGTGCCGGTGGCGCAATTTCAGGAGTTCATGGCACTTGTCGGAGAAAGTTCGGTAGAGATTACATTACTGGAAACAAAGCGGAGAGATCTTGAAGCTTTTTTTCTTGATATTGTTGAAAATGGAAAATCTGCGTAGGCAATGATTCTTTTGCATATACCACTGAACGCGCCTCTGGAGATATTCCGGAGGCTTTTTTATTGACAGGGTTATGCGTATTGTTTATATAAAAAATGCGCATCATGATGCACGGCAATGCGCATATAAAATTAAGATGATGGAGTTTCCATGGAACCTGCTTGCAAGGAAAAAATTAAAAGAAAGCCAACAAACCTAAGCGTCAGAGTCGATTTGCTCGGTATGGCACGTGAAGATAACCTAAATCTTTCCGGTATGTTGGAGAAGTGCCTCGTCGACTATGCAAAAACGAAGCGGGAGAAAGACTGGTTAGGCAGGAATCGAAAAGCCATCAATGATATGAATGCTTTTATAGATGAAATTGGGTTGTTCAGTGACGGGAGGAAGCTTTTCTAATGGCCCAATTCGATGTTTATCGAAATAATGGCAGAGATTCCAAAGCAATTCCCTTTGTAGTCGATATTCAGTACGATATTTTTGCAGATTGTGGTTCTCGAATAGTTATCCCACTCCTGTCTGCCGAAATCGCCAGAGCCAGAAAGATGGATTATATTGAGAAGGCAAACTTGGTATTCATGTTTGGAGATACTGAGCTGATTTTAGCGACTCAACTGCTGGCAGCCATCAGTGTAAAAGAACTTCGCGGAAAAGTGGGTTCAATCGCATTCATGAGGAGTGACATCTTAGCGACAGTTGATGCACTACTTTCAGGATTTTGAGGATAAGGCCATACATTTGCATGGCCAATCATATAAAAAATCAGGAGATTAATGGCTTTTCTCACTGATTCATACTCTTTCATCCTTGAAAGGATATAGCAATGATAACTATGGCTTTGCGTTTAATTCGCGAGGCAACTGGGATTGACAAGCGCAAGCGAACAACTACCCATTATGATCTTGATGGTTTGGCCGGTACTTGGAGTTAGGAAGAGGAAGCTGCATTTACCAGAGCTACACAATCGTTTGAAACCATTAGAAATGTGGAAATAGAGGAGAGATTATATTATTGGAAACAAAGCGGAGAGATTTGGAAGCGTTCTTCCTCGATATAGTAGAAAAGGGAAGACCCGCATAGGTCTTCCCTTTTTAATCCTCCAGTTTCAAATCAAAGATGAAATCAAGGCGGCGAGGAGCGAGGCGACGAAAGCGTACAAGTAGTACGTTGAGGAGCCGAAGACGAGCCAACGAAGATAGCGCTTTGATTTGGAAGTGGATTACCCTTCCATCCTTGGGAATAGCGCTTCTGCTTTGGTAATTGTTGTTCCTGCCTGTAAGCCACCCCACGCAAGATCCTTACCTGAATATTCCTTCTGAAAACCCAGGCTGGCAAGTGCCTTCACTGTTGTGGCCGGCATGAACGCCGACAAAATTATATGTACGATCCGTTGAGATTCCAGCAGGCAGTACATGACCGTTGCAAGGCGCTCTTTTTGTTCAGGATCCTTGGCCAGTGTCCAAGGGGCTGTCTCGTCGATGTATTTGTTGCCGGCAGAAACAACATCCCAAATCGCCTGGAGCGCCTTGCTGAATGCCATTTCATCTATAAATCGGTCTACTGCAGTAACCATCTCCGCGGTTTTTCCGACAAGTGCCTGATCACAATCGGACAGCTTGCCCGGTGCGGGCAGCACTCCATCGAAGTATTTTACTGCCATGGCAGTTGAGCGGCTGAGCAGGTTGCCGAGGTCATTGGCCAGGTCGGAGTTAAGTCGCTGGACAAGCGCTGAGTGTGAGAAATCGCCGTCCAGGCCGAAGGGGACTTCGCGCAGCAGGAAGTACCGGACCACATCGACGCCATACTTGTCGATCAGAAGATTGGGCTCGACAACATTCTGCAGGCTCTTGCTCATCTTCTGCCCTTCCACTGTCCACCAGCCGTGGGCAAAGACCTTCTCCGGCAGGGGAAGTCCGGCGGCCATCAGGAATGTGGGCCAGTAAACGGCATGAAAGCGCAGAATGTCCTTGCCGATCAGGTGTACGTTGACCGGCCAGAAGCGCTGGTAGTCGGCAGTTGCTTCGGGATAGCCCAAGGCGGTGATGTAGTTGGTCAGTGCATCGAACCAAACATAAATAATGTGTTTTTCATTGCCTGGTACCGGAATACCCCAGGTGAAGGTGGTGCGTGACACGGAAAGATCACGCAGCCCTTCTTTTACAAAAGAGATGATCTCGTTGCGCTTGCTCTTGGGCTGGATGAAGTCAGGATTAGCCTCGATGTGGGCAAGCAGCTGCTCCTGATACTTGCTCATGCGGAAGAAGTAGGATTCCTCCTTAAGCTTTTCCACCGGGCGGTTGCAGTCGGGACAACGATCTTCGATGAGTTGGGTTTCAGTCCAGAAGGTTTCGCACGGGGTACAGTACCAGTCCTCATATTCGCCGAGGTAGATGTCACCCTTTTCCATGATGTCTTTGAAAATGTGTGTGACACCTTTTTTGTGACGTTCCTGGGTCGTTCTGATGAAGTCGGTGTTGGAAATACCCAGCCGCTCCCAGAGCGCCTGGAAGCGCTTGACCACACGGTCGGCCAGTTCCAGCGGCGTCTCACCGGCGGTGGTGGCAGCTTTCTCCACTTTCTGACCATGTTCATCACTGCCGGTCAGAAAATAAACGTCATGCCCCATCAATCGCTTGTAACGGGCCAGCACGTCCCCGGCGACAGTGGTGTAGGCGTGGCCGATGTGGGGCACGTCATTGACGTAATATATGGGGGTTGTGACGTAATATGCTGGTTTCATGGCATCTCCTGATGGTGGTATTGGTTGATGAGTTTATGCCTTCGGTGTAGATGAACCACCTTCTGATGTGCCCCCGCCGCCAGGTTTGTGGCCGTGCTTGCGGGAACGATGCTTCTTGCGTCCCTGTTTGGGCTGTCCTTCTGTCGCCTGTTGAGCAGGCGCGGTTGTAGCCGGCGCAGGGGCGGCGGGTGCAGCGGTTTTGGGTACTTCACGCGGTGCAGGAGCAGGACGTTCCGGCCGGCGCTCGCGCCCCTTCTGATGTTTTGCAGCCGGGACAGGGGCTTCGGAACGTGGCTGCTGGATTTCGGCTGGTGCTGCTTCACCGGTGATTTCGACTTTTTTTACAACTACCAGCTTGCCGTCATCAAGCTTGAGCGTAATGTTGCCGGTGAGGATATTCATCTTGTCCACAACTCCGGTGACGGAGTCGGTTCTGACACGCTTCCCGCATTTGGGGAAAGACTTGCGCAGGCAGCAGTAGGTTTCATATTCATAGTCCAGGCAGCAGAGCAGACGACCGCACTGGCCGGAGATCTTGGTCGGATTAAGGGCCAGGTTCTGTTCTTTGGCCATTTTGACTGATACCGGCTGGAATTCGCGCAACCATGAGCAGCAGCAGAGCTCTCTGCCGCAAATGCCGATGCCGCCGGTCATTTTGGATTCGTCGCGCACGCCGATCTGGCGCATTTCAATGCGGGTATGAAAGGTGTGGGCCAGATCCTTGACCAGGTCGCGGAAATCGACTCGTCCGTCAGCGGTAAAGAAAAAGACAGCCTTGCTGCCGTCAAACAGGTACTCGACTCGCACCAGTTTCATCTGCATGTTGCGCTCCATGATGCGCCGGTTGCAGAATTCGTATGCTTCTTTTTCCTTACGGGTGTTGCGTTCAAGGGTGTCGAGATCTTCCTGGTTTGCAATCCTCTTAACGCGGAGCAAGTTGGCAGGTGCTTCGTTTTCGGCCCGTTCAACAGGGCCCACAACCACTGAACCGACGCCTATGCCGCGTTCGGTCTCTACGACAACCTTGTCGCGGGGTGATATATCGAGATCGCCGGCTTCAAAATCGTACAACTTGCCGGCTGAGATAAACTGTATGGTTACAATGCGTGGCAAAGAATTCCTCCTTGATGTCTGTTGCTGGAAACGTGGAGCGGATCAGGCAAGTGTCCCGGCCACTCTTATAAAGAGATGGTCAAGGGCAAGTTTGACATTGGCATTGCGCTGCACCGAGCGGCGCGTCTCCAGAATGTCTTCAGCCAGTTGCAGTGTCCGTTCAAGATTCAACCGGCTGACCAGTCCCTCCAGCGTGGGGCGTATGGTTGTGTTGATAATATCGCTGCATCCGCTTGACAGATGGATCATGTCCCTGGCAAAGGAAAGCAGTATGTCGAGAAGTTCGAGTGTCTCTTCCCGGTTTCCTCCCAGTTCCTCCGAAGCGGTAAAGATGGTTGAAATGCGATCCAGAGAAAGAGTGGCAAGATGTTTGATCAGGACTTCATGGCGCTGGGCAAGCGCTTCACCGTCAAGTTCTGCTGCACGCTGCATGCTGCCGTTAGCCATTTGGGAAAGCAGCGCAGCGGATGCTTCGTCCATGCCGTTTCGTTTCAGCATCAGCATGATGCTCTCCGATGAGAGGGGGGCGAAACGAACAAGCTGACAGCGCGACCGGATCGTCTGCAGCAGCATGTCGGCATTTTCGGTGAGCAGAATGAGAAGTGCGTTGCCTGGAGGCTCCTCCAGGGTTTTAAGAAACGAGTTGGCGGAACTCAGGTTCATTCTGTCTGCAGGCTCCATGATGCAGGCTTTGCGCGGAGCTTCATAGGGACGCAGGGCAAGGTCACGCTGCAAATCCCGCAACTGGGCAATGCTGATATCCCGCTTGTCGGGCAGAGGCTCAAGAAAATGAATGTCACCGTGGTTGTTGCCGGCAACCTTGCGGCAGGAAGGGCACACACCGCATGCATCATCCTCCGCCTGGCGGCAAAACAGAGCCTGAATCAGGGCCATTGCGGTTTTTCTGCGGCCGCAGCCGGCAGGACCCTCAAAAATATAGGCATGGGAGGTCTTTCCGGACTTGATGGACTTCCGGAAAATCTCCACCACACGCTCGTGTCCTATGATGTCAGCAAATGGCATGGCTGTCTGCTAGGCGGGTACATACCTGATTGGTGATAATAGCGGAAACTTCCTCGACACTGCCGCCGGCGCAGATTTTCAGAAATCGGTGCGGCTGCCGGGAGGCGAGATCAAGATAGCTATCCCGTACCCGTTGGTGAAACTCCAGGGATTCAAGTTCGAAGCGCTCTTCGCGAGGGCCGTGTGCAGCCTCGATTCTGGCGCGTGCGCGCCCCAGGCCGGTCTGGACATCACAATCCAGCAGCACCGTAAGCTCTGGTGTAATGGAACTGCATGCGAGGGTATTGAGTGTTTCAATAGTGCTGCGCTCAATGCCGCGCCCGGCACTCTGATACGCGATTGTTGCGTCGGTAAAGCGGTCGCACAGGACAATGCAGCCGGCTTCCAGTGCCGGAAGGATTACTTCGGAGACATGCTGTGCCCGGGCGGCAGAATAGAGCATCAATTCCGCCAGGGGAGACATGGCACTGTTCTCGGCATCCAGCAGAATTGAGCGGATCTTGTCGGCGATAGGGCAGCCCCCCGGTTCACGTGTCGTGACAACACGGTAGCCGCGGGATCTAAGGCACTCGGCGAGGAGCCGTATCTGGGTGGTTTTACCGCACCCCTCAATGCCTTCAAATGTTATGAAATGTCCCACGCCAGTGCCCATCCTTTTCTTAAATGATTGATTATATGCATGTGTGCCCTGGATGGCAACAGATTTCATTGGAACTTACAGAGCGCCGGCATGGGCGGGAAGAGGCCTTTGTACACCGAGCGCGGTTGATTGTGTTGGAGAATCCGATTTATTGCGTTAAAATGCTGGACAGGTTTATTAAGTTTCATGTGAGGGAGTTTTTATGGAGATCAAAGTGCCTGAAGTCGGCGAGTCAGTTCACGAGGCTCTATTGGCGAAGTGGTTCAAAAAGAACGGAGATGTGGTGCAGAAGGATGAACCGGTCTGCGAGCTGGAGACAGACAAAATCACGCTGGATGTTCACGCCGAGGCCAGCGGCACTCTTTCAATTTCTGTCGAAGAAGGGGCCACCATAAAAACAGGTTCAGTAATAGGCCAGATTTCGCCACTGTCTGCCGGTTCCGATACTCCTCCATCGTCTGAGCCGAAGGCAGTCACGCCTCCACAGGAAGAGCAGATCAAGGCAACCGTTTCCTCTCCGGCGGTGCGGCGCGAAATGCGTGAAGGTGGAATCGCGCCTGACTCCATTACCGGCACCGGTAAAGGGGGAAGGATCACCCTGGATGACCTCTTTTCCCGGATCGAAGAACATTCACGGCGCCCGGTCGAGCCGCGAATGGAAGAAGATTCTACTCCTTCTCCATCCGCAGTTTCCGTATCCGCGAAGCCCTCTGCGCCCGAGCTTTCTCCCCCCGCTGTCACCCCGGTACAGGAAGCAGAAAAATCCGCGCCTGCTGCGCCGCCTGCGGCTTCAGTTCCAGTGACACCAGTTCCGCCAGCCCCTTTCCCTCCCCAATCACCGGTAGCCGCTTCGGTGCGCACCGAGGCGCCGCCAGCATATGTTTCCGGGCGCGAAGAGCGGGTAGCAATGTCTCCCATCCGCAGGCGTATCGCCGAGCGTCTTTTGGCCGCACGGCAACAGACAGCCATGCTGACCACCTTCAATGAGGCGGATCTCAGTCATGTTAAAACCTTGCGTGAAAACTTCCGTGAGCATTTCCGTCAGAAGTATGGAACTGCCCTCGGTCTGATGCCTTTTTTTGTCAAAGCCTGCGTCGCGGCACTCAAGGAGTTCCCTGCTGTTAATGCCAGTATCGACGGCACGGACATTGTGTATCACCATTTCTACGATATCGGCATAGCCATCGGCGCTGAGAAAGGATTGGTCGTGCCGGTCCTGCGCAATGCAGATCAGATGAAGATGTACGAAATAGATCAGAAAATCGCTGAGCTGTCCGATAAAATCAAGACTAACCGTCTGGCGATATCCGATCTCGAGGGGGGGACCTTCAGCATCTCCAACGGCGGGGTTTATGGCTCCATGCTCTCCACACCGATTCTCAATCCTCCACAAAGCGCCGTGCTCGGCATGCATGCCATCCAGGACCGGCCAGTGGTTCGTGACGGCCAGATCGTCATTCGCCCGATGATGTACCTGGCGCTTTCCTATGACCACCGCATCATCGATGGCCGCGAAGCGGTTCAATTCCTCAAGAAGGTCCGGGATTACATCGAGGCGCCCGAAGAACTGCTGCTGGAGGGATGAACCGATGTTGAGGTATCTGATAAAACGCCTGCTGATGCTGATCCCGTTGATGGCAGGCATCACGCTGATTACTTTTGCGGTAATTCATCTTGCGCCCGGCGAGCCGGTCGAAATGCAGATGGCCATGAATCCCAAGGTGGGCAAGGAAGCCAGGGAGCGTCTGAAGAAGTTTTACGGGCTTGACCAGCCGCTGCATACCCAGTACTTCACTTGGGTGGGAAAACTGGTCAAGCTTGACCTGGGCAGGTCATTTTCCTCGGATAGCAGGCCGGTGATTGAGAAGATCAAGGAACGACTGCCGGTCACCATCTCTCTGAATATCATCGCACTTCTGCTGGAATTTGGTCTGGCCATACCGATTGGAATCCTGGCTGCCACCCACCGCGACACCTTGCTTGATAAAGGAATCACCATTTTCGTGTTTCTCGGTTTTGCAGTACCCACTTTCTGGCTGGCGCTGCTGCTGATGTACTTTTTCGGGGTCAAGCTCAACTGGCTGCCGATTTCCGGACTGCACACACTGGGGAGCGAAAATTACGGGACACTGCGCTATCTGTGGGACCTGGCCAAGCATCTGATTATGCCGGTCGCGGTCGCTTCTTTCGGCAGTCTGGCTGGACTTTCCCGCTACATGCGCTCATCCATGCTCAATGTCATTGGTCAGGATTATATCACTACAGCCAGAGCCAAGGGACTTTCCGAGCGGGTTGTTATCTACAAACACGCATTGCGCAACGCCTTGTTGCCGTTGATCACCCTGGCAGGCTTTTCCATCCCCGGGCTTATCGGCGGCAGCGTGATCTTTGAAACTATCTTTGCCATCCCTGGCATGGGGCAGCTCTTCTACCAGGGAGTCATGTCCCGCGATTATCCTGTGGTTATGGGCATTCTCGTGATAGGCGCTTTTCTTACCCTGATCGGCAATCTCATTGCGGATGTCAGTTATGCATTGGCTGACCCGCGCATCCGGCAAGGATGAACTCAAGGTTGTTGAAAAACAGCCATTCCTCTTGAATGTAATGGAATCTCATGTCCTTTAAAAACTCTTATTTCTCTTCCATCTTTTGGCCACGCCTCCGGCATAACAAACTTGCCGTAGCTGGAGGAATTGTGGTGCTGCTGTTCCTGACTGCAGCTCTCGCGGCCCCGTTGATCTCACCCTATGAGCCCAATGCCATCAATGCCTGGCAGGTATTGGCACCTCCCTCGTGGCAGCACTGGTTTGGTACCGATGAGCTTGGGCGGGATGTTTTCAGTCGTATTCTGTACGGTTCGCGTATCTCGCTCAAGGTAGGTTTCGTGGCTGTCGGCATAGCTGTGTTTATCGGCACTGTTGTCGGACTCGTCGCCGGGTATTACAGCGGAGTTGTGGATACCATTCTGATGCGCATGGTAGACATCATGCTCTGTTTTCCTGCCTTCTTTCTGATTCTGGCAGTGATTACCTTCCTCGAGCCTTCCATTTGGTACATCATGATGGTCATCGGGCTGACCGGCTGGATGGGAGTCGCCAGGCTGGTAAGGGCAGAGACACTGTCGATTCGCGAAATGGACTATATTCTGGCCGCCCGCAGCATCGGCTGCTCTGATCGCCGTATCATTTTCCGCCATATTCTGCCCAATGCCATGTCTCCGGTGCTGGTTTCCGCCACGCTAGGGGTTGCCGGTGCCATCCTTACCGAGTCAGCTCTTTCATTCCTCGGCATAGGAGTCCAGCCTCCCACCCCCAGTTGGGGCAATATCCTCACTTCCGGTAAGGACTACATCGAATTTGCCTGGTGGCTCTCCCTCTTCCCCGGTCTGGCAATCCTGGTAACGGTGCTGGCCTACAACCTGCTGGGGGAAGGGGTCCGTGATGCCCTTGACCCCCGTGTAAAACGGCAGTGATAGTACATCCGGGCCGCCTTCACCAGCTTAACTCGCTCCCTCTTTCGGATGGCCCGATCATTTACTGGATGAGCCGCGATCAGCGCGTGAATGATAACTGGGCGCTGATCCATGCCCAGCAATTGGCTCTTGAGCACCAGGTACCGCTGGCAGTGGTCTTCATTCTTGCACCTGCCTTTCTGGGGGCAACTCTCCGGCAGTACGGGTTCATGCTCAAAGGATTAGAAGAATGCGCTGCACGACTTGCAGCCCTGGGTATCCCCTTTTACCTACTCCAGGGACATCCTCCCGCTGAAATCATTACGTTTATACAACAACATTCCGTTGGCGGTGTGGTTACCGATTTTGATCCGCTACGCATCAAGCGGGGGTGGCGCGAGGAGGCTGCCGCAGCATCCAGTGTCTCCTTTATCGAAGTTGACGCCCACAACATCGTGCCCTGCCGGGTAGCATCAACCAAACAGGAGTTCGGTGCTTATACCATCAGACCAAAGATTCACCGTCTTTTGTCTGATTTTCTTGAGGATTTTCCTCCGTTACAGTATCACCCGTTTCCCTGGCCATCATCCCAACCTCATTTGAATAAAGCTGACTACGCATCGGTTCTTTCCTCCCTGCAGGTCGATCGCAGTGTGCAGGAGGTGACCACGGTGGAGCCTGGCGGCTCGGCAGCACATCGCCATTTGCGCGATTTCATTCTGTCCGGTCTGGATGGCTATGACCTATTAAGGAACGATCCCAATCTCAGTGGCCAGTCCGGCCTGTCACCTTATCTTCACTTTGGTCAAATCTCTGCACAACGGGTGGCTCTTGAAGCAGGCAGGGCAGCCGGAGGCACTCCTTCGGGAGATGCTTTTCTGGAAGAACTTGTTGTACGGCGGGAGCTTTCAGATAACTTCTGCTGGTACAACATGAACTATGACTGCATTGAAGGTTTTCCTGATTGGGCGCGGCAGACACTAAAAGCCCATCGCCACGATCAGCGTGAATTTCTCTACACCCCTCAACAATTTGAATGCAGCCGGACCCATGATCCACTCTGGAATGCGGCTCAGCGGGAGATGGTGACAACAGGCAGAATGCATGGCTATATGCGTATGTACTGGGCCAAGAAAATTCTGGAGTGGTCGCCGTCTCCGGAAGAGGCGATGCAGGTTGCTATTTACCTCAATGACCGCTACGAACTGGATGGGCGTGATCCCAACGGCTATACCGGCATCGCCTGGAGTATCGGCGGTGTCCACGACCGTGCCTGGGGAGAGCGACCGGTGTTTGGCAAGATCAGGTACATGAATGATAAGGGGTGTCGGCGGAAATTCGATGTGGAAGGATATATCGGCAGATATTCTGAATGAGAAAGGGCGCCGGCAAGGCGCCCTTATCATTTAAGGTAGGGGCGAGGCATGCCTCGCCCTATTTCGTTCCGCAGATCGAAATCAGTGCTTCCATGAGGTTGGTGGTAGTCAAAAGGCCAACCAGTCTGTTGCTGCTGTCCGTGACACACAACCCGTTGAGCTTGTTGTCACGAATGATCTGGGCAGCCTGGTAGAGCGGGGCTTCGGGCGTTATGGTGAAAGGCTGCGGGTTCATGGCGTCTTTAACCGTGGCTTTGGAGAGAATGTAGTGTACCTCCCAGGTATCCAAGGAGCTCGACTGGCCAGGAGTAAAGCTTTTGATCATCAAATCAGTGATAAGGCCGCAGAAGGTACCCTTGCAGGTAACGGGAAGGCGGCGAATGTTTTTTTCCTTCATCAGGTGCATGGCCTCGATAATGGAGGCGTCAGCTTCAATGGTATAGGGATTTTGGGTCATCCATTGATCTACGGTTTGCATAATCTCTGCTCCTTTTATGATTAGTCCGGTTTTTACCCTCAACCTCAGACTTAACCTTAACCTGCCCTATTACATCCCCAAAAATGCCTTCTTGACGTGGTCGTTACTCAACAACTCGCTGCCGGTTCCGGAAAGAACAATCCTTCCTGTTTCGAGTACATAGGCGCGATCCGAGATTTTCAGCGACTGAAAGACATTCTGTTCCACCAGCAGGATGGTGACTCCCTGCTTATTGATCTCCTGGATTATCTCGAAGATGATTTTGACGAACAGGGGTGAAAGCCCAAGTGAGGGCTCATCAAGCAGCAACAGCTTGGGATTGGTCATCAGCCCCCTGGCAATGGCCAGCATCTGCTGCTCACCGCCGGACATGGTGCCGCCAAGCTGCTTCTGGCGTTCCTTGAGACGTGGAAACATGGTGAAGACCCGCTCTACATTGGCCTCACGCGTCGGGCGGGCGCTCTTGATAAAGGAGCCCATGCGAAGGTTTTCAAGCACAGTCATTTCCGGAAAAATCTTGCGCCCTTCAGGAACCTGGACGAGACCGCGCTCAACTACTTGATGTGATTCAAGTGAATTGATGTTTTCGCCCTGGAAATCGATGTTCCCGGACTGGGGGGCAACGAGACGGGAGATGTTCTTGAGGGTCGTGGATTTACCGGAGCCGTTGGCGCCGACTACGGTAACGATCTCACCTTCATGAACCGCCAGATCGATATTCCACAGAACCTGCATGTCTCCGTAGCTGAAGTTGAGTTTGTTGATTGTAAGCATTGGTTTCCTCTGAAGTATCAAGAGCTCAGAAGCTGAAAGGATGATTATCCTTCTACTGAATGCCCTGATAGGTTCGTTAGTTATTCGCTTCCCAGATACGCTGTAATGACTTCAGGATTGCTGACGATATCCTTGGGCTCGCCTTCAGCAAGTTTTTCCCCGGAGTTGAGAACGACAATCCTGTCCGAGATTCTCATGATGGCTTTCATGTCATGTTCAATGACCATCTGGGTTATTTTGCCCTTTTGCTTGATGTCCAGGATCAGCTGAATGATTTCCTCGCTCTCCGCAGGATTGAGGCCACCCATGACCTCATCCAGCAGCAGGAGCTTGGGGTTTGTCGCAAGAACCCTGGCAACTTCCAGCTTTTTACGCTCACCGATGGGCAGACCACCAGCCAGAAAGTTCGCCCTGTGCTCCAGCCGGACAACCCGGATCTGTTCCATGGCCATCTCCCGAGCTACCTTGATGGAATTGGTACGGCACAAAGCTCCGACCATGACATTATCCACCACTGTCATTTTGGCCAGCGGGCGCACCTTCTGCCAGGTTCTGGCCATTCCGAGCTTGCAGACGGCATCGGGCTGCAGGCCGTTCATCTTTCTTCCTTCAAAGATTACTTCACCCTTGGTGGGGGGATAGTAGCCTGTAATGCAGTTGAAAAGAGTGGTCTTACCCGCACCGTTGGGGCCGATCAATCCCATGATCATTCCTTCGGTCATTTCAAATGAAACATCGGAATTGGCGGCCAATCCGCCGAAAAGTTTACTGACATGCTTGATTTCCAGGATGGCCATCAGGCTTCACCCCCTTTTTTCTTTGCGGCAAGTTTTTTTACGTAGCCCATGACACCTTCCGGCATAAAAAGAATAACCACAACCACCAGAATTCCATAGATCAGGACATGGGCGTGAGCAAGATGTTCCTTGAGGAAAACTCCGGTTCCCGATTCAGCATCGACCATTCCTGAATTGATCAGCCATTGGGCAATCACATTGCTGCGCAATGCTTCGGAGAGTGGAACCAGTACCAGAGAACCGACCACTGGCCCCCAAATAGTGCCGATGCCGCCGATGATGCTGATCAACACGATCTGTACCGACAGATCAAGCGGCAAAACGGTTGTGGGGTCGATGAATTTGATGAAGATCGCGTAGAAACTGCCTGCCAGAGAGGTAAACACTGCCGAGATTACCAAAGGGGTGTTCTTCCAGATGGTCAGGTTGATGCCAAGGGAGTGGGCTGCATCCTGATCTTCGCGGATGGCCTGAAAGTAGTAGCCCAGTTTGGAATGCTGCACCAGCCAGGTGACCAGGATAATCGCGAGTGCCAGGACAAGGGCGATGTAGTAATAGGGAACCTTGCTGGCAAAGTCGGTAATCAACAACTCTCCAATTTTAAAAGGAGGGATGTCCGTCACCAGGATGCCTTCAGCTCCTTTGGTCAGATCGGTGAGGTTGAGAGCCGTAATTCTGACTATCTCCGCCACGGCAATGGATGCCAGAACAAAGTAGGGACCACGTAGCCTGAAACAGATGCTGCCGACTATCAGGGCCACGATTACGGCTGCAAACATACCGATCCACATCCCTTGCCAGGGTGGGATCTCCTTGGTGGTGAGCAGAATCATGGTGGTATAGGCGCCGGTCCCGAAATAGGCGGCATGACCAACTGAATATTGCCCTGTATACCCGCCGATAATGTTCCAGCTTGATCCCATCAGTGTGCTGAGGAAGAAGAGGATCATCATGTGGAGGGCATAGGGGCTTTCAACAAACTGTGGAAACGCAAACAGTGCTGCGATTATCACAATGCCGAACATGATCTGGACGGCGCTTGCCCCGCGTATTGAAGTTAAGGGATGTATGGATTTCATTGTTTCGAATTCTCCGCTTACAGGCGTGATTTGCCCATCAGACCCGAGGGTTTGATGAGAAGTACAAGCAGGAATATGGCAAATACGACCACGTCCTTCCATTCGGATGAGATGGTGACAGCTGACACTGATTCAACCAGGCCGATGATGATGCCCCCCAGGGTAGCCCCGATGATGCTGCCCATTCCACCCAGAACGGTGATGACAAAGGCTTTCAGAGTGAAAGCGCTGCCGACTTGAGGAAAGATGTAATAGGTCGGGGCAATCAGGGCTCCGGCGGTTCCGGCCATTGCAGAGCCGATGCCGAAGGAGAGGATTGACATCCATTTGACGTTGATTCCCATCAGTTGGGCAGCTTCCCGGTCCTGGGCCGTGGCGCGAATAGCCTGCCCGGTGTCTGTTCTCATCAGAAACCAGTAAAGACCGACGGTGATGGCGCAGGTGATCAGGAATGAGATCAGCAGCGGTTGGGAAATTGAAATGCCTCCCAGGCTGTAGCTGGATGACGAGTAGCTGGTGGTCAGTATTTTATAGTCGGATGTGAAGGCCAACATGGCACTGTTGCTCATGATCAGGCCCAGGCCGATGGTCAGCAGGATCTGGTTCTGGGGAAGGGCACTGAGGACGCGATTGATGAATACTTTCTGCATCAGTGCGCCGAACAGAAACATGAGCGGCATGGTAATCAGAACCGATACAAACGGATCAATTCCGAGCAGGGTAAAAAGGAAGAAGGTCAGGTACATACCGACCATCATGATATCGCCATGAGCAAAATTGATCACCCGCATGACGCCGAAAATAATGGTCAGGCCGATGCCGATCAGGGCGTAGACGCCACCGACCAGCATACCGCTTATGATGGATTGCAGCAGAACGGAAAAGGTCATGATGAAACTCCGGAGTCGGGAATCAGGGCGGGACAATCAGGTGATTCTTATTCCTGATTGCCCGCACCTGAACCCCTGAATGTTACTTCCACTTAAAAGGATACAAAGCTTTTTTGGTTGCAAATTTGGGGGGGAATACGGTTTCGTATTTGCCGTTTTGGACCTGCTGGACCAGCATCTGGTGGTTGTTCTGATTGGTGAAGCCGGCATAGTCGGCGAACTTGACTTCACCCATGACTCCATTCCAATGTCCCGCTTTGAGTCCGTTACGGGTTTTGTCGCGGTCACCACCATTCTTTGAAGCTGTCTCTGCCATGATAACCATTGCCTCATAGGCACAGGCAGCGTGGTAGGTCGGTTCTTTTTTGAATTTTGCAGTATAGCGTTTGGCGAAATCTGCCGCACCGGGCCAGCTCACATCGTCAGTCCACTGGGTGCTGGACATGACCATGTTGGAAATCTCTTTCTGGGCAAGGAACTGGGCAGTAGTGAAGCCGGCTCCGCCGCCGAGGAAGGCTTTGGGGGACAGGCCGATTTCCTTCGACTGACGCATGAGGGTTATGGCATCAACCACGTAAGAAACCATGAAAACAAGATCGGGGTTTTTTGACTTGATCTTGGTCAGTGTCGAGCGGAAGTCAGGGGCGCCTTTCTGGTATTTTTCGTCCGCTACCTCTTGAATCCCGAGCTTCTTGGCGTATTCCTTGGCAGTTTTGACTGTCGATGTACCGAAGTCAGTACTTTCGTAGATGAAAGCAATCGTTTTTGGCTTGTCGATGGTCTGTACTGCATCCATCAGTACTGAGGAATAGACATCTGCCGGAGCATTGAGGCGGAAAACATATTTGTACCCTTTGCGGGTGATCTCTTCTTTCGCAGCAGCAGGAATCAGCAAGGGTACCTTGTACTTGTCGGCCTGGCTGGCAACAGCACTGGAACAGGCTGAAGTGTAGGGTCCAACAACTCCTGCAACATTGTCGCGGGTGGCCAGCTTTTCAAAGGCAGCCAGGGATTTTTCAGGTTTACCTGTGTCGTCCTCTTTGATCAGGTCAACTTCGATCCCTTTCTTTTTGAGATCCTCCAGTGCCAGGGTGACGCCATTAGTGAGGTTCTCACCAATGGGGGCTTCGGGGCCGGTAATCGAGTTTACAAAACCGATTTTTACTCGGGCCGCCTGGGAGATTCCCGGAAGGGCCAGCGCCATGACGAGCGCTGATGCAGCAATTTTTCTGATCATAACTTACCTCCTTTGTTGTGGTTGTGCTGATGGGTATACGGGAAATACGAGATGGTGTTCTGTTATACTG
This sequence comes from Pelotalea chapellei, assembly GCF_018531195.1. Classification (GTDB taxonomy): domain Bacteria; phylum Desulfobacterota; class Desulfuromonadia; order Geobacterales; family Pseudopelobacteraceae; genus Pelotalea; species Pelotalea chapellei. The sequence goes on along the minus strand of NZ_JAHDYS010000001.1, from coordinate 262,071 downwards.
CAATACAGATGCCACCAGGGGAGGGCAAGGCAAAGGCTTTAATTAAAAGAAGATTGATTGCGTAGGGCAGGGGGGACAGCTGGCGGAAATGACGAAGGTGGCCGAAATCGGCCATCCGGTGTGGCTGAAATCCGCCAGTAAGGCGGATTTTTCAGGTAGGCAGGCAGCCCTTACAGGCTGGTAAAGAAACGCTGGTTCATATCTTCAAGTCCGAGGGTCTGCAGCACTTCTTTAAGCCGGTCTGCAGGACGTCGGCGGGGGAGATCCATATATCTGGCGATGATCAGTTCATTTTTCATTGAATGCTCCCATCCCACCAGTTCGGTGACATTGACCTGGTAGCCATGGGCCTCCAACTGCAGACAACGCAGTACATTTGTCACCATGCTGCCGAATTCACGGGTGTGCAGCGGGTGCCGCCAGATTTCTGTGAAAGCCTGTTTTGCCAGTACTTGGCCTTTGTTCTTTCTGAGGTGGGCTGCCACTTCGGCTTGGCAGCAGGGCACCAGCACTATGAAACGCGCCTTCTTGAGCAGGGCGAACCGGATGGCGTCATCGGTGGCGGTATCGCAGGCATGAAGGGCGGTAACTACATCAACAGTAGCTGGCAGTAAATCAGATTCGATGGAATCGGCCACGGACAGCTTCAGAAACGACATGCCCGGGAATTCCAGTCTCCGGGCCAGATCTTTTGATTTCTCTACGAGCTCGTCCCGCGTCTCGATACCGAAAATGTGCGAGCTGTCATTACTGTTCTTGAAAAAGAGATCGTAAAGGATGAAGCCGAGGTATGACTTGCCGGCGCCATGATCAACCAGCGTGACCCCATGATTCTGTCGCACTTCGTTCAGCAGCGGTTCAATGAACTGGCAGAGGTGATTCACCTGCTTTAGTTTGCGTCTGCTATCCTGGTTCAGCTTGCCGTCGCGGGTGAGTATGTGCAGTTCCTTGAGAAGCTCTATGGATTGATCTGGCTTGATGTCATGTTTTTCGGACATTGTTTTCCTGTTCTGTTGGAGGTCTTGTTGAAATGTGGTGCGCGGAGTCAGTGAGTTTCCGCTATAACAAAACGGGAGGTTGACAGCATTGCCGTATCCTCCCGATCGTTATGTACGATGTAAGGGCGATTCCTAGAGCGCTTGCAGGATCTTGTCAGCCTTGGGAAAAAGTATGTTGTTCTCCAGATGCACATGTTTGTGCAGATCGTCCTCGAATTCATTCAGCTCCAGGTAGGTAACCCTGAAAGTGGGACAGACATCATCAGGTACCTCAAAACTCTTGGCCAGATGACGGATCCTGTGCACGGCTTCGCCTATTTCATCGTGCTCGTGGCCTAGTTGTGAAAGCACTGATCTGACAGTTTCAACATCCTTTGCATCCGGGGTCAGGCTGCTTTTTATGAAGCCATCCAGCCGTTTCAGAGCAGGGAAAAAAACCTCTTCTTCCTCTTTGAGGTGAATAGTCATATCGGCAGCAATTTTCTCGAAAATAGAGGCAATCTCGATTACCTCCGGGTGATGCTTCCCGTGGACCCCTGCAATTTTTCGCGCGTTTGCGGCTATCTTTGCAAGGTTGTCCTTCAAATAGGTGTGGTGAACGTTGATAATATAATCAGTCAGGAAGGGTATTTCCCATGACCCATACTGGCTGCTGCGCTCTGCGGCCTCTTTTTTTATGTTTGCGATTTCATCAAACAGGACAGTCTCGCTGATTCCCTTTTCCCTGCAGGCTGTTGAGATGGTGGTCTTGCCACCACAGCAGAAATCTATGCCATATTTTTCAAATATTCTGGAAGTCCTATAATCGTCGGCTACAATTTCACCGACTGTCATCTCAGCAAATGTTAGTGGCTGCATGGTGGTTTTCATGTGTCCTCCTCCTTTCAGACGTAGAGCCTGATGTCATTTAATTATAACACCTCTTCCCGGAGCAGGAGTCAATGTTTACCTTCCTGCAGCATCTCCCCACAGTTCTTTCAGCTTACGATCACGACCGCAACTTGTCCGGTAGTATTTGTAGCGCAGGGGATTTTTCTTGTAGTAGTGCTGGTGGTACTCCTCTGCGGGATAAAAAACTCCAGCCTGGGCAATTTCTGTCTGTACTGTTCCTTTGAAGCGCTTGTTCTTTTCCAGAGCCGACTTTGATTCCAGGGCTGCCTTACGCTGCTCTTCCCCTTGATAAAAGATGGCCGAGCGGTACTGGTGCCCGGTGTCGCAGAACTGCCTGTCTTTGACTGTGGGATCGATGTTGTGCCAGAAGACTCCGAGCAGGCTTTTATAGCTGATCTTAGACGGGTCATAGGTGATCTGTACCGCCTCTGCATGACCGGTACCGCCGCTGGAGACCTGCTCGTAGGTGGGGTTTTTAACGGTGCCGCCGGTGTAGCCGGATTCAACGGAAATCACGCCGTTCAACTTGTCGAAGGGCGCCTCCATACACCAGAAACAGCCCCCTGCAAAAATGGCTTTCTCCTGCAAGGGCGCTGCTGTTGAGGAGAGGGGCATGACAACAATCATCAAGAGGGTGAGTATCATTTTTACAAGCTGCATGAAGTTCCTCCTATAAACCGTATTTTTCCATTTTGTAACGAAGGGTTCCGCGTGGAATCCTCAGCATGGTTGCCGTTTGCAGGACGTTCCCCTTTGTTTTCTGCAGGGCCTGGCCAATGATCGCTTTTTCAAAGTCCATCACAGCTTCTTCCAGCCCTTTGTCCGCAGGAAGATGCGTGCGGCTGTTTGCATAGGAATTCAGGGGAGCAGTGAGCGGAAAGAACCCCCGCATTTCCTGGGGAAGCTGTTCGGGCAGCAGCTCAGGGCCGTGATTCATGATGCAGATGCGTTCGATGACGTTCCTCAGTTCGCGGATGTTGCCGGGCCAGGCATAGCTGCTCATTAACTCTGAGGCCTCCGGTGAAATCCGGCGAAAATCCCTGCCGAAAGAATTGCTGAAACTGTCCAGGAAATAGGCTGCCAGGTGCGGGATGTCATCGGGCCGTTCACGAAGTGGGGGGATATGAATAGGAAAGACATTCAAGCGATAGAAGAGGTCCTCCCTAAAGCTGGAATTGGCAATTTTGTCCTGCAGGTTTCGGTTTGTGGCCGCGATCACCCGCACGTCGATGACGATGTCCTTGACTCCGCCCACGCGGCGGATGGTTCGTTCCTGCAGAACACGCAGCAGTTTGGCCTGCATGGACATGTCCATCTCGCCTATCTCATCAAGAAATATCGTACCATGATGTGCTTCTTCAAAAAGACCAGGCTTGCGGCTGGTTGCGTTGGTAAACGCCCCTTTTTCGTGGCCGAATAATTCGCTTTCCAGCAGATTGGCAGGCAAGGAAGCGCAGTTGATACCGACAAAAGCGGCATCTCTTCTGTCTGACAGGTCGTGGATGCCGCGGGCAACCAGTTCTTTGCCGGTTCCCGACTCTCCGGTGATCAGAACGGTTGAAGGAATGCGGGCTATCTCGCGAACCTGATTGATCACGGCACCGAATGCCTTGCTGGTTCCGATCATGGGGAAGCGACCCGGCAGAAAGCCATCGGCCCTCTTCAGGTTACGCACCTCCCGTTTGAGAACCTGGGTTTGCAGCGCAAGTTTAACAATCACACGCAATGCATCGGCTTTAAAGGGTTTTTTCATGTAATGGAATGCGCCCAGCTTGAGTGCATCCACTGCACTTTCCACTGAACCATAACCGGTGATGATGATGACCAGCAGATTCGGATCGAGTTCCTTGAGCATCTTGAGTACATCAATACCGTCTTCAGCGCCAAGATTGAGATCAAGCAGGGCCAGATCCACGTCATTGGAAAGCACTGCCTCCCTGGCCTGGCTGCCGGTACTGGCCGAACAGACCTGGTAGCCGTCGTCTCCCAGAATCCGTTCAACATTTTCACAGATGAAGGCTTCATCATCGATAATAAGAATTTTTTCCATGGCTATCCTTTTGGAACAATGGTCATCGGCAGCTCCAGGGTGAAAATTGTTCCTGCTGCAGCGGAACTCTCCACTCGAATCCGACCATTGTGTTCTTCCACTATGCGCTGGGTGATGGAGAGTCCCAGCCCTGTCCCAGCCCCTTTACGAGTGAAAAAAGGTTCGAAAATGAGTGGCAGGTCCTCGTGACTGATCCCGGGCCCGGTATCAGATACGACAAGTGTAACATGTGTGCCTTCCGCGACTGTTCGGATAAGAATTTCTCCCCCGTGCGGCATGGCTTCAAGGGCATTTTTGATGATATTCAGCAGTGCCTGTTTGATCTTTTCAGGATCAAACCAGAAGGATGGAATCTCCCCGGCTTCAAAGCTGATATGAACCTTCTGCCGATTGCACTGCCGCTGTATAAGCAGGACCGTGTCGTTTATGACTCCATTAAGGTCGCTCATCCTGAAGTTTGCACGAACAGGGGAAGAATAATTCAACAGTGCGCTGATCAGGCGCTCAAGGCGTTCTATCTCTGCCAGGGCTTTCTTGATCATATTCTTGTCATCCGCAGCCAGTGTGGCGGTGTCGTGCAGATCATCCAGAAGAAGTGAGATGCCGGTGAGGGGGTTTCGCACCTCGTGCGCGATCCCGGCAGAGAGTTTGCCGAGGGATGCCAGTCTGTCGAGCCGCATCATCTCTTCGCGCAATTTTTCCTTTTCGGTCTCGTTGCGCATGGTTACGGTCAGTCCTTGCGTATCATTCTTTCCGATGGGGAAAAAGCCGATCTCAAAATGTGTCATGCCATTGCCTCTGTCAAGGTGCAGAGGGTGCCGGCCATAGGCTCCTTCCCCGGATAAAATTCTTTCCGTTTGTTCCGTCACACCATTCCAGCCATGGAAAACATCGCGGTAGTGCATGCCGACAGGTATCCCGGTTCCCAGGAATTTTCTGCCGGTCCCATTGATCGAGGTTAGGAGTCCATCCGGGGAGAAGGTGATGATGGCGCTGGAAATACTTTCAAGAATACTCTCCTTGAAGTTTCGTTCGTCCAGGATTTCGAGGCGCGATCGCCGTAGTTCGTCGAGGGTGGAGAGCAGGCTTGTTTTGCGCAACTCAAGTTCATGGGACATGAAGTTGAACGTATTGGCAAGTTCACCCAGCTCATCCCTGGAGGAGACACAGACCCTGCTGCGAGTATCCCCTTCTGCGAGTCGTCGTGCTCCATCGATCAGCTGGTTTAGCGGTCTTGTGATCCCGCTTGAGAGCAGCCAGGCGGAAAACCCGGCCAGCATGGCTGTGGCAAGTATGATAAAAGCGCTCAAGGTACGATGTCCCCGAAGTTCGCGGTTGATCAGGTGGCTTCCTTTGCGTGCCGCATCGTGGAACTGATCGACCTGAAATCCGATCGTTACGCCGCCGAAAATGCCGTGTTTGCCGTAATCGCCGGTGTCGTAGGGGATGGGGGCATAGGACATGATTTTTTTTGCGCCACCCACATTAGTGATGTCCACGTGACCGATCTTGTGGTTCCTGATGTCTGCTGCCACTTTGGGATAGTTGGGGTGAACGAAGCCGGCGTGATCGAGATTGTAAGGTATGCGTCCGCTGTCTATATCAGCCTGACTGGAGCGCGATGTGTAGGGGGGAAGCTGCCTGCCATTACGGTCGAGCCCGCGGATGTCCCAATATTTGGGGTGAGTTATGATCCAGCCTTCATCATCAAACAGAAAGGCGTAATTGCCGCTTTTGTAAGAGGGGAAAACAGTGGAGAAGTTGCGGCCGGGATCGATATGCTGGGAGAGTTCCATCAGATGACGATGATCAAGAGAAATCACCACCATTCCGCTGAAAGCTCCCGCGCTGTCGAATAAAGGGGCGCCAAAACGGATGACACCCTGATAGGCTGCCCCCTGATAGGCTGTTTCCGGCTCGGTTGCTCCGTTGAGCTGTTCCTGTTTCGATACATGGAAGCCGGTCAGGTGTGAAACATAGATAGCACCTGGTTTTAATTGACGTACCTGCTCGAAATAGTTCTCGGTTTTGAATTCCGTTCCGGCTGGTGTTGCTACATTGTTCAACTGGTCAGACGGCAGAAATTTTCCGTCCCTGATCACCACGCGTTCCCTGCCATTCCGATCGATATAGGCAATCGAGCGGTAGAGCGGAATCATCTCCCGGTTTTCACGTGGCATAGATGCGGTGCCGCGTCGTTCCCATACTTCGCTGCGCCTGGTCACATAGAAATTGAGCAGATGCCGGTTGTTGAGAGGAGTTCTGGTAAGGAAAAGCAGATCTGCTTCGCATTTGTGGAGGAAATCGGCGACTGTCTCGGCCACATGCTGTGCACGCATCTGCAGTGATTCTGCGGCCTGGGTGTCTGCTGTCTCGGATATTTCGGCCGCCAGGCGGGTGTTGACCGATTCGAGGTTAGACAAGAGGATAAGCGAGACCGCCAGAAGCGGCAGTAGCGAAAGCAGCAGTGTGACGGCCAGTATTTTTTTGAAAAGCGTTATTCTGGGCATTTATAGTTCGCCGGGCCTGCTGTCATCCGGTGTTCAGAGATCTTGATTGTAGGTGAGTACAATGATAACCTTTGGCGGTCAAGATATCTTTTAAGTGAGGTCAGCATGCATCTGTCTTCAGCCATTATTGCTGGTGCTTTGTTTTTTGTCGTGCCTGTTGCCTGTTGTGCCGGGGTCGATCTCTATGCCGGTATTGTGAATATAACAGCCGTTTCCGGAAAGGCATGCGCCGGTGCTGTCGGTAAACATGAGGTGTCGCTGGTGCTCAGGCATGACAAGGAGCAGACTGTCAGCGGCTACTTTGAAGGGCAGGGAATGACTCTCGGCCACTTCTCCGGCAAGGAAGGGACTCCCCTGGAAGTGCGCTATCCCCTGGATGACGAGTCCAAGGCAGGGGGGCATTCTCTTACGATATCTCCTGTCCCCACCGGTCTGCTGGCTGAATTGAGGGATCGACATCTTGACTCAACGGCTGATGACTGCAATTTTGATCTGGCTGACATGACATTGCGACACGTTGCTGAGGGGGAGGCGGCAGAGACACGATTCAATCAGCTTGACGCCTTGTTTGAGTCCCAGTTGCTCCGTTCCAGGGCATTCAACCTGGCCCGCACAGGAAGCTATGTAGCTGCATTGCCGCTTTATGAAAAGTCACTGACACTGGCTGAACGCTCACTGGGAAAAGATTCCGACCAGCTGCTGCCATACATTACCAGCCTGGCCAATGCCTATGTGAGACAGGGGGAATTCGACAAGTTCGACCAGCTGTATGACCTTCGCTATGCATCAATCAAGGATGAAGGTGTCAAAGCCATCCTCTCGAGTTACCGCATACGCTCGCTGCTGATGTCCGGAAAGACTTCACTGTTGCGGGAGAACCATGGAGCGGCCCTGGAAGATTTCATGAAGGCCTATCGGCTGCAACCCCAGAGCCGTGAGGCCATTGCCTCAGTGATGATGGCACATCTGCGCATGGAGAATTATGATAAGGCCATCGACTTTCTGGAAAGCGTGGGAAAAAGTGCCGACGCCGAGGGAATTCAACAGGATGTCCAAAGTGCCCTGGCACAGGTCTATGCACTTCGTGCACGCAAAAGAGACCGCAGCGGTGAGGCAGTTTTGGCGGAGAGCGACCTGAGACGTTCCGAGGCACTGGAGCCACACGCAGTGCAGTACCTGATAGCCCTGGCACGACTGCGTCACAAAACAGGAAATCTGGCAGAGGCTGAGGATATATTGAAAAAGGGGCTTGAACGTTTCACTCACGAGAGCGACCGTCAGCAGATTTTTACCGCCAGGGACCGCCTGCGGCAGATCGACTCTATACTTGCCAAACTGCGTAGCGTGAGGGGCTGATGGGTTACCGTAATCTTCAGGAGTGTGTTGTTGATCTGGAACAGCGGGGAATGCTGCTGAGAATTGAAGCGCCGCTTGATCCCAGACTTGAGATTGGTGCAGTACAGCGTCGGGTTTATCAGGCTGGGGGGCCGGCGCTTCTCTTCACGAATCCGGTTAATTGCAGGTTCCCGCTGTTGGGAAACCTGTATGGGACCCTTGAACGGACCCGCTTCATCTTTCGGGATACACTGGATGACATCCGTTGCCTGGTGGATCTCAAGATCAACCCTTTCTCGCTTCTGAAGAATCCTCTGGATATTATCAAGGCACCAGCTGCCGCTCTTCACCTGCTGCCGGCAACGACCCGAAATGCTCCGGTGCTTGAATGCCGCACAACTCTTTCCAATTTGCCGCAGATCGTTTCCTGGCCAATGGACGGCGGAGCCTTTATCACATTGCCGCAAGTTTATACCGAGAGTCCTGACCGTCCCGGTTTCGGCAGATCCAATCTCGGCATGTATCGGGTGCAGATTTCGGGCAACAGCTATGAAGCCGACCGTCAGGTAGGCCTGCATTACCAGATCCATCGCGGCATAGGTGGTCATCATGCCGAAGCAATCGCGCGGGGAGATCTGCTGCGGGTTAATGTATTTGTCGGTGGTCCTCCCTCCATGGCTGTTGCGGCAGTTATGCCGCTTCCCGAGGGGATGCCGGAACTCTCTTTTGCAGGCCTGCTCGCAGGACAGCGCATCCCCATGGTTCGTCAGCCGGGACAACTACCCATCTCCGCCCAGGCCGATTTTTGCATCTGCGGGGTGGTTGATCCGCACAAGACGATGCCGGAAGGCCCGTTTGGCGATCACCTCGGCTATTACAGTCTAACCCATGAATTTCCCGCTATTCAGGTGGAAGCTGTCTACCATCGCCGGGATGCCATCTGGCCCTTCACCACGGTTGGCCGTCCTCCCCAGGAGGATACCAGCTTTGGAGCCTTCATTCACGAGCTGACCGGTCCGTTGATCCCCACCGTGGTGCAGGGGGTAAAAGAGGTGCACGCTGTCGATGCGGCCGGCGTTCACCCGCTGTTGCTTGCCATTGCCACTGAGCGCTACGTCCCCTATGCTGCGGAGCGTCAGCCCCAGGAGCTGCTGACCATTGCCAATGCAATTCTTGGCCAGGGACAGCTTTCCCTGGCTAAATATCTTTTCATTGCCGCTCATGAAGATGCTCCCGTTCTGCATACCCATGATTGCGCCGCATTCTTCAAACATATGCTTGAGCGAGTCGACTGGAGCAGGAACCTTCACTTCCAGACAACCACGACCATTGATACTCTTGACTATAGCGGTTCCGGTTTGAACGAAGGCTCCAAGGTAGTCATTGCCGCAGCGGGACCGGTGCGTCGGAAACTGTCTGCCGAGGTGCCAGCTGGCCTTGAATTCCCGCCGGAATTCGGTGGGGCTGATGTCTGCCTGCCGGGTGTGCTTGCCGTGACCGGGCCGGTATCCCGTCAGGCGCGGGGAGAGTGCGACGATGTGATCGAGCAGTTCTGTGCCTATTACGCAGAGCGTGACTGTTTCGAAGGTTTTCCGCTAATCGTGATCTGCGATGATGCCCGCTTTGCAGCAGCTGCCTTGAATAATTTTCTATGGGTGACCTTTACCCGTTCCAATCCGGCAACAGATATCTACGGCATCAGGGCCGAAAATCGCGGGCGTCATTGGGGCTGCAAAGGTGCTCTGGTGATTGATGCCCGCAGTAAACCCTTCCATGCCCCACCTCTTGTGGATGATCCTGCTGTGGAGCGCAAGGTTGATGAGTTGGGAGCACCGGGCGGGCCGCTGCATGGCATTATCTGACAGGCGGGAAGAAGGTGCTGCTGATTGGATCACCTGGAAGGTTCGTGAACAGGTAAGAAAAATGGCCAGCCGTTATTAAACCGGCTGGCCATTTGTTTTTTTACGCTTTACAAAAGTCGGTTCAGAAAACCTCTGATCCGCTCATTATCCTGGCTTTTACAGAAAAATTCCTGCGGTGTCCCCTCAGCCAGAAACCGGCCTGATTCCATGAAAATAACCCGGTCTGCGAGTTCGCGGGCAAAACCCATGTGATGAGTGACGATGAGCATGGTCATGCCTTCGTCGGCCAGGCTGTGAATGGTGTCGAATACTTCACCCACAAGCTCCGGGTCCAGCGCTGATGTCGGTTCATCGAACAGCATCAGCTTGGGGCGCATGGCCAGGGCCCGTGCGATGGCGACGCGCTGTTTCTGGCCGCCGGAGAGCGTCGCGGGGAAGACATCGCGCTTATCCGACAGGCCCACCTTGGCCAGCATGTCCACGGCAGTCTGCCGGGCCTCCTCGCGAGTTTTCTTCTGTACTGTGAGCGGCCCTTCCATAACGTTGCCCAGGACAGTCATGTGCGGAAACAGGTGGAAGTGCTGAAAGACCATGCCGATTTCGGCCCGCAGGGCGCAGATCTGATGGGGCTTGTCCAGATGGCGCTTTCCAAGGCGGGTGACGTAGCCGACCTGATGTCCCTCGAAGGTGATGGTTCCATCGTCGATCTCTTCCAGCAGGTTTATCGAGCGGAGCAGGGTTGATTTTCCCGAGCCCGAGGGACCGATGATGACCAGTTTTTCACCCGGTTGCACTTCCAGATTTATTCCATTAACCGCAGTCAGGTTTTTGAAATGCTTGGTAATGCCTGTCAGTTTCAGAAGCGGTTCTTTAGCGCTGCTCATAAATCCCTGCCCTGTATTCTATTTTTTCAAAAATGAAAGTGAAGATCGTGGTTAATACCAGGTAGATCAGGGCTGCCAGCACAAGAGCCGTAATGTTGAAGTAGGTGTTGAACAGCTGATCGGCCGAGCGCATCAGTTCGACCATGGCGATGGTTGAAACCAGTGCTGTATCCTTGATCAGAGCGATAAATTCATTGCCTATGGGAGGCATAAGGCGCTTGTAGGTCTGTGGGATGATGACGCGGCGCATTGCCTGGCCGTAGGTCATGCCGATGGCCTTGGCAGCTTCCATCTGGCCATGATCAATGCTCTGAATGGCTCCGCGGATGATCTCGCCGAGGTAGGCTGAGTAGTTCAGGCCAAGCCCGATTACGGCGGCGGTGAGCGGTGCCAGGGTTATTCCCAGTGCGGGGAGTCCATAGTAGATGAAGAACAGCTGCAGCAGCAGCGGTGTTCCGCGGAAAAACCAGATGATGAACCAGCAAAGTGCTGAAACCGGCCGAAACGTACTGATGCGTCCCAGAGCGATCAGCAGTCCGCCCAGTGGCGATATCAGCATCGTGCAGAATACCAGCAGCAGGGTCATTGTTGCGCCCTTGGCCAGTGCCGGCAGAAATCGCAGACAGTCGGCCAGAATCGTATGCCAGCGCGGTTTTTGCTGTTTTTCGAGAGCAGTGAGGAGGTTGCGGGCTTCGCTGTTGTCCGGGAACAGTTTGAGAACTTCCCTGCAGGCCTCCATCGCAGCTTCAGGAGTGCCCTGGGATGAATAAATCCTGGCTGCCTGCATACGACTGGAGACAAAGGCGCTGCCATCATCACCGGGTGCAGGTGCAGGCACCTGTTTGAGCAGTTTCAGACTGCCTTCCAGGTCGCCCTGGACCATTAGGTCACTGGACTGGCGGAAAAGTTGATCGTAATCAGTTGCAGCCAGGCTGGTGCCGGCAAAGATGCACAAAAAAAGCAGGGCCGCAGCGGCCCTGCTGATCAGATATCTCATGTTACCTTCTATTAGGAGCCTGTGGAGATCCTAGAACTTCTTGGGATTGGTGATGTCTTCGGCAAACCATTTGCGTGAGATCTTTGTCATCGTGCCGTCTTTGACCATTTTGTCCAGTGTCTGCTGTACTTTTTCACGCAGGTCCTTATCATTCTTGCGGAATGCCACGCCAAAGGGTTCCTTGCTGATCATGCCCGGCAGAATCCTGAATTTGCCGGGGCGCTTGGCGATCATGTCGCGGCCGGTAACATTGTCAACTACAACCACCTCGATACGTCCGGCTTCCAGATCAAGCAGAGCCTTGGGATAATCTTCATATTCTTTCAGTTCTGTCGGCGCGCTGCCAAGTTTTTTGACTGCCTCCAGACCGGAAGATCCTTTCTGGGTGCCTGCCTTGTAATTTTTAAGATCTTTGAGTCCTTTGAATCGCTTGTCCTTGAAGTTGACGATGGCGATCTGTCCATCCATGATGTAGGGCTTGGTGAAAGCGACTTCTTTGGCTCGCTCCTCGGTAATGGTCATCCCGTTCCAGATGCAATCAAACTTTCCGGCGTTGAGGGAATGTATGACGCCAGCCCAAGCGGTTGGCTGCCACTCGATCTTTATGCCCAGACGTTTGCCAACTTCTTCGGCAGCATCGATGTCGAATCCGACAAGTTTCCCATCAGCCTGACGGTAACCCATCGGCGGGAAGGAATCGTCAAGCCCGATGCCAAGCTTGCCCTCTTTCTTGACACGGTCCCATGAACCGTCGCCGGCAAAGGCGGTTACAGCAGCAGAAACGGAGAGCAGGATGCAGGCACACAGTAGCAGGAATTTCCTCATATTTGATCTCCTCAACAAAAAATTAAAAACCACGGGATTATTCCAGAATCTCATTTGAGCGTCAAGCACGATGATTGTTCTAGGTCCTGCGCGTCCGGTAACCGATCGCAAAACGCTCCCCCTTTGCTGGTTGTCTTTACAAGCACCCTGCAGAGGGTGTTGAGATCGGTAGCAGAGCCTGCAAATTCGGCCTGGATATAGTTGTTGGAAATTCCTTTTACTGTTCCAGTGGTTTCATCATGTTTTTGAACCAGAACAGTAAGTTCTGTGGCAATGGATTTTTCAAGAAAATCTGTTTTCTTTTTCTCTGCGATAGCCCTGAGTCGGGCGGCACGATAGCTGATCACCGCAGGCGGAACATGATTAGGCATCTCGGCGGCACGGGTTTTAGGACGCTTGGAGTAAGGGAAGACATGCAGGTCCGCGAAAGGAAGCGACTCGATAAAGCGGCAGGTAGTCTCGAACTCTTCTTCTGTTTCTCCAGGAAAACCGGCGATTACATCAGTGCCGATAAAAGCATGAGGCATGCTGACGGTGATTTTTTCAATCAGGTCCCGAAAAAAGGCAGTGCTGTAGGGGCGCCCCATTCTTTTCAGGATGCTGTCATTGCCGCTTTGAAGCGGTATGTGAAAGTGGTCGCAGACTTGGGGTGATGATTGGTATAGGCTGAGCAGCTCGGCGCTGAATTCATTGGGATCAACTGAACCTATGCGAAGGCGCAGAATATCCGTCTCGGAAACAATTCGTCGGATCAGACTTTCCAGTGAAGGGCGACGTTCCAGATCCAGCCCATAGGCTCCTAAATGGATGCCGGTTAATACCACTTCTTTGAAACCGGCTGCGGTGAGACGTCTGATTCCTTCAAGTACCTCATCTTCCGCCACGCTGCGGCTTCTTCCCCGGGCAAAGGGGACGATGCAGTAGGCACAGAAGGTGTTGCAGCCGTTCTGGACCTGCAGAAACGCACGGGTGTGCTCGGCAAAGCTGGTCAGCTTCAGTGGGCTGAATGTTTCTTCGGCCGCACTATCTGCCACCTGATTGGTATCTGCTCCGGAGAGCAGGGTTGCATCCAGCTTTTCGCTATTGCCCAGCACCACATCCACCTCGGGCATGTTGGAAAGTTCATCCGGCGATACCTGGGCATAGCAGCCGGTGGCAACGATACGGGCCTCGGGGTTAAGTCGCCGGGCGCGTCGGATAAGTCTGCGGGTTTCGCTATCCGTACGTGCTGTTACCGTACAGGAGTTGACGACGTAAATATCGGCTGATTCGGTGAAGGGGACAATGCAGTAGCCTGCGGTTGTGAACTGCTCTGAAATGGCGGCTGATTCGAACTGGTTGGTTTTGCACCCCAGAGTGGCAATGGCAACTTTTTTCATACTACAAAAATATCCTTTTCGAGCTTGTTGAGGATGATGGTTACATACAGGACTACAATCAGGGCAGCGGACCATGTCACAGCGAAGATACCCCACCAGACGCCGATAATGCCCCAATTGAAGACGCTTGTCAGCAGGTAGAAAACAGCCGCGGGCGCAAGAATCTGGCGGTACAGCCCGATCCAGAGAGCAAAGACAGGGCGCTGGATTCCCTGCATGGCAGAAACACAGATGTACAGTAGTACATAGGCGGGTAAAACGAAAGCTTCGATCTTCAGGAACCGAACGCCGGCAGATATAACCGCCGGGTCGCTGGAGAAGAAGGACATCAACTGGGGAGTAAAGAGCAGTGCGATGCAGGTGCCAAATGAGGCGAGTGTAAAGCCGTAACGCAGGGAGATGCCTAGTGTCTCCCGGATGCGCCGCATGTGCCCTGCTCCGAAATTTTGCGCCGTGAGTGCCAGCGTAGAGACATTCAGCCCCATGACCGGCAGCAGGGCAACCTGTTCTATTCGTGTGCCGATGCCGTATGCGGCAACAGCGTCTTTGCCATACCTGCCGACAAACCAGGTGATGATGAAGATGCCCAGGCTGACGGTCATCATGTTCAGGGCTGAGGGAAATCCCTGCCTTCCAAGTTCCAGGTAATGATGACGACGCGGCAGCAGCTCATGGAGCCGGAAAGAACCGATGATTCCGGAGTTTGCAAGGTACCTGAAAAGGTAAAAGTTGCCCAGGCACTGAATGACAACAGTTGCCAGAGCCACACCCGGCAGGCCGAGGGGGGGCAGTCCCAGTCCCCCGTACATGAACCAGGGATCAAGTGCCATGTTCAGAAAGAAACCGGTGATGAGAAAGTTGCGATAGGTAGCGGTGTTGCCATGGGAATTGAGAATGGCGCTCATCACGAAATTGAACATGAAAAAAGGAGCGCCGCTAAAGATGACACCCATGTAGCTTACGGCCAAAGCCAGGTATTCTCCCTCGGCACCCATGAACTGGAAGATGTGCGGCCCGGCCGCATGACCGGCAATAACCAGAAGAATGGCATTAACCAGCGCGAAGGAGAGGGCTTGCAGGATGTACTGGCGAGCTTCTTCATGGTCTCCGCGACCTAGCGCATTGCCGATCAGGGCGGTGGCGCCAGTCGAGACGCCGGCGCCTATTGATAAAACGATGAAAAACACGGGAAAACAGAGAGACATGGCCGCAAGGGCAGTGGTGGAAAGTTTTGCCCCATACCAGGTGTCCACCACGTTGAACATGGTGTTGAAAAAAAAGCCGGTGCCTGCCGGTATGGCTAGTCGCCGGATGAGTACCGGTATGGGTGCGGTGGTAAGATCAAAAGTCATTTAAAAGGTGTCTTTTAGGCAATGATGTTCAATTCAACGCGACTTCGGTTTTCACCACCTTTTTCCGGAGCCTTGTATATATCAGTTTTTTTAAGAAAAATGCGTGCAGCAGCTACATTTCCTTTTTTAACCAGATAATCCATGACTGCCATGGCACGTTCACTGGCTAGCGCCTGAAGCTCGGTTTCGCCGACGTGGGTATTGGCGATTATCAGCTTTCGCATTTCATCATCGGGCAGACTCTTGACCAATCCCAGGACGTTACGTGGTTTTGCAAAGTTTTCCTTTTTGTAGACCGCCTTCAGGTAGGTGGAGGCCTCTTCAGGGCTCACTTTGGTGTTTTCCGCAGTTTCTCCCTCAGCAAGTTTCTGATCTTTGGCCTTGGCCAGAAATTTTTCATTTCTTATTTTGCGGTTAAGCAGTTCAACTCGATATCCTTCAGCATCCTTTTCCCGCTCTACAAATCCTTTTAGTTCTATCTTGAGCGCGGGTCGGTCGGAAAGCGCTTTTGCGAGAGCAACAAGTTTTGTCTCTTCCTGTGGCGGCAGAACACTTGAACCGGGTTGGAACTGAACTGTACTCAAGTCAGTTCCTCCACCGAACATGGATGACAGCAAAGAAAAAGGAGAGGTTGCCGCCTTGATTATCAGATTTTTGAAAACCTGGAACACAAGGCGCCAGATACTGAATGTGGGGTCATCGGTACGCCCGGTAACAGGTACGTCAAGATGAATTTCACCCTTGCGGTCCTTGAGCAGCGCCAGGGCCAGTCGTACAGGCAGACTGGTGGCCTTTTTACTTTCCACCTTGTTGCCGAACGTGAACTGGTCGATGAAGATCCTGTTCGTCGAGTTAAGCACTTTTTTCTCGATGTGGTATTTCAAATCAAGAAAGAGTTTCCCTTTTTCAACAGCATATCCGAGGTAGGTGCCTGAATAGGGAGTTATCGGAGAAAGCTCTATGTCACGGAAAGCGATCTTCAAATCCACAAAAAGATCATCTCGCAACGGGTTGATTGAGCCGGTAATCTGAAGGGGCGAGTGGTTTTCCAGGTTGCCTCGCAGGTCCACGTCGGCAAGCTTGGTCTCCTCCGAAGAAAGTCCACTGATCCTGCCCCCAAGATTGAAAAAAGTCGTGGCAAACTGCTGGCTCAGGTGGTCGTCTGTAAAAGCCACTGTACCGTCCTGAATAGTAACGGCGTCGATGGTGACCTGTCTCTTTACTGCGGCAGGGGGGGGCGGAACGGTTGAAGGCGCTTTCCCTGTTTCGGAAACTGCTGCTGCCGAAACCTTTGGTCCGGTACTCGCCTCGGTCTCTGTCTCAGGTTTCTCAACCAGGTTCTGCAGGTTGAGGGTTCCATCCTTGCGGATGATGATGCGTGAATAAACGCCGTTCAGGGCGATTTGGTGAATCGCCAGGTTAAACGGCTCCAGATTTCCTTTGAAGGAATCCAGCTGCAGGCTTTCCCACTTGAGAAGGTCTTCCTCTGCAATGGTATCAATGCTATGGAAGGCACGCACCCCTGAATGCCCCTCGAATGAACCGACCGGTTTGCCATCTCGTAGAGCAACGTCCAGTTTGAGTGAAGTGTCGAGAAACCCGCCGATAACAAAGACTTTGAGATTAGCCGGATAATAATCCTCGAAGTCGCGGATTGGCAGCTGACTTACGCTGAAATCCCCTTTGTAACGGAAAGGAAGGGGTGTGAGTTGGCCGGCAGCCTTGATCGGGCTCTTTTTTCCGAAGATAGAGGAAAAGCGCAGCTGTGCCGGAGTGAATCGTGGGCCGTTCAGATTCGAAAGGGTGAGGTTTGTGTTACGTAAATTGAACTTGGGCGAGCCTGATCGGCTTTTGTCCGTAAAAGTCAGATTGAGCTTATCCACCTGGACATGCTTCAGCTGATAGGAGAAAGCTGATGTGCCCTGATTTCCTTTACCGGCTACAGAAGCTTTTGCCGGAGCGGATGGTGCCGTTTTTATGCTCGGTACCGTGCCCGTTGCGGTGGATTTGCCCTGGTGCAGAAGTGAGAGAGGTGACAATGATCCGTCATTCTCACGTGATAATGAAATATCACCTTTGGAAATCCTGATTTCATCAACCATCAGATTGTTCTTCTTCTGATCAAAGGCCGTTCCATCTATGGAAAGCAAAGCCAGGTCCAGTCCTTCCTTCTGGCCGTAACGCGTTGAGAGGTTCTTTACTTTAACGCTGCCGTTGTGGACTTTAAGTCCATTCTTTTGGTCATACTCCATGTCACCTGAGAGATCCAACCCACCTTTGACAGGTGCAGTTAGCAAGTTTGCCAGATACGGCCAGCCTTTTTTTAGTTCGAATCCTATCAGCTCGGATGAGCTTTTAACGGCTAGCGGAGAAGAGGTAAAGCTGCCGTCAGAATAGAAGGTAGCTTCATCATCGATCATCAACGAGAGATCGTACTTAGCTGGAGAACCCGCGGCTGTGGTGAAGTCGTTTAAGGAAAGATCAATTTCGGAAAGAGAAGTTTTGAAGCCGCCTTTGGGGACTGCATCGTTAAAATGAATCTGACCATTTCTGAAATCCAGGGAGTTTACGGTAACAAGCGGGTTTACGTCTTTTCCAGTACTCTTTTTGACATCAGCAGACTTTGCAGTGGAAGTGCCCGGTTTTTTGGGTATAAGTGATTCATACATCCACTTGCCTTGTCTACTCCTGCTGGCAAAAAGTTCGAAGCCATCGAGTGCTATTTTTTCTATTTCAAACTTCCTGGCAAATACTTCCAATGTGGATGCTTTGATGTAAAACATCGGTAGTTTTAAAAGAGGCGCACCGTCACGAAGATCGACAGCAAGATTTTCCGACTTAACCTGGCCCTTGAGGACAAGTTCAGGCTTTTTGTCGGTAGAGATGCGATAGCTGATATCAGTAGTAACCGACAGAGTACCCGAGGCCAGATCTGCAGGAGGTTTCTGGGGTAGATAGGCCGCAAGTTGAGGAAGATTGAGGTCTTTGAGGTTGACAGTGACCGCTGTCTCCATGGTTTTTGAAAGAGGCTTAAGCTTTCCCGCAAAGGAGAAGGGTGCACCATTGATTACGGCGGAAAGTTTAGGGTCAATGTATTTATCCACGAGGTACGGAATGTTGCTGATAAAGGGAACAGACAGATCAAACTGGCGAACCGTGTGTTTGGGTTTCCCTGCAACTGCCTGATCATCGAAATCAAGCGCTCCATTTCTGATGGTTATATTGTTAATTGAAAACTGTGATTGGGTCTCTTTAGCCGGTTTCGGTTTTTTTGCGGCGTTTACCCGCTCAATGATATCGGTGAAGTTGTACAGGTTAGGTGCGTTTCTGACTATTTTCAGGGAGGGTGCATCGATGGTCACTTCAGATAGAATCAAGGCTCTACGGTAGAGCGATGCCAGACTAAGCGAAGCGCGCAGAGACCCGATTGAAACAAAGGGTCCACCCTCCTTGGCCTCAATTTCAAGACCTCGGATAGTAACTCCCAGTGTAAAAGGATTTATGGACACAGCTTCGATGCGGCTCGTTCGTCCTGTTGTCTGCTGGATGGTCGAGACGGTCTTGTTTCTGACGAGAACGGGTAAAATGGCAACCATGAAAAAGAGCAGACATAGAGTAATCCCTGCTGCAGCAACGGCAAATTTCTTTCTTCTGGACATGGCTGTCTCGTTTCAGTAAGTAGTTTTTTCGGGCGATTCTACTACATACTGTCTGGTGCGTGTATGATTTTTTACTCCGTTCCTGCCTGGGTGAAATCTGTACTTTTTGTTGAAAATTAGCCCCAAAACATATACAAATGGAAATCTTTAATATTAAGCAGAACTGTACTGGGAGGTAGGGATGAGCCTTGTAAAATTGTATGATACCACATTACGCGACGGTACCCAGGCAGAGGACGTTTCATTTCTGCTCGAGGATAAGATAAGAATCGCCCACCGTTTGGATGAACTGGGAATCCACTATATCGAAGGAGGCTGGCCAGGGAGTAATCCAAAAGATGTCGCCTTCTTCAAGGATATCAAAAAAGAGAAGCTATCTCAGGCCAAGATTGCAGCTTTTGGTTCAACCCGGCGGGCCAAGGTCACCCCTGACAAGGATAACAATATTAAAACTCTGGTCGCTGCCGAACCGGATGCGATAACAATTTTCGGTAAGACCTGGGATTTCCATGTGCATGAGGCACTGCGTATTTCTCTAGAAGAAAACCTGGAGCTGATATTCGACTCGCTGGAATATTTGAAGAAGAATGCTCCCGAAGTTTTCTACGATGCTGAACATTTCTTCGATGGTTACAAGGCCAACCCCGAGTATGCGCTTAAGACCCTCAAGGCAGCTGAACAGGCACAGGCTGATTGCATCATTCTCTGTGACACCAACGGCGGCACTATGCCGTTTGAGGTGGCTGAAATCATTAAAACTGTCAAAAAGCATATCAAGACCCCTCTTGGAATCCACACACATAATGATGGAGATTGTGCGGTAGCCAACTCCCTGATCGCTGTCGAGCAGGGAATTGTTCAGGTGCAGGGCACCATTAACGGTTTTGGTGAACGTTGCGGCAATGCCAATCTTTGCTCGATTGTTCCTGCCTTGAAGGCCAAGATGAAGCGGGATTGCATTTCTGATGAGCAGATGCGGCATTTGCGTGATGTATCCCGTTTTGTCTACGAGTTGGCAAATATCTCACCCAACAAGCACCAGGCTTATGTTGGAAACTCCGCCTTTGCCCACAAAGGTGGTGTCCATGTCAGCGCTATTCAGCGTCACCCGGAAACCTACGAGCACATGAGGCCAGAACTGGTCGGTAACTGTACCAGAGTGCTGATTTCCGACCTGTCGGGTCGTTCCAACATCCTTGCCAAGGCCGAGGAATTCAACATCAACCTTGATAGTAAAGATCCCGTAACACTAGAAATTCTTGATAACATTAAAGAGATGGAAAATAGGGGTTATCAATTCGAAGGTGCTGAGGCTTCCTTTGAGCTGCTGATGAAAAAGGCCCTTGGCAGCCATCGCAAACACTTCCAGGTGCTCGGTTTCCGAGTGATTGATGAAAAGCGTGGCGAAGACAAAAGGCCTTCGGCCGAGGCAACAATCATGGTCAAAGTCGGGGGTAAAGTTGAGCATACTGCCGCAGAGGGTTCCGGGCCTGTTAATGCGCTTGATAATGCAATCCGCAAGGCACTGGAAAAATTCTACCCCAAGCTCAAAGAGGTCAAGTTGCTGGACTACAAGGTCCGTGTGCTACCTGCCGGGCAGGGGACTGCTTCCTCCATACGGGTGCTTATCGAATCCGGAGACAAGCATAACCGCTGGGGCACCGTCGGAGTCTCCGACAATATTATCGATGCTTCTTATCAGGCGCTGATTGACAGCATTGATTACAAGCTTCACAAATCTGAAGAATAGCCGATCAACTCCACAATGAGGGGCACGAATCATGAGCTACCCGGTATCGCTCAGGTCTAAGCTCTTTAGGCGTCTGCCTCTTGTGTTGATCGCTCTTCTGTATGTTGTTTCTGTACAAACCAAAAGCCGTCCGAACAGATCCATATCTGTAACGACGGCTTTTCCAGTAATCTCTGCTTCTCATAAAATAATCAGCATACGTGGTGATGTACTTCGTCCTGGCATCTATAATATTTCCGACAAATTATTGACGATAGACGCCATTCAAATGGCGCTTCCTGTTGCCACTATAACATCATGGTCCCCCAAGGGCATTGAAACGACCAAACCCACTGCAGGACATGAATTCTTTGTTTCGATCAACTCCAGTAAAGAAGCAGTTTTGCAGGTCAAGTCCCTTCCAGTTTCACAGAGGATCCTACTTGGGATTCAGCTGGACATAAACACGCTGAAATTTGAAGATTTTGTTAGTTTGCCCGGAATAGGACCTGCTCTGGCTGAAGAAATTATTACATTTCGTCAACAGAATGGCGGTTTTATGAAGGTACATGATCTATTATCGGTAGATGGAATAGGTGAGAAAAGATATCAGCAATTAAAAAAATACTTTTAAGCTCTTGATTTAGTGAAAATAATTATTTTGGTGGTATACTTCACCAGGTTCGTAGAGTTGTCTTGGCACGGTTGCTGATATATCCCCTTTACTAGTAGACAACGAGTACATTAAAGGGGAGGGTAGTTATGCAATGTCCACGCTGCAGGGGTCGTATGTTCGCCGAGAAGTTCTATGATTTCGTTCGCTCTTTTGACGCTTGGAAATGCACCTGTTGTGGAGAACTGCTCGATTCCACCATACTTGTAAACAGGGCGCTCAGTAACAACACACATTTGGGCTAAAGAGCCCCATACATATTGTGAAAAAAAAGGGAAACCCGTTTTGGGTTTCCCTTTTTGTTTGACAGTAATTTATTGAAAGGATATTGAACACATTCTTTAAAATCAAAGAATGACATAGCCTGGAGCCATAAATGGTACGAAATGATGGAAGAAATGCGCGGTCGCTGCGTCCGGTAAAAATTACGCGGAATTTTACAAAGCATGCAGAGGGTTCGGTGCTGGTTGAATTTGGCGGCACTCGAGTGATCTGTACGGCTTCAATTGAAGAATCAGTACCTCCTTTCCTGAGGGGTAGAGGTACCGGTTGGGTGACAGCTGAATACTCAATGTTGCCGCGGGCCACCCACACCCGTTCCTCGCGGGAAGCTGCCAAAGGAAAACAGAGCGGCCGCACTTTGGAGATTCAGCGCCTGATTGGCCGATCTTTGCGTGCTGTTACTGATATGGCCGCTTTGGGCGAACGTAGTGTTTATATAGATTGTGACGTTATACAGGCAGATGGTGGTACCAGGACAGCATCGATCACTGGTGCGTATGTTGCGCTGGTTGATGCTTTGACTTCCCTGGTAACCCGTGGTCTTCTGGCAGCTGTTCCCCTCAAAGAGGCGGTTGCGGCGGTCAGTGTTGGTATTGTTAGCGGATCTGCACTTCTGGATCTGGATTATAGTGAAGACTCTGATGCTGAAGTGGACATGAACTTTGTCATGACCTCCAGCAACAGATTTGTCGAGGTTCAGGGAACGGCTGAAGCGGAACCTTTTTCATCCGAAGAAATGGATGCTATGCGCGCTTTGGCTATGGATGGCATTAATCAATTATTTGTTGTCCAAGAAGAGGCACTCAAGCAATGTTGAAGCTTGTTGTTGCTACCCGCAATCGAGGAAAAATTAAAGAAATTCAGTCATTTTTGGCCGGCACTGTTGATAAAATCTTTTGTGCTGCCGATTTCGAAAATTTTCCTGAAACAATTGAGGATGGTGAGACTTTCGATCATAATTCTCTTAAAAAAGCACGTGAAGCCATGGAATATACAGGTTTTTCTGCTCTTGCTGACGATTCAGGTCTTGTTGTTGGTGCGCTTGGGGGGCGTCCGGGTGTATATTCGGCTCGTTTCGCAGGTGACGGAGCAGATGATGAAGCAAATAACCGCAGGTTGCTAAAAGAATTGGAAGGTGTTCCACAGGAGCAGCGTAAAGCCGCCTTTGTCTGCTCTCTTGCGTATGTTGCGGCTGACGGCACCGAGCGCTTATTTACTGGCCGAATAGATGGGCGTATTCTTGAAGCAGCACAGGGTAGCGGTGGTTTTGGATATGATCCGTTTTTCCTGGTGGAAGGTATCGGGCAAACCATGGCAGAACTTGCCGTGACAGAGAAGAACCGTATTAGCCATCGAGGACAGGCTTTGAGGCAGTTTCGTGAATACCTGGAGTCACAACATCAATTGTCGGCGTCACTAAAAATACAATCGGATATAAGATGAAGAAAAAAGATTCCCGTCGCAAACAATCTGCACCAACATCGCGTGAAGAGGGTCCCACGTTGGCGCGTAAGTCCATCCTTGATGTGGAAATATCCGGTCTTGACGAAGAGGGATATGGCATATCGTGCAGTGAAACACATGCCTTGCGTATAGCCGGGGGGATGCCTGGAGACAAGGTCAGAGTTGGCATTGATCATGTTGCTCAGCGGATTGCTTTTGGTCACATCAAAAAAATCCTCGAAGTTTCTCCGGTGCGGAGCAAGCGTCCGCCATGTACAAAGAATGCCCTTTGTTTAGGATGTCCGTTGATTTCCATGAAGTACCGTTTCCAGACGGAATGGAAACAGAATCATATAGCTCTTCAGCTTCGTCAGTACAGAGAACTGGAAGGAATCACTCTTCACCCGCTGCTTTCACCGCTGCGCCTGATTCACTATCGTACGACAGCCCGGCTTGTCATAGCTGGAAAACATTCCGAGCCTTACATCGGTATTTTCCGCCGTTCGTCCCATGATGTCTTTGACCTGACTGATTGTCCAATCCACCATCCCTTGGTGAACCGTGTTGTCGAAGTGGTGCGTAAAGGTATCACAAAGCTGAAGGTTCCCGTTTACAACCCAAGGAGCAAGATGGGGCTGCTGCGGTATCTGGTCGTTAGGGTTTCGGAGCACGAGAACAAGGCAATGGTGGTCTTTGTGACCGCTGAACGCTCCTTTAATGAGATTCATCATTTGGGTAAATTTGTACGAGCGGAGTTGCCGGAAGTCGAGGTTGTCGCCCAGAATGTCAATAGTTCCGAAGGGAACGTAATTATGGGGCCTACAGATCATTTTCTTACACCTAAACATCACCTGACAGAGCGGATTGGCAATGTGGCGCTGATGATATCCCCCCGTTCCTTTTTTCAGGTAAATAGGGATGGTGCCAGGTTGATATATGATAAAGTCCGCGAGTGGTCATGTCTGACAGGTCGGGAGACAGTGCTTGATCTGTACTGTGGGATCGGTGGAATAGCTCTTTCTTTAGCCTCAGATGCTGCAAAGGTAATCGGCATCGAGGTGGTTGATGCTGCGGTGGCTGATGCTCAAAAAAATGCACGGCTAAATGGTATCTCAAATTGTACATTTGAGGCTGGCGATGCAGGTGATTTGCTCGAAGATATCGCTTCTGACGGTGAAGATGTGGATGTCGTGGTTTTGAATCCTCCACGCAAAGGTTGTGATGAACTCGTTTTGCGTCGAGTGACTGCTCTTAAGCCGGGAATTTTAATTTATGTGTCCTGCTCACCTCAAACGTTGGCACGTGACATCAGTTTGCTTAAAATATTGGGATATACCTGTAAAGAGCTGCAACCGGTAGATATGTTCCCTCAGACAATGCATGTGGAAACTGTAGCCAGATTCGAGCAAACTGATAAAACCACTTGACAACACTTAATGCTGCTGATATTACTCTTTTGCTTTAATGCAGGCGCGTAGCTCAGGGGGAGAGCGCTACCTTGACACGGTAGAAGTCGGCGGTTCGAGACCGCCCGCGCCTACCATTAAAGAAAAGTGGTGTCAGGGCATCGAAAGCTTCGATGCCTTTTCTGTTTCGGCAGCTTGGGTAGCAGGTAGCTAGTTGGTGAATTAAGTGTTGATGAATCAGGGGCTCCCAATGTCAAATATCAAAATTACTCTTCCAGACGGTTCAGTGCGTGAAATGGCTTTCGGAGCCACGATTGCAGATCTTGCCGCCTCCATTGGTGCCGGTCTAGCCAAGGCAGCAATTGCTGGCAGGGTCAATGGAACATTGGTTGATGTTTCAACTCCGCTTAGTGATGGCGCGCAGGTTGAGATTGTCACTGATAAGAATTCTGAAGCACTTGAGATAATCCGTCACTCCGCCTCCCATCTCATGGCCCAAGCTGTTAAAGACCTGTTTCCGGCAGCCAAGGTGACTATCGGGCCTGCCATTGAGAATGGCTTCTATTATGACTTTGACATGGATACACCCTTTACTCCTGAAGATCTTGAGCGCATTGAAACAAGAATGGCAGAGTTGGCCAAGGCGGATCTCAAAATCAAACGGCAGGTGTTGTCCAGTGCTGATGCTGTGGCAATGTTTTCCGGCATGGGTGAGTCATACAAGGTTGAATTGATAAATGATTTGGGCGTAGAAAGCGTATCGGTTTATAGTCAAGGTGATTTTGCCGACCTTTGCCGCGGCCCCCACCTTCCATCCACGTCCCGTATAAAAGCTTTTAAGCTTCTATCCATTGCAGGTGCCTACTGGCGTGGTAATGAAAACAACAAAATGCTGCAACGTATATACGGTACAGCATTTGCGGACAAAAAAGAGTTGGAAGCTTACCTGCATCGTATGGAAGAAGCCAAAAGGCGGGATCACCGCAAAATTGGTAGGGAACTTGATTTGTTTTCGTTCTCTGACGAAGTAGGTGCTGGGTTTGCAATATGGCATCCCAAAGGTGCCATGCTGCGTACCATTCTGGAGGATTTCGAGCGTCGCGAGCACTTGAAACGTGGTTACGACATTGTGCTGGGGCCACAAATCCTCAAGACAGAACTCTGGCAGCGCTCAGGTCATTACGAAAATTATCGTGAGAACATGTATTTCACAGAAGTGGATGAGCAGGGATTCGGGATAAAACCGATGAACTGTCTTTCCCATATGATGATTTACAAATCACATCTGCGCAGCTATCGCGATCTTCCTCTCCGGTTTTTCGAGCTAGGTACCGTTCATCGTCATGAACGTGCCGGTGTGTTGCATGGACTATTGAGGGTGCGTTGCTTTACACAGGATGATGCTCATATCCTTTGCACCCCCGAACAACTTGATGCAGAGATAAAGGGTGTTCTTTCCTTTGTCAATGATGTGATGGGTAAATTCGGATTTGAATATGAAATGGAGCTTTCGACTCGTCCGGAGAAATCAATAGGTTCTGACCAGGATTGGGAGAGTGCAACCAATGCCTTATTGTCTGCTCTGAAGGATTCAGGACGTCCCTTTGAAGTTAATGAAGGTGATGGTGCATTCTATGGTCCCAAGATTGACATCAAACTGCGTGATTGTCTTGACAGAAAGTGGCAGTGTGCTACTATTCAGTGCGATTTTACCTTGCCTGAACGTTTTGATTTGACTTACATCGGTAGCGATGGTGAAAAAAAACGACCGGTAATGGTACATCGTGTAATTCTTGGTTCCATTGAACGTTTTATTGGTGTTCTTATTGAACATTTTGCCGGAAGTTTTCCTCTTTGGCTCTCACCTGTGCAGGCTGTTGTACTTACTGTTACTGATAATCAGATTCCTTACGCTCAAGATGTTCTTTCACAGTTAAGGGAATCCGGTGTCAGAGTTCAGGGCGATTTCCGTAATGAAAAACTAAGTTTCAAAATTCGTGAGGCTCAACTCCAGAAAGTCCCTTACATGCTAGTGATCGGGGACAAGGAGATGGAGTTGGGAATGGTGACCCCCAGATTCCGGGACGGTAATAATTTACATGCCATGAAGCCGTCTGAATTTGTCACTTTTGTTGGGCACGAAACTAAAAATTATAAATAGATGCTTTTAAACGACTTTAAATCGTTCATCCAGGAGGTGTAGTCATAGCAAAACCGACCGTTAACATTAATAATGCTATCCGTGCAATGGAAGTCCGAGTAATCGGAGCAGATAGCGAACAACTCGGTGTAATTCCGACATCAAAAGCGCTTGAACTGGCTGCCCAACAGGAACTCGATCTTGTCGAGGTTTCCCCTACTGCTGTACCTCCTGTCTGCAGAATTATGGACTATGGTAAGTTCAAATATCAACAGAGCAAAAAGCAGCAAGAAGCCAAAAAAAAGCAGATTCATGTCGAGGTCAAGGAAATCAAGCTCAGACCTAAAACTGATGATCATGACCTGATGTTTAAAGTCAAACACGTCAGACGGTTCCTTGAAGAAGGTAACAAGGCCAAGGTGACTTTGGTGTTCCGTGGGCGTGAGATTACTCACATGGATATAGGTAGGGCTGTTATTCAGCGTTTTGCAGCTGAACTTGAAGACATCGCAGTGATTGAATCACAGCCACGAGTTGATGGTCGCAATATGTTTATGATTGTTGCTCCTAAAGTAAAAAAATAATACCACTTTATGTAGTCAATACAGAAGGAGAGGAATATGCCGAAAATTAAGACCAACCGTGGTGCTGCCAAACGGTTCAAAAAATCTGCTTCAGGACGCATCAAGCGTGGAAGTGCTTTTACCAGTCACATCTTGACGCCAAAGACCACCAAACGTAAGCGCAATCTCCGTGGTGGGGCTATGGTCTCTGATGTCGATCAGAAAAATATTTCACGTCTAATCCCGTACAAGTAACGGGACCACGCCAAGAACCACGAGGATAGTCTCCCCTTGCGGATCGGGCATATTACAAAGATGAAGGAGTAAACGATGGCACGTGTAAAAAGAGGATTCAAAGCGAGACGCAGGCGTAATAAAGTATTGAAGCTTGCAAAGGGTTATCGTGGCGCACGGAGTAAACTTTTCCGTAGTGCGACTGAAGCAGTTGACCGTGCACTTAATTATGCTTTTCGGGACCGCAGGGTAAAGAAACGTGATTTTCGGAGTTTATGGATTACGCGTATTAATGCTGCTTCACGTCTAAATGGATTGTCCTACAGTAAATTCATTTTTGGACTCAAAAAAGCCAGTGTTGAAATCGACCGTAAGGTTCTGGCTGAAATTGCTGTTTCCGATCCAAAAGGGTTTGCAGAGATTGCAGGTGTAGCCAAGGCCGGATTCTAATTTCGGGACGCTATATTATTACAACAGAAGGAATGGGAGAAATTACTTCCATTCCTTTTTTTTAAGGGAAAAGTACCATGCGGGAACAGCTTGAACAATTACGGCATGAAGCCCTGAAGACAGTAAGTGATGCCTCTTCCGAGGAAACGCTTCAGGAAGCAAGGATTCGATTCTTGGGCCGCAAAGGTGAGTTGACGGCTCTAATGAAAGGGTTGGGCGGGTTGTCTGCAGACGAGCGCCCTGTTGTGGGGCAACTTGTCAACAGCATTCGGGATGAGATAGAAAATTTATTTGAGACTGCCTTATCCGCTGAACGCGAGCGAGCCACTGTCTCTCGTCTTCAATCCGAACGTATAGACATCACTCTGCCTGGCAGGCGAGCATTACGAGGTTCAAAGCACCCAATAACTCAGGTTATTGCTGAAGTCAGCGAGATTTTCGCAGGATTTGGATTTTCAGTTGCTGAAGGGCCTGAAATCGAGCATGACTGGTACAATTTTGAAGCACTCAACTTTCCTCCCGAGCATCCGGCGCGTGACATGCAAGATACTTTCTTTACCGAGAACAGTCTTCTTCTTCGCACCCATACATCCCCGGTTCAAATCCGCACAATGTTAAAGACAAAGCCACCATTGCGTATTATTGCACCTGGCACAGTTTATCGTTGTGATTCTGACGCCACACATTCGCCTATGTTTCATCAAATTGAAGGGCTGATGATAGACAAAGATGTTTCTTTTGCGGATCTCAAGGGAATTCTTACTATTTTTACCAATCAACTCTTCGGTCAGAAAACTGGCGTCCGATTGCGTCCCAGTTTTTTCCCATTTACCGAGCCCTCTGCTGAAGTTGATATTGCGTGCGTCATCTGCGGTGGAAAGGGATGCCGCGTATGCAAACAAACTGGCTGGCTAGAAATCCTCGGTGCCGGAATGGTTGACCCTGAAGTCTACCATCATGTCAATTATGATGCGGAGGACATATCAGGATTTGCTTTTGGTATGGGCATAGAGCGCATTGCCATGCTGAAATACGGCATAAGGGACATGAGGTTGCTTTTTGAAAATGATGTTCGCTTTCTCCGTCAGTTCTAGCCGAAGAGATTGATCTCACAGGAATATCGGTTGTATATTTTATCTCTTGTAAATGGTGTCAGATAATGAAAGTAACTTATAATTGGCTTAAGGAATTTGTTGATTTCGATCAATCTCCTGAGCAGTTGGCTGATTTGCTGACTATGCTCGGTCTTGAAGTTGAAGGCATGGAAAATTACGGTGCTGGAATGGACCAAGTTGTTGTCGCCGTTGTTGAAGAAAAGCGTCAGCACCCAAATGCTGACAAGCTGTCAGTGTGTCGTGTCAATAACGGACGAGAAATAGTTGATGTTGTCTGCGGCGCTCAGAATTTCAAAGCAGGAGATATTGTGGCGCTCGCTCAAATTGGTGCCGTATTGCCCGGTGACTTCAAGATCAAGCGGTCCAAAATTCGCGGTGAGGAGTCATGCGGCATGCTCTGCTCTGAAAAAGAGTTAGGTCTTGCTGAAGAAAGTGCCGGCATCATGATTCTTCCTCCAACCCTTGTCCCCGGTACGCCGGTATTTGAGTCACTCGGGTTAAAGGACACCTTTTTTGAAATAGGCCTGACACCCAATCGTGCAGATTGTCTGAGTGTAATCGGTGTTGCCCGTGAGATTGCTGCCAAGATCGGTACTTCAGTAAAATGCAATCGCATCGCCGTACCAGAACATGGACCGAGCATCAACAGTTCAATTACAGTTAGTGTTGAGGATTCTGAACTGTGTCCCCGTTATGCTGCTCGCGCAGTACATGGTTGTCGGATCGCTCCATCTCCCGAATGGCTTGTAAATCGATTGGCTGCAGTCGGTGTGCGTTCCATTAACAACGTGGTTGATGTCACCAATCTGGTCATGATGGAACTTGGACAGCCGCTGCACGCTTTTGATTGTGACCAGTTAGTCGACAGTCGCATTGTTGTCCGTCGAGCGTTGGAAGGAGAAATTTTTACTACTCTCGACAGTCAACAGCGAGTGCTTGTAGCGAGTGACCTTGTTATCTGCGATGCAGGAGGACCGGTTGCCCTGGCTGGAATCATGGGTGGTGAAAATTCCGAAATAAATGACTCAACTACTTCCATCCTGCTTGAAAGTGCGTGGTTCAAGCCCGCTGCTATCAGAACTACCAGCAAGCGTCTCGGTTTGCATACCGAATCTTCGCATCGTTTTGAGCGTGGAACCGATATTGATGGTGTTATTCGTGCTCTTGACCGTGCTGCCGCTCTTGTTGCTGAACTGGCAGGTGGGACAGTGGCACAAGGTTTTATTGATGTATATCCTGTAAAATCAGTGCCACCTGCAATTTCTTTTCGGCCTGAGCGTGCGAATGCTCTTCTTGGTATAAAACTTTCAAGCAAGGTGATGATTGATATACTCCGTGGTTTGGAATGTTCCGTGACTGAAATGACCGACGGTATTCTGATGGTCACACCTCCTTCTTATCGCATTGATATCGAGCGTGAAATCGACCTTGTTGAAGAAATTGCTAGATTGAACGGTTATGACAACATCCCTGCTTCCATGCCGATCGCGCGTGTAATATCAGATCGTCCCTCATTACATCAGCGACTCGAATCAATGCTCCGCAATATTCTTGTAGCTCATGGTATGAACGAGATCATCAATTTTAGTTTTACCACTCCTGATGCTGCTGATAAGTTGTTGATGTCCGATGTCGATCCTCGAAGGTCGGTTATCAAACTGGCAAATCCACTTGTCGAAGAACAGTCTGTAATGCGAACAAGTCTTATCCCGGGACTACTCGAGGCTGTGGCTAAAAATATAAGTCATCGATCCCTTGATTTGCGCTTGTTTGAAATGCGACGGGTGTACATTAACAGGCAGAATGAAGAAATGCCCCATGAGCCAATTTATTTGGTTGGTGCTTTTACCGGTGCACGTGAAAGAGAAGGATGGGGGAACAGTCGGGATTCTATTGATTTCTACGATGCAAAAGGTGTGGTTGAGAACCTGCTGGAAGAACTCCATATATCCAATGTAAAGTGGGTTGTTGATACGCCGGAAACATTTTATCATCCAGGAAAATCATGCAGTATTATGGTCGGCAAGGAACGCTTGGGCACAATTGGTGAAATTCATCCGACCGTTCAGAAGAATTTTGGGCTTGAAAAGCCGGTATTTTGCTTTGAACTTTATTTTGAAAAGCTAGTAGTACTACATAGGCTCAAAGCAGCCATAGTAGTACCTTCACGTTTCCCGGATAGTACCAGGGATCTAGCAATGCTAGCTTCGGATTGTCTTTCAGCTGAGAAGATTCTTGAAACAGTAAAAGGCATAAAAGCTCAGGAAATTGAGCATGCAGAGATTTTCGATGTCTATAAAGGTGCCGGAATACCAACAGGTTTCAAAAGCATTGCTATCCGAATCCGTTATAGGTCTTATGATCGAACTTTAACCGATGACGAAATCAATATTATCCATTCCAGAATAACAGAAAATCTTGTGAGTAAATTGAAGGTTTCGATTAGATAAAAACCTATTGCGAAACCTATTTCCCTATGCTATAAAGACTTTCCTTTGCATCCTGCCACAAAAAAAGCTGTAAAATGAGGTTGTTATGACCAAAGCGGACATAGTAGAAAGAATTCATCAGAAGATCGGTTTCTCTAAAAAAGAATCTGCCGAGATGGTAGAAACAGTTTTCAGTATTATCAAAAATACTTTGGAAACTGGGGAAAAGATAAAGATTGCCGGCTTTGGTAATTTTGTCGTTAAGCAAAAGGCTGACCGTAGGGGACGTAATCCACAAACAGGTGAAACTATCACTATTGGTGCTCGTCGAATATTAACTTTCAAGCCAAGCCAGGTTCTTAAAAACGCCATCAATGATGAGGCAGAAGAAGCAGCCTAGTTGCCAATATGGATCTTGAATTCCCTGACAAGCTTTATTACAAAATTGGTGAAGTGGCACAGCTTGCCAATGTAAGAACTTCGGTACTTCGTTTTTGGGAGTCTGAATTCTCCTTTCTAAAGCCTGAAAAAAGTAGTACTGGTCAACGTTTGTACAGTAAAAAAGAAGTGAAACTTATTCTTGAGATAAAGAACTTGTTGTACATAGATAAGTTTACACTTGAAGGCGTTAAGAAACGCATTTCCTCACGTGGCAAAATATCCTCTCCAGAAGAAACCCCACCGACTATCAGTTCAATTCACCTCGATCTGCTAAAGGAAATAAAATTAGAACTTTTGGCTATTCGTGGTCAACTGTAAGATGTGATGAGTGTATTGCAGTCGGATTACATCCTCAACAAAAATAATAAAGGGTTACGGTAAAACGTAGCCTTTTTTTGTGCTTAATTTTCTTTTTGCTCAATCTTATTTTGTTACACATATCCTTTGAATGCTAACTTCCATCAGAGAGCTGGAACCAGCTATTGGTTTGCGCTCTCACTTGTTACTGCGCCGATAATCTGTTGCCAAAGTATGCGCATAATGACCTTAAGCAAGCTGTCTAATCATTTAGAAGAAGACTCAGGAAAAGCCGGTAAGGGCAGCTTGTAGATGCAACCGCTCCGCAACTGGGAAGGGCAGCGCCAGAGTGTTCAGTTCCTAAAATGGGGCCGGAGGAAACAGATCAAATAATCATAGAATGTGGTCATGTGATGCATATGAGGCTTTAGAGGAAAGTAGGTATGTCACGTAATACAACTCTGCCTAGAGGAGTCATTGCACTCGGCCTGGTAAGTTTTTGCATGGATCTTTCCTCTGAGATGATCCACAGTCTGCTGCCACTGTTCATGGTAACAGTCCTGGGCGCAAATGCATTTTCTGTAGGAGTTATTGAAGGGATTGCTGAGGCGACAGCATCAATTATCAAAATTTTTTCCGGTGTGATTTCAGACTGGATTGGACGGAGAAAATTCCTCGTGCTGCTTGGATATGGCCTTGCGGCCATGACCAAGCCACTCTTCCCACTGGCTGGCGGTATCGGTGCTGTTCTTATTGCCCGTTTTTTAGATCGCGTCGGCAAAGGAATTCGCGGGGCGCCACGCGATGCGCTGATTGCCGATATCACACCGCCCGAGAGTCGCGGAGCAGCCTATGGTTTGCGCCAGTCTATGGATACTGTCGGTGCCTTTGCTGGGCCACTGCTGGCCATGGGGCTGATGTCGATCACCCACGATAATTTCCGAGTGGTATTTTGGGTTGCGGTATTACCTGCTATATTCTGTGTGCTACTGATCGTTTTTGGCGTGAAAGAACCGGGGACAGCTAGTCAAGCCACTTCTCCAGGGAAGTTTCCAATCAGCAAAACAAATCTTCAGCGACTGCCTGATCGATTCTGGTGGGTTGTAGCTTTTTCTGCAATATTGACCTTGGCACGCTTTTCAGAAGCTTTCCTGTTGCTGCGCGCCAAAGATATGGGACTTTCAGTAGCATTAGTACCTTCAGTTCTGATTTTGATGAATGTCGTATATGCTGTCAGTGCCTATCCTTTTGGCAAACTTTCAGACAATTGCAATCGGCGCAGCCTGCTTGTCTGGGGAATTGGTTTTCTTATAGTGGCCGACATTCTGCTTGCTGTTGCCGGTAGTATATGGATGGTATTTGTGGGAGTGGCAGCTTGGGGACTTCACATGGGAGCGACCCAGGGCTTACTATCTGCTCTGGTCTCTGATTCTGCTCCGTCGGAAATGCGTGGGACAGCTTTCGGTGTTTTTAATCTAGTAGGTGGCCTTGCTTTGTTTGGTGCAAGTATTATGGCCGGCGGCATTTGGACAGCTGCAGGCCCTGCAATGACATTTTGTGTCGGCGCCTGCTTTTCATGTGTTGCATTGGCAGTTCTTATTAGGCTTGGTGCGGAAAATTAAAATTTGGGGATTTATGCAACAAGATAGTCGATTACAGTTGCAGTAACGGTGAAGAATTACAAGGCCTGTTTAGGGTTCGCTTTGGCTTAATGGAGTCTTAATCTTAAATTCAGCGCCCCCCTCCACATTATGTGCTGTTATTGTTCCTTCCATGTTTTGTTCAATAATCATTTTTGACATGTAGAGCCCAATGCCGGTACCCATTGATTTTGTGGAAAAATAAGGTTCGAAAATTCGGTCCAGAAGGTCAGTGCGAATACCTCCACCATTGTCACGTAGTGTTACCACCCCTTGTCCTTCCTCGGCGCTAATATTGATGACAACCTCGCCCCTGGCA
This sequence comes from Pelotalea chapellei, assembly GCF_018531195.1. Taxonomy (GTDB): domain Bacteria; phylum Desulfobacterota; class Desulfuromonadia; order Geobacterales; family Pseudopelobacteraceae; genus Pelotalea; species Pelotalea chapellei. The sequence continues at coordinate 228,168 of NZ_JAHDYS010000001.1, read as the reverse complement.
ACGCCGTGTGCCAGAATAGCTTCTTTAGCATTGGAAAGCAGGTTGAGCAGCACTTGTGAAAATTCATTAGGAAATCCGTAAAGTACTACTTTTGGGTCTGAATCTACGCGAATGCTGATATTGGAATTGTTGAAGCTTGAACTCATTAAGTCAATGGCACTGGTAACCTGTTTGATGGCTGGAAATGAGACACGTTCTTTATCCGGACGGAAAAAATTGCGAAAATCGGTGATTGTTGCAGACATCTTCTGCACTAGACGATTGCCGTCGGCTGTGGCCTGCTCCATATAAGCAGCGTCCAATTCGTTGTACGTATATGCATCTTTAATGTTTGCCAATAGTAATGACAGCGCATTGAGGGGTTGTCGCCATTGGTGAGCGATATTGCCGATCATTTCACCCATGGCAGCTTGTCTTCCTTGTGTGATCATCATCTGATCCTTTTGGCGTAACTCTTCAATAGTCTTTTTGACTCGCTCTTCCAGAGATTGATTTATTTCTTCCAGTTCGAGCTGTTTTAAAGCCAGATTTTTCTGAGCCGCCTGGCGTTCAGCCACTTCTTTCTCCAGCTGTAGAGTTTTTTGCAGTACAAGTTTTTCAGCAATTTTAAGGTCTGTTATGTCACGGTTGCTGGCACGCTGTCCCATAAACGTCCCGTCGGGTCCATAGATGGCTCGGCAGACCTGCGAAATCCAACGTTCTTGTCCTTCATGGGTAATGATGCGAAAGACGAGTGGCTCAGTGCTTTCATTATGAAATATACGCTGCATGTGTTCTTTGAACAGAGTCAGGTCTTCCGGATGAATTATTCTCGCTAACAGATCTGAATCATTATAAAATTGATCTCTGGTGTAACCGCTCACCTCCTCGCAGGAGGGAGAGACATAGCGAAATGAGCCGTCAGTCGATAACCAATATTCCCAATCCATAGTAAAGTCAGCAACAGTGCGATAAAGCTCCTCGCTTTCCGGTAACCAATGTAAAGAATTTTTCAATTCATTCCTCCTGGTCCGATGCACACGTCAGACCATGTATCCCGCTGTTGTATTACAGTGTTTTAAAAGCGAGAAATTCTACCATAATTTACGCGACAATACATTCGGAATCTGGCAGTGACCACTTTTTTCGCTATCCAGTGCTGTGGTTTAAATATTTTTTTATTAAAACATAAGAGGCAACCTGGAAGAGTGGAACAAAAAACAAACCTTTCCATTGACAAAAAAAATCTCCCCGTTAAACTCACCTTCCTCTGTTGATATCTAAATTTCTAATGGGAACCCCATACTCATTAATCGTAAAAAGAGGAAAGAATGATTACAAAAAACGCCGCCGCTGTTCCCAATACTTCATTAGTCGGTATCCTCACCGGGAGCCCTAATGATCTACCGATTGTCGGAAAAGTTCGTGATACATTGGCCGAACTTGGCATTCCATGTGAAATAGTAATAGCTTCGGCCCACCGTACTCCGGATAAAGTGCTGGCCTACCTGGAGCGCGCTCACAGAGAGGGGGTGCAGGTCTTTATTGGCTGTGCCGGATTGGCGGCTCATCTGGCGGGAGTTGTTGCTGGTCACACGCGCCTGCCAGTAATCGGCCTTCCACTTGGAAATGGTCCTCTCACTGGTCTTGACAGTTTGCTATCAACAGTTCAAATGCCCCCTGGCGTGCCGGTCGCTACCGTCGCTATTGACGGAGCTCGTAATGCTGCCATGTTGGCCGCGAGGATTCTTGCCCTCAAATATCCTGCCATAGATAAGGCCCTGGAGATGGCTGCTCAACAAGAACGTGCACGTTATGATCAAACTGCCGATGAAGCTCTGGTAGCCCTGCAGTAGGCACATTATCACACATTTAGAGGCACCTACGGCACATGGCTCTACCATCAACAATTTACAAAGCCTCTATCCAGCTTTCTGATATTGATCGAGAAATATACCAAACCCTGCAGATAACAGTTGCCCGGCATCCCTCGGAAACTGAAGAAAGGCTGATCCTACGTATACTTGCCTATCTTATCTTTCATGAAGAAGGTTTGGTTTTTACAAAAGGAATCAGCGCTGCTGACGAACCTGATTTGTGGGTTAAAGGACCTGATGGAAGAGTACAATTATGGGTAGAGGTAGGACTTCCAGAATCGGATCGTATTATCAAGGCCAGCAGGCATTCTGAAAAAACTGCAATTTTATGCAGCGGCAAAACCCTTGCGAAATGGGATCAGCAGCACCTCTTAAAGCTGAACAGGTTGCCAAACCTACTTATTAAAGGTCTTGACTATTATTTCATAACTAAATTGGTATCTCGCCTTGAGCGTTTTATATCCTGGTCCGTTACGATAACTGAAGGAATTCTTTATTTGACTGTCGCCGATGAAACCATTCAGACACCGATTGCTGATCCAGTTGACAGCCTGAATTAATGGCCTATACAGTATATTCGTGCCAATCCGCGAGGAGTAAAAGAGAAGAGAAATTTTTTGAGGGTCAGGTGGTTGTAGATGAATGATGTTTTATTTCTTCTTGACAGTGAAAAAATATTATCATAGATTGTTTGTCTATTTTGTGACTCGCAGCGCTTTCCCCAATGTGGATTAGGCGCAAAAAAATAGGTAATAGCAACAATTGTATTAAAACGGTGCGTAGCGCAGCCTGGTAGCGCACTAGACTGGGGGTCTAGTGGTCGCTGGTTCGAATCCAGTCGCACCGACCATTAAATAGTCCGGAATGGTCCGGACGAGTTCAAAAGCCCTTGAGAAATCAAGGGCTTTTTCTTTTTTATTGTACTGAGCTGTTCAGCATGGTATGCACAGGTCCAATTGTTTTAGGGGCATTTTTGAGAGTTAAATGCCCCCATGAATATTTGGATGCCCCCAAGAGGAGGTAAGTCATGCCTAAACGGATTGCTCCGCTTACCGAGATGAAGGTCAGGAACGCAAAACCTGCATTGAAAGAATATAAACTCTACGATGGCGGAGGATTGCATTTGCTCGTCACTCCATCCGGAGGCAAGCTATGGCGTTTCAAATATCGTTTCGATGAAAAAGAAAAACGTCTTTCATTCGGTGCGTACCCTGCTCTGTCGCTAATGGATGCACGACAACGTCGTGATGATGCAAAAAAGTTGTTAGTTAAGGGTGTTGACCCTGATGCCGTTAAAAAGGCTCAAAAAGCTTCAAAAATACTCACTGATGAAAATAGTTTTGAAGTTATTGCACGTGAATGGCATAGAAAGTTTCTAACTGATAAATCTGATAGTTACCGTATAAAGATGCTGGCAAATTTTGAGCGAGATGTTTTTCCTTGGATAGGAGCTAGGCCGATAAATGTCTTGACTGCTCCTGAACTCCTTATGATGTTGCGCAGGATTGAATCTCGTGGTTCTCTCGAGACAGCTCATCGTACAAGATCGGCGTGTAGCCAAGTCTTTCGTTACGCAATCGCTACTGGGAGGGTGGAACGTGATTGTGCTGCTGATCTCAAAGGGGCTTTGCCTCCATATAAAAAAGGTCATCATGCCGCTATTACAGAACCAAAGCAGGTTGCAACTCTACTGAGGGCAATAGATGATTATGAGGGATCTTTTGTCGTCAAATGTGCTCTTAAAGTCGCTCCATATGTTTTTGTCAGACCGGGTGAATTGCGAGCAGCAGAATGGACCGAGATCGACCTTGCCACAGGGGAATGGAATATCCCATCAAAAAAAATGAAAATGAAACACCCTCACCTTGTACCCCTCGCCATACCAGTAATTGAAATCCTGAAAGAACTTCAACCATTGACCGGTCATAGTAAATATGTATTCCCCTGCAATCGTTCACCATTACGGTGCATGAGTGAAAACTCTCTCAGAGTGGCACTTCGACGTATGGGCTATAGTAATGATGAAATGACCCCACACGGCTTTCGAGCTATGGCTCGCACAATTCTTGATGAAGTATTGCAGATTCGGCCCGATTACATTGAGCACCAGCTTGCCCACGCTGTAAGAGATCCTAATGGTAGGGCTTACAATCGTACCGCTCATCTTGCTGAACGCAGAAAGATGATGCAGCTGTGGGCTGACTACCTCGATGGATTAAAACGTGGGACACAGGTTATACCGTTGAGACGTGTGGTTGAGTAGGCGAGGGGACCGCGAGCCGCGTGAGCTGTTATGTTGTCAATACCATTGGGTGGCTATTTCATGTTCAATATTTAGATATTGAAATATGCCCCCCGCAAGAAGCAGCACAAGCAAGCACTAAGCCATGAATTGCTGTGGCCTTGGTCATTAAGGTGTTCTCTGCTACGGATGCTATGAATTCTGCCGCCGGTCCACTCTCATTAAGCTGCGGGTGTCAACGTTCAGCAATCAAAAATGGACTCTTAATAAGCTCACAATGGTTGCAATGGGAGCGCATTTTCCATGATACAGCACCAGTGCGAGTAATCTTCCATGGTGGAGTCAGGATATTGCCTTTTCCCTCGAGAAGTGAACGAACATTTTCAAGCCCTCTTCCCTTATATGGACCGGTCATTGTACCTCCCAACCACAACTCCTCAGGAGCAGCGGTTGTAGACCATGAAAACGGATCAGCGAACAGGAATGATGAACTTTTAAGATTGGCAATGCGATTCATCTCAAATAGGTGGGCAAGTGGATAGCTGACCCGGTCTAGAAGATTTAATGAAGCAATTTGCTGAAAGGTGTTACGAGCAAAAGGCATTTTAAGGGCATCAGCCACCACAAATTCCAGTTTATCTGTGGGCCAGGCATCAGGTAATTGAATACGAAAAGATTCCCGCAGGTTCCCTTCCAAAGGAAGTGAAAAAATCAAGTGACGGTCCCGAGCCAAGCGACGGGCCATCTTGATAAAGTTGAATGAAAGATCACATCCCACCGCCCAACCGCCTCTGGCAGCCATTTCGAAAGTAACCCTTCCAACAGAGCAACCCGCATCGACTGCAGAAATGGTTTGAGTTGCCAGACAGCTTGCCCATGCTTTATTGGCCTCGGCGTTTTCCTGATCACCAGCCAAATCTGCAAAATGACTCCACAGGTAACGGTCAATAGTGTCTGATTCCTCGTAACGCCATTGACCACCGGAAGGGCCGCCGTCAGGGTGTTGAAGCAGGTATGCAATTCCGTCACGAATTGGAAAATTACATTTACATCTAGTGCAGGTTAAGTTCCCTGTAATGATGTCACCATCTTTTTCAGCCTTAATAGAATGAACAAGCTGGCATTCTTTAGGAAGGCAGGCAGGGCAGATGAGGTGCGGCAATAGGAAGGTTTTCATGATGGCAAAAATCATACTGTCTGTTCTTGACTTAGTCATCTTTTTTCTGTTTGAAAATATCTGTCAGACACCTTTGGAAGCTTCTACTTAATCCCACCAACTGCTCGTTGAGCCGGGTACGCCGTGCCGGGTAGCCCCGAATCAAGCTCAAACCCTATTCGTTGTTTTTTGTAAAAGTCTATTTCGGCCGGCGCCATGCCTCAGCTTCTATAAAAACTTTCTTTACCTCTGGTACCCGATTTCTGATAGCGGTTTCAAGCTCGACGACGGTACGCTCCACTTCCCCGGCAGGCACATGATCGGCAAAATCAAGACTCACAGTAGTCACGACGAAATCCGGCCCCATATGCAGGGTAAGTACTTCGTTGACGTGGTCCACATATTTGCCATCGATGAGAATCTTCCTGATCGCCCGCACCGTCTCGACGTCGGCTGCTTCTCCTATAAGCAGTCCCTTGGTCTCACGCGCCAGAAGCATGGCCGTCACGCCAAGAATGAGACCTATCACCACCGAAGCAGTGCCATCGAAGAGGGGACTTCCGGTAAGCTGGGTCAGGGAGATTCCCGCCAGCGCCACCAGGAGGCCTAGCATCGCAGCCGAGTCTTCCATTACAACCAGAAACAGGGAAGGGTCCTTCCCTTTGCGGATCGCCTGCAGAAAGCCCATTCTCGATTTTTCTTGCCGCCTGAATTCTCGTATCGAGATGACCCAGGAAACACCTTCGAAAACAAGTGCAGCGGTGATTATGATGTAAATGATAAATGGATTTTCAAGCGGGCTTGGATGCAGCAGGTGCAGGATCCCTTCGTAAAGCGAAATGCCAGCGCCCAGTGCAAAGATGAGGATAGCGACGACGAAACTCCAGAAGTATATTTCCTTGCCGTGGCCGAACGGAAACTGCTCGTCCGGGGGACGCTCCGCCCGGTGCAGTCCATAAAGGAGGAGTACCTGGTTACCGGTGTCAACGAGGGAATGGACGCCCTCGGAGAGGATGGCCGAACTACCGGTCGACCAGGCGGCACAAAACTTTGTACCGGCTATGAGTAAATTCGCCGTCATTGCGGCAAAAATCACCTTTTTTGTACTTGGTTTCATGGCAGCCTTTGAAGGGATTTACAGCAGAGGCAGCAGGATCTTGACCTCTATTGGAATGTCATCGGGGCTCTGCTGCTGATCAAAAATTTTAACTCTGAATACTCTTTTATCAATCCAACTCCTCCAAGGGCAAGGGGGCGCTTGACACAACTCCGGAAGGGGTGAGAATTGAAACTAAAGGTTTTTTGACTCCAACAGCCGTTGTTTACAGATTTGCCTCTTCTAGATACCGAGACTCTCTCCGAAAGTGGAGGAATTATGGCGGAATCAAAGGGAAAAATGGGAGGCAGAGGTGTTGCTCGGCCGGAGATGAAGAAGCCGGGGAATAATAACGAGATGCAGGACATGATGTCCCCGGAGCACCGCATGGAGATGCTCCGCATGCATCACCAGAAGACCCTTTGGATCTACTGGATGATCGTCATGCTCGGCATCTGGATGGCAGTGGCACCCGTAACCTTCGGCTTCGGCACGGCCATTACCACTCCGCACGATCGAACGGTGTGGCTTGATGTTATGCAGCGGGTGAATATCCTGCAGTGGAGCGACTTTTTATGCGGAGTCCTGCTCGTTATTTTTGGTTGGCGTTCCCTTTCCCCCGACCGTCCCTTCAGCCTTTGGGGGGCCTGCTTTGTCGGCGTATGGCTCAATTTTGCTCCGCTTCTCTTCTGGGCGCCCAACCCGCTTACCTATCTGAACGACAGCCTCGTCGGCGTATTGGTAATAGCCCTTACTATCCTTATCCCAGGCATGCCGAACATGATCAAGTTCATGCAGATGGGGCCGGACACTCCCCCCGGATGGTCGTTCAATCCCTCGTCCTGGCCGCAGCGCTGGATCATGATCGTCCTTGGCTTCGCCGGATGGCTCGTGTCCCGCTATCTTGCAGCATTTCAGCTGGGATACATTCCGGACGTCGCCGATCCCTTTTTCGGTAATGCGACCCGTCAGGTGCTGACCTCGAATATGTCCAAATCACTGCCGATCTCCGACGCCGGGCTCGGTGCCTTTGCCTACACGTTCGAGTTTCTGATGGGATTCATGGGGAGCCAGGCGCGCTGGCGCACCATGCCCTGGATGGTTACCTTTTTTGGAATTCTCGTGATCCCACTTGGGCTTGTCCATATCTTCCTTGTTGCATCGCAGCCGATCGTGGTCGGCCAGTGGTGCACCTTTTGCCTGCTAGCGGCTGGGATTATGCTGCCGATGATTCCCCTCGAAGCGGACGAGGTGGTAGCGATGTGTCAGTTCGTGGCGGCGAAGAAGCGACAGGGGGAATCTTTCTGGAAAGTATTCTGGCTGGGGGGGACGGTAGAGGGAGGGGGCAAGGACGAGCGGACCCCACCGTTGCACGAGCTTTCGTCGCAGCCGCTAGCTTTGGGAAAGGCAATGTTTTGGGGAATGACTTTTCCCTGGACGCTGGCTATTGCCGCCGTTGTCGGAGTGTGGCTGATGGCGGCGCCCGCCGTACTGCAGCAGACAAAAACCGGCGCCAATCTCTGCCATATCACTGGGGCTTTGATTGTCACTGTTTCGGTGATCGCCATGGGGGAACCGGTCCGGCTTCTCAGGTATCTTAACTTGATTACGGGTGCAGTGCTTGTAGTCGGTAGCTTCGTCATTGGAGGCGGGACCGTTGCAATTGTAAATGGTATCCTTTCCGGGGTTGTGATAGCTGGATTGAGTATACCCAGGGGGAAAATCATGGAGTCATTTGGCACCTGGGACCGGTTTGTTCGCTAAGACTGCGGCAATAGGGAAAAAGAAGGCATGATGGCATGTGCGGCTCGATTGTTTGCTGTGGCGTTTCGGTTGCAGTAGTTCCTGTGTGGTGTTGCAATTGAGAGGCGTTGCCGGCACATCTGCTCTCAGCCCTGGCAAAAACTGTCAGCTTTGCCGGGTGGATACCCCACTAAACCGATTCATAATGGCACACGATCCAGAAAGTAGAGGAGGTTAGCCCTTCTTCATCAGGGGTAAAAACGTAGTGTGCCTAACCTTGTTTTTTGATCAGGATCAGTGTATTTAATAGCGAATGACTGATAGCAGCGTGCATCAAAGACATGTTTCTATTTTCGTTACGGCCATTATTGCATTTTGTTTGGTGCTTGGTGGAATGCGTGTGCCTGATCTTTCGCGTCCTCATCGGCCCAAGCCGAGTCGAAAGGCCGTCATTGAGATTCAGGTCAAAACATCGCAGCAGACTGTTAATAAATTCATCGATTTTCTTGCCGTCATGGCAGCCCCCACCCAACTTCGGACTGTACTTCCCTACCGAACGAAGTCATTGCTTGCTGCTCACTTTACTGAATTTACTCTTCTGTTTTTTAACTCATCTCGCGCCCCTCCGTTAATCATCTCCTGATAATAATTAAATACTATCTTGTTACGCACTTATCTATTTCCTTGTACTTTTGTACTTGGGTGAATATTTGCGCCTTTATCTAACGTTTCTAATAATAGGAGAAATACAATGGAGAGATCTATCAATCGGCTTCTGCCGGTTGTTTTTGCGGGGATGTTCATGTTTGCAGGTTGTGCTACACAGGACGTCGTTAAAAAAGAAGAACCAATTGTACCGGTAGCAATATCCACGAAGCCTGATGATGGTGCGTTAAAATCAAAAACACCGGATAAGCCAACTATTGCAACAACGGCGGTGAATTCATCCGATGTTAAAGCCGTCGATCAAAAGAAGTCTCAGCAAGATTCCAAAGAGGCGTCAACCGCTGATCTGCAGCAATCGCTTGAGAATATTTATTTTGATTTTGATGCTTCAACGTTGAGTGATACAGCCCGTCAAACGCTTTCCAAGAACTTTGAATTATTGATGAAAAATCCTCGCGCAACAATTCGAATAGAAGGGAACTGTGATGAGCGTGGTTCTAGCGAATACAATCTTGCACTTGGGGAGCGGAGAGCGAAAGCAGCTGTTAGTTATCTGACAACTATGGGCATTCCATCTGGCCGATTGTCAACTATCAGTTATGGTGAGGAAAAACCGGCTGATCCCGGCCATAATGAAGCTGCCCTGGCCAAAAACCGTCGAGACGAGTTTGTTGTTATCAAATAAATCATCATACCAAAGGCCGCTACAGCGGCCTTTGGTATATAGAGGGACCCATGCACAGATGCATATATGGCTTAATACTAATCTTATTCACTTTTTTATTGTGTGGTTTTACTTGGGGATTCGGTAAAGGAGATCGCTGTAGTGAGGCAACTAAGGCCGTTGAGGGTGTTACCAATGAAACACCACCTGCAGAAAGAACCAAGATCGAAAAACAGATTTCTGCTCTTTGCCCCAATGGGGGAGCGGCTCATTACCTGAAAGGATTGGCTTTGGGGGCGAGTAATAAGTCAGAACAGGCCATAAGTGAGTATCGTAACGCTATTTCTAAAGAACCGTTGCTCGCTGATGCCTACGGCCAACTCGGGCTGCTAATGTTAAAGAAAGGAGTCCCGGATGAAGCATCCGTTAACCTTTACAGTTCTCTGAAGCTAAAAAACTCTCCAATTTACGCCAAGGCATTGGCTGACCTTTATCTTGAAGGCGAGTTCTATGGTCTTGCCTTGCTTAATTACGAACAGACCATGCCTACATTCGCTAATGATGTGTCTGTGCAAATCGGTATGGGTCAATGTTATTTGGGACAGGGGAATTTTGTAAAGGCTCGGGAAAAGTTCCAGGCAGTGTTGAATTTACAGCCTGCTAACGAAATCTCCCATTTGAAGCTTGCCGAAATATATCAAAAAGAAAAACAGTATGATCAGGCTATCGCCGAAATAAGGCTATCCCTTGCAGCCAATCCAGAGAACAGAGACAGTCACTACCGGTTGGCACAACTGCTCGAAATGATAGGTAATTCCATCGAAGCAGGTAATGAGTATCGCCTGGCTGGAGTTGAACGGAGCGTAAGCCCTACTGATCATATGCAAAGGGCTGCATCTTTTGCAGCAGCCGGGGCATATGATAAGGCGGCAAATGAATACAGTGCTCTGCTTCTGGAAAAGCCTGAAACTGCAGGAGTTCGTGAAAAGCTCGGAGATGCTCAAATGGCGGCCGGTCACGATCTGGAGGCTATCGCCGCATACGAACAGGCAGTTCGCCGCAAAGAGGGGAATGGACGAATCAGCTATAATCTTGGCGCTCTTTATGAACGCAAAGGCGCTTTAGATGAAAGTATCAGCCAGTACAAGGAGGCAATCAGGCTGGATGAAGATAACGGCGATGCAAGGCGACGTCTTGCCGAAATCCATGTGTTACGGGGAGAATTTACTGAGGCAATACAGGAGTATCGAGAGTTGATCAGCCGACACGGCGACAACCCGTTAAGCTACTACAAGTTGGCCCGTCTATTGGAAAAGAAACGGGACTATCAGGCAGCTACAAACGCTTATACAAAAGCCGTTGAACTTGATGCCGAGAACATTGAAGCGCATCGGGGGGTGGCACAGCTTTATATGAAACGAAAGATGCCGGATGAAGCAAAAAAACATCTACTGGAAATACTCCGTCTTATCCCCACCGATGTCGAGGCAAGGAATGCTCTCATAGCAATTTATGTAAAGAAAAAACAGTATGACGAAACGACAGCTCTCCTGGAAGAAGACGTTAATCTGAATCCCAACAGTGCCGATAGTCATTACCGCCTGGGAATAATGTATGCGTACCGGCATAACCATGATGGTGCTCTTGCACAGTTCCAAAAGGCGGTGGAAATAAAACCGGATCATGCACGAGCTTTAAATGGTATCGGAAAGGTTTACCTGAAAACTGGAGACAAGGAGAAGGCAAGGGAATCCTTTAATGCGGCACGGCAGGCCGATCCGCGATTACTGGAACCGGTGGAACTGTTAAGCCGGCTTGCTCCGGAGCAGGTTAAAAAAGTGTCCGTAAAAAGCAAGAAAAGAACTTCGAAAAAAATAAAAGTAAAACCTGCAAAAAAGGTAAAGAAAAAGAGAATCACTGGACGCTGATCCTCTATTTAAACAGTGTCAAAATCTCATGAAAGAAAGCTTTGGGAACCTGATGAAGCCGATAGACTACGGCAAGTTCTGGTCTGATTTGATCCCGAACAAGAAATATAGCTATGGCCAATCCAAGCTGCCTTCCCTGGAGAGACCTTTACCCGCTGCGCAAGGTGCTATAATAAAAAGAAGTATCTATATTTTAAAAAATTTGAGATCGACATGATTAAACGGCACATAATATTTGCCGCTTCGTTTGTTACTACGATAATCATCGGGTACTCCGACTATTTGAGCGGCGTTCATGTCTCGATGATGCTTCTTTACGCGGTGCCAGTCCTTCTTTCTGCCTGGTATTGTGGAAAAGTGGAGGGAATCTTTGTTGCTGTTGGAGCAACTGTGAGTTGGTTTTTAGTCAATGCAAATAATAACCCGTCTGGAGAGAGCGAAGCAGTTATGTCCTGGAATGCCTTCACACGGTTCGGCATTTTTGTTCTAATTGCATATACCGTATCACTGCAGGCGCAATTGCGCAGGGCGCTTGAACGCGAGAGGCTGCGTTCTGAAACTGACCGGCTCACGGGCCTGCTGAACAAAGGGGCCTTCCGTGACCGTGTCGAGGAAGAAATGGACCGCGCACGGCGATATAAACATTCGCTTTCACTTGCTTTCATAGATCTTGATAATTTCAAGCGGGTAAACGATACGCAGGGCCATGCCCGTGGCGACAGGTTGCTCCAGCAGGTCAGCGAAACCATACTACATGCGATTCGCAGAACCGATATTGCCGGTCGTATCGGTGGTGACGAGTTTGCCGTTTGTTTTGCCGAAACAGGCGAAGAAGAAGCGCGCAAGGCAATCAACCATCTCTTAAAGACGCTCCAGATTATGACCAGCCAATCAGGATGGCAGGTTACAGCCAGCATTGGTGTTGTGACCTGCCGTGAACTGTGCGACACCTATGATGCACTGCTGGGGAAGGCTGACAAGCAAATGTACCTCGCAAAAGAGAAGGGAAAAAACACAGCCGAGTTTGTTGCAATCTGACTTCAAATATGGTGATTCAGAAAAAATTCTCCCTCTCCGTTGGCTAAATCAAATCCTTTCTGGCATGTGTATCGCACGATATAGCTCCATCTCGACTTATAGTGAATATAATAATGCTCATGCCACCCAATCAGGAGTTGCCGACAGGTACCAGAAGAGTGGCATGAGCAGGATTTCGACAGTTAGCAGAAAATGGCAGTCGTTTAAAAAATCTTTTTCATTTCTGCCTTAAGCTTCTGCCAGACGGTGGCCTTCTGCTCTTTGGTACAGACTTCGGTAACGACCGGAACGATGCGGTCTATCTTTTCGATATCAATTACTTCATTCCCAGACTTCCCACCGCGTGCATGTGCTACACCATAATAAATTATTTTAGGTTTGATCGTCTCGTCCAGAGCAATAAACTCCTCACATTTCATGGTGGTTACGTTGGGCTTGTTCTTGCTGCCAGTGTCTTTTTTGCTGTGGCTATCGGCAGCCAGCGCCGTACTACAGGCAATTTGAACTACAGCTACCAGTATTGCTAACTTCAAGTTCATTTTATCCTCCCTTACTCGTTCTTGATTTTAAAACTTCACACAATAAAATCGTAATGCATCACTTAGAGTTGTCAAATTCATGCAGTTGATCAAGTTTCGGATATAATGTAGGTGGATTCTTAAGTTTCGTTTTCATTCTATGCCGACCAGAGGAGACTCCAATGTATTTAAAATTATCCTCAAGGCTACCACTTGTTCTGTCTTTGTTTCTTCTTTTAATCCTGACTCCATCACAAGATAGGTCTGCTGCGGCGGCTGAAAAGACCCACGCACCCTCAATTGCTGGTTTACCAAAAGTTCTCCCAAAGGTTACAAAAAATGCCGTAGGGATCTATCAGCTCGCAAAAGAGGGGCAATGGGAAAAAACACTGCTGGCTGTTGAGGAGATAAAAAACGTTATTCCGCAATTCAGTGTCGAAGGCTATGAACCCAGTAAAATCTATGCACCACAGCTTGGAAAGGTAGCAGGCGATCTGGCCGAGGCAGCTTCTGCGAAGGACAGGCACACAACGATGATGCTGGCAAACCGGATCACCCTTTTCTCATCAGGAATGGCTGCACCGCTCCGGCTGGTCATTCCGACCCCCGTTGAACTGTTGATGTTTTACGGGCGCGAACTGGAAATATGGAGTGACGCCAACGACACGACAAAGCTGGCCGACACGGTTGCCGGCATTGATAAGACATGGAGTGATCTGCAGCCGATGCTGGAAGCCCGAGGGGGAACTAAGGAGGCAAGCATGGTCCGACCTATCCTGCTCGGATTAAAGGCTTCGAAAAGCGCACAGGATTATGCCCAGTTCTCCAAACCCTTGCTGCATGCTGCAGAGAAGATTGAAATGATTTTTCGCCAAAATAGTGGGAATGGATCCAGGTAAATGTAAATTCCAGATTATGACAAGAACTAGTCCCGCTGCATGGCAAAGACTTGTCGGGCTGAAATAAAGGGAGAAATCAAAAATGAAAATTCTCATCGCAACAGTCACGGTCGTCATGTTATCTGCCGGAAACATTTTCGCTGAGGATGTCATCGTATTACCTGCCAAAAATGGCAATGTTGAATTCCATCACAAAAAACATCAGGAAATGCTGAAAACATGCATGCCTTGTCACGAAAAAAAACCGGGCAAAATCGAGGTTTTCGGCAAAGACTTCGCCCACAAAACATGCAAGGGATGTCATGAGGAAAGAAAAGCCGGACCAACCAAGTGTCCTGATTGTCACAAAAAATAATCCATGGATTGCGTTACCAGTCGACTACCTTCTGTTTAATTCGTCGTCCCTGAAAAATCCAAAATTTTGCCTCAGACTGGTTGGAATTGTTGTTCCTATAGCCGAGTCAGGGGTATCCAGCCGGTTATGAGTTGCCTGAACCGCTCTTTGAAAAGCCACAAAAGGATCGCTCGGAGGAGCTTCCTGATATTGAAACCGCATCCGGCCAGGATGGCGTTGATTTTGTCGCCTTCTTCGCCCTTCAGATAGTTGCGGTCCATCCGGTGATCTGACTTTGCGTGACCGATGATCGGTTCAATAGCACTGCGCCTTTTGAACCAATCCCATTCCCGGGGTTTCATGCTCTTCTTTTTCCGGTTAGCCAAGTGAATGGCGGTTTGCTTGATGACCTTGGCCTCGCCTTTGTAGCCTTTGTCGCAGTAGGCGTTTCCCGGACGCCAGCCGGTCAGGTCTTCCGTCTGCCTGAGAGCATCTTTCAAGGTGTGCCCGTCATACGGATTGCCATGAAGTGCCTGGACGCCGACGATCCAGTTGTCCTTGGATGTGCTGACCAGTGACACTTTGCAGCCGAATTCGTATTTCTTGTGGGCTTTCCCTTTGGCAATGCATTCCACCTCGGGTGCCTGCATGCTGTAGAGTTTGTTCTTGTCGTCACGCTTCTGGGTGAAGATCCGTTTGGCCCGTTGCAGCATGGTGGTAAGCAGCGGACCTGGTTCCTGGCATTTGCGCTCAATGTCACGAACAACCCGGCCAAGGTAGAGCCGGAGCCTCTTCTGCTCGCGTCTGGCCCGCTTCGCCTGACGGGCATGGCTGTAACGGCCCTGCATGATGAGCGCTCTCTTGCCCAACCGCTCGTAGCTTTGGCGAAGGTCGATGCCGTTTCTCTTTGCCAGGCGAACCAGAATGCGACGGGCTTTGTGGTACAGACGGGCGTCGGTCGGATAGGCAATGGCCTTCTCCTGCACGGTGGTATCGACATTGACCCGCTCCAGGTGTTCCTCAGTCACGTACTTCTTGGCCTTAGCGGTTTCGATGGTGGCTTTGAGAAGCTTCTCCATCCCTTTGTCCCCAATACGCTGACGCCACTTGACCAGACTGGTCGGGTCGAGCGGAAACTCGTGTTGGAAGTAATCGAAACCGCAGAAGTACTGCCAGTAGCCGTTCTCAATAAACTGGGCAACCACGGCCTCGTCGCTGACATTGAATGCGTGCTTGAGGTAGTGGAGAGCGACCATCAACCGGATCGGCAGACCGGGGCGCCCCACATTCACGACGTACAGGGAGCCAAACTCTCTTTCAAAGACCGACCAGTCGATGGAGTTCGCCAGTTTGAACAGAGGATGCTGGCGGTTAAGGAACTGATCCAGCCGCGAACGGAATAGATCACCTTGGTCAGAACTGCGTTGTTTTGGTTGCATGAAATCACCGGGAAATGATGGTGTAAGTCCAATTTCCGGCGATTTTATCATACAGTAATCGCTAATAAAACAAACAATATTAGCTAGTTAAAATATTTCAGGGACGACTAATTCCGTTCAATAAACCGTCCGTTGTGACAGTTTATCAATCTGGATGGACGCGGTGACCCTTGCCGCGCCCATGCTTGATCAGGATGCGCTCCAGGTTCGGGCTACATTCCTGTCTCTGTGGGGATGTGACGAGGATCTACAATGCCCTGCATGAACGGGCGATTGGTGCCAGGTACGATAAAAACGTGAACCGGAGAAGATTTGAATGGACGTTGTGGATTGGCTGATAAAATTCGTATCACTATCCCTTGAAGTTTCCGGCATTCTGGTGATTGCTCTGGGAGCGGTCTTTTCCACCGTGATTGCGGCTAACCGGCATTACAAGGATGATTCGTCGGTAGATATTTATGCCGCATATCGAAGGCAGCTCAGCCGTGCGATTTTGTTGGGACTTGAGTTTCTTGTGGCAGCCGATATCATACGAACCGTTGCTATTGAACCGACATTTACGAGTGTCGGCATATTGGCAGCAATTGTGATCATCAGGACATTTCTCAGTTTTACCCTCGAAGTAGAAATCACTGGAAAATGGCCATGGTCTCAGTGTAACCGCAATAATTGATTTTTTCTCTCAAATTTGCCGGACAGAAGTTTCCTTTGGCCCAGTGCTTTTATCACCTCATAAGTACCTGATTATCACTCCTGCAAAAAGCCACTTCTTCTTGCAACCTTTTAGGAAAGCAAATTTTCAAATAATTATCAATAGCCAGGTACCGGCTGAAGAGACTTGAAAATGCTTTGTCAGTCCTTCTCGCATTTCAATAAAAACGGGGAATTGTTCTCACAAAACGTGGTGGCATCACTGACACCCATCGATTAGCTGGATCGCCGATGAGGCCGATCGACTGTGGCAAGTTCTGGGTTTTATTCGACTAGAAACGAGACAGATATATAGCTATGCCCAGCCCAATAATGACAAGCACACCTGCGATAAAAAAGGCAAAGCTGGAGCTGAACGCGGACCTGAACTCACCGCGATCAAGTGCTCGGATGTGACGATGATGACGCAATGCTGCACATGAATTAACCAGTATTCCCAACAGGATCAGGCATATACCCAGTGGAAGAGAAACGCCAGCCCGTTCAGGTAAAAGTCTCCCATATGCCAGCTCTTCGCGGAGGAATAGCCCGAATCTGGCAACGATAAATCCGAAACCCATCAGGGCAAGTCCGGTCCTTATCCAGGCCAGAAATGTCCTCTCTTCAGCCAGATATATGCGTGGGTCAGATGGCTCCATCTTGATCCCTTTCAAGGAGGTCAAGCGCCTCAGTGCCGGCTAAAGCTGAGGCACTTGAATAAGAAAATGTATTATACATCGCTTATTTAAGCATGCTTTTGGATTTCATGGTTTCGCAGGGATTCCTCTTCATCACGGGTGGCGTGATCCCTCTTTCTTTGGCCCGCTCTTCCATCTGTTTGTGATGTTCATCTATATACTCTTTGCAGGCACCAAAATCTTTAAAGCTGCGCAATTTATTCTGGTGTTCTGTCCGTTCTTCCGGGGTCATCAGCTGCCATCCGTAAGTATTTTGTTGATTCCCCTGCCAACGCCATGATTTTCCGTAGGAAACGGAGACGGTGGCAAAGACGGCGCAGATCACTACAGCTGTGAACATTCGTTTCATGGTTTCCTCCCCTGTTACAGTTTTACCCTGGTATTTGTACGAGCCGGCCTTTTCAGTATAAAGCAGCCAAAAGACTTCGCACCCACTTCAATGGATTTGTGGATATTAATATTGTTTTGTGCATATGCACATTATAAATGGGAGGTACAGTATAAAAGTGAGTTTTACAGTGTTAGAGAATCAGGGATTGGAGAACTAGGAGTAATAGGTATTTCAGCTTTGTGGTGATATTTGCCGTGGTGGATATGATTACCTCCGAGTTATTGACGATCGAAAACAGCGATAAAATACACCAGCATGCCGGATATGCCAGGCTTGAGTTGAATCTGTCTTAGCCACTTTAAAGGAAGGAGATGTGCTATGAGAAATTCTAGTCTTTTAGCTATTACCGTAACGCTGCTGGTGACATCGGTGGCATCAGGGGCTGCCGAGGACAATTCAAAACAGCCTGTCGCAGCTAAAGCGATCGGCCAACTGGGCCATGAGATGCGTAAAAAGCTGACCGAAAGCCTGCACAAAAATGGTCCTGCTGGTGCGATTGATGTCTGCGCAAAAGATGCCCCGGCTATCTCAAACCGTATAGAGAACGAGCTGGGTGTAACGATCAAACGCACCTCACTGCAGGTGCGAAATCCTCAAAATTCTCCTGATGCAGCAGAGCTACAGCTGCTGGGGGTTTTGGCTGCTGCGCACAGCGCCGGTGAGAAACTTCCCCAGGGCGTTACCGTGTTCCCACACAATACCCGTCGTTTCTACAAGGTGATTATGATGGAACAGACCTGTCTTAAATGTCACGGTGATTCAACGACGATGAGCGAAGTTGTTCGCAAGGAACTGGCCACGTTATACCCGGAAGACAAGGCTGTGGGCTATAAGGAAGGCGATTTCCGTGGGATTATCAGTGCTACAGTAAAATAGCGCTAGGGGTTATCGAGCGGCTCAGTGCCCGCATTGAGAAAGGTGGTGTGACACTATGGACTCATCTAAAGAGCAGCAAGCTATGGCGTCTGCAAAGACCGGTATTCATAATTGACAATGGTGGGGGCAGTTCATCTATTTGAGCATTCGTTCCTCTGGTTCATACACCACAACGATCACTCCAAGTTTTTTGTTAAACCCATGATCGGCGATGCAGACATCAACGATCCGCGGCATGGTTCGCCAGCGGCTCCTGCCACCGATAATGCCGGTCACCGCATCAAGCAGATGCCTGCGGCACCCAGTGCCGCATCAGGTATCGGCAGCAGATGAGATATGGATGAAGTCAGAATTCTGCGACTGCCGCTGCCGAATAAAGGTTCCCATATGCTGGAAATGATATTCATCTGAAACAGGGAAAGATATCCGGCAATGGCAAAACCTGCCAGCGCCAGTAGTACTATTGGTACGCGCTGCTGCAATGATTAAGGGTTTTAGTCCCATCCGTCCGGTATTCCGCCCATGATCAGTCACCTGCGATATATTTGGGTCCCGCGGCAGATACTTTTAAAGCAGAGGCAACAGTACTTTGTACAGTTTGTACGGCAGAATCCGCCGGTCGTTGCCCTCGTTGAACCGCGGCATCTTGTTGATCTGTGAATCGGTGAAATAGAGCAGGTTGCCGGGAGAGATGCTCATGCTGTCAGGCCACTGGAGCCGTTCATCCTTCACGATCGTGGCCAGTCTCCCGTCTTTGCCGAGACGCTTGATCGCCTTCTCCTCCGGAAGTGTCAGGTACAGGTCGCCATTTTCGGCGATCAGCATGCCATCCACCAAGCCGGTTTCAGCAACTTTTTCTACCTTGCGGGACACCTCTTCCGGAGTATGAATAGGATCTCTCAGATAAACGGTCTCGATCCGGTAGAGGCTCCGAGCGGTTAGGGCATGGTAGTACAGATAATTGTTATCAGGACTGAGCGCGATACCATCGGCATGAATTTGTGGCGGTTGTCCATTTTCTCCCAGCAGGTTGCGGCCGTCAATCACCGGAACATATCCCGCTTCGGCCCTGGTGGAAGGATGGCCATCGAGAATACGCCTGCTGGTACCGTCTGAAAGGTCGGTAACTATAATGGCTCCAGTTCCTGAATCGCTTATGTATGCTAACTGCCTGATCGTATCGATGCGCACATCATTGAGGTAACTTTCCGGCCGGATGATGGGGGTATCAAAATGAATCACCTGTTCCACCCTGTCTCCGGCCAGGTTGACCTTGATGAGTTTGGCTCCCCCCTTAACCACCCCTTTAAAAGAAGGAGATGCAGGGTCCAGAATCCATAGATTGTCCCTGTCATCAACAAAAACGCTCTGGACGCAGATGAAATGTTTGCCGGATTGAGAATCGACCTGATTTCCAGCACTGTTCCAGGCAAGGTCGGGGTATGGACGAAGCGAGCCATCAGGCAACACTTCAACAACCGAGTGAAGAGGTCTTTTACCCCACTGTGGAAAAGAGACGAAAAGCCGGGCTTGGGAAGAAACTGCAATTCCGGTGGGTTGATCCTTGAAACTGGCGTGCACAAGCAGAAAATCACGAACTGTCGGCAAGGAAACACCATTGCTGGGTGGCGGCGTATAACAACCGGACAACACACAAAATGCCAAGATTGAAAGTACCAGCCTTAGACCAAGGATTGTAGTTTTGACAGCCATTTTCACCTCTATCTGCAACCTTGCAACCTGTTTATGAGACATTGCGGCATTTGTGTGTCGAGACACTAAAAGCCTATATCAGCGGTTATTGAAGTCAAGGCCGGCATGGTGCGCAGTCATTTGGTTTTCAGGCCGGGTTTATGAGCAATTTGTGGTTATCCTGTGATGTGGGATACTTAAGAGTGGATACAGATTCATCTTCTTACAAAGGAGACGGAAATGACACGCTATAGATTTAACGCAATCAAGGGGAATACTCTGCGGGCTGTGGATGGAGAAATAGGGAATGTATGGGACCTGCTCTTCGAGGATGCGGCTTGGAAAATCCAATATATGGTGGCTGACACCGGAAACTGGCTGCCAGGGCGAAGAGTTCTGCTTCTCCCCTCTGTGCTTAAAAAACCGGATTGGAAAACAGGTGACCTTCCGGTAGATCTGACCCGTGAACAGATCAAAAACAGCCCTGACATCAATACTGATAAACCTGTTTCTCTCCAGATGCAGGAGAAACTGGTGGACTACTATGGATGGCCGTCGCTGCAACTCTATCCGTACTGGCCGTTGGCGGGTGAATATGTCTCCCCTCCTACGCTTAATCCGGCGATTCCTCTGCCAACGGAACCTCCGCCCGGTGAACCGCTGCTGCGGAGCTGCCGAGAGATCCTCCGGTATTCGATAGAGGGGAGGGACGGCGAAATCGGCAGTGTAGACGATATTATCATCAACACAGTGGACTGGAAGGTGTCGTTGGTTGTGGTGGAAACCGGAGGTTGGCTCACTGGCCGGAAAATTCTTTTTTCGCCATCGGAAATACGCAAAATCAGCTGGAGCGACAGATCGTTGCTGGTACATCTTTTCCGCGAGCAGGTACAGGGCAGTCCTGAATATGTCGCTGATGACCCCATTGATGCGGAGTTCGAAAAGAGGCTTCAGGAATATCACGGCCTACCACCACGCGGGCCATGAAATAGGTCGGGGCAGCGGGTACATTGACGGCAGTCCTACAAGCCTTGAAGCCTTTATGGCTTGAGCTGGGCCTGTGAAATAGTGAGAGCATATGGTAAGCGGGGCTTTCGCGTCGAAAGTTTCTGATGTAAAAAAACATTAGTGCGCCCCAAAGAAAACCTGGCTGCTTCTGAATCCTGTTATTCTATTTTCAGTTTATTGATTACGAGAGTTGCACCGCCATTCAATGCGTCTTTTGCCGCTGCTTCTTTTGCATATTTCGAATCTACCGTTCCAGTGAGAGTGACTGTTCCTTTGTCAACCGATACTTTAATCTGGTCTGCATCGAGAAATGGATTCCAGAGAAGTTGTTTTTTGACTTTTTGAAGAAGAAGTATTTCATTGTTCCAGTTACCTTTTTGTGATGTTTGATCCCCTAAGAGATAAATATAATTACTGTCTACATAAGGATCATAAAGATAGGGAGTCGTGTCTAAAACAACGAGGCCGTTTTTTACATCAACAACACCTCTTATGTGGGATGCCATTAATTCGGCTTCGTTTTTCTCAAAATGGTTGTCAACAGCTCCAGACAGATAGGCAATGCCTCCCACAACGCCGACGGCAATTTTATATCTGGCGAGCCTGGAATTTTTGGACAAGGCATCTCGAATGTAATCTGCGATCCTGGCATCCTGGATTTCCTGATTCGGATTGACTTTCAACCGGTTTTGAACTGCCCTGACACCATAGGTATTCCGGCTGTCTTCTTCCGCTGCTCTTTTGGAGGCCAGTGTTTCTACGACACCTCGCAAGATAACGATCCGTTCCTTGACCTCGACGCTTACTCTGAATTGATTGGTGCGAAGATCCACAAGCAGTGCCATTTCCACGGCTTTTCTTATTTGTTCATCAGTTACAACGACATCTTTACGCTGATCGCCAGGTTTGGGCACCGTCACATCGAGTTTGGCAGCATCGATGTCCTTTACACCTCTTACCCGGGCAAGATTCGATGCCCTTGCTTTTTCAGCGGCACTGCCGACCGAACCGCTTAATGACACCCGTCCATTCTCTACATTCACCGCGATCCTGTCACGGGCCACCAGCGCATCCCATCTGAGTGCCTCCACTACATCATACATAATATCCTTGTCAGAGCGAGATTCGGGGAATCGTATCATCAGCTTGTCCCTGACCTCCTTGACGCCATTTACCGATTTTGCAAGTTTTATTGCAATATCCCGCTCCGGCCACGACTGAACATCCCCGGAAACTTCCACGATGGCATTATTAGTTTCCACCGTCAGACGTCGTGCGGCAAGCGCGGGATTTCGACTGATCAACATACTGACATCGTTCTGGATTTCTGCATCGGTGCGCCGGACTGGTGTAACCCTGATAGTATTGATCACCGACTTGACCCCCCTGACAGTCTGGGCCAAACGGAGGGCACGCTCTTTTTCCACAATAGTGTTAACCGTTCCAGTCAGTGTGACTATGCCAGAAAGGGTTTTGATATTGATTCGGCTCAAAGGCACGAACCGGTCCACTGCGATTTTGTCTTCGACAGCGTCCGTTAAGCTCTGATCTGCAGGTTCCTGAGCCGCAGAGAGGCAACAGGGGGTATTCAGCATGCTCGATAACAGGAGGGTGGAAAGCACGAGCAGAATGAGACTTGTTTTTGGGAAAGCAGCCATTGCGCTTCTCCTTTACTGAATTCGATTAGGATTTTCCTTGTTTAGCCGTGAAGATTGAATCCTCTTTTAAACCTGCCGAACAGAAGTATCCTTTTGCGCCAGTGCTTTCTATCGTTGCAAAACATTTGGATCGGATTCCCGCAAAAGCCTCCTCTTCCTTCAAACCCTTGGAGGCTGTTTTAAGTATCAACTCGGCATGATGCTGCAAAACCTGCAGGTCTTCCTCCCGGCCTACATGACTGGCGACGGCTCCTATTGTATCCAGAAGACTGTTCAGAACCGCAGCGTTCGACCTGCCATAATGCCGAATCTGATCAAAAGAGCTATCTACCAGTTCTGAAAAGGTCACCGGAAAGGCTATCACTCGAAGCGCACCCTTTTTATCGTAACGAAAAGGTGAAGGTATGGACCGGTCGGCAACGCGGCGAAGCCCCTGACCGAGGTGATCGATGCAGATTATTGCGGTGAAGGGATCATTGATTCCGGGAGACAATGATCTGACTGCTACTTCGACAATCTGGCTGAAGACGAACTCTACATCCTGGGTTGTTGTTCGTTGTGGCCCCAGCAACAGAGATTCGTTAATTGCGCTTTCCACCTCCTCATTGACAGATCCACCTGGTTGTACAAAAGCAATTTCATCTCCTTTACCCACAAATTTGCCCGGCCTCTTCAGCATTTGAACGACAAGCCCATTCTCTTGTGCCGTACGGAGCAGCAGATCATTGTCCACTGCTTTTATGTACCCGTATTCCACTGAGCGAACAGGTGCGTTATCCGCATTTTCAACAAATTTATTCCAGTGCGTGTCGGGTTCGGTCTCATTGACTGTGCCGAGTCGTTCGGGAAAAATCCGGTCAACCGCCTGCTCAAGATCCTGGCTGACGGCAAAAATCATATTGGAAGCCTGAATGAAGGCTGAAACATGGTGGATAAAATAGATCAGGACCCCGAGGCTGCACATTGCGAGAATACATGCCATGGAAACGGAAAGATGAGGCACGAACGTGGTTCTGTCTGTGCCGCGAATCGTCCTGAGGGTGAGCAGGCAGAAGATGAACGTTGAGATGAAGGTGCCGAGAACAACCTGGTTGCCGGTATCGCGCATGAAGTTGCGGAGCACGAAAGGACCAAACTGCTGAGAAGCGAGGGTGAGAGCAACAATGGTAATCGAAAAGGTGACACCAGCTATGGTGATCATGGACCCTGCAACAACTGCCAGTACTTCTCGCGCCCCATCCGGTCCCCCGGTGAAGACCCAACCGAGTTTGTAAACGAGTTTTTTATCGAGATTGGTATCGAGGGTCTGCAGGGCCGCATAAAGCGCTGTCGAGGCAATTGCCATTATTGTTGGGACAAACCAATAGCTTGTACGGAGGGTGTCCCACAGATCGCTTAATTTTACCAGACCCGGAACTTTCATCGTGGCTCTCGCGGGTGCGCTGCATTCTCGTCCTTGGGTCTGAACAGGGTGGTTTCCCGAATGGTTCGAGCCAGGCCGGAGGGGCGAGGAGCAGGTTCCATTCCCACCGGCCAACCCTCACGCTGTCGCTGCCTGTCTCCATCCGTTTCCTCCGTCTGGTCATGGAAAAGGATCTGCTGTGTCGGAAAGGGAGTGTCCACCCCATGTTCCTTGAGTTTCTTCTTTATGGTCGAAAGCACGGCATCACGCGCATCCAGCGCATCAGCGCGGCGCGGAGGTGAAATCCACCATCGTGCGCGTATCGTAAGGCTGGAAGGCGCAAATTCCATGACGAGAACGTCAGGAGCAGGCTCTTTCAGCACCCCGTCTGTTTCATGCATTGCCTCAAGCATCAGGCGCTTTGCCAACTCCACATCGTCTCCATACCCGATACCAATATCGTATTCAATCCGCCGTTCGTCAAATGCCGTATTCACAACTACTTTTTCGGTGAAGAGGTTGGAGTTGGGAATGACCACCCGTCTTCCGTCGTAGGTTCTGATGAATGTGGCGCGGGTCTGGATGTCTTCAACGGTTCCCTCATAGTTGCTGGTTACAATCTGGTCTCCTATCCGGTAGGGATGAGTAAGCAGTATCAGTATTCCGGCGAGGAAGTTCTGGAGAATGTCGCGGAAAGCAAAGCCGATAGCCACACTCCCGATGCCGAGCAGCTCAATGACATCACCCGGTTTGAAGGTCGGCAATGCGACTGAAAGTGCGATAAGAGTGCCCACAAGCAATACCAGTCCCTGGGCGATGCGTCCCATGGCGATGCCCGCACCCCGCATGTGGCTGCGCCGTTCGGTGGCTCTCTTGACAAGGGATTTAGTCATTTTACCGATCATGTAAAAAATGACGAAGGTAACAAGAGACAGAGCAATGGAGGGGAGGGCGGCGGCAAACCCTTTGGCTATTTCCTGGAGTCGCTCCAATGCTATCGTGAGAGCCTTTCCCATTTCTATCCCCTCTTTCGTCTGTTCATTGGACCGTCTGGTGCCATTGTCACTGTTCGATAAAAAGTGTAAGCCACGCACCGGAAATATCAATGCTTCCCTCTATTCTGCCGCTTAAATTGACAGCTCCTCCCCACCATTTAAACTTGATGCAGCAAATCTAGTTCAGGCGCAAAAGGAGATAGCATGGCAACGACTAGCGATTATCTAGTACAGCGCCTCCATGAGTGGAGTGAAACAGGACAGGGACTGGCACTGCGGGAGGATGCTGCGCAGCAATACGAGGTGTGAAGGAGCACGGTCGGGAGGAGGCATGTCAAAAACCACTGAAAGTGCGAAGTTGGTCAATACCACCCTGAACCCCGGAGCGCTGGAAGCTGAACTTCGATCTGCAATCGACGGAGAGGTTCGTTTCGATGCCGGTAGTCGGGCTCTCTACTCAACAGATGCTTCCAATTACCGGCAGATCCCGATTGGCGTTGTCATCCCGAAAACTATCGAGGCCGTGGTCAAGACCCTCGAGACCTGCCACAAGCACGGCGCTCCCGTAGTGTCCCGGGGAGGAGGCACCGCACTCTGCGGACAAACCTGCAATGTTGCCGTTGTGATCGATCATTCCAAATACCTGAACCAGATTCTCGAAATCGACTCGGACCGAAAGATCGCCCGGGTGCAAGCGGGGGTGATTCTCGACCAGCTGCGCGAGCAGACCGAAAAGCACCATCTCACCTACGGCCCCGATCCGGCCACTCACACCCACAATACATTCGGCGGCATGATCGGTAACAACTCGTGCGGTATCCATTCCGTAATGGCCGGCAGGACTGCAGATAACATTCTTGAGATGGAGATCATCACTTACGACGGCATCCGCATGACCGTCGGTCCTACCAGCGATGAGGAACTGAAACGAATCATCGCTGCCGGAGGCAGACGCGGCGAGATCTTCGCCGGGCTTCGGGATATCCGTGACCGCTATGCGGAGCAGATTCGCCGGCGTTATCCGAGCATTCCTCGTCGCGTGTCGGGATACAACCTAGACGACCTGCTGCCTGAAAACGGATTCAACGTTGCAAGAGCGCTGGTCGGAAGCGAAGGGACCTGCATAACCGTTCTTGAGGCGACGGTACGTCTGGTACACAGCCCGCCGGTACGCTCGCTGCTGGTGCTGGGCTATCCGGATGTATTCTGCGCCGGAGACGACGTACCCGCCATCATGGAATTCGGCCCTGTGGGTCTCGAGGGGCTGGATGACCTGCTCGTGGATTTCATGAAGAAAAAGCACCTTCATCCCCAGGACATTCAGCTTCTGCCCGACGGCCAGGGCTGGCTGCTGGTGGAATTTGGCGGAGACAGCAAAGAGGAATCGGACGGCATCGCCCGTCAAGCGATGGAGAAGCTGCGTCAGCGTGAGAAGCCCCCCTCCATGAAGCTTTTCACCGACGAACAAGAAGAGAAGAAGGTGTGGGAGGTGCGTGAATCAGGTCTGGGAGCCACGGCAAACGTACCTGGCATGCCGCTGGCCTGGCCGGGATGGGAGGACGCGGCCATACCTCCGGACAATGTGGGTGAGTACCTGCGCGAGTTCCGCAAGTTGCTCGACAGCCATGGGCTGATCGCTTCGCTGTATGGTCATTTCGGCCAGGGCTGCATCCATTGCCGCATCTCCTTCGATCTCTTCACTCACAAGGGTATCCAGAATTACCTGTCGTTCATCGACAAGGCCTCCGACCTGGTCGTCAGCTACGGCGGCTCGATTTCCGGCGAGCATGGGGATGGGCAATCCAAGGCTGTTCTTCTGAAAAAAATGTATGGCGATGACCTGGTAGATTGCTTTCAGCAGTTCAAATCGTTGTGGGATCCGGAGTGGAAGATGAATCCGGGCAAGGTCGTCGAGCCGTACCGCCCCGATGAGAATCTGCGGCTCGGTACCGACTACAATCCCTGGCAACCGGAAACTCGCTTTCAGTTTCCAAAGGATAGGGGAAACTTCCCCCGGGCCACTCTGCGTTGCGTGGGGGTCGGCAAATGCCGCCGCACCCATGATGCTTTCATGTGTCCCAGCTTTCTGGCCACCCGGGAAGAAAAACACACTACTCGCGGTCGGGCTCACCTGCTGTTCGAAATGTTCAGGGGTGATTTCATTTCCGATGGCTGGCACAGCAAGGAGGTGAAGGATTCACTGGAGTACTGCCTCTCCTGCAAGGGCTGTAAGACTGACTGCCCGGTTGACGTGGACATGGCCACCTACAAGGCTGAATTTCTGTATCACCATTACCGGCATCGCCTGCGTCCGCTTCCAGCCTACTCCATGGGACTGATCGGCATCTGGGGGGCACTCGGAGCGAAGGTGCCGGAGCTGGCGAATTTTATGGGGCATGCCCCGATCGTCAGCCGGATCACTAAGGCGCTGGGTGGCATTGCCCACCAGCGCCAGATGCCGCGATTCGCCGAACAGACCTTCACCCACTGGTATCACACGCACTACCGTGCAGTTGGCACAACCAAGGTGGTGCTCTATCCCGATCCCTTCAACAACTATTTTTTTCCCGAAACGCTCCGGGCCGCATTGAACGTTCTAGGCCACTACGGCTATCAGGTCCTGATCCCCGAGTATGTTCCACCAGCTGTGCGTCCCCCCTTGGATTACGGCATGCTCGACTATGCCCGCCGCCAGATAATCGAGGCGGTGGAACTGCTCGAGCCGTTCGTCCGGGAAGATATCCCGGTGGTGATTCTGGAACCAAGTACCGCGGCAATCTTCCGCGACGAACTGCCCGAAATGTTCCCTCAGCACGAGGATGGACGACGGGTCACCCAGCTGACAATGCTGCTCTCGGAATTCATGGTGCGGGAAAAACTGCCGTTACCGCAATGGCCAGGCAGGGTGATTTATCATGGGCATTGCCATCAGAAAGCGGTGCTCGATCCCCAAGCGGCGCACCAGATTCTTCAGGAAATGGGGATGCAGGTCGAGGAGCCACAGAAGGGCTGCTGCGGCATGGCAGGCTCTTTCGGATTTGAAAAGGGCAAGTACGATATTTCCATGGCGATCGGAGAGATGAAGCTGCTTCCGGCGGTAAGAGAGGCTTCGTCCGAGACATATATTGTCGCTGACGGTTTCAGCTGTCGAACTCAGATCATGGAAGGGACCGGGAAAAAGGTGCTGCACCTGTCGGAACTGTTGCAGCAGGCAATGAAAATAACTTCAAGGAGCACCTCCATGTCATCAAAAGATAGCAGGGTAGTCGTCATAACCGGTTCATCCGCTGGCCTTGGTCGCGCCACTGCCCATGCCTTTGCACGGGAAGGGGCACGCATCGGCCTTATATCCCGCAATCGCGAACGGCTTGAGGCTGCACGGGCGGAAGTTGAAGCTTTGGGAGGTTCGGCGATGATTCTCGTTGCGGACGTCGCAGACGCAGAACAGCTGGAACTGGCCGCATCACAGGTAGAGCAGGAATTCGGACCCATTGATGTCTGGGTCAATAACGCGATGACCTCCGTGTTTTCCCCTTTTTCGGCAGTGACTGCCGATGAATTCCGGCGTGTTACCGAAGTAACCTATCTCGGCGTCGTCTACGGTACCATGGCGGCGCTGCGTCGCATGCTGCCGCGCAAGCAGGGAATAATCGTGCAGGTGGGATCGGCACTGGCCGAGCGCAGCATACCGCTGCAAGCTGCCTATTGTGGCGCCAAGCACGGTATCCGCGGTTTTACCGACTCTATCCGCTGTGAACTGCTGCATGAGAAAAGCCCTGTGCATATCACGATGGTGCAGCTTCCTGCCATGAACACACCGCAATTCAACTGGGTTAAGTCCCGGTTGCCCAACAAGCCTCAACCTGTGCCCCCGATCTTCCAACCGGAAGTGGCTGCCGACGCAATCGTATGGGCATCCAGAAACCGGCGACGTGAGATCTATGTAGGAATTCCGACGGTAAAGGCGATGTGGGGCAACAAGTTCTTTGCCGGGTTGCTCGACTGGTACCTGGCAAAAACGGGCTATAAATCACAGCAGACCGACCAGCCGGAACAGCCTGACCGTCCTTCCAACCTGTGGGAAACGGTGCCGGGTGATTTCAATGCCCATGGTGATTTCGATGCGATATCGAAATCATGCAGTCCGGGTATGTGGTTTGTAAAAAACAAGTGGCTGATCGGCGGAATAGCAGCTGGATGTGCTCTTACCGCTGCTCTGGCAATTAGCAGCAGGCCCAAGCGAGGATTCAGCAGGTTGGGAATCTGTCGAACTTAGGAAGTCGTAGCAGTTGATAGACCTTTTCTCGCGCAAAGCCGCAAAGACGCCAAGAGAATCACCGGCACCTTTCTAGACTCACTACCAGTCTCATAAGGTCGAGAGCGATGTACAAAAAAATCAGCGACTATGGAATCATCGGTAATCTGCATTCAGTCGCTCTGGTTGGCAGAGACGGCTCGATCGATTGGATGTGCCTGCCGCATATCGACTCGCCGAGTATATTCGGGGCCATTCTCGACGCCGACGACGGCGGATATTTTTCCATATCCCCGGATGGTGAATGGGACTCGGTGCTGTCGTACCTGGAAGATTCGAATGTATTATTTGGTAAATTCCGAACCAGGACCGGTTTCTATACGTTGACTGATTTCATGACCGTGCCTGCCGATGAAGGCCGGACCTGTGAACAGGGGGGATGTGTGCTGGTGCGTCTCCTTCATGTGCAGCGCGGAAACGTACGGGTGCGCGTGAGATTCGAGCCGCGTTTTGACTACGGGCGCATAATTCCGCAGGTGACCATCTTTCCTGGCCACGGAGTCGTGGCTGCCGGAAATGGGGAGTATGTCGCCCTTTCGACCACAATGAATCTGGAAGTACAGGAAGCAGCAGCAGAGGGCATCTGGGAGCTAAATGAAGGGGACCGGGTGGCTTTGCAATTGCGATATGGAGCCAGGGAGCCGGATCAACTCTCAGAGAAACAGGCCGAGGAGCTTCTGCTGGACACGCTCACGTTCTGGCGCACCTGGTTGAACAGGAGCGGTCCCGGGTTTTTCAATGATCTGGGAGCTCATCGGAAGCAAGTGGTCCGCTCGCTACTGGTGCTGAAGCTTCTGTATTACCGGCCCCACGGGACCATGGCAGCTGCAGCCACCACATCTCTTCCCGAAGTTATCGGTGGGGTGCGCAACTGGGATTATCGCTTTTCCTGGGTACGCGACACCTCCATGGCGCTTACGGCCCTTTTTCAGGTTGGGCATGTCAAAGAAACGGAAGGATACCTTGGCTGGCTCAACGAGATCATTCTCAAGAGCAAAAGAAATAGTCTACAAGTGATGTACCGCCTTGATGGTTCGGAAAATATTACGGAAGAGATCCTGCCCCATCTGGAGGGGTTCCGCGGCTCGCACCCGGTGCGAACAGGCAACAATGCTGTGTCGCAGAAGCAGTTTAGCATCTACGGCCATGTACTGATTGCGGCGCACCTGCTCGTAGAGCGGAACAGGACCATTGATGCAGAGATGTGGCATGGCCTGCGGCTGATGTGCGGTTTCGTCATGAGTCACTGGCGCGAACCTGACTGGAGCATCTGGGAGATGCGGAGCAACCCCCGGCACTTTGTACATTCCAAGGTGATGTGCTGGGTTACATTAGACAGATGCATCCGGATTGCCGAAATCACCGGTGCAGCAGGTGACCTGGAACAGTGGGAAAAAGCACGTGATGAAATCGGACGGGAGGTAATGTCCAGGGGATGGGACAGCAAGCGACAGGCATTCGTACTGCACTACGATTCGGATGCGCTGGATGGCAGTAGCTTTCTGATGTCGATGAGCGGCTTCATTTCCTTCAATGATCCTCGAATGCTGGCAACGGTGGAGGCGGTACGGGTAGATCTTGCAGAAAAAGGCTTCATATACCGCTATCTGGCCGACGATGGCTTGCCGGGGAGTGAGGGCACTTTTATGGCATGTACCCTCTGGCTGATCACTAATCTTGCCCGACAGGGGGAGATCGAGGAGGCAGAATTGCTGCTGGCCAGAGTGGACGAGGTTGGCTGGCCTCTGCACCTTCTGGCCGAGGAGTACGATCCGACATGGCAGGAGCAGCTGGGCAACTATCCGCAGGCCTTCAGCCATGAAGCTTATATTACCGCAGCCATGGCCATTGCCGATGCCAAGGGTGAACTGCGGATCAAGCGGCCATTACAGGAGAACGTGATTCTGCCGGGTGAAGGTGAGGAACATGGTGTTCCTTCACCTCCTCTGCCGGATGAAGTGGCGGATATTCTGGATCAGGCGATCATAAGCCTAAATGAATTTCAGGCTGATGCAGCGCGTGCCACAACTCCTCTGGTCGAGCGCCTGGGAAGCCTGCTGCGGAAAATGCATTCCTTTGATCCTGCCGGGCTGGAAGAGAGGGAGGAGAAAATTAGTTTCTGGAGCAACCTGTTCAATATCCTGGTACTCCACAACATCTTGGCCCTCAACGTACGCGAATCGGTAAAGGAGATTCCCTGGTTCTACAAGCGGATCAGCTGCCGGGTCGGCAGCCAGTTCTTCAGTGCCGACTGTATTCTTAACGGCATTCTGCGAGGCAACCGGCCCGGCCCCGGGAGACTGGACCTGCCGCTTCCCTCCGGGGACCCGCGACTTTCCCAATCGATACGGCCATGCGACCCACGCTTGCTCTTTGCCCTCTCGACCGGGGCGTTATCCTCTCCGCCGATTACCGTGCTGCGGCCTGCAACGCTGCACGCCGATCTTCAGGCAGCTGCGGAGAGTTTTATTGCCAATCACGCGGAAATTGATGAACAGCACAAAAAGATTGTACTGCCGAGATTATTCAAGTGGTACGACGACTTCGGCAAAACTGCCCATGATAAAGCTGTTTTCGTTGCCCAATTCCTGGAAAAGGACCTAGCCAGAAGTATCTCCGAACATCCCGAATCGTTTAAGCTGGAATATATGGATTACGATTGGAGGGTCAGGTTTCGTGAGCCACATGCTACGCGATAGGCTTTTTTCCCTTCCGGCATGGTCAGAACCACTGTCGTAAGAGTTTCCTTTGCAGCCATCAGGCTTAATCTCTTAGCGTCATTTGTGGCTTTGCGTAAGGAAAGGCCTTTTAACCGCTCTCTCGCTCGCTTCGCTTAAGGCGCCAAGGCGCGGAGAAAAATGACCTCCAAGTGGCAGTTTCATCACCACAAGAATCACTCGTATTTTCCCGATTGAATCTGGCGCCTCAGCGCTGATCCGGTTTAACCTCCCGGCAGGTCGGGGAGACCGTTATGCGGTCGACCACATCAATCACCCCTTGCACCCTGAATGCGGTTAATGCAGCTTCGGCTCGTTCAGCTTCGCTGTTTACCGTTCCGCTTAGCAGAGCAATGCCGTCGTTTACAATCACGGTGATGATCCGGCCGCGCAGTGACTGGTTTGTAGTCAGGGCACGCCGGATCTTTTCCGCAAGTTCGGAATCCTCTCTGATACTTTTCGCGTCCTGCCTCGGTTCCTTTGCCTGCAGGGCGCCGGCACCCTCTGCAATCCACAGGCACATGCAGAACAGGACCAGGCACAGCTGGCGGATTCTCCTGGAATGTGATGCGATATTTTCTGTCATTGCAACCTCATGCCTGTGCCTGCCGCGGCTATGGCACAGCCCCTCCATCCCGACCGGAAGAGAGGCATTACTCACTCACCCACGTCTTTGCTTCCGGCAGTTTCTGATTTTCAAACACCTTGACCGGGCAGGGGATGATGAAAGAGAAAAACCTGACTGCGTTAATGAACCAGTGCACGTCGGAAACTACGGCAATTTTATCGAATGAGGTCCAGTGCTTTGCACCAACTCTGGCGTCATCCCACACAGCTTCGGCCGTAAGACCGGAAAAGGCCGGTCCGGCTACGTACAGCAGGCGAATTTTCTTATGATGTTTCAGCTTGTTCTCCACCAGCGGGATCAGTATGTTGTCATAATCTTCTCCCGTTACGGTGCCTTGAGCGTCCACTGCCACTACATTTTCCGGTAATCCTTCAATAACTTTTAACATAGATCACGGCTCCCATCTGAACCCGCCTCTTCCAGGCGGACTCCCTTGTTGGTGGTAGATCATTTTTTCATGCCACGCTGCCGATATCTGAAGCAAGGATACGACAGACGTTGAAAGGAATCTCATTTCTAACTACGCCCATGTTTTAAATCCAACCGCTTCTCTGCCACGCAGCAAGATGTTTCAAGGTGGTACCCTGCACGAGAATTGAGAAGGCCACGACAGCGTAGGTGGCGAAAAGCAGAGTGCCACGTTCAGGCACATCCGGCAGGGATAGTGCCAAGGCAATTGGAATTCCTCCTCGCAGCCCGCTCCAGGTCATGATTGGTACGGTCCCGGGTACCAGTTCTCCCCGGCAGCGCAGAAAGAAGCTGATCGCCCCGACGGAAAGCAGTCGTGCCAGCAGGACCAGCGGCACTGCGATGGCAGCTGCAATGACATCAACCTTGTTGAGCCGGGTGACGATTGCCAGGATCTCCAGCCCGATCAGAGTGAACAGGATGGAATTCAGCAGCTCTTCGACGAACCCCCAGAACCGGTCCAGACTTTCCCGGGTCCGCTCCGACATGGCCAGTCTGCGGCCGGGTCCGCCGATCAACAGACCTGCCATTACCATTGCCAGCGGTCCGGAAACCTCTATGTTTTTTGCCAGGGAATAGCCGCCGCTGACCATGGCCAGTGTGATAATTATCTCCAGCTGGTAGTTGTCGATGCTCTTCATCATCAGGTACCCAAGCCACCCGAGCAGTGCGCCAAACACCAGCCCGCCTCCTGTTTCGCGCAGGAACAGCAGCAGTATTTCTCCCGCATGGACATCTCTGGCTTCGATCAGGGAGAAGAGCGACAGGAACAGCACGATTCCAATGCCGTCGTTGAAGAGTGCTTCTCCTGCGATCTGTGCATTGAGGCGGTCCGGAATGCCGTGGTGGCGCAAGATTGGCAGTACTGCCACCGGGTCAGTGGGAGAAATCAGTGCACCGAAAAGAAAGCAGTAGATGGGGCGAATGTGCAGGTCGAGCAGATTTGAGCCCCACAAAAACAGGCCGCCGATAACGCCCATGGAGATCATCACGCCGGCTGTGGCATATACTGCTATGTCCAACTTCACATTCAGCAGTTCCTCATTCTTGACGAACAGTGCGCCGGCGAAAATGAGGAAGCTGAGGATGCCTTGCAGCATCAGCACGTTGAAATCGATATTGGACAGCAGCAGTTGCGCCGGCTTGATAGTGTCGATGCCGAATACCAGCAGCAGCATCAGGGTTACAGAGAAAGTCAGGCTTTGCAGCATCAGCGAGATGGTCAACTGCAGGTGCAGGACGTGGTAGTTGATGAAGGCAAAAGCCGCTGTCAACGTGGTCAGGATTCCGATCATATCGAGGATATGCACAGGTACCTCCTGTCGCTGATTGAGCCCTGAATACCTTCCCGCTGACTGATGGATACAGTTTCTTATTTTACCTTCAATTCATTAACGACGACGGATGCACCTCCATCAAAAGCATTTTTTGCCGCCATTTCCTTTTCGTAATTTGAATCGACGGTTCCTGTCAGAGTAACCACCCCGTCCTTGACAGTTACCTTAACCTGATCGGCGTCAACAAAAGGGCTCCAGTAAAACTGGTCGCGGATGTCCTGGCGAAGTTGCGCCTCATTCTTTTTTGCCCGCTCGGATGCTGGACCACTCAGATCATAGAAGATGAAATAGTCGACAAAAGGATCATAGACAGAGGGAGCAGCGGGATTCCTCACGGCAAGTCCGTTTACCACGTCAATAACACCTGTCACTGTAGATGCGGCGAATTCCGCCTCTGTTTTCTGATAGGAAGCATCAACAGTGCCCGAAAGATAGGCAACATTACCTATGACACTGACTCCGATCTGATAGCTTTCTACCAGCGGATCGGCAGCCAAAGCCTCTCGGACCCTCTTGGCTACGCTCGCATCATCCAGTTCAAGGGTCGGTTGGACTTTCAGCCTGTTTTTTACGGCAATAATTCCACGCGTGTTCATGGCATCCTGTTTCGCGGCCCGCTTTGCCTCCAGTGTTTCCACCGTACCGCGCAGGGTAGCTACCCGCCCGGTCACATCGACGGAAATTTTGTAGGTGCTGGTGCGCGGATCAACCTGCAGAGCATTCACAACAGCCTGTTGTATCTGAGCATCAGTAACCATCGGCTCTTCCGGTTGCTTGCCAGCAGGAGACGTTACTTCGAGTTCCGAAGCATCAACTTTCTTGACGCCGGCTACGGAGGCAACCCTCTTTGCGCGGGATTTCTGGGCTGCGCTCACGACGGAGCCGGTCAGTTTCACCGTTCCGTCGGTAACCTTGGCAGTAATCCGGGAATGTTTCAGAAGTGCATCCCATTTCAGGGCCTGAACAACATCGTCCAGTATTTCAGGATCGGAACGCTGTCCGGCAAACCTGATACTGATAGCATCCTTTACATCCCTGACGCCTTTGACTGCCTCCGCCATTTTCAGCGCCAGGTCTCTCTCGGTCCAGGATTGAACGTCTCCCGAGATGGTCACGACTCCATTTCTCACATCGGGGCTCAGATTACGTGCCTTGATGGCAGGATTTCGGAGAAAGGCCTTCTCGATATCCTTCCTGATCTCGACATCGTCCCGGTTGATGGTCTTTACCTGGATCAGATTGACAACCGATTTCACTCCCCTGAGAGATTCAGCCAGACGGAGCGCCCGCTCCTTGGCCAGCAGGGTGGGAACGGTTCCCGACAGGGTGACCACCCCTGCCTCGGTCGTAACCTGCAGCCGACTTACCGGCACCGCGCCATCGGCCTGGATCTTGTCCTCGACAGCATCGGCAATTTCCTGGTCCGAGAGAGGTTGGGCTGCCTGAAGCGGTGGCGAAATCAACATGCCCCCCAGAATCATCCAAAATATCAGCATCATGATCATGGTGCTCGTACTACGAGTATTCATGGTTCGTCTCCTTTCATCCTGATGATCTGATCTTCATCCTTGTGCCGCGCTTCGTTTCAAACCCTCTTTGAAAAAGCCTATAACGAAATCAGGTGATGTCAAAAGCGATGCCGGTTCCTTTCAGTTAGCCTGCAACATCAGCCCCTTTGACTTCATCATGGTTCCAGCTACCATTGATAATGACTCCTGCTCGTGGGTAGAGGTGAGTATGAAGACGTTGAAAGTGGCTGGAATAGCGATATTGCTGGTCATCCTTCTGGCTCTTGCGTTTGCCGCCTTCATTTTGCCCGGGATGATGCGCGATCGCGCTGTGGCTCGAATTCAGGAAATGACGGGACGTCCTGTTTCGATTTCCGGAGTGACGATAAATCCGCTGACTCTCACCATGCAGATAGGCAAATTCGAACTCAAGGAAAAGGGTGGCTCTGCCACTTTCGCTTCTTTCTCCAGCGCCACAGTTTCAGCGAGTGCCGGTTCCATCCTCAAGGG
Source organism: Pelotalea chapellei (assembly GCF_018531195.1). GTDB lineage: Bacteria > Desulfobacterota > Desulfuromonadia > Geobacterales > Pseudopelobacteraceae > Pelotalea > Pelotalea chapellei. Next base: position 191,696 of record NZ_JAHDYS010000001.1, on the reverse strand, counting down.
AAGGGCGATCATGGACGGTGTTCGCCTCGTCGCGCCTTATCTGCATGTGGTCCGTACCGACAAAGGAACCTATAATTTCAGCGATATCATCGAACGACTGAAGGAAGAGGCAAAACAGCCTGCACAAAAAAAGGAAAAGATGCGTTTTTCAGCATCTGATATTTCACTGGTCAATGGTGCCGTTGACTTTATCGATCATGGCGCCCCGAGAGGCACGGTCAACCACACCATCCGCAGCATTGACCTTTCCATTCCCTTTATCAGTAATGCCGGCAAAGAATCCGGACCTGCGGCCACTCTCAAGGCAAACGCCATTATAAACGGCTCTCCACTCAAGGTGACCGGTACAGGCAGGCCCTTCGCTGACGCGCCGTCCGCTTCGCTGCACGCTACGCTCGATGGTGTCAACGTCCCCTTTTATCGTGAATATATCTCTCCTGATATGCCGGTAGTGCTTACCTCCGGCAATCTCTCTCTTAATTGTGATATTGCCTATACCGGCCACACGGCCAGCAGACCCTTGATCAACATCAGCGGCAGTTTAACGCTGAAAGATCTTGTACTGAAAGATTGGCAACAGCAACGAATGCTCGTTCTCCAGCGGCTCGTCGGTGATCTCGGCTCTACGGATCTGGGGGCGCGCATCGTCAATTTCGATCTATTGGCCATGAATTCGCTGAAATTGTATGTTTCACGTACCCGGCAGGGAGATTGGAGTTTCCGCAGACTGGCGGATGTAATAGGTGCCATGAAAAGCTCCGGCACCATCGTGCGAGCGGCTCGGGTCCGGATACGGGATGGATCCATTCATTTTCAGGACCGTTCTGTCTCCCCTGCGTTTAAGGCAGACCTTGAGAATGTCGCGCTCAAGGCGGAAGAATATTCCACTGAACCGGGCAGCATGAGTCCAATCCGGGTTTCATTCCGTACGGGAAAAGAAGAACATGCGATGGTATCCGGTACGGCCTCCTTAAAGCCGCTGTTCTTCAATGGCAAGTTCTCTGCAAGCGGTATCAGTCTTGCCGATTACTATCCGTATCTTTCCGACTATCTGACCGCTCCCATTAAGGGAACAGTTGAATCTTCGGCAGGGGTCCTTTTCGACAAGAAACAGGAAAAACTGCAGGTAAAGAATGCGGATGTTACGCTTACCGACCTCTATGCCCCTTTTGGTGATGGGGATTTTGCCCGTATCAACAAGGTCGGCATCCGGGATGGATCCTTCAGCCAAAGCGAAAATAGCGCCGAGTTGAGCGGTGTCACTTTTTCAGGCGGCACGGTCAAGGTTTCACGCAAGCGGGATGGAACTCTGACAGTAATGAATCTTCTCAAGGATCAGCAAAGCCGCCGGGGACCACAGGCTGACAAGGGACGCAAGCAGAACCAACTGCACTATCTGGTTAAAAATGTCAGTGTCAACAATCTGGACCTCGCGTTCCGGGACAGAGCTCTTCCCTCCGTGCATCCGGCAGAATTCAGATTCAACAACATCTCGGCGGGTGTTTCCAATGTCTCCGACTTTAATTCGAAGAAGATGCCCTATCGCTTTTCAACGCGCTACGGTTCGGACGGGAGCATCAGATTTTCAGGCACTGTCAGGCCTCAGCCATTTGAGCTGAAAACCCGTGCAGAGGTGAAAAATCTTGTTCTGACTGATTTTGTACCCTATGCCGCCAACAAGCTGAACGTGACTATGAAAGACGGAAAATTGGGTGCTGACATCACGGCCGATATTTTCAAAAAAGGAAAACAATTCGACGGTTCCTATGCGGGAAGCCTCCAGCTGAGCTCCCTTCGATTGCAGGATCCTGTCGACCGCAGCAACCTGTTGTTATGGGAGATGCTGCGTCTCGATGATGTGCAGGGGACGCTACAGCCGCTGACGGTGAATGCTGATCGGGTGCTGTTGAGTGAATATTACGCAAACGTTGTGATCAACCAGGATGGCAGCATTAACTTCCGCCGTCTTTTGCAGAAAACACCGCACGATACGGAAGAACAGACATCTGCAAAGCCGGAGACGAAACCGGGACCCGCTGTCAGCATCGGTGCGGTTACGCTGCAGAACGGAGTGCTCGACTTCAAGGACTATTCCCTTGATCCCCGGCATTATGCCACCAGATTCGTGCGGCTGGGGGGAAGGGTCAGCGGGTTGTCGTCAAACCCGGTTACCCGGGCCGATGTTGACCTGCGGGGCGCTCTCGAAAATGAATCCCCTTTGAGAATCTGGGGGAAGATGAATCCTCTGGCAGATCCCCTTTATGTTGATTTGAGGGTTGATTTCGACAACATCGCGCTTCCGCGCCTTTCCCCTTACTCAGCCAGATATCTCGGTTATCGTATCGAGCAGGGAAAATTGCGGGCAACGCTTGATTACAAGATCGAAGACAAGCAGGTGCAGGCCAGTAATCGAATTCTTATCGACCAGCTCTTTTTTGGGCCAAAGGTGGAGAGTGGGCAGGCAGTGAAACTCCCCGGGCCGGTTTCGGTGCCTGCGGCAGTGGGACTGCTGAAAGGCCCCAAGGGACAGATCGAACTGGATGTGCCGGTGGCGGGGAGTACGGAAAACCCGGATGTATCAATGGGCGATGTGGTCTGGAAAGCTGTTAAAAATGCCTTCAGTGGTCTTTTCAGAAAGATATTTTCCCGGCCATTTTCCTTTTTGTTCGGCAGCAGGGGCGAAGAGTTCAGGATTATTTATTTTGATTACGGCAGTTTGGCACTTTCCGGCGAGCAGCAGCAGAAACTGACCGGACTGGCACAAAAAATGGCAGAGCGGCCGGAGTTGAAGCTGGATGTCACCGGTTATGCCGACCGCATCATGGACGCGGAAGGGTACCGGCGCTATCTGCTGCATGAACGGATGCGGATGGCCAAGTTTCTCGACCAAATGAAAGGACCCAAAAAGGTGCCTGAGTCGGGACATGTTCCGGATAATATCCAGATCACTCCTGAAGACAGGCATGAATATCTGAAAAAGGTGTATGAACGGGCCGATTTCGCACGGCCGAGAGACGCTTCAGGAAGCCTGAAGGAACTGCCCGATGAGGAAATGCGCAAACTGTTGTTGGCTTACATAGCGGTCGGCGACCAGCAGCTTGAAAAACTGTCACGACTACGCTCGCAAACGGTGCGGGATTTCCTTTCGGGCTCCGGGAAGGTGAACCCTGCCCGGCTCTTTCTGAGAATTGGAGACCCGTTCAAAAAACCGGATGAGCAGGTGAAAAGCAACGCCCGGGTGGAATTCAGTCCGGCCGCTAAAAAATGAATTGACTGACGCAGCAATACCACGGAATCGGTACTGGGCATGGAAGAAAAAAACACCAGTCTTTCAGGGCACCATGAACCTGTTTCTGCAAGGAAATATTTTGTGTGGAAGGGGAGGGGAGGGCTTCACCATTAGCATCCTGACGCTGGCGCTCAAAATCATCGGCTCTTGGTACAGGTAATTACGTCACATAAGCATCACGAGTGTGGCCGATCGACAGATTCCTTGGCCGGATGATTTTTATTGGTGATTTGTCTGCGTTTGCCGGGCAGGTTTATCTCTGACGAAAGGATTAGCTGAGGGGGAATCTCTTGCGCCCCCAGAATCTCCACCAACTGATTGAGTCCTTTAGATATGTTTTCGAGTTTATCATTGGATAAGGATTCCAATCCAGAGACTAAAAGTCCTTGTGCTACTTCCGGCGATTGAGCCACCATCTCCCTTCCCTGATCGGTCAATGCAATATCAACCACTCGCCTGTCTTTGGTTGACCTGGTACGTTCAACAAGCCCCCTCTTCTCGAGGCGGTCGAGGATTCCCACAACAGTAGCTGGATGCAGATACATTTTTCGAGCAACGTCGGAAACCTTTATCGGCGAAAATTCCGCCACCACCTTTATTGCCCACAGTTGAGGTCCCGTTAATCCCGTTTCATGCTCGGCTTTTTTTGACTGCTCATTCACGACTTGGAATACACGTCGCAGATTATCGATTATACCCGCAACCAATCCAGGTGTTTTCATAATTATCCTTCCAGGAATATTCCTCTGTCTTAAACCCAGGCAATCTCAACGGTTTCATCTCAATACCACATCAATACATTTAATTCCAGCTTATACCGGCTCTGATGCTTGCAGGTCATCCATGAAAACCAGTGAACTCTCAAACGGTAACTTGAAATTTATCTAAGATAACTAATGGTATTTCAAGGCAAACCGGCCTTTGAAAAAATTTTAAAATTACGGCTTGCGCAGCAAATAAAAAATTGTTATACAAATACCATTGGTATGCAAATTATTTTTGCTAGAAATATTTATCAACTAAATGATTGTTGTTCCAAAGTGAGGTGTTACATGAAAAATAATGAAGCAAGCAGCCTTTATACGGTCCAGGCGGTGTCAAAGACGATAGAAATGCTGGAGATTTTGTCAGATCAAGCAGCTCCTGCAGATCTGCCTTTGTTGGCATCAAAAGTTGCCATGACCCGCAACAAGACGTTTCGATTGCTCACAACGCTCTGCGAGAAAGGGCTTGTTGAACGCGACACCAAGAGTGGAACCTATCAGCTGAGTTTTAACTCTGTTTCGCTTGCCCATAAAATGCTCCGTCAATCGCCTGTGATTAATCTGGCACACCCAATCATGGAAGAGCTGGCAAAAAAACATCATGAAGCTGTTTACATGACTGTAGCCCGCGGTGACGAAATTCTTTTTCTGGACATGGTTGATTGCGAACAACAGATCAAGGCAACCCCTCTCGTTGGCAGGAGATTCCCGTCCTTCAGCACCGCTGCCGGTAAGGTGATAAAGGCACTTGAAACAAGGGAGCTGGCAGACTGGCTTTTGAACAAGAAGCCCGGAAAGAAAAGTGGCGGCGTCGATTCGCAGCAACTTGCATCAGAACTGCTGGAAATCCGTTCAAACGGAGGAGTTTCAATAGATTGTGGTGGTCTCGGTGAAGGGATCAGCAGCGTAGCGGTTGCGGTGAGAGATTATGGCGGCGCTGTTATCGGGGCAATTACTCTCCTTGGGCCATCTTTCAGAATGGTGAAAGAGCGCATTGAAAACGAAATTGTACCGTCATTGATTGAAGGCGCAGCATTGATATCGGAAAAATTCGGATACACAACAACGGAAAAGTTAGTTTTTAACTGAACGAAAGGAGGTTTGAGAGGTTTCCCACTACCGTGTCGCATAAAAACGAAAGGAGCACATCATGGCAGAAAGACAGTATGATTGGAAAGCAATAGCCAAGAACCCGAAGTTTATTGAGCTTCACCATAAAAAAGCCGTCTTCCTTTTTGGTTGGTGGATTTTTTCCAGTGTCTATTATTTCCTGCTTCCCCTCGGAGCAGCTTATGCACCCGGTCTGTTCAAGATCAAGGTAATAGGTGCAATCAACTTCGGCTACCTCTTTGCTCTCTCCCAGTTCTTTGTCTCATGGGCACTAGCGCTGTACTATGCTCACGTTGCAAACAAGGATTTCGACCGTCTGACCAGGGAACTGGTCGAAGAACTTCATCTCTAGGTAAAGGAGGATACGACATGACATTTAAGAAAATCATCATCGCCGCAACCCTGACCCTCTCAGTTGCCGCAGCCGCCTTTGCTGAAGAGCCCAACAAAGCCCCGTCCGCATCCGCCGCCGTTACTGCGACTGCCGCTGGTGCACCGGCAGTCGCTGCTCCAGGAATGACGACTCCGGCCCCTGCAACTGCTCCTGCAACTGCCACACCAGTCAAAAAGAAAGAACTCAAGGCCAACAAGGTTATCACCCTGTCGATGTTTGCTGTTATTATCGGCATCACTCTGTGTGTCGTCATTTGGGCTGCCAAACAGACCAAGACTGCCTCCGATTTTTACGCAGCCGGTGGAGGAATCACCGGCACCCAAAATGGCTGGGCGATCGCCGGCGACTATATGTCGGCTGCTTCTTTCCTTGGTATTTCAGGTTTGATTTCGCTGTATGGTTATGACGGGTTCATGTATTCGGTCGGGTGGCTGGTAGCCTATATCACCGTGCTGTTGATTGTTGCAGAGCCCTGCCGCAACGCTGGCAAGTACACGCTGGGAGATATCCTTTCCTTTCGAACTAATCCCAAACCGGTTCGCGCAGTCGCCGCCATCTCGACCGTAGCTGTCTCCACGTTCTATCTGACCGCCCAGATGGTCGGCGCCGGCAAGCTGATGGCATTGCTGGTGGGAGTACCTTACAGGACGGCCATTATTGGTGTTGGAATTCTGATGGTCGGTTACGTCGTTTTTGGTGGCATGACCGCCACTACCTGGGTCCAGATCATCAAGGCCGGTCTCCTCATGAGCGGAGCATTCCTGCTCTCCTTCCTGGTCATGATGAAGTCTGGCTTCAGTCCGTTCGGATTTTTCAACGACATCGTCAATAGCCCTGCAATCCAGGATCATGTTTCCAAACTGGTATTGAAAGATGGTGTGACATTATCCGGAATCGATGCAGGTCAGCGTTTTCTTGAGCCGGGACTATTCCTCAAGAACCCGCTGGACCAGATCTCGCTCGGTATGGCTCTGGTTCTTGGTACGGCAGGAATGCCGCACATCCTGATGCGCTTTTTCACTGTTCCAACCGCTCAGGCCGCACGCAAGTCGGTCATCATAGCAATGTTTATCATCGGTGGTTTCTACGTCCTTACCACACTCCTTGGATTCGGAGCAGCTATTAATCTGACTCCGCAAGGCATTATCTCTGTTGACAAGGGAGGCAACATGGCGACCTTGTTGCTGGCCCAGCAATTGGGAGCAGATATTGCTCCTGTCGTCGGCGATCTTTTCCTCGCCTTCCTTTGTTCGGTCGCCTTTGCGACAATCCTGGCTGTTGTTTCAGGTCTGGTTTTGGCAGCCTCGGCAGCTATTGCCCATGACATCTACGTTAACGTGATTAAAGACGGTCACGCAGATCAGCACGAACAGGTAATGGCGGCCCGTGTCACCTCGCTGGTGGTTGGAGCAATCGGCATATTTATCGGTCTGTTGGCCGAAAAAGCCAACGTTGCTCACCTTGTGGCTCTGGCCTTTGCCGTGGCCGCCTCCGGAAATCTGCCGGTCGTAGTGCTTTCCCTGTTCTGGCGCAAGTTTAATACCGCCGGCGTCATCTCTGGTCTAGTGGTAGGTACAATTGCGTCGATTGGACTGGTTATGGTTTCCCCTAATATGACTTATCCTAAAGTTGTTGCTGCCGGCGCACAGAAGGTGATTGCCGCCATGGAGAAGAAACAGGCAGCCCTGCCTCCGGGTGCCCAGCTTGAAGAAAATGATGCCAAGGCTCTGGTTACAGCCAAAGCGGACTACGAGAAGAACAAGGATGGTACGTCGATGATGGGCCTTGAAAAGCCAATCATGAAATTGAAAAATCCAGGAATTTTCTCTATTCCGCTTGGTTTCTTCGCAGCGATTCTGGGCACTTTATTGTTCCCCAGTAGGCGTTCCGAAGAGATGTTCGACGAGCTTTATGTCCGCCAGAATACCGGCTTAGGCATGGCCAAAGCTGTTGACCACTGAGTTTCCTGCAGTTTAACCAGAAATGTTTGTTATTAGGGGAAGGCGTCGGCCTTCCCCTTTTTTTGATTATGTTTTGAGAGTTGATATTGCAGGGTGAGCAGGCGGAATACTGCATGAGGATATTAAACATTGCCCCTAAAGCAGTTCAATTGATACATGCCAGTCCTCCTGTCTGTTTTTACTACTAGCCCGAACGAAACTGCTCATCTTGCAGTCTTTGAAATATGATATTATTTGACTATAAATCTTTTGTGTTATAAATGATCATAGGTTGTTCAAAACTCTAATGTCACAAACGCAAAGAAGGAGTAAATCAATGCAAGTAATTAAAAAGCTTATGAAAATGCTCTGTTGTATGGGGATTATGATTGCCGCGACAGCATGTGCAAACAAGGAAGTGGTAAAAAAGGACGAACCTTTAGGAACGACACACACCGCCGCATCCATGCCGGCTATTCCTTTTGCAGAAAAAACAATCAAGCCGCCTCAACAGGAGAACAAAATCGACAAACCAGCCGCGGCACCCGTAGAATCAGCACGTCAAGCTCCACAAGCTGTCAAAGTCGCTGCAGCGACCTCTGATCTTGAAAAGATTTTTTTTGATTTGGACAGCTCCAACCTGAGCAATGATGCACGGCAGGTACTGGTCAAGGATGCGGAGACAATGATGCAGCTTAATAATCTAAAGGTTACCATTGAGGGGCATTGTGACGAGCGCGGCTCTGCCGAGTATAATCTTGCACTGGGCGAACGTCGGGCAAGAGCTGCCATGCAATATTTGATCACTCTGGGAGTGCCGGCAGCAAAACTTTCTGTTGTCAGCTATGGCAAGGAAAAACCTGCTGTTGTCGGTAATACTGAATCAGCCTGGACAAAGAACAGGAGAGATGAATTTGTAGTGCAAAGGTAACGGCAGTAATGAAACCGCATCTATCTGAACACGTTACTCTTTTTTCCAGCATCGTCAAATGGACAATATTTGCATCGGTCGTCGGTATGCTGGCTGGTCTTGGCACAGCTTTTTTCCTGAAGGTTCTGTCACTTGCGACAGGCTTGTATGGTCAGAACCTGCATTTCCAGATGTTTCTGCCGGCGTCTCTGTTGGTCAGCAGCGCTCTCACCAGGTTTCTTGCTCCTGATGCGGCAGGCCACGGCACTGAAAAAGTCATTGAAGCAGTACATCAGAGAGCTGGGCATATCTCTTTCCGGATAGTGCCAGTCAAACTGGCAGCGACCATAATTACACTTGCCAGCGGTGGTTCCGCCGGCAAAGAGGGGCCCTGTGCCCAAATAGCGGCCGCGCTTGCTTCATCTGTGGCAAGCGTGGCTCGTCTGCCCGCCGCTGATAAAAAGAAGCTTGTGATCTGCGGCATCAGTGCCGGTTTTGCCACAGTGTTTGGGACAGAAATCGCTGGTGCGCTCTTTGGTATCGAGGTGCTGGTTCTGGGGCAAATGATGTACGATGTGCTTTTCCCTTCATTTGTAGCTGCAATTGTCGGATATCATGTCGCCACCTCGCTCGGTGTCACCTATCCCTACGAAGCTGTCTCAATAACAGCTCATCTTTCTGGTTGGAGCTTTGTTGAAATGCTGCTGCTAGGTGTTTGGTGCGGTATCATTGCTTTGTTTTTCATTCAACTGTTGCACCTTGCGAGAAAACTGCTGGAGCGCTTTTCGTGGCACTGGAGTGACCGGGCATTGATTGGTGGAGCGCTATTGGTGTTGATCGGCACATTCGTCTCCCGCGACTACCTTGGTCTGGGGCTATCTTCGATCGAAACAGCTCTGCATGGTGGCCGACTACCACTGGCAGCATTCTTCTGGAAAACCGTTACCACTTCGATTACTCTTGGGTGCGGCGGCAGTGGAGGTGTGCTCACCCCAATCTTTTTCATCGGCAGTTCTGCCGGAAATCTCTTTGCTTCTCTTTTCCACGAATCAAACCTTGCAGCTTTCTCCGCCATTGGGATGGTTGCCGTTCTGGCTGCAGCAGCCAATACGCCAATAGCAGCCTCTGTGATGGCGATGGAAATGTTTGGTTCAGCGATCGGGCCACATGCTGCCGTCGCCTGCATGACTAGCTTTCTGATTGTCGGATATCATAGTGTCTACCCGAGTCAGCTTCTGGGAATCCAGAAGAGCGCGTCTTTATCGGCGCCTGAAGGTTCGGAACTGGGAGTCACCCGCGCAAAAGTTACTCCACGAGAGAAATCTCTTCTTGCCCTTTTGCTGATGATGAAAAGCAAGGCTCGACCTGCTCGTGACCACACCAAGCCCCCTGAAAACTGAGATGTCCATATGCTGTGATAGGAAGAAGCACTGGAGTTTCAGAGTACCGGTTTCGGTTCATGTTTAACGAGTAGCACCGAACAGGGCATTTTACGGATGATCTTGTCATTTTCTCCACCGAACAGCAGATGTTCCAGACCTCCTTCCTCATGAGCCAGAGCAACAATAAGATCGATATGTTCCTCCGCAACCAGCCGAAGGATCTCGGCTACCGGTTCCTTATCCGTTAGATGTTTTTTGATTCTTATCCCATCCTTCTCAACCTGCTGGATGGCTTTTTCTAGTTCTTCCTTGTACTGCTCTCTCACCGACATGTAATTTTTATATTCCTCTCCTTTGATGAAAAGCCCGGGGGCATTGACCGCCTCCATATCCACCGCCACCGGATTGGAATAAATACGAAGCAGGCTGAGATCAGCGCCAAAAGTCTTTGCAAGCCGTATCCCTTCATGGAGTGCTACAGTGGTGTTTGCCATTAGTCGGTTAATTACGAGGATGTGTGTGAATTGGCGCATGCTCATCTCCTTTCAAAAGGTTAATTTCTAAAAAAGGTACTCGCACTACACGTCGTCATGCTGTATTGCCGCTCTCCCCAAGAAGATCTTCTATATAAAGCATTTTTACCGCTACCAGAATCGTCGCAGCGATCGGAGCCGCGAGAATGATGCCCATCCCCCCTAGAAGGATTCCGAACAGGACTTGGGCAGATAGTAGAACCGCTGCCGGAAGCGACACTGCATACTGCTGTATAAGCGGATTCAGCAGATAGCCTTCCACCAGATGAATGCCAAAATACAGAGCAGCTACGTACAGAGCATGCTCCGGTCCCAAGGCCAAGGCGACCAGCATTGCCGGGATTGCCGAGATAATGGCGCCAAGATAGGGAATGAAAGCGAGCAGGCCAGCCAACAGCCCCAATGCCAGGGCAAAGGGGATGCCCATCAACCAGAGTCCGAGACCGCTCAATATGCCAATTATGGACATCGCGGTCAGTATCCCGAGAAGCCACCATTGCAGGGTACTCCCAATCTGTTCAAGCACCTGCCTCGCTCGCTGTCGGCCGGAAATCGGCACCAATTTGATGATGCCATTGATGTAGGTTTCCGGTTGAGCGGCCAGATACAGCCCTAGAAACAAAATGATGATGATATCGGCAAAGATCCCGAAAACGCTGGAGAGAGCACCGGTCATTTTTCCGAGGAGGTTGATGCGGGGTGACTTCCAGTCAAGCGACTCTACCCGTCCCACGACCCAGTCTCCCCATGTGTAGTGGTGCAACTGTTTCAGTGCGGAGTCAGCCATATCCGGCAGCATATTTGTCAGAGTACTGAATTGCTCAAGCACCGGCGTGGCGACCAGCCAGGCAGCAATGCCAAGCAGAAGAGCTAAGGCGAGAATCACCACCAGCAGAGACCATCCGGCTGAGAAGGGCGAATGCCGGGCCAGCCAGTTTGCAGGAGCGCGGAGCAGCACGGCCAGTAACACACCGGCAAACCCAAGCAGCAACATGTCGACTGCGTACCAGAGAAGTGCCAGAAAAGCGACCATGCCCACGGCAAAGCTGACAGCTACCGCTACCCGAATGAAATAATCGGTCCACTGTCCGTTTCTGGCGCTCACATCATTTCTCATATATTCCCTTTAAGATGCTTTGCCCAGTTACCTCTCAAATTCTACTTCTTACGACTTTTCCTTGATCCCTTCCTTCAAGAGTCATCAATCAGGAAACCAGGCTCTCATAGGAGATTCCGGATGAAGATTACTTACAGTTTGCGTGGCTCCAATGGTATGTCAAACAGACCATGTAATTTCAATGGTGTGCTCCCTTAGCTATTTTAACAGAATCTCATAATACTTCCTCAGGTTGCCACCCTCCAAATATCAACTAAACTTTTAATTATTTCCCATTCTGAAACGAGAGGAGGCCTCGATGACATGAATCTCGAAGAGAACCTGCTGACGGAACTGGAGGATGCCTATCTCATCAAGTTCAGGAGCAGGGAATTCCAGGGCGTGCTTCGCTACACCGAGGAGGGATACGGCGCAAGCCGCGTGCTGTACCAGCCGATCTTTGAGTTCGGCATCCTGCCCATTACACAATTTAACGTGTCGGGCACGTTCTACAGCGGCAATGCGGATCGCAAAGGGAGCGGCGATGTCAGTAGCGAGTTGCTCTACAACTTCAATACAGAATCGATCCGGTTTCCGGCTACTGCCGTTGCGGTCAAGGGTGAATTTCCGACAGGAGAGGATTCTCATGGTGTGGACGTGACGACCAAGCTTATCCTTTCCAAGATGCCTTTCTTGAGGACCACATTCCTGCATCGGATGCACGTCGACCCTATCTGGACCTACAATGCCGGCAGGGACAGGGGAAAAGAACTAAGCGACGCAGCTGCGTAGAAGTTTGCCGACAGCTCATTTCCTCGCTCGCATCACACTGATTTCTCCCTCCGGGGCTTTTGTCCCGGGGACTTATTTTAGTACCCTAGGACTAAACCACAGGAAAGGACCTATCATGAGTATTACAAAATATACAATCGCAGTGGCCATCACCATGATGATGGCCTGTTCCGTATTTGCCGCCGACAAGATGAAGGGGATGCAGGGACACGGAATGCAGGGGGACAAGAAAGACGGGGCGATGCAGGCGATGATGTCGAACCCTCACCACAAGCTCGGCATGGCGTACAAGAAAAACCTCCAGAACTTTGCGAAGGCCCTGAAATCGGAAGTGACCGCCACAGGGAAGGTGGACAAGGATTTCGCCATCATCGCGGTGAACGAGATGCGGCAGAGTCTGAAGCAAATGGAAAATCACCATAAGGAGATGCAGGACTCCATGTCCCCGGAGATGCAGGAGAGGATGACGGACCTTGCCACAATGATGGATAGCCGCCTTAACACGACCAATCAGCACCTCGACTTGCTGGAGAAGGAAGTGAAGGCGGACAACCCTGATTCGGAAAAGATAGTGGCGGAGGTTGATCAGATTATGAAGCAGTGCGAGATGATGAAGATGAAGGGAACGAATCAGAAGAAAAAATGACGGAGATGCCAGTGCGGAAAACGAAAGAGCAGGATCCTGTTTGCGGCATGGACGTATCTCCTGATAATGCGGCCGGCAGCGCTGACCGCGGGGGGCAGGTCTACTTCTTCTGTAGTACCGGCTGCCTGGGCAAGTTTAGTTCTGACCCCGAGAGGTACCTGAACAAAGATCAAGCAGTGCAGGTTTCTGCGCCGGCCGGTGTTGAATACATCTGCCCGATGCACCCGGAGATCGTCCGCCCCGGCCCCGACTCTTGTCCAATCTGTGGCATGGCGCTGGAGCCAAAAACAGTGGCAGCAGCGGATGAGCCCAACCCGGAACTCAAAGAAATGAGTCGGCGGTTCTGGATAACACTCGCACTTTCCATCCCGGTGTTTGTTATCGCAATGGGTGAGATGGCCTTTGCCAGAACCCTTGACCCGGCAGTTTATGGTCGCATGGCAGTAATCGCCCAATTTGGCCTTGCGACCCCTGCCGTCATCTGGGGAGGATTGCCACTATTCCAAAAAGGATGGCGGTCCCTGATGACCTTTCGCCTCAACATGTTCACGCTTATCGCGATGGGGATCGGCACCGCCTACGTGTACAGTGTTACCGCGGTCTTTTTCCCGCAGTACTTCCCTGCCGCTTTCCGTGGACACGGAGGCCATATTGCCGTGTATTTTGAAGCAGCAGCCATGATCACCGTCCTGGTGCTCCTGGGCCAGGTGCTCGAGTTGCGGGCGAGAAGCAAGACAGGCAGTGCCATAAAGGCGCTTCTTGATCTCGCACCGAAAACTGCCTTGAAAATCACCGATGGCCGGGACGAAGAGGTGCCGCTTGCAGATGTCAAGCAGGGCGATCGTCTGCGGGTCCGCCCGGGAGAAAAGGTTCCGGTGGATGGTGTTGTCATCGATGGTTTCAGTTCCGTTGATGAATCAATGATCACCGGTGAGCCTGTTCCGGTAGAAAAACCCCAGGGGACGAAAATTGTGGGAGGAACGATTAACGGCTCTGGCAGCTTCATCATGCAAGCCGAGCAGGTCGGAAATGAAACCATCCTGGCCCGTATCGTTCGTATGGTGGGCGAAGCCCAGCGCAGTCGTGCCCCGATTCAGCGGCTAGCCGATGTGGTGGCTTCCTGGTTCGTACCTGCCGTCATCCTGAGTGCCATTGTCACCTTTGCCATCTGGAGCCTCCTCGGGCCCGAGCCGGCGATGGCCCATGCACTGGTCAATGCTGTTGCGGTCCTCATTATCGCCTGTCCCTGTGCCCTTGGTTTGGCCACACCCATGTCGATCATGGTGGGTACGGGGCGTGGCGCCCTCGCAGGGATTCTCATCAAAAATGCAGAAGCCCTGGAAAGGCTTGAAAAGGTCGATACGCTCGTCATTGATAAGACCGGCACAATTACTGAAGGAAAACCCAGACTGGTCTCTGTGGCCGTCGGACCCACTCATGATGAGAACGAGGTGTTACGCCAGGTCGCCAGTCTCGAGCGGGGAAGCGAACATCCATTGGCGGCAGCAATTGTAAAGGGCGCCGAGGAAAGAAGGCTCGATCTCGCGGAGGCGGAAGATTTTGAGGCGGTTCCTGGCAAAGGAGTTACCGGGACCGTGGCTGGACACCGTATTGCCTTCGGTAATCAGGAGTTGCTCAGAGTCAAAGAGATAGATCCAACTCCTCTGTTAGATCAAGCGGAAGAGTTGCGGCGGGCCGGGCAGACGGTAATGCTGGTGGCGGTTGATGGTCAGGTCGCAGGTACCATAGGTGTCGCAGATGAACTGAAACCTTCTGCCGGGGAAGCGATCCGACACCTCCATGAGGAAGGAATTCGCGTCATCATGTTGACCGGTGACAGCCGGCTGACAGCTGAGGCTGTGGCCAGGAAAGTCGGAATCGATCACGTCGAAGCCGAGGTTCTGCCTGAGCGAAAGAGCGAGGTGGTGAAGGAACTGCAACAGAGGGGACTGCATGTGGCAATGGCAGGTGATGGCATCAATGACGCCCCAGCTTTGGCACAGGCCGAAGTTGGAATAGCCATGGGAACCGGCGCCGATGTTGCAATCGAGAGTGCTGGCGTGACTCTGGTAAAAGGGGATCTGGCTGGAATCGCCCGTGCCAGGAAACTCAGTTCCGCTACCATGCGTAACATCCGGCAGAACCTGTTCTTTGCCTTCATCTACAATGTTCTCGGTGTGCCCATAGCGGCAGGAATGCTGTATCCCATGTTCGGCATCCTTCTCAGTCCTATGATTGCCAGTGCAGCCATGACATTCAGCTCCGTATCGGTGATAACCAATGCGCTCCGGCTGCGTCGGCTCAATCTGGAGGCAAGCTCATGATGATGGACGGCACCATGATGGGCTAAATGTTCCTCTGGTCCCTCGTCCGACTGCTTCTTGTCGTTTGCTTGTGTTGGTTATCGCGAAGTTTCTTGAAAAATAGGTGCTGCCTCTTATTCGGAATCCGCTCTGCAATCTGCGTGGCCTCGACTCATTCGACGGCCTCTTTTAAGTGAACCGGAGGATCCATGTCTGAGCCAAACATCATCCACCGCAAGCTTGGAGGAGGCATCAAATCCCCCTTGTCTGAAGGATTCATCTATCACTTCGCACGCCTCAGACGACACCAGAACCCCGGCTCCGATCGCCATGGTAAAGGCAATCATTCGTTTGGAGGCGGGAAGAAATAGCCCGACGACCGCTCCCCGCCTACGAATTCCCAGAATCCTGCCGCAAGCGCTCCGTTATCCATAAAATTCTCCTTCGCTACCCCTTGAAATGCACTTATTAAAAAGAATATCAGGTAGGATCGCAATTGCAGAAAAGGCCTGGAAATTTCAGGCTGCTTTCACCGTAAGGGGACGTGGAATAATTAGAATGCTTGATTTAAACCACACTATTTATTTAAATAGCATCGCTAATTATTAGTAATGCTATTTAAATTACACCGGGAGCAGCCATGGAGAAAAGAGCGAAGGAAACCCAAGAGGTCATTAATAACCTGCGGCGAGTCTTCCAGGCGATAGAGGAATACTCTAAAGCTGCCGAACAGACGACCAACCTCACCGGCCCTCAGCTATGGGGACTGAAAATACTAAGGGAGGCCCCCCTCCGGATTTCTGAACTTGCACACCAGATGTATCTGCGTCCAGCAACAGTGGTTGGGATAATCAACAGGCTTGAAGCTAAAGGACTTGTTACCCGCACCCAATCGAAAAAAGATCGCAGGGCAGTTGACCTAGAACTGAGCAGTTCTGGCAAGGAGGTTGTTTCCAAGGCTCCAGAGATCGCACAAACTCTGCTTCTGAAGGGGTTACAGGAACTATCTAATGAACAGCTCTCTTCGGTGGTGATGGGTATGCGACTCGTCACTCGATTATTGGGGGCCGAAGATCTGACGCCCAAACCGCTGGCTTAGGTATAGGCGACTAATCTTAATCATCCTTCTGTGTGCCTTGAGCAGATCCAGCACGATGTCGGCGGTTTTGGGAATGTGGCGTTCACCCATGCCTTCACATGGTTGGCCTGACCAAGCCGCCATCAGATTGATCACGCGCTTGGACAGCGCTTTTTAGGAGATCCCGATGGCATCTTTGCGATCATTGCATCTTTCTCTCCGATTCGTCATCCCGCTGGCACTTGCCCTGAGCTTGTTGGCCTATGCGGTAGTGCCGCTGGTGGACGGTCTGAATCTCCGCTGGTCAGTACGGGATATGGACATTCGTTCTCGCCTGGTGGGAAATACGCTTCAGGAGCCATTGGTGGAACTGCTGCAAAAAAAGGAGCGTTCCAGGGTAAATGCCCTCCTGCAGCGAGCAACCCAGGATGAACGGCTCCTGGCCTTGGGAGTATGCAACGAAGAAGGGAAGCTTATCCACCGCACATCCGCCTTCCCGGCGTCGCTTTCCTGCACCATGCCTGAAAAGGTCGGCAAGGATCCAGCCCATTTGATCCGTCTGCCCCAGGGACCGGTGCATGTGGCGGTTGCTCCCCTGTCCTTTGAGGGAGCCGTCATCGGATCGTTGGTGCTGGTACATGATATGAGCTACATGGAGCGGCGCAGCGCAGATACACGCACATATGTCATCTCCCTCTTCGGGATTCTGGGGGTGGTGATTTCCCTGATTACGGTGTTCGTAGCGCATCTGAGCTGGCGAGGATGGATGGAAGGCGTTCGGGCGATGTTGCGCGGGGAGGGGATCATTCGTCCATTCGGCCAGCAGGTCCCGAAGGCGGAACTTCAGCCCCTGGTTGGAGATCTTCGCGCCCTGCTGAGGACATTGGATGCGGAAAGACGTTTTGCCGACGATGCTACCATCAGTTGGAGTCCAGAGACGCTGCGGACGCTGCTGCACAAACAGTTGGCAGGGGAACGCATCCTGGTGGTTTCAAATCGGGAACCGTACATCCATAGCAGGAAAGACGGAGAGATAGGGGTGCACCGTCCCGCCAGTGGTCTGGTGACCGCAGTCGAGCCGGTCATGCGAGCCTGTTCCGGAACCTGGATCGCCCATGGTAGCGGCAATGCCGATCGCGAAACGGTTGACCGTCACGACCGGGTGAGGGTTCCTCCCGACCATCCTGAGTACAACCTGCGGAGGATCTGGCTCACCCCCGAAGAGGAGGAGGGCTATTATTACGGGTTCGCCAACGAGGGACTCTGGCCCCTCTGCCACATTGCCCATGTGCGTCCCGTGTTCCGCACGAGCGACTGGCACGAGTATGTCAAAATCAATCAGCGGTTCGCCGATGCAGTGGTCAAAGAGGCGGACGGCGATGATCCGGTCGTGCTGGTGCAGGATTACCATTTTGCCCTCCTGCCTGGCATGATCCGAAAAGCATTGCCAAAGGCCACCATCATCACCTTCTGGCATATCCCCTGGCCTAATCCTGAATCCTTCGGCATTTGCCCATGGCGGGAGGAACTGCTCCAGGGAATGTTGGGCAGCACCATCCTCGGTTTTCACACCACGTTCCATTGCAAGAATTTCCTGGAGACCGTGGACCGGTATCTTGAAACCCGCATCGGCCACGATGCATCCACCATCTCATGCCGAGGACAGTTGACCATGGTTGAAAGCTACCCGATTTCGATCCAGTGGCCGCCGCCATGGCAGGGGAGTCTACCGCCGGTACACCAGACAAAAGGGGAAATCCTGGCAACACTGGGGCTTCCTGCTGATCACCTGTTGGGAATCGGTGTGGACCGGATGGATTACACCAAAGGGATCCTGGAACGTTTTGCGGCGGTGGAACGGATGTTCGAACTGCACCCCGAATTGGCCGGCCGGTTTAGTTTCGTCCAGATCGCTGCCCCCAGCAGGTCGGCTCTGGAAGAGTATCGCAGGTTTCAGGAACGTGTTCATGCCCTTGCAGAGCAGATCAATGGGCGATTCACCCGAAACGGTTGTCCGGCGATCTTTCTTAAGGCCGAGCATCACGAGCCGGACGACATCAACCGCTACTATCGTGCCGCTGACGTCTGTATGGTTACCAGCCTTCACGACGGCATGAATCTTGTTGCAAAAGAGTACATCGCGGCCCGGGATGATGAACAAGGAGCTCTGGTGCTGAGTCAGTTCACGGGAGCGGCCCACGAACTGCACGAGGCATTGATTGTAAATCCCTACCATGTAGAGCAAACGGCCGAGGCCCTATATCAGGGGCTGACCATGCCGGAACACGAGCAGCGGGAACGGATGCGCAGCATGCGTGACCTCGTGCGGGATTTTAACGTCTATCGCTGGGCTGGGCGCATGCTCCTCGATGCGGCAAGGGTGCGCCAGAGGGAAAAATTGGCAGCACGTATCGGGAGGAAACCGTGAGGCCTGACGAGAAGGCGGTAACTCTCCTGAGCCCTGCTATACGAAAAGATCTGCGCAGTTTCATTGACCAGAGAACTCTTTTCGCTTTTGACCTTGATGGAACGCTGGCACCAATCACATCGGACCCCTCCAATATCGTGATTGCCCCTGAGATCAGCGTCAGGATGTCCCGTCTTTGCAATCTTGCCCGTATCGCCGTCTTAACCGGTCGTGGCCTCGAAGACGCCCGTTCCCATCTCACCTTCAACCCTCATTATCTGATCGGCAATCATGGCGCGGAGGGTCTTCCCGAGCTTGATGGTAAAAGGGAGGTTTTTCTGAATCTGTGCCATGATTGGGAACACCATGTCAGGCAGTTGGTGGTTAATTCGCTATCCGGTATCACTGTCGAAAATAAAGGCGAAACACTCTCCATCCATTACAGAAACCATCCTGATCATCAAACGGCTTCCTCACTGATTCTTCGCGCCGCCAGCAGTTTACGCCCAAGTCCACGGATTATTCATGGCAAATGCGTGGTAAACCTTGTTCCAGCAGGGGCACCGAACAAAGGGGATGCGCTGCTGTCGACCATGAAGCAGGGAAATTTCGAGAAGGCGCTCTTTGTCGGAGACGATGAAACTGATGAGGATGTATTCCGCCTGAGAAACCAATGCATTTTCGGTATCAGGGTAGGAGAGAAAGAATCGAGTTTCGCCCGGTATTTTCTCTCCTCCCAGCTAGGAGTGGTGGATCTTCTGGATGAAGTGATTCGTACGCTCGAGCCGATGTGATTTAAGGTCCCTGGAAATCTGCTGAAGCCGCCAAAGCAGCAATGAATGTGTTGTATGCATGCAGCAGGAGGGAAAATGAACATTGCACTCATAAAGTATCAGCTTAAGAAACTTGCCAGCTATCTGGCGGTTAAAAACGAGGAAATCAACCACAGGGCAGTCATCAGAACGGTGGCTGCAAATGCCGAACGCTCCTGGGTGTATTTCTGCATGCTCACCCTGGCAAGTATAATCGCGCTGCTGGGTCTGCTGACCAATAGCGTTGCTGTGGTGATCGGGGCGATGCTGATTTCACCGTTGATGGGACCGATCATCTCATCGAGCCTGGCGTTCACGATTGGTGACCTGAATCTAGCGCGTCGAGCCTTCAAGATGATCGGAATCAGCGTAACCTTGACGATTCTGGTCTGCACCCTTATCACGTTCTTTTCGCCTTTAAAGGAGCCTACTGCGGAGATATTGGCACGGGTGAGGCCCAATGTATTCGATCTCTTCGTGGCTATGCTCTCCGGTATTGTCGGTGCGATTGCACTCTGTACAAAAAGAAGTTACCTGATAACCTCTTCCGGCGTCGCAATCGCCACCGCGGTCATTCCTCCGCTCAGTGTCGTTGGCTATGGCCTCGGCACGGGCCAAGTCATGCTTGCCCTGGGAGGATTTCTCCTTTTTTTCACCAACTTCGTCGCTATCGTCCTGACATCGGACCTTGTTTTTTTTGTGCTGGGATTCAGAACCAGTCATACGGAAACATCTCAACACTCACCCCGCAAGCGGCTTCTGATTATTACCTGTCTGCTGATGTTGATATCGATACCACTCGTGTACACGCTGATCGTGGATCTGAGGAAGGTGAAGGAGAAAAAGCGTATCGAGCGGGTGCTGAAAGAATATCTGAACAAGGATCTCGTCTCGCGCATGACCGGCTATGATTATGTTCAGCAAGGGAATAAACTTTTGGTAACCGCTTCGGTCAATACGGTGAAATTCATTGAACTAACATCCGAATCCAGTATCGAGAAAGAGCTGTCAGAGGCTTTCTCCCGTCCGGTCGATGTTCGTCTCGAGCAACTGATCGTCGCATCGGAAAAGGCGCTGAATCAGCAGCAAGTGCCCGAGTCCAAAGCGGTGGGGTCATCGGCAGGCAAGCAGCCTGACACGGCTGTACAGGTGAAAGGAAAAGTCGATCAGATGGTGATGAACGCCGAACGTGAACTTGGCGACGCTGTTGCCCCGTTCCCTCTGGTTGGCACAACCCTCACCTTCGCCGGCGCCGCACAGACAGTGCATATTTCTGTCATCATCAAAAGGGACTATCTGGTGAGTCAGGATGAGAATCTGCTGCTGACGCGGTTGCTGGAACGCTCCCTGGGCATGCCCGTAATTCTTTCTGTGGAGACGACAGCACTATTCCCACCGCTGTCATTTGACGGGGCAGGCGGACTGACCCCCTCCAGCAGAGAAGTTCTCGAAATCATCAGCAAAGTTCCGGAAGAAAACCGTAGGTTCCGTTTCGTCATAATCGGTCCACCAAAGGAGATTCCCGGGAAACTGCAACATCTAAAACAATACCTTGTTCAGAAGCTGGGAGTTCCTGCCGACGCCATCCTCATTCGTTCCGAAAAGGGTTCGGAAAGCATTCGGTTGCGCATGGAACGACCCTCCTCCGGATAAATTACTCTTACCATCAATTTTTTAGGTGATGTATGGCAAAGCCAATTAATCTTTTAAGAGAATTTTCAATCCCTTTAATTAGCGGCATTGTGGTGGCGCTCATCTGGTCCAATTTTGTCCCGGAGAGCTATTATCATTTTGATCACGATCCATTGATCGGCCCTCTCAGTTTCCACTTTCTAACCAATGACATTTTCATGGTGCTTTTCTTCGGGATTGCGGCTGCTGAGATCACCCAGAGCTGCCTCCCGGGAGGAGAGCTGCATCCTTTACGAAAAGCGGTCAATCCACTGTTTGCAACCATTGGCGGCGTTGTTGGGCCGGTAATGGTTTACTTTGGGTTGAACGCCCTGATCGGCAATCCCGCACTGAACCGGGGATGGGGAATTCCCACTGCAACTGACATTGCCCTGGCCTGGCTTGTAGCCCGCATTGTTTTCGGTGATCGTCACCCTGCTATCTCTTTCTTGCTGTTGCTGGCTATTGCCGACGATGCCATTGGTCTGGCCATCATTGCAATTTTCTATCCGGACCCAAGCCAACCAGCGCAGCCTGTATGGCTTTTAGCTACGTTGCTGGGCATGGCCGTTACCTACGGTTTCAGACGCTTCAACGTGAAAAGCTATTGGCCATATCTGCTCGTGGGTGGCACTCTGAGCTGGGTCGGCTTATTCAACGCGCACTTGCATCCTGCACTGGCGCTGGTTTTTATAGTCCCCTTTTTTCCCCATGCCAATAAAGAGAATTTGCACATTTTTGAAGAGGATTCCAGGGACAGGTCCACTATGCACCAATTCGAGGAGGATTGGAAAGTGGTGGTCGACTTTGGCCTTTTCATGTTCGGACTAGCCAACGCAGGGGTAAGGTTCAGTTCAATCGGTCAGGCTACCTGGCTGGTGTTGTGGGCACTGGTGATTGGCAAAACCTGCGGCATTTTTCTGATGGGACGGCTCAGTGTGAGACTGGGATATCCTTTGCCGAAAAGGGTCGGCAACAAGGAGTTGGCTTTGGTTGGGCTGATCGCCGGAATCGGCCTGACAGTTGCTTTATTTGTTGCGGGTGAGGCTTTCACTGAACAGGTTACTCAAGGCGCTGCCAAAATGGGGGCATTGCTAAGTGCAGGTTGTGCTTTTATAGCCATAATTGCAGGCAGGTTATTAAAAGTGAAACGGATCAAGTAGCCGTTGCTTCCACCGCACCTGGATTACACCATCATGAGATCAGTCCAGAACGATTTTTCCAGGCGCTTTGCTCAAAATGTCATTGATGGTAGCCGCTCTTACCTCATTGGCTTCCACATCACGAAGCAGTTTTCCCAGGTGCTCTTCCTCAGGCTGTTTTTCCAGTTCTGCCTTGATACGTTCGACCATCCGGATGCACCAATTTCTTTCAGATTTCAGCATCATAAAAACGCTCATATGCCAACGCCGTTCGCTCATTTCAATCATCATTTCTTCTCCTCAACATGCAGCCGACATAGCATTTATACCATCCATCAATCTCATGGAAATGCATTCCCTGCTAGTTCCGCAGACCTCGCATGCCGATAAAGGACAAGAAAACGATTTTCTCTCACGGGTCTTTGGTTTCCTATATATTCGACGCTATGCTCCTCTGATTAAGCCAAGGCGTTGTACGATATTGTCGTGTAACAACTGCTCATCGATCGAGAGCGGAGCTGTGTTCATCCTTGCAAAATATCCGGACTTGGCCACTACGATACTCGAAAACCTTTCCACACCCGTAAGGTTTACCACTCTTACCTCCACTGAAAATCCTCTACTGTTGACAATTACGTCTTGCAGTTCAACGAATGTTTTGTCTGCCTTTTTCACCGTTTCCAACACTGGCGCCACCAATTCCATCGATGTATTCAGGACCAGTCGATGGCGGGACGGGGAGTGAGACTTCTCCCCACAGAATCTTACGCCGGCAGCGGCTTCATAAGCATAAAGGCTGCACGGCCCTGAGACGATAACGTTGTCTGAAAGTGACAATTTATAAAGCCTCATGAGGATGTCGGTCAATAAATGTGGTGCATGGCCAACACGTAATGCCCAGTTCATTCGCTGATGCCGGACCAGTGCCTTTGCAAGCGACGTTGCCCGCTGCTTGTTCCCCATAAAACGTGCTTGTTCCCACGCAATAAATGCGGCCAGCATGTCGATGTACTGCCTGCATGCATCTTCGTCTAGTTCAATGCGACGATCTATATCTGTATTAGACATTTCAATCTCAAAGGTTTATTTCTTTGTGAAGCTTAGTCCGTGAAGTTTTAAAACCATAATGAGAGTAGTACGAAACGTTTCACCAACGCCTAGCGCATCAGCATTCGTCAGCATAAGTTTCATCTGCTTTTTCGCATCCTTAACGCAGATACGTTTCATCGCATCATATTGGCTCAAGGGAGATCTTAATCGACCAAATAAAAATATTCCCAAATTATCAAGCAAAATTTTATCATTCATTGCAGATCATCCTGCTTTATTTTCTGTATCTTCACTGTTCTGTTGGTCAATATTGTTTTAAGAGTTGCAGGTCCATATTTTATCCCCGTCCGACGGTGAACAATCTCTAAACCTATCTCCATTCTGAAATCAATCAATTTATCGAATAAGCAATCTAAAGTTGCTGAGTATTTATCTTGTGAGCCTTTTTTCGACATAAGTAGTGTAACAACAGCAGCTAAAGAACAACTTATGTCCGGCTCATCTTCAGTGTCAAGGGCCATTAGCTCTTGGTCAAGGTAGTCAAGCCACTCATCCGAAAGTATTGATGGTAGGCATGCCTCAGCCCCAAGATTTAAAACTTCCTTTTTAAATTTGGTAATCATTTGGTTCCCTCGATCATACAAGCTAGCTCCCTTGTATTAAACTCAATAGGCTGAATAGAGATTGTATAACTTAGCTTATTGACTGTTTGCTGGTCAATAAAATTTAGCCTATAGACTATGTTTGTACTCTGTTTTTTTGCTTAAAGTGCAAGACATGGATCAGAGAGATTTTCAACTTAATGTGGGCAGGCAAGTTCGACTTCACCGGAAGGCGCAGGGGCTATCGCAGGAGAGACTTGCAGAGCTGGCTGAGGTGCACCCGACGTTTATAAGCAACATAGAGCGAGGCAAAGTTAGTGCATCAGCATTCAGTCTCTATAAAATCGCGCAAGCTCTGCAGGTGAGCTTTGTTGATGTAATTCCTTCTGCACCTGGGTTCGAAGTTGCCCCAGATTATGACACTGTCGACATCATTAGCAGAATCAAGAAACTCGAAAATCCGCAACGTAGCCTTTATTTGGCTGCAATCAAGGGCATGCTTCCAAAATGAATGATAACCAATTGGTCGATTTACAGCGGAATGTTTCGAACATGTTTATGAGAGCTACCCGGAGAGGAATTTGGGCGTTTATACGGTGGCACTATAAAACGCAGGTATCGTCAATTCATCTCTGATGTGTGCCTATGACTTACCTTCCGCAACCATCTTTTGCGTACTTGCACAGGCCAATCACTATGGGATAAATGAATGAGAGCTCGAAAAAATTGAGTAGCTCCGAAGAGAATATGGGTTTCGATCCTCCTGGAGTAAATAAACATTATAGAATCGCCAGAGGATATATTGACAATGTTTATTTAATGCAGCTTTCTGATTTAATATTTGCCTTTTTTCAACCGAACTCCTTGCACCGCATTTTTAATTCTTTCTTCGGTCCATTCATACTGCTGTATTAGTATTGAGTATAATAATTTTTCTTTTGCAACATGTTCCGCAGATGGATACCATTTCGGAATAGTTGAAAGGTCTTCAATCATATCATCGATATTAGCCTGATGCCGTAGTCGTGCCATTGCAAATTTCTCCTCCTCTGTCAATTGATCAGGTTCCAGTTTCACCTTTTTGGGCACCCATGCCAGTGCTTCTGCTTGACCCTTCTGCAGCAGCACCCGTAGGCGTTCCGCCTGATAAATCAATCCCTGTACCTTGCATGCCATACTCAAAGCTTTTCCTTTGCTTTGGCTGATCATTTTGGTGCCATTGGAGAGTTTGTATATATGAAGTTTCTTCTTTTTTAACTTAATGTGTTGAAAACCCTGAACCTCTTCGTAATCATGTACATAGGGAGGCAGTTTTAGGCCGTATGCTTCCGGAAAATCTTCTTGTAGAAATCCCATAACTACTGGATCTGCAAGTTCTGGAGGGTCAAACAAGCTATGCAGTTCGATTCCATAGGCTGAACACCACCGTCGGGGGGTAATGCCTCGAGCCTTCATCGGTCCAAGAAGGTGTTGAGCATTTTTTTCAAGCCAGTATTTATGGTCGTGGGTCGTTGGACCACGCTTTCCACCGCGACCTCTCTCAGCTGAGATCATAGCCTGATAAACAACTCCATATGACTTTGTATCAATCAAGGCAGCGAGTAATCGCAGGGAGTATCCGACTTGCCGGCATTGATACGCTAGATTACCAACTTCTATGGAATGCTGCCTTATGGGATGTGTTGCAGATTTTACGGTGTCATCGATCATAGTTTCCTCCAAACTGGTTCGATTTTTCCCACCATATTCCGTAATGCATTAGGTTTGAAACGTTCCAAGGTGCCGGGGAGAATGTTCAGCCAAGTCGTGCGAATGGGTGTCAGATAGGTGATTGCTGTCGTCTTTCCCTTGCTATTAATGATTCTGCACTTAGTGGCCATGAAGCCTTTGCCCAGCATTCCCCATACAACGCATCTATCATTAAACGACTTTAAGATAGTAAAAATAAGATGGCTAAAATTTTCGGCGTCAACCTGAAGACCCAATACATCAGGGTCTCTATTGCAGCACTCCCGAAGAACCTCAACCAAGGCACTGTACCTGAACCAGATAATTCCATCGCGCATCGAGATAGCCCCCCAGCGGCCTTTTGTCAGTTTGTTGACTTGCCCAAGCATGGCTACCCTGAACGAATTCCTGTCGACCCAAGGGGGAACAGGTCCGGGTTTCCTGGAGGACAGATCTATTTGCCCTTTGGTGGTAGCTGAATTAGGTATATTTTTCATTTCGAAATCCTTTCACAGGCCAGAGAAGTCGACCTTATTAAGGCCAACAAACGATCCTCCTGATCGGCGGATTCATCGGCATTATCGGAGATGGTAAGAGGAATAGGTTTTGCGGGATCTGCTATACTGAATGTTTCAAGGCCAGGATCGGCTGTGCTTCGGAATTCCGAAGTAACATATGTTATTGGAATATCTATTTTTTGGGTGTCTTCGTCGATCTGATCACAATCCTTTAGTAGGGTTGTAGTTTCTTCAGGAGGGTAATATTCGCTAGGAAGGATTGCTTTGTTGAATGACGCAGTATGATTACTGATGCTTGAATCTTCAAAATTGCAAAGCTTGTTCACCACATTTTCAAACTTTTCTATTGTTTCTCTTAATGTATTTAATTCTGCATGATTCATGATCTTTAGTTCAATTTTTTCAATATCTTTAATTATGCAATCCAAACGTTTGGTTATAGAAATAATTCCCGACTTTGGTCTTGGATTTCTTTTCTTGGACTTACCGTCAAGCTCTCTCACATATTTTTTAAATTGGCTGCGCATTGCTCTATGGTTTGGTGCATTTGCAATCTGCAAAAGACGGTAATGCATAAACCGTTTGCTCTTTTTGCATTCCGACTTAATGTCTTCGGGAAGAGTATTTAGTTTGATTATTTCAGAAATTGTCGAAATTGATTTTCCTAAAATATTTGCAAGATACTCATGGCTGTGTCCAAATTTTTCCTTCAGCGATGAAAGTGCCTCTGCTTTTTCGACTGGCAGAAGATCTTCTCTTTGCAAATTTGCTATAAGCGGCAATTCAGGTTTCGGATCTGCTATATACCTGCCCCTAATTAGTTCTTCCCCTAGATCTTTCATAGCCCGACAACGTCTCTCACCTGACACGATCACCAAGTTATCGTTATTGATTGTAAAAAGTATTGCATCGAACATTTGATTGTTTTTGATTGAATCCTTCAACTGCTTATGAGCTTCTAAACAAAAAAACTTCCTCGGCTGTTCTTCGCTGGGAATCAATTCAGAAAGCTTCAGGTCGTAAAATTCTCCATCCTTAAAATCTGTTTTTTCCATGTCTTTCTCCTTTTCCAGAAAATTTGTTGCGATGCAGAAAATTATTTTGTTTTTGTTCGCATGGAGAGCCAGTTTTCAACCGCTTCATGTGTCCAACGTGGTGATTTGCCGATATAATAGGTGGGTTTTAAGTCTGCTTTTTTGATCAGGTCATAGAGATTTGACCTCCCGATTTGAAGAAATTCTCGCAAGCTTTTTACGGTGTAGAGATGATGGTTCATTGTTTGGCTCCTTCTGGTTCTGGTATTTTATTACGTCCTATTAGAGGTATCAGGGCACTGTCCGTGTTTATGGTCATGCATAGGATAAGGAAGGGGTTTGGGTCTTTAGGGCGGAGGATAGTGTTAGCAGCAAAGCAGAAGATGAGGTAATAAGCGGGACCGATTATTTGTGCCGGAGATTCTCAAGGTCATGGAAAACTGTACCGATCAGCAGGAAACTGACTGACAAGAGCTGCTCAGCAAAAAGCCGCGGCAAGGATATTGTGGTTAGTGTGGTTCTTTACGATCAGGGGATACGTACAACGGCGGGGGCGATAAATGGTGGGCCAGAAAAATATAATCAACCTGAAAAAACAGATTTAGGTTTTTTTGTAATTGCTTTTTTAATTCGATAAGGGTGATGAGTAGATACGCATCATTTGCGTGATAATTAAACATTATAGAATCACAGAGGATATACGGAACAATGTTTAATTATACGCACCTGTTTCCACAATAGAGGACACTAAGATTTTTCTAGGTCAGGCCATTTTTAAGCGCCGCTGCTCGAACTGTTCAGGAGACAGGAGAATAACTGCAGGAGGCGATTCTTTATCGTGTAGAAATAACACCAAGTATTTTGATACGATGAAATGGCGCATATGAAGGTATGTCTATGCGACATGGGCATAGAATATAAGCTATACTCTGGCACATACTCGAGTAATGGACGGTGCTATTTCAGTCGACATCTCAGTGGTATAAATTTTAGGGGCACTTAATGGGGCAGTGTCACTTTGTCTGGATGTAAAATAAAAATAATTACAGCTAGTTATGGCTTTAGTTTGGTTGAAGTCGCAGACCATAAAAAACAGCCACCTTTCTGGTGGCTGTTTTTATTTGAGTCACCTAGTTCTACTTCGTTAATTCTGCTTTTGAAATCCTTCCGTTTGAAATCCTTCCTGTTTTCTCAGCTATTATTGAACAGCAGCTGGCCCTTTTATTTAGCGTCTCAACTCATTAATGCTTTCTTGACTTCCCGGAAATTTCTATCGATTCCGGACTTTCGGTGGTGGAATTGGCTGCGGTAACCACAAAGAAATAGGTGGTGTTGATTGAGAGCCCGGTAACAGTATGGAACGTAGTGGTAATTCTTTTAATCTTTTTTGGACTTTTTTTAGTCACTCCCGGCTTTGTACCGTAATATAGGTTGTACCATTTTGCTCCGGGAACTGAATTCCATTCAAGTGTAATTTGTCCTTTGGCTGCATGTTTTTCAGCTTGTTTATTCTCTTTTTCAATGGATGTGGCAGGTGATACAGAACTTATCAACGCGGCTGAGGCTGCTGTTGGCATAGTTGATGATCCAGTCGATGCATATAAATGTTCGTCGAACGGTATTTTGTTGATTCCGCTGCATCCTGCAATCAATATTGAAAATGTTGCTGAGACAAAGGGTAATTTTTTCATGACCACTCCTGATATTTCTCAAGGTTATGGTATCTAGGCCGAAAGTCAATTTTGAAGGATATGGGTGCAGATGTTGGTCATGGTTTGTCCTGCAGCTCAACGGCATTTGTCTTCTTGTTAAGCTTTATTTTTGTTGAAAAAATACTTATTGAAATACTATTATATTAAGTTTTCAATTACACGATGTAAATCTGGAAGGTTCGCCTGTGTTGATGCTCGAATCACTTATAATTCGATATTTCCGCTATCTTGATCAACAAGGGAAGATAGTTAATACCCTTTTGGGTCTAGTGTGTTCCTTGCTGCTTGGTGTCTTGGATTTTCTAACCCCAATGGAATACTCTTTTTCATTTTTATACTTGCTGCCTATTTCGTTTACGACATGGTTCGCAGGCAAAAGACCAGGATTGGTTATATCAATAATCTGTACCGCGTTCTGGTCAGAATATCGTTATCAAGGAGCTTCAGGTGCCGCGGCATGGAATATTTTGTCCACGCTGGGCATTTTTTGTGTTGTAGCCATAATGCTTTTTAGGATTCGCCAATTATGGGAAGCCGAAAGTACTCTTTCCCGTACTGATCCGCTTACAGGAGTCATGAATCTGCGAGCGTTCATGGAGATTGTTGAGTATGAACTAATGAGGCTTAAGCGAGAGAAGAGCCCTTTCTCTATTGCCTACATAGATCTGGATAACTTTAAGCAGATAAACGATAGTTACGGCCATAGAAAGGGGGATGAGCTTTTAAACGAAGTGGTAAGATGTCTGGCATCGAACCTTCGAAAGACTGATGCTGTTGCCAGAATTGGGGGAGATGAATTTACTATCTTTTTCCCTGCCACGGATCAAAAAGCGGTTAAGGTGGTTACGCAGAAAGTTCGAGAGGAGCTTAAAATGCTATCAAGTAACACATTAGCCACAACTATCAGCATGGGGGTTGTAACTTGCATTGATGGCGCATGCAACCTAGATGAAGTTATTTCTATTGCGGACAGTCTCATGTATGAAGTGAAGAAGGCTGGGAAGAATAATGTGCAGTATGCCGAACATACAGGAGCATGAACAAAAACGAGTTGGATCTCTTTTACGCTTTTTAAATTTAATCTTCAGTCTTTTATCTAAATACTCCCTCCATATAACCCTCCTTTTTGTGGTACTTTATTAAAAAAATTATATATTTTACTTTAAAAATCTTTTATTGGATTGATTTTTATAATATATTCCTACCTCAAGTATAAACGTAACGAGGTTAGGATGAAAAAGTTGATAGCAGTTTTTTTCCTGATGTGTTCCGTGGTAGCTGAAGCGAAAGCAGCGGATAAATTCATATTGGCAGGATCAGGTTCCAATATAGCAGCCACGCAACTGCTTGTTAATGCATTCAAAAAACTGCACCCCGAGACTACCTTTGCTCCCCTGACTAACATTGGCAGTACCGGAGCAGCGCAGGCGGTGGCTGATGGAGCAATTACCGTCGGGCTGCTGTCCCGTCCGTTAAGAGAGAGTGAGAAAAACCTAAATCTGGTTGTTGTTCCCTATGCCCGCACGCCACTTGTAATTGGGACCCATTCGAATGTTGTTGATGATGATATTACCTTTGCCGAACTCGTTAACATTTACCGTGGTATCAAAACTACCTGGAAAAATGGCCGAACTATTGTGGTTCTTAACCGGGAGCCAGGCGAAAGTTCCATCGATCTGTTGGAAGAGAAAGTTCCCGGTTTCAGAGAAGTCTACTCTGATAGCATTAAGACACATCGCTGGACAGTGATAATGAAGGATGACCAAATGAACAGGAGAATAACGGAAACTCTTGATGCAATTGGAATCTCCGATATGGGAACCATTGTTACTGAAAAATTGAACATCAAGCCGCTCAAACTGAATGGAATCACTCCCACCCCAGCCCATGTAAAAAACGGAAAATATCCATTGTATAAAACTCTTGCTTTTACCTATCGCCAAGATCAATTCACGCCGCAAGTCAAGGCTTTTATAGAATTTGCATGTTCTTCTGCTGGTCATGAAGTGCTGGAAAAAAATGGTTATGCCTCCTTCTAAAAATCTAACCGTACATCAAACGTCAGAAACTCATTTTCAATTGGGTCAATCTCTGGCAAAACGACTCCTTCCGCTCGTGGTGATCATCGCCTGCCTGATGGGATTCATATTCCCCGTTACTGTATATGTTCTTGACTACCGCAGTCTTACGAAGGAGGCACATTCCTATTCCAAAAGGATCGCCCATGAGCTGGAGGAAATCGCTATTGATTCTCCTACACTCTGGAAGTATCAGATTTATCGTTTTGCCCACCTCACTCAGCAGGTTGTGGTTGATAAGGATATTTCTTTAATTAAAATTTGTGACGAAACTAATAGCGAGGTGGTCAGCTACCGCTACGAAAGTTCTGAAGCAGCAGCCGCATGGAACCGATGGGCACCCCATGGAGCTGCTTCCGTTATCTATAACAATAAGGTTATAGGAACAGTCAGAGTGGGGCTATCCCAAAAGCATCTGCTCATCAAAACTGCTCTGACAGCAGTTGTCTCAGGTTTTCTTGGTCTCCTGCTCGCTTTCTTAGCCTACACGTTCCCAACCAGAATAGTGCGCAGAATGGACCAAGAGGTTCAAACGTTGATTGATGATCTTGAAAATTCCTTTAACGAAAGTGGGCAGTTACGTATTGCAGCTCAAGAATCTGAAAAACGATTTCTGGAATTGGTACAGGGGTTGGACGCGATCATTTGGGAGGGAGATCCTGTTAGCGGTCGCTACTGTTTTGTCAGTCATCAGGCTGAAAGATTGCTTGGTCTTCCGGTTGAAAGCTGGTGTTTGGCAGATAATTTTTTTATAGATCAGGTACATCCGGTGGATCGGGAGAGGGTCGCAGGGGCCTATCATACGGCAATTTCACAGGAGGTTCCGGGGCAGATAGAATATCGCCGGTTTGGAAAGGACGGCACTGTTGTCTGGCTGCGCGATACATTCCGCATTGTACCCAATGGAAGAGAAGAAAAAAAACGTTGGTGGGGCGTGATTGTTGACATTACTCCTCGAGTAAAAGCTGAGGAAGCACTGATGGCAGCTAATGAAAAGCTATCCAGTACGGTAAGGGAATTAAGACGCAGCAATCGGGAGATCTCAGTCCTGCGTGAAATGGGGAATCTATTTCAGCTCTGCAACAGCCTGGATGAAGCTTGTGAAGTTATTGCTGCCACCTCGGAAAAACTCTTTCCCGCCGCATCCGGCGCTCTGTTCCTGTTTAATGAATCTGATAATCTTCTAAAGAAGATTATCAGCTGGGGCAATCTTTTCAATGAACATCATTCTCCAGTTTTTTTAGCGGATAACTGTCTCGCCTTGCGCAGCGGAAAGGTACGGGTAACGTCACCGGTTACCGGTTCCAGGTGCTGTGAAGACATGAGTGAGATTCGCTCTGGTGCATGTGTCTGCATTCCGCTGGTAGCGCAGGGGAATATCCTGGGAGTGTACAGGCATTACTATGAAAAGCAGATAGATCATGCAGATGCTAAACCTAATCAACAGCTTTTATTGGCGATGACTGAACATATGGCCCTGGCTGTTGCCAACATGCAGTTGTTGGAGACACTTCACGTGCAGGCTCTTCATGACCCGCTGACCTCGCTTTTCAACCGGCGTTACGCTGATGAGGCGATGGTGCGCGAGATTGCCCATGCAGAACGGAAAAAATATTCACTGGGTATCATGATGATCGATATCGACAATTTTAAAAAGTTCAATGATACCTATGGGCACGATGCCGGTGACCTGTTATTGGTGAAGGCTGGCAATGTCATGACCGCATTTTTTCGTGAATATGACAGGGTCTGCCGTTATGGCGGAGAAGAGTTTGTCTGCATCATACCCGACATGAATTTCGAGACCATCTTTCACCGCGCAGAGCAGTTGCGGCAACTGATCAAGGATATTCGCATTAGCCATTTCGGAACTCCTCTGGGAGAAGTTACCATATCAGTTGGAATAGCAATGTATCCGCAACATGGCAGGACTAAGTCAAAGCTCCTCAAATCTGCTGATGCGGCCCTCTATCTTGCCAAGGATGCAGGGCGCGACCGGGTAATGGCTGAGGGATATGAAGAGGGCCAGGTCACTATCTGGAATTAAACAACTTGAAAGATAGGTGAGTATCTAAAAGGGTGCGTTCATCATAGGCGCACCCATTTTAATTGAATTTCTTGTCTTATTCTGCATATTTTCACTTTTAAAAGTCATAGGCTCACGAACTAGTGATAAAGGAAACGTCCGGTGGGGCAGTTTAAGCTTGTCTGAACAAGCATCAATCCCGGTGCGGTTTCCTCAGCCAGAGCCTTTGGGTGACCGAAACATCCTTGGGTCGTGAGGAAGAGAAGCAGATGACTTTGTCGGACCCACAAACAGTTTGACACACAGTTACAGGTTGGATATGGTAGTCATATGACTACCATAAAAGTTGGCCTCCAGCATGATCTGACCCCACGCCAGCAGCAGGTGCTGCAATTCGTAACCTCCCATCTGGATAATCAAGGTTACCCTCCCACATTGCGTGAGATCGCAGCCCATCTCGGTGTCAGTGGACCTTTGCCGGTTTCCAAACATCTTGATGCCCTGGAAAAGAAGGGCTATATCAAGCGGGACAAAGTCAGTCGCGGCATAGGACTCACAACCTCGCTCAGTCGTTCTGTTTCCCTCCCCATTGCCGGTACCGTGCGTGCCGGACATCTTTCCCCCGCTATTGAAGATATTCAGGGATACTTCTCGGTTGATCATCTGGCTGTGAAAGGAAATGACTGTTTCTTCTTGCGGGTGAGTGGCGATTCCATGATCGGGGCAGGCATATTCGACGGCGATCTTGCCCTGGTCCGTCCCCAGCAAACTGCTGACAACAAGGACACTGTTGTCGCCATGGTGGAGGGAGAAGCAACCTTGAAGTGGTTTTATCACGAGCAGGATCACATCCGCCTGCAACCTGCCAATCCCAATATGTCTGCCATCATCATCAGACCGGGTGATGGTGAGGTAAGCATCGTGGGCAAGGTGATCGGCGTCTATCGCCGGTTGGGTTAAGTCCATGCGGGTAAGGGAATCGATACGGGTGGCAGTGGTATTCGGTCCGGGGCGCAGCATCAGACCGGTCTGGTTCGACTGGGGCAACCGCAAGCACGCCGTGCTGGAAACCACCTACTTCTGGACAGACACCAAGGGGAGCGTCAGAAGGTTACACTTCGCGGTGCGCGATGAAAGTGGCCTGTATGAATTGGCGTATGATACGGCTGAGCAGACCTGGGAGTTAACTGGAGTGGAATGATTTGATACAGGTTGAGGTTATTTGATGTTTTTTGCTGCAAGATAAGCGATTCGAAGAATTGAGTGCCGAAGACGTTTATTTTCCATCATCAGAAGAGGTGATCACCGAGGTCATACCAGGCAGTAAACTAAAAAAGCCACCCTCAAAGGGGTGGCTTTTTTATAGTTTTACATCGGCTTCCTGTTAATCATCGTCATGATCATCACTCTTTTCAGGACGGTAGATGACATTGCGATAGACAGTGCTGACGTTGCCTGACTCATCTCTGGCGGTGACGGCAATGGTGTACCGTTTGGCTCTGTAGAAAGTGAGACGCTGCTTGAATACGCCATTGACGACTGTGGGACTGTAGCTCCTGCCGTCCATGGTGATTCGGACCCTCACGTTGCTCGAGGCATCAATGATCGTACCCTTGAGGGTCAGGGATGAATTTCTGGTGGTGATATCCTGAGCCGGACTGGTGACCGCAAGGGTGAATTTGCTGCTGCTGTTTTCGTAGGTAACGGTACGTTTGGCGCTGGAAGTGTTGCCGGCCTGGTCGGTAGCGGTGATGTCGATGGTGTTGACGCCGGCTATCAGGTTGACGGTTGCGCTGTATGTGTTGCCGGTGATGGCGGCTGATTGGGGGCTGCCGTTATTGGTGCTTACTGTCACTGTTGAGGTTTCGCTGACCGTGCCGGTTACGGTAATGAACGACTGGATAGTGTTACTGTTATCAGCCGGTGCGGAAACCGCGAGTATCGGCGCATTTAGATCGTAGGTTATTGTTCGGGTATCAACCTGCTGGTTGGCGGCGTTGTCGGTAGCGATGGTTGTAATAGTGTTGGCTCCGGCCACCAGAGTCAGAGCATGACTGAATGAACCATCAGGATTCAGGATTACGGGTTGGCCGTTGACTGTGACGGATTTGATGCCGCCTGCGTCGCTGGCGTTCCCGCTGATGTTGAGGGTCACTTTATTGGTGTAGGAATTATTTGCCAGTGAGGAGATCGTCAACGTTGGCAAAGTAGTGTCAGCAACCGGAGGGATTGTTACAACTACGCTAGCGCTCTTGACTGCCGAGACGTTGCCCGCCGCATCTTTGGCCCAGGCATAGAAGGTGTTGTTGCCTGCGATAGCGGTTACGCTGGCCGGTGCGGCTGCTGCCCAGCTAGCTGCGGAAGCTGCCGGAGGAGTTGCGCTGGGGGTAATCAGGTATCCGGTGACAGCGACATTGTCAGTTGCGGAGAAGGAGCTGACCGGCACGGACAGGGCGGTGGCGGTTGCCGGGAGTGCAAAGGTTACCACGGGTGCAATAGTATCGGCAGGCGGAGCTATGGTGACAACTACGCTAGCGCTCTTCACTGCCGAGACGTTGCCCGCCGCATCTTTGGCCCAGGCATAGAAGGTGTTGTTGCCTGCGATAGCAGTTACGCTGGCCGGTGCGGTGGCTGTCCAGCCGGCGGCGGAAGCTGCAGGAATGGTCGCGACCTTGTTGATCAGGTAGCCGGTGACTGCGACGTTATCAGTGGCGGAAAATGTGCTGACCGGTACTGTCAGGGCTGTCGCTGTGGCCGGGAGTGCGAAGGTCACAACAGGTGCAGCTGTGTCAGCTGCAGAGGCAACGGTTATGGAAACACTGACAGATTTTTCCCCGTGAACATCACCTGTCCCGGTTCCATTCTGGTTGCCAAAGTAGGCAATTTTCCATGCATATGTTCCGGGAGTTGTCGGTGCCGGCGCAGTAAGAACTGCCGGATATACGGCCGAGCCCCCCATGCCGCTCTGACTGCCATTGGAGCGGGCGATTTCAGCTCCGTCCTGGTTATAAAGACGTACGCCGATCCATCCGGACCGGGCGCCTGAAGAGGTCAGTGTTATTGTCACCGCTTCTCCGGGGGAATAAGAGGTGGTTTTGTCTTTGGTAGCTGTCAAAGTCCCGCTGTGCTGGTGGCAACCGGCGCAGGTAGCGGCGACAGGGGCTGAGTGGCAATTTGTGCACCCCCTGGCTGAAAAATAAGTTGACTGAGCGATAGCATTTGATCCCAGTAATTGAAATGCTACCAAGGGAGTTGCTATCAGTGTCAATGCCAGGAAGAACTGCATAGACGCTTTACCTACATTCTTCATAATCTCTCCTTTTTGTGTGTTTAACGACCGTTTCTCAATTGCTTGCCATCGAGTGCATGAAAGTGAATTGTTTCAGTTTCTCAATGTGTCCTCCACGTGCTGGTTTGGGGAGCGAATTAAAATCGGGATGTCTGACAGCACAACCCGTTTTGATTGAATGGTTTTCATGGTCGTTTTTTAGACACAAAAAAGCCGGGGCCTGAGTATCGTCTGTGCGATATTTCGGCGACCCGGCTGTCTCAGAGAGACCCAATAGGCTTTCCGTCCTACCCTCGCGGATAGTTTAGTATTGTCGTGTATCTTTATGATGAGTTTTGTTGATCGATTTAGTTAACAATATATATTCCAATAAAAAAAAACAATAAAAAAAGTTGGTAATAATCCATCACTCATTAATTATTAAAAGCGAATGTCATTGCCGCAACTGCTAATTCATTTGCAGTAGATTTCTCTTAAGTCAGACCGACTCCTGGGTAATATTTCTCTCCACGAGCTTCGTCTATAGGCTATAATCCCCCCATGCAACGAGTCATTTTCCACATCGACATGAACGCCTTTTTTGCTTCAGTGGAGCAGTCGGCAAACCCTGCTCTGCGTGGAAAACCGATTGCAGTGGTCGGCTCTGGCGGACGTACTATTGTTACGACCAGTTCCTATGAAGCTCGGGCATTTGGCGTTAAGACCGGCATGGCTGTATGGGAGGCCAAGCGGTGTTGCCCCGAGCTGATCGTGGTGGTGGGAGACAACCGCAAGTACACCCATACCTCGAGTGAGATCATGAGCATTATCCGCGATTATTCCCCGGTGGTTGAAGTCTTCAGCATCGATGAAGCCTGGGTGGATGTGACCGGTTCCATCAATCTCTTCGAATCTGCCGAAAACATCGCCTATCTGATCAAGGCGCGCATAAAACACCGCTTCGACATCACCTGTTCCATCGGAATTGCTCCCAACAAGCTGCTGGCCAAGCTCGCCTCGGATTTGCAGAAGCCAGACGGCCTGACCATCATCAAACCTGAGGATGTCTCGCGGATCATGGAGCGCATGCCGGTCGGCAGTTTGTGCGGGATCGGGAAGAAGACAGTCAGGGAGTTGAAGGTGATGGGAATCAATACCTGTGGTGAGCTGGCGCGTTGCGATCAGGGGCGCTTGACAAGGAAATTCGGCATCGTTGGGGCGCGGTTGAAGCAGATGGGGGAGGGGAAAGATGATGTTCCGGTCATTCCCTTTGGCGAGGAAGATGAGGTCAAATCAGTGGGGCACAGCAGCACGCTGGAACGTGACATTGATGATCCTCAGGAGATCAGACGTTTCCTGCTGCAGCTTAGTGAAAAGGTAGGCAGTCGGGCGCGGCGCTACAATGTCTCAGGCAAAACGGTCGCGGTATATGTTCGCTATGCCGATTTTTTCACAAGTTTCAGTAAGCAGACCACGCTGAGGAGCTACATCAACTTAAGCGACGAAATCTACAAAGCGGCATTGGCTCTTCTGGAAGGCGTAGAACTGGAACAGCCGGTCCGGCTTTTGGGGGTAAAGTTAACCAACCTGAAGAGCCAGGCGGAGCAGTTGCCGCTGTTCGAGGATGACCGCAAGAAACTGTTTGCCACCCAGGCGATGGACAAGCTGAATGCAAAATTCGGGAACAGGGCAGTTACCTTTGGGAGTCTGTTGCCGGGCAAGGAGAAAGCAGGAAATCACGTGATCCCACCCAGCTGGCGTCCCGATGGGATCAAAAATGTGGATGTGGAATAAGATGAACAGCGGAACGATAGAGCCGAATAGTGCATGTAAGGACCTGTGGGTATATACTTTTATTCAAAGACTTTGTAAAAAGAAGAGCCTTACATACCAGCTTAAGAGGATTCCATTATGACAAAAGATGCAAGCCTGCCAACAGCCCTGATGACAACTCTTCCCAATGGTTTGCGGGTGGTAACCCAGAAGATTTCTGCGATGCAGAGTGCCGCGATAGGAATACGCATCGACAGCAGTACCAGAAATGAGGCTGACGATTGCGGCGGAGCGTCCCATTTCATTGAACACCTGCTCTTCAAGGGTACAGAAAAACGCACAGCGGATCGGATCATGGAAGATTTCAATGCACTGGGGGCCAGGGCAAATGCCTATACCAGTCAGGAGGAAGTTTTTTACTATGCTACCTCGCTTGCCTCCACGATTCCGGCGACATTTGAAATTCTTGCGGACATGTTTGTTAATTCGACCCTTCCTGAGGAGGAAGTTGAAAAAGAACGCGGAGTTGTTCTGCAGGAAATTTCCATGAACCACGATAATCCGACCCGTTTTGTGTACCATCAGTTTCACAAGGGGTTCTGGAAAGACCACCCGATTGGAAAACCAATTCTCGGTACAGCCGTATCCATAACCTCGATCCCACGCGATCGCCTGATGCAGCACAAAAAGGAAAATTATCTCGCTAAAGCAACCATTGTCTCAGCGGCCGGCAATGTGGAACATGATGAAATAGTTGCTTTGGCCGACCGGCTGTTAAGCGGGCTGGGGACAGGTGAGCTTCCCCGCATTGCCCCCGGTTCCACCTGGAGTAATGCCTTGGCAGAAAATATCCATTACCAGCGACCCATGGAACAGACCCAGTTTTACATGGGTTATACGATTCCTCCCGCAGGCAGTGAACAACGTCATCTGCTAACCATATTAAATCAGATACTGGGCGGCGGTATGAGTTCCCGATTGTTTCGGGAAGTCCGGGAGCGGCGCAGTCTGGCATATTCGGTGTATTCTCAGGCAGCCTCCTACAGCGATACTGCCGGTCTGCTGATCTATGCAGGCACCAGTGCTGATCGTGCCCAGGAGGCCATCGACGTGTGCCATGGCGAAGTGAGACGCTTTTGCAACGAGATGATCGACGCCGACACGATCAATGCTGCCAAGGAGCAGATCCGCTGCAAGCGACTAATGGCCCTTGATGATTGCGAAACACAAGTGCGCAGATTGTCCAACACTACTTCTCTATTCGGTGCCCCGGAGCAGGTAGCAGATTCTTTGGAGGCTGTTGCTGCGGTAACTGCCGATGAAATCATTGCCATGGCTAAAAGCCTCTTTTCCGATGCGGTGCCGCGTGTTGAATCCATTGGTCCTGGAGATGGCCCGGGCCTGCCCAATTAAAATTTCCTGCCGTTTAAAAATAAGACGGAGCGGACACCTGAAAAGGTATCCGCTCTTTTTATTTGGGAATGGCTTTTACATCAGCTTTCGTTTTCCATGTTTCACTCTCAATACGAAATCTTTTCTAATTCGCCAGCTATTTGCCATTAAGAGAGCCCTGTAGTACCATGCTGGCCTCAAATTACCCAGACAGGAGATACAATGAAGCTCAGCGACATCAATGCAAAAACAATAATCCAGTACATCATAGAGGCGAGCGGGCTAAAAGCTTTTCAGGTTGAGAATACGGTCGAACTTCTCCAGGAAGGAAGCACCGTGCCTTTCATTGCCCGCTACCGCAAGGAGAGCACTGGCGAGCTGGATGAAGTGCAGATCCGAGATATTGAGGAGCAGTTGGCCTATTTTTCAGAATTGGAGGAGCGCAAAGCCACCATTCTCAAATCCATAGACGAGCAGGGCAAGTTGACTCCGGAACTGAAACAGCGCATAGAGGCTTCACGCCAGAAGACCGAGGTCGAGGATCTTTATCTTCCCTTCAAGCCAAAACGCCGTACTAAGGCCACGATTGCCCGGGAGCGGGGACTTGAGCCGTTGGCAGATATCCTGATTGCACAGGAACTGAAACATGGCTTTGTTGAGGAGGCGGCACTGTCCTTTGTTGATCCGGCCAAAGAGGTGCCTGATGCTACGACAGCTCTGGAAGGGGCAGGGCATATTCTTGCCGAACGGCTTTCCGATGACGCCGATGCCCGAGCAATGGTGCGGCGACTGACAGCCGAGCAGGGGATCATGATGTCGAGGGTGGCGGGTGACCAGAAGGATCAAGTCACCAAGTTTGAGATGTATTACGATTTTCAGGAACCACTCAAGGCCATTCCCTCACACCGCATGCTTGCAATGCGCAGAGGAGAAAAGGAGGAAGTGCTGTATCTTTCCATTGGCGCCCCAGTGGATCAGATTCTGGCAGGGTTAAAAACACGCCTGGTCACACAGGAGAGTATTTTCAAGCCATTACTGGAGAAGGTTGTAGAGGATGCCTACAAGCGTCTGATCGCTCCCTCGATTGAGGTAGAGCTGCGTCTTGATAGCAAGGAAAAGGCGGATGAAGCTGCGATAATTGTTTTTGCCCGTAATCTGCGTGACCTGCTGCTGGCACCACCAGCGGGAGGCAAGCGGGTACTCGGTATTGATCCGGGCTTTCGCACCGGCTCCAAGCTCGCGGCGGTAGATGCAACAGGTCGGTTTCAGGAACATGTCACTATTTATCCCCATATTGGTGAAACCCGTGTACCGCAGGCGCGACAGGACCTGCTGCGCATGGTGGAAACTCACAAACCTGAGATGATTGCAATCGGCAACGGCACTGCCGGGCGTGAGATGGAAATTTTCGTCAAAGAAACATTGTCTGGGGCAGGGCTCAATCTGCCGGTGATATCGGTCAGCGAGGCAGGGGCCAGTGTCTATTCAGCCTCAGAGATTGCGCGGGAGGAGTTCCCCGATCTGGATCTCACCGTACGCGGAGCCGTCTCCATTGCCCGCCGCTTGCAGGACCCACTGGGAGAGTTGGTCAAGATCGATCCCAAAAGCATCGGCGTGGGCCAGTACCAGCATGATGTTAATCAAGGCATGCTCAAAAAAGCTCTGGACGGCGTTGTGGAGTCCTGCGTGAACTATGTGGGAGTTGATCTCAATACCGCATCCTGGGCGCTGCTTTCCTACGTTTCGGGCGTTGGGCCGGCTCTGGCCAAAGCCATCACCAAATATCGCGATGAAAATGGCCGGTTCGAATCACGCAAGGCGCTGCTCAAGGTGCCTCGCTTCGGGGCCAAGGCTTTCGAGCAGGCGGCTGGATTTTTGCGAATCAGGGATGGTAAATACCCGCTGGACAACACCGCGGTACATCCCGAACGTTACCCGCTGGTTGAGGCCATGGCCGCTGATCTCAAGGTGAGTCTGGCCCAGCTGACCATGGATGCGACCTTGGTTTCAAGTATCAATCCCAGGAACTACGTGAATGAGAAAGTAGGTCTGCCGACATTGAACGACATACTGGAAGAATTAAAAAAACCGGGCCGTGATCCGCGCAGCCAGTTCGAAGCTGTTGCCTTCAGGGATGATGTTCGTGAAATTACGGATCTGCGAGAGGGGATGATTCTGCAGGGGATCGTTACCAATGTTACTGCGTTTGGGGCTTTTGTGGATGTCGGAGTCCACCAGGATGGCCTGGTGCACATCAGCCACCTGGCCAACCGCTATGTGAAGGATCCCAATGATGCCGTCAAAACCGGACAGGTGGTCAAGGTCAAGGTGCTCTCGGCAGATGCCCAGCGCAAGAGGATTGCGCTCTCGATCAAGGAGGCGTGAAGGGGGGATTGGGGACCGGGGACCGGAGAAGCTGAGACGGGGGAAGAAGGAGAGTCCAAGCTTTGGACCTCTCGGTCTCTTTATCGTTTAATGCTCTCTGCAAGAAAAACCACATGACGCAAGCCGCCTTTACCAGGGCGGCTTGTGGTCACCTTGAAACCGGCTTCCTGCAGGCGTTTATCAAAACTTTCATCGTATTGTTCACCCCATACAGCCAGTACTCCTCCAGGTTTGAGGGCTGTTCGCATGGCTTGGATGGCTCTGCTGCCGTAGAGCGGGTCGTTGCGCTTATCGGTCTTGGCGTGGGGACCGCGATAGAGGTCGAGTACGATGGCGTCGAACAGGTCTTCTCCGTTGCTTGCTGCGCTTCTGCGGATGCGTTCAGCCACATCGATGATTTC
Source organism: Pelotalea chapellei (assembly GCF_018531195.1). GTDB lineage: Bacteria > Desulfobacterota > Desulfuromonadia > Geobacterales > Pseudopelobacteraceae > Pelotalea > Pelotalea chapellei. The sequence goes on along the minus strand of NZ_JAHDYS010000001.1, from coordinate 149,460 downwards.
CACATGTACTCGCGGGTCTGCAGCGGCGCCACCGGTTAATGACAGTAGTGGCCCCAAGCACCAGGCGTGAACCACGGGGTTCAGTTCGGCTACAACGACACTGGCTGAAGAGGGCAGGGCATCAAGCACCGCTCGTAGTGTAAATCCCATGCCCAATCCGCCCACCATGACTCGGGGGGCTTCACGATTTATCAGACCTTTGCAGCCGAGCTGACCGAGCATGATCTCGGAGCGGTTGGCCAGGCTGTTCATCAGGACCTGTGTACCGATCATGATCAAAAAATCCCGCTCGCCCCGTTGACGCAGTTCAAGTGCGCCTTCGTCGGTGGGGATGCTTTCGATAATTTTCCAGGGAAGCGCCATGTTGCCTGCCTTTCATGCTTGTGAAGTTGATCCTTAATTTAAAGCCAGTCAGCAGACTTCAATGATTTCAAACTCTTTACGACTGGCACCGCTGCCTATTTCCACTGTTTCGCCGATTGTCCTGCCAATCAAGGCACTGCCTATGGGGGAACCGGGTGTGATTACAATAATTTCCCGGTTGCCATCGCTGACTTTCATGCCACCTTCAAGGGGGCCGATAAATACCAGTCTGGTAGCACCATCCTCTGCTTCCATGCTTACAAGTGCCGTCAGGCGAATGGGGGTGTCATCCTGGAATGTCTGCAGCTCGAGAAGTTTGTAGGTATCCAGCGCCTCTTTGATTTCCTGGGCACGATTGGCTTGTCCCTGGGCTACATAAGAGGCTTCAAGGCTGAGGGTGTCGTACTTGTTGTCAGGGATGTTCTCTTCATGGATTGAAGCTTCGTGGGCTGTTTTGGCGGCATTATGCAGAAGTGCCAGATCAGTTTCGAGTTGTTCAATAATCAGTTTGAATATGAATGGTTTGTTCATGGATCTCTTTGTGCTTTTTAAAAATGACAGGAACTTGACCAAGGTCAAAACAGGCACGGTCAGAAAGGAGTATGGTGCACCCTTAACAACAACTTGTTTTGGCTATCAAGGAGATATCAATGTGTGATTGTGGATCATCCCGGACATCCGGGGTAGGACCGTTTGCGACCGGCAGGGAACTGGTCGAATTTGTCTTGGGCGCTCATGGTGGTTCAGTGGCGACGGCAGATCTTCCCAATGGAGGCTTGAAGCATGCTTGCCAAGGATGCGGTACTTCTTTTGTGTTGAAGACTTTTGTCCAGCAGTGTCCATCCTGTGGTGGCGTTCATGCAGTTTCGCCGCCCCGGGCTAACGACCCGACAGCAATTCAATATGCCGGTGGCGATTTCAAGCTGGATTAGAGAAAAGGTCTTTTAACTGCTCTCTCGCTCGCTTCGCTTAAGACGCCAAGGCGCGGAGAAAACCGACTTCTCAATATCCCTTTTTTTAAAGAAGTGCTTCTCTTAGCGTCTTTGCGGCTTCGCGTGATAAAAAGTTTTTGACTGCCTTTCGCTCGCTTTGCTTAAGACCAAGGCGCGAAGCAAGCCGACTTCTCTAGGCTGGATAATTTACTGGTTTTTCCAGCCTTTGCTGCGGAACTCGGCCTGTTCTTTTTCTACTTCAGTTAGAATTTCCAGGTAGGTTGCGTATCTTTCAGCGTGGATAATTCCTTGGTTAACTTGTTCAGCAACGGCGCAGCCTGGTTCGGAGCGGTGACGGCAATTGCGGAACCGGCAGGAAATTCCGTCATGCTCTTCAAAACCGGGAAAAAAGATTGCCAGATCCTCCTCCGAGATCTCCACCAGACCAAAATCACGGAAGCCAGGGGTGTCAACAAGTTCACCACCGCCTGAGAGAGCATGCAGAGTGGAAACGGTGGTGGTATGACGTCCCAGCCCCTTGTAATCACTGAGTGCTCCTACTTTTAAACCTATTTCGGGACAGAGCACGTTCAGTAAAGAACTTTTGCCGACACCTGTGGTGCCCACGAAGGCGCCGCGATGCCCCACACCCAGGAAATGCTGCACCTCCTCAAGACCGCTTTTGTGGGCAGCACTGACTGGAAAGATCGGTACAGATCCTGTATAGGTGTTTTTAACTTTGCCCAAAAGATCAGCGGTTTCAGCAAGATCACACTTGTTGACCACCAAAAATGGTTGCAAAGCGGCAACTCGGGCGGCGACAATTGCCCTGTCTATGAAACCGGAAGGGGGGTCGGGAGCCACTACTATTCCCAGCACATCCAGATTGGCCGCCACCAAATGAATACCACCCCTGGCGTCCCTGCGGCGCAATTCGGTCTTGCGCGGCATCTGTTTCAAAACCTCGCCCGCGACCACAACATCATCTCCAACAACATGGCCGGAATTTCTTTTGACCCGCACCATGCGCCGCTCACCATTTTCGAACAGCACCTCGACCGCAACTCCATGGTGGGCTACTATAAGGCCGAGCCGGGCATGACCGGTCTCACTGGTATCGAGTGGCGCGCAGGTGCGGCCGGTCTTGTTGCGTTGGAACTTCAATGGATTCCCCAATGGTGCGCACGAAAATGCCTGCCACAGATACACGGATCGTGATGGCAGGCATTTTGCCGTTCTGAAAAAACTTTTATTGGCAGCGCAGAAGTTTCATTCCATCCTGAAAAAGGACCTGCATTTTGTTGGGCGGGATAAGCTGCTTTACCACACCCAGGCCGAATGAAGAATGATTGACAAGGCTGTTCATCCGGAATTTTCCATCCATGGTATAGGCAACAGCCCGCTCTGATTCCATATTTGGCCGCAATGCTGCCCACTCGTCGCGGTCAGCTTCGCCCGGATCTTTGCGGGAGGTGCGGGTAGAAGTACCGGACGATTTGGAGGACGAACCGGTGGAAGCTTTTTTGGGAGCTTTGGCTGCTTTGGGCGCTGGGGGAGGGTAATAACCATGTGCACCACCGCAGGTATTGCACTCCACACGTACAACCTTTTCTTCAACCATGGCTACGATTCTGTGATTGAGAACTTCCTTGCAACGAGTGCAACGGGCATCAATGATGTCTCCTGCCGATAACTTCTTGGTATTCATGTGTATCCTGTCTTGTGTGTTGAATTTCGTTCCTGTTTAATAAAGAACGATGGGATCTGGTTGACAGCAGGTTAAACTGAAACCTGCCACTGATAAGTTTTCAAAATGAACCAAAGGATGGTCGATGCTGATGGAGGACTCCTCAGAGACAATGTAATACACTATACCCGAACTGGTTCAGGAATTAAAGTATTCAATCTCCTCCATTGATTTCTATGCTCAGCCGTTGAGTCTTACAGACAGAATTAGGTTCCCGTGGAGTAGTGGTGCGTTCATTTTTTTGAGGATCTATGTTATAAGTCCACTATGACAGCTGCCATTCTTACAAATAATCTCACAAAACAGTACGGCACATTGACGGCACTGGGGAATCTCGACCTTCAGGTACGACAGGGTTCAATCTTTGGCTTGCTGGGTCCCAACGGCGCTGGAAAGACTACCTTGATTCGTATCCTGACCACGCTGATGCGTCAAAGCAGTGGTGAGGCCTTTATCGAAGGTAACGATACTCGTAGCCGTGGACGAGATATCCGTTGCCTGATTGGTGTTGTTCCCCAGGAGAATAGCCTGGACAGATATCTAACGGCACGGGAAAATCTGGAACTCCATGCACGCCTTCATAAAATGGATGCGGCACGTTACCGGCAACGGATTGATGAATTGATGGAGCTGATGGGATTGGCTGGCCGGCAACATGATTTTCCGGATACTTTTTCCGGAGGAATGCAGCGCAGGCTGGTGGTGGCCCGTGCGCTTGTGCACCAGCCGAGAGTCCTTTTTCTTGACGAGCCCACAACAGGTCTTGATCCGCAATCGCGCCGCTCGGTCTGGGAATACATTCGTTCCATTGCAGGCAGTATGACTATTTTTCTTACAACTCATTACCTGGAGGAAGCTGAACTGCTGTGCGATCGAATCGCAATCATGGACCATGGACGGCTTATTGCACAGGGAACGACCCAGGAATTGAAGGCTAGACTTTCAGGTGATACGCTTTATGAAATAGAATTTGATGGAGAGACAGAGCGCTATGCAGCCTTGCTTAAAAATATGGCCTGCATACGAAGCATCACTGTTAAGGGTGCTGTCGTGAATGTGGGGCTTGAGCATTGGGAGTGTCTTTCCGAGGTTGTGTCTGCCCTGAACGGTGCACCTGTGCGGCGCATTTCCCTGCGAGAACGAACGCTGGAAGAGGTATTCATCAGCCTGACAGGAGCGGGGGTGCGCCAATGAAGCTGCAAGGAGCTTTGGCCATATGGCGACGGGACATGCTGGTACTGCGGCGCAGTGTGCTATCGGAAATGGTTGCGGTGGTAGCGTATCCACTGACTATCTACCTCGCATTTGGCATTGGTATGAAAAGCTATATCGGACTGGTGGAGGGGGTACCATATAGTCTTTTTATTGCGCCGGGACTGATCACCATGACCGCCGTCAATGCTGCCTACAGCGAAAGCGTCTGGAGTCTCTGGTTTCATCGCCGCGTGCAATTTACCATTGAATCCTACCGCGTGACGCCGGTGAGTGTGTCCGAAATAGTAGTGGCAAAAATCTTTTCAGGCTTTACCCATGGCCTCGTAAAAGCACTGACTGTAGCGCTGGTCATTTTCGCGATCACACCTTTTCGTTTCGCTCCCGAGCATTTGCTAGGCTACCTGGCCTTTTTGATTCCGGGTTCAGCCTTTTTCTCCTGCGCCGGAGTCATTTGCGGCACCATTATGGACAAGCCAGAAACCATTGGTAAGGTGGAAGCTGTCTTCATCATGCCGCTTATCTTTATGTCCGGTCTGTTTTTTCCGCTCTCTTCTTATCCCGAGAAAGTGATTCCATGGATCCGCGCCCTGCCTACCACGGCACTTTTCGAAGGTGCGCGTCAGGCTCTGGTGAAGGGAAGCTTTAGTGCAATGTTTGTTCTGCAAATAGCTGGTATGGCCTTGATCACTTTTGTCGCTGCAGTCTGGATCTTCCGACTGAAAATGTCGGACTGACTCTTGCCTAGATGATACGTAAAATTCCCCTCGTGCTGTTGGTTCTGTTCCTTCTGGCAGTCCTTGCCCTCGGTCTTTATCCGGATACTCTTCGCCGAATGCTCACTCGTCACGATACTCCTGTCCTTTCCGACGCCATTATTCTTCTGGCGGGGTCAATGAAAGAGCGGGTTCCAACTGCGGCAAGATTGTATCTTAGTGGTTATGCCCCAAAAGTGTTTGTATCAGATGACGGGGTCTTCAGCAGTTGGTCAGCGGAGTATAATCGTAATCTATATCAGGTGGAGTGGGCCGAAGAGGAACTGGTAAAACTCGGTGTCCCCCGGCAGGCAATTATCAAGCTTTCTTACCTTGGGAGCGGTACCATTTATGAATCCATGGCGACCAAGGAGGAAATATCTCGGCAAGGGTTGCGGAAGATCATTGTTGTGACCTCGGACTATCACACCTGTCGAGCTGCATGGACTTTCCGTCATACACTTCAAGGTTGTCTCTCGGAAGTGCGTACTTTTCCGGCTCGATCATACACTGTGGGGAGGGCAGGGCTGTTTGTGGAGGTTATGAAAGTTGGCTATTACCAATTGCGGTTTGGGCTGTTGGGGCTTGATCCTAAAGCTCATACACATTTTTGACCTTTCTGCCCGCTTCGCTTTTGCCCTAAGTTTTGACGCTTTTGTTTTTGTAATTAGCTCCTTATTTTAAAATCTTTGGTTGGAAACTATCAAGTAAAGCAAGAAGTTCAAATGGTCTTTGTACTATTTTTGATTGGGAACACTGTCCACTAACGCATCTGTTTCAGTTTTAAGTAGAATTGCTTTGTAAGCAGTATCGATCTATTCGACGTTATTTCAATAACACCTTCTTTCTCGAACCGCTTCAGCATTCTGGTAATTGTTTCTCGCGTAACAGAAGTGTAGTTTGCCAGTTGCTGGTGGGTCAATTTTACGTTAATTATCACTCCCCCGTCGTCCATTATACCGTTGAGTTCCTGAAGTCGATCCAGTACCGCCATCAGGCGTTGCTCGGCACTGTCAAATCCGAGTATCTTGATCATTGCCCACGCTTCACGCAATCGGCCGCAGAGCAGGGTGATGATCTTGCGGTTGATGAGCTCGTTGCTCAAAAGATGGCGCTCAAAGTCCTCCTTGGAAAGCAGTCCGATGACCGCATCTTCATGTGCAATGATCGTTGCAGGAGCGGTTTTTCCGTCCAACAAGGCCATTTCACCGAAGAAGTCATTCTTGCGGTGGATGGTAATAATCTGTTCACGTCCCTCCTCGGTCATCTTTACAACCCGGACTTTGCCGGAATAGACCAGATACATATAATGGGAGGTTTCTTCTTCCTGGAGAACGATCTGATCTTTTGTAAAAGATTTTTTCCTGATTAACTGCTCGACCTGCACTGTCTCATCATTGCTCAGGGATGAGAAAAAGGGAACGTGTCTGATAATGCTTTCATCATGTATATGTTGCCGCATGATTGCCTGCCCTCCCTGCCATTTGGCTGAAAAAATCCGTGAAATATTAGCATGGTTTTTATGAGAAAATGTATGCGAACATTGCATTACAAGGGAAAAACTGTATAATATGCAACTCTTAATTTAAATGTGTTTACACCAATTGATTATGGAAGCAAGGGCTATGCCCCCGTTCCGTCACCATGTCAGCAGCAAGGGTCCCCATGACTATCGTTGAATCTCTGAAAAAACACCGATTGCAACTTCTGGTAATCATTCCACTGCTAGTCAGCCTGTACTGGAAGATAGTGCCGGCCATGGTTCGAGACTGGGCCAGGGATGAAAATTATTCCCATGGTTTTCTAGTGCCGCTGATAGCTGGTTATTTTGTGTATCAGCGTTGGCCTGACGTGAAGGAACGACTGGCACGGCCCGATTGGGCGGGGCTGGTTGTGGTCGTTCTAGGACTGCTTCAACTGCTGCTGGGATGGCTTTCCGCTGAATATTTCACCATGCGTTCATCCCTGATCGTGCTGTTGGCCGGCATGGTGCTATACTTCTTCGGCAGACAGATTCTGAAATTGATGGCCCTTCCCCTGGGCTATCTGTTCTTCATGGTGCCCATTCCCTACATCATTTACGACCTGGCTGCGTTCCCCTTGAAAATGTTCGTTACCAGAGTTTCGGTGGGTGCGCTTCATCTGCTAGGTGTTATTGTGCAGCGCGAAGGTAATATCATTATCTTTCCTTCCATTACCCTGGAAGTGGCTGATGCCTGTTCCGGCATACGTTCCTTGCTTTCACTGCTTGCTTTGGCTGTTGCTTATGCTTATTTCATTCCAATTAATACGAAACGCCGCTGGATTCTAATTGCTTCGGCAGTGCCGATTGCCGTTGCCACTAATGCCTTGCGGGTAATAGCAACTGGCATACTGGCCCAATGGTGGGGAGCGAAGGCAGCGGAAGGTTTCTTTCACGAGTTTGCAGGCATGGCTGTATTTGCTCTGGCAATGGTTTTGATGGTTGGGGTGGGAGCTTTGGTGAAAAGTGGATATCGTGGATCTTGCACCGGAGACCGGGACGCCTGGAAGGAGGAAAGACAGGAGCTTGCTGCTGGAGAACAGGGCAGCAAATCTTTTCTTTCTTTCAAACGTGTCACCCTCCTTTATACCTTGCTCTTTGCAGCAGCGTTGTTCATAAACCTGCGCACGAATATTTCCGTGCCTACTAACAGACCGTTCAGTCAGTTTCCGGAGCAGATTGGTTCCTGGCAGATGTCTGCTCAACAGCAATTTGATTCCGGAACCCTCAAGGTACTAAAGGCGACTGATTATTTTTCACGCCAATACAAGGGGGCAACTGGTTCGGATGTCAGTTTGTACGTCGGGTTTCATGACGGCGGTCCCGAGAGCGGCGGAATACATTCACCGCGTCACTGCCTGCCCGGAAGCGGTTGGCATGAGGTGTACACCCGGTCCGGTACCCTGGACACGCCCAGCGGGGTGGTGGATATCGTCAGGGCTGTCTATCAAAAAGGTGAAACCAAAGAGATGTTCCTATACTGGTTTCAGATGATGGACGACACAATCACTGATGAGTATTCACTTAAATTGACAGAGATTAAAAACTCCATCCTGTATCGCCGTAAAGACCAGGCATTCATTCGTTTCTCAGTTTCAGTCGAGCAGGATGAACCGCGGGCGACAGCAAATCTTGAAGCATTCGTACGTGATGTTATGCCGGTATTGAGAGAGTTTTTGCCAAAATAAACAATCCCGATGTTCGGGAAAGCCCACATTTGCGGGACATTTTCGTATGACTACCATTCTTATTCCCCAAACCAAAAGGAGTACACATTGAGCACGGAACGCACTATATCAGTAGTCGGTCTTGGCTATGTCGGATTGCCGGTAGCAGTAGCTTTTGGCAAAGTACGCAAGACCATTGGTTTCGATATCAATAAAGAGCGTATTCGAGAGTTGACCGAGGGACACGACCGGACTGGTGAAGTAGAACCGGCTGACCTTAAAGCTGCTGATATTTTTTTTACGGATCAGATCGAGGGGCTGAAGCAGGCTGATTTTCACATTGTGGCTGTGCCGACACCGGTGGATGATGCCAACCAACCTGACCTGACCCTGATGTACCGCGCTTCGGAGACTGTGGGAAAAGCGCTCAAAAAGGGCGACATTGTTGTATATGAATCCACCGTGTATCCCGGTGTGACTGAAGAGGAGTGCGTGCCCATACTGGAGAGGGTTTCAGGTTTGGCATGCGGCCAGGATTTCACTGTTGGGTATAGCCCTGAACGGATTAATCCAGGGGATAAGGAACATACGTTCACAAAGATCAAAAAAGTGGTTTCCGGACAAGATGCTGCTACTCTTGAGGCCGTTGCAAAAGTGTATGAGTCGGTGGTTACAGCTGGGGTGCATCGAGCTGCTTCCATCAAAGTGGCAGAAGCTGCCAAAGTTATTGAGAACACTCAGCGCGATCTGAACATTGCGCTGATGAACGAACTGGCCCTGATTTTTGATCGCATGGGCATTGATACCAATGATGTGCTGGATGCTGCCGGAACAAAGTGGAATTTCCTCAAGTTCAGGCCCGGCCTTGTTGGTGGACATTGTATTGGAGTTGATCCGTATTACCTGACACATAAGGCGGAGAAAATCGGCTACATACCTCAGGTGATCCTTGCGGGGCGACGCATTAACGATGGCATGGGCAAGTTTATCGCATTGCGCGCAGTTAAAGAGATGATCCACGCAGGCCATAGCGTGCTGGGCAGCAGGGTTACTGTGCTGGGACTGACCTTCAAGGAAGATTGTCCGGATCTGCGCAACTCTAGAGTTATCGACATAATACGTGAACTTGAAGATTATGGTGTTACTGTGCAGGTCTGCGACCCTCTCGCCGATCCTGTTGAGGCACTGCATGAATACGGCGTTAAGCTGGTACCCGTGGAAAATCTGCTGCCGGCATCGGCAGTGGTGGCCGCGGTGGCCCACCAGCAGTACCGCACTATGTCAGCTGGTGACCTGACCGGTCTGATGGTTGAAAATCCTGTGCTGGTAGATGTGAAGGGGATGTATGATCTTCCGGCATTGCTTGCGGCCGGCATACGGGTGTGGAGACTCTAGCAACTCGAAGGGCTTGCCACTTTCCTCGATCAGGGTTGTCACTCACCCCAACGGTATCATAAATGCTTTTAAATGTAGTTCCCCTTATAGCCGTTCTGGCACTTTTCACCATAGCCGTTCTTGTGTTTTTGCGGGATCGCTCACTTGCATGTGCCTATCTTGGCACCGCTTTGCTGGTGACAGCTCTGATTGAACTTTTTGACCTGTTTGCACTCGGTCTTGTGCCAGGTGGAATGGTCTGGAAGAACTGGTCATTGCTGGGCGAAGCCCTGTTGCCGCCAGCATGGCTTCTTGCAAGTCTGACATATGCACGCCAGCAGGGGCCATGGCGGATCGGCAAGCTGTTGTGGTGCGGAATCTCGCTGACCTGCCTGTTCCTCGTAGCTATATTTTCTCTTCCTCTTAATGAATTCATCTATGCGCCTGATTTCCCTCAGGAACAGTTGCTGTTTCTCAACACTCCAGGATTTTACTTTTATATCGGGATCACTATCTGTCTGGTTATAGCCTTGGTCAACCTGGAGACTACCCTGGCCAATGCTTCGCCCGAAGCGCTTTGGAAGGTGAAGTTTGATGTGATCGGGCTCGGAACGATGCTTGCGGTGCAGGTTTTCTATTACAGTCAGGCCCTGCTCTACCGGACACTGAACATGAACTTTACGCTGCTCCGCTCGTGTTTGTTCATTCTTGCAGCTGCAATGATTTGGTATTCGCACATCTTCAGGCGGGGAAAGGTACGTATCCAGGTCTCTCGCCAAACAGCCTATAAATCTGTTGTACTGCTGGCGGTAGGCGGCTACCTGGTGATGATTGGAGCACTGGGTGAGGGGATGAAGTATTTTGGCGTTCATTTCCCAAGCACCGTTGCTATCACCTTTGCCTTTCTGGGAGGAATTGTAATACTGGTTTTGCTCCTTTCTGAACGGGTGCGGCGTGAGGTGAAGGTTGTATTGCACAAGAATTTCTACCAGAACAAGTATGACTACCGTACTGAATGGCTTCGCTTTACTGAGCAGTTGTCCTCTTCCAGTTCAGGTGAACAGTTGTTGCAGCGCATTCTATCAGCCTATTGCGAGATCTTCGGGATTTCGGGGGCAGCCATGTTCCTCAAAGATGAAAATCAAGGGGGCTACTGTATGGCAGCAGCCTGTGAGATGGAGCCAATTCATGATGTCATCCTCCCAGAGAACAGTCTGATAAAATTTATGGAAGAGCGTGCCTGGGTCGTAAGTGTTAAGGAAAAAAATCCGGAAATTATGGCCGAGAATAGTGCTTTTTTTGATGCCAACACCATTTCCATGGTGATTCCTCTTTTTGATGGTGAACTTGTTGAAGGATTTATTGTGCTCGGCAAGGTGATCAAGCCGGATGAAACCTTTATCTATGAGGATTACGACCTGATGAAGACAATCGCGCGGCAAGCTTCGCTGGCCATCCTTCATCAGCGACTTTCCGAGCAGATAACTCAGGCACGTGAAGTAGAGGCTATCGGAAAGGTGGCGACTTTTGTTGTCCATGATCTGAAAAATCTGGCCTCCAATATTTCACTGATTGTTGAAAATGCCTCCCGACACCTTCATAATCCCGATTTTCAGCAAGACATGTTGGCTTCTCTGGGCAACACAGCAAGTAAGATGCAGAGTCTGATCGCGCACCTAAAAAATTTGGGGGAGCGGGAACTATTAAATCTGCAGACAGTTGATCTCCTGGAAATGGTAAAGCGTACCGCTACCATGCTGGGCAAAGCAGAAATCGATATTGTCGGCGTATCAGTGCAATGCCGTGTTGATGAGGCTGAAATACAGAAGGTGGTCATGAATCTGCTGATTAATGGATTTGAGGCATCAGGAACTGAAGAGCGGTTGCAGGTAGAGATCGGTAGGAAGGGCATGCCCTTTCTCAAAATCACCGATCACGGCTGTGGAATGTCGCCCCAATTTATACGCACTGAGCTTTTTAAACCTTTCAGTACCACCAAGCAGCAAGGGTTGGGAATCGGGCTCTACCAGTGCCGGCAGATAATTGAAGCTCATAATGGCAAGATTGAAGTAAGTAGCTTGGAAGGGCAGGGAAGCGTTTTTACGGTATGGCTGCCAGGAGTGAATGAAATAGAGTAGTCGTGAATCACAGTTATTACCGTTGACGAAAAACAGGCTTTGAAATATTGGGAGCAACTTATGGACAAGATTCTAATCATTGATGATAGTCAGGACATTCGCCAGCAGCTGAAATGGGGGTTGGCTGATGTTTATTCGGTTGTTTTGGCAGAGAGTGTCAACGAAGGGATAAGCCTTTTTAAAAAGCACCAGCCAGTTGTCGTGATTCTTGATTTGGGACTGCCGCCTCATGAACACAGCTCGGTAGAAGGTTTTCGTTGTCTTTCTGAGCTGACGGATCTTAATCCTCATGTCAAAGTGATCATGCTGACCGGCAACAGTGAACGTGAAAATGCACTGAAAGCTATAGATATGGGGGCGTATGATTTTTATGCAAAACCCCCGGTCATCAGCGAACTCAAAGTAATCATTGCTCGTGCTGTTCATCTTGCGAATATCGAGGAACAGAACCGCATCCTGCAGAAATCCCTTCAGGCAAACCCGGGAGGAATGGGAGGGATAATAGGGCAGTGTCAGGAGATGCTGACTGTTTTCAGCACTATCAGGAAGGTGGCTGTTTCCGATGTGCCTGTGTTTATAACTGGTGAAAGTGGTACCGGCAAAGAATTAGTTGCTCGAGCGATTCACGATACCAGTCTTCGTAAGAAACAGCCTTTCATTCCGATCAATTGTGGTGCCATACCGGAGAACCTTCTGGAGTCAGAGTTTTTCGGCCATGAGAAGGGAGCCTTTACTGGCGCACATTCCACAGTGCAGGGCAAACTACAATTTGCTCACAAAGGCACGCTGTTCCTGGACGAGATCGGTGAACTGCCGGTCAATCTGCAAGTAAAACTGCTCCGTTTCCTTCAGGAAGGCATCATTCAGCGAGTGGGGGGACGTGAAGATATTGCTGTAGATACCCGTACGGTATGTGCCACTAATATCGATGTTTCTAAAGCAATCAGTGAGGGAAAATTTCGCGAGGATCTTTTTTACCGGGTAAGTGTGATCTCTCTGCATCTGCCCCCATTGCGGGAACGAGGCGATGATATCCTGCTCTTGGCACATTACTTTCTCAGGCTGTTCAGCGAGGAGTACAAGAAACGTGTGCGCCGCTTCAGCGCATCCGCGGTAGCCTATCTCAAATCATATTCCTGGCCTGGAAATGTACGGGAGTTGCGTAATCGTATGCAGCGCGCAATTATCATGTGCGAAGGATCTACTATTACCCCTGCTGACCTGGGCTCCGACCAGGAATCGGAAGAGCTGCCACAGCAAATACCATCTGGAATCTATTCTCTGCGTGAAGCACGCAGTCGTGTTGAGATTGAGATGATTGAGGCTGCTATTGAGCGAAATGCAGACAACATACAAAAAGCAGCAGAAGAATTAGGAGTCAGCCGGCCGACATTTTATGATCTGATGAAAAAGCATGGACTCAGGAAAGATTGGCCTGGGGTTATAGTTGAATAATCTATTTATTAATTAATTTTAAATATATCTTGACACACTACATTATGTCACCTATAAGGGCACCATTAAAAAATATAGACCTAAAGGGATCCGAAATAATTGTTTTAATATCATTTCGGAATCCCATGCTGACCAATAATAATGCTAATAATCCATAGAGGAGGTCCTCATGAATTTCCGCTGTGATATAGAGAAAGAGGAATTCGAGTACTGTCTCACCGGAACCAGCATCCTGGATCTGCTGCTTAGGCTATCCAAAGATCACCCAGAGAGGTATGAGGATCTACCTCAGCACTTTATACAGCTTTTATGCAATAATTGTTCAATAGATCTTCCTTGACAGAAGAAAACTGTTAGACAGAAAAAGGAGAGAGCCTAAGGCTTCCTCCTTTTTTGTTTAACCGGTCTAAACAGGCGAAAGTGAGCAGTGCGATGCAGAGTACAAAACAAAAAAGACCTGACCCCTCAGAGGTCAAGTCTTTGTTGTTTGGTGGGCGAAGACGGGATCGAACCGCCGACATCCAGCTTGTAAGGCTGGCGCTCTCGCAGCTGAGCTATTCGCCCGTATTTAATGGCGGGGTTGACGGGGCTCGAACCCGCGACTTCCAGCGTGACAGGCTGGCACTCTAACCGACTGAGCTACAACCCCGCAATACATGCATACGGTTAGATTACTATTTTTTTGTTGCGTTGACGGTGTCTTTCAGTGTTTTACCGGGTTTGAATTTAGGCACGGTCGCTGCGGGAATGTTGATCTTTTTGCCTGTCTGAGGGTTCTGCCCTTTGCGTGCAGCACGTGTTGCTGTACAGAAGGTGCCGAAGCCGACCAAGCTCAGTTTATCGCCCTTTTGGAGAGCTGAAGTTACAGAAGCAATAAAGGCCGACACAGCTTTTTCTGCTTCTACCTTTTTCAGCCCGGACTGCTCTGCTACTGCGCTAATCAGTTCCGCTTTTGTCACAGTACACCTCCTGAAATTTTGTATGTTTACAAGGCGACAAAGTGTTTACCAGATTTATCAGAAGGCTGTCAAGAAAAAATTCTCGCAAACGTACAATTCATGGGCTGTTAGAGGCTTTTTACTGTTTAATTTGTTGTTCTTAAGCCAAAATTTAGAAAATAACGATTCGCGCCATATTATGCGGCATCGCTTATTTGTTGTTCATAAACAACAATCGGTTTTTCTTTGTGATAAATGACATCTTCACTAATTACAACTTCCTTTACACTTGGTTGTGAAGGGACTTCGTACATGATGTCAAGCATTGAATTTTCAAGTATAGAGCGAAGTCCACGAGCACCAGTATTGCGTTTAAGTGCCTCTTTCGCAATTGCGACTAGTGAGCCGTCTGTGAAGCGCAGGCGAACATTTTCCAGGTCGAACAACTTCTGATACTGTTTGACCAGGGAGTTTTTCGGTTCCTTGAGGATCTGTACCATGGCATCTTCATCAAGTTCAGTGAGAGTAGCCAACATGGGCAACCTGCCAATGAATTCCGGGATGTAGCCATATTTTAATAGGTCGTCCGGAGTAACATTATTCAGCAATTCTCCCAGTTTCTTTTCAGAACGTTTTTTAACGTCCGCACCAAAGCCAAGGCTTTTCATGCCAACGCGCTGCTGGATTACACTGTCCAGCCCTGCGAAAGCTCCCCCGCAGATAAAAAGAATGTTGGTGGTATCCACCTTCATGAATTCTTGCTGAGGATGTTTTCTACCTCCTTTGGGAGGAATGCTAGCCACGGTTCCTTCAATTATCTTTAGAAGGGCCTGTTGGACACCTTCACCTGAGACGTCTCGAGTTAATGAAGGTGATTCACTCTTGCGGGCAATCTTGTCGATTTCATCGATGTAGATGATGCCTTTTTGAGCCCGTTCCACATCGTAATCTGCTGCTTGCAGCAGGCTCAGAATAATGTTCTCTACATCCTCGCCTACATAGCCGGCCTCAGTCAGATTAGTAGCATCCACCATGGCAAAAGGAACTTTGAGGATGCGAGCCAGAGTCTGGGCCAACAGTGTTTTTCCCGAACCGGTTGGCCCCAAAAGGAGGATGTTGCTTTTTTGCATCTCTACATCGCCTGGTTTCAGGACTGATTCAATGCGTTTGTAATGATTGTAGACTGCCACCGAGAGCACTTTTTTGGCCCTGTCCTGGCCGATAACATATTCGTCCAGAACATCCTTGATTTCTCGCGGCTTCGGCAGTTTTTTTAGATCGGGTCCAAGTGTTTCTTCCATCTTCATTTCTTCTGCAATGATATCATTACAGAGTTCGATGCACTCATCACAAATGTAGACTGCTGGCCCTGCGATCAGTTTTTTTACCTCATCCTGGCTCTTGCCGCAGAATGAGCAAGTCAAGTTTTCCTGAGTGGTATCCCGTCGGCTCATGGTGTCCCTCCGGTACCTGTTTTCCTGGTAACAATAGCGTCTATTAAACCATATTCCTTAGCATCTTCGGCGGAAAGAAAATAATCACGTTCTGTGTCAGCCGCGATCTTTTCCACATTCTGTCCTGTCATTTCAGACAAGATGGCATTTAATTCATCTTTCATGCGCAGAATCTCTTTTGCATGTATATGAATATCTGTAGCCTGGCCCTGGAAACCGCCCAATGGCTGATGAATCATAATACGGGAGTGGGTGAGGCTGAAACGTTTTCCCTTTTCGCCGGCAGCCAGCAGAAAAGCTCCCATAGACGCAGCCTGTCCGACGCAGATGGTAGAGACTGGTGCTTTGATGTAGCGCATTGTATCAAAAATTGCCATGCCGGAAGTAACAACTCCTCCAGGCGAATTTATATAAAGATGAATATCCTTGTCTGGATCCTCCGCCTCAAGAAACAACAGCTGGGCAATGATAAGATTGGCTACTTGATCATCAATACCACCGCCCAGGAAAATAATCCTTTCCTTGAGCAAACGTGAATATATGTCAAAGGCGCGTTCTCCGCGGCCGGTTTGCTCTACTACAATGGGTATGTACATGATGCCCTTTCCTTGCGTGCTACTCCTGCTCAGACTTCCGTTCGATAGAATCAACCTCAGTGACGACAGCTTTTTCAAGCAGGAGGCTGATGGCTTTGTCTTCCTTGATTTCAGAAATCAGGTTGTTTTTATTACTGCGGTTGGTACCGTAGTATTCCTTAATGCGACCGAGCATATCTGCGTTTCCACCGGAGATCTGCTCGTAGCGCTGCTCCAGGTCTTCATCAGTCACGCTGATATTTTCCTTTTCAACCAAAGCCATCAACAGGAGCCCGCCTTTAACTTTGTTCTCTGCAGATTCACGGAAACGCTGACGGAAACCCTCATCGTCTAAGCCCATCATTTCAATGGACATATGCTGACTCTTGAGTCGATTTTTTAAGTTCTCCAGCATGTGGTCGAGCTGGCGCTTGACCATTGATTGAGGGACTTCCAAGGGATTCTTTTCGATCAGGGCTTGGATAACGCGCTCTTTCTGCTCGTTTTCAATACGCTCCATTTCCTGTTTCTGGTGGTACTCGGACATTTTCTCACGAAGTTCCTTCATTGTACCGTATTCGCCAAACTGTTGGGCGAATTCGTCATTGAGCTCAGGCAATTCTTTGCGTTTAATATCTTTAATAGTTACTTTAAAAACCCCATCTTTGCCTGCTGCTTCGGAAGTACGGTAACCTTCGGGTAAGGTTACGGTAATATCCTTTGTTTCGCCGTATTTCATGCCGACCAGCTGCTCTTCAAAACCGGGCATCAACTTATTGGCCCCTACTTCGATTTCAGCATTCTCTTCGTTGGAGGTTTCCTCGGGGAAGCCTTCAACAGAGAACATGTAATCGATGGTTACTTTGTGTCCGTTTTCCACGGCAGCGCTTTCATCAACCGGCACGAGCTGTGCCATGTTTTCCTGCATGCGCTTAAGTTCGCCCTCAATGTTTTCCGGGTTGAACTTGTACTTTTCTCTGGTTACTTCCAGGCCGGTGTAGTCAGTGATCTGTACTTCCGGCATAACTTCTACAAGGGCACTGTATTTGAAAGGTGAGCCTGGCTCAAGTATATCGCTCTCAATAGTAGGGGAATCGATCGGTTCAATTTTATGTTCATCAAGTGCTTTAAAGAGAGTCTGCTCGTAAAAACGCCGCATGACCTGGTCACGCATTGCGTCGCTATAGGTGCGTTTGACAAGTTGCATGGGAGCTTTGCCGGGACGGAATCCCTGGAGCTTGGCTTTTTTCTGGATATTGGCGTAGGTTTTTTCGATTTCAGCATCCACCTGCTCGGAGGGGATTTCTATGAAAACTTTCTTAGTAACCGGATTGATTGCTTCAACAGTAACCTGCATGGAAGTGGCCTTTCGATTTAAAGTATAATGCTGATTCGGGTATATGTAAAAAAAGGAAGGATAATGTGGTGCGAGAGAGGAGACTTGAACTCCTATACCTTACGGTGCCAGATCCTAAGTCTGGTGCGTCTGCCAATTCCGCCACTCTCGCAAATGTAAAAACTTTCTGTGAAACACCTACTGAAGCTTTTTCTTAAAGCAGGGACAATCAAAGTTCAAATCAATATCACGCCGCAGGTCGTTTCGTCAACAATTATACTGCAATATTTTTAACCTGGTGCGTATACGTGGGGCAACAGATGCTGACGGTGTCACCCGCCACTCAATTTTACACGGAAACCGCGTTGCTGAAGTTCCTGCAGCAGGGTTTCACGATGGTCTCCCTGGATCTCGATAATACCATCTTTAATTGTACCGCCGCATCCGCAGCGCTTTTTTAGCGCTCCGGCCAAATCTTTCAGTTCATCCACTCCGAGAGGAAGTCCGGTAATCACAATAACAATACCGCCTCCACGCCCTTTGGTTTGTCGTTGCAGCCTGACTGTTCCGTCGGTTGGGTTATTCCTATTGATTGTGGTCTGCTTCTGGCTGGTTTTTTGGTCAGTCGATATGCGGCCTGTCTCTGATGAGTAGACAAGCGTTGCGTTGCTGTTTTTCATGTTATTTTCCCCAATCGCGGGAATAGCGGAAATCTCGATCAATGGTACGGTTGGAAACTTTGGCAATCACCGGCAGCCGCCGTTTGAAGTGTGAATTTTGTATCTTCCCATAAACAGTATCGACAAATTCCGGATTGAATCCAGCCTTGATCAGTTCATCCCTGCTCAGACGCTGGTCTACCATGCGGCCTAACAGTTCATCCACCTGATTATAGGTGAAGCCCAGTTCTTCTTCATCGGTCTGACCGGCCCACAGGTCTGCAGAGGGCTTTTTTTCTATGACGGCAGAGGGGACGCCCATTTCTGCGGAAAGTTGCCAGACCTGGGTTTTGTACAGGTCACCGATTGGATTCAAGGCGCTAGCCATGTCGCCGTATAAGGTCCCATACCCCAAGAGGAGTTCGGTCTTGTTGCTGGTTCCGAGCACCAGAGCCGAAAGCAAGGCAGAGTGATCGAAAAGTATGGTCATCCGTTCCCTGGCCATTTTGTTGCCCCGTCTCATGTTATCGGCACTGGGGAAATTATCGAAGTAGGCGTCCACCATCGGTGTGATCGGGATAACCGTGAAATCGATGCCACAGGCTTCTGCAACCAGGCGGGCATGTACCTCGCTTTCCGGATTACTGCTCTTGTAGGGCATACAGATCGCATGCACGTTCTTCGGGCCCAAGGCCTCGGCAGCAATAAACGCCACCAGTGCCGAGTCAATTCCGCCTGACAGGCCCAAGACCGCTTTCCTGATTCCAACCTTGTGCACCTCATCGCGCACAAATCCAACCAGTATCTGCCGAAGTAATGTCGTGTTTGCAGTTAATCCAGCCATCACTGGCTCCTTTCGCGTTCGATGCGCTTAAGTTCCTGTACTGTCACAAACAAATTCTCATCACGCAGCATGGGAGAAAATATCCTCTCTCTACGCAAGGCACCTTCATCCACCGTTATGGTCACATTGTCTTCAACCATCAGGCCGGCGCGCACCACTGATTCTCCCGCTGGAGAGATGTACTCGGAACCGCCCCAGAAGTTGATGCCATCTTCGTAGCCGACCCGATTGCAGTAAAAGACCCGACAGTTGAGGAACATGGCGGTGGTGGTGGTAAGTTTTTGCCAGGCTGTGGCTGAACCGAGAGATTCTCCCTCAATGCCCCGACTGGGACTGCTGGAAAGACAAAGCAGGGTTGCGGCGCCGTCCATGGCCAGAATGTAGGAAGAAGAGAGGTGCCACATGTCCTCGCAGATCAACATACCCATGCGGCCGAATTTCGTATCGAACGCCCGGAACCGTTCACCGCGAGCCAGATAGCGCTGCTCGTCAAACAGGCCATAGGTGGGGAGATATACCTTGCGGTGCAGGTGTTTGATATTGCCATCTTCCAGGTAGAGAGCGGAGTTGAAGAAGCGGTAGTCATCGGTCACCTCGACAAAACCGAAGGCGATGGAAATCTGGCTGGACAGCTCCGTCAGCCGCAGAATTTCAGGTGAATCGAGCCGCAGCGCCACTTCGGGCACCAGGTCTTTCAGGAAATAACCGGTCAATGCAAGCTCGGGGAAAATGACCAGCTCAGCCTTTTGGATAATCGCCTGTTGTATGCGCTCTTCGATCAGTGCAAGGTTGTCGGCGACGCAACCGAGTTTGGGTTTTATCTGGGCAAGAACAGCCGTAAAATCGGGCATGGTTGCTCCTTTTGTTTGGAATAAAAGAGCTGCAAGGACAGTAATTAAAAAGCCAGCTCAAAAGCGTTGGTGATATGTTCAACTTTATGCAGACCATCAGCCGACAAAAGAATGGCGATCACGTCAAAGCGGGCATTGCAGTCATGCAGCCGTTTTTTTGTAAGCCAGGTCAGTGCGGCTTTGGATATCTGGCGCTGCTTGAAAGCATTGACTGCAAGTTGCGGAACTCCATAGGAAAGGTCTCGACGAGTTTTGACCTCCACGAACAGCAGACAGCCGGTCCCAGCTTCCCTGGCGATTATGTCCACCTCTCCCCCCTTGCAGCGAAAATTTCGCTCAAGGATCCCATGCCCGCGGGCGATCAGGAAGTTGGCGGCTATTTCTTCCCCCAGAATGCCGACACTCTTGTTAGTTGTCGGTGCTGGATCAACATCAGTTTTATTCTTCTGCCACGGAAGCCATTTCATGGCAGATGATTCAGAAAATCGTTATCTTCGAAGCAGCCATCGCTGTTCAGGCCGCGGATCCGGTAATACTTATCCAGCTCCTCATTGAAGCGTTCCCTGTTGATCGGGTGGACGTCAATGCCGTCACCACTGCTGCCTTCTTCGCTGAAGAACCGTTCAGGCAGGATGTCGGCCGTGCGGGAAAACCCGTTGGCGCAGTTATAGAATCGTTCGGTCAGACAAATGTTTCTGCCGATCTCCTTCAGCCGCTGAGGCGAGTAATGAATGCCGGTGGTGGCGGTCAGCAGTTCTGCATATTCTTCAAGGCTTGCGCCGAGGAAAGAGAACTTGCAGGCCACGAGCGAATCCACTGCAGCGTTGCTGTCTTCGGCTATGGTGATGATGCGTGCTTTTCCGGAAAAGGAGAAACGGTCGGTGGGTACCGGTTTGCGCAGGATTTCGTGGGAAATGGGGTAGGCACGCAGATGGCAGCCGCCGCGGTTACTGGTGCAGTAGGCCAAGGCCATGCCGTAGGCACCCCGTGGATCATATGCCGGCAGTTCCAGGGATTTGACGGTCATAGAGAGCTCACCATGCCCCAATTGCTCCGCCATACGTCGAGAACCGAGCGCCAGCAGTTCTCCATGGCCTCTAGCCAGGGCCATTTCTTCCAGCAGGCCCGGTATCTCATCAGCAGTTGGAAAACTGCCCCGAATTTCACCCCAGGCCGAGAGAGTGGCTGCTGCTGAAATGGTATCCATTCCCAGGATGTTGCAGAGTTGATTAGACCGGATGATGGCGGTTAAATCATGTACCCGGTTCAAGCCGCCGAAGTGTGAGACGGTTTCATACTCAGGGAGATGGGTCCCGTCGGGCGCAGATTTTTTGCACTGGATCGGGCAGCCGTAGCAGCCTTCCTTTTTTGCCTGGCAGGCCTCTTTTATGGCTGGACCTGAGTAATTGGCGGAATGCTCGAAGAAGGTTGTACGAAAATTGTCCGTGGGTGCCATGCGGCGCTGGGCCAGCAGGTCCACCAGCACAGGTGTACCGAATTCGGCAATGCCCAGGGGACCAAAGATAATCGGGGAGGCCTTGAAGAGACGCATCACATCCTGGCGGGCTTTATTCAAGAGCTGCGGATCTGCAATCGCTGTCTGACGATCACCGTTTACTACAACGGCCTTCAGATTTTTTGCCCCCATCACTGCGCCAAGTCCGCCGCGGCCCACGGAATTACCTTCACCCATCATGATGTTTGCAAACAGGACGCCGTTTTCGCCGGCTGGACCGATGGCAGCCACACTGCCGCGCTCTTTGAGAGAGGCTACAGTAGTGGGGATATCGCTGCCCCATAAATGGGAGGCAGGCAGGAACTCAATCAGATCCGGCGTGATTGACAGGGCCACTGGTTCCGGGCTTCTGCCGGTGATGAATAGCACATCCACGCCGGTTGCCTTTAATCGCCAGGCAAAACGACCTCCTGCAGAACAATCATAGATGGTGCCGGTGAGCGGTGAACGGGAGACAACCGCCAGTCGTGCTGAAGTGGGGGCTGGTGTTCCACACAGCGGGCCAACGGCAAAAATCAGCGGCATGGCGGGATCTAGTGGGTCGATCCGGAAGTAGTCGCGCATCAGGCGCACTCCCAGACCTCGGCCGCCCAAATACTCTTCCAACAGTTGTGGGGGGATTTCCTCGCGTTCTGCGGTGTGCTCCGTGAGGTTAATACGGAGTATGTTTCCGGTCCAGCCTGTCATTGTTTTGTATTCCATGCCAATGGGAGATTAAAAGCTGGCTAAAACGATGTCAGCCACATCACGGGAGGATGCTGCCATATGGTCTGCCTGCAGCAGTTCATCAGGTCCACCGTAACCCCACGTGCAGCCGATAGTGGCAATTCCTGCCTGTCTGCCGGCCAGAATATCGTTGATGCTGTCTCCCACCATGAGCGTTTCGTCTGGGGTGACACCCATGTCCTGAATGACCCGCATCAGCGGAAGTGGCGAAGGTTTTCGCTCAGGATATGTATCGCCTCCGCTAATGGAGCGAAAATATCTCTTAATATCAAGGGCCTCAAGAATCAGGCGGCTGAGCGATTCATTCTTGTTGGAGACAATGGCCAGTGGAATGGCCAGCTCATCCAGTTGATCGAGTACCTCGCGGATACCGGGGTAAAGCTTGCTCTTGTCTGCGATGTGAGCGGTGTTGAACGCTTCGAAAAACTGCAGCCCTTGCTTGATCTCTGCTTCACAATCGGTTTGTAAAGCTTGCTGTACCAGGTTACGTGAACCTTTACCGATCATTCGGCGCACCTCAGTCGTGGCCAGTGCCGCCATGCCAAACTGGCTCCGAGTATAGTTGACCGCATCAGTGAGGTCATCAAGGGAGTCGACCAGAGTGCCATCCAGGTCAAAGAGTACGGCACCCACGGTCATGACTGTTTGCCTTTGGTGGAAGTATCGTTTTTAGGCAACGTAATTACCGGAGTCGTAGCAGGACGATACAGCAGGAATGTTTTGCCCACAACCTGGGCTACCTCAGCATTGCAGGCCTCGGCCAGCATGGTTGATGCTTCGTGTTTGTCCAGCATGCAGCTTTCCAGAAGCTTCACCTTGACCAATTCATGAAAATCAAGGGCAGCAACGGTTTCTGCAACCAGTGCCTCCTCGATTTCCTTTTTGCCTATCAGGATCAGCGGCTTGAGACTGTGGCCGAGAGCCCGCAGGTGACGCTTCTGTTTTCCTGTTAACATTGTTATACCTCTCTCCTTGAAACAGATTTCATAAGCGACTATGTATAACATAGCAGTTCTTGCAGGCAAAGCTCAATTGTGGATGTGAAAAGCCATGAAGGCCGGCTTCTGGTGCAGTGTTCTGGCATTTTGGTATGGGAAAGTAATATACATTTTATATTTTTCATGCTATCAACGATCATTTGTAAGTCATGCAATCACAGTGCCGTCGCGATGCGACTCTTCAGGAGCTTTGTGAATGAATCCAGGTAAATACCAAATTTCCACATCTTTAACGTCCTTTAATATAGAGACGGCAGCACCGGTCCTCGATATATCCCCGAAAGCATCATCCAAAGTGCATCACCTGCCGCCTTCCATTTGGAAAAGGATGGTTGGTGAGGCCAATAATCCTTTGGACCAAGCTATTGAACGTAGCCGGGATTTCTTTTTTCGCGAACAGTTGCCTGGTGGCTACTGGTGGGCGGAGCTCGAATCCAACGTCACCATCACCGCCGAATACATCATGCTCTTTCACTTTTTGGGCATGGTTGACAAGGTGCGCGAACGCAAGCTGGCCAACTATATTCTGAGTAAGCAGACTGCCGAGGGTTTCTGGACGCTCTGGTACAATGGTCCCGGGGATCTCTCAACCACCATCGAGGCGTATTTTGCCCTGAAGCTGGCCGGGTATCCTGCTGAACATGAGGCAATGGTCAAAGCCAGGGAATTCATCCTTGCCAATGGTGGCATCCTCAAAAGCAGGGTATTTACCAAGATCTTCCTGGCTATGTTCGGTGAGTTTTCCTGGCTTGGCGTGCCGTCAATGCCGGTTGAACTCATGCTTCTGCCCGATTGGGCTTATCTGAATGTCTATGAGTTTTCGAGCTGGGCGCGCGCTACCATTATTCCACTCTCACTGGTGATGGCTGAACGCCCGGTCTGCAAAGTGCCTCCCTGGGCACGAGTTCAGGAACTCTACCTTCGTCCGCCACGTCCAATCGATTACACCTTTACAAAGGAAGATGGCATTTTCACCCTGAAAAACTTTTTCATCGGTGTCGATCATCTTCTCAAGGTATATGAATCTAGCCCGATTCGACCATTCAAGAAAAAAGCAATCGCGACCACCGAGCAGTGGATTCTGGAACATCAGGAATCGACCGGCGACTGGGGCGGGATTCAACCGGCCATGCTCAACTCGATCCTGGCGCTGCACTGTCTGGGCTATGCCAATGATCATCCTGCCATTGCCAAGGGGTTGGAAGCGCTGGCCAACTTCTGCATCGAGGATGAAGAGAGCATCGTGCTGCAATCGTGTGTATCTCCCGTATGGGATACTGCACTTGCACTGGTGGCCATGCAGGAAGCAGGTGTGCCGACGGATCATCCGGCCCTGGTCAAAGCTGCCAAATGGCTCCTCGATCTTGAGGTGCGGCGCAAAGGTGACTGGCAGGTTAAATCTCCGGAGCTGGAACCAGGTGGATGGGCCTTTGAATTCCTCAATGATTGGTATCCGGATGTTGATGATTCCGGCTTCGTAATCATGGCCATAAAAAACATCAAGGCGACCGACAGCAAGCACAAGGAGCAGGCCATCAAGCGCGGCATCGCCTGGTGTCTGGGCATGCAGAGTCAAAACGGCGGGTGGGGAGCTTTCGACAAAGACAACACAAAACATATGCTTAACAAGATCCCTTTCGCGGATCTGGAGGCGTTGATCGATCCTCCCACGGCTGACCTGACCGGCCGCATGCTTGAACTGATGGGCAATTTCAATTATTCCAAAAATAATCCCATCGCAGTGCGGGCGCTCGAATTCATAAAAAAAGAGCAGGAGCCAGAAGGACCCTGGTGGGGGCGCTGGGGTGTCAACTACATTTACGGCAGCTGGTCTGTTTTGTGCGGACTTGAAGCTATCGGTGAAGACATGACCCTGCCGTACATCAAAAAAGCGGTTAACTGGTTCAAGTCCAAACAGAATATTGATGGCGGCTGGGGCGAAGTGTGCGAATCCTACTTCGACCGCTCGCTGATGGGAAGCGGCCCGAGCACAGCCTCGCAGACTGCCTGGGCACTTCTGGCGCTCATTGCCGCCGGTGAAGTTAACTCTCAAGCCGCTGCCCGTGGAATTGATTATCTGCTGTCACACCAGAAGCAGGATGGCACCTGGGACGAAGATGCTTTCACCGGAACCGGCTTCCCCAAATTTTTCATGATCAAGTATCACATTTACCGCAACTGTTTCCCATTGACCGCTTTGGGTAAATACCGGCGTTTGACCGGAGGCGAGGCTAAGCAGAAACAGTAGATAAATCTGGCACTGATTGGTTGGAAGCCCCGTGTTTGCCACAATCCGGGGCTTCTCCTATTTTCTGCAGCAGATAAGGTTTAAAAGGTTTCATAAGAGGAGTTACACACTTTTGAAAACGTTTGTCACCGGTGCCACAGGTTTTTTGGGTGCCAGCATTGTGAGAGAACTTTTGAAGGATGGCCGCGAGGTGCGCGTCCTGGTGCGCCCCGGCGCCGACACTTCCAATCTGGCCGGTCTGGATGTTGAAACCTGGAAAGGTGACTTGTGTGAGCCGGACACCTTGATGAAGGGGTTGGCCGGCTGTGATGTGCTCTATCACGCAGCGGCCGATTACCGCCTCTGGACGCGTAACCCTGCAGAAATGTACCGTATCAATGTTGAGGGCACTTCTGCCATTTTAAATGCTGCTTTAGAAAACAGCCTTGCAAAAGTGGTGTACACCAGCAGTGTCGGGACCCTAGGTAACCGCGGTGATGGCACACCAGGCAGGGAAGATACCCCGGTTTCCCTGGCGGACATGGTCGGGCACTATAAAAAGAGCAAGTTCCTGGCGGAACGCGAGGCGGAAAAGTTTTTCCAGAAGGGTCTACCCCTGGTGATCGTTAATCCCTCCACGCCGATTGGTCCGCTGGATATCAAACCAACTCCTACCGGTAAGATCATTGTTGATTTCCTTAACCGCAAGATGCCAGCCTATCTCAACACCGGCCTCAACATCATAGCGGTTGAAGACTGTGCCCGCGGTCATATCCTGGCCGAGCAGAAAGGGCGTGCTGGCGAAAAGTATATTCTTGGTAACAGTAATTTAACGCTGCAGGATATTTTCGGCCTGCTCGAGCAGATTACCGGTTTGGCTGCCCCGAAAGTCCGGCTGCCATATACTCCGATTCTGCTGGCTGCCTATGTCAACGAAGCAATTTCGAAAATTACCCGCAAAGAGCCGCTGATCCCGCTGGCAGGGGTTCAGATGGCTGCAAAGTTCATGTTCTTCGACTCGTCTAAAGGGGTGAGAGAGCTCGGCCTGCCGCAAACAGCCGTGAAAGATGCGCTGAGCAGAGCTGTGGCCTGGTTTCAGGCACATGGTTATGCTCGAAAGCACTAGTTTTCCTTTTTTTAAGAATTGCTTCTCTTAGCGTCTTTGCGGCTTCGCGTGAGGCAAGTTTTTTAATTACTCTCTCGCTCGCTGCGCTTAAGAGCCAAGGCGCGAAGGAAATCTAAGCTTTTTGGTTTTCTATAAAGGCCATCTGTCTCTTAGCGTCTTTGAGGAAGATATTTCAATCGTTCTCTCGATTAAGACGCCAAGGCGCGGAGAAAACCTGGCTTTTAGCAGCCTATTTGGGGATTTATAAGGATTTAGTGGTGCGTAGTCGACTGCTTCTATGCTACAGTATCCCACTTATTCCTTGGAGACACGATCATGTACACCTATCTTTCACACATAGATTCGCCGGCTGACCTGAAAAAGCTGAAGCCGGAGCAGCTGCCGGCCCTGGCCGAAGAAATCCGCCACTTTCTCCTGCAGACTGTCTCGGAGACCGGCGGGCATCTTGGTTCCAATCTGGGGACGGTAGAACTGAGCATCGCCCTGCATTACTGTTTCGACTCCCCGAACGACAAGATTATCTGGGATGTTGGGCATCAGGCCTACACTCATAAGATTTTGACCGGCAGGCGCGATCGCTTCAACACCCAGCGTCAGTACAAAGGTCTTTCCGGGTTCCCCAAACGGTCTGAATCGGAACATGATGCTTTTGGCGTAGGGCACTCCTCCACCTCAATTTCGGCAGGTCTTGGTATGGCCGCAGCGGCCAGCCTTGCCGGAACAAGGAATCATGCCATTGCAGTGATCGGTGACGGCTCCCTGACGGGCGGAATGGCCTTTGAGGCACTCAATCAGGCCGGTCATCTCAAGAAGAATCTGATCGTCATCCTTAATGACAACGAGATGTCCATCTCCAAAAACGTGGGTGCTTTTTCCTCGTTCATTTCACGAAAGCTGACCGGACGTTATTTCAGGGACCTGAAGAAGGAGATGCAGGGGCTGTTGCTCAACATTCCTGCAATCGGCACCGATATCCTTCACTTTGCCCGGCGTGCCGAAAACTCTTTGAAAGGTTTTCTTACCCCGGGATCGCTGTTCGAAGCGCTTGGGTTTGATTACCTGGGGCCTTTGGAAGGGCATAACCTGGAGCAGCTGGTAGAGGTCTTCAACAACATCAACGAGCTGGATGGGCCATTGCTCGTGCATGTCATGACCACCAAGGGCAAGGGATACAAACCTGCCGAGGAGACTCCGCACAAGTATCATGGTGTGGGTGCTTTTGACATAGCCACTGGCAAGGGTGCTCCCAAACCTGCGGTCAAATCATATACCGATGTGTTCGGCGAAACCATCGTGCAGCTGGCGGAGCAGGATCCACAAGTTGTCGGAATCACGGCAGCCATGCCGGACGGTACCGGCCTCAACATATTTGCCGAACGTTTTCCTGACCGTTTTTTCGATGTGGGCATTGCAGAACAGCATGCCATGACCTTTGCCGCAGGACTTGCTGCTGATGGTTTCAGGCCGGTCACAGCCATTTATTCAACTTTTCTACAGCGTGCATACGATCAGGTTTTTCATGACATCTGCCTTCAGAAGCTGCCGGTAACCATCGCAATGGACCGGGCAGGGGTGGTGGGAGACGATGGACCGACGCACCATGGCGTATTCGACTACTCATTCCTTCGTCATCTGCCCGGTCTTACGATCATGGCGCCCAAGGATGAAAACGAGCTGCGCCACATGCTGTCAACCGCTGTTAACTCAGGTGCCCCGATGGCCTTGCGGTACCCCCGCGGAGCCGGTTATGGCGTGACAATGGATGCGGAATTGAAGACACTTGAGATCGGTAAGGGCGAGCTGCTGCTTGAGGGGGATGATCTCTGCATCGTGGCTATAGGCTCCACCGTCTATCCGGCGCTGCAGGCAGCGGAACTCCTGAAACAACAGGGAATCAAGGCAGGGGTCGTCAACGCCCGTTTCGTGAAACCTCTGGATACGGAATTGATCCTGTCTGTTGCCCGAACGACCGGCTGTATCGTTACCGTTGAAGAAAACGCGCTTCAGGGCGGGTTTGGCAGTGCGGTGCTGGAATTGCTTTCCGACAACGGTCTGCAGGATGTGCGGGTAAAGCGTCTCGGCATTCCGGATTACTATGTAGAGCATGGTTCCCAGGCACAGCTGCGCAAGGATCTGGGCATTGATGCGGAAGGCATTGCAGCTTCCGTGCAAAAACTTGTTGCAGAAAAAACAAAAATTTCACTACAAAGCACAACGGTCACGACAAGCATCCTGCAAACGGACGCCTCTGATTCGTCTGCTTTTCATCAAGAAATGCAATTGAAAGGATACAAGTAATGCGTTTTCCGCTTCGCCTCAACTATGATTTGACCAAGTACATTGTCAGCAACAAGCTTAACAAAGTAGAAAAATACCCTTTGGTTCTGATGCTTGAACCGACCCATCTATGCAATCTTGCCTGTTCCGGTTGCGGCCGTATCCGTGAATATGCAGACACGATTCAGGAGATGATGTCACTGGAAGATTGTCTCAAATCTGTCGATGAATGTCCGGCACCGGTTGTCACCATCACCGGCGGAGAGCCCTTCCTGTATCCGCACATCTTTGACCTCATCAGGGGGATCCTGGATCGTGGCAAGCATATCTATCTCTGCACCAACGGCATTCTTCTCGAGAAAGCACTTGAGCACATGAAGCCGCATCCAAATTTCACCCTCAATGTGCATATGGACGGCCTGGAAGAAACTCACGACCGCATTCTTGAACGCAAAGGCGCCTTCAAGATCGGCATGGAAGCAATCAAGAAGGCCAAGCAGGCTGGTTTCCGTGTCTGCACCAACACCACCATCTTCAACGAGACTGACCTTGTTGAAATCGAGATGCTCTTTACTCATCTGGAAGAGTTGGGTGTCGATGGTCTGCTTGTAGCTCCCGGATTCGGTTACGAAGCGGTCGGCGAAAAGCTGTTTCTTGAGCGGCGCGATATCGAGCGCAAATTCGCTGACGTCTACGAGATGAGCAAAAAGCACCGCTTCTTTTCAACTCCCATGTACCTCCGTTTCCTCAAAGGTGAGAAAAAGCTTGAGTGCACCCCCTGGGGTAACCCGACCCGCAATCCACGCGGCTGGAAGGCACCCTGTTACCTGATAACCGATGATCATTATTCCAGTTTCAAGGAAATGATGGAAAAGACTGACTGGGATAAATACGGGGTAGGGAAGGATCCGCGTTGCGCCCAATGCATGATGCACTGCGGTTTCGAGCCGACAGTTGTGGGTGAGATAGGCAAGAGTTTCAAAGATATCTGGGAAATGTTCATTTGGAACCTGACCTGATGATTTGAAGTCTATTGTAATTTCGTTGATTTTGGCCCACTAATTTTATTAAAAATCAGTGGGCCTTTTTCATTTGTGCGCCAGGCATGACGGGGTGCGTTAGAACTGCTCGATTGATTTGACAATTACAAACCGGGGTCTGCAAAGGAGAATCAATGGCCACTACACCGACTCGAGAAGAAGCCTGGAAATTGCTGACCGACTATGTGCCGAGCGATAACTTGCAACGTCACGCCCTTGCCGTAGAGGCGGTCATGCGCTATATGGCCCGTAAGCGAGGAGAGGATGAGGAACAGTGGGGACTGATCGGCTTGGTCCATGATATCGATTATGAGCGCCACCCGGAGGAGCACTGCAAGAAGGCGCCTGAGATCTTGCGGCAACACGGCTGGCCCGAAGAGGCGATTCGCGCCGTAGTCTCACACGGCTGGGACATTTGCAGCGACGTGGAGCCACTGAGCCCTTTGGAGAAGACCCTTTATACCATTGATGAGTTGACCGGTCTGGTGGCCGCAGCTGCGCTGGTACGGCCGTCCAGAAGTATCCTGGACCTGCCGGTAAAGAGCGTACTCAAAAAATGGAAAGACAAGGCCTTCGCCGCCGGGGCTGATCGCACGGTCATCGAAAGGGGCGCTGCAATGCTGGGGGTGGAACTGGCTGATCTGATTGCCGATTGTATCGAGGGGATGAAGGAACAGGCCGAGGCGATCGGTCTAAAGGAGAATCTATAGCGGCAAATTTGACAAACATGCGGCTCCGAGTTTTGCTAAGTCTTGAACGGCAGACGCAAAAATGAAGATTTCAGATTCGAGAACTGAAAATACCAGTTTTAAAGAAGAGCTACATTCTCTCTTCATTACATTGGGTGAGAGATGCCCTAAATGTGGCATCAGTTTCAAAGCCACACCCAACTTTTGGGATTTAGGTTTAAAGGAAAGGGAATATATATGTTCCACATGCGGCTTCACTGAGTCCAAGCTTATCAAGCCGTAACAAAGTTCCTGTAGACTTTAAGATCTCTCAGCACGTTTATTTGATAACCAGGAGAAAATATGCTGAGTTATTTAATAAAAAAGGGCGGCTTTTTGCCGCCCCTCATCTATTGTGTAAAATTTTTCAACAGATTCAACGGTTCTTCTTTTTTCCCCAGAACGATAACACGCCTAAGCCGGCACCAAGAAGGAGCAGAGTGGACGGTTCTGGTACAGGTTGGGTATCTGTCGTATTATAATTGCTTTTTACACTTAGGTTAGCGCTTCTAAAATAAAAATCTCCATCGGTGGCTGTTAGCGTCGCTGAAATCAACCCATCAGCAAAAGCGCTTGCATCCACTGTGAAGAATCCACTCCAAGCTTGGTCATTAATATTCTGATTGGTTAATCCGGTTCCAGTGTCAAATGTAAAAGTGGCTTTTTCGGCACCATCCCCTGGACCGCGGTCATCCTCAACTACCAGTGCAATAGTACCATTCCCAAATATCTGGCCAGGAATATTCCAACCTGTATTATCGGTGATATCGAAGGTCCAAGTATGAGTTTTATGCTGCCCTGTGGTGGTTGCATTCATTAAATAATTTATTCCTGGATTGTAAGATTCCGTGTAGGAAAGTGGGATTGCTAAGGAATTATTCGCCAGACCCGATATTAGCAATCCTGTCGCCAAGGCTGTCAGAGCTATTTTTTTCATATGACTCTCCTTTTAATTAAATTAATGTTGCGTTAAGCATATGTTATGCCAATTTTGTAAGTATTTTAAAATACTGGTCATTGTGTATGGTTTTCAAAAAAAAAATCTAAGTGAAAAGTTTTTCGACACTCGGATTCTTTGGACCACAAAGTGGAATTGATGAAGACCCTGTGACCGGCTCTACTTACACAACCCTGGTGCCGATATGGGAACAGAAAATGGGTCGATCAGAACTAAAAGCTGCACAGCTGTCAAAGAGGGGCGGGGAGTTGTATTGTGAGTTGGCGGGTGAACGGGTTTACATAACAGGCAACGCGAAAACATTCTTTAAAGCAGAAGTGGAAATATGATGCAAGCCTACGAGCATAAACAACGGAGGTAATTGTCGTGTGCAGGAACATCAAAACGCTGTACAACTTCGATCCACCAGCAACTGACGATGAGATTCACTCGGCGGCTCTTCAATTTGTTCGGAAAATAACCGGTTTTGCCGAGCCTTCCGCAGTAAACGAAGCAGTATTCAATCGTGCAGTCGTAGAGATTGAAGCGGCCTCCTCCCGATTACTCAGGTCGCTCGTCACTACCGCTCACCCAAAAGATCGTGAAGTCGAAGCTGCTAAGGCACATGCCAGAGCGGAAAAGAGGTTCGGGTCAAACAGGCCGGTCAAGCATTGACCCCTCGCACTCGTCCATTAATCGGCACGGATTCAGTTCTTTCCTCCCTCAACCCCCAACAAATCCCAACCACACGGCGGCACATTTGACTCCGCACCACTGCGCCTCGGCCACTCTGACATGAACTTCAAAATGGGGGGTGCATTACGGGGCATTCGTACTTGGCAGCTCCAAACAAAGGTTAGTGCGTGACATAAAGCGACAATCTCCCCGTTGCCGTCACCCGTTATGCGAGTTAATATGAAGCAGCAACACGTCCATAAACCAGGAGGTGTGACATGACTAAGCAAGCAAAGAATACGATTTGCCTTTGGTACGATGGCGACGCAGAGGAGGCGGCGCGCTTTTACGCCGAGACTTTTCCCGATTCATCCGTCGACGCGGTGCACCTCGCACCGGGAGACTATCCGTCCGGAAAGAAAGGTGATGTGTTGACGGTCGAGTTTACGGTGATGGGAATTCCCTGCATCGGGCTCAATGGCGGCCCCGAGGTCAAGCACAACTGGTCATTCTCGTTTCAGGTCGCAACCGCTGATCAGGCCGAAACCGATCGTTACTGGAACGCCATCGTCGGCAACGGTGGTGAAGAGAATGTCTGCGGATGGTGCCAGGACAAGTGGGGCCTGTCCTGGCAGATTACTCCGATCGTTCTGACCAAGGCGATAACCGATCCCGATCCCGCGGCTGCCAAGCGGGCGTTTGATGCGATGATGGAGATGAAGAAGATCGACATCGCTGCAATCGAGGCGGCGTACCGCGGTTGAAGCCGCATCGCGAAGACTCGCCGACGCTCAGCCGTAATATCTTCACAGGAAATCGAATTTGATTGGAAGATTTTGGAGTTTACGAGCTATGATCTGACCCGCTGTAGAAAACTGGCGGGTCTTTTTAATGCGGGTGAATTGGTCTGGAATTTAGAAAAACCGGTCCCACAGTTTTCAGCAAATACGCGGCAACTGCTCGCCCGACAGCATATCAATGGCCCGCAGGCCGCCGATGGTGGTTTCCATCTGCACCGCTCCGGCGGAGACCTGTGTGACTTCACCGATAATGGCTGCATCCACGCCGCAAGGATGATTTCGCATCCGCTCCAGCACGCGTTCTGCAGCTTCCGGTGCAACTATGGCCAGAAGCTTCCCTTCATTGGCAACGTGGAGCGGGTCCAGCCCCAGGATTGCACAGACTCCCTTGACCGCGTCCTTTAACGGCAAGTCTGCCTCTTGCAACTTGATCGTAACTCCTGACTGGACAGCAATCTCCTTCAAGGTAGTCGCCACGCCGCCGCGGGTCGGATCACGCAGCACATGCAGCGCCTCTCCCTCCTTCAAGAGTTCCGTAACCAGGCCATTCAGTGCGGCAGTGTCGCTTTCTATCACCGTCTGCAGATCCAACCCCTCCCGTGTTGCAAGGACGCAGATGCCATGGTCGCCGATTGTGCCATTGATAATGATTTTATCGCCCGGTCGCGCGGCACAGCCGTTGATGCGCAAGTCATGGTCAAACAGGCCGATGCCGGATGTATTGATGAAAATTCGGTCCGCTTTGCCTTTGGGAACAACTTTGGTGTCGCCGGTGACTATCTGTACTCCAGCCAGGTCTGCTGCTTCACGCATGGCAGAGAGTATCACCGCAAGCTCTTTTTTGCTGAAACCCTCTTCAATAATAAGTCCAACGCTTATGTAGCGAGGTGTGGCCCCCATCATGGCCAGATCGTTTACTGTGCCGTTCACTGCCAGATCGCCGATATTCCCTCCAGGAAAAAAGATCGGATCAACTACATATGAATCGGTTGTAAAGGCCAGCCGCCCGCTATCATGCGCAATTACAGCCGCATCGTTTTGACCTGCAACCGAAATGCCCGAGAGCGAGGGGATGATCAGCTCATCCAGCAACTGGTGGGACAATCTGCCGCCGCTTCCGTGGCCGAGTAGTATGAGGTCATGGTCCATTTTTACTCCTGCAGAATGCTGAATAAATATTTAATGCCGGATTACATGATTGTGCGGAGGAGACCTAAAGCGGTGCGTACTAATTCATGTATTTGTAAGCTGCGGCGCAGCTCCCTTCCGATGACACCATACAGGCCCCCACCGGTGCCTCGGGGGTACAGGTGGTGCCGAACAAGGGACAATCACTGGGCGCTATTTTTCCCTTCAGTATCTCACCGCAGAGACATCCCGCGTGTTCCTGCAGCTCTTCCACCTCGACCGGAATCGCCTTTTGTGCGTCAAAGGCCGCGTAGGCGTCATTTATCTCCAGCCCTGTCCCCGGAATAGTCCCCATGCCTCGCCACTGGGCGTCGCAGGGGGTAAACACCTGGGCGATGATCTCCTGGGCTTTTTTGTTTCCATCCCAGCTGACAACGCGGCTGTACTGGATTTCCACCCTGCTGACCCCTTCCAGCACCTGCCGGACGAGCATCTCCACCCCCTGCATGATGTCCGTGGGCTCAAACCCTGTTACCACACATGGCACGTGCTGATTTTCCACCAGGGGACGGTAGGCATTACCGCCGATAATGGCGCTCACATGGGCGGGACAAATATAACCGTCAATTTTCAGTTCCGGGTCAGCGGCAAGGATTTCCATCGGTTTCGGCATGACCTTGTGGGAAGCCAGGACGAAATAGTTGTCAAGTCCCTGTCGAGCGGCCGTCAGGATGCTGCCGGCAATGGCGGGCGCAGTAGTTTCAAATCCCACCCCGAGAAATACTACCTGTCTGTCACGGTTCTTGGCAGCCAGGGCCATAGCATCCAGGGGGGAGTAGACGGTTCTGATGTCAGCCCCCTTGGCTCGCTGCTCCATGAGTGAGGAGGATGAGCCGGGAACCCTCATCATGTCGCCGAAGGTGGTGATGATGATGCCGGGAATTCTGCACATGGCGACTGCCCGGTCTATATAACTATTGGGAGTTACGCAGACGGGACAACCTGGCCCGGAGATGAGCCGCACCTGGGACGGAAGAATGCTTCTGATCCCATACCGGGAGATGGCCATGGTGTGGGTGCCACATACTTCCATGAAGGTCATCGGCGCGGCTCTTCCTGCCGTCAGCTGTGCAATACGATCGGCAAGACCTCTCACCACGTTGCGATCCTGAAACTGGTCCAGATAGTTCACGCCATATCCTCCGGTGCAAAGGCTTCGCGCATCATGGCGATGGTCTCGCGGGCATCTTCCTCGTCCAGTCTGGAAATGGCAAACCCTGCGTGTACAATGATGAAGTCGCCGACCTGTACTTCGTCAGCCAAGAGCATGAGGCTTGCCTCGCGCTTGACCCCATCGATCTCCGCAACCGCATTCCCGTCCTCAATGCTCACCACACGCATGGGGACACCTACACACATACAATACTCCTTCCGGTCATGATCGCCTGCCCGGGGCTGCTTTTACCTGATCTGCCAGCCAGCCGTACCACGCATCCATGCCTGCACCGGTCTTGCTGGATACTTCGAAAATAATAATGCCCGGGCTGACACGGCGTGCCATTTCCTTGCACTTCTCCATGTCGAAATCCAGGTGTGGAAGAATATCAATCTTGTTGAGCAGCATCACATCCGCAGCGTGGAACATCTGTGGGTATTTGAGCGGTTTATCCTCACCTTCCGTGACACTCAGCACCACCACCTTGTGGTTTTCTCCGAGATCAAAAGATGCAGGACAGACCAGGTTGCCCACGTTCTCGATGAAAAGCAGGTCCAGATGGTCCAGGTTAAACTCTTCCATGGCATGACCTACCATGTGAGCATCCAGGTGACACCCGGCACCGGTGTTGATCTGCTTGACCGGAACGCCTGTGGCCGCAATACGCACAGCGTCGTTGTCGGTTTGCTGGTCCCCTTCTATGACGGCGCACCTCAGAGCATCCCGCAGGTCCTTCAGGGTACGCTCCAGAATGGTCGTCTTACCTGAACCAGGTGAGCTGACCAGATTGAGAGCAAAGATTCCTTTGGTCGTAAAAAGTGCCCGATTTTTCTCGGCGAGGCGATTGTTCTTCGACAGGATATCGGTTTGGATGGCTATTTTACTTCCGGGAGAGGGGGGCTGCGGCTCGGTTTCATGATGGTGATGGTGGTGGCCATGGTGCTGTTGTTCCGGCTCGCAGCCACACGTGATGCACATAATTTCAACCTCCTGGGTACATAGGCTCCGCAAGCTGTCTGCATGTTTGTGGAGAAGATTCGGTTTTGGCTGTCTCAGTCATTTCTTGTACCTGAATCCGTGACACCTTCACGCTTACACTTGCCTGGAATGCCTATGTATGGGGCATAGCGGCATAATTGGCATATTGCGGGGCAGTAGACGATCAACTCCAGCATTCCCAGTGATTCAGAGTTCCGGTGTCACGGATTCAGGTTGTACTCAATAGGTAGACTACTTCACTTCATTTATCTTTACAACATCCTCGCCGTCGATCGCCTTTTTGAATCCCCTGATGCTGCTACCAAGTGCCTGACCTATCTGCGGTAGTTTGGCTGGACCTGCGATAACCAGTACAATGGCAAGGATGATGAAAAGTTCCGGCATTCCGATTCCAAACATGGAGTGTCTCCCCTGGCTTCTGTGGTTTATTTTAGCGCTATTCTAACGTCGGTAGTTTCAAGCTCATTCACTAGGAGTCTGGCTATGTCGCCCAGTCCTCTTTGAAGTGGTGGCGAAAGCTTGTTTCCTGCATCAAGAGACGCCGGAACAATGCCGTAAAAAGTTATGTCGGCGGGACATGCGCCGCGTAATTCACTTATGAAAAGCATTTCCTGGATGCCGATCTGGTGCGGAGACATCTTGATCGGAATCCGGTTCAGCATGATCTCCTCTTTGGTGTAGCGGTGTATGTCACCCGGGTTCCCGGGTGCATCCACAATATCAACGAGGAAAACCTTGTCAGCCTCCTCAAACTTATGAGTCACCATGATCCCCAGCGTGCCGCCGTCGTACAGCTCGACATTCTCCGGCACCTGGTAATGCTCTTCCATGTATTTCACAAAATGGACGCCGAAACCTTCATCGGAAAGGATCAGGTTGCCTGCGCCGAAAATAAGTACTTTCATAGTTTTCTCCACTGCCTTTAATAAACGTTCAATTTTTCGGTAAGATCAAGGCTGTCGAAGGATTGCGCGGAGGCCCTCACCCGGCCTTTGGCCACCCTCTCCCAGAGGGAGAGGGTGAACTGTATCCCTTCTCCCTTTGGGAGAAGGATAGGATGAGGGGGCTACGCCGCACAAGTGATCCTGAAGACTTACGCAGATATTGCCAAAAAGTGGACGTTTACAACACTTTCACCTTGGTGATTTCTTTTCCTTCCGGGTCAATTGCATGCACGGCGCAGGCAATACATGGGTCGAAGGAATGAATGGTCCGCAGCACTTCCAGCGGCTTGTCTTCCTGGGCGACCGGATTTCCCACGAGGGAAGCCTCGTAAGGTCCCAAAACGCCCTTCTCGTCACGGGGAGAGGCATTCCAGGTGGATGGCACGACCGCCTGATAGTTTTTGATTTTCTGATCCTTTATAACGATCCAATGTGACAGGGTGCCGCGCGGTGCTTCATGGAATCCGACGCCGCGGTACTCCCCCTTGGGAATGGCAGTGTGGTTGGCATAAACCTTGTCGCCGGAAGCGATGTTGGCAATCAGTTTGTCCAGATTGTCAATGGAGATGTCCGCCATGAGGTGCGCACGCTGGGCGCGAGCCAGGAGCCTGCCCATGGTGGAGTGGTAGTCTTTCATGCCGATGCCGATAGTCGCGTTTGCGCCGTCAACAAGTTTCCTTACCTTGGGGTTGCCGGCGGCATAGGCGGCAAAGATCTGTGCCGGGGGACCGACCTGAATCGCTTTGCCGTCAAGTCGGGGAGCCTTGCACCAGGAGTATTTTCCATTTTCCTTGAAATCGGTGTATTCGGGCTTGGTTTCGCCTTCCCACGGGTGCAGGTTGGATGAGCCTTCGTACCACGCATGGGCGACGGATTCTTTGATGTTGTTGATCAGGTATTCATCGTGATGATCCTTGATCGGCTTCATGGTAGCCAGATTACCGGCTGTGATAATGCCGCCGTTGAGGGCAAATTTGGTGTTTTTGGTGTCCTCGGGGAATTCCGGCACAGCCAGGTAATTGGTGACCCCCGCTCCATAGCCGAACCATTCCTTGTAGGCCGAGGCGATAGCCAGCATGTCGGGATAATAGACCTTCTGCACAAAGTCCCTGGTTTCTTCCATCAAGGTCTTGAGAAAGGCCAGCCGCTCCATGTTGAGCGTAGCGATATTTTCCATGTTGATTGCGGTAGCGACGCCGCCGACCACCAGGTTCTGGATATGAGGGTTCTTACCACCCAGGATTGCTACCGCCTGGGCCGCTTTGCGCTGGTAATCGAGCGCTTTCAGGTAATGGGCCACAGCCAGCAGATTAATCTCGGGGGGAAGCTTCATGGCTGGATGCCCCCAGTAACCGGAGGCGAAGATGCCGAGCCGTCCTCCGGCAACGAAACCTTTCAACTTGTCCTGAACCGCTTTGAATTCCTTCTCACTGTTGCCGGGCCAGTCGGAGATGCTCTGGGCGATCTGGGCGGTCTTCTTCGGGTCGGCCTTCAGAGCCGAAACGATGTCAACCCAGTCCAGCGCCGACAGGTGGTAGAAATGCACGATGTGGTCCTGCACCGAGTGCTGGGCGATCATGATGTTGCGGATGTACTGGGCATTAAGCGGTACTTCCACTTTGAGGGCGTGCTCTACTGAACGAATGGAAGAGATGGCATGAACAGTGGTACAGACACCGCAGAAGCGTTGGGCGAAAGACCAGGCATCTTCAGGTGGCCGTCCTTTCAGTATCACTTCAATTCCGCGCCACATCTGGGCAGAGGACCAGGCATTGGAAACCTTGCCGCCATTAACTTCAACATCGATCCGCAAATGTCCCTCAATTCGGGTGATGGGATCCAGGGTTATTCTTTTAGACATTTATTCCTCCAAAGATTGAATTATTTTTCCAATTGCAGTTGTGCCAGCGGTTCGATTCCGCCGGTTTGAGGTTTACTACCATTATGTTTGCCGGCATTGGGAAGCACCGGGAACAGTTTGACAAATACCTTGTAGCCCAGGATTTCCAACGCCACGATACCGACTGTGATCATTACCTCGGCGAAAGAGGGGAAGTATCTCCAGCCCTTGCCAGGATTGAACCCGATCAGATAGACATTGAAACGGTACAGTGCGCCGCCTAAGACGATCATTGCGGCACTGACGAAAAGCCAGCGGGCCGAGCGGCGATTTTTCCTGCTGAAGAGGATGGCGGAACCGATGCCCACCAGAAAAAACTCGGTCAGGAAAAAACCGGAGTAAAAATCCAGCTTGAGGGCCGCACCTATTTGTCCACGGTTGGCCAGGTCGCCGACCACGACCGACAGCCAGATCACTGTCACCCAGGGGATCAGAGCAGCGAGGCCGGAGAGTTCCTCCACCTCGTAGGGCCGCTTGAAAGAGTAGCAGGAGATGATCGATTCCAGGATGGCAATGGCATAGCCGATAAAGACGCAGTTGATCAGGAACAGCAGCGGCAGGAATCCGGTGTGCCACAAGGGGTGGAGCTTGGTGGAAGCGATCAGCAACAGCGAGCCCAGCGACGATTGGTGCATGGTCGGCAGGGTGATTCCCAGCACGATAAAAAATATCAGCACCTTGTTCAGCCGCGGTTTGAGCCAGGAAGCCCCCAGCTTGACCCATTCCAGACCGGTCGCAAGATTTTGCGCATTAGGTGCGATGCGCGGGTGGAGCCAGTCGCGCACCTTGTGCATCCCT
Organism: Pelotalea chapellei; assembly: GCF_018531195.1. Taxonomy (GTDB): domain Bacteria; phylum Desulfobacterota; class Desulfuromonadia; order Geobacterales; family Pseudopelobacteraceae; genus Pelotalea; species Pelotalea chapellei. The sequence continues at coordinate 109,603 of NZ_JAHDYS010000001.1, read as the reverse complement.
TCCCATTTAGTGGTTTCGATGGTTGTCAGAATGGCGGGAAGGAACTCGATGATCAACACCGTCGAATATGCCATGACACACAAGGCTACCTCGAACATGGCCGAGTTGGCCTGCCACTTCGAAGGTATGAAAAAGTTGTAGGAGTTCCAGGGTCGGCCAAGGTCGACCATGACCGAGAATCCGGCCAGGCCATATCCGAACATGCTGGTGAGGATGGCGGAGCGGATCAGGGGATGGTACTGCATCCGATTGCGGATGTAGACCAGAATTGCAACGGCATAGCCACCGCAGGCAATGGCAGTGCCGGTGGCAACGTCGTAGGTGATCCAGATTCCCCAGGGGTAACCGTCACTCATGTTTGAAACTGCACCGATGCCTTTTACGAAACGTACGCCGACAAAGAAGAAACCGACGGCAACAACGAAGAGAAGAATAAAGAAAGATTTGGTGAAAATCTTTCCTTCCAGTTTCTGGTATTCATCATTATGCCCCATTATCGCTTCTCCTCTTCCTGCTTCTGTTTTTCATGGTCGGCAGATTTGTCGTGATTTTTCATGTTTTTGACGGCAATGAAGCAGAGGGTGCTGTACAGGGCAACCGGGGCGATGAACCCTTTGTAAATGGTGTGCTGGATTTTCTCTGAAAACTCTGCGGGCGCCTCGGGTTTGATTTCGGGCAGCCCGAGTTTCTTGAACGGCATTGAGGCCAGGTAGAGGTGGTTGATCCCCCCCGCCTCATGTTCGCCATAGATGTGGGGGACATATTTGACCGGGCTTTCCTTGATTCTTTCCTTAGCTTCCTGCAGCAGGTCCTTGCGTTTTCCGAACTTGATCGCTCCCACGGGACAGACCTCGGCGCAGGCGGAGATCCCTTTTTCGCGCAGGTTGGTATTCTTGCAGAGGTCGCACTTGACGATCTGCGGGATTGACTTGTCCCACTGGAATTTGGGGATATTGAAGGCACAGGCCACCTGGCAGTAACGGCAGCCGATACAGGTATCCTTGTTGTAGTCCACGATGCCGGTGACCTTATCCTTGGTCATGGCGCTGACCGGGCAGACCGAGACGCAGGAAGGTTTCTGGCAATGCATGCAGGAATACTTCACGTATGACCAGCGATCTTCAGACTCCTTGAACAACTTGATTAAGGTTCGGGTGCTGCCGGAAAGATCCTCCGGCGCGTCCCACAGACCATCGGGATCGAATTTGGCCCTTTCGTAAGCGAGGCTGCCGAAATCACCATTGACGCGCTTGCAGGCCGACATGCACGCCTTGCAACCGACGCACTTGGTGGCGTCGTACAGCATGCCGAGCTCCTCGTTGTTGATCCGCAACCCCTCGTTGGCGCCAGCATGTCCCGCTCCAGTGAGGAGGCCTGCCCCCGTGAGACCGAATAGTTTGAGGAAATCCCTCCTACTCTTGTTCTTCATGGTGATCGTCCCCCTTGTGGCCATCATCCTTCGGCAGCTTTTTGGCAAGCATTGCCCCGGCGCCAAGAGCGGCCCCCCCGGCAAGTCCGACCAAACCGGTGGTCAATGGATCAGGGCCTTTCCCCTTTTCCTTCAGGTCAACCGGTGCATAGCTGTCGAACGGTGTCGGTTCGTGAATCTGGACCTTTTCGGCAATTGCCATTTTGAAAAGCACATCCGGTTCGGTGCAGCCGATGCAGGGATGTCCAATGGATACAGGCCAGGCACCGACTTCGTTGAAGCGCTGCACCGAGCAGTTGGCATAGGTTGCCGGTCCCTTGCAGCCGAGTTTGAACAGGCAGTAACCTTGGGCGTGGGTATCATCGCCATAGGCCTTGGCAAAGCGGCCTGCATCAAAATGGGGGCGACGCTCGCAATGTTCGTGAATTTTTCTGCCATAGGCAAATTTAGGCCGACCAAGGGCATCCAGTTCCGGCAGCTTTTTAAAGGTGAGATAGTACATGACCGTGGAAAGCAGGTTGTACGGACTAGGTGGGCAGCCGGGAATGTTGATCACCGGCTTGTCTTTGATAATGTCGCGCACCCCGACGGCTCCGGTGGGGTTGGGGCCTACGGACTGGATTCCGCCGAATGATGCGCAGGTGCCGATGGAAATGATGGCTGCCGCTCCTTCAGCGGCATGCAGCAAGGATTCCTGGGCGGTCTTACCGCCGACCTTGCAGTAGATGCCATTATCCTTGGTTGGAATCGCACCTTCAACAACCAGCAGGTACTTGCCCTTGTTGGCAAGCATGGAGTCGTGCAGCGATTTTTCAGCCTGGGCGCCGGAACCGGCCATCAAGGTCTCGTGATAATCGAGAGAGATCATGTCCAGGATCAGGGTCGAAATAGTAGGATGGGTGGATCTTAGAAGGGACTCGGAACACCCGGTACACTCCTGGAAATGCAGCCAGATGACCGTTGGATTGCCATTCTTCTCAAACGCCTCGGCAACTTTGGTGTGCATGCCGAACGGCAGACCCATCATGGCCGTAGCGGTAATGCACGTTTTTATGAAACTCCTCCGGGACACTCCTGCACACAAGAAATCGTCTTCTTTCCTCATAACACCCCCTGTCATAATCATAAACGGGGCGTATACAGCAAAGGGTATGCCATGGGGCTATAAAATATATAATTAAAATAAATTAGATACTTAAAATCTAATTAATTACGGGGGATGTACATTTCTGGTGGCGGATGGTGTATATTTTTGTCCATGGCTGTATCGTTTTGTCTTATTTGCGTATCTTACTGTCTTAAGATGAGGTGTAGTCGTGCGGTTGAAAAAAACGGTGGATCAGGGGAACTGCTGATGGTTTGAAGGGTTGTGGATATTAAACATGATGGGCACTGCCAATTTGATAACATGCCAGGAGTCTGTCGGACTTAGGAAGTCGTAGCGAAAATTCGGCTGGGCGAGACAGATTTAGACGATTTTGAAGGTCAATAGTTGTTCTATTGACCAAGAAAGCGGATGAATATGGTCCGTCAGGACGGATTTGAAGTAGATTTCTCCTAAGTCCGACAGGTTCCTAATCCACCACGAGATCTCGTACCCGGAGTTCTTCGCCGAAAAGAATCTCTACGCCGAATCCGCTGCAGGCAGGGCAGGGCTCATGGTAGGAGTCAAGGTTGAATTCTGCTGCACAGGCACGACAGCGCCCCCTGCCTGGTATCTTCTCAATGAGCAACCGGGCACCCTCCAGAGAGGTTCCTTTTGTACACGCCTCGAAACAAAATTCTATGGCATCTGGCACAACACCAGAAAGAGCGCCAATCTCCAGAGTTACTTCTGTGACCCTTTTGTTGCCGGCATTTTGCGAACATATATCCACTACGCTTTGGGTTATGGACATTTCGTGCATTTTCGTCCCTCCCTTTATTGAAAAAATAATAGCCAAGACGTCAAAAGGACCCAAAGGGCCTAAAGTGGGATTTGCCGTTGATCTGCAACAACCGCTTATTTACAGAAACCGTAGGCCTGGGAAGGGAGCGGATCACCAATCTTTACATGCCTGGAATGGACTGCTTTAAATCTTCCGTCCTTGGTTGGTGCGTTAAAGACAGTGGTAAGGTTCAGGATCCCTGAGGGCATCTCTTCCAGGAAATGAAGCGATTCAGGCGTGGTGATGACTTTTATATCTTGAGCTTTGCCTTTACCAACAATTTTAGCCGTGCTTTTTGCGACATCGATACTGTCCAGTTGAAAAACCAATTTCTGGTCCTTTTTGATTACCGGTGCAGGAGTTTCTTCCTTCCAATCGTTCACGGAAGTGATGGGAAACTCGCATGTGAGGCTGGTGATTTTGTCCAAAGGGTTTTCCTCAGCAAAGGCGCTGATACTGCAAAGCATAACCAGGATGAGAACGAATAATTGCATCATGAGCCTCCTTTTTAATAACTTTAATGGCTGAATGAAATTATGTCGTGTCTCGACGCTTCGTCAAGGGTCGATAGCCGCTGAAAGCTTGCAGGTTGTCGGTGGAGGCCATGGAGTTTTTGACGATGCGGGAGAGAACGAAATTAAAAAACTTGTGCATGTGGGGAGATTCCAGTCGCGTTATTTGTCTCGGCTGTGCTTCTACGGTTACCCAAAACGGTCTGTGGGGATTGGTACAATGTAATACGAAAAAATGCAAATCTACTTTATTTGCAACGCATGGATCCCAGCTTTATCCTCTACGCCTCAATTAATAAAAAAAGAGGGGTTACAAATTACGTAACCCCTCATTTTTGTTTAACTGCAAAAGCTGAATCAAGGCAATCAGATCAAGAAAAAGACTCAAAACCTGAATGTTTTTATCATGCATCCCAATTACCTGCTTCTACCTGATTTGTGCATGTAGTGAACCGCGGCGGTAACGGTAATGGCTCCTGCGACTATTGTAAAAATGACGAATTCAAGCATCATGCTCACCTCCATCTTTTAACTTTCGGCTTCTTCTCTATCCTTAAAATTATAAACCTGTAGATGAAATTTTAAAGGTAAAAAAGTTGAATTAATTCTGCTATTTTGTGGTATTTATTGATGTATTACATTAATTTTTGGGGACACAATACGGATTACGCACCTTGGGAGGGAAGACGCTCCTTCAGTTTAGATAATTCTGCGATGTATCGTGGGACATAGTATCCTCCTTGTTGTCATACCCTATGGGGTGAGTAGCCAAAATCTCCATCCTTGTTGAACAGGCGTGCCTGTTTCAGCAAACCTGGCTATGCCTTTTGCGCAACAACATAAACGTGTTTTTCCGGAAACTGGTCTAACTCCAGGTGCACAATGGTCAGGCCGTTGTTTATCATCGCCATCAGATTGCCATTTATACCTATCGAACTGTAGTAGAAATCATCCTCATGCCATCTGTCGGTATGCTCACCGGTCGCATTGCCAAATGTGTATATCAGGACACCGTTCTTCTCCAATAAATTACACAGTTTATTTACGACTGGCCGGTGCATCTGCAAAGGCAGGTGAAAGATGCTGTCCCAGGCAATGATAAAGTCAAATTTTCTGTCAGTTTTCCAGGTACAAATATCCTGCTCAAGAAAAGAAGCGTGTGGATGATTTTGAATCGCCAGATGTATCATCTCTTCAGAAACATCTATTCCTGTTACTGCAAACCCCTGATCTTCCAATTGACGAATGATTCTCCCACCTGTGCCGCAGCCGACATCAAGTGCCGACCCACCGTCGGATGCAAACTTGAGAGCCATATCAAGCTGTTTCATTCCATATTTAGAATCATGATGTCTTTCGTGCCACCACTGGGCAATCATGTCATATTTTTTGCCAAGCTCTTTTGGTTCCATGTTAGTTGCCTTTACGTCGCGAAAGTACAGTGGCCAGGGCCGCTGTTACGCGTGGTTGCAGGAAATTGTGGGACAAGGAAATTATGTGACACGGAATTATGGACACAACGGATTACCGCACCTTTGGCCTTCCTGGCGGCTTCGGTCGTGGGTTTCGGCCTGTAGCCTGTTCAATCTCTTCAATAAAGTCATCACTTCCGACAGGTCTTCCGGTTCTCAAGGTAAACCTGCACTCCCACCCGCCGTGTCTCTTCGGCAATCAGGCGGAGATATGACCATCGCTGGTTGTCGTTGGCAAAAATATCCATAGACCTACCGCCTCTCTGCGTTACGTGATGGGATATCCTGGGACGACAAGTCGGGATAAGCGTGGCATGCGTGGAGGGTATTAGGACTTCTTTAATAAGTCAACAATAAGGGGGTTCCGACAATGGATGGTGGTGGGCAATTGCGACTACTGCAGAAATTCGTATTGTTTCCCCTGATTCCCCCGAGGGAACACAGGACAGTGCCTGGAGCGCTGCTTGAACTTAGCCGGTTTTGTGCAACTATAAAGAAGGTCCATCACGCCGTGAAGGAATGCAAATGACCACAAGAAGAGTGTTATTGGCAGAAGATGATGAAACTATCGCCTTCATGATGGGGCAGTTGCTGAAGAGGAAGGATTATCAGGTCACCATTGTTTCCGATGGCCTGGCTGCTTTGGAGGCCTGGAATACAACCGAATTCGGAATCATCCTGATGGATTTGCAGATGCCTAGAAAAGACGGGTTGGAAACCACCAGGGCCATCCGGGAAAAGGAATCCATGGAAGGGAAACACATACCCATTGTCGGGTTGACCGCCCATGCCTTTCCCGAAGACCACAAGAAATGTTTTGCGGCAGGCATGGACGATGTCATAACCAAGCCTGTGGATTTCAAAATTCTTTTGTCGGTGCTGGAAAAACATCTGGGAGAATAGTCTTTCTCACCATCAATCCTCGTGATACATCGGAAGAGTGAAATAAAAGGTACTACCCGCTCCGACCGTGCTCTCAGCCCAGACTTTACCCCCCCAATTTTCCACAATCTGCCGTGTGAGAGCCAGTCCCAGCCCTGTGCCCCCATGACGCCTGGTAAGGGTTGAGTCAACCTGGGTGAATTTGCCGAAGATCCTTTCCATCTGGTCGACCGCTATGCCCACACCGGTGTCGCGGACTGAAAAAAGAATGAGCCGACGCCCGATTTCCTCGTCACCGGTGTCCCGGACCATAACCTCGATGCGGCCTGCTTCGGTGAATTTCAGCGCGTTTCCTAGAAGATTAACCAGGACCTGGCGCAACCGCCCTTCATCTCCGATCATGTGCTCCGGCACCGACTCGTCGACCTTCCATGCAAGTGCGATATTTTTTTCTGCTGCGGTGAGTGAAACAACTTCGACAGCTGTTCTCACGACTTTGGAGAGGTCGAAATCTTCCTCTTTGAATCTCATGACGCCCGCTTCAAGCCTGGAAAAATCCAGCACATCCGAGATGATGGGCAGCAGGGAGTCTGCTGAGCGCCTGGCCATCTCCAGCAATTGCCGCTCCTCGGCAGCGATGTCCATCTCAAGCACCAGATTTATCATCCCCAGGGTTCCGGCAAGCGGGGTCCTCATTTCATGACTCATATTCGCAAGGAACTCACTCTTGGCTATATTGGCGGATTCGGCGGCCTCCTTTGCAGTAGATAACTGCTCATTTGCCTGTACCAGATCGCGTGTCCGTTCCTCCACGGTGCGTTCAAGAAGGTCGTGCTGCGCCCTGAGTTCGGCTTCCGCCTGCAGCTTGGCATCTATTTGTTCCGTAAGCTGCGAGTTCAGTCCTTCAACCCGTTCCTTAGCTTGATTCAGACTCTCTATCATGGAAAGATTTTCGAACCTGAGCAGCAGGGATTTCCAGTTTATCGAGTAGTTGTGGAGGGATATTCTCCAGAGCAAGACCCCGAACAGAGAGAGCATTGCACCCATGGCGTAATGAAACGGGTCGTTCAGCAGGAAGAAATGCAGGGTGAGCGGCGCCAGGGAGGGAACGCTGTACGCTATGTAGCCAGCCTTGAGCATGGAGAAAGTTGAAGAAGCTCCTGCGGCCATGCCACCCAAGACAAATGCAATAAAAACCTGATGTGCGAGACTGATATTTGAAAAGGGGAGGAAACCGATACTGCCCCAGGCAAGGCCGACACATACCAGGCTGATAAGAAACCGTTCCTGCCATGTTTTGACCGTGGCCGGTTCCAGTTTGGAGGACCGGAACCAGAGTACAAGCGCTACCCTGATAGAAGTGATGGTCAAGACCGCTGCCAGCCAGGGTACAAGCAGGCTGTAGGGCGTGACATCTTTCATGATGAAGAATACGATCAGCGAGTTGATGAACGTGGCCAAAAAACCGAATGGTGCAAGGTTATAGAGTTGCCTTACCTGCTCAGCGAGAATCTTTTCTCTATAGAGGCTGTGGTTACTTACAAGTTTGCCTGCGTTATGATCATCGCCGTAAGTCATGGCTTACCTACACACATTCAGCCTGTAACGCCTGTAATCTGCAGTCTTATATACCCAAAATTCTAGCATTCTTAAATGAAGTGTCACCTTTCAGTCCCAGAAGGAAGTGTAGGTTCTCTGGCATAATTTCTCGAAGGAATGGGCGGCAATGGCCGATATTACCTGGACCCACTGGAGTACAATCGATGAACTGCGCAGAATTTTGAAAGGATCCGGCGTGACAATTCTTATGCTTCTCGAAGTTGAAAGGCCCTTTCTTGAAAAAAAGATATTCAGGCCTACAATTAATGCAGGTTTATTAAATTAATCCCGCATTAAAAAGGGGCGACTATGAAAAAAACAACGAGAATGTTTCTGTATCTTCTAACTCTTCTAACTGTAATTTGTGCGGGTTGCAGCAGTGACCATAACAATAGTCCGACAGCTACCACAGGTTCGGTAACCGCAGACGCTACTACAGGAACCGTAGCGGCCGGAACAATGGTTTCGTCGCCAGCCGGCGTCACCAGCATGACATTTAGCTCCCCTTCCGTCCTGACCGACTCGACAGGAGCCCCTGTAACCGGGGCCATAACGACAACGACATCAAAATCCACCAGCGCCAGCAGTCTTCCCGCCGCGCCTCCAAGTGGATCTTCACTCGCCCTCCTCCTCGACATAACTATGAGTAAAGGTTCTACCCAGGTAAAAAATTTCAGTACTCCGCTTACAGTAGTGGTGGCTGTCCCGTCTGGAATAACCAGTGTCGATGTTTACAGTTACAATGGCACAAACTGGGTGCTTGAACAGGCCGGCGTGGCTGTCACCGGAGGAAATGCAACATTCAACATCACTCACCTTTCCATGTGGGGATGCTTTTCTGTAGCCCCCTTAGCCGTCACCACAACTTCTCCGCTTCCTGCGGGTACGGTTGGAACAGCCTATAGCCAGACCCTCGCCGCGACCGGCGGCACAGGTGCTTACACATGGACATGGGCAGCGGCAACCGGGAGTGCTCTTCCCCCAGGCCTGAGCCTGGCTGAAACGACTGGCGCCATTTCAGGGACGCCGACCACGGCAGGGACCTACAATTTCAGTGCAACGGTTACCGATTCCGCCTCTCCGGCCAAAACCGCGACTCAGGCGTTCTCCATAATTGTGAACCCGGTCGGTGCTTCATTAACAATCACCTCGGCCTCGCCGCTAACCGCCGGCACCGTCGGCACGGCATACAGTCAGACTCTTGCAGCCAGCGGCGGCACGACCCCGTATAACTGGACCCTTGCTCCCGGCAGCAGCCTTCCCGCAGGCCTGACCCTGAATGCGGCCGGTGTCATTTCAGGGACACCTACCACGGCAGGCACGACAACTACCTCTTTCACGGTAACGGATGCGGCTGCCGCAACCGCTTCCAAATCACTTTCGATAACCATAAACGCTGCCAGTCTCAATGGGGCGGCCCTCTATGCTACAAACTGCGCCGGTTGCCATGGCCCCTTGGCCACATCCAGCAAAAGGGGGAGCACTGCAGCTCAAATTCAGGCAGCAATTAACGGCAATGTGGGGGGAATGGGGTTCCTCAGCGTCCTTACATCAGCAGAAGTTCAGGCAATTGCCACTGCTTTGTCTCCTTAAAATCCAATAAAACAGGAGAGATTGGACGTTAAATAAGAAGTACAAAATAAAAAGGCCACTTCCGAGAGAAGAAGTGGCCTTTTTGTATTTGGCGTCCCCGAGAGAGCGGAAGTGAGTACTGGGAAATAGCGTAAAACATAAGCAATATATAACTAGTTATTGAACGGTTCACGCGCACGCGCGCGTGAACAGCTGATCCGCCCGAATGGAACATTTATCCTGCATGTACTGGAACAAAGACCTGACCAGACGAGAGGGAAAATCTTATACGACCGTTCGGTTAAATCAAACACATTTACCGACGACTATAGTTCACAGGATAAGGGGACACACTGCACAGGATAAGGTGACCGGCACCAATTATGTGCCATATCAATTAGATGCCTGTCCCCTTAGTGCTCCAGTGCTGAAAAGCTGCTACGATGAATGCCTGTGATTCTGCCGGTAAAGCACATAGCCGCCCCACAGGAGTGCAGCAAGCATCAGCACTATTCCAAAGCCGAACGATATCCGGGCGATGAGGTGGTCGTGCTGCAGCCATCCCAGGCGGGTCAGGATGATCTCCCAGTCGTGGTAATCCTCGACCTCGCTTCCCGTAACCCCGCCCAGCAGCATCAACTGTCCGGCTCGGGCATCATCCATGTAGGGTGCAATGTCCATGAAGCTTTGGCCGAGCCACCAGAGACCCACCGAGGCGGCAAAGCGGTCGCTCCTGAGCAGAAAGCTCCCCGACACCACCAGCGGAATGATCCACTGCCCCAGGGTCCCGCCCAGAACCTGCAAGAATCTGCCGAAGGGAGAAAAGAAAAGGTGCCCTGCTTCGTGGAAGGGGAGGTTGATCAGGTGCATGAAGGACTGGTTGAAGAACTCTCCACTGATCGGGGCGGTCATGAATCTGAAGCCCCACGCGGCAAGCGCCAGCCACAGGCAGAAACGTCCCGCCAGCAGCAGCCGGTTTTCCTCAACTGAAACAGCAAACAGGCGATCCTTAAGCAGTGCCGCACGGCCCGGTGCGATAACCACAGGAGTCACAGCAGATTCAGCGGGTGTCATTCGCGGCACATGCCGTATTTTGGCAAAAATCACTCCGCAGTGCAGGCATTCCTCAAGGCCCTCAGGCTGATCACGTTCGCATTTGGGGCAGATCATGGTTTTGGAGCCTCAGCCAAAGCAATCTCCCTGATTTCCTTCAGATCCATCTTGCCTGTCCCCAGGACCGGCAGGCCGATGGTGGGCTCCAGCGGCCTGCGGCTCTTTTTGCTTGAATCGAAGTAGTCGCAGGAGAGTTCCGCAACCTTCTGGCGTACTTCTGTGGCTGCACTGGTCGAAGCCATTGGTGTGCCGAAGAGGATGCTCACCCGATAGGGGGAGAGCGTCGGCAGGCGCGACAGCAGTTTGCCATGGGCATAGGAGAGGGTGCTGCCCCAGGCGCCGCCGATATAGACCGGAATGATGGGATACGTTGTCCCTTTGACAATGCGCTCGAACCCGCCGCGAAATTCACGCAGCATGCCGTTGCGGGTCAATTGCCCCTCGGCAAAGATGCAGACAAGGTAGCCTTCATCCAGGGCAGCCCGGGCCTGTTTCATGAATTCGAGCAGCCAATCTTATTAAGAATCAAGCCGCAGAGTCAAAATCTTCGAGTCTGTTTTAATTTTATAGATTTTAATCCGGCTTTTTCGGGGATTTTTCGTGAGGCTGACATAGTCGTTGTTTTTGCCCTTCTTTGCGTCTTCGCGGCTTTGCGAGACCAGCTTTTTCGCTTCACGATTTAAAGATCAAAACCTTAGGCTGAAAACTATCTCGCGCAAAGACGCAAAGGACGCGGAGAGAACCTCAAATCTTTTAAAAACAATGCCCTTAAGTCTCGATCTTCAAGACTAACATAGCCTTTGTTATGCCCTTCTTTGCGTCTTTGCGCCTTTGCGAGACAAGCTTTTTTGGGCTTAACGGCTCAACCCGAGCTGCCGGATTTTACGATACAGCGTATTCCTGCCGATCCCCAGAGTCCTGGCCGCTTCGGTGATATTCCACCGGCACAGGTTCAAGGCGTTTCTGATCGCTTCGGTCTCTGTTTCTTTCAGCCCCTGGCGGGGCGATGCCGTTGCCCCATGCAACCCCATGGCTGAAAGTACAGTGGTTTCTATGCCCCGCAGCGCGGAGAGCAGACGTTCGAGTTCCGGTGCCGTAAGCTTCTCAAAGGGGTTGGCACCGGACGACTGTTCCTGCAGCTGTTCGCTTGCCTGCAGGAACTCTGCGGCTCCTGGAATCCCTGTACCTGGTGTCAAAGCGGACGCTGCCTGCCCGACGGCGGTCTGAAGCCGGCTGCTGAGGTGGTCGGGGAGGATGGTGTCATCGGGGCACATCACTACCGCCCGCCGCATGACATTGGCAAGTTCGCGGATATTGCCGGGCCAGCTGTAATTCTGCAGCATGCGCACCGCTTCAGGGGCAAGGTGCGCAGCGGGATTGAATTGGCGCACAAAGTGAGCTGCCAGGTCGGGGATGTCCTCCTGGCGTTGCTGCAGGGAGGGAATCTCCAGTCGAACGACATTGAGGCGATAGTACAGATCTTCGCGGAAAGTCTTTTCGCGGATCGCCTCTTCAAGATCCACATTGGTGGCTGCAATCACCCGCACATCAGTCCTGATTGGCCGTTCGCCTCCGACCCGCATGAATTCTCCGGTCTCAAGCACCCGCAACAGCTTCACCTGGATCATAGGGCTGGCGTCGCCAATCTCGTCCAGCAGCAGGGTGCCCTGGTTGGCCAGTTCGAAGATGCCCCGGCGGGTCTGGCTCGCTCCGGTAAAGGCGCCCCGCTCGTGCCCGAATAGTTCGCTTTCCAGCAGGTTTTCCGGCAGTGCCCCGCAATTTACCGGGATGAAGGTCTTGTCGGCCCTGTTGGAGGCGGCGTGGATAAAGCGCGCAAGCACCTCTTTGCCGGTACCGGTTTTCCCCTGGATCAGCACGTTGATGTTCTTGCCGGCCACCTTGTGAGCCAGGGAAACAAGACGCCGCATGGGTAGTGCCGTCCCGACCCGGAACCCGACCGCAGCGGCAACTTCCGCCCATTCGTCCCTGACCTGCTCACCCTGTGGCCGGTTTTCATGGGCCACGGCACGGGCGATCAGCTCCTCGATTTGGCCGATGTCTTCGAAAGGCTTCTCCAGATATTCGTAGGCCCCCAGCTGCATGGCGGTCACCGCGGTTTTCACGGTGCTGTAGCCGGTCATGATGATGACCTCGCAGGCGGGTTGGCGGGCCTTGACCGCCTGCAACAGAGTCAGGCCGTCGGTATCCGGCAGCTTCAAGTCAACCAGGGCGGCGCTGAAACGGGTCGCTGCCAGAGCGCTCAGCGCATCCGGCTCATTGGTCGCCGTGGTTACTTCATATCCCTTTTTTGTGAGGAGTCGCCGAAAAAAGCTGCAGACATCCGCTTCATCATCGATGATCAATATCTGGATAGGCAACATGGCTCCTCTCGTTTCCGCAGGCATCATGGCTGGTCAATCGGCAGCAGCAGAGAGAAGGTGCTTCCCTCACCCGGCGTGCTGGCTACTTCGATGGTGCCGTTGTGAGACTCGGCGATCCCCAGACTGACCGAGAGGCCGAGGCCGGTGCCTTTGGTGGCTTCCTTGCTGGTGTAGAACGGCGTAAAAATCTTGGCCAGATTTTCCGGCGGAATGCCGGTGCCGTTGTCATTGACGCTCAATACCGCCCATTTTTGTCCATTTTTTCGAAGCAGCGCTGTTGCAACGGTGATGACCTTCTCCTGGCGTTCCACCTCTGAAAGGGCATCCCGGGCATTGATCAGAAAGTTGGTCAGCACCTGCTGGATCTGGGGGCCATTGGCAGTGAGGCAGGGGAGGTCGGCCGCCAATTTTTCCACAATGTTGATCTGGCTGCGGTTGATCTGGTACTTGATCATGCCCAGCACCCGCAGCGCCTCGTTATTCAGGTCTATTTCCGTTGCCGGCTGCTGGTCCTGCCGGGAAAAAGTCAGCAGGTTCTGGATGATCCTCTTGCAGCGCAAGCCGGAATTGACGATATCTTCCAACTCACCGGCACGCTCCGTCTGGTTGTCTTCCAGCAGTTCCCTGGCCGCCAGCTGGGCAGTGCCGATGATCACGGTCATAGGGCTGTTCAGTTCATGGGCCACCCCGGCGGCCATCTCTCCCAGCGCCGCCAGCTTGGCCGACTGCACCAGGCGCCCCTCCATTTTGATTTTTTCAGTGACATCCTTGAGGATGATCGTTACCGCAGCCAGTTCCCTGCTCTCGTTCAGCACCGGATAGTAGGAAAGATCCAGCACCAGTCCCGAGTCGGTCTGCCAGCGCTGATAAACCGGCTGGCGTGTGCGCTGGACCTCCTGGATCGGGCACTCCTGGCATGGCTCCGTACGGCCGTGCAGCTTGGCAAAACACTTCCTGCTGATGGCCTGGTTCCAGAAACCCTGCATCTCTGCAGGGAGGCGGCCGTTATGGAGCAGCACATTATAGTCGGTATCGATCAGCAGGATCGGGTCGGTTACTGCCATGAAGGTTGCTTCCCACTCCTCCTTGGCCCGTGATACCTGTTTGTACAGGCGGGCATTCTGGATGCTGATGGACAGCTGGTCTGCCAGGTGCTGCACAAAACTGAGATCAGTATCGTCATAGGAATTATTGCCGACACTGCCGACGATAAGGGCACCGATCGCTTCATCCCTTTTGAACATGGGGGCTATCGCCAGCGTCCGAAGGGGCCCAGGGTAGGCGGGGTTGATCCGAATATGGTCCAGTTCTTCAGGCGGCAGATTAAAGATGCCGGCTGTTTTCTGCTGTATGACTTTGAGGGAAGGGGAGTGGGCCGGGAAGTTGTCAATGCGGCAGAAATCATGGGGCATCAGCGCCTTGAGAATAAGGCCGCTGTTCTTCACCGCCACCAGGCCGAGAAAATCGCAGGGGAGGGTCTGGGGTAATTTGGCAAAGGCCCTCTCGATGATGTCGGAGATCGACATGTCGATATTGATGTCGCGAGCCAGCTGATGCAGGATTTCAAGACGCTTGTTCTGCTTCAGTACTTCCTGGTTGCGTTTTTTAAGCTCCACATAATAGTTCAGTTTTGAAGAATCGACGCCGGTCAGCTGTTCCAGCAGTTTTTCTCGATCATCCACGGTTGTTTCCTCGTTAGTCTCTTATCTTGAGTCTTTACACCACCCCTCTCCCTAACCCTCTCCTTTAGGCCCTATGGGTCCACTGAGTGGAGAGGGGATTTGAAAGCTCCCCTCCCTTTATGGGAGGGGCTGGGGGAGGGTAAACCGCTTTGACTTTCTCCGCGATCTCCGCGTCTCCGCGTGAAACTTTTTTTGTTCCTGCCTGCCCTTCACAAACACTTCCTGAAAATATCCGCAATATCTTCCCTGCTGGCAGGGCGTGGGTTGGTCACCAGGCAGGCATCTTTCAGTGCATTCTCGCTGAGCAGCGGGATGAATTCCTCGGTCAGGCCGATATCCCTTAACCCTTTTGCCAGGCCGATGTCTGATATCAGCCGGCGCACCGCCATTACTGCACGTTCCGCTGCAGCCATCGCTGTCAGGCCGGATACATCTTCACCCATGGCCTCGGCTATGTCCCGGAACCGTTCGGGGCAGGTGCTCAGGTTGAACTCCATTACGTGGGGGAGAATCGAGGCATTGGTTTCACCGTGATGCTGGTCGATCAGGCTGTCTACCTGGTGGGTCATGGCGTGGGTAGCACCGAGGATGGCATTGGAAAAGGCAAGCCCGGCGGTCAGGCTGGCCATGGACATGTTCATGTTCGCCTCCATGTCGTGCCGGTTGGTGACCGCCCGCCGCAGGTAGCGGGAGACCAGCTTGATCGCCTTCAGGGCGTGGATGTCGGTCAGCGGAGTAGCCGCCAGCGAAACGTAGGATTCGATGCCGTGGGTAAAGGCGTCCAGGCCGGTTGCGGCGGCCAGTTTGACATCCATGGTCTGCACCAGTTCCGGGTCAACGATTGCAATGTCCGGCACCAGCGACCTGGAAATGATCGACATCTTCAGCTTGCGGGCCGTGTCGACGATAATGGTGAATTGGCTCACCTCCGACCCGGCTCCGGCGGTGCTGGGTGCGATCACCATGGGGGGCAGGGGGTGGCTGATCTTGTTGATTCCCTCGTAATCCTGCAGGTTGCCGCCGTTGGTAGCCAGGATGGCAATGGCCTTGGCAACGTCGGTGGGACTTCCGCCACCGACCGCCACAATCCCATCGCAGCCCGAAGCCCGGTAGCGCATGGTTCCTTCCGTTACCTCGTCATCCTTGGGATTGGTGGTCAGGGAGGAGAATATCTCCGATTCAAGGCCGGCGGCATTCAGGTAGTGCACGGCACGATCGACCCAGCCGGCATTGATCACCCCTTCATCGCTGACCAGAAATACTTTTGACGCACCAATGCGGATGACACTCTCGCCGAGCTGACTCAGGGATCCCAGTCCAAAAATGATCTCCGGGGCGACGAATTTGCTGATGTTCATAATGGCTCCTCGTACCAATACCATGCCGGACCGTTGGCTGGGCGGTACGCCGTATATGTTTAATCTTAGGATAATATGCGCCAGAATGGAACAGTTTCATGGCAGGCGTATGCGGAGACCGTTGTTTCAAAATTTTCCGGTGCCTATATGGCGGGTTGCCCATCGGCGTCGGTCTGGGCGGGAGCTGCCTTTACAACAGCCGTTCGATCGCCTCGAAATCCATAACCTTCTCAGCCAACGAACAGATCAGGTCGATTTTTTCGTCATCTTCGGAGCTGATCTTGGAAATGTGTCCGGTGACGGCAGAATAAGTCTCGGCGGTTGTTGACTCTTTGAGTCGGATATAGGGGATGCCGCTGTCGTCCAGGATCTTCTGGGTAATGTTTGATACCGGGGAGTGCCCCGGAATCACGAGCCCTACGATTTTCCTTTGATAGGCGGGGATATGATAGAGCGACGAGAGGGTGACGATAAGTTCGTCACGGCAACTGGTGGAGATCAGCAGGGTAGAGTCGTCCAGGCGATCAATCACCTTCTGGGATGACGCGGCACCGAGCTGGATGTGGTGAACGATCCGGTTGTGCGAGGCCGGGTCGCCATTGAGAGGATGTCCGAGTAGCCGGGCGATGTGGGTCAGGGTCGGGTCGGCGAGGATCGGCGAGTAGTCGAAAGCCGCTGCAACGGGAAGTTCCAGGGGGGTGAAGGCCTTGGTCAGATACCTGAGCGACTCGTCCCGCTTTTCCGTCAGTAACCGGTTGACCAGCAGCAGTTTAACGTCACATCCCTCCGCCCGGTAGAGGTGGAGATTCAGCAGGGCCGAATCGATCACGTTGCCGATGCCTCCTCCGCTTACCATAGCGACCGGTGCTTCGCAGAGATTCGCCACCCTGCCGTTGCTGAGTCCCACCACCGAGCCGACCCCGCCGTGTCCGGATCCCTCGATCACCAGGAAGTCATACTTGCGCTCCATCTCGCGGCAGGCTTTGACCAGCCGTTCTTCCAACTCGGCGGTCGTTAGTTGGCCGTCCAGAAAGCGTTTTGTCGAACCCCGGCCCAACACCACCGGTGACATCAGATGGATGTCCTCCTCCAGTCCGAAGACTCGTGCCATCAGGGCGGCGTCCTTGTCCACCACACAGCCGTTGAACTCCTGGCACTTGGGGCCGACCGCCTTGATGAAGCCGACCCGCCGGTATTTCTGCCGCGCCAAATGGATAAGGGAAAGGCTGATGGTGGTTTTCCCGGTATTCTGTCCGGTAGCAGCAATGAATATCTTTTTACACATGAGTTGAGGCCCACTGTCTTGAAATATTAAATGGCGTCCTTAAGGTGCTTGGCACTCTTGTCATCCACCGTAATCTAACGCCTCTTATCAGGGGGAAGCTTTTAAGCCTCTCTTGCGGGGGAGGTTTGGATGGGGTGAAGCTAAAGCTAAGCAAATGGATTACATGGTACTAGTTTCCCCCTCTATTCTGCAAATGCGTATACCGTTACGGCAGGTAGAAACACGTTCGGGTGTTAATAAAAGATCATGACAGACACTGAAACAGGCCTTTGCTCCAGAGACAGGCGCCGCATGGTTCGCTGTTGAGATAGCAGTCCTGGATGAAGGGCTCGGCCTTGCAGCACATGCTCACGATAGCTGCGGAATTCAGCACTGTTCCAGATCTCCAGCAGCCCCTGTTCGGCCAGATTGCCGAAGACTTTCGGCTGTACCGGGTGCAGCCACCCGCCTGCATAGGAGCGGCACAGAGAGGGATGGCCCGCGGGGCGTTCTCCGGGGGCGACGATCTGCTGAGTAACTTCAACATAACCTACTGAAATCACATAAGCGGCACTACTGAAGTTACTCTGCGAAAAAACGGCCCCGAAGGGGGCGTAGGTCGCTGTTTTTGAACAACCTGAGTATTTCAACAGACGCTACTGGCTACGAAATTAAGAAAGTCATGACTAGGTTTTGGTTTCGGCACTTGGTTGCTGTTACGGTGTGCTGTGCAGCTGGCCGGTCTCTTTGAACCGCTCAATCATCAGGCGGAAAGCCTTTCTCATGAGCTGGGAGGCGGTCATGTCGGTCTCTTCCATGAGTTTTGCCACGCTTTCCATTTCATCGTCACTGATCCTTGCTGAAATAATGGTGGACTTGGTCATTGTGTAGAGTTTCTCTCTCATCTTCTTGCTCCTGCTTATGTAGAACCTGGTTCTCGCCAGAAGATAAAATCTTCGGAAGCCTCTTAAACAACTCCCCCCAGCGGAAATCTAATTAAGGCAATTTCGATACCAACGATTGCGGAGGTGCCTTAAGGCAGCCCAGGATACTGGGCGTAGCCTGTGCAATGCTTTGATTACAAAGGAATGAGACAGGTGTTGGGAAGAGGTTTGAAGATCGGGTGATGTACCCCGACTGGGCTGCTGCGGCAGTTCCAAAACGTTACAACTGTTCCCGATTGGAACACCAGCATAGTTCAGCTCTGGAACAAGGGTCCTGCCTCGGGTTGCCGGGGTGTTTACTAGTCCATATTTGTATGTAACTGAATTTAATGGTGTTTAAAGCTCTTTGCTGCTGAATTATCCGCTAATGAAGGATTTGGTACACGCCTTGCGATTGTGTGACGCAGGTTTAGAAAATTGTTTTGCAGAACCGTATGCAAACCAAACACATGGGGGTCCCCCAAAAAAAGGAGGCAGTACAAATGGCATTAGCAGATCAGACGTATGGTTTTTTCATTCCAACGGTTTCACTGATGGGTGTGGGTTGTTCGAAGGAAGCAGGCGAGCAGGCCAAGGCACTGGGCGCCTCCAATTTGTTGATCGTCACCGACGCCGGGCTCGCCAAGATGGGTGTGGCCGACACGATCAAAGGCTATATCGAAGCAGCCGGCCTCAAGGCGGTTATCTTCGACGGCGCAGAACCGAACCCCACCGACACCAATGTTCACGACGGCGTGAAGGTTTATCAGGACAACAAGTGCGACGGTATCGTCTCCCTGGGTGGCGGTAGCTCCCATGACTGCGGCAAGGGTGTTGGCATGGTGATCGGCAACGGCGGCAGCATCCGTGACTTCGAAGGTGTCAACAAGTCCACCAAGCCCATGCCTCCCTTCCTGGCAATCAACACCACCGCCGGTACCGCATCTGAAATGACCCGCTTCTGCATCATCACCAACACCGATACCCACGTGAAGATGGCCATTGTCGACTGGCGCTGCACCCCCAATATCGCTATCAACGACCCGGTCCTGATGGTTGGCAAGCCGCCGGCATTGACCGCAGCCACCGGCATGGACGCCCTGACCCATGCGGTCGAGGCCTATGTTTCCACCATCGCCACCCCCATCACCGACGCCTGCGCCATCAAAGCAATCGAGCTGATTGCCCAGTATCTGAGCCCGGCCGTAGCCAACGGCGCCAATCTGGAAGCCCGTGACAAAATGGCATATGCCGAGTACCTGGCCGGAATGGCCTTCAACAACGCCAGCCTTGGTTACGTTCACTCCATGGCTCACCAGTTGGGTGGCTTCTACAATCTGCCCCACGGCGTCTGTAACGCCATCTTGCTGCCGGCTGTCAGCGAGTACAACCTGATTGCCTGCCCCCAGCGTTTTGCCGACATCGCCGTTGCCATGGGCGAGAACATCACCGGACTGTCGGTGTTCGAGGCTGCCCAAAAGGCGATCACTGCAATCCGCAGACTTTCTGCTTCCATCGGCATCCCCAGCGGCCTCAAGGAGTTGCATGTCAAGGAAGCGGACCTGCTGATCATGTCCGAAAATGCCAAGAAAGACGCTTGCCAGTTCACCAATCCGCGCACTGCGACGTTGGAGCAGGTGAACGAAATATTTAAGGCAGCAATGTAGCATGACGGCTGCCGCTTTCGCGCAATCCCGGCGTTGCCCTTCGCGATGCTCTTGTGCGACGTAGCGCTGTTTATGCCCAATGGGTACTACGTCTCCGCGGCATCACTCGGGCGCCTTGGCCTTGCACGAAATCGGCAGCCGTAAGTAGTCAAGCATAACCATAATCTCCGAGCCATGCTGCCTAACGGGTCATCCTACGGCGCCTGGCCTACGGGTTTCGCTGGAAACGGCGGAGCCTCCCTTTCGGGAAGGAGTGCTACCCGCGTTGCGGTAGATAAAAAATATGATTGGGAGAAGATAAAATGGACAAAATTTTACGCGTGAACATGAGCGACCAGACCACCAGGCTTGAAGCAGTACCGGCAGAGTGGGCCGGTCTGGGTGGTCGCGGACTCACCTCCACCATCGTGGCTGCCGAAGTGCCTGCCAGCTGCCATGCCCTTGGAGCTCATAACAAACTGGTATTTGCACCTGGCCTCCTCACCGGAACCGCAGCAGCCAACTCCGGCCGTCTCTCTGCCGGTGCCAAGAGCCCTCTGACCGGCACCATCAAGGAAAGTAACGCAGGCGGGACCGCTGCACAGATGCTGGCCCGTCTCGGCATCAAGGCGTTGATCATCGAAGGGATGCCTGCCAAAGACGCCTGGTACAGCCTGCATGTCAACAAGGATGGGGTCACTATCCAGGAAGAGACCGAGCTGATCGGGAAGGGGAACTTCGCAGTCATCGAGGCTCTGGAAGCGCGCCTTGGCAAGAAAACCGGTGTTCTGACCATCGGACCGGTGGGTGAGCTGAAGATGACCGCCGCCAACATCTCCGTCAAGGACCCGGACAGCAAGATTCGCAGCCACGGCCGCGGCGGTCTCGGCGCCGTGATGGGCTCCAAAAAAATCAAGTTCATCAGCATCGACGATGCAGGTGGCCCCGGCATCAAGATTGCCGATCCGGAAAAATTCAAGCTCGCTGCCCGCACTTTTGCCAAAGCATTGCTTGCTCACCCGGTCAGCGGCGAAGGTCTGCCGACCTATGGAACCAACGTACTGGTCAACGTCCTCAATGAGGCGGGCGGCTTGCCGACCCGCAACTTCACCTACGGCAGCTTCGAAGGTGCCGACAAGATCTCGGGCGAGACCATGCACGACGTTATCAGCGCCCGTGGCGGCAAGACCAGGCATGGCTGCCACGCCGGCTGCATCATTCAGTGTTCCCAGGTCTACAACGACAAGGATGGCAAGTACCTTACCTCCGGCTTCGAATATGAGACCATCTGGGGATTGGGCGCCGACTGCTGCATCGACAACCTGGACGATATCGCCCGGGCCGACAGCATCATGGACGACATCGGCATCGACTCCATCGAAACCGCAGTCATGTTCGGCGTGGCCATGGAAGCGGGCATCCTTTCTTTCGGCGACAGCAAGGAGATGCTCCGTCTGCTTGGTGAAGAGATCGGCAAGGGCACACCCCTGGGACGCATCCTGGGCGGCGGCGCCGGTTCCGTGGGCAAGGCCTACGGTGTTACCCGCGTTCCCGTTGTGAAAAACCAGGGCATTCCTGCCTACGATCCCCGCTCGGTCAAAGGAATCGGCATCACCTACGCCACCAGCACCATGGGAGCCGACCACACCGCCGGCTATACCATTGCAACCAACATCCTCAATGTTGGCGGCTATGTCGATCCGCTCAAGAAAGAAGGGCAGGTGGAGCTGTCACGCAATCTGCAGATCGCCACCGCTGCCGTCGACTCCACCGGCATGTGCATCTTTGTCGCCTTCCCGGCTCTGGATATCCCCGAATGTCTGCCTGCGCTGATCGACATGATCAATGCCCGCTTCGGCATAAACCTGACCGGCGACGATGTCACCAATCTCGGCAAGCATATTCTGAAGGTTGAGCACCAGTTCAACATTGAGGCCGGTTTCACCAAGGAACACGACCGTCTGCCCGAATTCTTCAATACCGAAAAAGTGGCACCCCACAATGCGGTGTGGGATTTTAGCGGTGAAGAGATCGACGAATTTTGGAATTTCTAAAAGGTCGCTGAAAAACAGCCATCTCGCCGCACTGCGGCCCCCTCCCAAACCCTCCCCCGCTGGGGGAGGGCATTCAGTTCCCTCTCCCTTTATGGACCCACAGGGCCTAAAGGAGAGGGTGGCCAAAGGCCGGGTGAGGGCTTCCGCGGGACTTCCTGCGGGTGCGACGATCTGACCATTTTTGAGCAACCTGATGCCTTGTATCCCTCTCGTCTGAAGTCGAGGAGGGGGATGCAGTGCTTTTGGAGCACTTATGCAGATCACCCTCAAGCTCTTTGCCACATTCAGAACAGCCCGGTTCAAAATCGCTCCCCAGGAAGTTCCTGCCGGCACGAAGTGCCTTGCCATTGTAATCAACCTGGGGCTGACTGAAGATGAAGTGGGAGTTGTGCTGGTCAACGGCCGCCACGCAACACTCGATCATATTCTGCATGACAATGACACCCTGTCACTCTTTCCGCTGGTTGGTGGGGGGTGACATGAACGCTCTGCTGCGTTTTCTTCAGAAACAGCTTGTCGAGGGAATGCTCCCCTGGTCTGCCCAGGTGGCGGCAGCCCAGCGGTTCGGCTGCACCCTTGCGGCAGTAGAAGAACTGGCCCTTGAACACGGAATATTTCCTGCGCGCTATCAGCGCAACTGCACCACCATCACCATTGCAGATCAACTGCTGCTGTTCCAAAGTCGAATCATCGTGATCGGCTGCGGCGGACTTGGCGGTTACATCATGGAAGGACTTGCCCGACTTGGGGTGGGGAACATAGTCGCCGTTGATCCGGATATTTTTGAAGAGCATAACCTGAACCGCCAGTTGCTGGCCACTCCCGCCACTCTGGGTAAACCGAAGGTACTTGCTGCGTTGGCGCGGGTGAATGAGATCAATCCAGCTGTGACTGTCACTCCGGTCATGGATGCGTTCTGCACTGCCAATGGCCGCGAATTGCTCACAGGGGTAACAGTGGCAGTCGATGCGCTTGACAGCATTTCATACCGCCTGGAGCTTGCGGACTCCTGTGCCGGGATGGGAATTCCGATGATACATGGGGCAATCGGTGGCTGGTACGGTCACGTTGTCACCCAATTACCCGGCGAGACCACGGTACAGGATATCTACCGCAACTGGAAAAACGGAAAAGGCATTGAAAAGGAGCTGGGAAACCCAGCCTTTACCCCGGCAGTGGTTGCAAGTCTGCAAGTAGCGGAGGCCTGCAAGGTTGTACTTGGCAAGGGAGAATTACTTCGGCGACGCAAGCTGAATATCGATCTGCTGGATATGGAGTTCGACGAGGTGAATTTTGGTCCGGTGGAAGATATGGATGAGGGCCTACATCTGGCGGCATGAGGAAAGGCTTGTAGTTTGCAGTTTATTTAATCGAGCCCGCTAATCCCAGTTAGCGGGCTTTTATTATTTCCAACATCGGTCATGGTTTTTACCTGTTTTTTTTCTGCAGGTCGTGAGCCTTGTTGAACATTTTCAAATTACTGTACTAGCCGAATAAACCTGCAGATATGCTTGACCGCTTCGCAGGTGGAAGTCTGAAGGATGAGATGAGGGGAGCTGAAATGGACTACCTCGGCGTCCGGTCGGATGTGGTTAAAAACTTCCCGGCATCGTCGGGCCACAATCCGGTCACTGTCGGCAATCATGACGAGGAGCGGCACGTGGCATTCGGCAAGTGCCGCGGTGCAATCCTCGTCCATCACTGCCCTGGCACGAGCCGCCAGAACATCGGGTTTCAGGCGGTCCAGTGCCCCGGAAAACAATGACCTGAGTTCTTGTGTCGCATTCCTGCCGAGCAATACTTGTAGGAAGAGGGGATGGGACTTTAAGCGGAACAATCCAAGAGAAACTGCTGCTCTTGCTATACAGGCGGGGATGGAAAGAGGCCAGGTGACAAAAGTGGCACAGAGAATAACGCCACGCAGGCCGTTGGGATGTCGTGCCGCTGCCATGAGCGCCAATGGGCCGGAAAAAGATTCACCCAATACTACGAAGGGCTGATCAACTGGCAGCGCTGCCATGACGAGTTCCAGATGTCCCTTGTAATCAAGCGGTTTGTCCGTTGGATAGGAAACGACAATGGGTTTCACCCAATCCGGCAGTGCCTTCAGTAAAGGAACAAACAGGCTGCCGGTTCCATCCATGCCGGGTAAAAGCACCAGTGTCATCTGCCCTGGTCCACTCAAGTAATCCTCTTCAAGGCGAGCCCGAGTGTCATAACGAGCATGATCAGAGAAGTTGTTAAAATTGCTCATCCCTTTCTTGTGCTTACCTGGTGTTGTTCAGGTAATACTCGAGGGTTTCCGATGAGAAGCCAGACATCTTGTTTGGGCCGATGATGATCAACGGTACACCGCGGCCACCGAGCTCTTTGTGCCTTTTATTTGCGGCACTGTCCTTCTCGATATCATAGGCCACATAAGAAATGCCGTTGTTTTTCATGTATCTCTGGGCCTGTTTGCAGTAGCCGCACCATTCCGTGACATATATTTCAACAGTACCGCTGAAGCGCTCTTTTTTTGCAGTCGTGGGTGGTTGTGCCGGCGCGTCCGCCATCTTAACGGTACGTGCTGCGGGCTCGGTTTGACGGGCAGGCGTCGGAGTGGAGTCGCTGTCATTGTAAATTTTGACTTTTGCGGCTTTCCGGGATTTTTTGGAGACTGGCGGGGGGGTGTCGGAGAAGGTTACCACGCCTTTCTCATCCACCCATTGGTACATTTCGGCAATGGCGGTTGAAAAAGTTAACAGCAAAATAGTGATGGTACATAGTGATCGAACCATTTTTCCTCCTTTAAAAGATCGAATTATTTTCCTTCTTCTTTAGAATACCGCGAATTCGTTACCCGGTATGCGGCTGAAAAATGACTCGTAATTGCCGTTTTGTAAATTAACCAGTTGTACTGTATCAATTTTTTATGTAGCTGACGATGCTATCGACATGGATAGCTGTTGTATTCAAAAAGGGGATATCAAAAGCGTTTTTGTTCAGAATTAACGGTAATTCGGTGCAGCCGAGGATCACGCCGTCGATGTTTTCCGACTGAATCATGCGCTCGATGATCATCATCAGCTCCTTTCTGGTCTCTTCGGTAAATATCCCCAGTTCTATTTCCGTCATCAGCTTTTCATGGATATAGTCCTGGTCTTCTGTGGGGGGGACGACAACTGTAATACCCTGATCGGAAAACTGGGGAGAGAAGAAATTGAATTGCATGGTGAATTTGGTGCCCAGCAGACCAAGCTTTCGAAGGCCCAGCTGCTGTGCTTTATCACGTGTCGCAGTGACAATGCTCAACAGGGGTATTGGCGATTTTGCCTGCACTTCCTCAAAAACAATATGAGGGGTATTGGCTGAAATGACGGCAAAATCGGCGCCGGCACGATGCAGTGCCTTGATCTTGGCTGACAGCAGATATACCAGGCGGCTCCATTCCTGTCTGGCGACCAGTTCCAGCACTTCTTCAAGACTGACACTATAGATGAAGATTTCCGGGGTAGCCAGACTCCCTTCTATCCGCATAGCAGCGATTATGCTCTTGTAGTAATCGACCGTTGATTCCGGACCAAGGCCGCCGATGATGCCGAGTTGTTTCATGGGGATTTCCTCTTCATTACGCCTTCTTGACGAACTCCGATTTCAACTGCATTGCGCCGATACCATCTATCTTGCAGTCGATGTCGTGGTCGCCCGATACGAGACGGATGTTTTTTACCTTGGTCCCGACTTTGACGGAAGTTGATGAGCCTTTGATCTTTAAATCTTTGATCACAGTAACGGAGTCGCCGTCATTGAGGACATTTCCAAAGGCGTCCCGCACGACAGTAGCGGTTTCGGTGTTGTCCGTTGCAGCGATAGGCCATTCGTTGGCGCATTCCGGGCAGACGTACATCTCTCCGTCTTCGTAGGTGTATGGCGAACTGCATTTGGGACACTTGGGTAAGTTCATGGTTAGCCTTTCTTTTTGACAGAGAATGAGGTGGGCCAAATTCCTTACGATATCAGTAAGAAGTTTGATGTGGTTGGGTTACTGGTTTCTATGATTTGTGTTTTTAATTAGGCTTCCGTCTCCCTCGGGTCACGGTGGAGGGTCAGGTCTAGGTTAGATAGAAAATAATAATCCCTTTTCCGGATAATGTTTCACGTTTCTGGTAGCTACCTTATACCCTTTAATAAGTGCTGTTGCTGCGATCAGGCAGTCAAGGGAAGTAAGCGTAATTCCTTTAGCGCGATACTTTCGATATAATTCTCCACCCTTAAATGCAATTTCTGGAGTGATTGGTTCAACACCGCAGGCTTCTATAAAATTATGTGTCACAACCTTCTCCGCATCACGCATACCAGCTGTTAACTCATACATAGTCAACACACTTATCATCGCCTGGCCATCGTTCCACAAACCACCCATCAGAGGTTGTGTGTAGGCAGCTCCCCGCAGAAAGTCAATGACTATATCAGTATCAATGAGAACGCCCGGCATAGTCGCGATCCCCCTCTTTTCTCAGGTCGTTCACAATGTCTACGCTTGTGTCTTCTCTACCTTTCCAGCTGCCAAAGGATTCCATCGCCTTCTGCACTTTTCGCTGGCGGATGTACTCCCGCAGAGCCTCAGTGATGAAGCTGCTTACGTTTTTAGACATTGTTTTCGCTTCTTGAAGGAGATCGTCGGGTAGGGTAATTGAAGTTTTTACGAGGTGCATATATCCTCCTTTGGTAGTACATAAATATACTACCAATCAGTATGTGTAATGTAAAGGAGAGTTTGTTTAATTATGGGAAGGGTAAGTTCTGGGTGTTCTAAGGACTGACGCTTCACAGCGATTCTCAGCTGCATTGTCGCTGATATATTCGTGTTTTCAGTCTAATTTACTTATTCGTCTCCCTCATATGGAGAGTCTTTCTCAGCAACCAGAGCGTGATCGTTTTCCTGGAAACGGTATGTGTCTTTCTTCCGGTTTTTTCTGTTCCTGTTGATCGCCTGGATGATTTCGGTCAAAAGCGGGATGTCATCCCGGTGAAGCTGATTCAATTCCTTGTTGAGCTGTGACATTTCCCGTACAGCAGCGAGATCGACAACCTTTTGAAATCTTGAATTAGTGGGATTTTCATTTTCGGCTGTAAAAAATGAGCTTAATGGCGCCGCAAGAGCTTCGGAAATCTTGATCAGGATCTTTAAAGAGGGGAGCTGCTCCTCCCGCTCGATCTTTCCGATATAGGTGTAGTCCAAGCCTCCGCTGACCATTGCGGCCAATTCCTTCTGGGTAAGCTTCTTCTCCATTCTCAGACGTTTCAGCGCCTTCCCAATTCCCAGCGTCACGATAAAGCCTCCAGATGTCGCATGTGTTCGACATGTGGGCGTTGGTATACCTTTAATTGAACTTCCTGTCAAATGTCATAAAATATGACTGACAGTCATTTATTGTTTGCAATTAATGTATATTTATCCTATTAAATATAAGAGTCAAGATTAAGTTAATGTTAAGCGGGTTTCCAGTTAACGTTTTTATTCCAATCTCGCGGAAGCCTCTGGAGATAACAAATGAAGCAATCTCAAGCTGAAGGAAATTCTGTTGGAACCATGGGCATCACTGAAGTTCTTATAGTCGATGATGACAGCGATTGCCTGCAGATTCTCAAGGCCTACCTGGCAGTGGAAGGTTACAGGGTCACCTGCGCTTCAGACGGTTTTGAAGCACTCACTGTCTTGAAAACGGGCTTCTTCAGTTTGATGTTGACCGATTACAACATGCCTGGCCTGAATGGTCTGGAACTTTGCGAAGAGGCAAGAAAGATTAAACCAGGATTAATTATGATCATGATGACTGGAGCTACATTGAATAGACTTCAGGCTGATGCTTTCAGGTTAGGAATCTCTTCACTCTTAGCCAAGCCGTTGGATTTCTCCGAACTATTGGGAGTCGTCCGAAAACTATCACCTATCACACCTGTTGATTCAACCTTGCCAATTGGGGCCACTCTTATTCGGTAGGCTGATCACAGAAGCTATCGGAAAACTGATTGTGAATCTCCATTTAATGGATCCTGTTGAAGTAATTTTAATTTATGGTAGTATTCCCAGGTTGAAATTTTGAGATGATTCTTCAGCAGATATTCAGTTCATTCCAGAAAAACAGCTTTAGCAGGTTGGTTGAAAAACTTCATGAAGATCCAGGGGCAAAAACCACATAAAAAGGAGTCAGTTATGAAAAAAATGCTTGCGGTACTGCTGGTAACAGTAATGTCCTTAGGGATTGCCTCGATGGTTTTTGCACAGACAGACGAACAAGCTGAAAAAGCGAACAAGGTAAGAAAAACGGTTAAATCAAAGGTCGGTGACGCAACCATGATGCCTGCTCCTGAGGTTCAGTTAAAGCGGCTAACCGAAGGACTCGAACTGACCGCCGAGCAGCAGAAGCAGATCCGGCCTCTGCTTGATGACGAATATGCAAAGCTGAAGGCGCTCCAGAGAAATGAAAACCTCACCCCCAAGCAGATCCAGAAAATCGTTGAGGAGCACAGAGCCGAAACAATTGCCAAAATGCAGGCTTTTATGAATCCGGAACAAAAAGAGAAGCTTGAAATTATCAGTAATGAGATCAAGGCCAATAAGCAGCAGCGGATGAGGGCAAACCGGAAAGCGCGTATTGGCACCAACGCTGAACCACCACCGCCGGTTTCAAAATAGGGCCTACCTACTGCATAAAACTCCCTCCCTTTCGGGGGAGGGAATATCTTCAATCAGATAAACTCCCGCCCCGACCATCCCTCCTCCTTTTTCGATCTAACCTTGTCTTGTTTCTGTCACGAACAATGTTCCTGATAAAAAAGTCGGCATTCCTCCACGATTCTCGGGGATTTTCTTTGGCGTTCTGTCTCCCATTATAATAATCTCTCAAGTATGGATGGAAGATTATGAATAGAGGTATACGCATGAATACGGTAACACTTGACGGCATCTCACTTTCCCTGGCCGGACCTGTTGAGCTTAACCTGAACTGGGTAGGTCAGGAGGAGCTGCTGCTGCAGCTACTAGCCGCCTGGATGGTCATAGACGAGCGGGACCTTCCCTTTAATCCCCGCTTGATCGGCAAGCCGGGGGTGGGAAAAACCACTCTGGCCTACGCTGCCGCCAAACGACTTGACCGGCCGGTGTATCTGTTCCAGGCCACCATGGACACCCGCCCCGAGGATCTGATCGTGACGCCGGTGATCGGCCCGGACGCAAAGATCCAGTACGCTGCTTCCTCGCTGGTGTCGGCCATGCTCACCGGCGGTGTGCTCATCCTTGACGAGGGTAATCGCATGAGCGAGAAGGCCTGGGCTTCCCTGGCTCCGCTCCTGGATGACCGCCGTTATGTTGAGTCAATCGTCACCGGCCTGCGCATCCCGGCCCACCGGGATTTCCGGATCGTGGTCACCATGAACGAAGATTCCTCGACCTTCGACATTCCTGAATACATCCATTCACGGCTGCAGCCCCAGATCTACATCGATTTCCCTGAAGCCGACGAGGAGCTGATCATCCTCAAGGAAAATCTGCCGTTTGCCGACAGTGCCATCCTCAAGTATGTGGTGGAGTTCCTGCAGCGCTCACATGCTGCAGATGAGCTTTATTCGGTGAGGGACGGCATCAATATTGCTCGCTATGCCCTCAAGATGTCGGCCGCAGGCGGTGTGCCCCCCAGGGAGCTGCTGAGGCTTTCGGTGCAGCGCATTCTGGGTAACGAAGCCTTGTCCTACCTGGTCTGATCATGACTCAGCATCTGTATCTTGAGCAATTCGGGCCGGTTCACGCCCTGCCGGTGCTGCATTACCGGATGGAGTTTGCCCAACTGGTGCGCATGGCCTTCCATCAGGTCAAGCCTGATGTCGTTGCCATCGAGCTGCCGGCGACCCTTGAAGCTCCCTTTCTGCGCGCGGTGCGCCGGCTGCCCCAGATTTCGGTAATCAGCTATCAGGCCGCAGAGAAGGGGGGCGGACAGAAACCGGCTGAAACAGTCTATCTGATTGTAGAGCCTGCCGATCCCCTGGCAGAGGCTGCTCGGCAGACGCTTGAGCATGAGATACCCCTGCATTTCATTGATGTGGACACGGATCATTATCCCCGCCATCAGGAACGGTTCCCCGACTCCTACAGCATCAGCCGTATCGGACTGAAAAATTATTACGAAGAATACCGCAGGAGCGCCGCTAGCGAGCTTCCCTGCCGGGAGGACCAGCGCCGGGAGCAGGGCATGGCCTACCGGCTGCAGCAACTGGCGGCTACCCGCAGGCGCATCCTGTTTGTCTGTGGCATGGCCCACCTGGAGCGGGTCAAGTCTGACTTTGACCGACAGTTGGCAGCTCCGCTGGAACGGATTCGGCGTGAGGGGGTCAATCTCTGGAACCTCCATCCCGATTCCTGCCGCGAGATTCTGGGGGAATTTCTTTTCCTCTCTGCAGTCTACGAGCAGCGCCGCGGTCCGCTGCCGGAGGAACCTGAAGAACACGGCGGCGGATTGCGCAAACGCTTTCATGTCCTTGAGCTGATCCAAGGGGGCAAGCAGGAGGGTACCGAGGAAACGCTGCTTGAAAATGCCATCCGCAGGAGTGCCCGGCATCTGGGGCGGGAAGGAACCTTTCCCGACCGCCAGCGCATCATCTACCAGTTGTTCAACGAGGCGTCCAGGCACTACCGACAGGAGACGGGCGAGCCGGTGCACATCTGGCAGAAACGAGCCTTCTTCCGGTTCTCCCGCAACTACGCATTTCAGGAAGGCATGTTGCTTCCGGACCTCTTTCAGCTTCTGGCTGCTGCACGCGGCTGCATTGATGACAATTTTGCCTATGCCTTCTGCCGGCTGGCCACCTGCTATCCCTGGCAGTCGGAAAGCAGCGATCTGGCCACCATCCGTATTTCTCCGGAGGAACTCTGGGGAGACAGCCGCCGCATACGTTTTCGTCCGCGCACCAAACGCAGCAAAGGGCTTTCCCGCATGGACATGCTCAAACGCAAGCGTGAGCAGCGTCCCGGCGAATGGCTGGAAGGTTTCGACGATCCCTCCATCTGCTCCTATCCTCCTGAAGACATCGCCATTGAAGATTACGGCCGCTTCCTCAAACGCAAGGGGAGCATGCAGCTCTCGGAGGAGCTGAGCCGCAGCGAGAAATTCAGCACGTCGCTGCTTGACGGGATCGACATGCGCGAAACCATGCGCAACCTTCATGAAGGTGCGATTTATGTCAGGGAGCAGCAGCGGGCCAAGGGGGGCGTGGGCTCGCTGGTGGTGGTCTTTGACGAGGACCGGCGCAAGGATCGTTTTCCCTATCGCATGACCTGGCTGGGGGAGCACGATCAGGAATCGGACATGGCCTTTTATGCCACCGATCCGGCGGAGAACATCGTCGGTCCCGGCATCTGCCGCTGCGAATATGGCGGTTTCCTGCTTTCCTATCCCCCCCGGCGCATGATGGATGTCTGGCAGGACCCGGATTACCGCATGGCAACAAGCGGGGCAGAAGTGCTGCTGATGGCCGCGCTGGATTATTCCATCGAGAAGTATGTGGTCTACGTGGCGGCGCGGCCCCCCCGCAGCATCTTCAAGCAGATGGCTTCCCGCTTGGATCGAAAAATCATCTACATTCCCCTCGGCTCGCTCTCCCCCCAAAAGCTCAAGCAGCTGCGGATCCTGCATATCCTCTCGGGCAAGGACAAGCGGGAGATCGCCAGGGATTATATCTGGTAGGGGCGACTGCCGGTCGTCCCTACATTTTCACGGGAGCCTTATGTGCCTGATAGCCTTTGCCATTGACAGCCATCCCCGCTATCCCCTGGTGCTGGTTGCCAACCGGGACGAGTTCCGCGACCGTCCCACGGAACCGGCCCACTTCTGGCCCGATGCCCCCCACGTGCTGGGCGGACGTGATGGTCGCGCGGGCGGCACCTGGTTGGGGGTGACGACTGGCGGTAAGCTGGCGGCGATCACCAATTACCGCGATGCCCGCTATCAGGTAGTCCATCCTCCTTCCCGTGGTCTGCTGGTGGCCGATTATCTGCGTGACGAGGCCATGACCCCTGCCGACCTCCAGGCCCACCTGATCAGGCATGGCGAGGAGTACGACGGGTTCAATCTCATCTACGGTACCTGCCGTGAACTGCATTATTTCACCAACCGGGGCGGTTCTTCAGGCCCGGTTTCACCGGGAGTGCATGCCCTTTCCAATCACCTGCTGGATACCAGCTGGCCAAAGGTTATTGCGGCACGAGCCCGCCTATCCAAGGTTGTGCGGCAGGCAGGGTTGGGCAGCGATGAGTTGTTAGGGCTCTTGGCCGATCCGGCTCCGTTCAACAGCCGCCTGCTCCCTGACACCGGCCTCGGGCCCGAACGTGAGCGGCTTCTCTCGCCGCTGTTCATTGAAGGAGAGCAGTACGGCACCCGCTCGACTACCGTAATCACTGTCGATTCTGATGGTAAGCTGACCTTTGTCGAACAGGGGCATGACGTGAATGATGCGCCTCGGCGAGATTTTAGCATTCAGGTTTGAGACCGGGACCTGACCCTGCAAGGTGTATTCTGTCGCACCACTATGGTATTTTATCCCCATGTTTTCACTCCCCCTTGAACAGCGCCTGGAAATCCTGGCCGACAGCGCCAAATACGATGTTTCCTGCTCATCCAGCGGCAGCAACCGTGCCGGGAAAGCCGGAATGCTCGGCAGCACTGCTGCCAGCGGCATCTGCCATACCTGGACTGCCGATGGCCGCTGCATTTCGTTGCTGAAGATCCTCCTCACTAATGCCTGTATTTACGATTGTGCCTACTGCCTTAATCGCCGCAGTAACGACATACCCAGGGCAGCTTTTACGCCGGATGAGGTTGTGGAGCTGACGGTGAACTTTTATCGCCGCAATTACATTGAGGGGCTGTTCCTCAGCACCGGTGTACTCCGTTCGGCCGACTACACCATGGAACAGGTGATCGCCGTGGTCCGCCGACTGCGAGAAGTGGAAGGTTTCAACGGTTACATACACCTCAAACTGGTGCCGGGCGCCGACCCGCTGCTGATCGCCCAGGCGGGACGCTACGCAGACCGGGTCAGCATCAATATCGAACTTCCCAGCCGCCAGAGTCTGGCACTGTTAGCGCCGGACAAGCCGCGGGAAGCGGTGATACGCCCCATGCAGCAGGTGAGCGGGCTGATCGTCGAATCAAAAGAAAACCGTAAAACTTCCCGGAAAGCACCCCGCTTTGCCCCAGCCGGCCAGAGTACCCAGTTGATCGTAGGGGCCACTCCGGAGAGCGACCGGGAGATTATCACGCTGACGGAAGGCCTTTATCAACGTCTGGAGTTGAAGCGTGTTTATTATTCAGCCTTTGTACCGGTATCCAGCGACAACCGCCTGCCGATGCTTCCCACACCGCCCCTACTGCGCGAACACCGCCTCTATCAGGCGGACTGGCTGCTGCGTTTCTACGGTTTTTCCGCACACGAGCTGCTGGACGAACATCGCCCCAACCTGGACATGCGCTTTGATCCCAAGAGCGACTGGGCCCTGCGGCATCTGGAACTGTTTCCGGTGGAGGTCAACCGGGCCGAGTATGAAGTTTTGCTGCGGGTGCCGGGAATCGGCATGCGTTCTGCCCAGCGCATTGTGCAGGCTCGGCGCGGCACCCGCCTTGGTGAGGTCGAGCTGAAAAAACTGGGAGTTGTACTGAAACGGGCCAGATATTTTCTGACAGTAGGCGGACGATATCTGGGGGGCATCAAACTGGACGGGCCGCGTCTGGTGGAGCGGCTGCTGGCACCGACCAGAAGGCCGGCACGACTGGATCAGTTGGAGCTGTTTGAATCGGTACCGGATGTGTCGTCGCTGACGGGGGAGTTGTGAAGATTTACTGCTAGGACGGAAGCAAGCGTGATAAAATGCAGGCATGCGTTCTTGCACGTCAATTGCGAATGGAGGACAAAAATGAAAAAAATACGTTATGTACTGATCGCATTGTCCCTGTTGCTGTGTTCAACGACTTCCGTATCAGCACAGGTAAGCATCGGAATCGGCCTACCCAACGTAAGTATTGGCATAAATCTGCCGTTATTCCCGGAACTCGTGCCTGTGCCTGGATACCCCGTTTATTATGCTCCCCGTATTGAGGCCAACTACTTCTTTTACGATGGCATGTACTGGATCTACCAGGACGATAACTGGTACGCAAGCTCCTGGTACAATGGTCCGTGGTGGATCGTGCAGCCCGAAGTCGTTCCGCTGTTCATCCTCCGCGTGCCGGTGCGTTATTATCGGCAGCCGCCCGTCTATTTCCGGGGATGGTACTCTGATGCGCCGCCTCGTTGGGGTAATCACTGGGGCCATGCATGGGAGCAGCGTCGAAGAGGATGGGATCAGTGGAAACGGAGCTCTGTTCCGGCGCGCGCTCCGCTGCCTGTCTACCAGAGGAAATATTCCGGAGACAGATACCCCCGATTGGAACAGCAGGATGCACTGCGCAGCCAGAGTTATCGTTACCAGCCGCGTGACAAGGTGGTCCGTCAACACTTCCGGCAGCAGGCAGAGCAGAGAAAGTCCGCCCCTTCTCGGATACGGGAGGAAACTCCTGCAAGCTCGTCCAGGAGGGATGTCCAGCAGTCCCCGGGAACATTCCAGCGGAAAGCACCGGAACCAGCCGTTCAACCAGCGCATCGGAGCGGAGAGGATGCCCGGAGGGCTCAACCGGCTCGACCCATACCCCGGCAGCGTGATCCGGAAGACCAGGGTCAGAGGCAGCGTCCTGAAGCTGTGCAGCGTGAGCAGCAGGGTCAGAGACAACGTCCGGAAGCTGTGCAGCGGGAGCAGAGAGTACCCAGAACTTACGACAGGAGTGAACAAAGGGAACCCGGAGCACATGACAGAGGAGAACAGCAGGATAGGAGGGAGTCCCAGGAGCGTGGTCACGGCCAGCGGGGTGGGCAGAGGAATGATGGAGAGCGTGGCCGCTGATTTAGCCGGTATTCTAAGCCTGAATATGAAGCTTGAGGCTGTTCAGTAATGGTATCGGGCCTGGAGAAAATCAATTCGATCGTCACGGACAAGATAGACGAGGCGGTGCTCCTGAGTTAGACGCCTGGACCATGCACCAGTTGATAGATATTTCAGTGGTTCAGGCTTGCCGATGCCGCTGAAAGGATCACTCATGATCGCTTCAACCAGGTCTAAGGCGCGTAATGCAATTTTTCGATCAGTCTGTACCCAAAACCGCAGGTCTTCGCGGAACTCAGGCTGAAAAACCGATTCCCGCTGTTTAGTCTTCAAGACCAGCCTCGGAACGAAGCGACTTCAGTGCTGATGCCTTCTCGCTCCCCTTTAATGCACGCTCCAATGCAGAAAGAAGCCTTTCGGCATTTTTAGGAGAACGCATAAGATGCACACTTTCTACCAGGCTCTGAAGTTCATCGGCGGCAATCATGGCTACATTGCTTCCATTGCGGCGGCGAATGACTACGATTTCACGGTTTTCAGTGACTTCGTCACAGAGTCCGGCAAAATTGGCTCTGGCGTTGGTATAGGTAGTTTGCAACATAATTGTGTACCTCCTTGACATGTACAGGATAACCGTACAATAGAAATATTGTCAGGTCAATTTATTTGATATTGGATGTCGAACTAGTGCCAAACTTCGGCGATGACCGGGGAGTTATGAGAATCTACCGCTACGATGGCAGCTTTGAAGGTTTCATCTGCGCAGTGGCTGCCTGCCGTGAAGAGAGGGGAGGTGGAGCCTGAATTTGTGGGGAAAAACAGTGTCAGGCTTCTAAGCTGACAGAATTGTGCAACCAACGCACACCCCGTTTTCCTCTATGTCCTCATGTGAGAACCCTGGCTCTTGGTTGCCGCGAACATCAACTGTTCTTGCCCCAAATAGCCTAACTCCGGGGACCAGTAGAATAGGGCTTTAGCATCATCGAACCCTGTTGCATTGAGATCATCTATAAGTTCCCAACCAAAGTGATAAAAGCTCAGGCATCCATCAGAAGATAGCGGGTTGCCGTGGTATTCGGGAGGTAGTAAATGGATGAATTCTCCAGTGTCTGTTATCTGCGCTCGGATGATGTTTTTTTCCTCTGTCGAAATAAAAGGCACGCTGAAATAAAGCGTGCCACCCGGTTTCAAGCAGCGGCAACACTCAACTAAAGCTTTTTTATAATTTGGAATGTGCTCGAACACATCAAATGACAGTATGTAATCAAACCGGTTATTGCAAAATGACAGTTGTGTCAGGTCTTCATTTCTCATCCCTTTGTCGTTGATGCTTCCGTAGTCTGTCGAGGTACCCAGATATTCGCTGCCACATACATTGTCATATTTTTTTTCGAACCATTTGTACAAAAGGGTCGTCTGCTCGGTAAGGTAGATATTTGACCATCGGTCGGGCTGGTATCTCTGATTGAAGATTTGGATTGTCGCTCGCATCCTATTGTTCAGATGGCATTTGGGGCACACCAAACGTTCCCGCCAATTCGGCATCGAAATACCATTTACTTTATAGTGATTCTGGAAATCTACTTTGAAATCAACCGTAATTCCGCATACATAACAAAATCCTCTAAATGAAAATTCGGTGAGGTTGTCTGAAACGAGGCTTTTTTCAAATTGCCAGTTTGCTAAGGTGTTCTCTTGATTTTGTGCTGTATGATATCGATAAAATTCGTACGAATGTACTTCTGCAATGGGCAAATGCGGAGCGCTGCAGGATCTCGGCTTTAATTCTGTAAAAAAGTTGGAAAGCCTGCGGAACATCATGGTCCCCCTTCGTCCTAAACTTCGGATAAGCGCTCGTTCATTATAGAGCGAACGAGAACCTGTGTTTGTCTTTGTTTTGTCACCGATGATTTATTTAACACTGATTAACTGTACTTCTATTTAATTAAATAGCAACAGTTCCAGGATTGAAGTTTAGTTGTGAGGAACCGGAAAGCTTGAGCAACCATATGCTGGGTTGTGCTTCCGTAGATGGAACTCAAAGGGGCATTAAAACTGAAGGGACCGCTTGGTTGAGAAACTGCGGTTGCGGCCAGAAGGCCGGCACGGGCTCAGTTGGAACTGGTACCAAATTTTTCGGCTGTGACAGGAGAGTTATGAAAATCTACCGCTACGATGGCAGCTTTGAAGGTTTCATCTGCGCAGTGGCTGCCTGTCGTGAAGAGGGGGATAATCAGCCTGAATTTGTGCGGGATCGGGATGATCATGCCGTGGGGCTTTTTGCCGCTGACGTTCGTGAGGTGTTGTCCGTGCGGGAGACGGCGCTGGCGTTTCGGAAATTGTTTATCGCCGTCGCATCCCGGGACGCTTTTGCTGTGGCGCGCTATGCCTTTCACAGCCAGAAGTCCGGCATCGAAGAGCTGCTGTGGAGATATCTGAAGCTGGGGCTGGAGGTGGGACCGAAGCTGGCCAGGATGCTGGCGCAGGAGCCGGTGCACGCGGTCAACCGTATTGCCCGCCAGGTTTCCCATGAAGCGCATAAATTCAAGGGCTTTGTCCGTTTCAGCGAGGTAGCGGAAGGCTTTCTGTATGCCAGGATCGAGCCGCAAGCCGATATTCTGCCGCTGATTGCTCACCATTTTACCGAGCGGGTCGGCGACCGTCCCTGGATGATTCATGATATCGGGCGTAGTCAGGCAGCAGTCTTTGACCTGAAGTCATGGTGGCTGGTCAGGGATATCGAGTTAGTCGCGGAGCCGGACATCAGCACCGCCGAACAGCAGTTTGCAGACCTGTGGCAGCGTTACTTTCAGCGTCTCGCCATAACCGAGCGGCATAACCCCAAACTGCAGCAGAAACATGTCCCGTTGCGCTACCGTAAGCACCTGACGGAGTTTAATTGGGTTCGATAAATGCGAGGGGCAGGTAACGAAACAGGCCAGCAGGGGGGCATTCCCTGCTAAACCGCAGGGCACCCACCGATAATTGGTTTTTTGAGTGATATTTCAACCGGTATATCGGTGAATCAAGGGCGACCGGCCGGCCGCCCTTACACACATTTAAACTACCACGTCTGGGTAACAGATTCGGGAGTTACCGCCAGGGTGGCGCGCAGCCAGCTGAAGGTTGCTTTGAGCTGCTCGAAGTCCGGCCCGGAGGTTATGAACGCTGCCGATCCCTTGATGAGGAAACCGGCGCCCGGTCCATGCAGGCCTTGCACTTTGCTGCTCCCTACGGTAATCAGGACTTCAGGATTGAAAGCGACATTGGCTTCCGTGTGATTCATGTATCCGGCAGGGATCAGCAGGCGGCCTTCGGGGGAGATCCGGATGTAACTGTTCCAGGTGTTGACCATGTGCGGGCCGTCCTGGCCTAAAGTTGCGATGGCAACTACGCCATCCTGTTTCAGTATTTCCTGCAGTTTTTCGGGTATCATCTGTACAACCTCCTGTTGTTTTAAATGGATATTACTTGGGGCGCTGCGGAGTTTCCATGTTCATTCTAAATAGTAGTGATACTGTCCCGTTATACAAGCAGCTTTATAACCAGCTGCGGGAATCCATACTCTCGGGCACGCTGGCTGCACATGCCAGGCTCCCGTCGGTCAGGGATCTGGCGGTAGAGCTGTCCACCAGCCGCAATACTGTTGAAGGTGCCTACCAGGAGCTGTATGCGGAAGGATATATCTACAGCAGGCAGCGCAGCGGCTATTTCGTGTCGGTGCTCGACCAGGAGCTGGCCCCTTTATCGCTTGCCCGGGAACCTCGCCAGACCGGTCCTTCTCCCTTGCCCGAATCACGTTACGACTACGACTTTCATCCCGCTCGACTCGATCCTAAAAGTTTTCCGCTGGCACTGTGGCGCACATGCTATCTGGACTGTCTGCGCGAGAGTTCCCGTGAGCTGCCGCTGTACAGTGATCCACAGGGAGAATGGGGGCTGCGCTGCAATATCCGGCGCTATCTGGAACGTTCGCGGGGCGTGATCTGTGAGCAGAACCAGATTGTGATCTGCAACGGCCTGCAGCATAGTCTGGACATCGTCGCCCACCTGCTGAAAGGAAGCCATGACACAATAGCTGTGGAGAATCCAGGCTATTTTGTGCCGGGGCGGGTTTTCCGCAACAATGACTATTCAGTCGTTCCTGTTGCCGTCGGTCCCGGAGGAATCGACCTGGAAATCCTCAAGGCAAGCGGCAGTACCATCGCGTACGTTACTCCTTCCCATCAACTGCCCATGGGATATGTGATGCCGATAGCCAATCGCCTGAAGCTGATCGAGTGGGCCGAGTCGGGGGGCAATATGATCATCGAAGATGATTACGACAGCGAGCTCCGCTATCATGGCAAGCCGATCCCGTCATTGCAGGGTTTGCGACCCCATGGTCGGATCATCTACCTGGGCACCTTTTCCAAACTGCTCTCCCCCGCGCTGCGCATGAGCTATCTGGTGCTGCCCCGCTCACTGCTTGCCCCGTACCGCGCGGTTTTCGGAGATTATTTTTCCACCGTATCGCTTTTGGAGCAGCGAACCCTGGCAAAGTTCATGGAGTTGGGACATTGGGAGCGGCACGTCCGGCGCATGCGCATAATCTACAAACAGAAACATGATGCGTTGCTGCGCTCCATTGAACGGCATTTCGGAAGCACGGCTACGGTTGTCGGGCAGGGGGCCGGGCTTCATGTTGTGCTGCAGCTGCCCGACAGCAACCCCGGTGAAGCTGAGATCATCCGCCGTGCCGAAGCACAGGGAATTCACCTGTTGCCGTTTAGCGCAACCTGTGCCACTGATGAACCGGTGACGACCAAACTCTTGCTCGGGTTCGGCGGGATGAGCGCCAGTGAGCTGGAAGAAGGAATTGCTCTGCTCTCCCGGCTCTGCCTGTGAATCGATGTCTCAGCGGCATAATCAGCAGAATAGGAAATTATTGCCCCTAAAAGAAGGTGCAGATTTAAATATGTTTGCAGGGGCAGATGGCTGGTTTATGTAATCGAAAGCCCTTGCCTCGTTATCGCTCTCATATCCCTGTCCCAGCTGCAGGAGACTTTTTACAAGGATCTGGACTATTTTGAAGAATTCCTCTGAGACCGCACCAGGATCACCATGCCCTACAGTTTAACCCAGTCAGCATCCCCCATGCTTTCCGTGCTAAAGCTCTTCCTTATTCCGGTAGGAGGTGGAATTCCAGCAGGTGTCATGCTCGCCAGTTCCAAAGGCTTGGCCTGGCCCATCGTCGCGGGGCTCTACCTTGTTTCGGATATGATCCTGGCCCTTGTTTTGGAACCAATCCTTCGGCTGCTTACATTGCTGGGAGGGAAAGTCCCGTTTTTGGTTCGTCTTAATGTCCTTTTAAGGAGTACAACGGCTCGCAGTGTGGCACATTTCAGCGGCACCGGCGCAGGTCCCCTCATGCTGGTGATGATTGCCTTCGGCGTGGATCCAATGACAGGACGGGCCACAGCGCTGGCAGCGGGCCATGGATTCATTGCAGGTTGGGCATTTGCCATTGCCGGAGACATGCTGTATTTTGCCCTTATCGCGCTGACTACCTTACGCCTGAACTCATACTTTAAAGATCCAAACACCACGATGCTGATTGTGCTTGGCGCGATGTTCGTCCTGCCCATACTGATCCGTTATATTCGATCCACTAGAAACGAGCCAACATGACTGGAAACGCTGAAATTCAACAAATAGTAGATTTCATCCTGGAGCTGGACAAGCTTAAGGGGGTCACCCGCAAGAATAAGCCCCCGGGGCTGGATCGCTATGAAAATTCTGCCGAACACAGCTGGCAGATAGCGATGCTGGCGTTCTCACTGGAGCAGTATGCGGAGACGCCGGTCAATATAAATCGGGTGGTGGCGATGCTGCTGGTTCATGATATCGGCGAGATCGATACGGGTGACACCATCGTCTTTGCGGTAGACGGCTGGGAAGAGCGAAAGGCGGCCGAACTGGCGGCAGTGAAAAGGATTTTTGGCCTGTTGCCTGAACCTCAGCGTACTAATTTCATGGAGTTGTGGCTGGAATTCGAGAAGGCCGAAACCCCGGAAGCCCGCTTTGCCAACGCTGCGGACCGGGCCATACCGTCACTGCTCAATCTTGCCAATAACGGGCAAAGCTGGGTGGAGAACGGCATCAGCCATGAACGTGTCGTCCAGCGCATCGGGCCGCCGATAAAGGCGGGCTGCCCGGCGCTGTGGGATTATCTTGAAGTTCGTCTTGAAGAAGAGCATCGAAAAGGCTGGTTTGGTACGGAAATATGCATTTCATCACACGGAGGAAAGTCATGAAATCGTTTCTAGCAGTCTGTGTTGCCGTCATCACTTTATATGCATCGCAATCATGGGCAGACAACTTCCGCTGTCCCAACGGCAATATCGTCTCTACCGGAGACAGTATCTCCACAGTGGCCGCCAAATGTGACCCTCCTGCAAGTTCCTTCAGGCGTGAGGAGCCTGTGGAGGCTGAATTCACAAGGGTAGACGGCAGAACAGGGACGAGGACTGTCTATGTGGAAGTGCAAGAATGGGTTTACAACCAGGGGTCAACGCTCCTGCATACATTGATTTTTCGAAACGGTATCCTTTCAGAGGTTCGTACAGGCGGCTTTGTACAATGATCCGCGTTGGTGAGAAACAAGAATGGCTGTAAGCAATTCACGATACATCGAAATTGACGGCATCACCATCGAGCTGGTCCGCAAACGGATCAAGAACCTGCATATCCGTGTGTCTCCTCCCTCCGGCCACGTGCGGGTTGCCGCTCCAACCAGAATGAGCAGTGAAACCATCCGGCAGGCGGTGGTGGAGAGGCTGGAGTGGATCAGGAAACATCAGACGCGATTCGCCAATCTGGAGCCGCAAACACCTCTGGAGTTCATGACCGGCGAGATCCATCATTTCATGGGAAAGCCGTACCGGTTGAATGTCCTGCATAAGGCCGGCTCTGGTGCGGCTGGCATCTTGAAGCATGATACCATCGACCTGCATGTGCAGGAGGGAAGCGATGCTGCCTGGCGTGAGCGTGTTCTGTACGAGTGGTATCGCTGCCGGCTGAAGGAGCAGATTCCGGAACTGTTGTCAAAGTGGGAGCAGATTATCGGAGTCAAGGTGGCCACTTGGGGGGTGAAGCGGATGAAAACCCGCTGGGGCACCTGCAACATCAAGCATCGCCGCATTTGGCTGAATCTGGAATTGGCCAGGAAACC
Organism: Pelotalea chapellei; assembly: GCF_018531195.1. Classification (GTDB taxonomy): domain Bacteria; phylum Desulfobacterota; class Desulfuromonadia; order Geobacterales; family Pseudopelobacteraceae; genus Pelotalea; species Pelotalea chapellei. Next base: position 67,626 of record NZ_JAHDYS010000001.1, on the reverse strand, counting down.
GGTCCATTGCCTGGAATACATCATTGCCCATGAATTGACCCATCTGCATGAACGGCTGCACAATAATCGCTTTCACGGCCTGATGGACCGGTATGTTCCCTTGTGGCGGCAGTATAAGGAGGAGCTGAAAAGGTGATTTTGATCTTTGATTCTTAAAAACCTGTCGCGTCGGTGTATTTTTCAAGTCTTTGTGGTAAGCTGTTTCATTAAAAATTAAAAGCCAGGAGCACATGGAGCATGGAAGAAGCAAAAACAAGTAATCCGCTGAGAAGACTGGCAGCAGATTCGGGCATCGGCAGAAATCTCCCTCGCAGGGTGAACAACGATTCGATAATGAAAGAGGATGCTTCGCCCGAGGTTGCACGGGAATACATCGTCAAGGATATGATGCGGATATTCGATGGTCTGATTGGCTGTACGACGAAACGTGGCGGGATGAGTCATGCTTATTTGGACAGAAAAAAACCTGCATTTGTACCGCAACCCAAATCGGTTAACGGGCTCCAGCGCAAACTGGAACAGCAGATTTACGTGCGGATCAAGGGGCTTGTCGAACAGGACTCTCCCAACATCGGTTTTGCCCTCAATGTTCTCTATAACAACGCCACGTACTATTATGACAAATCCAACGTGCCGCTCTCATTCGGAACATTTCTCACCTCTATGGTTGCTTTCATGGAAGGGCATGATTGCCTGAACATCTGTCCTGATGAGATGCTTAAAATGAAAGCGTTGCTTGCCCGGGGATAAGGGGAGGATTTTCATTTTTTTGAATCCGTGTAGGGGCGACGCATGCGTCGCCCCTACGTTTTCATCCATTCATCCACGTCGCTGACCGTCAGCGGCGCCGGCACGAGATGTTTCGGCAGTCGCAGGATCTTTGTTCCCTCTGGCGGCCTGAGCTCGTTATAGATGTCGAAGCTCTTTTTCAGATAACTCTTGGACATGTGCATCGGCAGCAGATAACCCGGTGCCAACAGTTCCGCCAGTTCATTCAGATCCCGCGTGCAGAGGTGATATGATGCGCGGGCCTTGTCCCTGTCTTCTGCCAGGAATGTGCAGTCCGAACACAATAACGTAACCCCCTTCAGTAGTGACTCCATTGCCGCGACATTATCCGCGGTCCATCCCACATCACACACATAACCAATCGAAACGCAAGGACGATTATCGTGGATGATTCCGTACAGCGCATGGGGATCTTTAACAGGTTGTTGAAAAACAGCCATCTCGCCGCCGTCCTCGAAATCCGCCTTGTGCGCCGTAGCGCTGCTACGGCTCCGCGGGGCTTTCTCCGGGAGCGACGATCTGACTATTTTTGAACAACCTGAGTTTATCAATAAGCTGTCAGGGCACGGCTTTTCCTGCGAATTCTCTGTTTCCCGCTGTTCAACCTCAACCTCAATCTCAACCTGAACGTTTGATCTCCCTTTCCACACCCTGTTTTTCAGGTCGCGTATCCACTCTCCCGGCATGATCCCCAGGCGGTCCAGCTTTTCATAATCAATGGCAAAATGCGGCTGCTCCTGGATTCTGAAGCCGAGCACCGGCAGTTTATGGTCGAGCAGTTCCGCTTCTACGGTCGCATAGGGGCATGACCAGATCTGCCGACCTGTGCGTTGCTCTTCAGTTACCCTACTGCGTCGAAAACTCTTGGGGCCAGGGAAGCTGCAGTGGAGAAGACGATCAGCCCTGATCTCATGAACCCGCAGGGTGAACCAGTTCGACTCGCTCAGGTTCCATTCGAACCCCAGCAGGAGATGTTCAACCCGCTCGATTATCCCGGGAGGTCCGAAAACATCCATAGGCCGGGGAGAGGCGTGGTGGTGACGGACCAGGGTGGGGATGCCCATGATGTGGTCCATGTGGGCGTGGGTGATAAATACCGCATCGATGGGTTTTACGACTCGTTTAGCCAGATGGGCGATCTGGCCACAGTCGAAGAGCAGCGCTCGTTTGAGCGGTCGTATGCGCAGGAACAGGAGCGGATCATCCAGTAAACCGCCAAAAAAGACCGGCTCAATATAACGAAAAGGGAGGCGCCGTTTTACGGGTGGCATGGGAATACCTTGGTCAAATGTAGTGACTCTCAGAAGTGATGTTACTAAAGAACCATCAGGATTCAATCGTCAGGGGGGGTAGCCGGGAGTTGATTGAATTGAACATCCCTTGCGATACACTTTCAGAGTAATGACAGCCGCTGGTGCATAAACAGGAGGGTCTATGAATCTCGAAATACATGGCGTCAAGATCGATTACCCTGAAAATTGCGGCATTATCATCGGCCAAGGCACTTCCATCAAGACGGTTGACTATCTCAAACAGATTATTGCGGACACCGCTCCCCAGGCTCATTTTGGAGTTGCCTTCAGCGAGGCAGCGGGGGAATGCCTGATTCGTACTGAAGGCAGCGACGACGAGATGATCAAGAGGTGTACGACCGCTCTGAAAGGGATCGGCGCAGGGCACGTTTTCTGTATCCTGCTCTGCGATGCCCACCCTCTGGATATCCTTAATCAGGTGAAAAACTGTCCTGGAGTATGTACCGTATATTGCGCCACCATGAATCCGCTGCAGGTCATCATAGCTACGACTCTTCAGGGGTGGGGCGTTGTAGGCGTAATTGACGGTCTTCCTCCTCAGGGAATTGAGGGTGAAGAGGAGCGACAGGAACGGCACAATCTTCTGCGTGAGCGTTAAAATCCATATGACCATTTCGCCGCTTTTGACAGATCTCTACGAACTGACCATGCTGGCAGGCTATCTGGAACAGGGGATGGAGGAAAAGCACGCTGTCTTCGACCTTTTCTTTCGCACCAACCCGTTTGAGGGTGGCTATGCTGTTTTTGCCGGTCTTGAGCCGGCGCTGCAGTATCTGGAAAACCTGAAGTTTTCTTCGGAAGAGCTGGAATACTTGCGTGGACTCAAGTTGTTTCCTCCACGCTTCATCGAGTTTTTGGCCGATTTTCGCTTCAACTGCAGGGTAAGCGCACCTCCCGAGGGAACAGTGGTCTTCGCAAATGAACCTTTGCTGACGGTTGAGGGACCACTGGCCGTAGCCCAGTTCGTGGAAACTGCCCTCCTCAATATCATCAACTTCCAGACCCTGGCCGCCACCAAAGCGGCCCGTATAAATTATGCCGCTGGCGGTGCACGGGTGATCGAATTCGGCCTGCGCAGGGCCCAGGGGCCGGACGGCGGCCTCTCCAGTGCCAGGGGTGCCTATGTCGGGGGTGTACGCTGCACGAGCAACGTCCAGGCCGGGATGCTGTATGGTCTGGCTGTGCAGGGCACCCACGCCCACAGCTGGGTGTTGGCCTTCCAGGATGAGTTGACCGCCTTCCGCGCCTATGCCGCAAGTTTTCCTGACAGCTCGGTTCTGCTGGTTGATACCTATGACACCCTCACAAGCGGCATACCCAACGCTATTATCGTAGCCAGGGAGTTACGCCGGAAAGGGCACGAACTGCGCGGCATCCGCCTTGATTCCGGCGACCTGGCCTATCTCTCCCGCGAGGCGCGCAGAATGCTCGATGATGCCGGTTTCCCGGAGGTATGCATCGTGGCGTCCAACGAGCTGGATGAATACGTAATTACCTCCATCAGGGAAGAAGGGGGGAGGGTGGACATCTACGGCGTCGGCACCAGGCTGGCCACCTGTGCCGGACCCGGGGGAGGTGCTCTGGGCGGAGTGTACAAACTGGTCGAGATGGATGGACGGCCGAAGATGAAAACCACCAGCGATATTGCCAAGGCAACCCTTCCCGGCATTAAACGGGTCCTTCGGGTTTCGTCAAAAGAGAGCGGCTATGTACAGGATGTGGTGTGCCTGGAAGATGACCGGCCAAAGCCGGGAGAGCGGGTTTTTCATCCCCTTAACCCGTTGCAGAACACGCTGATCCCCAAGGATGTGGAGTTTCAGGAAGTGCGGCAGGTTGTTATGGAGCAGGGGAAAAGAACAGGTGCCGGCGCACCTGAATCGCTGGAGGACATGGCAGAGCGGAGTGCCCTGCAGCTCTCCCTCTTGCCCAAGGGATGCCTGCGATTTGTCAATCCGCATCTCTACAAGGTTTCCATATCCGGCAAGCTGAATGATCTGAGGAACCGGCTGATGTCAGAGTTGCAGAGTTAAATGCGGGAAGAAAGCGCTATATCCACACGAAGGCACAAAGGCACGAAGGAAAGACAGGAGTGACCCACCAGTAATGCAAGGGTAAGCACTATTTTTTAGAAATCATGGATCTTACTTTTGCTTTTGCCTTACTTCGTGCCCTTGTGCCTTCGTGTGATAGTTTAAGGTTTCAGGGAGTTTCCTATGAGAGAGAAATCGGCATTACTGATTATTGACGTTCAAAATGATTTCTGTCCCGGTGGCGCCCTGGCGGTGCCCCTAGGGGACCTGGTGATAGAACCCCTTAATCGCGTGGCGCAACAGTTTGCCGATGCCGGATTGCCGGTGCTGGCCAGTCGTGACTGGCACCCGCCCACTACCAGGCATTTCCGTGAATTTGGCGGTTCCTGGCCGGCCCACTGTGTACAGGGGAGCAAGGGAGCGGATTTTCCTTCAGCCTTGCTTCTGCCCGAGGGGACGATGATACTCTCCAAAGGCACTACTCCCGAGCTCGATGGCTACTCGGCTTTTGAAGGTGTAACCGATGACGGCATGACACTGGCGCAGATAGTGAAGGAGCTGAGGGTGCAGCGAATTTATCTGGGGGGGCTGGCAACGGACTATTGTGTGCTCTCCACTGCCCGAGACGCCCTGCGTCATGGACTGGAGGTAGCGGTGCTTTTTGACGCCGTGGCAGGGGTTGATGTGCAGGCAGGAGATAGTGCCCGGGCGATTGAAAAGATGGAGGCTGAAGGTGTGGGATTGATTACGGTGGAGGAGTTGTTGGAAAAACTGAACGGTAAAGTTGATTAAGCAGCAACTCCTGACCGTCAGAATCTGATGCGAAACGATAAGCCCCGACTTTTTCAGTAACCGGGGCTTTAATTTTGCCGGCAGCAGTTCCCCCCTTTAGGCCCTTTGGGTCCTTTTTCTAAGGGGGAATAAAGCCCTTATCAGGAAAAACATTGACTCTTCTGCAATAAATATCGGATAAGACACCACCAAATTTCAAAACAGCAGCATGGGTAATCATGAAATCTCTTCTTCTCATATTCACTGCCCTTAGCTTCTTCGGAGCCTTCAACCGCGGGGTGCTGGCTGTGGGAACGGCCGTCGGTGTCGTTTACCTGGGGTTGCGCGGCTGGTCAATGGGGCGCCTGCCGCTGATTGGGCCCCATGACACCGTGGCATTCTTTGCCGTATCGCTCGGTGTGATGGGGCTGGCAATCAGCCTGTCGCCGTCACTGCGCCGGGCCGGGTGGTTCAATGCCGGGGCCGGCATCATGGCTGGTCTCTTCGGCGGACTGGCATTGATCTTTCCGGCCCGTGACATGCCCATGCCGGCGATCCTGGATACGCTCTGGTTCGAGTTGCATGTGGTGCTGGCTTTTTTTGCCTATGCTCTTTTCGGTATCGGTGCCCTTGTGTCCGGTGGCTGGTTGGCGACCAGGGACCGCAGCCTGATGGATATTCAGTTCAAGGCCGCGCTGGCTGGCTGGTCCTTTTTCTCTGCATCGATGATTTCCGGCGGGATCTGGGGATATTACGCCTGGGGCACCTATTGGCTTTGGACTCCTAAGGAACTGTGGACCTCGATCCTGTGGCTCTTCTATGCCCTGCTGCTGCATCTGCGCCTGAAAGGGGCCAAGTGGGAAGTCGCCTCGGCCTGGTCAGCCATTTTTGGTTTTGCGGTAACGCTATTTACCTACCTGGGGGTGAGCCTGCTGATGAAAAGCTCACACAGTTTTTAACATGAGAAAACTCTGGAATCTGCTCATATCCCTTGAAATAGGGCTGGTCCTGCTGGCGCTGGTTTGTTGTGCCATGGCGGCCGGTTCCTTCACTCTGTCGGGCGAAATCGCTGCAGCGCTGAATGGCATGCCGCTCTTTGCATGGCTGCGTGAATTCCCCTTCCTGCAAACCTGGTGGCTATGGCTGACCATCATCGTCCTGGCGCTATTGGTACTGAACACACTTTGCTGCAGCACCGACAGCATTTTTCAGCGCTTCCGTCGCAACGCCATTCGGGCCTGGCTGCCTCCTCAGCTGATTCATGCCGGTTTTTTGCTGATAGTAGCGGCCCATCTGCAAAGCTCGGTTATGGGAATGAAGGGATCGATTGAAATCAGGGAAGGGGACCGGTTTCAGATGCCGGATGGAACAGCGGTCCATGTGGCGCGGATTGGAGCACTTTTTTCGCCCGGTGGGGGGCAGATGCCCCTGGGCTACAAAGCCCTGCTTGTTTCACAGCAGACCGGGCCGGATGGGGTAACGATCACTCCCAACCATCCCTTGTTCATTAACGGTTACGGTGTCTATATCAAACACGCTGAGCCGGGCGAACCGCCGGTGGCATTTCTGGAGGTTCATCGCGAGCCGGGCGCCGGCCTTGCTCTGGCTGGTGCGTTGTTGTTTACCATCGGGAATGTGGTGCTGCTCTACACCCGCTCCAAATCGCGGGAACTGTCAGGGCTCGATAGTTGATGGTCCTCAGTTTCTTTCAGTTATTCACTCATTTTCCTCTCCTCCTGTCTGATCAGAAGGTCTCAACTTAATCCTGATGGTGAAGGTACTCCCTTGTCCATGGCTGCTGGTACAGAGCAGATCTCCCTTCAAAACTCCTGTTACAAGCCGCTTTGTCAGGTAGAGGCCGAGCCCGGTGCCTGGAATGACTGTCGTATGCGAAGAAACAATTCGCGAAAATGGTTGAAAAAGTTTCGGCATATCTTCCTTGCGAATACCAATCCCGGTATCTTCCACCGAAATATCCATAAGACCGGTTTTTTCAGACTCACTTCCTTGCAAGTCTCCATCAATGATCTTTGCAGCAAGGCGTATGCTTCCTTTATTGGTGAACTTAACTGCATTGGTCAGCAGATTCACTACGCACTGCAGCAGCCTCCGTCTGTCTGAGTGTAGCATCACATTGGCTGCATCAAGGGTCAGCTCAAGATTTTTTCGTTCCGCCTCAATTGAAATGTGATCCATCGCTTCCACAAGCAGGTCGTGCACATCGAAATCATTCAATCGTGCTTCAATTTGTCCCGCCTCTATTTTGGAAACATCAATTACATCATTAAGTAATGAAAGCAGATGTTTACCTGACTTCTGAATGGATTCCACGTTTTCTTTCTGTTCTTCATTAAGTGGGCCCGCCCAGCCGTTAAGCAACACGCCGGAAAAACCGATCACTGAATTCAGAGGTGTTCCAAGTTCATGGCTTATTGAGGCAATGAACATGGACTTCAATTGATCAAGTTCCTTCAGCTTTACATTGGCCTCAGACAACTCTTTCGTCCGTTCTGCGACCTTATGTTCCAACTCGTCGTGTGCCTTTCGCAGCATTTCTTCCGTCTGGATGCGCTCTGAGATGTCACGGCACACTACCAGAACATTAGTGACTCCATTCAGGTCGTTCACCGCTTGCGCCAATTCTTCAACCCACATAGTTTTTCCATCTTTGCGGATTTTTCGAAATTGCCAGCGATAGACCTGGTCAGGGTTCTGCAGGCATCTTTGTAGCTGATCAGTCACAGCAGGCCGATCGTCCAGATGGAAAACACTCAGGACCGGTTTCCCTTCCAGCTCTTCAATGCTGTATCCCAGTTGCTTCGCCCCATAAGGATTCACGGAGAGTACTTTGCCCTGGGTGTCGAGGGTAAAAATCATTGTCGGAATATCACGGTGCAAGGTTCGGTAGCGTGCTTCGCTGAAACGTAATGCTTCTTCCGCTCGCTTCCGTTCCGTTATGTCCGTGGCCATGCCTTCATAGTAGATCACCGTGCCTGTATCGTCACATATGGCGGATTCATTCAGAGATACCCAGATGATGCTCTTGTCCTTTCGATAGAACTGGACTTCGAAACCTTCCACGATGTTGTCATTAAACAACATGGTTAAATTGTTACGGAGATCCGGATTAACATAGAGTTGTTGCAGGAGGTTGGTCACGTTAGAAAGCAGGTCTTGGGGGGAATTATATCCGAGCATGTGGGCCATGGCAGAATTTGCTTCTAAAAATCGACCGGTAAGTGTCATGCGGTACATGCCTACGGCACTATTTTCAAACAAGCTGCGGCAGGTGGACTCGGTGCGCCGCAGCTCGATAATTTCTGCTGTGAGGGTGGTGTTTGCCTCTATTAATTGACGAATCCGTTTCTCGGCACATTTCAGATCCCTGCGTGACCTCTGAAGTGCCTTCTGATCAAGTTTGTGCCGGCTGAGCAATGGTGTCGGGCGACGTATTCTTTTCATACCTCTATCCGGAACTGTGCCCCATCTTTGACATTACGCACACTCAGCATTCCATTCATATTCTTTTCTATGATGGTTTTGCACATAAACAGGCCGATTCCAGTCCCCTGTTCAGGCCCTTTGGTTGTAAAGTATGGGTCAAAGATTCTGTTTATAATCTCCTTCGGAATACCCCCCGCGTTATCGGTTATGCTCACCACTGTCCGGTTGCTTTCCGTGAATAAACTGATGCTTATTACGGGATTGTCTGTTTTGCGGTTTATCAATGCATCCTTCGCATTGTTCAGGATAATCAAAAGGGCCTGTATCAAATCGCCAGGGTAACCGGAAATGACACGGTCACCCGTTTGCTGTATTTCGGTCCTGATTTGAGCCGCCTTGAAACTCCCTTCCAGCATGGATACAGCCTTATTGATTGCGTCAAAAACTTTGAAATCGGTTTTCTCTTTATCGGGCTTGAAAAAGTTCCTGAAGTCATCAATGGTTTTGGACATCTGATGAATGATTTCAAGGGTTTTTTTTACATTGGCATCCACAAAATCCTTGTTCAGGTCTCCCATCTGCCGCGTCATATTCAATTCCTGGGCAAGCAGTCCCAGTGTATTGAGCGGCTGTCGCCATTGATGGGCGATATTGTTAATCATTTCTCCCATGGCAGCCTGCCGGCCCTGATATATCAGGATTTCATCCTTCTGCCGCATTTCCTTTACTGAATCCTCGACCCGCTGCTCCAGTTCTTCGTTTAGTTGTCGATACTTTCGCTCGCTCTCCTGGAGTGCTTCCTTGGCAAGCTTCTCTTTCTCCAGGGTTTTCTCCAGCACACTGTAGGCTTCTTCACGTTCTTTTTGACTATCTTCCAGTTCTTTTACCTTTTCCTCCAATTTGAGAGCTATCACCTCGTTGTATTGTTCAAGAAGTATTCTTTCCTTGTTATTAATATGGATCGGGACAGCATGCTTTGCCTGGAAATTGCCAAGGATGGACTCTACTTCATCCCAGATTTCGCTCGGGTCTTTTGGTTTGACGATATAGCCTTCTGCTCCAAGGTAAGTGCCGAGTTGTACGTCCTTCTCCTCCCCATAGGTGGCGGAGTAAAATATGAATGGTATCGAGTAAAGTGCGCTATCTTTCTTCAAATTAAGCAGGAATTGAAAACCATCCATTATCGGCATTAATACGTCGGAGATAATCAGTTCCGGAAGATCGGATGCCGCCTTATCCAGTCCTTCTCTGCCGTTAGCCGCTTCTATCACAGTGTGGCCATGCCTTTCTGCGATGTAGCGAAGAATTCTTCTGCCATCAGTGTTGTCGTCGACAATCAGAACTTTCATCTCCTGGCTCCTGATTACAGAGGTGAGCAGCAGGTGTTGCGTGTATCTAGGAGGTTGTTGAAAAACAGCCATCTCGCCGCCATCCTCGAAAGCCAGCTTGTGACTTCGGCCTGCGGCCTCACCCTTCGGGCGCCTTCGCGGTCCACTTTCACAACCGAAAGTGTGCGGCGAATAGGTTCATGCCTCCGCGGGGCGTTCTCCGGTTGCGACGATCTAACTATTTTTGACCAACCTGAGATTTCAACAGATTCCTAGACCCTGAGTGTAATTTGCTGTTTTTTAATTTTACTGCATTTGGGTGAGGAAGCAAAAACAGGGATGGGAATGCGGTATGAAGGGGGGACGATTTGAATTACTTCGAAACAAATTGAAACAAAATAAGACAACATGAAAAATTGTGAGCTAAATAAATATGGGGGGTCTGTCTGGTATGCTCAGCAGGGAAAACGATTACCATTTTGCAACCACTGTTCCAAGCGAACGAGACCTTCGCTTATGGAAACTTCCGGTTGATATCCCAGATCCTTGCGGGCCGCGTCCATTTTAAACCAGTGGGCTGTGGCCAGTTCATGGGCCACGAAGCGGGTCATGGGGGGCTCTCCCCTCAGGTGCAGCAGGCCCCAGATCTTTTCGCAGAGGACTCCGGCAGCGTAGGCCACTCCGGGAGAAACGGTGCGGGTAACGGGCGGAAGCTGGGCGGCAGCCAGAATGCGGTTGACCATATCCCACAGGGGCAGCGGCTCGTCGTTGCTGATGAAATAGGCTTTGCCGGCCAGAGGGGCGCCAGGAACGAGACGGTCGGCCGCCTGCAGATGGGCGAGGGCGGCATTGTCCACATAGACCGTGTCCACCAGGCAGTCACGCTTACCGATGCGCCTTAACCTGCCCGCCCGGGCTTTGGCAATGATGCGTGGCACCAGGTGATTGTCTCCCGGCCCCCAGATCAGGTGAGGGCGCAGTGCCACGGTGGCCAGTTCGGGTGAATTTGCTGCCAGAACCATCTGTTCGGCGAGAGCCTTGGTGGCCGGATAATGTGCTTCATAGCGGCTGGGGTAGGGAAGTGATTCGTCGCCCCCTTCCACGTCCGTTCCGTCAAAGACCACGCTGGGTGAGCTGGTGTGCACCAGGCGGGGAATGTTGTGCGCCCGGCATGCTTCCAGAACGTTGGCGGTGCCGGTCACGTTGGCCCTGTAGAATTCGTCCAAGGCTCCCCAGATCCCGGCCTTGGCCGCCACATGGAAAATGACGTCGCAACCCGCGGCAGCCTTAATTACCGCTTCCCTGTCTCCCAGATCGCCCTTAACCTGCTTCACGCCCAATTTTTGCAGCTCCGGATATTCGCTACGGGAAAAGCTGACGACCTCGTCGCCTCGCTCCACCAGCATGCGCACAATCACGCCTCCCAGAAAACCGCCCCCGCCGGTGACCAATGCCTTCATGAAAGTTTCCCCTCGGCCCAGAGAGCCAATTTTTCCCGAAATATTTTGGCATTGTGGCGGATATCGACCGGAAAGGCGGGGTGAAAGAGGATTTTGTCGATATCTCTGGTGTGGGGATAGCGGCTGCCGATCTCCATCAGTTCACGCCTGATCTGCTCCTGAGCCGCTTTATCCACCTTGGATTCCAGCTCCACACACAGTATCGGCTGCTGGCTGCCCTGTTTGCCGACTCCAACAAGGGCGGTGCGGAAAACCTTCGGGTGAGTGTTAAAGACACCTTCCACCGGGATGGTAAAGAGCGTTTCCGTGGCGGTCACAATTCGGTGGGCCTTGCGTCCGCAGAACCAGATCCTTCCCGTATTGTCGACATAACCCAGGTCTCCCATGCGATGCCAGAAACCTCTCGCCGGGTCCGGAATTTTGGCCAGCCGTGTAGCCTCAAGCCGATTGAGGTAGGCCCGGCTAACCTGCGGGCCGGATACCGTAATCTCTCCCACTTGCCAGACAGGCAGGGGCAGATCAGCATTCCACGAGACGATCGGGTCATCACTGATCGGTATGATTGCCAGGGAAACTCCCTTCACCGGTCGTCCGACGCAGATGCCACGCCCTTCACCGGTCAGGCGCCCGGTTTCTCCCAGTATCTCGCGACTGCCGATGGAACTTACCGGCAGCGCCTCGGTTGCGCCGTAGGGAGTGAATATCTCGGCATTATCAGAAAGCATCTGTGTGCAGCGTTCCAGAACGGCTGCCGGAACCGGCGCGCCAGCTGAAATGATGCGTTTGAGGCCAGGAAGCTTGATTCCCCGGGTGACTGCGTAGCGGCTGACCCGGTTGAGCAGCGCAGGGGAACCGAACATGGTGGTGGCGCGGTATTTGGTGGCGATATCAAGGATCCGCTGCGGATTAACGTGGCCGGGACGTGTAAAATCCATCTGGGGAATTACGGCGGTCATACCCAGGGCAGGGGCGAACAGGGCAAACAGGGGGAAGGTGGGCAGGTCGATCTCCCCCGGGCGGATGCCGTAAAGATTACGGAGCATCTCAACTTGCGCGCTGAAGGTGCCATGGGTGTAAATGGCCCCTTTGGGTGCTCCGGTGCTGCCGCTGGTGAAGAGAATGGCAGCAATTTCGTTGCGTCCTGTTGCAGCAGGGGTGAAGTCTGCTCCACGCCCGGATTTGGCGATTTCAGCAAGAGGAATGCCGCCCCAGATACGCCCCCCACCGACGGTCACCAGTGTGGTAAGGCTCTTCTTGCCCCAGCCGAACAGCCGTCGCGCCACATGCGCCTTGGGAATACCGATGAAGGCAGTTGGTTCCGCATCTGCCAGGCATCCCTTCATGTTGCGGGCGCCGATGCCCGGATCGATGAAGACCGGCACGGCTCCTGCCTTGAAAAGGGCAAAGGTCAGAGCAAACAGTTCCGGTCCAGGCGGAACCAGCAGGGCAGTTTTGGTACCCCGGGTGATGCCGATGTGTTCAAGTCCGGCGGCCAGGCAGTCGCTCTCCGCATCCAGTTCCCGAAACGTGAGGGTGCGGTTGTCCTGGGGAAAAATTATGGCCGGGGTGTCTGGCTGCAGGCGCGCCATTTCAGTAAGAGGGCGGGATATGTTGACGATTTCGGTGTGGGGCATTGTGTGTCCAAGATTAAAGTTGTTCATGGTTGTAGACGCTGTGCAAGGGCGCTGTCAAGACTGTTGCCCCTCATTTCACTATCCACTGGTGAAATTGGATAAATCCTGTCTTAGCGTCTGGCGGGGGATGCGTAAACTCACAGCCTTACGGCCTGGTCGCGGTAAAGATCGCCCGTAGCGGTGCCGGGTGCCCTTCAATCGTCTTCGACTCGTCATCCGGATCAAGAAAATCCGCCAGCGACTCAAAACGCATCCACTCCGTCGAGCGTTGTTCCTCGCGGCTGGTGCGGACGGCATTGACGCAGGCAATCTCCGTGAATCCGCAGCGCTGCAGCCACAAGGTCATGGCCGCAATTGATGGCAGGAACCAGACATTTCTCATTTTAGCGTAACGTCCTGGCGGCATGAAGATCGTCTCCTGATCTCCTTCGACAATCAGCGTCTCCAGAATCAACTCCCCTCCCGGGCGCAGGCAGCCCTTCAACTCGAAAAGATGGTCGAGGGGTGAGCGGCGATGGTAGAGGACTCCCATGGAAAATACGCTGTCGAAGCAGGCAAGATTGGCAGGTACATCTTCGATGCCGATTGGAATGACATGGTGCTGTGGATCGCAATGGTAGCGTTGCATTACCTGGAACTGCATCACCGAAAGCAGAAAAGGCTCGATGCCGAGGACGAAGTCGGCGCCGGCGCCGCGCATGCGCCAGCCGTGATAACCGTTGCCGCAGCCGACATCGAGGACTCTCCGCCCGGCCAGCGGCTGGATGTGCGGCAGGAGGCGCTCCCACTTCCAGTCGGATCGCCACTCTGTGTCAATCTCAATACCGAAAAAATTGTAGGGGCCTTTACGCCAGGGGTGAAAAGCATAGAGCTTGGTGATCAACTCTTCGCGGTCGATGTGGCCAAGATCGCTGCTATCGCCGATGGTGACATTGTCCTGCAGCGCAATTCGGGATGGCTGTATCGCCGGCAGCGCCTGCAGAGCGCTCATCAAGCCTGCCATATCGCCGAAACGTTCGAGGAGCAGTCCCTCGGACAGGGCGGTCTGCAGTTGCTCAGACCAGCGCTCCTGACCCATGGCGGCAAGTTGCGGATAGAGTGATTCGTAGAATTTCATTTAATTGCGACCAGAGAGACAAAATTGAAGCACTGGAACCAAAGTTCAGAGGAAGAGAAGCCAGCCCACCGTAACCGCTCCTGATGGCAAGCGAGGGTCTCGGGGATCATTACCTTTTCAAGGGCTGACCGCTTCTGGCTGATCTCGAGGTCGCTGTAGCCGTTGGCCCGTTTGAAATCATGATGCAGTTCTTCATGAAAGTGTTGCCGCCCCGGCTCGCTAAAAGCGATCTTCTCCGAGAGGATAAGAACGCCGTTCGGCTTGAGCCCCGCATGGATTCGCTGAATCAGCGCCAGTCGCTCTGCCGGGGGGATGAACTGCAGGGTGAAGTTGAGGACGACGACCGAGGCGTTCTCAATCGTAACATCCTGAAGGTCGGTACAGAGCATCGTCACCGGAATGGTCGGCACACTGTCAAGAGCCAAGAGTTCACGGGCGCGCTCAATCATCACCGGGGAGTTATCCACAGAAATAATGTCGCAGTCTGGCGCATTGATCCGCTGGCGCATAGATAAGGTCACTGCCCCGAGGGAACAGCCGAGATCATAACAGTGACTCCCGGCTTGGGCGTATTTCGCGGCGAGGATGCCGATATTGGATACAATCATTCCGTAGCCGGGGACCGAGCGTTGAATCATGTCGGGAAAGACTGCGACAACCCGTTCATCGAATTGAAAATCAACTATATCCTGCAGGGGTGTAGCATAGATGGCATCGGTTTTTTGGGTCACAGGTTTCTGGTCCTATTTGTGGTAAAAAATAGTTGAAAAAATCTATTCTGCTGAGAGCATCATGAACTAAAAGAACTACAACGCCTGAAGGGTGACCGGCGCAGCGCTCGACTTTCAAGGCTTCCTTCCACACTTATCCACCAAGCGGTTACCGTGTCTACCCGGTTGGTTGGAATTCCTTCTTCCAATGTTTTTAATTTTTCAGCTATGGCAAAAAACTAGGGACACTTCCCTGTTTTCCGGGGGCGGCCGGGTGCTCCCGGACGTAATTTATGACTCAGGCTAAATTCCATCTGATCAACAAACTGTTCCGAACCAAAGGGGCGACCGGTTCGTGTCGCCCGACGGATGCCGGCGTCCGCTTCTTCATCCTCATCCCCGACAAATTTTGCATACTCGCTCTGCTCTTCAAGCGCAAGCCATGAATCCTTCGCCAACAATGGATCATTACTTCCCGTTATATGCGCGTTGGCGCTGGACCAGTGATATTCCTGCGCGCTTGCCGCCAGCCCCGCCTTCAACGGATTGCGTTCGATATAACGTGCAACCGCCCATAGGTACTGATTGCTTTCAACAATGCACGAAAAGAAACGATTTTGCCAGATACGGCCTGATTGACTCAGCTTTCGGTTCAGGTACTGGGTATATAGCATGTTGGTCAGGCCGATCCCACGTGCCAGACCGCTCTCGGTTTTGGGTACGGCAAGCAGGTGAACATGGTTGCTCATCAGGCAGTACGCCCATATTGCGACGTCATATTTGCGGGTGTATTTCAGGAGTAACTTCAAATAGGTCTGATTGTCTTCTTCGTCAAAGAAAACTGTCGCGCGATTGTTGCCGCGCTGGGTAATGTGATGTGGGGATCCTGCTGCTATTATGCGAGCAATTCGAGGCATGAAGGGATGTTAATGTAAACATGGAGGGGGATCAACAGAAATATGGGAAGTGTCCCTAATTTGTTACTAATTTATTCTGCACAATGAAGGGCTGATCAACGGGCGGCGCTGCCATGACGTAGCCATTCAGGTTGACTTGAAAAACATCTTCGCTACTTACGTAGGTGTGAGCCAAAGCGCTTGTCAGATCCTTGGATGTGATTTACCAGCCATTCTTTCAAAAAGCTCATTACTTCCAGACTCAATACAGTACCTGTACCGTATTTGTTCTGAATCTCCAGTACCTGCCTGCTCAAGGCATCGTGTTCCCGCTTATGCTCTTCATAAGATTTATACCCCGCATCTTTCATAAGTTTTTCTTCGTGAGCAAAGTGTGTTCGGGTATAACTGACAAGCCCGTCCAGAATAGAGCCTATGGCCTGGTTGCCCTTGCCCTGCCGCATGGCACCGTAGAGATTATTGATAATTTCCACCAAACGCTTGTGCTCCTGGTCCATAGCTTCGTAACCTACGCTGTAGCTGCTATTCCAGAGGAAAAAAGTCTGGGATTCGGAAAAGGAAAACTTTCCGACTACATTTTTAATTACCACTGAAAGATTGGAGAGCTGCTGCGAGATTGAAGCGCATTGTCTGGCATTTTCCGATGTATCTTTCACGACAATGGTTATCTGATGAATATTGCAACTGATTTCACTTGTGGTGGCAGTTTGCTCTTCAGCAGCGGTGGCAATCTGCTGAACCTGCATGTTGACGCTGTCGATCTCTTCCTGGATATTCCGCAAGGCCTCTCCGGAACGCGCTGCCTCGTGAGTCCCTTGCTCAACCTCGGCAACACCTTCTTCCATGGCAACAACAGCGGATCTGGTGTCGTTCTGTATTGATTTTATCATTCCGCTGATCTCGCGTGTGGCCCTGGTGGTCCGCTCGGCAAGCGCCCTTACCTCATCGGCCACTACCGCGAATCCGCGCCCCTGCTCACCTGCCCGGGCTGCCTCGATAGCAGCATTAAGCGCAAGCAGATTTGTCTGATCCGCAATATCTTCGATAGTCCCTATTATGGATCCTATCTCATCGCTCTGCTTGCCAAGCTCCTCCACTGTTTTCGCGGATACCTGGACACGCTCGGCTATCCTCTGCATAACAGCAATAGTGCTTTCTACGACCATGGCACCGTGATGTGCGGCCTCATTGGCCCGCTGAGCGCCCTCCGCAGCCATCTGGCAGTTCTGGGCAATATCGCCGGAAGTTGCCGACATCTCTTCAGTAGCAACAGCCACGGTAGTGGCCTGGACAACCGCATTTTCCGCAACGTTCGCCATACTATCGGCGCTTGACATCATGACGCCAGATGATTCGGAAACTTGGGAAGATGAATCTGCAAGCGTGCTGATCAATTCTTTCAGACTGTTCACCATCAGTTTGAATGATTCGGCGAGCTGCCCAATTTCATCCCGTGAGTCAGATGCAATTTCTATTCTGAGGTCGCCTTCTGCAATCAATCGCGCGTTATGGGAAAGCGATGTGATTGGCCTTGTAATACAGCTGGTAAGCAGCCAAGTGAACAGAGCTGCCAGGCCAATTGAAAAAACAGCCAGCATCCCGCCCAGCCATTCAAATCGTTTGGCCAATGAAAGTTCCTTATTAAATGTCTTGCTTTTCATGTCCTGGTGGTACTGGATGTAACCGGCAATTGCTGAGCCTAGTTCTTTGTACACTGGAGCGACATGTTCTACAGCAAAGGCAGAAGCCGCCGAACGATCAGCGGGAAACAAGGCTTTTTCCAAATCGATTAGCTTTAACGCCTGGTCGCGATATTTTGACCAGGCAGTTTCAAGTGCGGAAGCAAATTTGTTTGTATCATTGCCGGTTATCTTTTTTTGCAGAGAAGTTTCAAATGTTTTGTCTATGAGTTTGATTCTATTTTCCACATCAAGCATCGTTGCATCAAAATCGTTTTTTGACGTATGTACTAAACCGTAAAGCAGACCCACCCGTAAAGAGACACACTTGCTGTTAAGCTCTTCCAGTTGAATGATTTCATCAATTGCTTCATTGGCCACAACAGTACCGGCAGCTACCTGATGAGTACTATAGATGCCTAATATGGCAATCATGAGTAGCCAGATAGAAAAGCTGCCCGTGAATATGAACATTTTCGTCTTTACAGAAAGGTTCATGTAAAAATTTATAAATTTTTTCATTTAATTACTCCAATGTTATGCCAATAATACTACTATAAAATATGTAAATACCACATTTGACCATATCTTACAGCCATTTTTGTACTATATATGCTGGTAAAGTAGTAGCTGCAAAGTTTTTGAATATTATTTATTGTAGAAAAAACCAATTTTGCAAAATCTAACCCTTTGCTTCATATGAAACGATTTCTGGCAGCTCCTGCATAGAAGAAATACTCGTTTCTCCTGTGTTACTCAAAAGGCCGCATTTGTGCAATGCGGCCTTTTTTATTAAGTTTTTCCTTATTAAACAGCTTATTACATCACCAGACGATTCAAGGTCTTTTCCAGGATGACATTGTTGACCCCCATTCCCAGATAACCTGTCTGGCCGTAGGTGTCGTAGTTCGATACTTTTTCCGCCAGTTCGTCTATCTCGGCCTCCCTTGCATGGAACCGCTCCTTGTTTTCAATAATCCCATAGATGCGCTCCGCCAGAAAATCCGGTAGATCCTGTTCCTTTTGGGCCTTTTCTGTAACTGATCGCAGCTTTTCGAATGCCGTCATCTCTCTTCCTCCAGCCAGCCCAGTGTCCGTTTGATGTCTTCATGGTCATAGGCCCATTTACAGCAACCGGCTTCCGCGTAGACATCATACTCTCTGACCTGGGCCAGGAGAATTTCGATCAGATACTCTTTCCCCTGATAGGCCAAAGGATTTCTTGCCACCACAAGCACCGGATCGGCCAGCCATTTCGGCAGATCGTAGTTGTCATACTGGTCAAGCGTCGCTTCTTCCAGCTCTCTGAATATATCGTTCATTTCGTACCACCTTTCTTATCCGCGCAGCGCACGAAGAATATGTTCCACTTCAGACCAGTCCACTTCAGGGGTCATGTGGCACCACGACAAGCGAATAGACTGTTCCACCTTCTCGGACGACAGCCCCATTGCTCCTAGGACATGGCTTGGCGTACGAGTATGTGATGTGCATGCCGAGGTGCTGGATACGGCGATAACCCTTTTTAGCGCTTTGATTGCCTGCTCGGAGTTGATCCCTGGCAGCGAAACATTGAGTACATGGGGCAGCGTGTATTCTTCAGTGCCATTCTGTGCCGCGCCCAGCGCCAAGAATGGTGGCAGAATTTTGTGGCGGAACATTCGACATTTCTCGATACGCTCAGCGTTGTTTCGCACCGCAAGCTTTGCCGCTTCCCCAAGACCGGCTATCAATGGTACCGGCAGGGTGCCGGGACGCAACCCCTGCTCCTGGCCACCGCCGAACATGAGCGGACGCAGCGGGGGAAACTGACGGTCATGCTTGCGGGCGATCAGGGCTCCAACACCTTTGGGGCCGTATATCTTGTGGCCGCTGATCGAGATGAGATCGATACGCGGATTGCGGAGCTGTTCCAGTTCCTTGCCAAATCCCTGGGCCGCATCAACATGCCACCAGGTCTCCCGGTTCGACAAAATATCCGCAACCTCTGTTAGTGGTTGGAACACTCCGGTTTCATTGTTCACATGCATGGTCGAGACCAGAAGAGTGTCGGGACGAAGCGCATCCGACAATCGCTGCGGATCTATACGTCCGTCCGCCTGAACCGGCAGGATTTGCACCTCGAAGCCGAGCCGTGCCATCTCTTCAAGCGGCTCGAGCACAGCCTTGTGTTCGATGGCGGTAGCAATCAGATGGCGGCGTCCACTTTTTGTTCCCGCCTCGGCAAGCCCGAGTAGTGCCAGGTTGTTGCTCTCCGTGGCGCCGCTGGTAAAAATCACCTCGTCGCGGCGTGCCTTGACTACCTCGGCTATCTGGCCCCGTGCATGTTCCACGGCTGCAAGGGCAAATACACCATGGTCATGGATGGGGCTTGCCGCATTGCCGAAATCCTTTTCCAGAAATCGCATCACCACCGATGCTACCGACGGTTCCACCGGCGTTGTTGCATTGCAATCCAGATAAATAGCCATTTATTTCCCCCTCTCACCGGAACCTGTTGCCAAATATAGGGCTGTGCAGGTATATAATAAAAATATATTGTTTTTATGTGATCTATATATAAAACGAATAATAAGGCGTGAACTTATGGATTTGCGACAGTTGAAATTCTTTTTAGGTGTGGCGGCGTGCGAAGGTTTTACCAAGGCTGCAGAAAAATTGAACATAGCCCAACCTGCTCTCAGCATAGCCATCAAAAAACTGGAGGAAGAGCTGGACGTGCTTCTGTTTAACCGGAGGGATAGGAAGATTTCTTTAACAGCAGAAGGTGAAGCGCTATTGCTTCATGCGCAAAGCATTTTGCAAGGGGTCAGCAACGCGAAACAGGAGATTGCCGATCTACGGGGCCTGCTCAAGGGAGAGGTGCGTGTCGGCCTCACCCCGATGTTAAGTAGTTTTTTCTTCCCCAGGATAATTTCTTCATTCAAACAGGGCCATCCGGGCCTCAAAATTTCCATCTCCGGAGACAGCGCCTGGAGCATTCAGCGCAAAATCATATCCGGCGAGCTTGATATCGGGGTAATCGCCGGAGAAGTACCGGAAGGCCTGGACTCCCATCACCTGTTACGGGAAGAGATCGTTGCCTGCGTGCATCCCGGACACCGCTTCGCCGGACACAGAAAGGTTGCGCTGCTTGAGTTACTGGGAGAGCCGCTGATTCATTACAAGGAGGGATATCACCTGCGGGAGCTGATTGATGAGCTGTGTGCCAGTGAAAAGATCGTTCCGACGGTGGTGGCGGAATCAAATCTATTCTCTCTGATCCGGAGTCTGGTCAAGGAGAAGTTGGGCTTGGCGTTTTTCCTCAAGATGGTGGTTGCCCGTGATGCCGAAGTAGCCGCCATATCATGTGATCCACACCTTTTTATGGACCTCCACATAGCATGGAAGAAAAATTCGTATCTCTCCCGGGCGAACCGAGCCTTTGTTGATTTCCTCATCCAGGAGCTGGACGAATACTACATGCTCACACAGGTAGCAGGAACTTTTCCGTTGCCGTGAATATAGATGGCATCGCATATTCGGAGGAACGCACCTCCCTTCCGAGATGCACGCTTCGAAGATTACAGTTTTAACCTCGGCGAGTGATTCAATCCCCCTGTATCTTCATTGAAAGCTGTTGGCAATCTGTGCTGTTTTAAAGGAAGTGAACACCTTTCCCAGCTATCACTAATCAAACTCGAAGCAACCATAGTGGCTTCTATCGGAAATATCCTGCCATCCGGTAATAGTCACATCGAGCATCTGGGCAGCGGCATCCGTCACTCTGTCCACAAAAAAACCCTTCACCCCCTGCTTTAGTTCCAATAGCAACCAATAGTCTAAGGATGGATTGCCGAAAGTATCATCAGATCCTGCTCCGCTTGGAAAAAACTTACTCGAACCACCTAAAAAATCACCCACGACAGGTGGAAGCGATAGTTTATATCCAGCAATTTTGGTTCCGTTTATTTTTAACACCACATCCTTGATCAAAGGTAGAAGGCTCTTCAGATATTTTATTTTCTTTTTCTGGTCGATCTTGTCCTTATCTTTGCCTTCAATTTTTATAGCGCCAATCTGGATTTTGAGATACGTAGCGAGCAGGTACTTAGCCCCTTTCACTGCGACCTGTACTCCACTCTTCCAGGTACTCTGATACCAATGAATATTTTTGTAGTCCCCCACTTGGTTGTGCAAAAGCCACTCGGTAAAAATCCATTGGATCCCTCTGCCGAAGCGTTTGGTACGTAGTCTTGATGCGTCATAAGCCCAGTTTCCACGATCGTCCTTACAGGCTCCGCTTTTGGTCATCAGCACGGTTTTGGCCAGGGCCTTCTGGTTATATTTTTCACAGGCTGGAATGATTGCTCCGCTTACCGGATCGACTATGGCCACTTTGAGTCCGTCACCGTTTACCATGCAATAATCGCGTATGGGCTGAAAGTTATCTGAGAGCGTTGCGTCTTGTCCGGTTAGAGCAGATGCGATCTTCGCTGTCAGTTGCCGGCTGAAGGCAGCCGGAACCTGGTAAAATACTGTCAGGGAACCGGCGGTCTTCTGCGGGCTGTTCCCTGTCGCCGATACACCACTTATAATGGCTGTACGGGGATTGATATGCTGCTCAACCACGTCCTGGCATGCGGTATCGCCTTCAACCGCTATTTTTTCAAGCAGATTTTTGTACTCTCCACTAATCTGATCAGGATCTATCTGGAACATGAACGTGTATTCGGTTGACGATCCGGGCAATATGGCAGTTGAATCGTAGATTGATTTGATGATATTGGCGTCAAGCGCATGATTTGTGGTCATGGCATCATGGATGGGCTGGTAAAAGTCGACACCGGAATCTGTGGTAAATACTGGAACAGATTGCCGCTGTGCTTTCAGTGAGTCAAGGTGAACAAGGGTGGTAACTTTGACAACATAGCGATCCGCAATGTTGTCTCCGTATTTACTTAGGCAGGTATCTAAAGCGACCGAAGGACTTCTCCGGTAGCCGACCGGCTTCAATATCTCTGTAGTCATAGTGGAATGCGGTTCCAGAACGCCGTCGCCATTTGTATCTGACATGCTGCTGTCTGAGATGATTACCGAGGCGAGAGAGTAACCAGTTGGATTAAATGGATCGAAAGCGGCCAAATTTATACTTGCATGGGTTGGATCATCGTTTGTGAAATCGGTAAGTTTAGCCACGATGGCATCCCGATCTGCCTTGGAGACGTTAGATGTCAATGTCTGTATTGTTTTTCCCGGAATCGAATCGGTGATGGTTTGCCCCGCCTCGATAGCCAGTGATTGCGGATCGTGCATTGAAACATGGTCGCTTTGAGGCACTGCGCTGCCCCCCAGATTCTCCAGGCAGTCGCGGAAAGCGGTACCGGTGAGACCCAAGCAGGAATCCGGAATAACATCCTGTCTTTTCAGGGATGGAATAGCACTTGAAGGAGATGGGGCTGGCGCCGGCAGATCACTGACGGTCGATGCAACGCGTTTAGGTGCTGAGGCAGGAGAAAAATACAGGGCGAAATCTGAAAGCATGGCATCCGGCAGCTTTTTAGAAAGGGAATTTGCGTTGGCCGGTTCCAGTTTGAAAATGCTTGTGTTTTCGGAGAAAAGTTCACCACTGGCGGGAAATTGCGGGTGAGCTCTCAGGAGGTTGGTATAGTTCCCCTCCTTAAGCGAATTATAATAAACCGTGTTGACATGGTTCGTTGTCTCATCTCTCTGCGTGCCGGAGCATCCTGGTATTATCAAAACCAACGCCACCAGACAGATCACAAGAAATATGGTTCGTTTGTGCATAGTCCACCTCCCGCATGGAGTACCATCATTGATTAATTTGATTTACATCCATCTCCAATAGAAAAGCCTACCCAAAGATTGTCAGGGTAGGCTCAAAGTCTATGCAGCCACTTCGACAGCCCCTCTATCCATTGCTGGACAGGTAGCTTTGCGCCACCAGGTTTCCCTGGCTTTACCCCTTCGGTGACAAATCTTCATTTTTTCATAACTCTGCCAATAATTTTAAAATGTCAATAATATTTTAATTAATAATTTGTCTCACAAATAGCGGATGGCATTGAAAGGAACAGGAATTCTGAAGGGTGGGAGCAGAAGGGGCCCTCCTGCTGGCACGATCATGTCAGCAGGAGGCATTGAGGTTTAATGGCATTGCCAGCGGAGGGGTATAGTAATTTTTCACAAACTAACCTTCGTCTGCTCCAGGAATTCCCTGATCAGCGGCACAACCTCTTCCCTGGCGTCCTCCAGGATGTAATGTCCGCAGTCCGGGTAGCTGTGAACCTCTGCGTCGGGGAAGCGTCGCTGCCATTCGGCCAGGAAGTGACCGTCAAAGACAAAGTCCAGCTCGCCCCAACATATCAGCATGGGCAGGTTTTTGAATTGGTCGATGCCATCCGACACGGCGGAGACCAGGTCATAGCCGCGGTCGCCTGGCCGGAGGGGGATGTCCTGCACGAAGCGCAGGGTGGCGATGCGGTTCTGCCATGAATCGTAGGGGAGCTGGTAGAGGCTGCGCAGCTCGGCGTTCATCGGGTTGCGTTTGCACCCTACATAGGAGGCGCCCACGCTGAAGGCGTTCAGGCCGCGTACCAGCAGGGTGCCGAAGGCGGTGTTGCGGCAGATGTCCAGGGCGGGCGGAAAGACCTTGGTTTTGGGGAGGTGGAAGGCGCCGGTGTTGAGGATCACCAGGCGGCTGATGCGCTCGGGATGGCGCACAGCGTAGGCCATGCCGATCATCCCGCCCCAGTCGTGCACAACAAGGGTAATGTTATCGACCAGCCCTAGCTGATCGAGCAGTCGTTCCAGATCATCAACCCGTTGGGCAAGGGTATAGTCGTAGCGGTCATCGCCCGGCTTGTCGGAAAAACCGCAGCCGATGTGGTCGGGCACGATGCAGCGGTAGCGATCACGCAGGGCCAGAACCAGGTTGCGATAGTAAAACGACCAGGAAGGGTTGCCATGCACCATGACAACAGTCGATCCGCTGCCTTCATCCAGGTAATGGTAGTTGAGGCCGTTAAGCTCGAGCTTCTTCCCTGTGAAGGGGTATTCTTGTGAAAAATATGAATTCATAGAGTGGAAATGCGCCTTTTTATCTGCTGATCCTGATCTTAATCCTCAACCTCAACCTCAACCTCAATCTGCTCCACTACCAATCCATCCCCAGCATCAGACAGTTCAACCCGCTGCCAATCCCCAGGAAGGCTACCTTGTCACCCTCTTCAAGAATGTCGCGTTCATCGGCAATGGCTGCGGTCAGCGGCAGGGAAACGGTACCCATGTTGCCCAGATATTCGTAGGAGGTGAAATCCTTGTCGCTTGGAATATCGAGGGATTTGAGGATGGCGCTCTGGTGGGCCGAACCGACCTGATGGCAGATAACCTTGTCTATTTCCGCGGCACGCCAGCCAACCTGCGGCAGAAAAGCCTCCCAGGTCTGGCGGCCCAGTTCGACGCCGTAGTTCATCACATTGACCCCGTCAGTTGACATTGATTGGGTGTAGCCCCCCTTGCCGTCGGGTGCCACGCCCCACAGGCAGAGACGATGGTGCTCCGGTGCTGTCTGGGTAATGCCCCCCAGCAGCTGCCGACGCGAGACTCCGGTAAAAGAGCCGTCGGTCAGAAGGACCGCAACTGCACCGGAACCGCCAGTCAGAGTTGCCAGCGAAGCGGCGAAGTGCTGCATGGTCCGCTCTTCCAGCATGCGGGCGATCATGATGTCGTTGATCTCCCGGGCGCTTTCGCAGGAGACTACCAGGCCGGCCTTGATCTGCCCCAGCTCGATGCGGTTGGCAACGTCAAGAATACCGTTCAATACCCCCAGGCAGGCATTGGAGAGGTCGAACACTGCCGCTTTGCCGCCGATGCCAAGGCCGGCGGCAACGCGGCAGGCGGTGGCGGGCTCGAACTGCTCGCGGCAGACGCCCGCGTAGATCAGCGCGCCGATGTCATCGGGGGAGATACCTGTGGAGAGCAGCACTTTCCTGGCTGCGGCGATTGCACCGTGGGAGAGGGGATAGCCCGGTTCCCACCAGCGTCGTTCACGGATGCCGGTCAGGGCCTGCAGCTGCCCGGGCGCAATGCGCAGGTAGCGATACAGCGGCTCCAGGCGGGCTTCCAGTTCGGTGGAGGTAACGACCACCGGTGCAAGTTCATAACCAAGCGCCTCAATGGTAACTTTGCGATACTTCATGTGGACCTCATGGGTGCTTTATATGCAAATCAGCTGCTTGCTCCCTCCCCCGGCCCCTCCCATAAAGGGAGGGGAGGAAGTTCCCTCTCCCCGTGTGGGAGAGGGCTAGGGAGAGGGGTAGGTCTCTCAGCCTTTACAAATACTTACCGTAAAATCATTCATCTGATAGATCATCTTGCCATCAACCGAAAGAAAGCCTGCTGCCGTCATGATCCGCTGCTGTTCATCCACGGCGGTGATCCAGGCTTGCACTGTCACTTGCTTGTTGGTCGGCACGATCTGACCACGGTACAGCCAATTGTGTTTCTTCTCCAGGGCCACGCATTCCAGCACATCCCCCTGCTGCCATCCCCAGCGCTCGACTGCGGCGAACTTGACCAGCTGCAGGAAAGATTCCAGCCCCAGGGAGCCTGGGGTGACTGGATCCTCGAAGAAGTGTGCTTTGAAGAACCATTCGTCAGGATCCACATCTTTTGTGCCGCGGATATAGCCGAGCCCCTGGGGGCCTCCATCAGCCACGAACATCTCGATCCTGTCGATCATACGCAGTTGCTTGTCCGGGAAAGGTGCCTGGTCGGGGTAGGGCAGGCTGCGACCGCGCTCGACCTCTGCCGGTGTCGGCTGATACGGTTTGGCGTCACGGATGCCGACCTGATTGGCCAGGGCCTCTTTGGAGAAGAAGCCGAACATGGTGTCGCCCTCGTAGAGGATACCCTGTTGATCGGCTACGCTGAAATCGAACTCCTGAATGATCATGCCGCCGCTGGTGGCCGCTTTTTTCAGGGTAGCCACGGCGGTCAGGGTGCCGCTTTCGGGTGTTATCGGCCGATACTGAACCGCGCTGCCCCCCAGGTTACGGAAGGAGATGTCACTGGGGCTGGTCAGGGCCGAGCCGACATAGGCGGCCAGCCAGCCGCACGGCTGCAGTGCCGCTTCCAGCAGAACGGAAAACGGCATGCGCCCCTGCCGTTCGACACCAAAAAACCAGGCGTCGGAAGGGGTGTCGTACTGCGCTTCGGCCATGGCGCCGGCAGTCATCTGCCAGGGCGCGCCCTTGACCGCTGTGACCCGATCCATGAATTGGAACGGGGGACCGGGGAGGCGGGCAATCTTGCGGCCGCTGTCGAAGATGCGGTAGGGCTCGCCGAATCCTTCCGAAGGCTTGCCGTTGCTGTAGGCCAGGATCTGCTCTTTGGTGTAGATGGCTGGTTTCTTCAGTGGCGTATCATTGTAGGGGCGTGGTATGCCACGCCCTTGTTCATGTCCGGATGCGGTATTGGGCGAGGCATGCCTCGCCCCTACATTCCACATCGCTTCCAGCTTTTCCCGCGTAGTCCCACTCAACCGAGCAGACATGCTGCTGATCTCCACGATCGGCTTGCCGTCGGCGTACATCAGGGCATCCACTATTACATAGGGCTCGGGACAATATCCGATTTCACGGATGGTGACTTCATAGGTGACTACTTTGGTTGTTTCCAGTACCTGTCCGCGGCAGCAGAGCTTGCTGGCAACGCCCGGAACCGGCTCCCAGACTGCCTCGTTTCCTTCGGCTACCCAACCCATGCGCAGCAGGTAGATACGCAGGGTGTGCATGCAGCATTCGTACATCAGCGTGCCGGGCATGACCCGGTCATCCACGAAATGACAGGTCAAAAACCAGTCGTCAGGGCGGATGTCCGCTTCGGCGCGGATGATGCCGAGGCTGCAGCGTCCCCCTTGCGGGTCGAGCTTGATGACCCGGTGAACCATGCGCATGGTGCCGCCAGGAATTGTCAGCGGGCGGGAAAGGGGCAGGCCGCTGAACAATGTACCGAAGCAGCCGGCCAGATCACCTTGCCGCAGCAGATCCAGTTGGGCTGCATCGTAGCTTTCCCGATACATGGGGACCAGTTCCTGCCAGTCAGCTGGGCGGATGCCCTTGGTCGGCCGCAGGTCCAGGGCCGGCCGCACGATGCCTTTGCCCGCGTCAAGCTCTTCTGCAGAGAAGAAGCCTGCACAGCCGTCACGCATGGAGAGCAGCGGCTGTCCATCCACCGTGGCTTCAAAGAAGAAGCGGAAGAGGTAGGTATCACCCTGGCGGAAGAAACGCTCGATATGGATGTCGTAGTGGATTGTTTCGCCAGGCTGGGGCAGCCCGCGATGAAAGGTGACTACCGCATCCAGCAGGCGGTAGACCGCCAGGCCGCGGGTGATGAAATCTATACCCAGGTAACCGGAGAGGAACAAGTCGGCCTGGCCTGCTTCCACGGCGATGCAGGTAGGGATGCGGCCGCCGTCCAGATACCAGGCGCCGGGCAGAACATCATGCTCAGTGACCACCCGCCCGCTGGTCATGGAGCGTGCTTCACCCTCAACCGTCATGATGCGGTCCACCAGCATCAGCGGCTCATCCGGCAGGCGTACCCGGGTGGGAAAGGAGTCCACTTCGGCGAACTGTGGACCGAGCATGCGGGCAACGGAGCCGCGGGCGAATTCGAGACAGAGGTTTCGATCGAAGGTGCAGGGTTTTACAGGTCGCTGAAAAACAGCCATCTCGCCGCCGTCCTCGTCGGCCCTCTTGTGCGGCGTAGCGCTGTCCCCCCTCCCTATCCCTCCCCCACAATGGGGGGAGGGCATTCTGTTCCCTCTCCCTTTATGGGAGAGGGTGGCCAAAGGCCGGGAGAGGGGACTTTGCGGGTCCTCCTGCGGGTGCGACGATCTGACTATTTTTGAGCAACCTGAGTTGTACGGTACACCGTCAACAGGTTTAGCGGCTATGTGTTCATCGGCTGCAATGGCCAGGGCATCGTCACCCAGAGCCTGGCGCAGGGACATCTCCAAAGCCAGAGCCTGGGCCATGGATTGAGTCAGGCTGTCGCTGAAGCTGAGGAATGCCTCGTGGGCTTTTATCTGTTCCTGCTGGGCACGGGAAAACTCCTGCAGAAGAGTGTCTGAGCAGCTGAGCGCCCCCTCTCCCTCAGGGAGAAGGTTGGGGTGAGGGTGGGTTTCGGTGGTAGCGCTGATATTTACCCCATCCCCACCCCGACCCTCCCCTTGAAGGGGAGGGGGTAGAGTTTGGTGAACGGGAGCGGGCAGAATCGGCATCATTGGTTGAAATGCCGCACCACCGATCTTCACACGCACCATGGCTGTCGATGTAACGGGGAGACTCTCTGATCGCGGCTTGTCGAACAGCGGGGAAAGATCGACCTCCACCCCTTCGCTGATCAGGTGGGCCAGCATGCGCAGCACTGTGGAGACCGGTTCCTGCCCCTGGTAACAGGCAGAACGGGCCAGGTGGGGGCGGCCGTCAAGGATGCGGGAGATCATGCGGCTGCATGAGGCGCCGGGACCCATTTCCAGGAACAGGCGTACCCCGGCCTGATAGGCGGACTCGATGGTCGCCGGATAGTTAATCCCTTCCAGAGCCTGGGCAAGGATAGCATCGGCGGCACTTTCGCGGGTTACCCGGTACGAGCCCCCTTTTGCGCCGCTGTAGAAGGTGACATCAGCCGGCGGATTGGTCGGGAAAAGGTGCAGATCATGGTAGGCGTCTGCCACCGGTCGGGCAACTTCGCAGTGAACCGTGGTCACACCGGAGAGCGGGAAAAAACGGCAGTCAAGCCGTGACACGAGCTGTTCAACGGCAGCGGAATCACCACCGATCACGCATTCATGGGGGGTATTGATGATCAGCAGGTAGGCTCGCGGTATATCGGCCAGAGCGCGACGTACTTCCGCCTCGGGTGCGTCGGCAACTCCAATGCTCCAACGGACTGTTTCGTTGTCGGCCATTCCCCAGGCAGTTCTGGCGGCACGGCACTCACCGGCCAGATCATGGGTAAAGAGGGTGGAATCCTGCATGCGGCTGTACATGCCGTCCCGGTCGGTCCAGGCTCGCTGGCTGAAAAGTGCGGCAGATTCGCCCAGGCTGTAGCCGATAACATGAGCCGGATGCACGCCGAAGCTGCGGACAGCGTCGCTGACAATGCAGCCGGTGGCGACTTGTCCGAAGATCACCGCCCTGTGGTTATCGTCGATCAGGGAGGAAGGGGCGTTGTTCCAGAACAGTTCCGGCTGGAACTGGCTGCGAAGCAGAAGGTTCTCAGCGTGCTGACGGCGGAACAGCTGCGGCCAGCGGCTGGAAAGCTCCATGGACATACCGGGGTAGTGGTTGCCGGAGCCGGGGAACACGAAGGCGATTGTGCCCTGCAGCGCCAGCGGGTCCGCTGAATAGAAAAGGCGGTCACGCAGGGCGGGAATCGTGTCCGCGACAGCTCCCTGCTCCAAGGCGATGCGCCCCTGTCGAATCAGGGCATCAAGCTCCTCAATGCTGCGGGCAACCATGGCCATGGCCAGCGGCTTGTGGGGGAGCGGGTTTCGGGAGTCAAACCAGGAAAAGGCGAGACTGCCCAGGCTGTCGCCACTGTTTTTGCTGATGAGTTGCTGCAGACGGTCCAGTTCAGCGGATACTTCCGCCGGGGTCGCACCGCTCAGGGCAAAGAGGAATTCTTCGCCGTAGCCGAGCGGAGCAGTGCGTTCTGATTCAACGCGAGGCGGATTCTTTTCCCACCCCTCCATAACAACATGACTGCAGGAACCATCGACGCCGCATACGCTGACTCCTGCGCGGCGAGGACCATCTGCGCGATTGAGCAGCCAGTAGCGTGAAGCGGAGGGAACGAACAGGGGACCGGAGAGCTCCCGCAGCGGTTCCTCGATACCCCGGCAGCCGGGGATGATTTCCTGGTGCAGCGCAAGGCAGGTGCGTGCCAGAGAGGCCAGGCCGGAGACCGCGCCGGTGTGACCGATATCTCCTTTGACACTGCCCACTGCGCAGGAACGTTCACCCCTGTTGGCTGCTCCGAAGAACTGGCTCAAAATAACGGCTTCCTGCCGGTCAGCTTCCGGATTTCCGCATGCGCCTGTTTCCAGGTAATCGATCTGGGCCGGGTCGATGCCGGCTTCCGCATAGGCGCGTTCCAGGGCATGCAGGTAGGGGGCACTGCCGCGGGTTTCACCATTGCTGGAACCGATGCCGCGGATAACGGCATAGATTCTGTCGTTGTCACGCTCGGCATCTTCAAGCCGCTTGAGCACAAACGCCGTGGCACCTTCGCCTGCGATGGTGCCGTCCGCCCGCTGATCAAAGGGGAGGCAGCGACCGGTGGCTGAAAAGGGGAGCAGGGCATGTTGCCCCAGCATGGCGCGCAGGTCGCCGGCCAGGTCAACGGCGCCGACCAGAGCCTTGTCCAGTTCACGGTTCCTGAGCAGGTGCACGGCTGTTTCCAGGGCGCGGACGCCGGAGCTCTCCTCGCTGGAGAGGGTGAAACTGGGGCCGCCAATCTGATATTCCCGGGCAATCCTGCTGGCCACGACGCTGCCCAGTGCGCCCATGGTGCGGTTCGCTGTCAGGGCTGGGCCGCTGGCATCCCGCAGGCTGTTAGTCCAGGCGGCCAGCTGTTCTTCGGAAAGATCGAGGCCCAGCTCATGTGCGTACACAGCGGCCTGTTCCGCCAGGGACCAGCGCAGGCTGAAATTGGTGCTGTTCAGGTCAAGTGCAATGCCGATGAAAACACCGGTCCTGGAGTTGCCTTCCCGTCCGGCTCCGGCATCCTCCATCGCTCCTGCGGCGGTCTGCAGCATGAGCAGCTGCTGGGGAAGCATCTCTTCCATCTCTTTGGGGGGAATGCGGAACTGGTTCGCAGCCACAGCGACCTGATCCACATAGAATCCATTGAAGGGAAAACTGTCGAGCCCTTTCTGCCTGAACCAGTCGCTTGCCTGGGCTCCCCACCACGAACCGGGCGGTTCGGGGGTGGCAGTGTTGTCGCCACCGAGCACACGTTCCTGGAAAGCGCGCAGGTCCTGCCAGGGGCCGAAACGTGCATCAAGTCCGACAACGGCAATGGGCTCCGCCTTGTGTGCTCCCGGTGAACAGGGGACTTCAATACGTTCAGCACTTTTTGCCGGTGGAGCGGAAATCCACTCCTCGACCAGCAGGTGCGCATTAATCCCGCCGAAGCCAAAAGCGCTGACAGCAGCGCGTCGGGGAGTTTCCGCACTGCGGCGCTGCCATGGCTGGGGAGCGTCAAGCACGCGGAACGGGCTCTTTTCAAGCTGCATGCCGGGCTGGGGGGTTGCGAAGTTGGCGGTGGGAGGGAGGGTTTCTGCGCGCATGGCCAGCAGCACCTTGGTCAGGGCCGCGGCTCCGGCAGCGGTAAGCAGGTGTCCGATGTTTGATTTGACCGACCCGATGACGCACGGTTGACGGTCTGTTTCCAGGCCGTTCCACAGCTCGCGCAGGCTGGCAACTTCGGTGGCATCACCAACCGGGGTTCCGGTGGCATGGCATTCGATCAGGTCGACATCGCCGGGATTCCACCCAGCCCGTGCGTAAGCTGAACGCATGGCACGCAGCTGCCCTTCGGACATGGGCGCCAGCAGGCTGCCCCCCACGTCGTTGGACAAGCCGATACCCTTGATAATGCCGTAGATCCGGTCACCATGGGCAATGGCATCATCAAGACGCTTGAGCAGGAAAATACCGCACCCTTCGCCGACCACCAGACCGTCTCCAGCAGCGTCAAAGGGGGAGCAGATTCCCCGTTTTGACAGTGCCCGCAATTGGGAAAAGCCCATCTGGGTGAAGAGCGGATCAGGGCGGGAGAGGCCGCCGGTGAGCATGGCGTCTGCCCTGTGGGAGAGCAGTTCGTCGATGGCCAGTTTGATTGCATACAGCGAAGAGGCGCAGGCAGCGTCCAGAGTGAATCCGCCGCCATTGATGCCGAGTGCCTGGGCCAGAATACCTGCCGGAAGTCCGGCAACATAGCGATTAAAAGGTGAAGTTGCGGTTGAAGAATGTGAGTGTCCGAGAAGCTTGTCCTGGAAGGTTCTGCCGAGCCAGTTGGCGGTCAGCAGTGAGGAGGTTTCGCTCGGTAATGCAAGGTTGCCGATGATCACGCCGATGCGGGAACGGTCCAGCGGTGCGGTTACACCGTCGTCAAAGGCACGCTTGCCTGCATGGATCAGCAGGTGGAAGAGCGGGTCAAGTCCTTCCAGCAGACGGGGATCCACAGCCAGGCCGGGGAGGCTGGCGGCAGAGGGAAGTTCTCCCAGAAAGCAGCCCCGCCTGGAATAAACCTTATCCGCAGCACCAATTGCGGGGTCAAAGGCGGCATCCGCAGCAATACGCCAGCGGCCTTCCGGCACCTCCCGGCTGGCGCTGACCTTGTCCCTGATGTTGGCCCAGTATTGATCGAGATCAGGCGCATCGGGATAGATGCCGCCGATGCCGACAATGGCAACCGAGGAGCTGCATGATTTCATCAGGCCGCTACCTGCTCGACATGACCCGGCTGGGAAAGCTGATTGCGACGGAAAGCCCGCTGCAGGGAAGCGTCGATCACGCATTCGTACCCTTCCAGACGAGCGATCAGTTTGCCGCTTTTACGATCAAGAAATTCAATGTCCGCAGAGGCGCTATGGGAATGTTCTCCAGTCACGCGGATCACGACCTGGGCGCCTTCGCGGGGGAAATTCTCCTGGAACTGGCGGTAACGCCCTGCAAATGAGGGGAGCGATCCGGCGCCGAAGCGTTCGAAACTCCAGAGAATCATCAGCTGAAATGCGCTGTCAATCACGAGAGGGTCGGTCAGCCATGCGCTCCTCAGGGGCTTTTTCACCCATGTGGCCGGTTGGGGAGCAGCCTTGACTACGGCGTTGATCCCTTTCGGTGAACACCCGGCCACCTGTTCGATGCCCTGCAGGTCGGGACCGTGAAAAAGGCGCTCGCCGTCGTAAATGGTGCTGTTGTCGTGGGCATAGGGAGTCGTGGGAAGATCGACAATCGAGCGGATCCCTTCCGGCAACCTGGTGGTGAGGATGATCCCGGCGCTGGCGTGCAGAACCGGCTGGCCGTTGCTGTTGGTGCCGACCAGCTCTACCGGAACAGTGTAGAGCGAATCATGTTTTTCCGCTTTGCCGGCCAGAACCTGCAGCGGGCAGGTCATGTTCCGGTCAAAAATGACACCCTTGCAGATGCGGAGGTCGTTGAAACCATGGAAACGGAAGCCGGGATTGCCGTGCAGGGCTCCATGGGCCAGAGACTCAACGATCATGGCCATGGGAAGAACAGCTTTGCCGTCCATGACATGGGAGCGGATAAAGGGAAAATCATCAATGGTCAGTTCCAGAGAGAAAGCTTCGGTAAGGTTCCTCGATCTGGATTTTTTGACTGTCGCTGCTGTTGCGGGGGGCTCGGCCAATACCACTACTTCCACCGGGGCGCCGGAGGCTGCGATCTCACGGGCCAGCAGTTTTCCTCCCGCTTCCAGACCGATCAGGCCGATGCCTTCACCGCTGAAAACCTTCTTGAGGGCAGGGGTAACCATGCCGCCATCCCAGGGGCCCCAGTTGATGCAGACCGTGCGGCATGCGGGCCTGCGGCGAGATTCAGCCTGGGCCAGCTTGTTGAGCACTTCATTGGCAACTGCGTAATCCACCTGGCCGCTGCGGCCGAACCTGCCGGTGGTGGAACCGAAGAGGGCGATACACGCCAGATCATCTTTGGCGGTAGCATCGAGCAGTGAACGCAGACCCTCTACCTTGGTGGCGTAGACCTGTCGGAACTGCTCTGCGGTCTTGTCGCTGATCAGACGGTCAGCCAGCACACCGGCGCCATGCACGATCCCCCGGATCGGGCCGCAGGTTTCGCGGATGGAACTCAGCAGGGAATCAACGGCCTTGCCGTCACGAATATCCACGGAATGATAAACTGCTTTGCCGCCGACAGATTCTATCTTGGCGAAGGTTTCCGTCAGTTCTCTGGCTGCTGCAATGGCACGGTAGCGCTCCTCGATTTCCCGGGGATGCAGCTTTTCAGTAGCCTGTTCCAAAATGGCTTTCTTGATGCTGCTTTCTCCGGTCAGGGGTGCAAGCCAGGCCGGTTCCGCTTGCGGTTGTGCGCTGCGTCCCAGCAGGACGAGCTGCGCCCCATAGGCGCCTGCCAGGGCAATTGCTGCCGAGGCGGTGACGCCGCGGCCGCCACCGGTGATTACCACCACATCCCCTGGCTGCAGTGCAGCAGATGTCTCAGGCAGTGCAGGAAGCTGGGTGAGGGCGAGAGCTGTGCGACCGGAAGGGGTCAGGCCGACTTCCAGCGGACCCTGCATGAAAAGTTCGCCAGCCACGGCCAGGGCTGCTGTTTCACCCTCCGGAAACCCTCCAATGTCCATGGCTTTGCAGAACAGCTCCGGCCACTCGTGGGAGGCAGTCTTGGCAAGTCCCGCCAGACCTCCTGAGAGCGGATCGGCAATCGTCGTTCCGGTTCCGCAGGCAAACGAGCCGTCGAGACGTGAAACTGTAGCAAAGATGGCGCCGCCATTTCCGGTACGTCGGGTCAGGGCTGGAGCGGCATGCTTGAGCAGCAGGAACGCGTTTTCCAGGAACAGAGCATCGGTTCCCGCAGCAGGTGCGGTAATCACCAGGCCGCAGAGATCATCAGCAGGCAGGGACTCCGGTGTTCCCTGCACCTGCACCAGGCGCACGTTGTGTCCTGAAGAACTCAGGGAGGCGCATAGCCCGGCAGAAAACGAGGAGCCGTCGTCGCTGACCCAGATGACGCCCTCTTTGGCAACGTCCAGAGTTTTCGCTGCGGCATCAAGAGGCACAGGCACAATGGTGCTGCGCTGAAGAGGGGCAGCAGCTGCAGAGGGCGCGCTTTCAATCGTTGATTCAACGGACTCGGGTTTATTGTCCTTTGTTCCCTGTCCCTGGTCACTGGTCCCCGATTTACCTGCTCCCAGATAAGCGGCAATTTCTCCCAGGGTATTCAGGGAGCCAAGCTGTTCCGGACCTATCACCGGCGCGTCGGGCAGGCGTTCCTGCAGAGCTGAAAGGATCTCCACCCGCTTGATGGAGTCAATGCCCAGGTCGGAATCCATACCCATCTCCAACTCGAGCATCTCCACCGGATAGCCGGTCTTCTCGCTGACAACTGTCAGCAAGGTTTCGGTCACCTCATTGGCTGAAGTGGCGAGAGCGGTGGCCGGGGACTGGGGAGCGGAACCTGCTCCCAAAAAGGCAGCAATCTCGCCCAGGGTATTTAGGGAGCCAAGCTGTTCGGGACCAATCACCGGTGCGTCGGGCAGTCGTTCCTGCAGTGCCGAAAGGATTTCGACCCGTTTGATGGAGTCAATGCCCAGATCAGAGTCGAGTCCCATTTCCAGTTCAAGCATCTCCACCGGATAGCCGGTCTTCTCGCTGACTACGGCCAAAAGAGTTTCGGTAACAGCAGCAGAATTCTGAATGGTTTTCCCGGTCCCTGGTCCCTGGTCCCCGGTCACAGATTGTTCTGCTCCGAGAAAAGAGGCAATTTCGCCCAGGGTATTCAAGGAGCCGAGCTGTTCCGGACCGATCACCGGTGCGTCGGGCAGGCGCTCCTGAAGGGCGGAAAGGATCTCTACCCGTTTGATGGAATCGATTCCCAGATCAGAGTCGAGCCCCATTTCCAGTTCAAGCATCTCTTCCGGGTAACCTGTTTTTTCGCTTACCACGGCAAGCAGCGTTTCTGTTACACAGTCAGTAGCCGGGGCCTGTGCTGGTGCAGGAGCAGGTGCGACGACTGCAGCAGCGGGCGCAACCGAAGCGTGGTGCACAGGCGGCGTGCTGCAGGCGGCAGGTGCCGGCTGTATGTTGGTCGGCGCGGTGAAGAAAGGCATCGGCGCAGCGCCACCCTGAAGCAGCTGCTGCTGGTGCTGCAGCAGGGTCTGGATGGTCCTGCCGGCAGCCTCCTGACCTTCCAGAAAACGACGATGAAGCTGTGCTGTTTCTTCCTGCATCCGTTGCAGCACGGCCATGCCTTCCCGCGTAACTCGCAGGGACTCCACCAGCGCGTCCTGGGAAACCGGTGAAGCAGCGACCGGGGACTGGGGACCTGGGACCTGGGACCCAAAAGCGGGAGAGGCAGGGACCTGGGACGTGGGACTGGTGAAGGCGGAAGAAGCTGGGATCTGGGGCTGGGGATTGGTGCCGTTTTGAATAGATTTTACCGGTCCCCGGTCCCCGGTCCCTGCTTTTGGTTTTTTGGGGGCAACGTAATTGGCGCCGGAAATCTGGATGGTCATGGCCGGCTTTTTACCGTTTGCGGCAGGCACGGGCTTATAGGTGTCATCCCAGCGTGCCAGGCGGACACCATATCCTAGGGCTGCCAGCTGGGCCAGACAGCGGGCCAGGTCAACGATGCCGGAGCGCTTGCCGTTGGAGGCATCCAGGGCAACAACGGTATGTTCACGCTGATCAAGGATGGCTTTGACCAGTCCGCTCAGGCGGGCGCCGGGGCCGACTTCGACAAAGGTACGCACTCCGGCGGCATACATCGCTTCGATCTCGGCCACGAATTCCACCGGACGGGCCAGCTGGTTTGCCAGAAGCTCGCGGGCTTCGGCGGAATCTGCGGGATAGAGGCTTGCACTGCTGTTGGAATAGACCGGCAGGCGTCCCGGG
This sequence comes from Pelotalea chapellei, assembly GCF_018531195.1. Classification (GTDB taxonomy): domain Bacteria; phylum Desulfobacterota; class Desulfuromonadia; order Geobacterales; family Pseudopelobacteraceae; genus Pelotalea; species Pelotalea chapellei. The sequence continues at coordinate 30,747 of NZ_JAHDYS010000001.1, read as the reverse complement.
GGCAGAGCCAGATCGTTCAGGGCTGCCAGAAGCGGTGCAGCTGCATCGGCAACCAGCTCACTGTGAAAGGCGGCTGCCACTGGCAGCTGTTTGCAGGATAGCTTGCGGGCTGCGCAGGCTGCAGCAGCACGGGCTATTTCGGAAGTGCTTCCCGAAAGAACGGCCTGGGTCGGAGCGTTGCGGTTTGCAATCACCAGCTCAAGTTTTTCCTCGCTGATCAGCTGTTCGACTACCTCCAGAGGAGCTGATACGGCAAGCATACTTCCCTTGTCGCCGCTGCCTGCAGCCATCAGACGACCGCGCAATCGGGAGAGGGAATGGAAAGCTGATTCATCCAGACGTCCGGCGGCACACAGTGCGGTAAGCTCTCCGTAGCTGTGGCCCGCTGCGGCCTGGGGAACCACGCCGAATGATTCCAGCAGCTGAAGTGCGCCGAGGCTGACTGCGCCAATAGCGGGCTGGGCGACGTCTGTCGCACGCAGGGCGGCCTCCTGGTTCTCACGGGTGGCATCATCAAAGGCGGCAGGAGGGTAGATCAGGTCCGAGAGATGTGTTCCACTGGTTGATGAAAAGTCTTTGTCTGCAGCAGTAATGGCATCAAGCACCTGGGGGAAACAGCAGGCCAGGTCCCGCAGCATGCCGGTGTACTGGGCTCCCTGGCCGGGGAAGAGCATGGCCATATCGCCGGACACAGCACCACCGGAGTAGAAGGCTCCGTCGGGAGTGCTCCAGCTGCCGGCCGGGTTTTTGCGCAGCATGGCCAGGGCATTGGCACAAGCTGATTTCAGGTTGGTCCGTTCACGTTCGGCTACCAAAACCAGCCGGCAAGGGGCCGCGGCATCAAAGTCATTGCGCAAATCCGCAGCGAGTGCTCTCACCTGATCCCAGGTCAGTTCGCTGTTCACCGCTGCAAGAGTTGTTTCCACTGCCGATGCATCCGTTCCGCAGAAGGGGAGAATCTGTACTGTGCCGTCCCAGTCAGCCTTGAGCTTACTCGGCTGGTATTCTTCGATGATCGTGTGGAAGTTGGAGCCGCCGAAGCCGAAGGCACTGACCGCGGCACGGCGCGGGGTTCCATTGTGGGCGATCCAGGGGCGTTTCCGGTCGGCAATATAAAACGGGGAATTTCCGTCGGATACCTCTTTGAGAGGCTGCGTAATCTTGATGGTGGGGGGAATTACCTTGTGATGCAGCGCCAGAGCCGCCTTGATCAGGCCTGCTGCACCGGCCGCTGCCTTGGTGTGACCAATCTGGGATTTAACCGAGCCCAGGGCACACCAGGGTTGATCTGCCTCACCGTAAATGTCGCGCAGGGCAGATACCTCCACAGCATCACCGACCTTGGTGCCGGTGCCGTGGGCCTCAACCAGCCCGATGCTCTCGGGAGTGACACCGGCCTGTTGGCAGGCGTTGCGAATGGCGTTTTTCTGGCCGCTGGCGCTTGGGGTATAAATTGCTTCGCCTTTGCCATCACTGGAGGAACCGACTCCGCGGATCACCGCATAGATCCGGTCACCGTCACGCTCTGCATCCGCCAGGCGTTTGATGACAACGATGCCGAGCCCTTCGCCGAGAATGGTGCCGTCACCGGCTGCGTCGAACGGTTTTGCATTGCCGGAAGGGGAGAGCGCGGGAGTCTTGCTGAAACACATGTACATGAAGATGTCGTTGAAGGTGTCGATTCCGCCGGTAACGACCATGTCGGATTTGCCAGTAGCCAGTTCCATCCCGGCCAGGTGCAATGCACTGAAGGAGCTGGCGCAGGCAGCGTCCACGACGCAGTTTGTGCCACCCAGGTCGAACTGCTTGCTGATCCTGCCGGCAACGACATTGCCCAGAAGACCGGGGAATGAATTTTCCTGCCAGGGAACGTAGGAATCGGAAATGCGCTGAACCACATCTTCGGCAACTGCCGGGTCAACCCCTGCATCTTTCAGCGCCGCGCGCCAGTGGGGATGGCCGAGCCGGGCACCAAGAGGGATGACCAGTTCCATGGCGCCGGTGACCCCGAGGATCACACTGACCCGGTTGCGGTCATACTCACGCTCAGGGCCGTAACCGGCATCCTTGAGCGCCTGATCGGCGGCCACCAGGCCGAGCAGCTGGGAAGTGTCGATGGCCTCCATGGTGGAGGGGGGGATGTTATATTCCATCGGGTTGAAGGAAACCGGTGAGAGAAAGCCGCCCCGTCGTCCGTAGGTCATGTCCGGGGATTTGGGGTCCTGATCGTGGTAGTCTTCAACGTTCCAGTGGGTTGCGGGAATCTCGGTAATGGCGTCGATCCCTTCGCGGATGTTGGCCCAATAAGCGGTGCTGTCTCCGGCTTGGGGAAAGAGACAGCCAATGCCGATGATTGCCAGCGGATCCACGTTGGCGGCGTTGTTACGATCCAGTTCTTCCTTTTTCACGCGAGGCACTCCTTCATCTGGTGATCTTCGAGCGGTTCTGCAGCCAGCGCTTCGGCGGGAAGTTCCAGTCCCTGAAAACGCAGAATTGAGGCGCGGGAAAGAATTGCCGCGCCGAAAAGGATGTTCATCGCCACAGTGGCGATTTTGCGTTGCTCAGGGGATTCGAGGAAGCTCCCTGAAGCCCATTCGTTAAATGCTCCCATGGCCGGTCCGCACCAGACCTGATAATCCATTTTGCGTGCAGTATTTCCGTCCTTGGCCCAATGGGCTCCCTGTCCGAGATACCAGCGGAATACAAGGGCCATGAGGTGTTTCTGGTCCCGCTCGGCTCTTTCCACCTGGCGTGGGTCGCGCTTGAGGAAATAGGTGCGGGTCTGGTTCCAGATATCTTCCATGGAGGTCAGGAAAAAGGTCTTTTCCAGTTTTTCCTTGTCTGCGGCCGGGATTGCGTCGATACCGGGGCAGGCGCGATAGATTTCGTAGAGTTTTGCGGCGCGCATGGCAAACATGGTTCCCCGCTTCAATACCTGTACGGTCACACCCATTTCAAACATGTCGGCAGCCGGGGCCATCATGACATCAGCCTGGCGTGTTGCAGCCAGAAGCTGGCGCACATCGTCCGACGTTCCGGATTCGAGGCAGGCCTGGTTGACCGAGCCGGTCATGATGTAGGCGGCACCCATGGCAAAGGCTGCAGCGGCCGAAGCAGGAGTTGAAATACCTCCCCCCAGGCCGACCCTCAATTTAAAATTATAACCAAATTTGTTTCGCATGCGTTCCGCCAGAGAGAGAATGGTCGGAAACAGGGCGATGGCCGGACGGTTATCGGTATGTCCGCCGGAATCCGCTTCAGCGGTGATATCCTGAGCCATGGGAATGTTGGCGGCGAGCCCGGCCTGCTCCTCGGTAATCGCGCCCTCTGCAACAAGCTGACGCAGAAATTTTTCAGGCGGGGGAGAGAAGAATCTTTCGGCCAGTTCTTCACGGGAAACTTTGGCGATGATGCGGTTGGGGGTATTGATGGTGCCGTCGGGCAGCCGGTGGATGCCGTGGACGCGATAGCGGACCAGCGGCAGGGTGAGGGCCAGGAAAGCTGATGCTTCCACCAGGCGCACTCCCTTGTTGATGTACATTTCTGCAAGGACCTTTTCCAGATCCGGTTCGTGTGGTGAATGAATCAGGTTGAAGCCAAAGGGAAGTCCGGTGGCCAGCAGTTTTTCGATTGCGTCTTCAACCACAGGAACCGGCAGACCGGCTGCTCCGAAAAAGCCGAGCATTCCGGCTCGCCCCAGCTCTTCAGCCATTGCGACGGAGCTGATCCCCTTGGCCATGGAGCCGCCAAGGTAGGGGTAACGTATGCCGAGATCTGCGCAGAAGCCTGGATCTCCAAGATTTTCGGGCAGCACCGCTGGAGCGAAGCCCTGCACTTCACCATTATCGCTCAAAATTCGGACCGGACAGCGCACCATGCGGAGGGCTTCCTTGATTTCAGCAGCCGGTGCCGACAGAGAAAGTGGTCGGACTTCGACTGTAGTGGGTTGATCGTTTTTTTTCATGCGAACTCCATCTGCTGGTTCATTTACGACAGGAAGCGGGTGCGGCAAGTTTCAAGGTTAAGAAACGTCACAAATTATATGAAAATGAACAATAATACAAGCAAATGACTATGTGTGCTGGCGAAAAATTAATGAGTGCAGGTGGGAAAATAAAAACGGCCGCTCCTTTCGGAACGGCCGCTGTCGATCTGTTTTTTATTGCGTACCGGGTGCAGCGGTTGTACAACAACCATTACCCTTCAGCGATGTACATGCTTCCTGCTGAAATCCTTGAAGGATCCCTTCGGCACCTGCGGTGTCGTCGCCGCAGAGGTGTTCATATTCCAGATCATTCTGGATAGGGAACGCTCAATTGGCGAGAGAAAAAGCGCTAGCAGGTACATGAATACAAACACCAGAAAAAAAGCTCCCAGCATCGTAAAGATGATTAACAGTACCTCGATTAGTGGTGGCATATCAAACCTCCTTTAACAGCTAGGCTTTCCTCTGTGCGGTTATTATACATGATAGAAAAAAAATTTACATCCAGAGAATATGTATGCTCCATCGCCGGTATCACTAACATTTTTGCAAACCTGCCCTGCCTTGTTGCAGAAGAGCGTTTCGACACTCTGCTTGATGCGGGTTCTGTGCGTATCGAACGGATTGTCTCAACTGGCCAAGTCACTCCGGCGGACACCTGGTACGATCAGAACTGGGATGAATGGATACTTGTTCTGTCCGGTAGCGCAGTGCTGATGCTGGAAGGAAACCCCGAACCGCATCGGTTGACGGCCGGAGATTGTCTGTTATTACCTGCCCATCAACGGCATCGCGTGGAATGGACCGCTCCGGATGAAAGGACGGTCTGGCTCGCAGTACATATTGGAGAACAGCAGCAATGAAAGAAAGCACCACATCCCCCAGCCAGGGGCGCATTTATTTTGTCCTCATTCTGACCACTCTCTTCTGGGGAGGAAGTTTCCTTTTCACCAAGATCGGTCTGCGTGAAATTCCTCCTCCGATGTTCGTGTTTTTGCGGTTCTCCCTGGCTACTTTGCTTATGCTGGTAGTCTGTTTCAGGCGTTTGTCCCGGCTTGACAGGGGCACTCTCCTGCGGGGCGCCACGGTGGGTTTTGCCCTCGGACTGACCAACCTCAGCTTTGTCTTCGGCGTCAACGGCACCAGCATTTCACGTGCCGGCGTGCTGAACAATCTGTTCGTGCTGTTCATACCGCTGATCACCAGGCTGGTCTGGAAAGACCGCATCGGCCGGGTCAACCTGGCCGGCATCACCCTTGCCGTCGGCGGAATCTGGCTACTGGCCACGGGAGGCGGCGTCGGTTTCAACCGGGGCGACCTGATCTCCACGGTCTGCGCGTTTTTCATCGCCTGCCACATCATCACGGTATCCAAGGTGTTAAAGGATGATGATGTCTATCTGGTTTCCATGGTGCAGTTTGCGACGGTGGCCTTTATGGCCGGAATGGCGTCCCTGACCCTGCCCATGCCCAACGCTCTCCCTTCTGGCGAGGCCCTGTTGACCATACTCTATTGCGCCGTCTTTCCGACAGTTTTCTGTTTCACCCTGCAGAATGCCTTCCAGCGTTATGTGACTCCCACCCGTGCCGGGCTGGTTTACACACTCGACCCGGTCTGGAGTCTGGTGGCTGGTTTCTTCGTCCTCGGGGAACGCCTGGCTCCCTTGGAATGGCTTGGCTGCGGGCTGATCTTCATGGCCGCCCTGTTTCCTCTGACCATACGCTTTTTCTGGGAACGCCGCCTGGTCAGTCGCTACGTTGAAGAAAAGCCGGTTGTGCAGGCCTTGGAGTGTGAACAGTAACCAAAGGCACGGTTGTTTCATCTGCTATGAGGAGATCGTGATGCTGGCTGAACCGAAAAAGAGATCAATGCTGCGAAGAGCCATGCCAGGAATGGCGTTGCTGTCGGCCCTGCTGTTGAATGGCACTTCATGGGCCGGGGAATTCAACAGTCGGGCAGGACTGGGGCTGCTGGTCATGGAGCAGGCCGATAACATGTCCGGGCGAGGGTACCGCGTGATTGCCGGTAACGAGCGACCACGCGCCTTTTCCCGGCTGATCCCGATCGGACTGCTGGACACGCGTTACACATGGGATAACAGCGCAATATCATTCGGCACGGCGGTGGACGATCCGGCGGGGCTCACACTTAGCTATCGCCGGAAGCTCGAGAGTGGCGCTATCAGTGCCGGTCTCTTTTACTCGATTTTCGGCAGCGAGTGGAGGAATCCCTATTTATTCGGGACGCCGCGGGTTGACACAACCGTGCACACTTACGGCGCGCGGGCAGCCTGGGAGGAAATTGGCGGTCAGCCGTTCACCGTGGCAATAAAGGGAACTGCAAAGCGGGTAGCCAATGAGGATCTTACTGGCGTGCTGCGCCGCGACGGGGTCCTGCTTGATACAGATATCAGCTATCGCCGGCGGCTGAACGAAGAGTGGTCGTTGGTCCCGTCAGTAAGCTACCTGCGCGGCCAATACGACGGCAGCGCCAACAATTTCCATGGCGGCACCTTCGGGATAGGCGCCATCTGGAGCAAAGACAACCTGGTCATAACGACCCGGCTTGCCGGCACATTGGCTGAATATGATCGGGAGCATCCGGTCTTTGACCAGCGTCGCCAGGATCTCGGTTACCGTTTCAGTACCCTGGTCAACTGGGGCAGTCCCTTTGGTTGGAAGCAATGGTTCACCTCCGCCGGCATCATTCATAGCCGGGTAGATTCAAATATTGATTTTTTCGCCAGCAGAGCCACCTACGGATATGCTCTCATGGGATACCAGTTCTGATAACGAACCTGCGGACAAGAGATGCTGCCGATTTGGAACGCGGAACAATGACCTGGCATGTTTATATCATTCACTGCTCAGACAACTCGCTCTACACCGGAATAACCACAGATCCCGAGCGCCGCTTCCGGCAGCATGCCGACGGGAGCGGGGCCAAATACTTCAGGGGACGTCGCCCGTTGAGGATTGTCTACCTGGAAACCGGCCATACCCGCAGTTCCGCCAGCAGCAGAGAGCTGCAGATCAAGGCAATGACACATGCAGACAAGTCTGCTCTTGCTAAAACTTTCGCTGTTTGACGTTTACTTCTGAAATTAAACAAAGCTTTAATCCGGCCTTTTCGAGGAAGTTTCGTGAGGCAAAACTGCTTTTGCTTCTGGGATTTTCTCTGCGTAACTCTGCGGCTCTGCGTGAGATAGCCTTTTTGAGCTGGATTTTCGATGGGCCATTTCCTTGTCCCAGTGATCAAATCAGTCCGAAACGTTGCTGGACCTCAGCCGGCGCCGCCTCGAAATGTGAAAACTCCATCGTATAGCTTCCCCTTCCTTTGGTGATACTGCGCAATTCTGTCATGTAGCCAAACATGGCACTTAGGGGTACAGTCGCTTTCACCACCTGGCTCTCCCCCTGATTGACCACCCCTTCAACCTGACCGTTCTTCTGCTGCAAGCTGCCAAGTACCCGGCCCAGGTATTCGGCTGGCACAGTCAGTTCCAGAGCCATCAGCGGCTCCAGCAGATAGGGACCGGCCTCCCGGGCAGCCAATGTTATTCCGCGTTGGGCAGCAGCCTTTAGCCCTGTCTCGGTGGTCAGGCCTGGTTCAAAAGGTATTTCCAACAGCTCAACCGTCAGGTTGGTCAGGGGGTAACCGGTGCGGCAGCCGGCCAGGCAGGCCTGGCCCAGGCTGTGCTCAACCGCCGCCAACAGCCCCGCCGGGCCGGCAGCACCGGGAGGGGGCAGGATGAAGCGCACTCCGCTGCCCGGCGGCATGGGAGTCAATCGCAGCAACACTTCTCCCACCTCGACATGCCCTTCTACATCCCTGCGAAATTTCTCCCTGTGCGTCACTTCCCGCCGCAGCGCCTCTTTATACACCACCCGCGGCCGTCCGGTTGATACATGCAGCCCGTACTCGCGGTTAAGCCGGTCCACTACGATCTCCAGATGGAGTTCACCCATGCCGGTCAGAAGCGTCTGGCCAGTCTCTTCGTCTTCATGCACCCGAAAAGTCGGGTCTTCCCACTGCAGCTTTTCCAGGGCATCCGGCAAACGCTCACGATCTTCGACTCCCTTTGGTTCCACCGCAATAGAAACCACCGGCTCCGGCAGAGTCAGTCCTTCCAGCAGCAGGGGATGGTCGCGATCACAAATGGTATCCCCGGTCAAGGTTGTCCGGAAACCGAGCAGCGCCACCACATCGCCGGCGCTCGCTTCACTGATCTCCTCGCGTCGGTGGGCGTGCATGCGGAACAAGCGGTCGATCCGCTCGAATGTACGTCGATTAGCATTGTAAATCGCTTTGCCGGGGTGGACTGTCCCGGCATACAGGCGCAGGTAGGTCAGCATCCGTCCTCCGTCCGACATTACCTTGAAGGCCAGGGCCCGCAGCGGCGCAGCAGGATTGCAGGCGACAAGTTCCCGCTCACCGCTGGTGGGATTGCGACCTGCCAGGGGCCGGGTGTCAAGCGGGGAGGGCAGGTACCGGCAGACCGCGTCCAGTAACGGCTGAATGCCCTTATTGCGCAGGGCAGAGCCGAGCAGTACCGGAAAAAGCCGACAGCCAAGAGTGCCGCAGCGCAGCGCTTTCTGCAGCCGGGCATCATCCACTGTTCTGCCGTCAAGATAATCGGACAGGATCGTATCATCGAAATCAGCCACCGCTTCGGTCAGTGCCAGTCGCGCCTGGGTCACTGCTTCTGTCAGCTCTGTCGGCACTTCCCCGCGCCGCACGGTGCGGCCCAGGTCGTGCTCATCAAATCGCAAGGTCTCGCCGCTGATCACGTCGATCACGCCGACAAGCGTCCCTTCATGTCCGAGTGGAAGTTGCAGCAATACCGGGCGCGCCTTGAGTCGCTGCTCCATCTGACGCAGAGTGGCCAGATAGTCAGCGCCGACCCGGTCCAGTTTGTTGATGAAACAGACCCGTGGCACCTCGTAGCGATCAGCCTGACGCCAGACCGATTCACTCTGGGGTTGAACCCCCTCAACGGCGCTGAAAATTACAACTGCACCGTCCAGTACCCGCAGGGTCCGCTCCACCTCTACGGTAAAGTCGATGTGGCCGGGAGTATCAATCAGGTTAAGCGTAAAATCCCGCCAGTGGCAGGTGGTGGCCGTGGCGGTAATGGTGATGCCGCGTTCCTGTTCCTGGGGCATCCAGTCCATAACCGCGAGTCCGTCATGAACCTCACCCATCTTGTGAGTTTCTCCGCTGTAGAACAGAACCCGTTCGGTCACGGTGGTTTTGCCGGCGTCAATGTGGGAAATGATGCCGATGTTGCGGATGGTGTCGAGAGGTTGAATGGCCTTCTCCTTCATGATTTCACTGCTCATGGTTCGGTACTTCCCTCACCCGCGACAGCACCATGCTGCCGATCACGAACAGCACAAGCACGCTAAGCACTCCATAGCGGGACTGACCGGTCAGCTGACCGGTAATGCCGAACAGAAACGGGCCAACAATGGTTGCAAACTTGCCGGAGATGGCATAGAAGCCGAAAAACTCCGCTGAACGGTGCGCAGGAATCAGTTTGCCGAAGAAGCTGCGGCACAGGGCCTGGATGCCCCCCATGGAGGTGGCAACCAGAATTGAGAGCAGCCAGAACATGGCTGTCCGGTCCTGTAGCGATCTCAGAGACGGCAGATAAAAGCCGAGCAGAGAGATGATGCAGTAAATGCCGATGCCGGTCTGCAGGAGCGGTTTCAGCGAAAAGCGGTCGGACAGTCGCCCCCAGATCAGGGAACAGGGGAAGGCAACAATCTGGATGGTCAGGATCGCCAGGATCATGGTCGTAGCGCCGAGGCCAATATCGATTCCGTACGCCACTGACATGGTTATGACCGTATTGACCCCGTCAATGATCATGAAATAGGCCAGCAGGAATAGAAAAGCGTCGCGATACTCCCGCAGATGCCGCAGGGTGGTCATAATCCGCCGGAACCCTTCCCGCACAGGCCTGGAGGAGGGGGGACAGAAATGTATTTGATCAACATTTCGCAACAAGGGAACGGAGAACAGCAGCCACCAGAGCACGACAATCAGAAATCCGATACGTGCAGCCATGGGTGGCAGGGAGAAGCTGCTGTCAGGTGTCTTCATTGCGAAGATCAGGGCAATGATTACCAGAAAAGGGATCACGCTGCCAATGTATCCCCAGGCAAAGCCGGACGAGGAGATCCTGCTCATGCGGGCCGGTTCGGTGACATCGGTGATGAAAGCGTCGTATAACCCGTTGGACCCGGCCCAGCCGGTTTTTGCAATCACGAACAGGGCCAGGCAGTACGGCCACTCCCCCTGTCCGGTGAAAAAGAGCATTGCAGTGGTCAGTACACCGATTATCAGGGACAGTGTGAAGAGCCGTTTTTTCCAACCCGGATAATCGGCCAGGGCGCCCATGGTTGGGGCAAGGCATAGCAGGAAAAAAGAAGATATGGAATTGGCGTAACCCCACCAGGCGGTGGAAAGCTCCGGCGCCAGGCCGCGTGCGGCATATTCCTTGAAAAAGATCGGCATGATCACCGTCACTACAATCAGGCCGAATGCGGAATTGGCCACATCGTAGAGAATCCAGCTTTTTTCGGGTTTTGTCAGGGAATAACCTGTGGTTTGTAAATTCATGGTTCAAGCATACCATCATTAGGAATGTGTGCTAAAGTGCCGAGCAAGGTTGAGACAGGCGGAAAACAAATGACAGAAAACAGTGGCAGAAACATGAAGGAGCATCACAGCATGACGCAACAACGCCAGACCGATTATCAGGAAGAAGGGGTAGAAATACCGCTTGAGAGGATCAATCCGGACACGCTCCGCAATCTTATCAGTGAGTTTGTAACCAGAGAGTGGGAGGAATTAGGAGCTGTGAGTTACACCCTTGACCAAAAGATCGAGCAGGTGCTGCGGCAGTTGCGGGAAAAGCGGGCCAGGGTGGTGTTTGACGCTACGTCAGGTACTTGCAATATTGTGGAGTGTCGTTGAACTGAATCTTCCTTGGGGGCTCACGACACGCGGCGCACTGCCCCCCAACCTCCTCCCAGCTTGGTGAGGAGCTTGCTTCTCGTCCCCTCCTCCAGCGGGGGAGGGTTAGGGAGGGGGCGCAGGTAAGAGGTGGTGAGGGGTAGTTAGGACAGGTTCAGAAGCAGCCAGGAGGAAGATGTGAAGACCAGAGAAGAGGAGATAACAGTCTCTGTTACAAATCATTTCATTCCCGTACCGGTCCCCTTGCCGTTACTCAAATCCGCCCGTGCCCTGCGTAGCACAATGACCGACGCCGAGCAACTGCTATGGTATTGCCTGCGCCGCAAGCAACTAAGTGGCTTCCGCTTTCGCAGGCAGCATCCTGTCGAACGGTTTGTTCTCGATTTCTACTGTTATGAAACCAGATTGGCGATAGAAATTGATGGCGGGCAGCACAATGAACCGAACGCAAAGTACAGAGACATGGCACGCACTGAATTTCTGTCGTGCCGTGGTATTCAGGTGTTGAGATTCTGGAACAATGATGTTTTTAACAATCTGGAAGCGGTGTTGCAGAGGATCTATGAGGTGCTGATGGAGCGGGCAGGGGAACAGGCACCCGCAGAACCGCCCCCCTCCCAACCTCCCCCCGCTGGGGGGAGGAGCTAGTGTTACCTCTTTTAGTGGGAGGGGGTAAGGGAAGATTCAAAACCTCGAAATAATGGGAGCAGACATGGCAAAAGGATATCTGGCACACAAGGAACGCTTGGAAGAGATCAGCGGCTTTGGCAAAGGGATCGGCAAGCGGGCAGGGTTCGCGTGTGAGTGGTGCGGCAGCAAGGAAGATCTGCGGGTATGGGATCAGCAGCCTGACCTGGCTCCCGGGATGGAAACTCTGGCCTTGTTATGTCAGCGCTGCCCGGGTGCTGGCTCGCTGCAAGGAGTCATGGGTTCGGGAGGCGATTGAAGAAAGTTTTATAGATGAAGCGGTCAAGACTGAGCTGTTAACATAGGCTGGCGAAGGCGCCATGAGTCCAGGCAAGCCGGGCGCTGAACGATATCGATTACGGTAACGGAATCACACATAATGCAGGTGCTTTACAGGGTGACGCTAAAAATTGCGGAGGGGCCTTTACAACTCCTGATGTTGGGTTACACTTAAATCAGCCTGTTTCCGAAAAGGTAAAACTGGAAGAAATTCCAGAGGCACAAAGCTCATGGACCGGTTATGAAAATAACAGGTAGCCGAGCTACCGAAGAAACAGGTGAAAATCTGAAAGCCGTCCATCACTGGGCGGCTTTTCTTGTATCAGCAGCAGACAGGCGGAGAGCTGTCCATTATCGAGAAAAGGGGGTTCGTATGGTGAGCCTGCAGAGCGAAGTGGTTTCAGAACTGAGGTCGAAGGTAAAGGGCGAAGTGCTGCTGCCGGGCGAGTCGGGCTATGACGCTGCGCGCACCATCTGGAACGCCATGATTGATCGCAAACCCGCTATCATTGTGCGTTGTGCTGCTGTGGAGGACATCGTGCATTCCCTGGCCCTTGGGCGCGACCATGGTTTGCTGGTCTCGGTGAAAGGTGCCGGCCACAATATTGCCGGCAACGCGGTCTGCGATGGCGGCTTGATGATAGATCTTTCTGCCATGAATTCAGTGCAGGTTGATCCTGAGACGCGCAGAGCCAATGTGGCACCGGGCGCCACACTGGCGAACTTTGACCACGAAGCCCAGAGATACGGTTTAGCTACTCCCTTGGGAATCAACTCGACTACCGGTGTGGCCGGGCTGACCCTTGGGGGCGGTTTCGGCTGGCTTACCCGCAAGTATGGTATGACAGTGGATAATCTGATCTCAGCAGATGTGATCACCGCTGACGGCATATTGCTGCGGGCCAGTGATCAGGAAAATCAGGAGCTCTTCTGGGCCATTCGTGGGGGAGGCGGAAACTTCGGCGTGGTAACTAATTTCGAGTTCAAACTGCATTCGGTTGGACCGGAGGTATTGAGTGGTTTGATCGTCTTCCCCTTTGATCAGGCTCAGGACCTGCTTAAAAAGTATCAGGAGTATGTGGACCAGATCCCGGAGGAGTTGAGCGTGTGGGCAGTCATGCGCCACGCACCGCCGCTTCCCTTCCTGCCCCCGGAGGTTCACGGTAAGATGGTTGTTGTCTTTCCCTTCATTCATTTGGGTGACATTGAGGAGGGACGGCGCGCCATTGAGCCGTTGCGTAATTTTGCTCAGCCTTACGGTGAGCACATCGGGTTGCAGCCTTTCACAGCATGGCAGAAAACCTTTGATCCACTGCTTGCACCCGGGGCGCGTAATTATTGGAAATCACATAATTTTGTCACGCTGAGTGACGGTGCTATTGAGGCGCTGGTTGCCTACGCTGGCAGACTACCCGGACCCCAGTGCGAGATCTTTATCGGGCTGATCAGCGGTCAGGCAAATCGGGTGGCACCGGAAGCTACCGCCTATGCCCACCGGAATATCAAATACGTACTCAATGTCCATTGCCGATGGGAGCAGCCACAAGATGACACGCGTTTCATTTCCTGGGCGCGTGAGTTCTTCAATGCCACTGCTTCCTTTGCCACCGGCGGCGTGTATGTCAATTTTCTTACCCAGGACGAAACCGACCGTACCCAGGCGGCCTATGGAGCTAATTACAAACGCTTGGTTCAGCTGAAGCAGACTTATGACCCGAACAACCTATTCCGCATGAACCAGAACATCAAACCAAGCCTTTAAAAGGTTGTTGAAAAACAGCCATCTCGCCGCTGTCCTCGAAAGCCACCTTGTGACTTCGGCCTGTGGCCTCACCCTTCGGGCGCCTTCGCGGTCCACTTTCACACGTGAAAGTGTGCGGCGGATTAAGTTCATGCCTCCGCGGGGCTTCCTGCGGGTGCGACGATCTGACTATTTTTGAACAATCTTGAGTATTTCAACAGCATCTTAAAGATTGGTTTTCTTCGCGTCTTAGCGTCTTAAGCGAAGCGAGCGAGAGAGCAGTTGAAAGACTTCTCACGCGGAGCCGAAAAGCCGCTAAGAGAAGCAAGACGCTAGACTGTCTCTTTAATCAAAGAATTGCCTTTATTAACCTCCCATGGTAGAAGCAACATCTTCATGATGGATGCAGGGGCGGGTTCCACACCTGCTCGGTTTATGACTCCCCAGTCCGCTTTCCGTCCTTTCATATTTTAATTATCCCGGAATTTTTCCATGAGATCTTTTGCCAACCTGTTTTTAATCCTGTTTATTGCCGACGGCGGCTTTTCCCTGGTGGATGAGCTTGTAATCCTGCTTACCAGGCTGATGCCCTTTACCGCCCTGAGAGAACTGCTGGCCAGTTCGGTCATCCTTCTTGCCATTCCGCTCTACGTTATTCTCGGCATCGATCGGCGGCTGCCCAAGCGTGTTTTCCTCCCCCTGATCCTGTTTGCACTGCTCTGCCCTTTCTCTACATGGCTTTTCCCAGCTCTGGCCGACTTAAAGACCTACGGTTTGATCGTTTCCATCATGCAGGTCCTGCTTGGCATGCTTCCCCTCCGCTATTTCCGGCAGGGGGAGGAACGCTGTGTCACCATGCCGCCGGAACTATTTGCCGGCCCGTTTTTCAGCTTGAGAAATACCCTGCTTTACAGCGCTGCCAGTCTCGTTGTGGTTCCCATGATGCTGATACTGGTTGTACTTACCACTGTCGATGCCTACATGGCCGAAGGTACCTCCGGTTTCATGCGCCTTGGTCCCGACGGATTGCACATGTCCGAGAGGGTCTACCGGCGCAATAACCAGACGGTGCGGCTGTCAGGCATGATTCATGTGGGTGACAGAGACTATTATAACCAATTGGCAAATTCGATTGCGCCAGGTCGCATGCTTATACTGGCCGAAGGAGTCAGCGACACCGGACAGAAGCTGACCAACAAAATCGATTACGGCAAAGTAGCCGGTATTCTGGGGCTGACATCCCAGCAGGAGATGCGGTTTCGGGGCAGGCTGATCGACGCAAAAGACCTTGATAAGCCGCTTTCCAAAAGTACGGGAGATGTTCGACAGGCGGTTCCCGACATATTGAGGGCTGATGTGGATCTTAAAGATTTCAGATCGCCGACCCTCCTGTTTCTGGATGCTTTCGGAAAGCACCTGCAGGAGAGCCGCTCGTTCATACAAGGAATTCTGGCGCTCAACGCCTGGGGAGAGAAGAACATCACCCCGGCAATGTACGAGATTATCATGGACGACATTCTGCACCGCAGGAACATGACGGTGGTGCGTCATCTTGACAAGGCCCTGGTACGTTACGATACCCTGCTTGTTCCCTGGGGAGCCTTGCATATGAAAGAGATCGAGGCGGAGGTTCTCAAGCGGGGATTCATCCTGCAGGAAAAGCGGGAACGCACCAGCATCGATTTCTTGAAAATGCTCCAGGGAAAGAAGGTAGGCGGCAATGCTGTAACGAGTAAGCGGAATGGGTAATTACAGCGTTGTGGTACTCGATTTCGAGACCACCGGTCTTTCACCCAATAATGGCGATCGGGCCATAGAGATCGGGGCTGTTCTGATCGAGAATAATCGGATCGTGGACCGTTTCCAGAGCCTGATGAATCCGGGGATGAAAATCAGCCGCTTCATCGAGGAGTATACCGGCATCACCAATCAAATGCTGCAAGCCGCCCCCTCCATAATCCAAGTGATGCATAAATTCGCCGCTTTCATGGCCAGGCATCATCTGGTTGCCCACAATGCCTCCTTTGACAGCCGTTTTCTCGATGCCGAACTGCAGCGCATCAATCACACACGCTGCCAGGAATTTGCCTGTTCACTGCTGCTTTCCCGCCGCCTGTATCCCGAATCCCCCGGTCACAGCCTGGAAACCCTGGTTCGCCACAAGAGCCTCACCACGGATGGAGTACACCACCGGGCCCTTGCCGATGCCGAAATGACCGGTCACCTCTGGATGGGTATGATTGATGACCTCAAAGCAGACTACAACCTGAAGCAGGTACCTTTCCAACTGTTGCAGCAGCTCTCAAAAGTATCCAAGTCCGCTGCGCCTGTCTTTCTGCAGCGTGCAGCCGAGAAGCAGCGGCAGGGGTAGGGCATACTCGATTTTTCTCGAGCACATTGAACCAATATCTTCCTGACTACACAATGCCATAACTCTCCTCTCACTCGGCCAGCCGCTTCGTCGGCCATGCTCACCTCTCTGTGACCAGTTCCTGTCGTTACCGATAATTGAAGGCACAATAGTTTCGTATGTAAAACAATTAGTGGTTGAATGGGTATAATGTTTCATATAGAATACATTCATGCTATTCGAAATCGGAGAAGAAATACGCAAAGAGCGCAAGCGTCTGAAGATATCCCAGGAAAAGATGGCAAAGGACCTGGGAATGAGCCGTGCTACGATCAGCCAGATCGAATCGGGAACCGTCCAGGAGGTTGGCGTCCGCAAATTGATCAGGATACTGGAGTATCTCAGCCTGGAATTTCGAGTCCGACCGGCAGGGGCTCCGCCGACACTGGACGAGCTTAGGGGCGGGAAATGAGTGCTAATACTTTGGCCGTATGGGCCGCTCATCGTCGGGCGGGTCTTCTGGATCAGACTTTGGACCAGCGCCAGTATGTCTTTGCCTATGATCAGGCCGCAGAGTCTTCAGTTGCCCAGGTGTCGCTTACCATGCCGGTGCGGTTGGAGAGCTGGCTGAGCAGAGATCTTCACCCGATTTTTCAGATGAATCTCCCGGAAGGGGCGCTGCTTGAGGCTATCCGACGCGCAATCGCCAAGCTTACCGGAGAAGATGACCTGAATATTCTTCGCGTTACCGGTGGCAACCAGATCGGTCGGAACCGCTTTTCCCTGCCGGAGGATGCGGCTCCCGGCATTGTGGAAACAGCCGAATCGCTGGAGGAGTTGCTATCCTACCCGGACACTGAAGAACTGTTTCACGACCTGGTAGGGAAGTATGCCCTCAGGTCCGGGGTTTCCGGCGTGCAGCCAAAGGTTATGCTGGATGCGACGGAGCGAGGGACAGCTGCCGTTGGTGGTTACATTGTGAAATCGTGGGGAGCCGACTTTCCACAGTTGGCGGCAAACGAATTTTTTTGCATGACAGCGGCCAAGCGGTCAGGTTTGCCGGTGCCGGAATTTCATCTATCGGAAAACGGCGGGCTGTTCGTGATGAAGCGGTTCGATCTGACTGATTCTGACGGCTCCTCCCTTGGCTTCGAGGACATGTGTGCCCTGCAGGCTTTGGGCACCGACCAGAAATACGGTAGTACCTATGAACGGGTTGCGCGGTCCATCAAAGACTTCGTATCAGGAGAGTTCCTGCGGACAGCCCGTGAGCAATTCTTTTCCTCACTTGTGCTCTCTTGCATGATACGAAATGGCGATGCCCACCTGAAAAATTTCGGTGTGCTGTATGAGCGCCCCGGGCAACCGGTCCGATTGGCGCCCGTGTACGATATGGTGACGACCGTTGCCTATATCCCCCGAGATGTTCCTGCTCTCTCCCTGGCAGGCACCAAGAAGTGGTGGCCACGGAAGAACCTGGAGAAATTTGCGGTAACACACCTGGCATTGTCGGTGGGTAAGGTCGGGCAAATTTTCGAACAGGTGGCGGAGGGGGTGAACGATACCCGTGGCATGCTGACTGAGTACCTGGAGGAGCACCCGGAGTTCCGGGAAGTGGGCAGCCGAATGCTGGCTGTTTGGAACGAGGGAGTGGCGGAAACTTTTTCTGGATGAGTTCAGCAGATTTCATTCCAAAGATTGGTTAAAAAAAGCTTGTTTCACGCAACGAAGTACCAGAATTAAGCGCTTTAAGCGACGAAATATTTTTTCTGAAAAAACAATCTTGCCTGTCTCTTAAGGTTCTCGTTGCGTCGTCTGCCGTAATCCCACAATTCCCTCTGCTGCCCTGATTCCGCTGGCCCAGGCGCCGGTTATGCCGCGTGAAGTTCCCGCTCCGTCCCCAACCATGAAGATGTGCTCGCACACCCGGAAATGCTCGTCGTTGAAGGCCGGCTTGTTGGCGTACATCTTGATCTCCGGGTAATACATGATCGTGCTCGGGTGGAGGATTCCGGGGATGATCGTGTCGAGTTTTTTCATCGCTCCCCAGATGTGGCGCATGATCTTGGCCGGTACCGCCAGTCCCAGATCGCCGGCAGTCACCGGGCAGGTGGGGCGGAACGCTGAGTAGAGGTCATCGTTGAATGTTTCCGCGTTGGATCTTTTCCCCATTCTGAAGTCGCCCACTCGCTGCATGAGCGGCTTGCCGCCGCCGATCTCGTAGGCTAATCGTCCCAGGTAGACCGCCATCTGTTGTCCGCTGCGCACCGGATCTTTCAGCCCGATGGTCTTGAGCAACGCGAAATTCACCAGGTTGTTTGCCGTCTGCTCCTCGGAGAGGGCGTGGCCGTTGACCAGGCTGAAATCCTGGTATTTCTCGATTATCACCCGTGCATGGCCCGAGTTGGTACAGAAGGTCCTGACTCCATCGGGAAAGAAGAATTTCGGGTCGTAGTAATCCCGGACAATGGGGTAATTTTCCAGGGTGGTCTCGATGCGGACACCAATGTCCACGTGATTATCAACGTAGGCAATCTTCAGGCGCTCCATGATCTGTTGCAGAAAGCTGAAGCCCTTACGACCCGGCGCAACGATCACGTTATTCCCGTAGACCCGCTCGGCCTCCCCAATGGTGATCCCTGCGCCACTCTCATGCTCAAAGACATCTGTCACCTCCTTGCCTAACACGATGGTGACACCGCGCGCCGTAAGCTCGGACATCATCCGATCGATCAGGAGCCTGCTCCTGTCCGTGCCCACATGGGCCTGCCGAATATCCAGCAAAGTCACGCCGATCCGCTGTGCGCGCTTGCGGTAGATCTCCAGATTCTGCTTTTCCTTGATCGTCGGCTGCAGCTTCTCCTCCACCAGCGGCAATAGCCGCTCGGCCTCCGCTCTGGTCCAGTTCTCCTCCGCGAACCCGGTCGGGTAGGTGTAGTTCTGCTTGCAGTCGTTCAACAGCCCGCCGGAACAGATCTTCTCCCGGTCGATCATCAGGATTGAAAGGGAGGGGTTGAGGTCGCTGAGATGAAATGCAGCCCCAAGCCCGGCCGGGCCGGTCCCGATGATGATTACGTCGTAGCGTGCGGAAGTCATGTGTGACTCTCCTTGGTTAAGGCAGGTTGTCAGATGTGATCGGTAGCAGGCTCAGGCTGCCGGGGGGAGTATACCATATTGGACGGGACCTGAGGGTTCTGTGAGAGGTTGGCAGATGATGCGCATTCCGTCCGCTGTGTGTAGTATTAAACTGTGGCATACCAATTGCCATGAAAGAGACAGCTGTGATAACCATACTGAATTTATGGTCTAAAAGGAGTAATCGAATGCTTGATTTCAACATAGACACACAGAAATGCACCAGCTGCGGCCACTGCGCGGCAGACTGTCCGGCACGCATCATCTCCATGACAGACGGCCTGCCTGCTATCGCTCCGGAGAAAGAGGCCAGCTGCTACCGCTGTCAGCACTGTCTGGCGATCTGCCCCACGGCTGCCCTCTCGATACTCGGGCTCAAACCGGAGGCGAGTCTGCCAGTAGCCGGTGTCGATCCCGATCAATTGGAGCTATTGATCAAGGAACGCCGTTCGGTGCGCCATTACCGGGACGAGAACCTGGAACCGGCCCTGCTGCAGCATCTGCTGGAGGTGGCCTGGTATGCCCCCACCGGTGTCAACTCGCGACAGGTCCGCTTCACAGTGGTGGATGATCGTGTCAAGCTCGCCGCCCTGCGGAGTCAGATCATGGAGGGCCTCGGCCGACTGGTGCGGGAGGAGGCGCTGCCCGAGGGGCTCGGCTTTTTTGCGGATTTTGTCCGGCTATGGGAAGAAAAGGGGGTAGATACACTCTTTCGAGGTGCACCGCACTTCCTGGTGGCCTCGGCCCCACAAGACACGCCGTGCCCGCTGCCCGACTGCCTGATTGCCCTCTCGTACTTCGAGCTGTTCGCCCAGGCTAATGGGGTGGGCACCGTCTGGGACGGTCTGGCCAAAATCGCCATTGAGACCCTGGTGCCTGAAGCTCGCCACGCACTCGGCATTCCAGACGATCATCTGTTCGGCTATGCCATGGCCTTTGGCCGGCCCGCGATCAGTTATGCCCGCACCGTGCAGCACGGACCGGCACTGATTCATCGTATCTGAGGGATTATGATTAACTTTTAGCCTCACGAAACTTCCTCGAAAAAGCCGGATTTTGAAAGAATCAGAGTCAACAGCAGTGAAAGACTTGTATGGTTTTAGTCTTTAAATCGTGAGGTAATCGTGAGGCTGAAAGGATTTAATTTTAAGGTTTTGTAGTCCTTTTGGCGTCTCTGCGGCTCCGCGTGAGGTGGTTTTAAGCCCCAGCTTTTAGTCTTACGAAACAATTGTTAGAACCCTTGATTTTGATAATTAAAAGCGTATGGTAAGAAAAAATTTAATTAGTTTGTCACCGAAAGGGTAAAGCCAGGGAAACCTGGTGGCGCAAAGCTACCTGTCCTGTAAAGGATAGAGGGGCTGTCGAAGTGGCGGTAAAACTTTGAGCCTACCCATGTGATCATGAGTAGGCTTTTTTTATTTCAAGGCAAGGAGGAATTCAGATGAAGAGTTCAAACGTTAAGGTCGGAATCAGGCTTGGTGTTGGATTTGGAATTGTCCTCGTATTACTGGTGATCTTAGGCGTCTTTTCCATTGCCCGTTTATCATCAGTTAACAGTGAAGTTCAACAAGTAACCGATGATCACTGGCCCAAAGTTAAGGCACTCGCAGAGGTGAAAGACAATGTGAATGTCATTGCCCGATCCATGCGAAACATGATCCTTACCAGTGACCCCGCCGAAGTTCAAAAAGAGGAGAAAAGAATCCAGGATGCACGTGAAGTTATTGGAAAGAGGCTTGAAGAAGTAGGTAAAACCATCACATCGAATGAAGAAAAAGCCTTGATGACAAAGGTTCTCGATAGGCGACCGGCTTATATAACCTCTCAAAAACTGGTTATTGAATTGATTGAAAGCAATAAGCGGGATGAAGCCGTAAAAGAACTTTTCGGCAGTGTTCGCAAATCACAGGGTGAGTATTTTGCCGCACTGGATGAGCTTATAGCATTGCAGGGCAAAGCGATGGACCAAGAGGGCGATACTGTTGAGGCATCAGTTAAATCAACACGCACTTTAACAATCGCTCTCCTTGTATTCGCCAGCATACTTTCCGCCATCGTGGCAATAGCCATTACAAGAAGTATTACGCGTCCAGTGGCAGAGCTTGTGGCCGCAAACGAAAAACTGGCCGATGGTGACCTAACCGTTGCCATCACGGTCACAGGGGCTGATGAGATAGGTCAGCTGGCGGATTCCTCACGCCGGGTTATTGACAATTTGAAGGACATTCTTAACCAGGTGGCCAGCACTTCCAGCCAGGTCGCCTCCGCATCAAACCAGCTTCAGACTACAGCTGAACAGATTGCTACCGGTGCCGAAGAAGTTGCATCCCAAACCAGCACAGTTGCTACTGCAAGTGAAGAAATGGCTGCCACAAGTTCCGACATCGCCCGTAACTGCAGTATGGCTGCGGATAGCTCACGACAGACCAGTGCATCTGCCACTCATGGCGGTGCTGTCGTCCAGGAGACGATAGCTGGTATGGGCAGAATTGCAGAACGAGTCAGGCTATCCGCGACAACAGTGGAAAATCTGGGAGCACGCTCCGAACAGATCGGCGCAATCGTCGGTACTATCGAAGATATTGCCGACCAGACAAACCTGCTGGCACTGAATGCAGCCATAGAGGCCGCCCGGGCTGGCGAACAGGGCAGGGGATTTGCGGTTGTGGCAGATGAAGTGCGGGCACTGGCAGAACGAACAACCAGGGCAACACGGGAAATATCCGAGATGATAACCGCCATTCAAAAAGAGACGCAATCTGCCGTGCGGGCGATGGAAGAGGGAGTCGCAGAGGTTGAGAAAGGTGCGGCAAGTTCCCAAAAATCAGGCCATGCGCTGGATGAGATTCTTGCCCAGATCAATGAAGTAACTATGCAGATAAATCAGATCGCCACAGCAGCAGAAGAACAGACTGCAACAACTAGTGAGATAACGACCAACATTCAGCAGGTAACGGATGTGGTGCATGACACGTCCAGAGGGGCAAGTGAAACAGCCGCAGCAGCATCACAGTTGTCTTCGAATGCGCTTATTCTTCAGGATTTGGTTCGGCGGTTTAAGTTGGTGTAAGTAGGGCGCATGTTGGAGCGGGTATCGTAGGAGTTAGTGAGGGGGATGGTCGAATTACAATCCATTAGGTTGGATGATCAGTTCACGCGCGCGTGAAGTGCTCAAATACGAATTAGATCAAATTGAAAAAAGGCCATATAGACCAATGAAAAATCAATACGTCGCGGACATTAATGATTATCGGAAGTACGGACTTCTTCGCATCCTCTCTGGCAGCGGTAAGATCCGAACTGGTGTGTGTTGGATGCTCACCCCGAACGACGACCGCACTGATGGGCAATTCACTCGCTATTTGGATTCGCCGTGGAAGTGGAAGCAATACGATTCACTATTATTTGAGCACTTGGCTGACTGCATCCGGGACAATGAAAGGCATGTCAACCGCCTCGAGTCAATAGGCGTTCTCCAGAATGCAATCTATCACTGCGACTTACTCTCTGACATTCCGAAGGAGCGAGGTCGGTACTTTGAGGAAATGCTCGAGCGATTACAGGGAGTAGATTTGATATTCTTCGACCCAGATAATGGGCTCGAAATCAAATCGCGCCCTTACGGGCGAAAGCAATCATCGAAGTTCCTATATTGGCACGAATTGACCAATGCATTTAGTTCAGGCAAATCAATTCTTGTATATCAACATTTCATACGTGAGAACCGGGAGCAATTCATAACGCGCCTATCATTGGAGCTTTGCAGGCAACTCAACGCACCGGAAGTGCTCTCATTCCGGACTCCGCATGTTGTCTTCTTTCTTGTCTCACAACCACACCACGCACAACATTTTGAGGAGAGAGCTGCCGTGGTAGCAGAGCAGTGGCGCAAACAGATTCATGTTTCAACGCACAGAGTTCGCCCAGCAAAGGGCTTAGACCATGACCGCCAAAACTGGTCTGAAATGGATCAGGAATGAACCTTCTAATTATCATTGTATTGATTCTTGTGATTGCCGTTGTTCTTGCTGGCTTAAAGGCAAAGCAGCCGTCGAAGGCCGAAGGGCTTTCTTTTGAAAGCAGGGATATCCTCTTCACCCCGGCAGAACGCTCGTTTCTTGGCGTGCTGGAGCAGGCGCTGGACAGTCGTTACCGGGTGTTCGGCAAAGTCCGTCTCGGTGACCTTGTCAAGCCGGCCAAAGGGCTCTCGAAAAGCAAGCGCACTACAGCCCTGAACAGAATTAACCAGAAGCATCTGGATTTCGTAATCTGTTCGGTTGCTGATCTGTCTGTGATTGGAGTTGTTGAGCTTGATGATCAGTCCCATGCTCGGGAAGATCGTGCCGGGAGAGATGAATTTGTCGATCAGGCCTTGGCGAGTGCGAAGATTCTGGTTGCTCGATTCTCTGCCAAGAAGGGGTATGCGATTCAGGAGGTTCGGGCGAGGTTGGTCGAAGTATTCAAGCTTGCAGCTGAATCGCCTGTGCCGACTGCGGCAAAGACAGAGCCTTCTCCGGTACAGTCAGAAACCAAAGCAGTGGCTGCCCCGATATCTGCCAAGCCTGAAGAAGCAGTGCCAGTTTGTCCAAAATGTGCAGCGGCTATGGTGAAGCGGCAGGCAAAAACCGGTCCCCATGCTGGTAAATTGTTCTGGGCGTGTTCATCGTATCCTAAATGTCGGCAGGTGGTGGCGATAGAGGGGAATTAAGTATGATGCTCCCGGAACGGTCAGCCCGGAAGTGGTTTAAATTTGGGCGAAAGTCAAGTTAATCAACAAATAAACAACGTCCCCGGTTTTTGCCAAATGTTGGGTAAATGTCAAATTAATCAACAAATAAACAACGTCCCCGGTTTTTGCCGGTTTTTGCGTAAACAACGTCCCCGGTTTTTGCGGTTTTTGCATGCTCAGGAGTATCTGGCTGAACATCGTAGGGAATGGCGATTGTAGGCTTGCGAGCAGTTCTCTATTAAAAGGAGTAGGACTGTGGTGGGTGCTCATTAGGTCTTCGCGGGATATTTGTTATGTATGTTACTAGAATCATGATCTTCAGCATATGGAGAAAACGTAAATGAGATTAATGACCTTATGTATTGGTGTGTTTCTTCTTTTGACTTGTTCATGTTTTGCCATTGAAATAAAAAATGCTAAAGCTACCGTAATTGGCAGCAAAATCCACCTTTCATATGATTTATTTGGGAAACCAGGCGAGCGCCAGGCTAATGTTAAAGTAGCAGTAGTTTTTGATGAAGAGCGCTATTTGCCAGGTGTAATTCATCTATCCGGTGATTACGGTTCAAAAGTACCTGTTGGAAAAGGAAAAAACATCTACTGGGATTTATTAAAAGATATGCCGGCTGGATTTACTGGGCGCATAAAATGGGAACTTGATGCAGATCCTGAAATAAGCAATGATCCATTTAATATGCATGGACTAAGAGACAAAATTAAGAAGCCGATTGTTTCTGAGAGCACAGTCGCAGACCCAAAAACCAACCTCATGTGGTTAAGATCGCCGCTTACAGTAAAAAATGTAAAAAGTGCTGAAGGGGCTGCTGCCGTAGTAAGAAAGTTAAATCAGTCAACCTATTTAGGGTTCAGTGATTGGAGACTTCCCAAGAAAGATGAATTTGAGTCTCTGTTTAAGATGATTGAATTATATGGATATACATCTGGGCAGTCAGCTTTGACATACCTAACAAAAATTGGTTTTAATATTCCTGCTGAGTCAAAATTTTGGTCGGTTGATAAAAGCAGCGGAGAATTTAGTGGCAGAGAATTTTTTGTTTCTGGGACAGGTCAATATGCCGGCAGTAATTCTTCAAGTCGTAGTAATAGCCGGAGTATGAGAACAACAACTAACAACAATTATGGCGCTGGAGTTGCTTCAGGAAGTTTATCTATAAAACAAAGATCTGAAGATTACGGACTTTATGACTTAATAGTAGACACTAAAAATGGTTATTTTTATAAGTATAATGGTTCTGACACAGCAAAAATTTTAACAGTACGCGGAAATATTTCCACAGACATTTATTCGGTAAACACACAGGTAGATGTATCAATATCACCGTGATGTATCAGAACGAGCTTTCTTCTAAACTGAAGCCCAATCACAATTCGCTCGGTCGGACGGATTAAACGGATGGGTTCGGACCAAGCCAACTCACTAACATCATGAATCAAACAGGTCTTTTTACCTCCCCTTTTCATCCTTAAAAGGCATCTTTCCACTAGCAAAAAGGACTTTTAAAATGCAAATCAGTTACGAAACATCCGGCACCTGTGCCACGCAAATCAATATTGAGATAGAGGCCGGTATAATTGTCGACGTCGAGTTCATCAGAGGCTGTGCCGGTAACACCCAGGCAGTGGCTGCATTGGTCAAGGGGATGCCGGTAGCGGAGGCGGTGCGGCGACTGAAAGGCATCGCCTGCCAGGGTGATACCTCCTGTCCGGATCAACTGGCGCGTGCCCTGGAAACCGCTGCACCATAACTTTAGATACAGGCTTGTTAACGCAGAGTCGCAGAGGGCGCTGAGAGAACCACAAAAACTAGGGTAAGGCTTTAGTTTCAGGGTTTACTTCCCAATTAATAGAATAAGTCCCATCTCGTCAAAATCTCCCACAAACTAAACTACCCACCACAGCGCTTTCGGAGGTACTTCACATGCCCGACATCTGGTCCTCTCCAGCAGCCGTAGCCCGCCCAGCAAACTGCCTGACCGGGCTGACGCATTGACAGCATAGCGTGACATGGCGTATAAAAAGGGCCCCAAAATTGAGGCTCTGGAAGAGGGAGCAGAATCCCTTAAATCCGGAGCCTTTGTTTGTTTTCAATACATGACAGGATCGGTCATATAAAATCCGGCACGGAGTGCAATTGAGCGGAAAACGAATTTTCATTACGGGTATCGCAGGTTTTTTAGGGAGTCATATTGCGGAGAGGTGCCTGGCTGAAGGGTACCTGGTTGCGGGATGTGACAACCTGATGGGGGGCTATCTGGACAATGTTCCGGATCGCGCTCTGTTTCATCACATCGATTGCAATGATTTTGCGCCACTGGCCCCTTTGCTGAAAGACGTCGATATTGTCTACCATTGCGCGGCCACAGCCTATGAAGGCTTCTCCGTATTCAGCCCGCATCTGGTCACCCGCAACGTGGTCACGGCGACCAGTGGCGTTGTCTCCGCGGCAGCGGCCGGAGGTGTCAAACGCTTCGTGCTCTGTTCGTCCATGGCCAGGTACGGCACGAACAAAATTCCGTTTACCGAGGATATGGTGCCGGCTCCTCAGGATCCCTACGGCATCGCCAAATGGTGTGCGGAGAGGCTGCTGGCCAATATTGCCGAAACCCACGGTATGGAGTGGGTGGTGGCGGTTCCTCACAATATCATCGGGCCACGGCAGCGCTACGACGATCCTTATCGCAACGTGGCCGCTATATTCATCAACCTGATGTTGCAGGGACGCCAACCCTATATCTACGGGGACGGCAATCAGAGACGCTGCTTCAGTTTTGTCTCCGATGTGGTGGATCCGCTTTTGCGGATGGCCACAGACAACCGCTGTGTCCATGAGGTCATCAATATCGGCCCCGACGATGAGTTTGTCACCATCAACGTACTTGCCGCCACCATCGCCCGGCTCCTCGATTTCGATCTGCAGCCGAACCGGATCGAGGGACGCCCCCAGGAGGTTTTCTTTGCCAACTGCTGCGCCGACAAGGCCCGGCGACTGCTGGATTACCAGCCGAAGGTGAAACTCGAAGAGGGCTTGGCCGTGATGATCGACTGGATAAAATCTCGCGGACCCCGCCCATTTTTACACAATCTGGCGTTGGAAATAGACGGCCCCCTCGCGCCGAAAACCTGGTCGAAGAAGATCCTGTGACCAGGCTGCTTACTAACGAAACGGATGGCGGGGAGCTCACACGAAAGGCCGTCACTCTTTTGGCCGAGGCCACTGCATTGCAGGGAACGCTGCATCTGCCAGGAGTGCGCGATGATTATCGCTCTCGGCTGGAGCAGGTTGTTCTGTTGGCCACACAGGCGCTGGACAACGCGGGGGAGAGCCGAGAGGTTGCGTTGCTCCAATGGGTGCTGATTCAGGCTTTCGCGGCTCGGGCAGAGGATGCGCGCTATGGTGCCGGGCAGCTCTCTCGCGGTTCTCAGCGGGCGCCCACTCTGGAAGACTGCGAAGACGGCTGGCAGCGAGTAGAGCAGATCGCTGGCACTGCCGAAGAGGCGGCATTGGGGGCCGCAGGTTTTACCCGGCTACTTGATACGGCCAAAGCGAGAGCGATGGCCCGCAGAGCTGAGGTTGCTGCAAAAGCAGCCAGGAACATCGTCCTGGAGCGCAACCGTGCCTATACGTT
Organism: Pelotalea chapellei; assembly: GCF_018531195.1. Classification (GTDB taxonomy): domain Bacteria; phylum Desulfobacterota; class Desulfuromonadia; order Geobacterales; family Pseudopelobacteraceae; genus Pelotalea; species Pelotalea chapellei. The sequence goes on along the minus strand of NZ_JAHDYS010000001.1, from coordinate 3,210 downwards.
CCATGCCGATCCCGGCTTTTCGTTTGGCGAAGGCTGGTACCTGGCAGCTGCGGCACTGTTTGCCGGCCTATCCATCCAGATCAGACCCGGCGCTGCCCAGGAAGTGCAGGCCAGACGATTCCTTTTCGATGCCGGGTTGGACGGAGCCCTTCGCCCCTATCGGTCTCGACCGGCAAGTCCCAAGCATCTGACGCATATCATTGCCGAGGCTTTTCGCGCTGACGCGCAAAAAGCACAGTGCACCCTGCGCGCAGCCTTTCTGGGTGACGAGTCGCCGTCGGCTGCCTTACTATCATGGATCGATGGCAAGGTGGGGGGGAAGCCGGAACAGAAGGTGCTGCTCTGGGTACGAACGGGTGACCACCATGTCCAGCGCAATACCTGTTTCGATGAGTTGCGTCAGCTTTCTGAACTGGTAGTGAATGCCGGGCTCACCCCCATCTTTTTCGGCGATAAAGTTCCTCTGGAGCTAGTTCCGCCAAGCGCAGTCAACCTGGCCCTGTGCTGGAAAGAAACGCTCTTCCAGGGGCCGGAGATGCGCCGGGCTCAACTGCAACTCTTTGAAGAGTTGCGATGCCGCCACGGCCTGGTGGGCCAGATTGGCGTGACCACTGCCGGCATGGACGGGCCGGCCCTTATGGGATTGCCCACCCTTTATCTCACACAGGAACGCAACGTCCGGTTGGGCAGGTGGGTGGGAGCCGTTCCGGGATATCAAGAGGTCGTGCGGGAGCCAGGCTATTTAGAAATCATTCGCACCACCCTGCATCAGTGGCAGCAGTAACCGCAAGTTCTTTTGGGGTTGCGCCGGTTATCCGAAGTGTAACGGAATTATAAAGATAGTGGATTAATTGCTTGGAATTCTAGGGACAGCAGAAACCATAAATACCCACCTCTCCGTCAATAAAAATAAAGGGTTACAGCGCTGATAACTGTAACCCTTTTGCTTTGGCGGTTCCTATGGTGTGATTCTGGTGCTACTTCAGCACATGGCCTGCAAGAACCTTCTGCACATCATAAATATTCACGTCTTTGTTGAACTTCTTCTCCAGTGGAATCGTGTCATTGCCAATCCAGAGCTTTAATTCCGCGTTGAGATCGAATTTCTCTCCTGTCTGAACGCTGAACTTTCGGATGCTGCCGTATGGGATTGACAAGTACTCTATCTGTCTGCCCGAAACTCCCTGTATGTCGATGAGAATCAATCTCTTGTTGGTGAACAGGAATGTATCCCTGAAGACCACAAAACCGGCATCAATGATTTCGCCGTCAGCAAGCAGTTGACCATACTCCGCATGGAACTTCCTGGTTTCAGCCGAACCTGCACTCTTCGTCTCTCCTGAAAAAAGGCCCATAAATCTTCTCCCTATTGCATGATCATTTCAAACTGTTCCGATGCGCTCGTGATTTCAGCCTCAATATATATCTTTCGACTTCATTTTCCAAATGATTGTCAAAACTTGGAGCAGGGGCTGCGGTTTAATGAGTTGTAAATTAGTTTGCTATCATGCTATAAATCCGAACCCTTTTTGTAAACACGCGAAAGATGGGGATTCTTGATGCCATTCGAGACAGAATATGATGAGTCATTGAAGCAACTGACCCGTGTCTGGTCCGGCGTCGTTACAGGCAAGGAGATTCTGGAATCTCATGACCTGGCGACGCATTATCTTTTAAACGGAGAGGGTGTCAGATACATAATTGCAGATTATTCAGCTGTGGAGCGGATTGAAACTTCCGCCGAGATGGTTAGGACTATAGCACTTAAGGATAAGGAAATCTCAGCTCAGGTGCCATATATCTATGCCGCAGTAATTGCATCAAACGATGCTGTTTTCGGTTTGATACGCATGTGGCAGACATACGTCGAGCAGGCAGGATTGGTCGTTGCCATATTCCGTACCAGGGCAGAAGGTGAAATTTGGTTGAATCAACATCGTAAATGATGTTCAGGGGTATCGGCAGAATGCGCCGCTATAGAGTGTTAAACAAAGGCTTGCAGTGATTACTGCAAGCCTTTAAATTTGAGCCATATTATTGCAGGGAAAAAAGAGGTAACCATGTCGTTAGCAGAACGTCTCATATCCACACTGCCGGTCGGGCTGCCGGATCTTTTCAATCCATGGCATGAACACTGTCCCCACGAGATCGCCGACGATGGTCCTGCTGCCCGATTGGAACGGCTGGCCCTGCATCTTGACTGTAATCCCGCCTTCATTCTGGTTGGCGAGGCTGTCGGTTACCAGGGCTGCCGCTACAGCGGCATCGCCTTTACCAGTGAACGCCTGCTCGGCGAAGGTTCCATCCCCCGCATACCGGCTCCGGCAGGGCGCCTGTCCATGCGTCGCCTGCCGTTCTCCGAGCCATCTGCAACCATTGTCTGGAAGACGCTCCAGAATCTCGGCATCGCCGAACGTACCATCCTCTGGAATGCCTTGCAGCTTCATCCCCACAAGCCAGGCAACCCCTGGTCCAACCGGACCCCCACACCACAGGAAATGGAATATGGAGCACCGGCTTTAAAACTGCTGATCAATTCCTTTCCGACAGCCAGAATCGTCGCTGTGGGCAAGAAGTCGGAAGGGCTGATGGTGAATATGGGAATAATTCCTGCGGCCACGGTCAGACACCCGGCCAACGGTGGGGCGACGCTATTTGCAGCCGGTATTGCTGAATTGATGCGTTAGCCTCCCGTCAATTCCTGCAGCAGGTAGATCTTCGGATTCAGATTTCGTACTGCGTCGATGATCTCCTTCAGGCGCTCTTCATCGACTCCTTCTTCCGTATCCGTCTCCTGAAAAAAAGGGTAGCCCTTTGGCAAGGGCAGATAAGAACCGTTTCGCAACAGAGAAACATCCACCATGTCGTTGACGCGCCCGGTGGCCTCCCACGCTTCTCGGTAGTTGAACTGGCGGGCTACCACCTGCAGTTCCATGCCGTTGGTGAAGACCGCTTTTACCTCAAAAGAGAAGTCCCGGGGAGCGCTATAGCTCTCAGTACGCCCCTGGCGCGCCATCGTCTCTGCCCCGGCCTTATTCAGCAGCTCCTGTACCGATTCAGCAGTCATTGGTTTGTATTCTTCCATTGTTTGTCCTTTGTTCTTCTGTACATTCTGTGATTTATCAGAACCTTTTGACCTTACCCCTACATTAAAACCAGGTTTAACTTAGGTTTTTCGGTCTTTTGTTCTTTTTCAATTATTTTTACAAA
>NZ_JAHDYS010000019.1 GCF_018531195.1 Pelotalea chapellei | reverse complement strand
GCTTTCCCGCTCAAGGATTGTGCCCGCTGCCACCATGTGAAGGAGATCGTCTACAAGGTCAAGGCAACCGGCACGACTAATTTCAGCCACAAAAAGCACCTGACAAGCACCCCTGACTGCGGGACCTGTCATCCCAAGCTGTTTGCGGCAGGCAAGAACAAGTCGGTAAGCATGGCTGAGATGGAGCGCGGCAAATCCTGCGGCGCCTGCCACAACGGCACCAAGGCCTTTGGCATCGACAAGTGCACCGCCTGCCATCCGACGAGAGACAGGAACTACGCCGTCAAGGGTGCAGGCAATGTGCACTTCAGGCATGGCCAGCATATCGGCAAGTACTCATGCAGCTCATGCCATACGAAACTCTACGGCATCAGCGGCAACCGCTCTGCCAAAGCAGTAAACATGAAGGCGATGGAAAAAGGCAAATCATGCGGTGCGTGTCATGATGGAAAGCAGGCCTTTACGGTGAAGCAAAACTGCGCCACGTGTCATAAAGCAAAGTGAAATTATTTAGACGAGCACCAAAATCCCACGGCGCGAGCTATTCTCGCGCCGTTTCTATTTCAGCCCGGCCCTCACAGGAATTCAAGACATTGCTGGATTAATCTTTCACAGCCATGCTAGGATAGCACCTGCATAGGTACAGTTACACAGCAGATCTGTTTACAGGAAATACTCTGCAGGATTGAATTTCAGTCTCTCCACCCACCTTTTGCAGCACATTACCCCATAAAATTTCCAACCATATTCAAAATCACAGGTACTCAGCCTGCTGCTGTGTATTTATGATTGCCCTTTGAAGGAGTTGTATGCAGATCACATTCGGCATCGATTTTGGAACAAGTAATTCTGCTCTTTCTATCTACAGAAACGGCACTGTAGAAGTCATCCCAATGGACCCCGTCAATGATGACGAACTGCTTCGCTCAGTGCTGTACTTCACCGAAGAAAACGAGATTTTTGCAGGACAAGAGGCCATCAGGAACTATGTGAGTGATGGTGCTGCCGGACGATTCATGCAGTCGATCAAGACCTTTCTCCCCAACACCAATTTTGACAGTACGGAAATATTCGGAAAACGCTATGCCATCGACGATCTGGTTTCCATCATTCTTCGAAAGCTGAAGGCACGAGGCGAGGCGCATGTAGGATGTACCGTTGACAGTGTTGTACTGGGACGGCCGGTGGTATTTTCAACAGATAGCACCAAAGATGCAGTAGCACAGCAACGGCTTGAAAAAGCGGCCCGCAAAGCAGGATTCAAGCGGATCTGGTTTCAGTATGAACCTATCGCAGCTGCTTTGACTTTTGAAGCTACTCTGAAGCCAGGAGAAGAAAGAGTCGTGCTGATAGGGGATTTCGGAGGAGGAACCTCGGATTTCACCATTATCAGGACACTGGGTGGCGCATTTTCACGAGATGACCGAAAGAGCGATGTGCTTTCGCTGGGTGGGGTGTATGTAGCCGGAGATAAATTTGATTCCCAGCTCATGTGGGACAGGGTTGCCCATCACTTCGGGCGGCATGTGAAATACCGGAGCATGGGCAAGGACGAGTGGTTCAGCATCCCGAAGAGCATCATCTACACCCTGTGTCAATGGCACAGAATACCGTTGCTCAGGGCGCGTTCCACCCGTGAACAGATACGGATGATTAAAAGAAGCGCCGACAATCCTCGGGCCATTGAAAATCTGGAAAATATTATCGACGACAACTTTGGGTTTTTTCTTTTTCAAGCCATAGAAAAAGCAAAGTGCGAACTCTCGGAAAGCCGGCAGGCAACCATCCGTTTCAAGGAGCGCGGTCTGTCTATTGAGGAAAATGTCTCCAAAGAAGAATTCGAGGAAATCAACCTCGGCAATCTGCAGCAGATTGCCGCCTGCATAGATGATGTCATAGCACGCTCCGGCCTTGCTCCTTCCCAAATCGACTCGGTCTTCCTGACCGGAGGCACCTCACGGATGCCCTGCATCCAGGCTCTTTTTGCCGACCGTTTCGGACAGGAAAAACTGGAACAGCGCAACAGTTTCACCAGCGTCGTTTATGGCCTTGGTGCCAGCGTGCCGCTGTTCATCTGAGAATTAGGAATTATAAACAAGTGGATAACAGAAGGCTGGGGAAATTATTCCGCAGCCTTCTGTGTATCGAAAAAAATGAGTTTTACAGCACCTTCATCAGGATTGTTGAGACCCCGGAGAGTCCCCTGCTGTCAGTCACCTTTGCAGTAAAAACGTAGCTGCCTGTTTTTGAGGGGATTCCTGATATAACCCCACTGGAAGCGAGCGTCAAACCGGGCGGCAATTCACCACCGGTTAGAGCCCAGGTATATGGCGAGGTGCCACCAGAAGCATTCAACCTGTAGGAATAGGCATATCCTGCCCTGGCGCTGGTGATGGCATAATTAGCCAGCTGGACACTGAAGGACCCGGTTGAGTAAGCACCCAGAGAGTCAGTGACCTTAACAACGCATGAAAAAGTACCGGCTGCAGAGGGAATGCCGCTGAGAGCGCCGGTTGTCGGGTTGAGAGTCAATCCGGCCGGGAGGCTGCCTGATTGCAGGGACCAGAGATAAGGTGATTTTCCTCCGGAAGCTCCCAGATATGTGCTGTAGAGGGAACCAACGACACCAGGCGGAAAATACTTGGTGGCAATGACCACCGGAGTTGCCTGCACCGGGGCTGGCGCAACAGACAAGGTGTAGTTGCGGGTCGTAAAGACACCCTTTGCATCCGAGACTTTGACAGTAAATGCGGCGGTGCCGGCGGCGACCGGAGTGCCGCTGATAGTGCCGCTTGCCCCCAGGGCCAGGCCGCCCGGAAGAAGCCCGGCTGCAACAGACCAGGCATAGGGGGCTGTTCCTCCGCTGGCTGCCAGGGTTTGGCTGTAGGAGGTGCCGGCCATGGAACCTGGCAACGCTGCGGTGGTAATGACAAGTGGGGCTGGGGCAGGTGCTGGAGCAGGTGCATTGCCGATGTTTTCAGCTCCTGCGGGAGAAGTGAGCGAAAAGGTTTCAATACTGCGTGTTGGTGTAAAAGTGGCAGTAAAAATTCCATCACCCGCTGCCAGGTCAGGAGCAATGCCGTCATCCTTAAGAGTAATCACTTCCCCTCCGGATAGATTGACCATTACCGGCCCGGCAGGAGCGGAGCAGTTGATGCTCAGTGCTGAGAGGGTCGCGGGTGTACCGGGCTGCACAACAGCAGGATACTGAATGACTGACAAAACACGGCTGTCCTGGCAGGTTAGCGAGGTAAAGGCATTGATCCGTTTGCCTGTCAGGGTCGCAGCCGCCAGAGAAGTGACATTATCTCCGCCGGAAAGGAGGAGATTTTTGATGCTGCGCCAGTCTGCCGCAGGCCTGCTGGCCTTGATCAGGGCAGCCAGACCGGTCACATGGGGTGTTGCCATGGATGTGCCGGACATGAGTCCATAGCTGCTGTTCGGCTTGGTACTGTAAATATTTGATCCCGGAGCAGCGATACTGACAGTCCGTCGGCCATATTGGGAGAAGGAGGACAGGGAATCGCTAGAGGTGGTGGCTGCTACGGAGATCACATTCGGAAGCTGGTAGTTGGCCGGATAGGTGGCGGTGGTATCATTGTTGCTGGCATTGTTGCCTGCCGCGGCAATGAAAAGGATGTCGCGCTGGGCGTTAATGGCATCAAAGAGTGATCTGGAGAAGCCTCCACCTCCCCAGCTGTTGTTTGTAGCCACGATATTTACACCCGCCGCCTTTTGCTGACGGAAATAGTTGAGGCATTCTATGGCATCTGCCGTTGTGCCGCTACCGGTTGAATCCATGAATTTGCAGGCCATGATCTGGACATTCCAGTTTACTCCGGCCACACCCTGGCCATTATTACCGGTTGCTCCGATGGTCCCGGCGACATGGGTACCATGGCCATTATCATCCAACGGATCATTGCTGCCGGTTATGGCATTATACCCCCTGCCCGGCCACAGATTGGCTTTTAGATCCGGGTGATTGTAATCAATGCCTGTATCGATGACGCCCACCACCACTGATTGGCTGCCGATATTATTATCCCAGGCAGCGGGAGCGCTGATCTTGTTCATGCCCCAGAGGCTGCCATAGGAAGTGTCAGTAGGAATAACCTGGGTATGGACGATGTAGTTCGGTTCAACATACTCGACATCAGGATCAGCCTGAAGTTCACTGATGGCGTCGGCAATGGATTTGCCCGGCTTGATGCGAACCCGCTCCATATCAAGCCCTTTGTAGTGCCTCAGGCGCTGTGATCCATGCCGCTTGTGGAAATCTTCCGTATCAAGGTTTTTCCTTTCTTTTCTGAACTTGACGATTACTTCACCTTCCCTGCGTTCATGCTTCAGGTCATTTTGTGCAGAATAGGCAACCCCTCCCAACAGAAAAACCATAAGCATTATACCTGTAAGACCGCTGATAATTCCCGACACGATAATCCTCCCTGTTTTGTTCATCTGTACTGTTACTTTCGGTTGTTTTTGCGCTCTAACACACCACCACGCCCACGTCATCAGCCTTACCGGAATTTGGACGCAAAAAAGCCGGGGCCGTATATCTTGAAGATATTTCGGCGACCCGGCTGTCTCGGTGAGACCCGTAGGCTTTCCGTCCCATCCTCACGGATGGTTTAGTATTATCGTGTATCTGTGCGGAATCAGGAACAACTGTATCTTCCCGCCACACTTCACGTCAACAAAAGTTACCTTAATGATAGGAGCTGAATCAAACCTGACTTCTCCACCTGTTCCAAGCCCCGAATGCCAGCTGTGAGATCCACTTGCTTGACCAACAGCCCCTCCCGCACTATGATGCCCCTGAAGCAACAGAAATGCGAAACTTATCAGGAGTGGAAAAATGAGTAATTGTCCTTGCGGAAACGACATCACCTATGCCGACTGCTGTCAGCCAATCATCACAGGAGTGCGACCCGCCGAAACAGCTGAACAACTGATGCGGGCACGCTATTCAGCGTATGTGCATGCGGAGATGGATTTTATCTTCGATAGCACCCATCCTGATCACCGTCAGGGCTATGACCATGCCGGAACTCGGGAATGGGCGGAAACATCCGAATGGCACGGTCTGAAGATAATCGACACTGCCAAGGGAGGACCCGATGATAGTATCGGAGAAGTGGAATTTGTTGCCAGTTTCACGGAGAAGGGCACGGCGCGAGAACATCATGAATGTGCCCGGTTCAAACGAAAGGAAGGTAAGTGGTTATTCACTGAGGGAACAATGGTGAAACAGAAACCGCTTGCTGTTGTCAAGGTGGGCCGCAATGATCCCTGCACCTGCGGAAGCGGCCTCAAGCACAAAAAATGCTGTGGCAAGTAGCCTCTGTCAAAACCTGTTGCATGTGATGCAGAAAGGGCGGCCAATCGGCCGCCCTTTGTTGTTACCTCTTTCAAGACTGGCCGGATAGTGGCCCAATGACTAATTCAGGAGCGGGAACCCCGACGTGATAACCCTGGGCATAGGTGAGGTTGATGCCTGAAACCAGTCCCAGGATTTCCGCATTCTCAACATACTCGCCGATGGTCCTGATTCCCAGACCCTGTGCCAAAGTAGCGATACTCTTGACAATGGCCAAATCCACCCCGCCGGGAGCACCCATGCCGCGCACAAATTCCCCTTCCACCTTGATAAAATCCACCGGAAAGCGCTTCAGATACTGGTAGGACGAAAATCCTGCACCAAAATCATCGATGGCAAATTTATAGTTTTCCAGTTTCAGATCCAGCACGAAACGCTCAAGAAGCGTCATGTTTTTGACCGTTTCCCGCTCGGTTATCTCAAAAACAATTGTTGCCGGATCAATTGAATATTCTTTGGTTAATCGCCGTACGGTAGGGATGAACTCATTCAGGATGAGAGCCTTGGGTGAGATATTAATGAACAGCAGTCCTTTATAGCCGCAGGCGCTGGCTTTCTGGAAAGCCTTTTCCATCAGAATATAATCCATCTTGCTGATTACACCCATATTCTCTGCGATGCTGATAAATTCTTCGGCACATACTGTTTTTTCGGGCAGGTTTATCCGCATCAGGACTTCATGGGCCTCAACCATTCCATTGCTGACATTAACGATTGGCTGGAAATAAGGGATGATCAGGCGCTCTTCGATGGCTTTCATGATCATGATATTCTTTTCACTGATCTTGCGGTATACCTCGGCCAGATCTTCGTCAGACGGAAAGGCAATCTGATCCTTGCCCGCCGCTTTGGCCTTGCAGCGCATGTTGTCAGCCATCATGAAAAGCTCTTTGGGTGTTTGAGCATGAGTGGGGAAGAGTGCCATTCCGATGGAAACGGAAGCTTTCAACGCACCGCCGTCAGGGGGGGTAAATATCATATTGGCCAAATCTTCCCTGATCCGCTGTGCAATCATGTAAGCCTGCTGTCCCCTGCTCTCTGGAAGAATTATGGCAAATTCATCGCCTCCATACCGTGCGGAGATATCGCCGCGCCTGAGCACAGCCTTCACAACTTCGCTGACGCCCTGGAGAAGATGATCACCGAAAGCGTAGCCATATGAGTCGTTGATCATTTTGAAGTTATCGATGTCGAGGTGCAAAAGAGCAAAATTGTCATCCGAACGGGTGGATCGGTCGACTTCATTGCCGAGCATTTCCCAGAAGACGCGCTGATTAAAAAGATTGGTGAGAGGATCGCGGGTTGAATAAAATTCCAGTTCTTTTGTGTAGCGATAAATAGCTTTTACCGAACCAACCACATTAAGCAGCGTGGCCAGTATGCTCTCAATCACAAGGGCACGAGCGGGGTATTTCCCCAGTTCAGAAACGACACCGATGCCGACAATGCCGCCAATACGCGGTGCTTCCAGAAACAGTGATTTGGTCTGCAGTTCAATGTCCTCTTCCCGTAACGGCGGGAGAGCGGCCAATGGCAGAGCAACATTATGTATGATATTAACCTGGCCCACCTGTTTAAACCGGGGACTGTTGGCAATCTTTTCACGGATGATGGATTCAAAAGAGGCTTTGGCCTGTGGGCTGGGTGTGTTCCGCCAGAACACCTCCAAATCATAGGATTCTTCGTCAATCATGAACAAAGAGAAGAAGAAATAGGTCTCCATAATGGAATTTATTTCAATAAGGATATGGCTTACATGGGCCTTCCAGTCCCTTACAATCTCGGAAGTAATGATAAAACGCTCCAGAAGTTTGACTTCGAATTCAAGAACATCTTTATCAATTGCCACGTCCCGCAGTTTATCGATGACCTTCTTCATCTCATCAAACATGCTGGTAAATTCTGAAAACCCAAGATTAACATCCTGCAGTTTGAGCTGTCTCAGATCACTTATCCTATTTACCCCCTCGATCCGGCTATGAAGCCCGGTTATGGACCTGCGAACCCTGCCGCTAAATAATCTCGCAAGGATAAAAGAAGCAAAAAGCGGGATCAGTGCCATGCCAACGAGGAACATAATGACCTTGTTGCGGGTTTCCTTTAGTTCCTGCCCGATATCGACTCGTGTGTCGATAACGCCCAGCACCTCCCCACCACGGCTGTTTACATGGCACGACAGACAATCCGCTGAGGCAATGAGTGGGTAACTGAATCTGACAAGAGATCCCGTATGAGAATGAGCTGGAATACCGTTTTTAAATACCGTAGCGACTTGTTCATCCGGCAGAATATCGTAGCTTCGGCCGTTCAACCTGGCGAAGGTCTGACTCTGATAGAGCACGATATTCATATTGGTACCGGCGAAGCTTTTCCGGTTGCTTTCCAGCAATTCCGACACATCCTTCTGCCTGCCCCCTTTTTTCATGATTTGAACAAGGGAATTGAATGTTACGTCGGCAATGGTCTTGGCGTGTTTTTCCGCACGCTTCCCCACGACATCCTCATATCCAAGCATCACCAGAACATAGATAATGACGATCATGAACAGCGTAAGTCCGCATGTGCAGACAATAATAAAGTTAGAAAGTTTCTTCATTTTCGATCCTCATGAGCAGCAGGAGCAGACATTTGTTCAACGTAGGGACGAAACAAGTGCACACATTAAAATATACGTCGACATTTTACAACATCTGCTTTCATGAGAAGGTAAATGTAGCCAATATTCTAAAAGTATGTTTGTAGGTTTGACTGTTTGCCGAGGTTGTTAAGCGATGCAAGAGACTGCAAAGGCGACCGTCAGATCGCCTTTTACAGTCTAGAGATGGATGTGGTCAAAAATGGAGATAAGCAGGAATTATGAGTCATTTCTGTAACTTCTTGATGTGATAGCAAAAAGGCCCATTGAGCCTGAATGGCAAAACGAACCACCGTTTTTCTCACGATCCAATTTTTCTATAATCTCTCCAAGTTCATTGGCAGATTGATCATCAATCTCAATGAATTGCAATCCCACCAAGGTAAAGCTGTAATGTACCACTTTAGTTAAGAGCGTAAGAAATTCTTCGCCCCCTTTATCAAGCAGCAAAATGCAATTATCCCCCGGTCGCAAAGGCTCGGAGGTCTCACCTTGCAGCCTCACCACCGCCCCTGTCCTGGAAATAATTTCAAGCTGCACAGGATACTGGATATTCTTCTGCTGAAGCAGGCCATTGGTTACAAAAATACCCATTAACTTCCTCATGCACACCAGTACCAACCATGAACGATTCACTTTCAGCCAATCTCCCATGACCAGCAGCACTGATTGTGCCATTTATGCATAACTATGAAAAAAATACATAAGCCTTTGAAAATGCTAAGTCTTTCAGCAAGAAAACCTAACAATAAATTCAGCTTGTGCCACTTCCTGTATATTTTTCATATACGATAACTTCTCGGGCTTCTTCTGTCAGACTTTGTATTCTCGGCATAAACATTCGTATTCTTAATGGTTAGTCAAAAATGTTTCCCTTTTCACCTGTATTTTTAAAATATACAGCAGCCCCAAAAAGGATGCGCTTGAATAATTAATATATACACATATTGCAGCAGAACTTTGCTGTCTTAAGCCATAACAGTGCATCAAGCAGGGGGGCTGAACGGAGACGGGGTGTGCCCGGGAACGTATTCTGATCTGTAAAAAGTAGATTGCTGCCGGCAATAAACTAACAGGTTGTTGAAATTCAACTAGCTGTTTTCACTGATTTATGATACTTTTCTGCGCATAATTTACCGTAATCATTGAGGAAAGTTATGCGCGGATACGACAGTCAAACAGAAGCAATATTTGCCTATGTGACACCTGAATCCTTTATCCCCAAGACCCATCCCTTGCGTGCCATACGGACCATGGCCGATGAAGCTCTGAAGGGGATGGATAAGCTCTTTGATAGTATGTACGCTACTACCGGCAGATATTCGATTCCGCCGGAGAAGCTACTGAAAGCGCAATTGCTGATGATTCTGTATTCTATCCGCAGCAACCGGCAGTTGGTGGAGCAGATCCACTACAACTTTCTTTTTCGCTGGTTTCTCGGTATGAGCCTGGAAGAAAAGGTCTGGGACCATTCCAGTTTCTCCACGAATCAGGAACGATTGATCGGTTCAGATGTTGCCTCCGAGTTCCTTTCACGTGTCCTTGCCCAGGCAGAGAGGAAGCATCTACTGTCCCGTGAGCACTTCACCGTTGACGGCACCCTCATCGAAGCATGGGCTTCCATCAAGAGCTTCAAGCCCAAAGATGGCCCGCCATCAGCAGGCGGTGGCAAAAACGAAACCGTGGACTTCAAGGGTAAGAAGCTCAAGAACGATACCCATGCATCCGTCACCGATCCCAATGCCCGGCTCTACCGCAAGGGTAAGACCAAGGAGTCCAAACTCTGCTACCAGGGACATACCTTGATGGAGAACCGCAGCGGCCTGATCGTCAAGACCCAGGTAACCACGGCATCCGGCACCAGCGAGCGTGAAGCGGCCAAGACAATGGTAAAGAAGCTACCTCGCACAACCCGGCGTATCACCTTGGGCGGCGACAAAGGCTACGACACCGCAGACTTCGTCAAGGAACTTCGCAGCCTCAAGATCACGCCGCATGTGGCCCAGAACGACACCAACCGGAAATCGGCCACTGACGGCCGAACAACCAAGCACCCGAACTACGCCGTCAGCCAGAAAATCAGAAAGCGGATCGAAGAAGGATTCGGCTGGATGAAGACCATCGGCAGAATACGTAAGACCATGTACCGTGGCATCGAGAAGATCGGCTGGCAACTTGCCCTTCACGCAGTGGCCTACAACCTGGTACGAATGAAAAACCTGGGCCTTGGTGTCACCTGAGAGGTGGAATTGCCCCCAAGAAGCCTGGAAACATCAACAAAATGAGTTAACAAAGAGCAAAAAAACGAATTCACAGCAACCTGAAGAGCGAAACAAACCCAAAAACCGATTCGAACATCGAACAGGAATCAAATAGGGTCGAAATTCAACGACCTGCTAAGCTGGCTCCAAGTGTAAAGAGTACTTTTTCATCGTGATGCAAAAGAATATATGCTTTTATGTATCAGATATACTGTAAATGAACTGAATTCTGAATGGATAAGACACGGTATCTTGCTCTTATTCCCTATCTATTCAAGAACTTGATTATTAAATTGGATGACTATTTAAATAAAAAATGCGTTCCTTTTTTATTACCAGATACGCATTCCAGGTTTTGCAAATGTCCCTTACTTTAAACATCTTGACTCAAATAGAACAAAGCTGTTATTGTCTCAATAGTTCGATTTCGAACAAAAACAATAAGCTTCAGGAGAAAGAACACACATGGTAAACGGAACAGTAAAATGGTTTAACGACAGCAAGGGTTTTGGATTTCTTGAGCAGGAAAGTGGAGAGGATGTTTTTTGCCATTTTTCAGCTATCGCAGGTGACGGATTCAAATCGCTTGCAGAAGGCGACAGGGTGACGTTTGAAGTAACCAAAGGGCCAAAAGGTCTTCAGGCAGCAAACGTAACAAAAATTTAATTCACTCTTTTCAGCAGCCCCCAAAGACCCCGGGACCACTCGGGGTCTTTTTTTATCGCCCCTTAAAAGGCACTCTTACCTGATCCTAAAGATCAAAACGATTTTCATTCACACAGGAGCGACTTATGGCAAAACCAAATTTTCAATTTCAGAAACGACAAAAAGAATTGGAACGGAAGAAGAAGAATGATGAAAAGCTTCAGCGAAAACTGGCCAAAAATAATTCAGAACCGGAAACCAGCTCTGAGGAATCAGTTGAAGAAGAGACACCGAATGAAATTACAGTGGCTCAACCTGAATAACTCAGTATCTAGATTGCTTCACCAGAAAGCATTTTAGCCCGTACCTTCTCTTCATCCCTATTCTTTTTCCAGCCCACCCTTTTCTGTCAACTCCGTACCCACACCAATCTGTTTTCCTTCAGTATCCATTGGCGGTGTGGCGGGCGACAGCACGCCAGTATCTCCATGCTTCGGGCAATACTCAATCGGCTCAGTTCCTGCGATATAGAATTCATCCCGTTTGTCAGGACATCCAGGAGTGGACAAGTAGCCAGTCGCGGGATCTATAGAAACGGAAACAACTGTCTCTGGCTTTGTAAACTCAACAGCCTGCTTCGATGCCACTACCTTGCGCATGAACTTTTCCCAGACTGGAGCGGCAATCACTCCTCCGGTAAAGTTTTTCCCTCCTGGTCGTGGCTTGTCATATCCCACCCAGACGCCGGTTACTATTTGGGGGGTGTAACCGACAAACCAGGCATCCCGATAATCATCAGTTGTGCCGGTTTTTCCGGCTGATGGGTACATGCTACTGAACTTAGTGAGATTCTTTGCAGTTCCATAGGTCATTACATCCTTCAGCATCTGGGTGGTAACAAATGCAGCTGCTGGAGAAATGACGGGAGTGACTTTGGGGGGATTTTCAGTCCAGGCATGGGATCTGCGATCATACACCCGAATAATACTTCTGGCTTCAATCCGCGAACCTCCGGCAGCCAGTGGAGTGTATGCCTGCACTAGTTCATTCAAAGTGACTTCTTCAGTTCCTAGGGCCAGAGCGAGTCCATTCTGAGCCCGCAGGGACAACCCCATTTTCCCCGCATATTCCACGAAGTAAGGCACCTGAATGGCATCCAGCAGCTTTACTGCAACCACATTACTTGAATAAGCCAAGGCTTGTCTCAGACTCAAATCACCATAGGTTTTGCGACCATAGTTCAAAGGCTTCCAGACCTGGTTGTTTCCTCGATCATAAGCCACTGGTGCATCATTAAACATGCTGCCAGCAGTATATCCATTTTCAAGAGCAGCCGCATAAATCAACGGTTTAATAGCCGAACCGGGCTGACGTCTGGCTGCAAAGGCCCGGTTATAGGAATCCTGGGTAACATTAACTCCACCAACGGCTGCCAAAAGATCCCCCGTGGCAGCATCAAGACACACCAGTGCTCCCTGAAGATCAGGGGATATCTTCTTAACCCCCTCCCGCAACGCCTGTTCCGCCTGTTTCTGCAAGTTAAGATTCAGGGCCGCGATTACATCCAGTCCGCCCTGCTCGATAATTCCGACTCCATACCGTTCAATCAGTTTATTTCGGATATGTGCAAGATACTGCGGAACCTGTCCAGGCTTGGTAACTGAAACCGGATTGGATCGCAGAGCCTGCCTCTGCCGCGGAGTGATCATGTTTAGATCAACCATACGCTTGAGAACAACATCCCTGCGCCCCGTGACATTGGCCGTTTTGCCCAGTGGATTATAGCGCCCCGGAGATTTCGGTATGCCTGCCAACATGGCACATTCGGCATCAGTCAGGTCTTCCGGATTCTTATCAAAATAAACACGTGCTGCCTGAGCGATGCCCCAAGCTCCATTCCCGTAATAGATTTCGTTAAAATACATTTCAAGAATCTGCTGCTTGGTATACTTCTTCTCAAACTCGATTGCCATCAGACCTTCCTGGACCTTACGGTCAAGGCTTTTTTCACCTGAAAGGAACTTGTTTTTGATCAATTGCTGGGTTATTGTCGATCCCCCTTCAGCCATTCTCCTTTTGACCACGTCTTTCACCAATGCCCTGGCAATCCCACGCAAATCAATCCCGCTATGCTCATAAAAACGCGAATCTTCTACGGCTACCACAGCTTTCTGCAAAAATGTAGGAATACGGCTGATTGGTACCCAATACCTGCGTTCCGGCATGATTCGGCCGACAAACTTCCCCTGGTTATCAAAAACACGTATGGAAGAATATCCGGATGGCAGCGGAGGGTGAGTGGAAAACGATTCCTGTGCAGCCGCTACATGGAAAAGGTTCAAAACCAAGAAGGCTCCCAACAGTGTTGCGAAGAACCTTTTTTTACAAAAAAAATAGACCGAAGAATTCAAGTTTTTGATACTCCTTCAGAAGAATTTGTCTTTAATGTAACACATAAAACATTGAACCTGTTGGTTTGTTGTGCAAACATAGTCCCGTGCAGCTGATTCCCCCAGAAAAGAGATCACGATGACCGACATCAAGGCAGAGATAAGAGAATTCCGGATCGGCGAAAAAATTCGTGCCCTCCGCCAGCAGAAACGCTTGACCCTGCAGGAACTTTCGGATCTGACAACATTGTCCAAGCCGCTTCTCTCCCAGATAGAGAATCAGCAGGTAATCCCACCTCTTGCCACACTACTTAAAATCGCCAAGGGGCTCAAGGTGGACATTCACTTTTTCTTTGAGGACGAAGGCAATCGTCAGAAATATGTTCTCACCAGAAGTGATGAGGCCCCTGAAAGAATTTTCCGACAGACATCCGATGATGCAGCCCGGCCTTATATTTACCACTCACTGGCACCAGGCCTGCGCCATAAACATATGGAACCTTTTCTGGTGGAGTTCGAAAAACGTGAATGGGATGACAAACTTCTTTTTAAGCATGAAGGAGATGAGGAGTTTCTGTACGTAACAGAGGGTGAGCTGGAATTTCACTACAACAATGAAATCATCAGCCTGCATAGCGGTGACAGCATCTACTACGACTCCAGCCAACTCCATGGCTGGGTTGCAGTAGGCGAAGGCCGAGCCAGGGCTGTGGCCGTGCTTTACTCGCGGGAATAACGCCTGAATTGCACAACTATCCAACAGTGGCATGAAAAGTTTCAGAATTACCGTCCTGCCCAATCCTTAAGCGTCCGCACTCTATCCACGACCGGCGGATGAGAGTAATGAAACATGGCATAGAATGGATGGGGGAAGAGGTTTGACAGGTTTTCCACGGACAGCTTGACCAATGCCGAAGCCAGGTCTTCAGGTCGGCCGGTCAGGTCGGTTGCAAAACGGTCCGCCTCCCGCTCGTGACATCGGGAACGCCACGCGGAATACGGGGTAAGCGGAAACAGCACCAGAGAAGCGATAAAGCCTATTACTATCAGCTTGCCGGGCAAGGACAGATCCGGGGGCAGCCCCAGCACACCTGGCAATCCCTCCCACTGCAACAACCTGAAGGTAAGCCACGAACCAGCCAGAGCTATAATTTCCGCCACCACGAGTCTTTTCCAGATATGCCCTTTCTTCCAATGCCCGATCTCGTGAGCAAGCACCGCCACAATTTCGCCATGGGTCATCTGCTTGATCAAGGTATCATACAACACTATCCGCTTTACCTTGCCGATGCCTGTAAAGTAGGCATTGGAATGTCGACTGCGACGGGAGGCATCCATCTGCATCACCCGTCCAACCTTCAGGCCGGCCTTTTCCATCATGAGGCGGATGTCATCCTCCAGCCCCGGCTCGGTGACCGGTTCGAATTTGTTGAAAAGTGGCTCGATGACATAGGGTGAAATGAACATCATAAACAGACTGAACAGAGCCAGAAATCCCCACACCCACAACCACCAGCGCAGGGGGCTCCACTCAATCAGCCAAAGGACCGCCCCCATCAACAGCACCATCAGCACTGCGCCGATAGCCTGGGATTTCAAAAAATCCAGCAGCCACATTTTGGGCGTCATGGTATTGAAGCCGTAGCGCGCTTCGATAACAAAGGTGCCGTGAAGACTGAAAGGTATGCCCAGCAAGGTTTGACACCAGGTCAGCAACAAAAAAAAGAAAATTCCGCTGACGATGAAAGTCCCTCCCAGATGGGAAATGAAGTTGTCATAGAGCGCCAGCAGGCCACCAAACAGAAATACGATCAGCAGCAGGTTGTCAAACAATGATTCCCACAATCCCAGACGGCTGGACTCGCAGGTGTACGCGGAACTGGCTCGCAGTTTTTCCTGATCAACGGCTCCCTCAAAACCCAAAGGCACTGTATCGCCGTGGGTTTTCAGGTGCCGCAGGTTGATAAAACGCAACCAGTAAGTAAAAAGCGTAATAGCTGTAAAGAGTACAAACAGGAACAACTTCATTGCTTGAAAACCTTTCTCTCAAATAAGAAGCGGGGGCGAAGCACCCGCCTCGCCCCCGTCGAGTTTCATGCCACGACACTTTTCAGCTTAATGCCACAACTTCTCTGACACATTTGCCAATACCTTCATACACCTCGGAAATGCTGTTAGCCAGCATATAGGCGGGTGTCGAGACCAGTTTATTCTTCTTGTCCACTACAAATTCAGTTACAGGACAATCCTGATGTTTTGCCCCGCACTTCTCGATTTCAGCAGATGTACCGGCGTCGGTACCAATGGTAACGGTAGGTGCCAGATCTTTGCCCAGCACGGCAGCAGTCACCACCGGAGCGATGCAGATTGCACCGATCGGTTTACTGGCAGTTGCCATCTCCCGCAACAGCCGGGACACCTCAGGCTGTACCGTGGCGGCAGCACCCTTGACAGCAAAGTCGCACAGGTTCTTGGCAGCCCCGAACCCTCCGGGCAAGATGATGCCGTCAAGGTCGGTCGCCTTGATATCCTTGATGTTGCGAATGTTGCCGCGGGCGATGCGAGCCGATTCCACGAGGACATTGCGACGTGCACCGGTCTCCTCCATGGTCAGATGGTTAGTTTCCGTAAACTCGGTGTCGGGCGCCATGCAGAGCGCTTCTGCACCGCATTGATCAATAGCCAGAAGGGTAAGCACCGCCTCGTGGATTTCACTGCCGTCACGCACTCCACAACCCGAAAGAACAACCCCGATCTTCTTCATTGTACCCCTCCTTTTTCATGTTGATCCTTGATCACGACTTCTTCGGCCAGCGCCCGCCGTACAGCTTCGTCATAGGACGACAGCCGCAGCGGTATCAGGTCCCGAATTGAGTGTTCCCTGCAGATGACCTCACTGCTCAATCCTTCTATCAACGGCATCGAAACAGAGGGTGGGACCGGACTGAACAAAGCGACCCAGTATGAGGAAAGCCGGGGAGTCAAAACCGGCACCGGCACAATCATCAAGGGCTTTCCTTCAACACGGGCGAAATGCTCCATCATCTCACGGTAGGTCAGAATTTCAGGTCCGCCTATGTCAAAAGTCCTTCCGGCAGTGCGCTCATCCTCCAGGCATCCGGCCAGATAAGAGATGACATCATCCACCGCAATCGGCTGACACCTGGTTGAGACCCAGCGCGGAGTGATCATGACCGGCAGACGTTCCACCAATCCCCGCACCAGCTCAAAGGATGCCCCCCCCGCACCGACGATCACAGCTGCTCGCAAAAAGGTGGTGGCAAAGGATCCGGCACGAAGAATGTCAGCAACTTCCATCCGGCTGGCAAGGTGCCCGGAAAGGCGGCTCCCTGTCTCCCCCAATCCACCGAGATAGATCACCCGCCGCACACCATTTGCTTCGGCAGCACAGACGAAATTGGCTGCAGCCTCTCGGTCGCGGCGCTCGAAACCACTGCGCCCCCCTCCCATGGAATGCACCAGGTAAAAGGCGGTATCTACTCCCGCCATGACCGGCAGGAGTGAGTTGCGATCAAGCATGTCAGCCCGAATTACTTCGGCGCCTTCAGGTTTCCCGGCGTTATCACGGCGTACCATGCAACGCACCCTGCAGCCGCGTTCCAGCAGCACACGTGTCAGCCGTTTACCGATAAAGCCGGTAGCTCCGGTAATCAGCACCTTTTTACCATTAATATCCATAATTTCGCTATTGTGCCATATCTTCATCAGAAGGCAAGATGTACCTTATGGCAAACACCTTGGCACATGTGCTACCTTGTGTCCGTTTGAAAACTCCGGCCGGAATAACAGCCACGCGACAGGACATCAATGAGCAATCTGCCTCCACATAATCTGTTAACTGTTCTCGGCCCGACCGCTTCGGGCAAGACCCGCTTGGCTGTGGCTCTGGCCCGCCTTCTTGACGGTGAGGTTATCTCAGCTGACTCCCGCCAGGTTTTTCGTGGCATGGACATCGGAACCGGCAAGGATCTGCACGAATATGGCACCATCCCTTATCATCTGATCAATATCCTTGATGCCGGCGAAGAATTCAATGTTTTTGCCTTTCAGCGCCTGTTTCTTGCCGCCTTCGAAGAAATCCGCTGCCGGAAGCGCCTGCCGATTCTGTGCGGTGGCACCGGCATGTACCTGGATGCAGCCTTGCGCGGCTATCGCATGGTGGCCGTGCCGGAAAACCATGAACTGCGGGCTGAACTTGAGCAGCGAGGAATGGAAGAGCTGGCTGAGCTGCTGCGTAACCTGAGGCCGGAACTGCACAACAGCACGGATCTACTGGACCGGCAACGCACAATCCGGGCGATTGAAATTGCGCAATACGAACGGGAGCATGGCCATGAAAGCGAACCTTTCCCAGACATTAGGCCGTTGGTTATCGGTATCCGTTGGGAACGCAGCGAATTGCGTCGCCGGATAACGGAACGACTGCAACAGCGCCTGGAGGAGGGTATGATTCTGGAAGTCGAGCGCCTGCATCAGGCAGGCGTCTCATGGGAGCGACTGGACTACTACGGGCTGGAATATAGATTTATCGGTGCACACCTGCGGGGTGAACTGAGTCGCAACGACCTTTTCCAGAAATTGAACAGCGCTATCCATGACTTTGCCAAACGCCAGGAAACCTGGTTCCGCAGGATGGAGAAACATGGGGTAAAAATACATTGGGTGAATGGTGATGCTGATCCACTTGCAGAAACACTGGAGATTATGAGACAGGTCTCGTAGTAACTTTTTTGATAAAGCATAAAAATGGCCCGCCGGAATTACTCCGGCGGGCCATTTTCTCAAACTGCTTTTCGAACGTTTTTATTTGCCTGCCACGGTCAGTTCGGCTTTCCGCACGACCATATCCACTATCGGCAGAGTCGGGACCCTCTCAAGACCATAAATCGCTTTGAGGTCGATGTCCTTGGGTACGGCACTCAAGAGAGCCTCTGCCACCGCCTGGTCAGCCTGACGGTACCGCAGCTTGGCTTCAATGCTGACCTTCTGTCCTTTCTTGGGAGCAAGTCCGTAAAAAACATCCTTGTAACCCCGGGGAGGGATAGTCTCGTGACGTGAAAAGGCCGTTACTACCCAGGGATCAATGGCAAAGTGAAAGTCGTTGCCCATGCCATCCGAATTGAAAACCCTGGCATCTTCAGGGAGCGCGCCATCAGACTTGACTGTTCCACTGGTAAACAGGACCTCCCCTTTATCGTCACGAGCGGTAACTTCAAGCCACATTTGCCGCACGTTGGTAAGAGATGTGGGCAGGTTGTGGCCGGCACGGACATTTTTGACGCGGATCTTTAGCTCTGCCAGAGACCCGTTGCGGTACACCGGGGCAATTTCCATGTCTGCAGCTGCTTGCAGGCGATCAACTGCCATCTTGTACTTTTCAGTCAAGGTGTCTGCCAACTGCTTGTCGCCAGCTTTCTGGGCCGCTGCGGAGGCCAGGTAGTACAGAAGATAGTTAGCCCCATTGAAATAATGGCGGTACTCTCCTCTGGCCGGTTTTTTGAAATCATCGGCAGAACGTCTGAAGGTGGCTGAATCAACCATGTGACAATCCTGGCAATGAATGTCCTTCTGAGCGTATGGCCCCTGCTTCCATTCGTTGTAGGTGGCTTCCAGAGGAAAGTGGGTATCGTAATGATAGACCTGATGGCAGGATGCGCACAGATCCGCCTGTTTGTGAAGAGTTGATTGTTCACAGGAATGGAATCCGCCACCGCACTCTTGGCTAGGCTGTAGCGGACCACGTTTGATCAAAACCGGGCCATCCTTTCCATCTACACCAGGTTTAAGGATGAAGGATCCGTTTTCCGGTACCTTGGCTGGGGTTTGGGTATGGGTTACACCGCTAATCGAGTGGCATACATCACAGGACACACCATTAAGAGCTATAGAGGAGAGTCCGGAAATGCCAGGTTTTTTGACTTCGCCGGTAACAACACCAACAGGTGAATGACACCCTTCGCACTGACGGGCTATCTCATGCCCGACCGCCTTGACCGCCTTGTTCAGCTCTCCCTGATAGACAGGATCCTGAAAAGCAAGCTGGTGGACCGAGCCTTTCCATTCCTTGTATTGCTGTTCATGGCACTCTCCACAGGTTTCAGGAGGAGTAAAAGGAGCAGAGGTTTTGTCCCATTTCATGAGTGACGGGTAGTAAGGGTAGAATTCCTTGTCCACCTTGAAAACCTTATCTTCCGCTGCAAATGCGTAGGCGATACATGAGACAAGGCTGAAGGCCACCACTGCTGCTGAAAAGATGTTACGAATCATAACTTAGCTTCCTCCTTGATATGTTTTTTCTTGCAAAAAGCAAGCACACCATAATGAAATAGCGTTAATTTGATATCGCGGATAGGCATACATGTCAAGGCTAATAAGGTTGTAAAAAACAGCGTGTAGGGAGATTGGAGCGAAATGAGGCGGGGCAGAAACAGTAAAGCCCTTCAGGAGAAGGGCTTTACAAATCAGAATATAAAGGACGTTATTAAACCAGTTCCAGCGCGCTGAAGAAGTAAGGAATTTCGAAAGCAGCTGTTTCCGGAGCATCGGAACCGTGGGAAGAGTTTTCTTCAATATTGACAGCAAAATCCTTACGAATTGTACCTGGTTCTGCATTAGCCGGATTAGTGGCTCCCATCAGGGTGCGCCAGTCGGCAATTGCATTTTCCTTCTCAAGGCACAGCACAATCACAGGGCTGCGTGACATGAAAGCGCACAGATCGTTGAAAAAGGGACGCTCTTTGTGCACATAGTAGAAACCCTCAGCCTGCGCCTTGGTCAGCTTTATTTTTTTCATGCCGACAATGTTGAATCCGTTTGCTTCAATCCGGTCAAGAATCTTACCGGCCAGTTTGCGTTCAACTGCATCGGGCTTAATGATTGCAAATGTACGTTCCATGTATTCCTCCAATTTGACTAATGTTTAAGAATAGAGCAGATACCATTTGGCTTTAGGAATTGTCAAGATTTTTAACCATTCCGGCTGCCTCAATCCTCCCTGCCCCCCTTGCTCTTTTACATGGCAATCGTTATGATAATAAAAGAAACAAATAAGGAAAACATTAACTTCTAGGAGTTTTGTCGGGCTTAATAAGTCGTAGTGAAAATTCGACTGGACGAGGCAAGATTTTGTCGATTTCGCAGGACAATAGTTGTTCTATTGACCAAGAAAACGGCGAAATATGGACCGTACAGGCGGATTTGCAGCCGAGTTAATTTAAGCCCGACAGACTCCTGGCCTGCGAGGTTCACAATGAACATGCTCAAAACCACATTCTTGATGACGCTGCTGACTGTCCTGCTGGTCATTCTGGGCGGGATGATGGGAGGCCGCGGGGGCATGACCATGGCTTTTGTCATGGCAGCAGGGATGAACTTTTTCGCATACTGGTTCTCAGACAAGGTAGTTCTGTCAATGTACGGGGCACGGGAAATAACCGAACGGGAAGATGCCCGTTTTTTCGGGTTGGTACGCCGTCTTGCCCAGCGGGCAAACTTGCCAATGCCCAGGGTTTATGTTATCGACTCTGACACTCCGAATGCATTCGCCACCGGCAGGAATCCGGAGCACGCTGCAGTTGCTGCAACCACCGGCATTTTGCGCATCCTCACTGATGATGAACTTGCAGGTGTCATGGCCCATGAACTGGCACACGTCAAACATCGTGACATTCTCATTTCCTCCATTGCAGCCACATTTGCCGGCGCGATCACATACCTTGCCCATATGGCACAGTGGGCCGCAATGTTCGGCGGTGGACGGAGTGACGATAACGAGGGGGGCGGCAGCATCTGGAGTACGCTGTTGATGGCGATCCTGGCGCCCATCGCAGCCATGCTGGTGCAAATGGCGATTTCACGATCCCGGGAATACGGAGCTGATGCCGGCGGAGCAAGCATCAGCGGAAACCCGCTCTCTCTGGCAAATGCCCTTCAGAAGCTTGAAATGGCCAATCATCAGATTCCCATGCAGGCCAATGCCGCTACAGCCCACATGTTTATCGTCAACCCCTTGACCGGCGGCAGCCTGATGTCACTGTTTTCTACTCATCCCCCAATGGCCGAACGCATTGAGCGCCTGCGGGAAATATCAAGGACACACAGCTATTGAGCACACAAAACCCGACCTTATCCAATCCACGCCAAGCTGCTTGTGTCGTGCTTCGCAGTATTCAGAAAGAAGGATGTTACGCTGATCAATTAATGGACCGGGAGCTGTCCGAGGGCCGTCTTTCCGGTCCTGACCGGGGTCTGTTTGCAGAGTTGGTGTTCGGAGTATTGCGTCGCCAGGGTACTCTTGACCACATAATCGCCCAACTACTGAACCAGTCGCTTGGCAAGCTGGAACCAATTGTGCTGGTCCTCTTGCGGTTGGGCCTGTATCAGCTGGTATATCTGGACCGCATTCCTGAGTCTGCAGCCGTCAATGAGACGGTTAATTTGGCAAAGCAATCTGTTCCCCGCGCCAGTGGACTGGTCAATGCAGTGTTGCGGAATTACCTGCGCCGCAAGAACAACATCACGTTTCCCGACCCGCTTACCTCTCCGGTCGCTTCCATTGCTGCCCGCCACTCTCAGCCGTTGTGGCTGGTCAACCAGTGGCTCGATCAGCTTGGACTGGCGGAAACAGAGCAACTGGCCGAGGCGTCTTCTCTTCAACCTCCCCTGACATTGCGAACCAATACCTTGCTGACATCCCGCGAGGAACTTCTGCAGCGTTTTACCGATAATGGCATCTCCGCCGTCCCATGCCATTATTCACCCCAAGGAATAGTGGTCGAGGGGCGCCATCATATCCCAGGACTGCCAGGTTTTCGTGAAGGCCTGTTCGCAGTCCAGGATGAAGCCTCACAGGTGGCAGCTTTGCTGCTGGGCGTACAGCCGGGGGAGCGGGTCCTGGACAGTTGCGCAGCCCCGGGGGGCAAAGCCACCCATCTGGCGCAGCTCATGGATAACCGTGGCGAATTGTTGGCCATGGATATCTCGCGCAACAAGCTTCCCCTGATCCAGGAGTCAGCTCAAAGGCTCGGCATAAGGATCATCAGCACCCGTTCCGCCGATCTGCTGCAATCCGCTGCCATGCCCGCACATGCCTTTGATCGTGTCCTGCTGGATGCCCCCTGCTCGGGACTGGGGGTTATCCGTCGCAATCCGGAAGCCAAATGGAGGCTTACTCCTGCAGACTTTACCCGGCTTGCCACAACCCAAAGGGCCATGCTGAAGAATGCCTTCAGATTGCTTAAGCCTGGCGGCACACTGGTCTACTCCACCTGTTCTACGACCCTTGAGGAAAATGAAACCGTTGTGCGGGATTTCGTTTCTCGCCAGAATGATTGTGTGCTAGAAGACCTGAACACCATTTTCCCCCATTGGCATGATCTGTTCACCAGTGAAGGCATGTTGCGAACCTGGCCCCACCGCCACGGCATGGACGGCTTTTTTGCAGCACGGCTGAAAAAAAGATGATTACACCAACAGAGGTTTCCATGAAGAAAATTGCCCCTTCCATTCTCTCCGCAGATTTTTCACGACTTGGCGATGAAATTCACGCAATCGAGGCCGCGGGTGCCGACTATGTCCACATTGATGTAATGGACGGGCACTTTGTCCCCAACATAACCATCGGACCATTGATCGTCGAGGCCGCCAGGCGTGTTACAACGCTGCCGCTGGATGTGCATTTGATGATCGAAAATCCTGATCTTTATATCCCCGACTTTGCCGCCGCCGGAGCGGATATTATTGTAGTTCATGCCGAAGCCGTCCATCACCTGCACCGCACCGTGCAGCTGATCAAATCCCTCGGCAAGCGCGCTGGGGTTTCACTCAATCCGGCAACTCCGCTCAATGTGCTTGAGTATGTTCTTAACGATCTGGATCTCGTACTGCTTATGACGGTAAATCCCGGCTTTGGCGGCCAAAGCTTTATCGATGCCTGCCTGCCAAAGATCCAGGCACTGAGGGCCATGCTGGACAAACGTGGATGTGAAGCGGAACTGGAGGTGGATGGTGGTGTAAAAACTTCCAATATCGCCCGTATCTCCCATGCCGGTGCCGATGTATTCGTTGCAGGCAGCGCTGTTTTCGGCAGCACAGATTATGCTGCAACAATTGCTGATTTAAAGAATCTTGCCCATGAGCCGCTGCTGTAACATTGTTTCATACCGATCAATTAGAAAATTGTTTTTACCTTTAATCTAATGTAGTATTCGAAACCATGCTCAATACTGTTCTGGTCATAGATGATTCCATCGCCATTCGGGAGCGGATAATCAGGTCTCTTGAGGCATTTAACCTGTTCGAGCGCTATTATGAGGCTGAGGACGGGCTCGAAGGGTTCAAGAAACTTCTCGCCTCTCCCGTTGACATCATCCTCTGCGATCTTGAGATGCCCCGCATGGATGGCTTCAAATTTCTTGGCATGTTGAAATCACGTCCCGATTTCCAGGATGTGCCGGTGATTATCCTGACCGGCATGAATGATCGGGATCTGAAGGTCAAAGGCCTTGAACAGGGTGCCAGTGACTACATCACCAAGCCGTTTGACCCCGAAGAACTGGTGGCACGGGTCAAGGTGCATCTGAAGATAAAGCATCTGCAGGATGATCTGAAACGTTCCAACGAACTGTTGCTTGAGCTGTCCAATACCGACCATCTTACCGGCATGTACAACCGTCGTTACCTGATGGAATCACTGGACAAGGAAGTTCAGCGTACCATCCGCAAAGGTGGAAATCTTTCACTGATCATCCTTGATATAGATCATTTCAAGCAGGTCAACGATACATATGGCCATCTGCAGGGAGATATCGTGCTCCAAAAGGTGGCCGTCCAATTGCAGAAAGAACTGCGCAGCTATGATACCGCAGCCCGCTATGGGGGTGAAGAATTCTTAGCCGTGCTTCCTGACGCCTCTCTTGAAGAAGCTATTTTTGTTGCAGAGCGGATTCGCATCGCGATCCAGTCACTCACCTTCAGAGAACCTTTATCTGCCTTGAGCATCACGGCAAGCCTTGGTGTGGCGACCTTTGCAGTACCCTGCTGCTCTACTGTTGACGATTTCATCAAACTTGCGGATGACGCTCTCTACCGGGCCAAGACCAGTGGTCGCAACCGGGTGGAATGTGCCATCTGATCTGAAAAAAGAGGACTTATGGATTTAAACCTTGACGAACAAAGACTGATTGTTGAATTTAGAAAAATGAGTTCATCGGCCAAAGAAGAACTGTTGGCTGCTGCCACAGCATTAAACCACAGAACTGGTGAAAAAGAGCATGATGGCTCAACTAACCAGTGCCCCCTCAAGCCGCAGGAAACACGACCCGAGGCAGAAAAGACTTCAATTTTTACAGAGTAACCTGTTACGCAACCTCAGATCTGGTTCGTGATCATTTTGCGCCACGACCAGCACCTCGAAATCGTTTCGAAGTGCCAGGGTGGCGTTTTTTGTAACCGCATTTTCCGGGAGAATGTTTATGACCACCATGAAATGCCTCTTCTTCGTAATGCTGAGCATATTCCTTTCAGGCGAGAGTTTTGCCGCTGCAACCCCGCCAAAAAAGCTGGAAAAGCCACCTCTGTCCGAACGCTGGTTCGGAATCTATGTGGACAAAGAGCGTGTCGGTTTCTATCGACAAACAATTTCCGAAGTGCCCCAAGGCTATTTGCTGGAAGGGGACGGCAGCGTTCGCATGAAAGTAATGGGATATTCCAAAGAGGCTACAACCCGGGAGGTCTATCTGACCGGAAAGAATCTCGCCCTGCGCTCCCTTGAGGTGGAACAGAAATTAAATGGCACCATTTCCCGCATCACCGGCAAGGTCCATGATTCTTCTTTACGCATCAAAAACGAGAGCAACGGCAAAGCCCAGGAAAAGACCTTGAAGTTCAGAGGAGACATTTATCCTGGACCGGCACTTAATCTGTACCCGTTGCTAAAGGAAGCGTTGGCCGGCAAGACTTACAAAGTGCTGACTTTTGACCCGGAGGAGATCAAGATCAAGGAAGTAAAGATCAGCGTAGTGGGTGAGGACAAAACGCCTGATGGCCAGCCCGCTTTAAAGCTGCGCAATAACCTTTATCCATTCGTCTCCAATGATATCTGGGTGGATAGCCAGGGGAATACCCTCCTGGAGTCGGTTCGCGAAGGATTGGTGGTCACCAGGGCAGAAGAGCCAAGGCAGTTAGCGGGCTTTGTCAGCGATGTCGCGCTCTCGGGCAAAGATTTGATCTATGATTTCAGTCTGATCCGGGCCGAGCCGCCCATAAAGGAGTCCCATAAGCTGAAAGGCCTTGAGGTTGAAATCAGCGGTTGGAATGACAGCTTGCCCCTTCTGCAGGAAGGGGGCCAGGTGATGGAGAAATCAGGGAATGGCCGCATCTCCATGAAGACCGGGTCGCTGCTGCCGACGAAATCAGAGGAGAGGAAACCTGGCCAGAAAGAGGTAAAGAGTAATTACCTGCAGCCTGCAGAAAAAATCGAATCAGATGCTCCGGAGATTGTTGGCAAGGCAAAGGAAATAGCTGCGGACACCAAGAGTCCGGAAGAGACAGCCAGGGCACTGGCAACATGGACTTCAGAATGGCTTAAAGATACAGTGGATGATAGTGGTGGTGCTTTAAACAGCCTTAAATCCCGTCATGGAAATTGCCAGACCCACGCCAGACTCTATACTGCGTTGGCACGAGCCGCTGGCATCCCCACACGATTTGTTTCCGGTCTGGTGTACCTTGAGGGAAAAGGCTTCCTGTATCACAGCTGGGCAGAAAGCATGCTTAGTGGGCGCTGGACAGCTGTAGATCCTACGTCTAACCAGTTGCCGGCAGATCCTACTCATTTGAAGTTTTTTGAAGGGCATACCCAGGAAGATATGGCACCAATTATCGCCATCATCGGAAGAATCAGCATAAAAGTTCTGGATACGAAATACTGATACCTGCCGACGGTATCTGCTGATCAGAAGGACCCTGAATAGCGTTCCACCACCTCGCGCACCTGTTTCTTCATCCCATTCTTCCAGGGCCCCACAGCTACCAATCGTAGATTTTCCGGTGCACATACCAGGCGGGCGGTCTCCAGCAGATCGTCCGCCGTGACACCATTCGCCTCCTGCTGGTCCTCCTCAATATTACGTACCACCTGCATCAGTTCGCCCCAGCCATAGCGCCCACCCATCTCATAGGCAGAATCCCGGCTGTATTCCAGATCATATATATACGACTGCCGCACGCGATCCAACTCGGCTGCAGGGACCGGTACACTGGTGATCCGAATCATCTCCTCCAGGACGACTTCAACAGCCTGGACCAGAGTTTCGGGAGCGGTGGACAGATCAAAGGCCAGGCATCCTGTCTCGTCATATGCACCGATGGACCCCTCTACTGAATAGACTATGCCAAGCTGTTCCCGCAACCGCAGATGCAGACGGGAGCTTCCCCCGCCAGCCAGCAGCCGTCGCAACAGACGCTGACTCATGAAGTGCCGATCGACTCGAGAGATCCCCAGAAATGCCAGTTGCAAGTTAATCTGGCTGTCCGAATCCCGTACAAAACGCATCTGCGGAGCAAGATGCCGCTTGGTGACCGGAACCACAGTAGGCTGTTCCTGACCCTGCCAATCACCATAAACTTCCATGGCAGCCGTGAAAACTTCATGACTGCGTACCGGGCCTGCCACAACAACCACAGCACTTTTAGGCACATAAAAGCGCCGCATGTGTTCAGCAAGATCTTCACGGGACGTCGCAGCAATACTTTCCAGTGTGCCAATGGTCGGCATGCCGAGCGGGTGACGCGGCCAGAGCAGCCGGCTTGCTATGGTATCAGTATTGATTTCTTCGCCGCGCTCATTCAAGTCTTCCCGAGCTTCCTCTGCAATGATGCGTTTCTCGATCTCAATCCCGGCCAGCTTGGGACGCAGCAGCATGGAAGCGAATATTTCCATTCCCCGGCGGACATGATCAGGATGGATACGCGAGTAGTAGCAGGTTGATTCGGCGTCAGTCGCGGCATTTGGTGCACCACCGATTGCCTCGAAAGCATTCTCTATTTCCAAAGATCCGGGAAAATCTTCTGTCCCGCGAAAGAGGATGTGCTCAAGAAAATGAGAGAGTCCTTCTTTGCCCGAAGGGTCGTTACGCCCTCCAACTTTGAGATAAATGGCCAACTCAACTGCATGCAGATGAGGCATTTCGACACAGACTACACGCAGGCCGTTGGAAAGAGTATGGGTAAAGGGTCGTATCATGAAAGCGCCTTTCGTATCAGATCAATGCAGCTACTATTTTCTTCCGGCGCCAGAAATACTTCATCGTGGGATTCTGCCCAAATGGGGCGCGGCCAGAGCGGATCTCCCTTGAACCTCGGCACAATATGCCAGTGCATGTGCGGAACCATGTTGCCCAACAACTCGTAATTAATTTTATCCGCCTTGAACACCTTGGAAAGCGCCTGGGCCACACGACTGACCTCCTCGATCAATTCGCCTCGCACCCCGGACGTCAAGTGGAACAGTTCTGTCACATGCTCTTTGGTAAACAGCAGACAGTAGCCGGGAAAAAATTGATCCCTGTTAAGTACAACCCGGGAATGGCGCAGTTCAATGATTGCAAGATCACTGTCATCTTCCCAGCGGCTGCACATGGGACATTGGGGCAATGGCATTGGCATTTCTCCTCAGCGGAACAACTTCATTGATTTTCGACAAATGCACATCACAGACGCCATTTTGTCCTCAATCTAGCCAGTTCATGACCATTCTTTTTTTCTACAATCTGGTGCAGACAGCAAGGCATGTCCGTCCCCTTGATTACTGCACATCGCGACAGAACAGATTGGCCGTACAGCGCCTCTGCCCGAAAAGATATTTCCAGTTCTGCCAGCGTACCTCGGGCAAGATCTTCCAGCACGGTCTCAAGAGCCCAGCCGGCGTAAATCGTGTTGTTGACATGCTGATTGATATCAAGGTCACTGCGTTGCACGCGAAAGGAAAGTTCTACGGTCTCGGCCTCCGGAGGTAGAAGAGGCAGCGAGGCAAAATCATCTTCCACTGCTCGTCTCGCCAGCAGAGGATAGCTTGGCAGGTATTTATCGAGCAGCACCGGCCGCCGTGTGGCAACGTTAAGAGCCGCCCACGAGGTAGTTGCACGAGCCGTGCAGCATCCTTGCCTGTCCAGCAGTTCAAACTCCCGGCAGCTGAAGAAACCCTCGCGAGTTGACGGCCAGGTTCGCACCAGCACGCTCTCGTCGGCACGGGGATACCGTTCGAAGATTATGTGTATGCGGGAAAGCACCCATGTCAACCCCTTCTCTCGCAGGTCGACAACGGAAACGCCCAATTGCCGGGCATGCATTCCGGCTGCATCCTGCAGATAGTTAAGCAAGGTAACCGGCCTTACATTCCCGTTATAATCAAGCTCGTGATAATGAACCTGGAAACTGTGCTCAAAACTGACTGTCACTGGATCACCTTATTCGTAGCGCAGGGCATCTATCGGATTAAGACCGGCAGCTTTCCGGGCCGGGTAGAAGCCGAAGAAAATCCCCACTGCACCGGAAAAAAAGAAAGCAATGGTAATAGACTCTATCGAAATGAGGGTTGGCCATTCGAGAATATGAGACACGATCAGGGCGCCACCTGCTCCCAGGCAAATGCCGATCAGGCCACCGATCAGGGTCAGCAGCACCGCTTCAGTCATGAACTGCAGCAGGATGTCATTGCGGCGGGCGCCAATGGCCATGCGGATGCCTATCTCCCGTGTGCGCTCCGTAACTGAAACCAGCATGATGTTCATAATGCCGATGCCCCCCACTATCAGCGAGATGGAGGCTACGGCCCCCAGAAGCAGTGACATGGCTTTGGAGGATTGTTCTGCGACAGCCAGGATTTCAGAAAGGTTCCTGGTACTGAAATCAGGCTCCTTACCTGCCGTGATGCGATGACGCTGATTGAGCAGATTTTTTATTTCCTCCTCAGCCTTGTCCAAAAGTTGTTCGCTTCTGGCCTGTACGATCATTGCTCCGATCGAATTGGGAAATGAGGAGCGTGACAGTTTAACCTGAGCCGTGCGCAACGGTACAAAAACCGTGTCATCCTGGTCGGTTCCCTGGGGCGATTGCCCCTTGCGTTCAAGCACACCGATAACCGTGAAAGGAATTTTTTTAATCCGCACCATCTTGCCGACAGGATCATCACCGCCGAACAGGTTCTCCGCCACGGTCTGGCCCAACAGACACACCTTGGCACCACCCTCCATATCCTGCTGGCCGATGCTGCGGCCGCTGACCACCGGCCATTCGCGGATATCAAACAACTCCGGTGCGGCACCCATGACAATGGTTGACCAGTTCATATTGCCGTAAACCACCTGGGAGGTAGAACGAGTGGTACCTGATGCACGTAGTACCGAAGGGCATTCTGCCATGACAGCACGGACATCGTCCGAGGTCAGGGTCTGACTACCGCCGCTGCCCATGCGGAGCCCACCACTGGTGGTGGAACCGGGAATAACCAGAATGATGTTACTGCCGATACTGGCGATCTGTTGAGAGATCACATAGCTGGCACCCGAGCCGACCGCCATCATGGCAATCACTGCCGCAATGCCGATGATGATGCCGAGCATGGTCAAAAATGAGCGCATTTTATTGGTGCGCAGCGCCCGGAGAGCAATTTTAAAAGTCTGAAGAAAATCCAACCGTCACCCTCTGGTGTCGTCAATAATCCGGCCGTCTCGGAAGGTAATCCTGCGACCGGCATAAGCTGCCACATCCGCCTCGTGGGTCACCATGATTATGGTGATCCCCTGACGGTTGAGACTGGTAAACAGGTTCATTATTTCGTCACTGGTAGTGCTGTCCAGGTTGCCGGTGGGCTCATCAGCCAGAATGACAGCCGGATCATTGACCAAGGCCCGGGCAATTGCCACCCGCTGCTGCTGGCCCCCTGAAAGCTGACTGGTATGATTGTACTCTTTTCCTTGCAGGCCGACCTGCTCCAGGGCCGCCATCGCCCTGGCCCGCCGTTCCCTGGAGGAGCGTCCCGCGTACACCAGCGGTAACTCCACGTTTTCTACAGCCGGGGTGCGGGCCAGCAGATTGAATCCCTGAAAGACAAAACCGAGCTTCCTGTTGCGGATTTCGGCAAGCTGATCCTGATTCATATTTGCCACCCCAAGACCGTCCAGCAGATAGTCACCTGAGGTGGGACGGTCCAGGCAGCCGAGGATGTTCATGCAAGTGGACTTGCCGCTGCCGGAAGCACCCATGATAGCGACAAATTCCCCCGATTCGATCGAAAATGAGACCCCTTTGAGAGCCTCAAACTGCTGGTCGCCCATGATGAAAACGCGACGGATATCGCTGAGAGAAATAACGGTCGACATGACTAGAAGGGGCGTCCCATAGGTGATCCGCCACCGCCCTGCTTCTTCTTGCCGTCTCCTCCTCCCTGCTGTTCAACGACCACTTCATCCCCTTCCTTGAGCGCCCCTTCGGCAAGTTCGATGCCGGTATTGTTGGAGATACCTGTCTTGATCGGCACCGCTACCGGTTTGTTGTCTTTGAGAATATACACCTGCTGACCTTTGCCCCTGCGCATTCCTTTAGCCTGTTCAGATGCCGGCGCTCCCTGGCGCTTCACTTCGGGCTGCGCAGCCTCTTTTGTTTTAGGCTTGAAACGCAGTGCCACAGGCGGCAGCTTGAGAACATCCTCCTTTACAGCAACCTGGATTGAAACATTGGCAGTCATGCCGGGTAACAGCTTGAGGTCCGTATTATCCACATTAACCACGACAACGTAGGTAACGACATTCTGGGTTACAACCGGTGCGCTGCGGATTTGCACCACTCTGCCCTGGAATGTCTGCTCCGGATAGGCATCCACGGTGAATGTGGCTTTCTGATCAAGCTTGATGCGGCTGATATCAGCTTCATCGACACTGACTTCGATCTGCATCTTGGTGAGATCCTGGGCAATGGTAAACAAGGTGGGAGTCTGGAACGAGGCAGCCACGGTCTGTCCCACATCAACGGCGCGGGAAATAACAACTCCGTCCACTGGAGACCTGATTACCGAGAACCGCAGATTGGTGCGGGACTGCATCAGAGATCCCCGTGTTTGAGCAACACTCCCCTCGGCAGCCCTCAATCCGGCCTGCGCAGCCTGGTATGCCGTTTCAGCCACATCAAAATCACCCTGGGAAATGATGCCTTCTGCAAGAAGCTTCTTGTTACGTGCCAGTGTACGTTCAGCGTCGGCCAGAGTTACCTTTGCCTTCTGCTGGTTGGCCTGCGCGCTCAAGTAATTTCCCTGCGACTGCTCGACCGAGGCATTAAACAGAGAAGGATCTATTTCGGCAATCGCCTGCCCTTTTTTCACCCGGGAGTTGTAGTCGACATACAGCTTCTGGATAGTACCCGAAACCTGAGTACCCACCTGTACAGTTTTCACCGCGCTCAGATTACCGGTAGCTGAAACAGTGGAGACAATGGTCCCACGCTCAATTCTGGCGGTCTTGTAGGTTATCTCGGGGGTGCGTTTCCAGTAGACTACAGCGGCTATGCCGGCCACGACCAATACCGCTGCTGAAATAAGCAGAATTTTCTTTTTCATGAAACTCTCTTAAGAGATGGGAATATAGTGAAATCAGTCACAAATGATACCGGAACTGCTCCCAAAAAAAAAGCCCTAGTCCGCAGACTGGGGCTTTTTCGTGGTGTGCCCGCCGCCGCTATGCGGCGGGCCAACTAGGGCAACCCTCTTTACAGTGGGAAACCGGACGAATTCTAAATCTTTCTGTCCACATAATCAGGGTCTCCTTTCGTTGGATTTCCAGCTTCAACAGGACAATTTTTATCTTAAAGCAATTCAAACGATTGTCAATTGAAATTTTCACTCCATCCTTCCGGCCCAAGCTCTGCCGCGGCTTGACATGCCGCTGGTTTCGGACTACAAAAGCAGGGTTTAAAACTGTCATTTTTCTTAATAATTTCACTTACGATGGAGCCGCACATGTCAGCACAGGTACATTTTGTTGGAGCCGGCCCGGGAGCGGCTGATCTCATAACTCTCCGTGGGCGGCACCTCCTGCGAAATGCGGACATTGTCATATTTGCCGGCAGCCTGGTCGACCGCAAGCTGGTGGAATGCCACGCCTCAACTGCCCTTATATACGATTCTGCCGGAATGACACTCGGTGAGGTCATCGAAGTCATCATGGATGCCGTTGCCTCAGGCAAGAGTGTCGTCCGCCTCCATACCGGCGATCCCTCCATATATGGCGCTATCCAGGAGCAGATGGAAGCGCTTGACGAGCTGGGAGTCGAATATGCTGTTGTCCCCGGCGTCACAAGCGCCTTTGCCGCTGCTGCAGCTCTCAAGCAGGAATTGACTCTTCCTGAAGTTTCCCAGACCGTCATTTTCACCCGCATGGAGGGACGCACACCTGTGCCGGAGGCAGAACAGCTCCACAAGATTGCCGCTCTGGGAGCCACCCTCGTAATTTACCTTTCCGTCAGCATGATCGAAGACGTGGTTGAACAGCTTTTGCGAGGCGCCTATACACCTGAAACCGCTGCTGCCATTGTCAGCAAGGCGTCATGGGAAGATGAACAGATCCTCCGGGGCTGCCTGGCAGACATCGTGCACAAGGTGCACGAGGCGGGCATCGACCGACAAGCGCTGATCATTGTCGGTGATGTGTTGGCAGCCAGACGAGAAGGGCTCAAAGCAAAATCGATGCTGTACGATGGAAGCTTTGCCCATGGTTTCAGAGGCATAGTTACCTGACATGCGCCTGGCCGTGATCGCCATAACCCGTAATGGCGCCAAACTGGGTCGAAAGCTGCAGGAAGGGCTGCCAGAAATCGAACTGCATATCGCGAAACGCTACGCCGGCCACTCCGGTAACCGTCGTTTCCTGTTCGAGCCCGGCGACCTGAAACAGCTGGTCACCAGCTTATGGCAGCGGATGGATGGCCTGATCTTCATAATGGCCAGCGGCATCGTGGTGCGCATGATCGCACCACACCTGAAGTCAAAAGAGTGCGACCCTGCCATTGTAGTCATGGATGATGCTGCTCATTTTTCAATTTCCCTGCTTTCAGGGCACCTGGGAGGCGCTAATGAACTGGCTGAGCGCTGCGCCTTCCTCAGCGGAGCCCGGCCGGTCATAACCACCGCCACGGATGCCAATGACCTGCCCTCCTTTGACATGCTGGCCAAAGACCAGGGTTGGGTGATCGATGATATATCCCGTGTCAAGACTCTCAACCGCCTGCTGCTGGATGGGGAGGAAATCGCTGTAGTTGACCCAAGCGGGACGACCCGCAGCTGGTTCCATGGCCGAGGCAAGCTCACCTTCCACGAAACTTTTGCAAAAGCCTTGAGCAGTGCGGCCCAAGGGATACTTTTCGTTACCAATCGCTATATCCCACCCCAGACCATGACCGAGAGCCTGCTGATCCTGCGCCCCAGGAACCTTGTGCTCGGCATCGGCTGCAACCGCAATACACCTGCTGAAGAGATCGAAGCCTGTGTGGCTACCAACCTGAAGCGCATCCTGCTTTCACCCAAAAGCATCTGCTGTGTCGCCACGGCTGAGGCCAAGCGTGATGAGCCGGGACTGGTTGCTTATGCCGCCCTGCTCGGGGTCCCTCTCCTTTTTTACTCCAGTGAGCAACTTAATCAGGTTGTAGCCCCCACCCCACCCTCAGCCCATGTCATGTCCGCCATTGGAGCCTACGGCGTTGCCGAACCGGCAGCAATGCTCGCCTCTGGTGAAGGACCGCTGCTCTTGAAAAAAATCAAGTCCACCAATGTCACACTGGCGGTGGCAGAACTCAGTGAGGGAATTCATGTCTGATATAC
Source organism: Pelotalea chapellei (assembly GCF_018531195.1). Lineage (GTDB taxonomy): Bacteria > Desulfobacterota > Desulfuromonadia > Geobacterales > Pseudopelobacteraceae > Pelotalea > Pelotalea chapellei. The sequence goes on along the minus strand of NZ_JAHDYS010000019.1, from coordinate 32,351 downwards.
CTGCCAAGCCATTGATTGCCATTACCATGGGTGACCCCTGCGGAGTCGGCCCGGAGATAATCGTCAAGGCACTGCAGCAGCCTACGACGTTTGAGAGCTGTATCCCTTTTGTAATTGGTGATAGAGGTGCCATGGAGCGAGCTATCAAAGTGTGCGGCTCAGCTCTCATGCTGCATGAAATCAAGGCTTCCGAGGATGCCGGCCGAGTTCCAGCCGGAAGCATTGCACTTCTGCCGCTATCACAACTCGCGCAAGAAGACTTACAATATGGCTCTCCTACAACCGCTGCCGGAGAGGCGGTTTATGGCTACATCCGCGCAGCTGCCCGCTTGTGCCTGGAGCAAAAGGTGGCAGCCATGGTTACCGCACCCATTAATAAGGAGTCCTTAAATCGTGCCGGTCACGATTATCCAGGGCATACCGAACTTCTGGCTGAACTGTGTAGAACCGATGATTTCGTGATGATGCTGGCCGGCACGGTACTGCGTGTCAGCCTGGTCACCATTCATGAAGCACTTGCTGATGTCCCCGCACTGGTGACATTTGAGAAGGTACTGAAGACCATTCGTGTAACAAGGGACGGAGTACGGAGGCTTACGGCCAAGGCCGATCCGGTTCTTGCCGTGCTAGCGCTCAACCCGCACTGCGGCGAAGGGGGCATGTTCGGTAGTCATGAGCGGGATGTGATTACTCCGGCCATCGAGGCAGCCCGCAAAGAAGGAATTAATGCCCTTGGCCCTCTTTCGGCGGACACTCTCTTTCACTTTGCCCAACAGGGCACCTATGATGGAGTGGTGGCCATGTATCACGATCAGGGACTGATTCCTCTCAAAATGCTGCACTTTGATGACGGCGTCAACATTACCCTCGGCTTGCCGATCGTCCGAACCTCGGTTGATCATGGAACGGCCTACGATCTTGCGGGAACTGGACGGGCATCGGAACAAAGCCTTTTGGCGGCCATCAGCATGGCCGTAGGAATGGCCGGAAACCCAGCCTGAATTGCGGATATCCATCCCAGCACAGAGAGGCAGCACAACCTCATCTAGTTGTTGACAAAAAAACTGTTCTTTCGTATTGTCTGCGACACAAACCTGCTTATCTAGAGTGGTGGAGGGAAAGGCCCTGCGAAACCACAGCAACCGGTCCACGGGGACGTCAGGTGCTAATTCCTGCCGTAAGGCAAAGATGAGAGGGTGCGCTGTAACCAAGTCGTTTCAGCCCCTTCTCATACTATGTGAAGGGGCTTTTTCATGTCAGTCGGCATTGTCAAGGAACAGACCGTAACCTTTGATCAGGGCATCAAGCTTGACAGTGGCAGGATACTCGCTCCCATCACCCTTGCCTATGAAACCTATGGAACCCTCAACCCTGCTGCCTCCAATGCCATCCTCGTCGGACATGCCTGGACCGGAAGTGCCCACCTTGCCGGAAAGCTCAATGCCGAAGATTCGAAGCCGGGCTGGTGGGATGCCATCGTCGGCCCGGGACGCCTGCTGGATACCGACAAATACTTCATCATCTGTTCCAACGTAATCGGTTCCTGCTTCGGTTCCACCGGCCCGGCTTCAATAAATCCCAAGACCGGAAAACGCTATAACCTCTCTTTTCCGGTTATAACCGCTCGCGACATGGTGCGTGCCCAGAAAATGCTGGTAGAAACCCTTGGCATCGACAGACTGCTATGCGTCATGGGGGGCAGCATGGGGGGCATGCAGGCCCTTGAGTGGGCAACCCAATATCCCGATGCTATCGGTTCGGCTATCATACTGGCATCAACTCCACAACCTTCTCCACAGGCCATAGCCTTGAATGCCGTGGCTCGCTGGGCCATCTTCAATGATCCCACCTGGCGCAAGGGGGAATACAAGCACAACCCCAAGGATGGACTTGCCCTTGCGCGCGGTATCGGGCACATCACCTTCCTCTCGGATGAGTCGATGAACGCCAAGTTCGGACGGCGCTTCTCCGCCCGGGATGGCCAATTTGACTTTTTCGGACAGTTCGAGATCGAGCGCTATTTGAACTATAACGGCTACAACTTTGTGGACCGTTTCGATGCGAACTCCTTCCTCTATCTTGCCAAAGCCTTGGACCTGTACGATGTTACCTGGGGCTACGAATCAATGGCAGATGCTTTCAGCCAGGTAAAAGCTCCGCTACAGTTCTTCGCCTTTACCTCTGATTGGCTCTATCCCCCTTATCAGACCGAACAGATGGTCACCTGCCTGGAGGAACTCGGCAAACCTGTGGAATATCACTTGATCACTTCTGCCTATGGACACGATGCCTTTCTGCTGGAGCACGAGACATTTGCTCCCATGGTCAGGGCCTTCCTGGCCGGCGTTGCCGACAAAGAAGGAAACTGAAAATGTCAGAACTGCGTAATGAACTACAGAAAAACGAACTGTTCCGGAAGCTGCGGCACAATGTGGGCAAAGCTGTGGCTGACTTTGGCCTGATAGAGGAGGGGGATCGGGTAGCAGTGGCTGTCTCAGGAGGGAAGGATTCCTATACGATGCTGCTACTGCTGGAGGAACTGCGGCGGCGTGCGCCGATCAAGTTTGATATCGTTGCAGTCACCATAGATTCTGGCTACCGCGGGTTCCGCACCGACATCATCGAAAAATTTGTTAGCGAGCAGGGGATCGAGCATCATCTGGAAAAGACGACTCATTTTGACATTATTTCCGAAAAACGCCGCCCCGGCTCATCCTACTGCTCGATCTGTGCGCGCCTCAAAAGGGGTGTGCTCTATGGACTGACCTCGCAGCTCGGCTGCAACAAACTGGCTCTGGGGCATCACAGCGATGACTTCATAGAGACTCTGCTGCTGAACCAGTTTTTCGTTGGCTCACTAAAAGCCATGTCAGCCCGCATGCTGGCCGACAATGGAGAGACAACTGTAATACGCCCACTGGTCTATGCGACCGAAGCTGATATCATCCGGTTCTCGCATGAAAACAGATTACCTGTGGTCTGCTGCTGCTGCCCTGTCTGCGGAAAGGCGGACATACAACGCAAACGGATGAAAAATCTGCTGAAAGAGCTGGAGAAGGAAATTCCACACATCAAGAACAGCATGCTGAAGGCACTCTCAAATGTGCATCCCCGCCATCTTCTTGATACACGGCTTGCGGCCGAGTTCCCGACTACGACCTGTTCTGATGCTTCTGGCACGCCGCGGAAACAGGACTGAAATATCTTCCAGCAGCTCCATCGCCGCAACATACCCTCCATAGACAACAACCACCAGCCCCAGCAAAACAATTGGTTCCATACCAACCTCCATTCCTTTTTCTAAAAGGTAGCACAGAGGTTTGACAGGATATGTCGCAAGCCACATCAATAAACAAACGCAAAGGAGAAATTATATCTGGTTTACGAATATGGAGGTTCTTGATTAAAAAGAAGTAAATCAGGTAAACGGGAAGGAATGTGACAGGATGAAATGGTGTAGTACTGCAGAGAAATCATATCACTTCAAAACTGGAAAAGAGAGAATCTCTACGGTTCCCCACGTTCGCCTTCACTTGAAAGCATGACCAAATCAACGCGCCTGTTCCTGGCACGTCCTTCTGAAGTGTCGTTGCTAGCGAGGGGACGGAATTCAGCATAGCCAGTGGCTGATATGGTTTCAGGATCTACATCGAAGTGCTTAAGCAGATATTTAAGTCCGTTGGTGGCTCGGGCAGTAGAAAGTTCCCAGTTTGAAGGGAATTGCCCTGTACTGATTGGCATATTGTCGGTATGCCCCTCAAGCCGTAAAGGGTTGTTGTATTGGGTTACTACCTCTGAGATCGTATTAATCAGTTCATAGGCATCGGGACGGATATTCGCCTGACCTGAATTAAAAAAACCTGCTTCCTTCAGACTGACAATCAGACCTCGGCGGGTAATGGTGAGGCTGACTTTATGCTGAGCGCCTTGCTTAACCAGGTATGCTTCTATGGTTGATTTGATCTGGCGGAAATCTTTTTCTTCAGCACGAGTCCTTGTTTGTCCTCGAGCAGCTCGAGAACCGGCTACAATAGATATCTGCGGCTTGATGGCAGGAATGACAGACATTTGCTGGGAGGGAATAACATTAATTTTCGGCGCTGGGGCACTGGATTGAATCATGCCGAAAGATTGTTGAATGGACTGCATCACTTCTTCCGTTTTTTTCTTGTCGCTCTGGGACATCGCATACAAGGTCACAAAGACGGCAAACAGGAGTGTAATGAAGTCTGCGTAGGAAACGAGCCAGCGCTCGTGGTTGACATGCTTTTCAGGTTGTTTTTTCAGTGCCATGGCAGGATCAGTGGCCACCCCCCACGTAGGCCTTCAGCTTCTGTTCGATGAAATGCGGGTTCTCGCCGTTCTGGATGGCAATCAAACCCTCCAGGATCATGACTCGACGGAGCATCTCCTCTTTCATGCGAATCTTCAGCTTGGTACCAATGGGCAGGCAGATGATATTGGCGACCATCAGACCGTAGATGGTGGCAACAAAGGCTACGGCGATACCGGCACCGAGTTTGGAAGTATCGGAAAGGTTACTCATGACGTGAATCAGTCCAAGAACGGCACCGATTATACCGATGGTGGGTGAAAATCCACCAGCGGCTTCGTAAAACTCGATGCTATGCTTGCTGTGATCCTCATAGGCCATGATGTCAGCTTCCAGAGTTTCACGCAATTTCTGAGGATCGATGCCGTCGACCACCAGAGAAATTCCCTTTTTTATGAAGCCGTCCTTGGCAGACTGTGCTTCCTGTTCCAAAGAGATCAGGCCGTTCCTGCGTGCTTTTGTAGCATAGTTAATAATGTCCTTTACCACCGCTTCATGATCAACCTTTGGAGGCAGAAAAGCTATTTTCACATCCTTGAAAGCCTGAATAATTGCAGGAAGCGGAAAACATATAAAGGTAGCGCCAAATGTACCACCCAGAACAATCAGGGCAGCAGTGGGCTGAATAAGGGCGGAGAGATGCAAGCCTTCAAGGAAGGCGCCGCCAAAAACGGCGCCAAACCCCATGAGCAAGCCTATAACGGTTGCTAAATCCATACTCTAGTGATCCTGACTGTGAAATGGCGAAGAGAGCGGCGTGTCCCGATCGAGAGGACAGAGATCTTTATTTAATGTTCTGCTGCGAAACTGTTTTTTCCTATGCCGGGCGAAGTGCTTTTTGACGGGTGGCTGGGAACGACGTGAGACCTGCGCTCGAAACGCTATAATCTTACTGATAATCACCTTAGCGGATTCTCGAACGATAAAGTGATGACCGTTAAACAGAGTGATCACAGTATCAGGAGTTTCCTCAATGCTTACAATGTGGTCAGGATTGAGATAGGTCTGCTGTTTATCCAAACGTGTCAAAAAAATCATATTTTTTACCTATGAAGGCAGTGATTACCTGAACTATAAATAGCAAAAACAGCTGTGGGTCAAGAACTTTTTACCATTTAAAATTAATTAATTAGACGCATTAAAGAATGGCATCTATTGTTTCAAAATCGATATAGCGTTCAGCGATTGAATTAATCAGGTCAATCTTCTCCTTATCCTCAGGACCTATTTTTGAAACATGCTCCCGTAGCAGATGAAAGACTTCAGAAGAGGTTTCCATAATACGAATATAGGGAATCCCACTATCTTCCAATATCTGCTGTGTAATTCGGGACATCGGGGCATGACCACTGATGATCAAACCTGCAAGTTTCTGTTTGAAAGCCGGAATCTGGTGCAGAGATGATGCAGTCACAATCAGTTCATCACGTGAACTTGTGACAATCAGGAGGGTGGAATCTTCCAGGTGATCAATAACTCTCTGTGATGAAGCAGCCCCCAACTGGATTGTATGGCAGATACGTGTGCCTTCCTCAGGTGTGCCCATTAAGGGAAGCCCCAGCACATCGGCTACATGATTGAGGGTGGGATGAGCCAAAACTGGAGAATAGTCAAAAGCACTGGTTACAATCAGTCCCTTGTTAGCAAAAGATTTCCGCAAATAGGTAAGTGAACGTTCTTTTTTCTCCGCCACCAGTTTGTTCACCATTATGAAACGGACATCGGCTTTTGATTCCCGGTATAGAGCAAGATTAAGCTCAACAGCGTCGATGACGCTTCCAATACCGCCAACAGCTACCATCAGCACCGGCGCCTCGACCAGGGAGGCAATGCAGGCATTGTTCATACCGACAACCGACCCGACCCCTCCGTGACCAGCCCCTTCTATAATCAAAAAATCATTTTTTTTCTCAAGCTCTCGGACAGCTTTAAGTATCACTTCACGGGGATATTCTGATGCGATTTCGCCGTCAAGAAAACGGCGGGTGGATCCGGAGGTCAACGTCATGGGAGACATGAGATGAGCATCTTCATGTAAACCATACACTCCGGAGATCATGGCAGCATCCATGTCCATTGTCAGTCCACGATACTGAATACATTTGGGACCTAAAGGTTTGATGAAACCAACACGCTCATACTGCTTCCTCGCAAGGTGCATCAATGAAAGACTGATGGTCGTCTTGCCGCAGTGCTGTCCGGTAGCTCCAATAAAAATTTTCTTGCACATACAGGCCTCCCGTCAAAGTCTTATGTTACCCATGCATCTCTTTGCAAAGTTCCAGATATTGCTCTTCACCGGAATGAAAACGAAGAAAGCGAACTCCCATGCCGCTTTTTTTTACGAGATGGAACATGTTCTGGGGTACTTTTTTTGCCCACATAACCCGTGCATCCAGCACCACCGGAACGTCTCCGACTGAAAACTGGATCCTGATCACGGCATTGGGGGGAGCTACATTGGGGGTCTTGATGAACATACCGCCCATGGAAATATCCTCTGTAAAGGCTACTCGAGAAGCCTCTCCAATACCAAAATGAATCGACAATCGTTTTTTGTGCCTTTTTATATCTCTTTTATCAGCCACCAAAAACTCCTTACCGTCCACAAGCAAGTGAAATTGCAGGGACTATATCATAAATCGGATAGAGGGGTAGAAAATTTGTCAAAGGCCAAACGCAGTGTCCCGGCAGCCGCAGAAACGCTGACAAAACCATTGACAGGTTACCCTCAATCATCTAGTTTAACTGAAGAAACGCTGGGGGAGTTCCGACTGAGAACAGCCATGATGGCTGTGACCCTTAGTACCTGATCCGGGTAATGCCGGCGTAGGGAAGCGCAATGGGTACCATGTTCAAGCCGCTTCCGCGGCTTTTTTATTTTGGAGACCAAACAATGCAGATCGTAATCAACGGTGATCAAAAAGAGATACAAGACGGCAGCACTGTTGCCGATCTTCTGGAACTGCTGCAAATTGGCCGCGAACGGGTGGCGGTAGAAGTGAACATGGATATAGTCCCCAAGGCTGTCTACGACACATACGTCCTGACCAATGGGAACCAAGTGGAAATTGTCCATTTTGTCGGCGGTGGATAGATCAGGTGCTGCTTAATCCAATGCCATCGAATGCAGCAGAGCACCATTAGTCAGAAAAAAGGAGAGAGTAATGCCAGTTTCCAGTGATACTTTGAAGATAGCCGGCCGCGAGTTCAGCTCCCGATTAATGGTGGGAACGGGTAAATATACAAGCTTCGAGCAGATGGTTCAGGCTTTGGAAATATCGGGAGCAGAGATTATCACTGTTGCCGTACGACGCGTCAACATCAGTGATCGCAATAAAGAATCATTACTGGATTATATTGATCCGAAGAAATACACCCTGCTGCCTAATACCGCCGGATGTTACACTGCCGATGATGCGATACGCACCTGTCGACTGGCACGCGAAGCGGGTTTGTCGGACTTTGTCAAACTGGAAGTACTGGGGGATGAAAAAACGCTTTTCCCGGACAATGAAGAGCTGCTCAAAGCGGCAAAAATCCTTGTAAATGAAGGTTTCACCGTACTCCCCTATTGCAGTGACGATGTAATCCTCTGCAAGAAACTGGAAGATATCGGTTGCGCGGCGGTCATGCCACTGGGCGCTCCAATCGGCAGCGGATTGGGAATTCGCAACCCCTATAACATCCGAATCATCCTTGAAAACGTTAGCGTCCCGGTAATCGTTGATGCCGGTGTAGGGGCTGCCTCGGATGCTGCCATCGCCATGGAACTTGGTTGTGCCGGCGTGCTGATGAATACGGCTATTGCCGGAGCGCAGAATCCAGTCGCCATGGCAGAGGCCATGAAACTTGCTGTAACAGCTGGTCGGCTTTCCTATCTTGCCGGCCGGATTCCTCGTAAACTCTATGCTAATGCATCCAGCCCCTTGGATGGAATGATTTCCTGATGACTGATGCTTGACTTCACTCTGTATCTGATTACCGATCGATCTGCAACAACGGCAGGAAGGGACCTTCCTGCCGTTGTTGCAGATGCCCTGGCCGGGGGGGTGCGTGCAGTACAACTGCGGGAGAAGGATCTTTCTTCACGGCAACTGCTCGACCTGGCTCTCACCCTGCGACATCTGACCAGAACACATTGCAGCCGGTTGCTGATCAATGACCGGATTGACATTGCGCTGGCGTCAGGGGCAGACGGAGTTCATATCGGAGCAGGCAGTATACCTGTGATCGATGCCCGCAGGCTGTTGGGGCCGGAAGCACTGATCGGGTATTCTGCACATTCAGTGGCCGAAGCACTACAGGCAGAAAAGGAGGGCGCCAGCTTTGTTACTTTTGGCCCGGTCTACCCTACCCCCTCCAAAGCCTGTTACGGCAAGCCACTTGGACTGGCAAAACTGGCCGATGCTGCACACTCCCTGACAATTCCGGTCTTTGCCTTGGGGGGGATCAAGCAACCTTCTATCGCGGCAACCATGACAACTGGCTGCCATGGCGTCGCAGTTATAAGCGCCATCATTTCAGCAGAAAAACCCGAGGATGCCGCCAGCAGCATCATCACCATCCTGAATAGAGCATCATGAACCAAGCCTTTCCTGATAATCTACACCCCCACCTCCGTATTAACTCCTACGGCAACTACCTGCGTCGCCGTTTTGGCTGCAGGATCAGCAAGGTCAACGTTGATGCCGGCTTCACCTGTCCCAATCGGGACGGCAGCAAAGGTGTCGGTGGCTGCATCTATTGCAACAATGTCTCGTTTTCCCCCAAGGACACCAAAGCCGTTATTCCCATGGAAGAACAGATGGCTCACGGCATGGCCTACCATCGACAGCGCCTCAGCTCGGACAAGTTCATCGTCTATTTTCAGAAATACACCAATACCTATGCCTCGGTTGACCTTTTGGCCGATCTGTACCACCGCGCCCTGTCACACCCTGATGTAATCGGCATCTCCGTAGGCACCCGTCCCGACTCACTGACGGATGAAGCCCTGGAGCTGCTGACAGACATTGCTCGCACGCACTATGTCTGCCTGGAACTGGGGCTGCAATCCATGGATGACGCCATCCTCTCCCGCATCAACCGGGGACATACGCTTCAGGATTTCATTAATACAGTCAATAGAATAGCTGACCGGAACATGGATATCTGCAGCCATCTGATCTATGGCTTTCCGGGGGAGAAGGCGGAAGATTTTTTGAAGACCGCCGATCTGATCGCTTCCCTGCCAATCAACTCGATCAAGCTTCATCAACTGCATGCGGTGGAGGGGACTCAGTTGGCGGAAATGTTTCGACGCGGGCAATTCGTCCCATTGACACTGCAGGACTATGTGAGCACAGCTGCGGATTTTTTGGAACTACTGCCGGCGAGGGTCGCAGTGCAACGCCTGTATGGCTCTGCACCACTGAACATCAGTGTTGCCCCCAGATGGGGTTTGAAGAATAATCAGATGTGGTATGCCGTGATCAACGAATTGGAACGGCGTGGCTCGTGGCAAGGATGCCGTACCGACAGGTGTGAGTAACTTGTTTTACTCCGCAATGACATAACGGTTCTTGCCGTCCCGTTTGGCCTGCTGAAGCGCCTTATCAGCACTGAAAACGCATTCATGGATATTCTGGGAGGGATCGTACCCCCGAACTCCAATGCTGACCGTAACCCAGATCCCCGGCTTCTGCGCCTTGAATTCGGTCATGGTTATTGATTCAAGTACCTTACGGGCAACAGCCTCTGCACCTTCCCTGCGTGTTTCCGGCAATAGAATCAGGAATTCATCCCCGCCCCAACGGGCGCAGACATCCTCACTGCGCACACCTCCTCTCAACACCCTGGCAAGTTCTACCAGCACGTCATCGCCGATATTATAGCCATGTACATCGTTAATATGCCTGAAGTTATCAATATTCAGCAGCAATGCGCAAAAAATCCTCTGGTGCCGATTTGCGCGACTTGCTTCACGTTCAATCCGTTCCATCATATCGCGGCGATTCACCAGGCCGGTCATGCCGTCAACCCTGCCAGTCAGATCAAGTGAGCGGACCAAGTTAACCAGTTCCGATTTCAATTGTTCATGTTCCGCGGCAAGTCTGGCTGAACGTTGTTCAATATTCTTGTACATCCCGAACAGCCGTTTGAATTGAGGCAAGAGCGGGTTACTGTTATCCAGGCGACTGGCAACAATATCAGCAAGCAACCTAGCTTCGTCCTCTGCAGCCATATTTTCTGTTTTGGGTTCATTCATCATGCAATCCACCGCCTCCAGAATAATTGTCACCGCCACGATAACTACAAAGAATGTTCCTCTCCAGCCAACAAAAACACACTATTAAAGGATTACAAATTATTGTCAAAGCCTAAAGCATCATTTCCCACACAATTTCCTTTTTGCGAATCCTCCTGCAATGCTATAGTAACTGCCCCGTATTTCAGCCCGGCCCGCAGAGACCATCTTTAAGGAGCAATCACATGTCAGCAATTCGCGTTCGTTTCGCGCCCAGCCCCACCGGCTACCTCCATGTGGGAGGTGCCCGTACAGCCTTGTTCAACTGGCTTCTGGCCAGAAAAACAGGCGGCACATTCATCCTGCGTATTGAAGACACCGATGTGGAGCGCTCTACCCAGGAATCTGTAGATGCCATTTTGCAGGGAATGGAATGGCTGGGCCTTGACTGGGACGAAGGCCCTTTCTTCCAGTCCAGCAACTTCCCATTGTACAAACAATATGTCCAGCAACTGCTGGATGACGGTAAAGCGTATCGCTGCTATTGCACTGTTGAAGAGCTTGATGCCAAACGCGAACAGGCCATGAAGGAAGGGCGCAAACCCAAGTATGACGGTACCTGCCGGGATCGTGACACTGCGCCCGTTGATCGCCCCTTTGTAGTCCGTTTCCGGGCACCCCATGAAGGAGCGACCTCCTTTGACGACCAGATCAAGGGTGTAATCAGCTTTCCTAATGAAGAACTTGATGATCTGATCATCCAGCGCAGTGATGGCACCCCTACCTACAATTTCTGCGTGGTTATTGACGATGCCATTATGAAAATCACAACCGTTATTCGAGGGGACGATCACGTCAACAACACACCACGCCAGGTTCAACTCTACGAAGCTCTGGGATTTCCAGTTCCGCAGTTTGCCCACGTGCCGATGATCCTGGGAAGCGACAAGGCTCGCCTCTCAAAACGTCATGGAGCCACAAGCGTCATCGCCTACCGCGATATGGGTTTTCTCCCCGAAGCGCTGACCAATTATCTGGTTCGCCTCGGCTGGAGTCATGGCGACGACGAGATCTTCAGCCGCGAGGAGATGGTAGCAAAGTTTGATATTGCCAACGTAGGCCGCTCAGCCAGCGTGTTCAGCCCGGACAAACTGCTCTGGCTCAATGCGCATTACATCAAAACAGGTGATCCACAACGTCTGGCCGAACTGCTGACACCATTTCTAAAGGAGCGGGGAGTTGATCCTGCTGCTGGTGGCCCTGCTCTGGCCTCAGCCATCACCACATTGCAGGAGCGCGCCCGGACAATGATAGAAATGGCTGATGCTGCCTTGTTTTATTACATTGCACCTGTAACCTATGATGAAGCCGGCATGGCTAAATTCGGGCAGGAACATTTACTGGCAGTCTATTCGGCAGTGATCACAAAACTGGCAACATCCACAGCAGCAACCGCCGCAGAATACGATCTGCTTTTCAAGGAAATCTGCACGGAGCAGAGCTGGAAAATGCCCCAGGTCGGCCAACCGGTGCGCATCGCCCTTTCCGGAAGCACCCAGGCTCCGGGCATAGGTGAAATAATCGCAACGTTAGGCAGGGAAGAGACTCTTCAACGAATGGAGGATGCCCGTCGGTTTGTTGCAGGTCGATCTTAGGTTTAGGATTAAATTTGCTCTTTTGCTGATAGGATCAAATTTTATGATACATTTGTTCTTACATTTAAGCCGGCTTACCAAGTAAAGCCTTTACGCTTGACATGCAAAAATTAATCTGTATTATTTTGCGCCTTTAAGGCGACCACTGAATACCAAATGGAGTAACCATGGCAACAAAACCTGTAAAAAAATGGGGTGAGATAAGTGAGATCCTTCAGCAGATTAAGGCGGACACCCTCAAGGAAATAAACAAGACACTTAAAAACGGTACCGAGACGCTTGTGATCGGCGAACCGAGCGGCGATATTTATGACCAGGCATCGTCAGAACGCGACCGCGAACTGGGACTGCTGCTGGGCGACCGCGAGCGGGAAAAATTGCATAGCATCGATGAAGCGCTTCTGCGCATTGCAGAGGACGAGTATGGAATCTGCGAAGAGTGCGAAGAAGAAATCCCTCTGGGCCGCTTGAAAGCCATGCCCTTTGCGCGTCACTGCGTAAAATGCAAGTCAGACCTGGAAAAACTGCAGGCACAGACAAAACGTTTTGAAGAAGATCGGGCTTACCGCGAGATACCTTTGGGTGCCGAGGAAGAAGAAGGCTAAGCCTTCCCTCGCCTCAGTGCGGACACCAGCTTCAGCACGAGTCCCCGCTGAACCGTCATTGCATCATGGGGACAAAGTTCCCGACAACACCAGCACCGAATACAGCGTCCTGTTTCAATCGACAGGACGCTGTTTTTTATTGAAATAATGCCCGGTGGACAGGCATCCCGACAAATGCCGCACAGTACACAACGCTGCCTGTCCGGAACAGGTCGGGCAGTGAGATGATGCCGCAGGCTACTCTTCAGGAAATTGGGCAGACCAAACTGCACATCAACCCCAGCAGGGAGCTTGAACGGTCTTTTTGAGAACCGATCCAAACCATCCCCAACAACCTCTACTTCCTCGTGGCGTGCTCCCGCCAACCCCAATATTTCTGCCTCTCGTTCCACATGCAAGAGCGCTGAAGGTATTCCTGCCAATCGACCGGCAACAAAATCCACGGCCACCGGATTGACGCCAGCGATCAATGCATTCAAGGAAATTGGATCACCACTACCCGGCCCATCTCCTTCCATGGCAAGCACACCATCCACAATGTTAAGCACAGGCTTTTTGAGCAAATATATTTCAAGGAGCAGGCGGGCAAAATTCTGGCGTGATGCACCTGCCTTGAGATGCCAGCCCGCCTTTTCGGTCCCCACTACCGCACCAAATAAATTTTTAACAGCACAGGTCATGGTCATCATTTCGTGTGTTTTCAATTTGGGCAGATTGATGATTTTGTCAGCCTCCCAATAAGCCCGTGCCACTGTCAATCGACGGAAAGTCCCATTTCCGGAAAGTTCGATTGTTTCATCAAAAGGGATCAGGGTCGCTCCGCTGTCTCGAACAGACTGTGCTATGCCCGTTCGCTCTGCAACACGCTGGTAACCACCTATACCGGGACTATCCCCCACCAGCACAATCCCCCCCGCCTCACCGACCAGATCGGCTACGACCCTGACCATGGATGGATGGGTGGTCACAGCCTTTTCAGGGATCTTGGCGGCAAGCAGATTGGGTTTGAGCAAAATACGCTCTCCCGGCCTTACAAATGCCTCTATACCCCCCAACGGTTTGAGCAGCGATTCAACTGCCTGTCGCAGCAATTTATAGTCATAGGTATCACAATACCCTATGCTGACTCGCTCAGACATTTTCACCTCTCCTAATGCCGGGTTTTCCGATAAAGTACGATTTCTTCTCGAGTTTACCCACACGGATTCTCGTTTTTATTCATAACCCACACTCCACCATATTTCAATTATGTATAATAACTTACTGCTTTTGGATAGCCTCCCCGACCATGTTACTGGTAAAAAAAATCAGCCGTTGAGAAAAAAAATATTGACTCGAGCAAGAGTAGAATGTATAAACAACTTCTTCGAGCCGCTAGCTCAGTCGGTAGAGCACCTGACTTTTAATCAGGTGGTCGTTGGTTCGACCCCAACGCGGCTCACCATGTCCCCTTCGTCTAGCCCGGCCCAGGACACCGCCCTTTCACGGCGGCGACACCGGTTCAAATCCGGTAGGGGACGCCAAAAATGATAGCCCTTCCGCATTGCGGAAGGGCTTTTTTGGATCTCTCAAAATTTACAACTGTCACATTTGCCATGGGCCAGAAACCGCTTCGGCGGAACAAATGTGACAGATCATGCGTCCCCTTCGTCTAGCCCGGTCAGGACACCGCCCTTTCACGGCGGCGACACCGGTTCAAATCCGGTAGGGGACGCCAATTTCAGAAGGTCACTTTCTTATGGGAAGTGGCCTTTTTTTGTTCTCAAGTGAATCAGAACAGGAGGACCAGCGCATGAAATCCGTGACCAACCACCTTAAAGGGACATTTTTTGCCGGAATGTTCATCATCATCCCCTTCGGAATCACCATCTTCATCCTTAAGTTTCTCTTCAATTTTGCCGACGGCATCCTCGGCAGCCACCTGGATAGATTGGTGGTGCTCTACGGCCACAGCGAAGGGCACATTCCCGGCATGGGCATGATCACCGGCGCGATTGTGATTTACCTGACAGGCCTGGTAGCTACCAATGTACTGGGCAAACGACTGCTGAAACTGGGCGACAAACTGCTGACCCGCATACCGCTTGTAAAATCCATCTACTCCTCAAGCAAGCAGGTGACTAAAGTATTCCGGGAAGGGGGATCGGCCTATCGGCGGGCGGTCTTCGTCGAGTGGCCCCGTACTGGCGTCCGCGCCATTGGATTCGTAACCGGTGAAGCGGAACGAGAAGGAATCCGCTACGTAGTGGTGTATGTACCGACCATGCCCAATCCCATGGCCGGGTTCGCACTCTGGTTCCTGGAGAGCGAGGTATATGAAAGCGGGATGACAGTGGAAGAGGCGGTGAAATACGTAGTATCAGGCGGAATGGTTATTCCAGGGCAGTACGCTCCAAGCGATGGATAGACTTTAGCCAGGCACGCAATTATAATATAATAATGCTGTTACCGGGAAAGCATAGCCAATCAAGGCCGCCGTTCTGGCCGCGCATTTCAAGCACATATGTAATGTGCATCCCAAGCTTTTGCATGCTCATTTCCAAGAGTGTTTCCAGAATTTTCTTCATCCTCACTGCAGTTGTAATTCTCTTTTTCGCCGGTCACGCAGCCGCTGCCGAAAAGTCTCCGCAGGGCGAAAAGAGCCTGCAGGAGATCTATCGCAGGAATTCGGCCAAACTGGAAAAAAACAGCTTCGGTCTTCCTCTCTTTCTGGAGTCTTTCGAGAGTGATAACAGCGTAAATGTCGATGTCTACGGAATCTTCAACTATCCCTTCAGCAGCGTTGTCAGCGTGCTTAAGGTCCCTAGAAACTGGTGCGATATTGTATCCCTTCACCCCAACGTCAAGGCCTGCACGTACAAAGAGATACCGAAATTTGAACAGTTGACCTTTTACGTTGGTCGCAAAGAATATCAACCCCCAGAAGACACCCGCCCAGTCATCTACAATTATCGGATAGCTGATCTACAACAAGGCTATCTTGATATCATTCTCACTACCGATATGGGACCGTTCGGCACCAAGAACCACAAGATGAGGTTCGAGGCCTTGCGCCTGGATGGAGGTAGAACCTTTGTCCACGTCAGCTATGCATACAGCGACAGTGCTGCCCTTCGTCTCGCGGCTAAGGCTTACTTTGCAACCCTCGCTCGAAGCAAGGTTGGTTTCACTGTGACCGGAACGGACCCAAAGGGTAAACCAATATACATTGGCGGTCCTCGAGGGTCTATTGAGCGCAATGCGGTGCGGTACTATTATGCGATCGACGCTTTCATGAGCTCGATGAGTCACCCCGAGCACAGCCGTTTCAGCAGGAGAATCAACGATTGGTACGACATGACAAGCCATTACAAAAAGCAGCTCTACGATCTCAACAAAGAAGATTACCTCTCCTTCAAAACAAAAGAGCAACAGAATCAGCTAACTCTCCAACAGCTAGCCAGCCCTGTCCCACAGTGAGTACTAACAAACCCTACTTACCGGTTCTCTCTATCTGCCAAGCGGCACTTAGAACGGACCCCAGCCAATAATTCTTGCAAGTGCTGACCGGGAAAACCATCTGATGATTGCCCTGCCCCGCCCTTTCAGCTACTATGCCGGAACATTTTTTCACACACCCCAAGGAGCCCCAATGCCTACTGCTACCGCCCGTCATATCCTGGTGAAATCCGAAGCCCACTGCCTGCAACTCAAGGCCCAGATTGAAGCTGGTGCCGATTTCGCAGAAGTTGCCAAAAACAATTCCTCCTGCCCGTCGCGCGCCCAAGGGGGCGACCTCGGTTCTTTCGGCCCAGGCCAGATGGTGAAGGAGTTCGACAAAGTAGTCTTTGGCGATGAATTGCACAAGGTGCTCGGTCCGGTCCAGACCCAGTTCGGCTACCATCTAATAGAGGTCACCAGCCGATCGGGTGAGACAACAGAAAGGCCTCAAGGAATGACCGAACTTGATCAGGCACTGCAGGAACTGCGAGTGGATGCGGCCGACGCCAAACGTCAGTCGAAGTATTACGACCTGTTTCTTAATACAAGCTTTTACGTCCCGACCGTTGATCCGCAAGAGCTTCCTGAAGAATCGGCAGCTGAAGAAGGGCAGGTTCTGCCCCTGATTATCGAATCGGAAGGGAATGACTACCTGATGATTTTTGACACGGAAGAGCGTTTGAAGAACTGGACAAAAAATGAGGTCAAATGGGTGGGAGTGCCGGGACATGTACTCGCCGCCACCACCATGCCGCCGCTCCACCTGGCACTGAACGTCGGCACCGAATACTCCAAACAGTTTGTTCCCGATGAAATCGCCTGGCTACGGGAGGTTGTGGAGCGCTGCAACGAGGCAGCAACAGCTCAGGAGCAGCCGACTATATAGAAATTGGA
The DNA here is from genome assembly GCF_018531195.1 of Pelotalea chapellei. Taxonomy (GTDB): domain Bacteria; phylum Desulfobacterota; class Desulfuromonadia; order Geobacterales; family Pseudopelobacteraceae; genus Pelotalea; species Pelotalea chapellei. Next base: position 15,155 of record NZ_JAHDYS010000019.1, on the reverse strand, counting down.
AGAGAGCATGAAAAAGCAAAAGGCGGCCGATTGGCCGCCTCAAACTGCTGAGCAACTTCGCGACATCCAGGCTCACCAACCTATAAATAAAAAACCCCGCCTAAAAAGACGGGGTTTATCAACAGTCTGGAATAAGGCAGCCATGTTGCATGGGTCTGCCTTATTTCGTGAATGTTTGGCATTCAAAATTTAGATACTAATGTCGGCTATGCGATAAAGAGCTTCACGGTATTTTTCAGCAGTCTTGTCGACAATTTCCATCGGCAGCGGCGGTGCCGGAGCTGTTTTGCCCCAGTCCAGTGTCTCAAGATAATCCCGCAGGAATTGCTTGTCAAAGCTGGGTTGAGGTCCGCCAGGTACATAGAGGTCTTTGGGCCAGAAGCGACTGGAGTCGGGAGTCATGCATTCATCGATGATGATCAGTTCGCCATCGTACACGCCGAACTCAAATTTCGTATCAGCAATGATGATCCCTTTCTGGTCAGCCAGCTCCCGGGCACGGGTATAAATTTTGAGGGTATAGTCGCGCGCCTGCTCCGCAAGGTCTTTCCCACAGATTTCAGCCATTTTTTCGAAAGAGATGTTCTCATCGTGGGTGCCCAGTTCAGCCTTGGTGGACGGAGTGAAGATCGGCTCCGGCAGGCGGTCTGATTCCTTCAGGCCGGCAGGGAGCTGGATACCGCAGATGGCGCCGGTTGCCTTGTAGTCTTTCCAGCCGGAACCGGAAACATACCCGCGCACGATGCACTCAGCCGGCAGGGGTTGAGCCTTTTTCACCAGCATCGAGCGCCCTTTGAGCACATCTGCGTAAGGCTGGCATTCAGCGGGGAAATCAGCCACATCGATTGAAATGATGTGGTTTTTGACAATGTCTTCCATCTGGCGAAACCAGAAGGCCGAAATCTGGGTCAGCACAACGCCCTTGTCAGGGATCGGCTGGTTCATGATCACGTCGAAGGCCGAAATGCGGTCTGAGGTCACCAGCAGAAGGGTCTCACCCAGGTCGTAAATGTCCCGTACCTTGCCGCGGGCCATAAGTTTCAAATTTGGAAAATCGGTCTGCATAACAAGTTGTGACATGGTAGGTCTCCTTATCTGACTGCCGTTTGAGTTTGAATGCGTGCAGGCAGCAATGGGCTGCCCAGCAGTCTATTTTTCAGCGACAAGCGCCGGATTCACTTCAATGGTGGCTTTTGCCTTGAGATCCTTCACCCATGCCGCCAGCGCCTCTTCCTGCTTTTTGGGCAGCATGGTCTTCTTAAGTTGCTCCTTGTTCTTGTCGAATTCGGAACGGGGAGCTTCTGTGCGTGCTTTCAGGCGAATTGCATACCAGCGGTTACCGACTTTTAAGGGAGCAGGAGCTGCAGGTGCAGCGGAAGTCAGTTTGAATGCAGCTTCCATCAATTCCGGTGAATTACCGATGACCGGTATATCACCCTTGACCGAGTACCCGAAACTACCGGTGGATTGAGTTTTGGCCGGTGCTTTGGCTGCAAGCTGTTTTGCTGCCTCTTCAGCTTTTTGTTTGGCAAGATCGACAGATTTGGCGGTCCGCGTCTTCTGCTCAACCTCCGACTTTATCTCTGCCAGGGGAGGAACCACCGCTTCTTTGCGTTCTTTAGCCTTAAGGATATAGATGCCTTTGGCGGTTTCAACCGGGCCACCCAATTCACCCTGTTTCAGTTCCAGCGCTTTTTTGATGACAGCTGCCTCGCCATTCAGCGCAGAGGGGGGAGTGGCGACAGAAAAGAGCGATGTGTCCTGGACCTTCAGGTCTAATTGACGTGCGATCAGGCTCAGGTCGCCTGATTTTGCATTCTTGTAAAGAGTGTCAGAAGCGAGTTCATAAGCCTGCTTTGCCGCCTTCTGCTTGAGCGCCTCGGCCCGGACCTTGTCCTTCACTTCGTTGAAAGGGAGAATGCCATCCTTGCCCTGCCAGCGGTCGATGTTCTTCTGGTAGAAAGTTTGGATCTCTTCATCGCTGACCGACAGCTTGGCTGCCATGCTCGCTGGATCAATAAGGACATAGGAGAGAGCAACTTTTACAGGTGTTTTGAACTCATTCTGGTTCTTTTGCAGATAATCCTTCAACTCGGCTTCAGTCGGCTTGATCTGGTCAATTACGTCCGAAGGGGCAAAGGCTACGAATTCCAGATCGAGTTTGTCATTCTCTTTTTTGTATTGAGCCAAGGCCTCGTCATCGGTGACTGTTGCCTTGTCTTTTACAGACTGGCGAGCTTTTTTGATCATCAGCTCGTTTTTCTGGCTCTCCTCGAACTCCTTTGGAGTCATGCGGTTGCTTCTGAGCAGTTGCTGATAAAGATCGAAATTGAAAGCGCCATCCTTCTGGAATGTGGACATTCCAGCGATTTCCTTGGCAACCTCATCCTTGCTGACCTTGATGCCCATTTTCTTTGCTTCTTTCATGACCAGCATGTTGTCAATCAAGCTATCCAAAGCCACTTTTTTAAGATTGAGCATCTTTTCCATCTCAGCCGGGATCGACTGACCATAGATCTGCTGATACATGTTTCTTATGCGTTGATAAGCGGATTGATATTCTTCTACGCTGATTTTGGTGCCGTTCACCTTGGCGGCATAGCCGCGGGAACCGCCTGAACCGTCACTGCCCTTGCCCCACACCAGGAACATGGTCCCAATAAATGAAAGAACAATGATGATAAAAACGATTTTGATGACGATGGATTGTTTCCTCTGGCGAATGATCTCCAGCATAGGCAGGATACTCCTTGAACGGAATTAGAATTGTGCAGTCAAAACGCCGCTCGTGCCGGCGCGAAATGCGGAATATTACTATACGTCCCAAGTGATTGCAAGCTGTTGTTTGTTAGCTTCGGCCGCGTATCCATCCGTTTACATTGCATTATGACCTGTGCTACCGTGCTGCCTGACACACGTCAATCCCCACCAAGGCGAGGTTTTGCTGATGGAACTCAGTTTTTCCCGGACTAATGAAGAAATAGACAAGCTGATCGATCAAGTGTTTGCGGCGTCCGGTGACATCCATCATCCCACCGTCATTCGCGAAATGGTGCTTTCCGCCCTGAAAATCGGCCAGGAGATCGATTATCTCGCCGATCTCAAGCTGATCAATCGCACCTTGCGCGAGATGCGCTACACTGCCAAGGTTTTCGGTCCCTACCGTCACAAGAAAAAAGTAACGGTCTTCGGTTCCGCCCGCACGGCACCGGACGAGGAGATGTACGGGAAGTGCGTCCGCTTCAGCCGCCTGCTTGTTTCAAAGGGATACATGATCATTACCGGCGGTGGTCCGGGTATCATGCAGGCAGGGAATGAGGGTGCAGGCAGCGAGAATTCCTTTGCAGTCAATATCCGCCTCCCCTTTGAGCAGGCGCCCAACTCGGTCATGCTGCGCAACCCCCGGCTGATTACCTACAAGTACTTCTTCAATCGCAAGGTTGCCTTCGTCAAGGAGGCTGATGCTGTTGCTGTCTTTCCAGGAGGTTTCGGGACGCTGGACGAGGCCATGGAGGTCTTCACCCTGGTACAGACAGGCAAAACATCTCCTAAACCGCTGATTCTGATTGATGACGAAGAAGGCTATTGGGAGCGTTTTTTCAATTTCGTGAAACAAAGCCTATTAGTGAAAGGTTTCATCTCGGGCGAAGATTTCTCGATTTTCACCATCACTAAGGATGAGAACGAAGCGGCTGAGGTAATCCAGAACTTTTACCACAATTATCACTCCATGCGTTTTATCGACCACCGGTTGGTAATCCGCCTGAACAAAGAGCTGTTGCCGGAACAGGTTGCCACTCTGGGAGAAGAGTTTCCCGAGCTTGTCAGGGAAGGGGACAAGATCACTTGTTGCAGTCCGTTTCCTGAGGAAGCGGATGAGCCTGACCTGGCTGCCCTGCCGCGCATCACCATGCTTTTTGACCACCATCACTACGGGCTGCTGCTGGCCTTCATCCATCGGATCAATACCTTCTGAAATACAGGTCAAGACTGAGGTCGAGGTCAAGGCTGAGGTTGAGAGGTGCTCAACCTTAACCTTAACCTTAATTTCAGTCTCAGTCTGCTCATTCGTCTTTTGACTTTCCATTTTCGCTTATGCTATAAGTACCCACTTTTTTCCAACAAAGTTTACGCCATCTTCCATATAAAAACGGGGAGGACTACATGAACCATTTTCAGTACAAAGGCACAGAACTTTTTGCCGAAAATGTGGCCGTAAAGGATATCGTTGCCAAAGTGGGCTCCCCGGTCTACATTTACTCCCACGCCACGCTTGAACGCCATTTCAAGGCTTTCGACAATGCCTTCAACGGTGTTGCACATACCATCTGCTATTCTGTCAAAGCCAACTCCACCCAATCCGTGCTGAAAACCTTCATCAACCTCGGCGGTGGCGTGGATATCGTCTCCGGCGGCGAGCTGTACCGCGCACTCAAGGCTGGCGTTGATCCCCACAAGGTGGTGTATTCCGGTGTCGGCAAAAAAAATGACGAGATCGAGTACGCCCTCAATACCGGCATCCTCATGTTTAATGTGGAGTCCGAGCAGGAACTGACCCGCATCAGCGAGATCGCCTCGCGCATGGGCAAGAAGGCGGGCATTGCCATCCGCGTCAATCCCGATGTGGATCCCGGCACCCACCCGTACATCACCACCGGTTTGAAAAATGCCAAATTCGGCATCACCATCGACCGCGCCATGGAAGAGTACAAGCGTGCCGCAACTTTGCCCGGCATCGAGGTGATCGGCATCGACATGCACATCGGCTCACAGCTCACCAAGGTGACTCCCTTCGTGGATTCCATTGAAAAACTGAAGATCATGATCGGCAAGCTTAAGGACCTGGGCATCAACCTGCAATATTTCGACTGCGGCGGCGGCCTCGGTATCCAGTATAATGAAGAAGAGCCGCCATTGCCCGCCGATTACGGCAAGGAAATCGTGGCAGCAACGAAAGACCTGGGCATGCACCTGGTGTTCGAACCGGGGCGCAATATCGTCGGCAACGCGGGCATCCTGACCGCCACCACGCTCTTCACCAAGGAGCGCGACGACAAGAACTTCATCATGATCGATGCCGGCATGAACGACCTGGCCCGCCCGGCGCTGTACGGTTCATTCCACGGCGTGCAGCCGGTGGTCAAGGATCAGGACGGCATGATCGTAGCCGATATAGTCGGCCCCATTTGCGAGTCGGGCGATTTTCTGGTCAAGGATCGCGAAGTGCCCATGTTCAAGCAGGGCGACCTGATGGCGTTCATGTCTGCCGGCGCCTACGGCTTTGCCATGAGCAGCAGCTACAACAGCCGCCCTCGCGTGGCTGAAGTAATGGTCAAGGGTGAAAAATTCGAGGTCATCCGTGAGCGCGAAAAGGTGGAAGACCTGGTGCGCGGCGAAACAGTTGCATCGTTTTTGTAACGGCTACATGCGTACCCTGCTGATATGGGTGTGGTGCGGGGTATTCCTTTCAGGAGTGACATTTACCTCCCCGGCATCCGCCGGACAGTTCGAGCAGGATCTTCTTGTCCGGATCAACAGCTACCGTGCCGCTCACAAGCTGCAACCGCTTGCCGCTTCGGACGTTCTGGAAGATCTGGCCAGGAAGCATAGCAGGGAGATGGAAAAGAGCGGCAACCTGAGCCACGATGGATTCAAGGAGCGCTTTGAGCGCTCGGGGTCGCATGCCTGTGTAGAAAATGTCGGCTGGAACCATGAGACTTCTCTTTCCCAGTTCACCGGGTGGAAGAGCTCCCCCGGTCACGACAAGAACATGCTTTCCAAACAGATAACCAAGGCCGGAATCGACAAGACCGGCCCCTACGTAACTTTTTTCGCCTGTAAATAACTTACTCATACCAGCACCTTTCTAGGAGGTAGAACCATGTTCAAAGGAAGTATCGTAGCCATTGTGACACCATTCAAGAACGGGACAGTGGATGAGGAAACACTGCGCCAGCTCGTGGAATTCCAGATCGAAAACGGCACCGATGCCATCGTGCCCTGCGGCACCACCGGCGAGTCGTCCACACTGGATTATGACGAGCATGACCGGGTGATCGAAATCGTCATCCAGCAGGTCAACAAGCGCGTGCCGGTCATCGCCGGTACCGGTTCCAACTCGACCCGCGAAGCCATCGAGATGACGCAGCATGCCAAGGAACTGGGGGCAGATGGCTGCCTGCTGGTAACCCCTTATTACAACAAGCCGACCCAGGAAGGTCTTTATCGTCACTACACCGCCGTTGCCGATGCCGTGGCAATTCCGCAGATTCTGTACAACGTACCGGGCCGCACCGGCGTCAACATGCTGCCCGAGACCGTGGCGCGTCTGGCCGAGCACAAGAACATCGTGGCGATCAAAGAAGCTACCGGGTCACTGCAGCAGGCCTCGGAAATAATGGCACTGTGCGGAGACAAGATCGACGTGCTGTCCGGCGATGATTTCATCACCTTCCCCATGATGGCTTGCGGTGCAAAGGGAGTTATCTCGGTTCTGGCCAACATCATGCCCAAAGCTGTCGCTGACCTGACCGACGCCTATTTCGCCGGCGATCTGGACAAGGCCCGCAAGCTGCATCTCGATACGCTCAAGATCTCCAACGCCATGTTCATCGAGAGCAATCCGATTCCGGTCAAGACCGCTCTGGGGCTGATGGGCAAATGCTCGGACGAGGTTCGGCTGCCGCTCTGTCCGATGGGCGAGGGAAATAAGGCCAAGCTCGCGGCGATCATGAAAGAATACAAGCTTATCTAGGAAGCGGTTCTTTTCCGCCCTGGCTGCGTAAGTTTCTTCCCCCTCCCTAACCCTCCCCCGCTGGGGGAGGGAACTCTGTCCTCTCCCCCAGCGGGGGAGAGCTAGAGAGGGGGCCCAATCCTCCAGTTTTCTTTGTGCCCTTTGTGTAAAACGAATCTAAGAGGTTTATATGATCAAGATAGCAGTTTGCGGCGCCGCCGGTCGTATGGGACAACGCATCATCAACTCGGTAATCGAGGCCGAAGGAGTTCAGCTTTCGGGCGCGCTGGAGCGGCCGGGCCATCCCATGACCGGTCAGGATGTAGGGCTGGTTGCCGGGTGCGGCGCTCTGGGCGTGAACATCTCCGATGACCTGAATGCCGTGATTGCCGGCTGCGATGTGCTGATCGACTTCACCGCGCCCAAGGTTTCCCTCAAGAACCTGGAAGCCTGCGCACTGAAGAAGAAGTCGATCGTGATCGGCTCCACCGGCTTCACTCCCGAGGAACGCGAACTGGCGGTAGAGTTGGCCAGGGAAATACCGGCAGTGCTGGCACCCAACATGTCGGTGGGGGTCAATGTCTGCCTCAAGGCGCTCAAGGATGTGGCCAAGACCCTGGGCGACGACTTTGACGTGGAGATCGTGGAACTGCACCACAACAAGAAAAAGGATTCCCCCTCGGGAACGGCTGTGCGCATGGGAGAAGTTGTGGCCGAGGCCTTGGGCCGCGACTACAACAAAGTGGCCAACTATCACCGCGAAGGGATCTGCGGCGAGCGCACCAAGGAAGAGATCGGCATGCAGACCGTGCGCGGCGGCGATATCATCGGCGAGCACACCGTCTACTTCATCGGCATGGGTGAGCGCATCGAGATCTCCCACCGGGCCATGACCCGCGACATGTTTTCCCGCGGTAGTGTAAGGGCAGCCAAGTGGGTGGTGGGGAAGGAACCTGGGCTGTACGACATGCAGGACGTCCTCGGTCTGAAATAGGAATGCCGCTTTTGGGCAATTTCGGCGTTGCCCGCGTCATCGCTTGTGACTCGGCCTGATGGCCGCCCCTTCGGGCGCCTTCGCGGTCCAATTTCGCAGGCGAAATTGTGCGACGGACAGTTGAAGTCTCCGCGCTCTTCCTTGGCGCCTGGAACTTGCCGCAAAATCGACATTCCTTGAATGATCAGATGAATGCCGCGCTTTGCGGCATCTTCCTTAAATGCCAGTATTCGGGTGTTAAGAACTTTCCGCCCGGGAAAACAGCTCTCAAGCAGACCATGAACGAAACAAGCCCGATCATTAAAATAGAACATTTCCACAAGGCCTTTTCGTTGAATGGCGAAAAGATCACTGTGCTGGATGATATCAACCTCGAGATCGAGCAGGGGGATATCTTCGGCATCATCGGTGAGAGCGGCGCAGGCAAAAGCACGCTGGTGCGCTGCATGAATTATCTCGAAAAGCCGACCAGCGGCAGAATCATCGTCGATGGCCAGGACCTGTCAAGGCTCACGGAAGGGCAGCTGAGAGAAGCCAGACGCGGCATCTGCATGATATTCCAGCAGTTCAATCTGTTGATGCAGCGCACGGCCGAGAAAAACATCCTCTTTCCCCTTGAGATCGCCGGGGTCGGCAAGCAGGAGGCCAAGGCGAGGGCCAAAGAGCTGCTGGAGCTTGTGGGGCTGTCGGACAAGGCGGACAACTACCCGTCGCAGCTTTCGGGCGGACAGAAACAGCGCGTGGCCATAGCCAGGGCACTGGCCGTCAATCCCAAGGTCATCCTGTGCGACGAGGCCACTTCCGCCCTTGACCCCGCAACGACCCGCTCCATACTGGCTCTGCTCAAAGACATCAACAGGCGGCTGGGCATAACCATCGTCGTGGTTACCCATGAAATGAGCGTCATCGAAGAGATCTGTCAGCATGTGGCCATTATCGATAAGAGCAAGATCGTAGAGGTCGGCAAGGTTCAGGAGATATTTGCCCACCCCAAGACCGCGGCTGCGCAACGGCTTGTCTACCCCGATGCCAAGATGAGGGAACGCTTCATCGGAAAGAGATGTTGCCGCATCGTCTTCGATGGAAGCTCCTCCTATGCCCCCACCGTCGCCAGCATGATACTGGAGTGCAAGGCGCCGGTTAACATCATGTTCGCCGATATGAAGGACATCGATGGGGTGGCCTTTGGGGAACTCGTCCTGCAACTGCCCGAGGACAAGGCCCTGGCCAGCAAGGTTGTAGGCTATTTCCGTACACACAATCTCTTTGTAGAGGAATGGGGGGATGATGCTGAATAGCTCTACTGGCATCATGATCGCCAAAGGCCTGCTGGAGACGCTCTACATGACGGTGTCTTCAACATCTGCGGCGTATCTCATCGGCCTGCCGCTGGGCATCATACTGGTCGTGACAGCAGAAGGGGGCATCCTGCCCCGTCCCGCCTTGAATAAGATCCTGAACATAGTGGTCAATCTGACCAGATCCGTTCCCTTCCTGATTCTGCTGATAGCGGTGCTGCCCATAACCAGATTCATAACAGGAACGACCATAGGCTCGACGGCCACCATCGTTCCGCTGATCATTGCAGCCGCTCCCTTTGTTGCCAGGCTGGTGGAATCATCCATCAAAGAGGTTGATAAGGGGATCATCGAGGCTGGCCTGTCCATGGGGGCAACCCCTTTTGAGATCATTACCAAGGTGATGATACCCGAGGCAAAGCCATCGCTGATAGTCGGCGGCGCCATTGCGACGACAACGATCCTCGGTTATTCAGCCATGGCAGGTATTGTCGGCGGCGGCGGGCTGGGTGACATCGCCATACGATACGGCTATTACCGCTATCAGAATGACATCATGATCGCAACCGTGGTCTTGCTGATCGTGGTTGTACAGGTTTTCCAGGACATCGGGATGAAGATTTCCCTGAAACAGGACAAGAGAAGATAAAAAACAAGGAGACAGGTAACGTGAAAAAAATCGTATCGTTGTTGTTGATTTCATTGATGGCGGTCGCATTCGTGACCGGATGCAAACAGAAAAGCTCCAAGAAGATCGTGGTCGGTGCCTCTCCGGCGCCCCATGCCGAAATTCTCGGCGTTGTCGCCAATGTGCTTAAAGAAAAAGGGTATCAGCTGGAGATCAAGGAATTCACCGATTATGTCCAGCCCAACCTGGCACTGCAGAACAAGGAGCTGGATGCCAACTACTTCCAGCACAAGCCCTATCTGGATGACTTCAACAAAAACAACAAGACGAGCCTCGCATCGGCAGCTGCGATCCATTACGAGCCGCTGGGCATCTATGCCGGCAAAACAAAGGCGCTGGCAGACATGAAAGATGGCGCCATCATTGCCGTGCCCAACGACACCACCAATGAGGCCCGCGCCCTGCTGCTGCTGGAAACGTTGAAACTGATCAAGCTCAAGCCCGAAGCTGGCCTCAAGGCCACGGCAGCCGATATCATCGAAAACCCGAAGCATATCCAGGTAAAAGAGCTTGAGGCAGCACAGCTTACCCGCTCACTGCCCGATGTTGATTTTGCGGTGATCAACGGCAACTACGCCCTGCTGGCCAACCTGTCCGTTACTGCCAATGCCCTGGCCAAGGAAGAAAAACAGTCCCTGGCGGCAACCACCTTTGCCAACATCATCGCAGTGCGGACAGGCGATGAAAGCCGCCCGGAGATCAAGGCGCTGGTTGAAGCTCTGAAGAGCGATGCGGTTAAAAAGTTCATTGAAGATAAATATAAAGGCTCCGTAATCCCCGTATTTTAAAATACGTCGACACTGTAATTTTCAAGGAGGCATCTGCAACATGGCAAAAATCAATGACAACTATCTGAAACTGAAGGCAGGCTACCTGTTCCCCGAGATCGGCCGCCGCGTGCGCGAGTTCAGCGCCGCCAACCCCAGCGCCAAGGTAATCCGTCTGGGCATCGGCGATGTGACCCGTCCACTGGCTCCTGCCGTGATCAAGGCCTTCCACGACGCCGTGGACGATCTGGCCACCACTGACCACTTCGCCGGCTACGGCCCGGAGCAGGGCTACGACTGGCTGATCAACGCGATCATCGAGAAATCCTACAAGCCCCTGGGCGTTGATCTGAAGACCGAGGAGATGTTCATCTCCGACGGTTCCAAGTGCGACTGCGCCAACATCCTCGACATCTTTGCCCTGGACAACGTGGTGGCCATCGGCGACCCGGTCTACCCGGTCTACAACGACACCAACGTGATGATCGGCCGCACCGGCGAAGCTGATGAGAAGGGCTACTACAAGGGCATCGTCTACATGCCCTGCAACGAGGCCAACGGCTTCATCCCCTCGTTGCCCACCGAGAAGGTGGACATCATCTACCTCTGCTTCCCCAACAACCCCACCGGAACCGTGGCCAGCAAGGCCGAGCTTAAGAAGTGGGTCGACTACGCCAACGCCAATGACGCGGTGATTTTCTTCGACGCCGCCTACGAGGCCTTCATCACCGATCCCGCCATTCCCCGCTCCATCTATGAGATCGAAGGGGCCAAGAAGTGCGCCATCGAGTTCCGCTCCTTCTCCAAGACCGCCGGCTTCACCGGCGTGCGCTGCGGCCTGGTGGTCGTGCCCGAGGAAGTAACCGGCACCACCTCCACCGGTGAGCGTTTCAGCTTCAACAAGCTCTGGCTGCGCCGCACCACCACCAAGTTCAACGGCGCCTCCTACCCGGTCCAGAAGGCCGCTGCCGCGGTCTACAGCGAGGAAGGCTGGAAGCAGAACAAGGAAATCATCGACTACTACATGGAAAATGCCCGCATCATCCGTGAAGGGCTTAAAGAGGCCGGTGTCACCTGCTACGGCGGCGTCAACGCCCCTTACATCTGGCTCAAGACCCCCGGCGGCATGACCAGCTGGGACTTCTTCGACAAGCTCTTGAACGAATGCAACGTAGTCGGTACCCCCGGCAGCGGCTTCGGTCCGAGCGGGGAAGGGTACTTCCGGTTATCGGCCTTCGGCCATCGCGAGAATGTGATTGAGGCGGTGGAGAGGATAAAGAAGAATTTGAAGTAGGATGAATTGAAAGGGCGCCCATGTGGGTGCCCTTTTTTATTGAACAAAATCCTGTCTCGCGCAAAGGCGCAAAGTTCGCAAAGAAAAGCTTGAAGGCTTTAAACCTCAAATTATGTCTTGAAGGCTTTAAAGTTTCATTTTTGATAGCTGTTGGTTTGGCCTTCCTTTGCGGCCTTTGCGCCTTTGCGCGAGTTGATGGTGAGTTTTGCGGAGAGAATCATGACTAGGTCACGGGAAAACGAACTGGCAGAGATTGTTGTCGATGCTTCCTTCCGGATTCATCGAACTCTTGGCCCCGGTCTGCTGGAATCGGCATACGAGGCAATCCTGATGCATGAACTCCAGAAGCGGGGGCTTAACGTCGCTGCTCAGGTTCCCGTGCCGGTGGTTTATGAGTCAGTTCGCCTGGATACAGGGTTCCGTGCCGACCTTATCGTCGAGGATTCGGTTCTTGTCGAACTGAAATCCTTGGAGAAAATTGCTCCCGTTCACAAGAAGCAGCTTACAACGTATTTGAAACTTTCAGGAAAGCGGTTGGGTTTACTCATAAATTTTGGAGAAGAGCTGATCAAAAATGGTATAACCAGAATCGTGAATGGCATGCCGGATTGATTGAAAATAGTTTCGCGTCAAGCAGGAATGAACTTGGGCTGTCCCTGGCAAGCGCTTTGAAGGTTGGTTTTCTTTGCGTGCTTTGCGCCTTTGCGAGAGATATTTAAAAGAAGTTTTCACAAGGAGAAATGAGGGGAGAAATGAGGGACACTTCCCGTATTTCAGAAGAATTCCTGTTACACCATGTAATTCAAAAGTGGCGCGGGAGTCCCAGGGACAACATACCTTCAAAAGGGGGATAATTGGCACAAGCCATAGATAACCCCGACCGTTGACAATCCCACCCCCTTACGGTAGAAACTACCAATGAACACGATACCACTGACAATCACTCTCTTCGTAGTCGTAGTCGTCACCATGTGACGGCTCTGCGCTGCCATTAACGGAGCGCGGGCCACCAGCCCGCGCTCTTTCAGTATCACCAGGCCGCGGTTTTATCCCCGCGGCCTTTGTTTTTGTGGCGCAGTCATTTTCCTTTTGGAGGTCCACCACATGCAGATCACCGATCACATCCACGCCCTGAAGATTCCTTTTTCCGTTCCCACCCCTGCCGGCCCGATCGAGCGCTTTGTCTTCGTCTACCTGATCTGCGGCGAAGAGACCACGCTGATCGACAGCGGGGTTGCCGGCTCCGAAACTCTGATTCTCCCCTACCTGGAGCGCCTGGGGCGCGGGAAGCGCATCGACCGCCTGATCCTGACCCACAGCCACCCCGACCATATCGGCGCGGCCCACGCCATCCAGGCCATCACCGGCTGTCGCGTGCTGGCCGGCGCAGCCGAGCACACCTGGATCGAGGACACCGATCGCCAGGCCCGCGAGCGGCCGGTGCCGGGTTTCGAGATCCTGGTGGGTGGGCCGGTCAGGGTGGATCAGATCGTTGCAGATGGCGAACGGCTGAACCTGGGGGGAGGCTTGTCATTGAAGGTGATCGGAACCCCGGGGCACTCGGCCGGGTCGCTGTCCTACCTGCTGGCCCCGGACAGGGCACTGTTCTCGGGGGATGCGGTGCCGGTCGCGGGAGACATGCCGATCTACGATGATTTCAGCACCTCGCTGGCAACCCTGGAACGCCTGCAGCAGATGGAAGGTGTGGGACTGCTGCTGGAAGCGTGGCAGCCGCCACGAACGACGGTAATCTCCGAGCGGATCTCTGAAGGCCGGTCATGGCTGCAGGCTGTCGATCGGGCAGTACAGATGGCGGCGCCGGCACCGGATGTCGATCCCCTGGCCCTCTGCCGACAGGTGGTGACCACCCTGGGGCTGCCCCCGCTGGCCGCAAACCCGCTGGTGGCGCGTTCGCTCCGGTCGCACATCAGGTGGTGACGCTCATTGACCCGTCTACCGCTGTGTTGGTCCTTCCTGTCACACCCTAGAGCCTGTGGTATTCTTTTCATTATGACGAGTGGTTTACACAGACCACTTCCGAGGGAGGCGCAGTGCCGGCAAACAACGAAGATCTGCACGGAAATGTCCCTGAATCCTGCACCGTAGCGCTGCTACTGATCGACGTCATCAACGACATGGAGTGGGAAGGGGGCGAAGCGTTGGCGGAACGGGCGCTGCCGATGGCCAAGGCGGATCGCTCAGCTCAAGGGGCGGGCCAGGGAAGCGGGATTTCCGGTCATCTACGCCAACGACAATTTCGGCCGCTGGAAGTCGGACTTTCGCCAGGTGGTGCGGCACTGCCTGGATGACGGCGTGCGCGGCAAGGTGGTGACCGAGATCCTCCGGCCCGAGGAGGATGATTACTTCGTGCTCAAGCCGAAACACTCCGCCTTTTACGCCAGTACCCTCGATACACTGCTTACCTACCTCGGCACCCGCACGGTCATCCTGACCGGCATCGCCGGGAACATCTGCATCCTCTTCAGCGCCAACGACGCCTACATGCGTGACCTGAACGTGGTGGTGCCATCGGACTGCGTGGTTTCCAACACCGAGGAGGAAAACCGCCACGCGCTGGATCAGATGGCCAAGATCCTCAAGGCGGATATCACCTCCTCTACTGAACTCGACCTGCAGGCGCTGCTGGCCCGGAACGAGAACGCGCTGCTCCGGCGGTGACCTCGAAACCAGTCAACGGCTATGCGCACATATAATTCTGGGGGACACCATACCTAATTCACCGGCGGCCGCTTGGCCGCCATTGCTGTTTCAAAAACAACACCTCCGGCCTATCGGGTGTATAATTGCACCACACAAGGAGGAGGTTCGTCATGACATACAACCCGATTGTCTGGTTCGAAATTTACGTGCAGGAGATGGCGCGGGCGAAGAAGTTTTACGAGACGTTGCTGGGCCTCACACTGACCCAACTGGAAAGCCCGATCCCAGGTATGGAGCTGTGGGCCTTCCCGATGGAGCAGGGTGCCCCCGGCGCGACCGGCGCCCTGGTGAAGATGGAGGGGAAAGATTCCGGCGGTGGCGGAACTCTGATCTATTTCAGCTGTGCCGACTGCAGCATCGAGGCAGCCAAGGCCGCGGCCAACGGTGGCCAGATCTTCAAGGAGAAGTTTCCCATCGGGCAGTATGGTTTCATCGCCCTGGTCTACGACACGGAAGGGAACATGATCGGCCTGCATTCGATGCAGTGACTGACAGGTTGTTGAAAAACGGCCATCTCGCCGCCGTCCTCGAAAACCACCTTGTGCGCCGTAGCGCTTCGGTCCTCACCCAATCCCTCTCCCTGGGGAGAGCAACTGTGTTAGGTGTCAAGAGGTGTTATGTGTGTTGCATGAAATTCGGGTCCCACGGCACCATGTTTTT
>NZ_JAHDYS010000018.1 GCF_018531195.1 Pelotalea chapellei | reverse complement strand
CATGTCTAGCTCCTTGGTTGAGGTTCTAGACCGAAATCACTAAGTTGGCAATGGCTCAGTTTTCAGGGGGAAGGTCACATCCTTTATCAGCTAAGATAGTCATAGTTCTCAGAGTCCCATAATGTGAGCGCGCAGCGGCGGAGTGTCATTCTGCCATGCTTGGTTAGCGGTGTATTTTAAATGGAGTGAACAATTGGCTAACTGCAAAGAGACCTTGAAAAATAAATAATGTGCGGAATAAATACGCTTTCCAGTTCCTTCTAGCTACAAATCGCTTAATCGAGTATGCCTCTCTTGCCATACTGTACATGATGTATGAAACTGGCAGGAAAAGCACACCATACAGGTTGAAAACATTCAAAACCTTATGTTCAGCTTTGGATGTACAATATATGCCTATTCCAATGATAATTCCGCTGATTATAAAGGACAGATATACAATGCCATTAAAGCGAGTTAGTGCCATGAAATTCCTAAATTTTTTATACCAACCCTCATACTCACCAAGCTTCCAGCGTGGGTTAGAAATAGCAACAAAAAATGAAAAGCATGCGAAAGTAATCAAAACAGTATTTTCTAAAAAATTATAACTTATGTATTGAGTAATTAAGGCTTTCGACAAAATCAACGTTTTTAAAATCAAGTTATCAGGATAATCAAAACTGAAACATGCTATTGCGGAAATTGCTGCTGAACAAAGCCAAGCTAAAGCGTAGCTAACTAATGATATTTTTCTATTCATGCTTTTCCTTTTTTTTGATAACTCATTATTGCGCGGTCATGGTATGGCATCTACTATTGGATGCCATTCAGGTTTAATAATACTAGAGGCCTTTACCTGTGATTTTTACTTATCCAGAGCATCTAATACTGTATGTTTTTAATTATTTCTCCTGATCCGTACTGCAGAATGCTCCTGGGCCAGAGCGCTATCTTCTATAAAGCTCTAACTCAGGCACCTTGCCCAGGTATCCCCAACATTGGCCTTGTCCTATGCAAAAGGCTGACGAAGGATTGTCTTCAACTTGTCAGGAGCAGTGCGCGTGGGGTCACTGAGATAAATTTCATGATGCTTGCCCGCCAGGTTTTTGCCCTGCTTGGAGATTGTCTCATGTAGCGTCTGAATAGTCGGGCCTTCCTCGGAATATGGACCGATATGCAGGGTCTGAACGGCCTTTCCTTCGTGAAACTCTTGCAACCTCAACAGCGGCAGAGCTGGAAGTTTTTTCTTTTTTTTCACCTGGGCAATGGCCTCTTCCAAAACCGCCGTGGTCACGAACTCTGGTTGCATGATCATGGCGTTCCACTTCCACATATCTTTGTTATCCACGCTGAATTTTGTCATGTCATCCATCCACCAGAGGCCTTCAAGCGGCATTACCCCGTAGTCAATCGCCATGGCGCTTTTTTTATGATGAATTTGGCCGTGTAGGAAACGGAAAACAAAGCTTCAACAGCATCTCGAAATGATTGGGAAGTATTCGGATCGCCTTGGCCTCCCACCATCAGGAAGTTCATTGCCGGTACGTCAACTGTAGTCACTTCCTTGGCAGAGGCAGTGTAGAAGAGCTTCAGTTCTTGCTTGATGTCTCGCTTTTCCATCATTAGTCCCCCTCTTGTCGTCCGCTCTGATAGCTGAATCTGCGGGTGCCGAGTCCGCTACTATTAGCATGTTAAATTTAATTAAACAATTGCTGCCTGTGTGGTTTTCTAACAGCATTGCAAGCCTGCCGCCTGGCATGCTATACCGGAACATCTGAAACCACGGGATCGTGCCTGTGGTTTTTTGTTTCCAGCACAACTGCAACGTATGCAACACAAGGAGCTCAATCATATGTCATTCGAATCGCTCGGCCTGCGGCCGGAATTACTCAGCGCGGTTGCCAGTCGGGGATATACCGCTCCCACCCCTATCCAGAGCCAGGCCATTCCGGTAGTTTTCGAGGGATGCGATCTGCTGGCCGGCGCCCAGACCGGTACCGGCAAGACGGCGGCCTTTGCCCTGCCGATCGTGCAGCGCCTGGCTGAACATCCTTCTCCGCACAAGCGGCGGGTACCACGGGCGCTGGTGCTGGTGCCGACCCGTGAGCTGGCGGCCCAGGTCAGTGAGGAGATGAACAACTACGCCCGGCGCCTGTCGCTGCGCTCCACCATGATCTACGGCGGTGTGACCATCCAGGCCCAGATCGAGCGGCTGCAGCGCGGCGTCGATATCGTGGTGGCCACCCCGGGGCGGCTGCTGGATCATGCCGAACGGGGCACGGTGAACCTGGGCCGGGTCGAGTTCCTGGTGCTGGATGAGGCCGACCGCATGCTGGACCTGGGCTTTATCGACGACATCAAGCGGGTGGCGGAATACCTGCCTCCCAAGCGCCAAACCCTGCTGTTTTCGGCCACCTATTCCAAAACCATCAAGCAGCTGGCCGACCAACTGCTCGATCACCCGCGGCGGATCGAGGTGGCTCCCCCCAATATCGCCGCCGATGCGGTGGCCCAGGTGGTCTACCAGGTGGAACGCAGCCGCAAGCGGGAAATGCTCTCCTTCCTGATCCGCAGCGGGGGCTGGAACCAGGTGCTGGTCTTTGCCCGCACCCGCTACGGGGCGGACAAGCTGACCGAAGAACTGCTGCTGGACGGCATCAAGGCGGCCGCCATTCACAGCAACAAGAGCCAGTCCATCCGCACCCGCACCCTGGGGGAATTTAAAAAAGGGGAGCTGTGGGTGCTGGTGGCTACCGACGTGGCGGCGCGCGGCCTGGATATCCAGCGCCTGCCCCATGTGGTTAATTACGACCTGCCCCAGGTGCCCGAGGATTACGTTCACCGCATCGGCCGCACCGGTCGGGCCGGGGAGGAGGGTGTCGCTATCTCTCTGGTGAGTCCCGAGGAGCAGATGTTGCTGAAGGCCATCGAGAAGCTGCTGGGAAAGGGCATTTCGCCCCAGACCCTGGCGGAGTTCCCCCAGTATGCAGCCAAGCGCAGCCAGCGGGTCAAGGAGCTCAAACAGGTCAGCCAACCCCCCAAGCCGCGCAAGACGCAGCAGAAGCAGGCACAGCCGAAACAGGCTGCGGTAGAGGGCGGGGAGCGGGGACGGAAAAAGGTGGTTTCCCAGCGACCGGCACCCAAGACCGGTCGTCGGGGCAGCCGGAGTAAATGATCCCTGTCTGGGGAAAGAGTTTCTCCGTCGGCCAAAGCCGGGGAGGGTAGCCCCAAAAAAAAGAGGCCAGGGGAGCGATTGCTCTCCTGGCCTCTTTTGTCTCACTATGGCTCTCCTGCTAATCTACTTTGAAGATCATTCCGTTACAGCTATTGCCTCTTCCTGGTCGGTAGACGCCCCAGGGGGGATACTGACTTTGCGGATGATATCGATGAGATCGCGATAGCGACACTGGTAGTATCCTTTGGCCATGAGGAGGGTTTGCAGGCTGGCCATAGCTCACTCCCCCAGGATGCCTTGCACCCGCTCCATTGCTACTTTGGTCGTCAGAAAATCTCGTTTGGCGCGGGCCAGGTTGTTGCGGGCCTGCAGCAGGTTCAGTTCCGCATCCTCCACCTCCAGCCGGATCTTGACCCCCAGTTCATAGCCCTTCTCGGCCATGGCCAGGAGCCTTTCCGCCTGGGCCACGGTTCCCGTCAGTGAGTTCATAATCTCCCGCGATTCCTCTACCCGGTGGATGGCTTCCCGTACCTCCAGGGCCACCGCATCGGCCAGCTTGGCTTCGTCGATCTCCAGCGAGGTGCGGTCGCTGGTGGCCTGGGCCACCTTGCCGCGGGTTTTCAGCCCATCGAAGAAGGGGAACTTGAGCACGATGCCCGCGTTCCAGAGCAGCCCGTCACTGCTGGCGCCCCCCACATCCAGGCGGCGGTATCCGTAGGCCCCGGTCAGGTCCAGGTGGGGCTTGTTGTCGGCCTGGGCCACGCTGATCAGTTCATCGGCTATCTTCTTGCGGTGGCGGATCTCCTTCAGTTCCGGACGGCGCTCCAGTGCGGTGCGGATGGCATCCCCAAAGGAGGGGGCGGCGTAGGCCGGGGGCTCCAGCCCTCCCTGGACATCCACATCTCCCTCCACTGCCAGGATGTAGCGCAGGCGGTCCCTGGCCGTCTTCAGGGTGTTTTCGCTGCGGATCACATCGGGGTTGGCGTTTTCCGCCGAAACCCTGGCGGCCAGCACATCGTAATCGGTGGCCACTCCGGCGGCATACTTGCGCTCGGCCTCATCCTGGTGCCTGGTCTTCTGCTCCCGGTTCTGCAGGGCCAGCCCGCGTTGCTCCCGGGCCAGCAGGATGTCGTAGAAGGCCACGGCCACGTCCCGCCGGGCGTCCTGACGGGCCACCCGCAGCCGCTCGTCGGCCCCCAGTCGTGCGATGGTGGCGGCGCGGATGGCGGCGCCAAGCTTGTTTTTTGTTACTTAATTATAAAAGTAAAATTAATTATATTTAAATTTGGAACACTTCTTTCATAGTAATCCCCTAAATTCAAACCCCCTTTCCGTCCATGCTGGCTTGAGCCTATCTACAAAGGAAAAGGAATTAGTCTGATCTGAAAAATTGTCTCGTCATTTGCCGTAGAATATCAGCGGTATCACCATTTTTACATTCATGTCTGTCTATCCTGAGGAATGGGATCCCACCAAGAATGGTTGTTGTCTGATTCAGATCCTTTACTGCAGGGGAAACCAAAAATTATTGTAATTTTAGAACGCTTGTACGTGAGTAGAAGCAATGGCGAGTGAGTGCAGGCGAATTCAAGTAAAGAGGAGGAGACGAGTGAAAGTGAAAAGGTACCTGATGGACCATTTGCCGATGCTGTCGCTGACAGGTTTGGCAGTCGTGGCGGCGCTGTTTACGTGCGTGTATGCATCTTCCATCGCGTGGGGTATGGCGATGACGCAAACGGATTGCAGGAGATGTCATGGAACCGATGATGCGGTTATCGTGGCTTTTCATCATGGAGTTCGCGACGCCAACAATTGGAGCTGCACTCAGTGCCATAAACCTGTTTCCGACGGTACCGGTGGTTACACGATTACTGTGGAGAGAAACTGCACGGTGTGCCACGGTCCAGGGTATCATACCGAGCCTGCCGGAACGAACCCGCAACGGCATCACGCCATACGAAACGCATACGATTACGGTTGCTTGCATTGTCATCCGGCTGTGCAGGATGATACTGGCAGTTATACTATCGTTGTCACAAGAGATTGCTTCTTCTGCCATGTGGATGGCCAGAAACAATGGCGCCAGGTAAAGTGGCTGAATGATTTGCCATCGCCGGTCGCTCCCGATACGACGGCCACCACCACTACGGACATCACCAGCAAATTCCACGATACGATTGAATCTGATGGCTATCAGGTTTCGCACACCACAGCAGGAGACAAGGCTCTCAGCATCAGGCTCGAAAAGGATGCTTCATTGACCAGTAAGGTGACCCTCAGCCTCTATGTGATGGAACCGCCGGTCACGCCAACCATCATCAGGATCTATCCCTACCTGCTCGATGGTGAGACGGTCGATACGAGTGTGTGGAAGGATTTTCCGGTAAATACCGCCGGATATGTCCAGTGTGATGTCACTTCCATTGCGGTCAGAATGGCAGGTTTCACTTGGATGAAATACCGCGTGACGGCCTTTGGTGCTCCGCTAATGTTATCGGAAGGCTTTTTCGATATCCTGCGCAGCACTACCGATGGAACAACAAATCAGATTCCTATTTCTTCTGCCGGACCGGACAGGCTTGTCTCAGTAGGTGAAGCCATTGCGTTCTCCGGGGCAGGGTCGACCGACGCGGAAGGGGGAATAATCGCCTACACATGGGATTTCGGGGATGGCACCATCGGTACCGGTATGAATGTCTCTCACGTGTACACGACCGGCGGGACATACCTGGTATCGCTGAAGGTTACGGATGATAAGGGAGCTGTTGGGGAAGATTTTGCTTTTGTGAACGTGAAAGCGCCCTCGCTGCCGCCCAATCAACCTCCAGTGGCCAACGCCGGGCCTGATATCGTAACAACAGCAGGTCAGGTTTTTACACTTTCAGGTACAGCCTCAAGGGATGTGGACGGTCAGGTGGCAAGCTACACATGGAGTTTCCATGACGGCACCTCGGCAACAGGTGAGACTGTTAGCAAAATATTCCATAACACCGGTATCTATACCGTTACCCTTACCATCACTGACAACAGGGGAACCATTGCCACTGATACTGTAACCATCACCGTTTTGGCTCCGGCGGGTGGCAATGCCGTACCGATAGCCAAGGCCGGCACGGATGCCTATGCTTCGGTGGGTGAAGCGGTAACATTCTCCGGTGCGGCTTCCTCAGATCCGGATGGAACCATCAGCTCATATGCCTGGGATTTTGGTGACGGCACCAAGGGAACAGGTGTTTCCCCGGTTAAAACATACAGCACGGCGGGAGTTTATGTGGTCACCCTGGTGGTGACCGATAACGGAGGGGCAAAGTCTACTGACACCCTCACCATGACCATTCACAATATCATCAAACAAAACCAGCCACCTCTGGCAGACTCCTCTCCAGTAAATATTTCCGTCGTCGCAGGCCAGGCAATTGTTTTCACGGGTGCTGCATCGCTGGATCCTGATGGGTCCATAGCTTCCTATAGCTGGAATTTTGGTGACGGCACCTCCGCAATTGGCAGTTCGGTGACCAAAACCTATAACACCGCCGGTATCTTCACCATTACCCTTACCGTCACCGACAACGGGGGCGCAACCGGAACGTCAACCTCCGTTGCCACTGTTCAGGCGTCAGCCAATGTGTCACCCGTAGCCAATGCCGGTCCGGATGCCACTGGTGCTCCGGCGCAGACTCTTACCTTTTCCGGTTCCGGATCCTCTGATTCTGATGGCACGATTACCTCCTACAGCTGGGATTTTGGCAATGGAACAACCTCTACCGATATGACGGCAAGTACGGTGTATACTGGCGCCGGAACCTTTACGGTAAAACTCGTTGTCACCGATAATATGGGGGCAACCTCCTCCGATACTGCCATAGTCACTATTAAAGAACAGAACCAGCCGCCCAAGGCCAACGCCGGTCCGGATAAAACCGCAGCCCCCGGCAAGTCCATAGCCTTCTCCGGCTCGGGTTCTTCCGATACCGACGGCACGATCTCCTCATATAAATGGTCCTTCGGAGATGGGACATCAAAAACCGGGCTCAACGTGACTAAGTCGTACGCCACCGCCGGGACTTACACCGTAACGCTCACGGTCACTGATAATTCCGGCGCCATCGCCACCGACACAGCGATCGTCACCGTTACCACTCCGGTGAACGTTGCTCCCATCGCCAACGCCGGCCGGGATGTCAGCGGTACCACCGGACAAAATATCAGCTTTGGGTGTACCGGCTCTTCGGATGCAGATGGCAGCATCGTTTCCTATCTCTGGAGTTTTGGAGACGGATCGAGCAAGTCCGGGTGTAACGTCACTAAAAGCTATGCCGTTGCCGGAAAATACACAGTTACGTTGACCGTTACTGACAATTCGGGGGCAAAGGGAACGGATACAGCGATTGCAACGATCGCCGCGAGAACAAGAAGATAGCTGCTGAAACTGAAAGGTGCTGCCGGAATATCCGGCAGCACCTTTAACGTTTGATTTTGAACAGAGTATGAGTTGAATAAAAAGGGACAAGCTGAGCTTTGATAATAAAGGCAGCTTGTCCCTTGGTCGTTCCAGCCCTGCTGGCCGGCCTGATTGATATTTGCTTCTTCCTATCCCAGTGAATGCTCTGCAGCACCTATGGTCATAAGGTACAGGCGGACATCGACCGAATAGTCCACGCCGGCGTTGGTTACTGCTGCGAGAATTTTTCCGAGAATTTCCTTTGCCAGATCATTTTCATTCGATTCCCTGAAATCATTGTTCTTGGCAAATACCATGATTCGCAAGTCAGCGCCGACATCGCGGCCGCTTGCCTCGGAAAACTCCAGTGAAACCTGCTCAGGCGTTACTATTGCAAGTCTTCCGCCGGGGACATGCAGTGCGTCTGCGATAATGGACGGCAATTGCCGGGCAAGTTCGTCAAGTACATTGCTGGTTACGTGAGATTTGTAAGTGATCGCTGCGTTCATTGATTCTCCCTTGTATGGGGTTTCCCCCGGTTGTTGATCTCATCATTGCTTCCAGGTGCATTAAGCTGAAGGGCAGCTTATACCTCAATGGGTCAGCGGTATAGATGCAGAAACTCATATTTGCAACAATGACAGTTTGATTTTTCTGCGGCTGTAGTCGGGGATAAACTTGTGAAGGGCTTTTTGACATAAAGCTGGATGCCTGTCGTCAAGCCAGGCCAAACATCCAGACCAGTCCCACCGTTACAAAGACCGCCGGCAGCATATTGCCGACCGGGAGGCGCTTGATTCCAATCAGGTCCAGGCCGATGGCAACAATCAGCAGGCCGCCGACGGCATTCATCTCAACCACCACCGTTTCGGTCAGAAGCGATTTGGCGGATTCCGCCGCAATGGTAATGCCTCCTTGATACATCGCCACCGGAATCGCCGAGAATAACACGCCGATCCCCAGGGTCGAGGCCAGCGCAATCGATGCCACCCCGTCCAATGCTGCTTTGGCATAGAGGATGGTCGGGACCCCGCTTAAACCATCCTGTAGTGCCCCCATGATTGCCATTGCGCCAACGCAGTACAGCAGACTTGCCGCTACAAAACCTTCTGCGATATTACCCACACCGGCAAAGCGCCCTTGCAGCCACAAGCCGAACGACTCCAGACGCGCCTCGATCTGCAAACATTCACCGAGTACCCCACCGAGTATCAAACTGCCGATAACGATCATCGGCTGCTTGCTCTTCAGAGCCAGTTGCAGTCCGATCAGTAGTACAGTCAACCCCAAACCCGCCATGACAGTCTGACGAACCTTGCTGGAGATGAAGCGACCCGCATAGCGGCCGACCAGGGCACCTGCACAAATTGCAGCCGCATTAACAATAGTCCCGGTCAATATCATCGTTCGGCACCTTCACTATTTGAGTACATATTGGGATGTTCCTTGGTGGTTTTGATGGCTTCTAAGGGGTTAATTCTGTAGATTTTGCAGTATCACATTAGGATAAAATGTAAAAGCATGGGGGTGGTGAACACCAGCCGGTTGCCGAGGCATCATTTATGGCCATGCACATGTTTCTCTGTTGCTTGTTTCTTGTGAGCCGGTTTTCCATGATGCGCAGCATGTCCTTCTGCGTCCATCTGCAGGCGCTCCACATAATGGGTATACTCGACGTAGGCTGCCACGTATTCACGACCTTTCTGTATGCTTTCATCCTTGTGCTTGAGCGCTTCCGCCACCTTCTCGTATCGCTGGCTAATGCCCTGCTTGACCGTATCAGTTACCATTTTTATCAAGCCGTCAGGAGATCCTCCGGTCAACGCCTTGTCTGCCTCGGCTATAACCGGCTCAACTTCGCCTGCGGGCTTCAGTCCGGTGAAGGGTGCGCCTTCGCCGGCACGGTGGACCCTTACAAGTGATTCGAAAAACTTGTTCTCAACGGCCTGCTGCTGCTTTTTCCCCTGCGCAGCAAGTGCCTTATTGAAAGCGGCTTTCACGCTGTTCTCATCTTTGGGTTGCACCCATTTAAGAACTGGTGTGACATCTTTGCCATCAAGGGCCTTGCGGGCGTCCTGGACAACCGGTCCGTCCAATGTGTCACAGTGTGCTGCGGCATAACTAGTCCAAAGGGACATTGTTGCGGCGACAATGATTATCAGAAGTCTTTTGGTACAGGTTGATTTCGCTTTCATTGTGGCTTTCTCCTTTGTGTTAAAAATTTGTGTGAAGAAAAAATTGGTTTTAACCTTTGTCACGCCGAATGCCTTTCTATGTCAACTCGTAATTGAGTAATTCACCCGAACCATATGAATCGCACATCCAGCCAAATGGGATGTTTGCCGGTCACACCCTGATCAACTCATACTTCCTACTCCCCAATCCAACTTTCTCCCCATGCTCCAACTGCACCTGCCAGGGGATGTCAGGATACACACCGTTGAACTTGTCACCACCGGGTTCGTGACCGCTCTTCAGGGCGGAATTTTCGTTGCCTTTGGCGGCGTTCACCAGGTCGGCACAGGCCTGGTCAATGGCCACAGGGTCGGTTGAGGCGCAGATGCCGATGTCGTTGACGATGGGTGCGTCGGCATGACCGTAGCAGTCGCAGGCTGGAGAAACCTGGGTGATGAAGTTGAGATAGAGCATGCGCTCTTCCTTGCCGATGACGGAGGCCTTGGCGTACTCGGCCATTTTTTTCATCACCAGATCGGCAGCTTCATTCCACTGGATGTTGATCGTTTTGGTGGGGCAGACGGTGATGCAGCGGCTGCAGCCGGCGCATAGGTCTGGATCGATGAAGGCTGTGCCGTCGGTAATAATGATGGCGTCGTGGGCGCAGGCGTTGAGGCAGATTCCGCAGCCGGTGCAGTTTTTGACCGCCACCTTGGGCGCGACAGTCGAGTGCTGGATCAGCTTTCCCTTGCGGCTGGCGCAGCCCATGCCCAGGTTTTTGATGGCGCCGCCAAAACCGGTCAGTTCGTGACACTTGAAGTGGGACAGGCAGACCAGTGAATCGGCTTCCACAATTTCGGTGCCGATAAAGGCCGATTGAAGCAACTCGCCATTTACAGGTATTTCGCGCTCAGTCACTCCGCGCAGTCCGTCACTGATGATCAGCGGTGCGCCTACGCAGGCATAGGCAAAGCCGTTTTCTATGCCGCAGGTCAGTGCGGATACAGCTTCCTTGCGCTCTCCGGGATACAATGTGGATGAGTCGGTCAGAAAGGGCTTTGCACCCGCCTTTTTGATCTCTTCCACCACTTTGCGGGCAAAGATCGGGCGAATGAAGGCATGGTTGCCTTTTTCTCCGAAATGAATTTTTACGGCGGTCAGATCACCGATATTCACACGCTGGTCAAGCTCGCACAGTGCGAGGAGCTTTGTGATTTTATCAAACAGGTTCTCTTTGTGGCTGGCTCGCATATCGGCGAAGTAAACTTTGGCCATGGTAAATTCTCCTTTCAGTTATGAAAAACGCAGGATAGCTGTTCAACACCCTGGTTGCAAGAGTTAGGTAGCCCCTATTAAAGCTAATTAAAAGGAATGGTCAAAATCAAAAAATAGAGGTATAAGCTGTTCCTTGGATGGGATCAGCAGTAACTATTAGCGTTAAACCTGAATCCGTAACACCTTCACGCTTTCACTTGCCTGGGACGCCTATGTATGCGTCACGGATTCTGTTTTAAGAGAAATCTGCAATTGTTGCAATTTTTGACCGACGTCAAGCAAAGTGGATCAAGAGTGCCCTATGCTCCATTCACATGACGCACACTAAACCACTTATTCAGCAAGTACATCACACGAGGGAGGATCAACAATGAGTATGTTTTGTAATCAATGCGAGCAGGCAGCAAATGGAACCGGATGCAACATTTCAGGTGTATGCGGCAAGAAGCCCGATGTTGCTGCTCTTCAGGATCATTTGATTTACGGCCTCAAAAGCCTGGCGCTGTATGCCGACAAAATCGGCCGTAACGCAGAGATCGATCGTTTCACTATTGAAGGGCTCTTCACCACCGTTACCAACGTTGACTTCGAGCCGGCCCGCATTGGCGGTATGATCAAGCAGTGCTACGAGTTGAAGGAAAAAGCCAAGGCAGCCTACGGTTCCGCTATCGCTAACCCGGTTGCTGACTGGAAGCCGGCTGAAGATCTGGCCGGTATGGTCAACCAGGGAGAGCAGCACGGCATAAATACCCAGCATGTTAACGAAGACATCCGCTCCGTAATCGAAATCCTCATGTACGGCCTGAAGGGCATGGCAGCTTACATGGATCACGCCATGATTCTGGGAAGGACCGATGATGAGGTGATGGCTTTCTTCCAGAAGGCCCTGGCAGCAACCACCAATGCCAGCGCCGGCCTGATGGATGTTGTCGGCCTGGCCATGGAGTGCGGCAAGCACAACCTGACCGTGATGGGACTCCTGAATGCCGCCCACACCGATACCTACGGCCACCCGGTACCAACACCGGTACAGCTCGGCACCAAATCCGGCAAAGCAATCCTGGTTTCCGGCCATGATCTGAAGATGCTGGAAGAGATCCTCAAGCAGACTGAAGGCAAGGGCATCAACATATACACCCACGGTGAAATGCTGCCTGCACACGGTTATCCCGGCCTCAAAAAGTACAGCCACCTCGTAGGCAACTTCGGCGGCGCATGGCAGGATCAGGCCAAGGAGTTCGCTAACTTCCCCGGCGCGATTATCTTCAATACCAACTGCATCCAGCGTCCAAGCGACTCCTACACCGACCGTCTCTTTACCTGGGGACTCGTTGCATGGCCTGGTGTCAAGCATGTCGACGGATGGGATTTCTCTGCAGTGATCAATAAAGCTCTGGAATGCCCGGGGCTGCCCGAGAATCCGGGGCAGGAGATCTTGACCGGTTTCGGACACAACGCAGTTCTCGGCGTAGCCGACAAGGTCATCGCCGCGGTCAAGTCCGGCGACATCAAGCACTTCTTCCTGGTGGGCGGCTGCGACGGCGCAAAATCCGGCCGCAACTACTACACCGAGTTCGCTGAGAAAGCCCCCAAGGACACCGTCATCCTGACCCTGGCCTGCGGCAAGTATCGCTTCAACAAGCTCGACTTCGGCGATATCGGCGGTATTCCACGTCTGCTGGATATCGGTCAGTGCAACGATGCCTACTCTGCGATCCAGATCGCCGTGGCCCTGGCCGGCGCATTTGAATGCGGCGTAAATGACCTGCCGCTCTCGATGGTGCTCTCCTGGTACGAGCAGAAAGCGGTTGTCATCCTGCTGACCCTGCTGCACCTGGGCATCAAGAACATCAAACTCGGACCGACACTTCCCGCGTTCATCACACCAAACATACTCAACTTCCTGGTGGAGAACTTCAACATCGGCCCAATCACAACAGCAGAAGCAGACCTCAAAGCTATTCTGGGATAATCGGAAAGAGGTTTACAGCAGCAACAAAAAAAGGAGCTCTCACGAAAGTGGGGGCTCCTTTTTTTGTGTGAATGTTTATGGTTTATATCTTTCAAGTACTCCCTGGGAGAGGAGTGCTCTCTGATGTCCGTGGTAAACTAATTTTCAGCTATATCCGGAACTGTTCGACCATTTCCTTGAGATCTTCGGCAAGCCGTGCAAGCTGGTTGGCTGCATCTGCTTCTTCGTGGGATGATGTTGAAGTAATGTGAGCTACTTCAGTAATCTGTTGAATGTTGTTGTTGATTTCCATTGTGGTTGCAGTTTGTTCTTCAGCTGCTACTGCTATCTGATTGACCTGATTCGTAACACTGGCAATCTGGTCCAGAATGTGCCGAAGCGCATCGCCGGATTTGGCCGCTTCTGCAGTGCCCTGCTCCACCTGTCGTACACCTTCGTCCATGGCGGTGACCGCACTTTTGGTTTCGGTCTGGATGGACTTGATCATTGCGCCTATTTCTTTGGTTGCCCGTGTTGTCCGCTCTGCAAGTGCCCTGACCTCGTCCGCAACAACAGCGAAGCCGCGTCCCTGTTCTCCTGCACGTGCCGCTTCGATGGCAGCGTTGAGTGCCAGCAGATTGGTCTGGTCAGCAATGTCTTCAATGGTGCCGATAATTTCACCAATCTGATCCGAACGAGAACCGAGTGTTTCTACCGTCTGGGCTGTGTCACGAACACGATCCGCAATCCGGCTCATTACATTGACTGTTTCGTCAACTACCCTGGCTCCCATTTCAGCCGCTTCATTGGCTTTGGCCGAATCATTGGCTGCATTGTGACAGTTGCGGGCGATTTCCGTTGAGGTGGCGGACATCTCCTCGCAGGCTGTGGCGATGGTGCTGGCCTGGGCCGCGAGTTCTTCGGTGCTGGTAGCCATCTGGCCGGCGGTGGAATGCATCTGGATGGCCGCTGATGACACTGAGAGGCTGTTGTCGGAAAGCCTCCTGATGATGCCGGAGAGTTTTTCTCCCATGGTGTTCATCTCGTTGCCGAGCATGCCCATTTCATCAGTTGAGGTAATCCCGGAACGAACTCGCAAGTCTCCATCGGCAATGGCAGCCATGGTTTCGAAGACATCAGCAAGGGCGCGGGTAATGCCCCGGGAGATACCGATACTGATAATGATTGAGCCGGCTACTGCTGCGATAATGGCAAGAAGCAATACTACAGTCTGGCGTTTGTGGGCTGTGGCCGCCTCTGCAAATATCTCCTCGCTTTCCTTGACATTGATATCGTTGAGGGAGCTGACTGCTTCGGCAGGCTTTGTGTACAGGGGGCCTACTTTTTCTGCCCCGAACTGAGTAGCTTCTGACAGGGCAGCAGCATTGCCCGTGCTATGGGCCTCCAACAGCATGGTTGCGAGTTTGGTCCCCTGGATTGAATAGGATTCGACTCCCTCACGGAAAACAGTGACAAGCTCCTGCTCCTTGGGGGCCAGATCTGCAGTATTAACCTTTTTCAGGCTGGTGCGGATGCTCTCGATCTGCTTGTTGTAGTCATCGAACTTGTCTTTCAGCTTGACCTCATCCTTGAGGGCCATCATGTAGACCAAATCGAGGCGGGCGGCCAGAAACCGGTTCTTCATTTCACCGAATTCAGCCACATGATGAATGCTGTTGTTGAGGAGTTGCAGTTCGGCTTGGCTGCGCTTCTGATTGATCATACCCATGGTGCCCACGATGAGCAGCCCTACGATTCCTACCGCTACCAGAGCCAGCAGCTTTGTCCTCATTTTCAGATCTCTCCATCTCATCTTCTTCATTCCCCTTTAGCAGTTTTTGAAATTTATCTCTGAAACTGGTCTGCGACGTTTAACCACAGCTTTTCATTTTAATGAGACACACTACCGCAGAATTGCCAACATTAAAATAGAAATTTTTAGAACATCTTTTGTTTCGATATCAGGTACTTTCAGTCCAAAACAGTATGAATCTCTCTTGATGAGGAAGTGTCAAATTCTGATACTGTTTTAACCAGAGAAAACTTTTTTAGTGGAGTCCCTCGTGGCTCGCATGCAGGCAGAGATACAGCAACAGCAATCATCCCGCACAATCCTGTGTTTGTGGAGAGCTGCTGCTGTCTCTTGGTATGTGCTGATGATTCCTGTCAGAAGCACAGCAGGGTGCCGCTGATCTCGTCGGAAGGCCTTTGCTACGGGGATGGCCGGGTCTTGATGGGCATAAAATTCTTGAACCACTCTCCGCTTTGCCGTAAACTCCATCCCCATGACTACCTTTGAAACCATCGCACAAAAAGTTCACGACGGCCTGCGTATCTCCAGTGAAGAAGCACTTTTCCTGTTCGAATCAAATGACCTGCTGGCAATCGGCAAGCTGGCTGCAGTAGCCAACGAGCGCAAGAACGGCCGCAACGTGTACTTCAACGTCAATCGCCATATCAATCCCACCAACATCTGTGTCAACCGCTGCGCGTTCTGTGCTTTTTCCCGTACGACCGGGGAAGATGGGGCCTATATCCTGGCGCTGGACGAGATGTGCAAACGCGCACGCGAGGCTGAGGCCGAAGGCGCTACCGAGATCCACATGGTTGGTGGCCTGCACCCGGATCTGGCCTTCGAGTTTTACGAGGAGGTGCTGGCCGGCTTGCGCGAGGCTGCACCGTCGCTGCATATCAAAGCCTTTACCGCCGTAGAGATAGAGTATTTTTCGCGCATCTCCGGTTTGAACATCGAGACAGTGCTGGAACGGCTTAAAGCGGCGGGACTCGGCTCGATGCCTGGTGGAGGGGCCGAGATACTGGTGGAAGATGTTCGCCAGAAAATCTGTCCTGAGAAAATTTCGGGCAGCCGCTGGCTGGAGATCATCCGGTCGGCCCATTTGGCCGGGTTGAAAACCAATGCCACCATGCTCTACGGACATGTGGAAGAGCCGGCCGACCGGGTGGCGCACATGGAAATGCTGCGTACCCTGCAGGACGAGACTGGCGGTTTCCAGGCCTTTATCCCCCTGGCCTTTCAGCCGGAGAACTCTGACCTGAAACTGGACATCAAGGCTACATCGGGGCTCGACGATCTCAAGACCCTGGCAATCAGCCGCATCTTCCTGGACAACTTTCATCATATCAAGGCCTACTGGATCATGCTGGGTGAGAAGATCGCCCAGGTGTCACTGGCTTTCGGCGTCAACGATCTGGACGGCACTGTCGTGGAGGAAAAAATCGGCCATGATGCCGGAGCCGTCACGCCCCAGGCGATGACAAAGGAGGGCATCATCCGCCTGATCAAAAAAGCAGATAAGGTTCCGGTTGAGCGGGATACACTCTACCGTCCGCTGCGTACGTTCTGATGTTCGTTTTCACTGCGTCTCCCCTTCCGGGGGACGCAGCTGCCAATCTCCACAAGATTTTTTCCCCCACCATTGATCAAGCCTCATTCCAGCCCGACCTCCAACGCTTGAAGTCTCTCACCGCTGGCTATGTTGCCTTCTGCCCCTCGCCCTGGCCGGCGCCCGGACTTGTCGTGACTTCTGAAATCAGTGGCCAGAGCGAAGTCTGGCTGCCGCTTGACATGATACGGCCGGTTTTCGAGAGGCTCTATCGCAAGGTGCTGCGGTATCCCCCCATTCTGTCCAGCACACCTTTTTCAGGTGCATCCAGTTGGGCGTCGATAGTTGCCGCTTTTCCCGAATTTATAAAGCACTGTTGTACTCCCGCAAGTCTGCTGGATGCGCTGCTGACTGATGATGAACTGCGCGAAAAGTTCATCTTCTGGTCCTTTATGCCTCGGCGATTTTACGGTGCAGGTTCCAATCGCTATCCAGGGCAGACGGTCTTCGTGCGGGAGTGGTTGCAGGGGCGCACCTTAAAAACCGTGCGCTGTCTTGATGCCGCGTGTGGAGACGGGGAGAGCAGTTATGCACTTGCTTCACTGGTGTTGGAGAGTGGAGTGAGAGTAGATAAATGTAGTGTCGAAGGGTGGACAATGGACCCTTTGGAAGTATGGTGCGCTGCACATAGCTGTTTTCCACACGACGCCCGACGGCAGGCCGGTTTTCGAGCGGCTACCGGGCAGCTTTTCAGCGGGGGCGGCCATAAATGTCTTACCTTTCTGCAGGCCGACCTGTTGAATGCTCCGGTTACAGAGCGATTTGACTTGATTGTCTGCAACGGGTTGCTGGGCGGTCCGATTATATCGGATGTCTCACAGGTGGAGATGATTGCGCAAAACCTGACAGCTCTGCTGCAGCCGGGTGGCCTGCTGCTGGTGGCCGATCATTTCCACGCCGGCTGGAAGAAGCGGCTGCCGACAGCGGTTATTGCAGGGAGGTTTGCCGAATGTGGGTTGCGGGTCAGAGAGGCAGGGGAGGGATTGGCGGCTGAAGGTTAATGCCATCGGTTCAGCGCCGCAACTATCGGCAGGATAGCCCGTGCTCCTTCGATTACGTCGCTGAGGGGCGTGGGGGAGGTGGTGACGGTGATGCCGGTTCTGTCCTCGATCAGGCTGGAAATGCCTGGCACCAAAGCTCCTCCTCCTGTCAGCCGAATGCCGCTCTCGATGATTTCACACCCCAATTCGGGAGGAAGATTTTTCAGGAACAGAGCGATGGCGTCGGCGAGGTTTGATGCAACGTCATGCACGGGGGAAAGGGAAATTCCCTTGCTGCGCAGCAACTGTTCTGCATTGGCCGTGGAAAGTGAACCGCTGCGCGACCAGTTGGAGGCAATTTTACTGCGAAGCTGGGCACATCCACCCCGTACGGCACAGGTGGAGCGGATTTTACTTTCCCGGATCACGGCACAGTCAGTTACCCCCTCACCAATGTCGATTATCATATGGGCATAGGGGGAGGAAACATCGACGCCAGCGCCGACTGCCGCGGCCAATGGTTCCGGAATGATTGTCACGGAGGAAGCCCCGGCTTTCATGATTGATCCCACCAGCAGTTCGCGTTCCGCCCGGCTTACGTCGCTGGGCGCGCATGCCAGCACACACGGCCTGACAATGCCGAAGATTTTTACTTGGGAGAGCATTGGTTTGAGAAGGTTCGTCGCTGTATCTTCGTTTGTGATGACCCCTGCCCGGAGTGCGTGTCCCGCCGAAGAATGTGAAGGCTGTTTCATCAGTCTGTTGGAACCGGCGGCCAGCCTGATGCTTGCCGTGCCCACATCCAATGCAACATCCTGTCTCCGGAATGCACAGCGTGAAATAAACGCCATACCCGCTCCTTCTCACCTGTTTGAAAAGCTGTCTTAAAAAAAACGCCTGCTCTTATTACAGAGCAGGCGTGCAATGCATTGCAATAAAAATGTGTGACTAGAAGCGGATCAGCAGGCCACCCCAGGTGAGGCCGCCGCCAAAGCCCATGGTTAGTACGAGGTCACCCGGCTTGATAGTGCCGTTGTTCATGTTTTCAGCCATGACCAGGGCAACAGAGGCAGCCGATGTGTTGCCGCAGCGGTCCAGGTTGAGCAGGAAGCGTTCCTTGGGATAGCCGAATTTTTTGGAAATGAAATCAATCATACGAACGTTAGCCTGGTGCGGGATGATGTAGGTCAGGTCGGAAGGCTCGATGCCAGCCTTCTGGCACAGGGTGCGAATGATCTCAGGAATCACTTCAGTGGCAAACATATACACATTTTTGCCGGACATTTTGAAGGTTGTATCATGTGCGGCGATGGTTTCGGCAGTAACCGGCTTGCGTGAACCGGAGGAAGGAACCTGAATCAAGGGCCAGCCATTGCCGTCGCTGCGCATGTATGTACAGAGAATACCTTTGTCTGGCGCATCGGTAGCTTGCAGAACAGCAGCTCCTGCACCATCGCCGAAAAGAGGGCAGGTGGTTTTGTCGTCAAAATCCAGAATTTTGGAGTAGGTGTCAGCGCCGATGGCCAATATTGTCTTGTATTTGCCGCACTGGATGAAGTTGTCCGCCACTTCCATGGCATACACGAAACTGCTGCACACTGCATTGATATCAAAGGCAAAAGCGTTGCTGGCGCCAATATTTTTCTGAACGATACAGGCGGTTGCAGGCAGGCTCATATCGGGGGTTGAGGTCCCCAGCACGATGCAGTCGATTTCAGTGGCCGGAATGCCGGCAGCCTGCAGGGCATTCAAAGCTGCTAGGGTTGCCAGGTCGGAAGTAGCCTGGTCCTCGCGAGCAAAGCGCCGTTCACGGATACCTGTCCGGGAGAAAATCCATTCATCTGCACCTGGCACCAGATGTTCGAAAAAGTCATTGGTGATCACTCGTTCCGGTGAACACGCCCCGCTGCCGATAACCTGCGCACGTATCATAATTTCCCCAATTTCATATGCTGCGACTTATTCCGACTAAGTGCAAAACTGTAGTACTATCACACATAAAAACACTGTTTGTCAATGTAAAGGCATGGTGGGGCGGGTGCGCCACATGTCCATCAAGATGTGTGTCGAAAGTGCTTCATTCCCCATTTTTAAGGATGTCCACAACGGCAAAGCTCCAGAGGAAAAAAAAT
Organism: Pelotalea chapellei; assembly: GCF_018531195.1. GTDB lineage: Bacteria > Desulfobacterota > Desulfuromonadia > Geobacterales > Pseudopelobacteraceae > Pelotalea > Pelotalea chapellei. Next base: position 52,762 of record NZ_JAHDYS010000018.1, on the reverse strand, counting down.
CCCGCCAGCAGGGCTTTGCCGAAGCCCGCAACGCCACCCAGTGCGGTAGTGATTTCTGCGGCGCTGAGATTCCCAGAGGTGACTTTTGCTGCGATTAACGGAGATGCTCCTCGCAAAAGCACAAACAATGCCAGCAGCAGTAGAAGATTCATGGCCATGATCAGGGCAATACCGGCAATTTTGCGCCCCAGAAAAAGTTGCCCCAGTCCCGGCAATATCAGCCCGCTAAGCAGAAGCGCGGTGGTTTTCCGTTTCATTGTATTCCTCCTGCGACCATGCCGAGTACGGCTATCATCTCGTCATGGATGTGGCCATTACTGGCGAGGATGCGATTGTTTGTCATACCGTATGCAGAGCCATCGAAACTGGTCACTATTCCTCCGGCCTCTCGCACCATCAGGAGCCCGGCTGCAACATCCCATGGTTTGAGCTTTAATTCCCAGAAACCATCAAGCCTTCCTGCCGCCACGCTGGCAAGATCCAGTGCTGCAGCCCCGGCTCTGCGGATACCCCTGGCAGCTTTTTGAAAGGCAATAAAACTGTCGAAATTATTGGATGGATCACTGGCGCAATCATAGGGAAAACCGGTGCCGAGCAGCGAGTCCCGCAAGGGAGCATGGTCGGATACATGCAGCTGTCGTCCGTTCAGGTAGGCGCCCCCCCCTTTGGTCGCGGTAAAGAGCTCATCGTAGATCGGGTTGTAGATTACGCCGGCAACCATTTCAGCGTCAGCTTCTAGTCCTATGGATGTGCAGAACCAGGGGAAGCTGTGGGCATAGTTGGTCGTGCCATCTACCGGATCAATGATCCAGCGCAGGGAAGAGCCTGTCACAGGATAGGCGCCTTCCTCGGCCAGAATGTTGCTGTCCGGAAAATGGCTCAGAAGGTGCTCCACGATCATCCGCTCGGATTCACGGTCAACCTCAGTCACCAGGTCTTTGTCCCCCTTCATTTCAACTCGGACCTGTGTGGCGAAATGGTGGCGCTGATAACTGCCGGCTTTGAGAGCCGCTTCTACAGCACGATCCAGATGGTTACGCCATGTAGTGCTCATGATTTCTCCCATAAAAGAAGGCGGCCGATTGCCGCCTGCTGTTTGTGTGCCCGGTTTCCGTTCGGAACCTGTCCTGTATATCAGAGCGTAGCCGGGAAGGCAAGTGCACCCGCCTATTCTCACTTTGACATTACCTGGACTTTCAGGCATATTCAGCTACATTTATAAAAAGGCGGAGCTAAAAAAGTGGTGCTTTTCGCAAATATCATGCTGGCGCTGGCCAAGATCGTGGAACTGGCTGATGGCCTCTTAACCCTTTACAAATATGTACTTCTGGCCAGTGTAATTATCTCCTGGATTAATGCTGATCCGTATAATCCCATTGTCAATTTTATCTATCGCATCACCGAGCCGCTGCTGCGCAAAATCAGGCGCCATATGCCTGATACCGGCATGTTGGATCTTTCACCCCTTGTTGCTTTTGCACTTATTTACGTGCTGCAGATTATCGTCTTCAGCACGGCATATCATTATCTGACCACCGCCGCTATGGCGCTCAAGCTGAGGGGCTGATTGCAATGAAAATTACACCGATCGATATTCAGCAGCAGCAGTTCAAGGGTAAGATGTTTAACGGCATTGATCCCAATGATGTTGATGTTTTCCTGCAGGCAGTGGCAGGGGAGATGGAAACTCTGGTCAGGGATAACAATGATCTTAAGGAACAGCAGGCTCTTCATGCCAGGGAGACAAAGGATATCGCTGAAAAGGAGCGCGAGCTTCGCGAGACATTGCTGGCAGCCCAGCGGATAGTAGAGGAGATGAAGGCCAACGCCCAAAAAGAGGCCGCCCTGATAGTTTCCGAAGCTGAGCTGAAGGCGGAGCGAATCGTGGCAGACTCTGAACGGCAGCTGGGGGATTTGAAGGCGCGGATAGAGGATATCCGTCGACAGAAAGTCCAGTTTGAAATAAGTCTGAAATCTTTGCTGGATTGCCATGCACGCATGCTCTCAGGCGATGATCAGGCCTGAACATTCCCTGTGCAGTGTCACGGATGGTGGCGTTTTCCTGACCCTGCATATCCAGCCGCGGGCTTCAAAGAACGAGGTGTGCGGTATACAGAACAACGCCCTTAAGGTACGGCTCACTTCTCCGCCTGTTGATGGTGCTGCCAACAAGATGTGCCGCAAATTTCTGGCCGATCTGTTCAAAGTGCCTCAGTCTGCGGTGGAAATCATTTCCGGCGAAACTTCCCGTCATAAGCGGGTGCTGATCGCGACCGATGATCCTGAAAAACTCTGCAAGAGTGTTGACAGCCTCATAACACCTCATTGAAAAGCTCCACCATGTAACATCCCGCAGCACAATCCAAACTAAAATCTATCATGAGAGGACATGACCATGGCACAAGCAAAAGATGGCGATAAAGTACGGGTTCACTACACCGGCAGGTTGGAAGACGGCAGCATTTTTGATTCATCGGAAGGTATTAAAGAATCATGTGCCGATGACAGTTGTAAGGACGATGACTGTGGCGATGGCGGTTGCGGAGATGGCGGCTGTGGATGTGGCGAGCAATCTTCTGGTCCCATGGAATTCGTTATTGGACAGGGAACGCTGATTCCCAAATTTGAGCAGGCAGTCATCGGACTTGAGCCTGGGCAGAGTGTTACAGTTACCATTCCAGCTGCTGATGCTTACGGTCAGCGTGCAGAAGAAATGGTTGCAGTGATCGAGCGTAGCGAGATTCCTGAAAATATAAATCCACGGCCGGGCGATCAGATGGAAGTGGTACTTGAAGATGGTACCCCAATGCCGGTAATCGTCATGGATGTAACGGATACCACCATTACTCTTGATGCGAATCATCCCTTGGCAGGCATGGACCTGACTTTCGATATCAGGCTGCTAGAAATAGTTTGATAGATAGTCTACAGCAACAAAAAAGGCCGTCGACAGTTGTGTCGGCGGCCTTTTTTTTATTGTTCTATCAGAGGTAGCTATTGTTTGCCGGTCGCAACGGTCGAACCAGTTGATTCCACGCCATAGTCTTTGGCCCCTGCCGGAGGGCTGGGAATGACTATCGTAAAGGGGATTGCCTTGCCCGGGGCCACTTCAAGATTGGCCAGGGAATCGCCGAACTGGTTTGCCATGGCCGCTTCGATCTTTTCCATGGGCATGGTTGCCAATTGTTCAGGGGTCAGCGGATTGCCTCCGTAGGCAGCTTTGCTGGAAAGAACCTGACCATTGGAGCCATAGACCATGCCTTTGACCTGAATCGCTGCCCGTGGCTTCTTGTATTCATTGACCGCTTCACCATTGATTACCAGAATGTTGCCGGCGGCGCTGTTCTTGACATAGGAGGCGGTTATAGCGCGCAGCGTGATTCTGCCTGCATCCTGAATGGTGCCAGTCTGGCCGCGCAAGGTGGTGTAGCCATAAAAGCCCATTCCTGCAACGGCGATAATGCCAAGGATACCGAGCAGGGCGGTCACCAATGAACTCTGTTTGCGCCGTGATGATATGGAAAGAGGGGGCAGTTCATCCTGTGCATTGTGGGGAGGAGCATGTTCTTCAGGTTGTGGAGGCGTGGGTGCCTCTTTGACTGCTGCAGTGCCTAGAGGAGCAAAGAGCAGATCCTGGCCCGGTTTGAGTTCATCGGGATGTACCTGCTGGACAGCTACCGAGGAGAGCTCGTCGCCAAAATCTATATCTCCCAGACTGAAAGGCTCTTCGCTCCTGGGTTTCTCTGCAGTACCTTTTTCGTCGGCAGCATCCTCAATCCCCAGCGATTCTGCAAATTCATCCATCTGAAAATCCAGATTAGGATTGGGCTCTTCATGTGCAGGAGCAACTGCATCTCCGAACAGATTGTCACTGCCAAGATCAAAATCGTTACTATCCTTGGTCGTAGTCGAAGTGGGCAGCTCTGGTACTGACTGCAGGGCCGCCATGCCGGCTCCATCCCATGCAGCAGATTCGGTAGCCTGCTCTTGCGGAGTATCCGGCAGGTCACCAAACTCAAAAGTCGAAAATCCGGAATCACCGGCCAGCGGCTCATCCTGTGCGGAAGGAAAAGTCGGCTCATCAAGGAAGGAGAAACTGGAACTCTCGGCAGGTTGAGCCGGCTCCTGATTCTGGGGTACTTCCGGAGCTCCGAATGTGTTGTCTGAAAAGCCAACTTCACCAAACGAAGATGTTTCAAAATCAGATGGTGCCGAAGATGGGGGCTGATAGGTCTGATCGGGCGAAGAAGTTTGATCATCCGGTGTAGCATCTGTTTTCTGGTCGAGCAGAGCGCCAAAATCCGATGGTGTTTCCTCATTGATTGGCTGTTCTTTACTGACGGAGAAAACGTGCTTGCATTTAGCGCAACGGACTTTGACTCCCTTGGCCGTTACCCTGGAATCATCGAGCCTGAACTTGGTGTTGCACTGTTCACACTGGATTATCATCTGTTACTCCCTGCTGAATATGGTGACATGCTATGCAATAATGATGTAACTGCTTGAAACAACGTGATCTATAACAGAAAGGGCAGGGGGTGTCAATTTATTAGAAGGTCGTTGAAAAACAGCCATCTCGCCGCCGTCCTCGAACGCTACCTTGTGACTTCGGCCTTGCGGCCTCACCCTTCGGGCGCCTTCGCGGTCCACTTTCATACTGAAAGTGTGCGGCGGATTAAGTTCATGCTTCCGCGAGATTTTCTCCGAGACTACGATATGACTATTTTTGAACAACCTATATCTTCAAAAGCTCTTAGAAGTTCCGGCCAGAGGTATATTAACGCCGCTTCCTTGCATCAGTGCCTGGCGGTGTGCAGATGCCGGCAATGCTGCAGGTAAGGCAGGCGGCAGGGTCATTTCCACTACATCGCTCACTGATTCCAAGGTGAGCCAGGGAGAAGTCATATCTGATCGGATCAAGGGGATCAAGACGGCGCAGATGCCCCGTAATCTCCTGGGCCATGCGCCAGTCGGCATTTTTTCGGCAGGTGAACCCCAGGTAACCGCAAATCCGCTGGATATGGGTATCTACCGGAATTATCAGTCGGGAAGGTGCTATGCCGTGCCATATGCCGAGGTCGATTCCGTCAGCCGGACGTGCAACCCATCGCAGGAACATGCAGAGCCGTTTGCAGGCGCTTCCTGAGGCGGGTGCAGGGAACATGAACGGAAAATAGGAATTTGCGGGTGCGTTCGGCTGGCCGAATACCGGCGAATAGTCGAGGCTGAGCACAGTAGAGGTGTAGCAGTTCAAGGCAGCGGTAATATCTTCTGTCGTGTTGTCATGGCCGGCCAGAAAGAAGCTCTCCACACTCCCGGATTGTTCCAGCATCATGCGGATGCCCCAGAGCAGTGCACACAGGTCGCGGCCGTCGTTGAAGCGGTGTTTGAAGCGGCTGAAGGTTTTTAATCCGGATTCAGGATCAAATTTCTCTATAAACTGCCGCGGTGAGGGGCCCAGCTCTGCAAAGATCGTTTCCAGGGTGCGCAGAATGATCTTGATCCCACCGTAGGCAAAGGTTGAGGCAATGACTGCTGCTACTTCCTGGTCCCGGGGGGCGTCATAGCGGTGGCAGAACGAGAGCGGATCGTTGGCAAGGTGGAGCTTCGAACGTGAGGCATAGAGGTTTTCGAGAAGAGGGTAGATACGGTTGGATGTGTCCATAAAGTAACAACCTTATTATCAGGATATGCCAGTGTACCAGAGATGAGGGGAATGGGAGCTGAGAAAAGTGCGGGGCTGAAGAAGCAGCCCCGGGAGTAGATGTTATATTTCTGCCTCACGCAGGAAGCGCGCCGCGTCTTCGGGAGAGGTGGGATTGATGTAAAAGCCGGTGCCCCATTCGAAGCCGGCCACCTGGGTCAGACGCGGAACCAGTTCGATGTGCCAGTGGTAGTCATGCTCCAGCGAGTTCCACTGTTCCGGCTTGCCCGGACGGTGGTGCATGGGGGGAGCGGTGTGCAGGATAAAGTTGTAAGGTGCATCCCGCAGCACGCTCTTGACCCGCATGAGCATGTCTTTCATGGCAACTGCCAGTTCAGCCAGTTGAGCGTCATTCATCAAGGCAAAATCATGGCTGTGTCGCTTGGGATAAAGCCTCAGCTCAAATGGTGAACTGGATGCATAGGGAGTCAGAATTACGAAGTTAGAAAATTCCCGGACAATACGTTCTCCCATGCGCAGCTCAAATTCAATCAAGTCGCAGAAGATGCAGCGCTCCTTGTCGCGGAAAAACTTGCGTGCCACCCTGAGCTGGGTTGTTGCCACCGGCGGCAGCAGCGGCACTGCTATCAGCTGGCTGTGGGAATGCCGCAACGTTGCTCCAGCCCTGGATCCATGGTTCTTGAAGAGCACCATGTAGCGGAAACGGAAGTCCCTGCGCAGGTCAAGGTAGCGTGACCGATAGGCAGTCAGCACATCCGTCATTTCGTGGATGGTGAGATCGGCCAGCGTGCGGTCGTGGTCAGGAGTCTCAATGATGACTTCATGGGCCCCGATACCGTTCATGACATCGTACATGCCATAGCCATGGTTGTTGATTTCCCCCTCAACCCGCAGTGCCGGATATTTATTAGGGATCACCCTCACGCGCCAATTGGCGGTATTGGGAGCGCCTCCCGGGCGAATGGCAAAAATTTCCGGAGGGGTTTTGTCTTCATTGCCATAACAGAAGGGGCAGGCAACCATTCCGTCGTCTTCGGATTCAACCTGAAAGTCACGCGGACGTCGCCCTCTTTCGGTAGCAATAATTACCCAGTATAGTTTAATAGGATCCCAGCGCAGTTCAGACATATCTTCTCCATTTAATACGGGGACGAGGAATCCGGGACCGGGGACCGGCAGAGTCTGGTATTCCTTCCGCCGGTCCCAAGACCCCAGTCCCCGGACCCCAGTTAAATCAGCCAGTTATCCACTTCAATTTCAGGTCCGGCATAGTAAAGCATCAGCGGTGCATCTGTCGGCCAGCGGCCGATTTCTTCATTGTCCCTTACCAGGGTAATGGAAGCGAACAACTTGCTTTTGGGGGCCAACCTGATGCTTTCCAGCGGGACGCTAATTTCGCAGATCCTGGATATTTTCCAGCGGCAGTGACCGCGTGTGGGTACCCACACGCTGTTCTCCCGTACCTGTAGCAACCCCTCATCGCCTCGCAATTGCATGGGTAGACGGTATTCGCGGTCGTAGATCAGGTGGAGGTTGATCACGTCTGCATCACGCAGCAGGCGAGAAAGCTCCTGAATTCCGTCGATCCGGAAAAAGAGCATGGTCTTGTTAAATCCGTAATAAAAGCTTTGCAGCATCCGATCCGAGGAATGCATGGCAGAACCCTGGCGAGTCAGGTCATACAAACCGGCTGCCAGCCACTCGAAGTAGTTACTGATCCGGCCGTCAATTTCCGGATCGATGAAGGCTGCCGGTTCACGGACCTGGCCGGCGGGGCTCTTCTTCTTGATCGGTTCCAGCAGTTCCCGCGGCGGGTCCTGGGCCAGCAGGCGATAGACGTTCATCAGGTGCTGCCGGAAGAGGCGATCAAACCGGTCGCTGTGGGGTGAAAAATGGTCATCACCATACCACCAGAACCAGTCGCTGCCTTCGGCAGCATACAGTGAACGGCAGATCAGCTCGGTGGTGGGATCAACGGGGACCTCTCCGCTTTCCAAAACTGCAGCCACCAGAGGGTTGGAGATTATAGCCGTCTCCCTTGCCTTGGCTATCAGATCCCAGGCCAGGTTCTCTTCGGGATGCCCGATCCAGATGCCGTAGTTGCCGTTAATCCACGAGCCGGGGAATATGTGGTGCAGTCTGCCTTCGAAGTTGGAGCTGCGAATGACATCCGAACAGGTGGTCAGGTTCAGATCGTGGGAGTTGGCAATGCCACGGTACATCTGCTGGAGAAAGTCATATGCATTGGCAGGGTAGTATTCCCAGGCATTCTCACCATCCAGAATTATCGGAACCACCCGGCCTTCGGCTCCGACCCTGTTTCTGATGGAGTGCAGCCGGCCGCAGAGGTCGTTGGCGGCACGACCGGCATCCCATTGGGAATATGTGAAGCCGATCAGGTCGGAGAGTTGGTGATCCCGGAAAAAAGTGTGCACCTCTCCCTGCGGACAGGCAAAGCGCCAGGGTCTATACAGGCGCTCATGGTGTTCACCCAGCCCCCCCTCCAGACTCTTGGAAAGTATTTCCTCATCTGTCGCCACCCATTTGATGCCGCAATCGGTGATGATTCCCAGGGTTTCATTGCTGACTGAACCTTCCGATGGCCACATTCCTTGAGGAGTAAAGCCGAAAACTTCTTTGAAATAAGCAATACCGCGTCTGATTTGGGCTCGGGCATCTTCAGGATGCCGGAAACGAGCTTCTGGAAGCGTCACTCGCGGCATTGCCGTCTGCGCCATCCTGATGTCGCATAATAGCGGCAGGATCGGATGGTAGTACGGGGTGACGGAAAGCTCGATCCGCCCCTCCTCATGAAGGCGCTTGTAAAGCGGGATAGTAGCCTGCAGCACCTCCCGCTGGGTCGCAAAGAGCAGTTCCTTGTCGGCAGTAGTGAATTTGTCTCCTTTTGCCAGTAATTCACCAAAGGCGGGGTAGCGACGGCGGGCCGCTTCTCCGGTCCAGGCCAGAAAAAACCAGACCTGCAGGTCGCGTAGGTCCTGATCGGTGAAGTGACGTACCCGATCCTTGGCACTGGCTGGTTTTCCTTCGCCGGCCATATAAAGCAACTCCAGGTAACGCTGGGAAGGCTCGATCATACGGCTGCGGTTGGCGGAGAAAAAATTCTCCAGCAGGAAGATGCGGTCTTCTTCATCCAGATCGGCAGGGTCGGCCATACCTTTCAGCAAAAAAGGATCAACTGCCGTTCCATTGGCGTAATCGAGCAACTGCTCGATAAGCGACGGCACCAGATTGAACACAGCCCGGGCGCCGGGGGTGTCCTCCACAATTGCCGGCATGTCGAAATAATCCTTGATGCCGTGGAGATAGGTCCAAGGAAGGGCGTATTCTCCCTTCAGCGGGTCCTTGTAATATGGCTGGTGCATGTGCCAGATGATGACTATGTCAAGGGGTAATGACATTGTTACTTCCTGTTTGAAATCTGAGGTTGAGGTTGAGGTTAAGGTTGAGGTTGTCCTTAACCTTAACCTTAGCCTCGATCTGCTCTACGTAAGTTCCTTCTTCCATCCTTCAACTTTTTTCTGATATTCGGTCATCAGACGTTGAGCACTCTTCTGATCCCTGGCTTCAGCCACTATGTGGACACAGGGGAGATACTGGTCCGGCAGCACCAGCGCCCATTCTTCACCGAAGTGCACCTTGATGCCATCAATAAAACTGGCTTCTCTCTCCAGGCTGTCTTCACTCATCTTCCTCATCAGCCCCCCCTTCATTTCCCAGGCACAGGGGATACACTTCTGGTGATAAGCTCGTACAGGCACAGAAGCCAATCCTTTGGAGAGCGGAATATCCGCAGCTGCCACCAGTTCCATCAGTCTGGCTATGGCGAACATGCCATCAAACGCAGCCTGAAAGCGGGGAAATGCGAATCGTCCGTCAATGGTTCCGACCAAGGCCATTTCGGATGATGAGGCTGCTTCCAGCATGGCGCGATCCGTATTCTTGGTGCGATTGACCTGAAAACGGTTCTGAGCGGCCATCTGCTCAATGATGGAAGGAGCCTGCACCGGCACGGCAATGGTTCCCTTGCGGCCGGCTTTCATCAGCAGAGCCGACATCAGGGAGAGCAGTTCCACTCCACTGTAAATGGTGCCGGTTTCATCTACCAGTGTGATCGCTTCAGCGGAAGGATTGAGCCAGAAACCGGCCTGCGCACCCAGAGATGTGACAATCTTGGCCAGCTGGCTGAGAGCAACATCCTTCTCTTTGCCCGGGACACCCCGTCCTTCATCCACATAGGCATTCAATGCAATCACAGTGAAACCGAGTTCATTGAGAAGCTGGGGCAGGGTCTGGCTGGCAGGCGAAAAGCTGAAATCAACCACCACCGTGTACCCTGATTTTTTCAGTAACTCGCGATCCAGAGCTCGCAGGAATCCTTCACGATAGAACTCGCCAACATTATTGATATCAACCAGCACTCCCGGTTCAGTGTGATGGGCGCGCCGGAAGTTTTCCTTGAAGAAGGTGCGTTCGACATTTTTTCCCATGTTGCTGGAGAAGTCCAGGCCGTCGCCATCCAGAAAGATTATCTCAAGGGCAGCGGGGTCATCCTCGGCCTGGCGGAAATGCACGCCCCCAACCTCTCCGAAGGTTTTGAGCTTGTATCGCAGGAGCGGCAGGGAAGTCATCTTCATGTCCCGGACGTTGATGCCGGCAGAAAGCAGGCCACCCACGAAGCAGCGTTTGAGCATGCGGGAAGAAGGATTGGAATCGCGCCCTGCGAGAACAAAGCTGCCTTTGGGTAGCGAGGTGCCGTAGGCGCAGCCAAGTTTGGCTACGAATTCAGGAGTCAGCTCCACATTTGAAAGCCCCTTGATGATTGCCCCTTCGAAAAGCGCTTTTTTCCATTTTTCACCCCAGATCATGTTTGAGGTGACGGTTGCGCCGGCTTCAATCTCTTTTTTGGGCCAGATCTTGACATCCGCTTTGATGACCGCTTCATCACCAATGGAGGTATTATCCGCTACGATTACACCCTCTTCCAGCAGCGCTCCCTGCCCGATGCGCACATTCGCACAGATGACGCTGTCGGTGATTTTGGTGCCTTTTTTAACATAGGAGTTGTCCCAGATGATGCAGCGGTTGAGTTTCACCCCCCGCTCAATGGTACAGTTGCGGCCGATAACCGAATCCTTGATCTGGACATCTCCCAGCACCTGGGTGTTGTCTCCGATAACGACGGTGCCTTCCAGTCCCGCTGCATTTTCCAGTTTTACGACGGCGCCAAAACGCAGGTTTTTACCCGTAACATCCTGCTTCGCCTCATCAACCTGCAGCGCAATTCTGCCTTTGAAGATGTCATGGCAGGCCTCGCGGTAGGAGTCGGTGTTACCGACGTCACGCCAATACCCCTTGGCCTGGCAGCCAAACAGGGCATCTTCCTTTTTCAGCATCAGGGGAAAGAGATCCTGGGAGAAATCAAAATTTTCACCCTCTGGAATGTAGGAGAGAATCTCCGGTTCCAAGACATAGATGCCGGTATTGATGGTATCGGAAATTACCTCTCCCCAGCCCGGCTTTTCCAGAAACTGTGTGATGCGCTTATCTTTATCAGTAATAACAACTCCGAACTGAAGCGGGTCCTTTACCGAAGTCAGTGTGATGGTGGCTTTGGCTTTATTGTTAGTGTGAAAATCCAGGACTTTCTTCAGGTTGAAGTCGGTCAGCAGGTCCCCGCTGATGACAAGAAAGGGTTCATCCAGGTATTTCTCTGCCGCCTTCACCGCACCGGCGGTGCCTAAGTCCTGAAGCGGAGTAACGTATGAAATCTTGACCCCGAAATCCGCACCATCACGAAAAAAGTTTTTGATAACGAACGGCTGATGGTAAAGCAACATCACCAGGTCTGTAATATCGTATTTCTTCAACAGTTCTACGATATGCAGCATGATCGGGCGATTGAACAGCGGAATCATCGGCTTTGGAAGGCTGCTGGTGAGCGGTTGGATGCGGGTACCGAACCCGCCGGCCATGATGACGGCTTTCATGTAGTCTCCTTTTTTTTAGGATCAGGGACCAGGGACCTGTGACTGGGGGATCGGAACTTTCCCAGTCCCCGGTTCCCGGTCCCCGATTTTTATCGGCCTAAGCCTTTGTTCTTTGGGCCTTCTTGGCAAGTATGCGGGCTATTTCCTGTTTCAGTTCGGTAAGGTCGCCGGATTTAACGATATAGCCATCCGCCAGCCAGGCAGAAAAATCATCCTTGTAGCAGGAGAAAGCCGAGCACAACACCACCGGCATGTCATGACGCTCCTTGACCAGTTTCTGCAAAAGATCGATCCCGCTTTCATTCTTCAGCTTGATATCAAGCACGGCAAGATCAAACTCCCCCTGTTGGAGTTTTTCCACGGCCTCGGCAGTGTTTGCTGCAGTAACAACATCGTAGCCATCTTCCGCCAGCTCTTCTGCATATAGCAGGCGGATGTTGGCTTCATCATCAACAACAAGTATGCGCTTCATGATTGTTCCTCCTTTCGGGTAGGCAGCGTAATTATGTATTCAACGCCTTTCTCAGGCAAAAGTTGCGCATTGAAGGGAATGCCTTGTTTCTCCAGCATCGTCTTGCACAGGGCCAGTCCCAGCCCGTTTCCCAGCTCCAACGTGGTGGAGAACGGGACCAGCATTGCATCAAGAGCCTCCTGGGAGAGGCGCACGCTTGTGTCGACCGCGTGCACAATGACGTTGTCGCCATCTAGGTAGGTGCTGATGTCGATCTTTCCCCCCTCGTGTCCGTCAATGTCGCTGATGATCATGGTCCTTAGGCAGTAGGAAACCTGTTTGTAATCAATGAATACAGGCGGGAGTGATGTGTCGGGGATGAATGTGCTTTCACATCCCCAGGCGCGTAGGCGGTCACTGGTGTCTCGAATGGAGGACTCCACGAGCTGGTTTACGTCCCAGAAGTCCCTGGTGGGATACAGCATGTCGGTATAGTTGAGTATTTCGTCCAGCACGCCCTCAAGTTGGCGTGCCTCGCCAACAATGGACTCAATGAAATCCCGTTTGGGATCACTGGTTGGCGTGTTTTTAAGGATCGAGCGAGCAAAGCCGCCTATAATCATGAGTGGATTGCGGATGGAATGGGCGATACTGGAGGTAATGCGGCCCACCAAAGCCATTTTCTCCATTTTAACGATTACTTCCTGCTGTTCCTTAAGCTTGTTGCCCGCTTCGGTAGCCCGGTTGAGCTCAAGTTGGAGGCGGTCGTAAAGTGAAGCACGCTCAATGGCAAATGCCACCGGGAAAGCGAAGTTTTCCAGAGAACGCATATCCTCTTGAGTGATGGATCGGTGGGTGATGCAGTTGTCGGCAATGATCATTCCGACCCGGCGATTTCGGGAAATCAGCGGCATCAGCAGAAAGCGGTCCACCCCTAGCAGGTGGGCCAGTTCTGGATTCACCTCCGGATGATTGAAGGCATTTTCGATCAGTACGGGGTGCTTGCCGTCCAAGGCTTTGACCAGAATGTGGCCGGTTTCGGAGAGAGGTACTGTCAGGCGTGCAAGAATGTCATGGAATTTTGCCCGTTCGGAATTGAGCTTGTTGAGGCGGAAACTCTGTGCCAGGGTTTGCAGGTCCATGTCGTTGCCGGCAATTTCGTTCCAGACCTGGTTCGCTTCTTCATAGTTGCGCGGTCCAATTGCAAGATAGCCATGCAGAAGGCCAAGATCCCGGTTGATCAGCAGCAGGAAGGCGCGGTTCATGCCGAATCCCTTGCCTGCCGTGATGGCTGTCAGAGCAACGGAAAGCACTTCCTCCAGATCGACCGAACTTTGCAAAACTGAGCCGAGCTCATGGAGGAAGCGGACCTCAAGGGTTTTGTTGTCAAGGAAGCTGACCAGAGATTCAATCTGGGTTTTCTGGCGTTGATACTCGCTGTGAACGAGCGAAAAGACGGGGGCCAAAGGATGTCCGCTGTCACGAAATCGACTCAGATCCCGCTTGAATCTGTTGCATTCGCTGCACTTCTCGAGAATGCGCCGGTTTCGCGACTGCAGGAGATCCTCATCACCGGCATGGATGTTCGGGCAGTCGCCCATTACGATGTTATCCCTGTCCCAGCAGCATTCCCAGTCCACAGCGGATTCTCCGTAATATTTTTTAGTAGAGATTAACTATACCAGACAACCAGGGTGGGGCAAGATAGGCAGCCATGGTCCCTGCTTTCTTATTTCGCCTTCCAGGTCGTTCCCTGTGCCGAATCCAATAGCTGGATCCCCTTCTCCAGCAGCAGGTCGCGGATCTCGTCTCCGCGTTTGAAATCCTTGGCTTTGCGTGCTTCTGCCCGTTCCACGATCAGACGCTCAATATCCTCGGGCTGAATATCAATCTGCCCTGTTTTGGCAGCCTGGACAGCGGCAAGCCACTCGGCGGGACCGCTGCCGAACAGTCCCAGAACGCTGCCCAACTCTGAGAACAGCTGGCGGATCCGTGCTGCGAGTGACAGTGCTGCGGGCGAGGGTGCTCCTGTTTCGGCCAGGAAGCGGTTGGTCGAGCGTACTGTTTCAAACAGAACACCCAAGGCCTGGGCGCTATTGAAGTCATCGTCCATGGCCTCCACAAAACGCGGAACAAGCTGATCGGCTTTTTCCTGGAGGTCCGCAGCAGCAGGGGTCAGGCTGTCGTCCGGCGCAGTCGTGGGCTCGGTTTTAAGCAGCAAGGCATCCAGGGCAGCCAGACAGGAATAGATCCGCTCCAGACCTGACTGGGCATCATCCAGGTTCTGATCGGAAAAATCGATCGGTGAGCGGTAATGAGCTGAAAGAATGAAAAAACGCAGGGTCTCGGGGTCGAATTTGTCCAGCACCTCCCGGATGGTGAAAAAGTTGCCCAGGGACTTACTCATCTTTTCGGAGTTGATGTTGACAAAACCGTTGTGCAGCCAGTAACGGACGAACTGGCAGCCATTGGCCCCCTCGGATTGGGCAATTTCGTTTTCATGGTGAGGGAAAACGAGATCCTTTCCGCCGCCGTGGAAATCAAATGTTTTCCCCAGAAACTCCATGCTCATGGCAGAACATTCGATATGCCAGCCGGGCCGTCCCTGGCCCCAGGGCGAATTCCACCAGGGTTCACCCGGTTTTGAGCCTTTCCAGAGAGCGAAGTCCATGGGATTACGCTTCTTCTCGCCAATTTCTACCCGCGCCCCGGCCTGCATGTCCTCAAGGTTGCGCTTGGAGAGCTTGAGGTATTCGGGAAAGGTGTCCACTGCATAATAGACATCGCCCTCCGACTCGTAAGCGTGTCCCTTGGCGATCAGCGTCTCGATGATGCCGATGATGCCTCCGATGTGATCGGTTGCCTTGGGCTCGACGGTCGGCTTTGCCAGGCCAAGACGGGCCATGTCTTCATCGAATGCCTCGATGTAGCGGTCGGCAATGGTGCGATAATCGACACCTTCCTTGATGGCGCGGTTGATGATCTTGTCATCGATGTCCGTATAGTTGCGCACGTAGGTAACGTCATAGCCGGCATAGGCCAGATAGCGGTAGATAATGTCGAAGACAACGTTGGCACGGGCGTGGCCGATGTGGCAGTAGTCGTAGACCGTGACTCCGCAGACATACATGCCGGCTTTGCCGGGTGTCAAAGGAACAAAAGTCTCTTTTTCGCCGCTGAGAGTATTGTAAACGCGTAAAGCCATGAATCTGCTCCTTCGGAAAATTGTGTCATTGTGCCCGCTTTTGGCAGGGAAGGCAAGCGGGTAAAAAGGTTGAAATCCCTGTACAGCCTGTGGTGATTTAACATAACCATGTTATGCGGATTGGATGTTAAAGGGCCGGATAAAAACTCGATAGGAAATATATTAAATAATTATTCAATAAAAGCAGTAAATTAAATATTGCACAAAAATAAAGTAATGTTAGTATTGCCTTAAATAAATGGCCGTGACACTTCCTGTGGGAGTGCAGGCCACATTTCCCCAATGGAGGAGAACACCATGAAGCATCTGCTGATGAATGCTGTTGTAGTGTCCATGCTGTCCATGGCATCGCCGGTTCTGGCCGGTACTTTCGGTACGGCCGAGGAGGCCAATGCCATGCTCCAGAAAGCGGTTGCCGCCATTAAGGCCGACAAAGCGAGCGCCCTGGCTAAATTTACCAAAGGAGAGGATGGTTTCAAGGATCGGGATCTGTATCCCTTCTGCGGTGGGCCTGACGGAAACTTTACTGCCCATCCGAGCCTGGTGGGCAAGAGCCTGAAAGGGCTTAAGGATAAGGCCGGCAAGGCGCTGGGTGAAGAAATCTATGCAACAGCCAAGCCTGGCATCATAAGCGAAGTGACTTACATGTGGCCGCGTCCCGGCACAACCGAGCCGGTGCAGAAATACTCATACGTTACTAAGGCCGATGATCAGGTCTGTGCTGTGGGTTACTATAAATAAAGCAGTAAAAAGATGAAGATCAGATGTACAAGAAAAGCCCGCTTGCGCGGGCTTTTCTTGTACTGATGTTTCACGAAGTGTTTTTGTTAGACCTGCTCTGTTTCAGTGGCGGTGTATGGAGGCAACACATCATCAATCTTCTCCTGCGGTTCATGGTGGGTGCGCATGAACTGGGCCGCTATCAGCGATACTATGCCGAGGGCGGCTCCGGTCAAAAAAGGAATGCGATAATCTATCATCCAGAAGTAGCCTCCCAAGGCCGGCAGGAACACCGCTGCGATGTGGTTGATGGTGAAGCCGACCGCCATGGAGGAGGCGATATCGCCAGGTTCGCCGATCTTCTGAAAATAAGTGCGGATGGCAACGGAAAAATTGAACAGGATGCTGTCGAGGATGTACATGGCCGCCACCAGTAATTTAGAATCAGTAAAGGCATAGACGGCAAAGATTATGACAACTCCGACATATTCGATGGAGGAGACGCGGCGTTCTCCAAAACGGATGATTGCTTTGCCGATCAACGGGTTCAGTACCCATGCTATGGCGTTGTTTATGATGAAGAGCAGGGTCATCTCCCGCACCGAGTAATGGAAAATCTTTACCAGCAGGAAAATGGAGAAGACCATGAAGATCTGCCGCCGTGCACCGGACAGAAAAGTCAGGATGTAGTAGAGCGAATATTTCCGCTTGAGAAACATCTGCTGCCGCTGGGGTGTCAGACTGTCATGGGTCGGCTCCTGCAGTAATCCCCAGATGCCGGCAACAAAAACCAAAGAGCCCACCACCAGAAAAATTCCCCGATAATCGAGTATCAGGCCCAACAGCCAGATCAGAATCCCCGAGGCGATACTTGAGGCTGCTGCCAGGCTGCGCAACTTGCCGAACACGACGGGGGATACGCCGGTGGAGAAATACTGCAGGGTCAGGGACTGATTGGTGGTCTCATAATAATGGAAGCCAAAGCTCATCAGCAGCGTTGTACAGGCCAGACCGAAGTACGAGGGAAACAGGCCGGTGATGCCGGTGCCGATGCCCAAGAGGGCGATGGAAAGAGCCGAGAGTCGGTGCTCTTTGATGAACAGCATCAGAAAAACCGCACACAGCGCCAGGAATCCCGGCACCTCGCGGATAGACTGGATCATGCCGACCTTGTTTCCGTTCAGGCCGATCACCTCAACCGCATAATTGTTAAACAGGATCGTATAGCCTTGCAGGCCGACCATGGAAGCGGCGGTCATTACGGCGAGAAAGCGGAACATGGGTTTGCTGTCAGCAGGTATCATGGTGCTCCTATTGTAGGTCGTTGAAAAACAGCCATCTCGCCGCCGTCCTCGGTCGCCTCCTTGTGCGACGTAGCGCTGCTACGTCTCCGCGGGGCTTCCTGTGGGTGCGACGATCTGACTATTTTTGAACAACCTGAGTGATTCAACAGTCTGTTAGACAAATCTTGCCAGTCCCCAGCTCCCCGATTTTCATCCCTTTTCCCAGTAATCTCGCGCGCAGGCATACAGGACAATGGCCACGGCCAGTCCTGTGATAGGAAAAAGGAAGGCGGTGTGGAAGGCTTGTGGCGGGATGCCGTTGGTGCTGCGGCCATGGGCGCCGATGATCAGCCCCATTGCCTGCTGGGTGAAAGCAGCGCCCATCAGGACAAAAAAATTGAGTGATGTCAGCGCTGTCCCTACAATTTCGATCCGGAACATGGTGCGGATGATCGGGTAAATCATCACCCCGCTGGAAACCGCCAGGCCGATAGCAAAAAAAAGAGCGGCCAGGAGTGGCCGGGGCAAGGTTTCGGCCGGCCCCAGAAAGCAGGACATGAGCAGCAGCAGAAGCACCTGCCCCCCTAGCAGGGTTCGTTTGTGAGAGTGAAATACCCGGCGGGCGATGGTGTCGGTCACCATGCTGCCGCAGATGAATCCGAGGGAGGTGAACATCAGCATCTGCCCTGCGGACTGACGCGAGAGGTGCAGCACATCCATCAGGAAAGGTCCGCCCCAGAGGCCCTGCAGGGCAAGATAGTTGCCGTACCAGAAGAAGGAGATCAATCCCAGGAACCAGAAGTCGCGGCTGCCGAAGATCTCGCCCCAGGCAGCCAGCATGCCGGCAGGCTGTGAGCCGCTTGGTGAGCCCTCGCTTGCTGCAGTGCAGGGCGGGTGGTCGCGGACCATGCCATAGACCAGGATGGTGACCAGGACCTGAAGCATGCCGATGGCGAGGAACGAGGAGCGCCAGCCGATGGCGGCAACGGACAGCGCCAGGGGGGCCGTGGCCGAGAAATTGCCCAGATTTCCGACAGCTACCATGAACCCTGATACGCGGCCGAATTCCCGTTTTGGAAACCAGTGGCTGAAGATGGTGAATGTTGCCATCAGCACCGATGCGGTGCCGACGCCGATCAGCATCCGCGCTGTCATGGCCGTGGAAAAACTTTGGGCCTGGGAAAAGAGGATGCCGCCAATGGCGGTCAGCACCCCGCAGCCGCTGATTACCAGGCGGCTTCCCAGCCGGTCGATCAGGGGACCCAGGGGGAGTTGTGCCGCAGCATATACGTAAAAGAGAATTCCGGAGAGGGTGCCGAGATCCTGGGGGGTCAGGTTCAACTCGCGGGAAATGTCTCCCGCCACCACCGCCAGGGAGACCCGGTAAAAATAGACCAGGATGTACATCAGCGCCAGTACGGCGAAGATAATCCAGCGCTGGCGGCGTGTGCGGCTGTCAGGAGAGCTCATCAACTTCCTTTTGCCGCAGCGGTAGCACCACCGTGAACACCGCCCCTGTTCCTACTTCGCCGTTGATACGGATTTCGCCTGCATGGTCCGTGACGATACCGTAGGAGATTGCAAGCCCCAAACCGGTCCCGTCGCGCTTTGTCGTGAAGAAAGGGGTGAAGATCTTCTCGCGCTGCTCCGCACTGATGCCGGGGCCGCTGTCGGTAATGGTAATGTTCGCCTGCTGTTGCGCCATGTTCAGTGATGTCTCCACTGTCAGCATGCCGCCACCCTCCATTGCCTGCAGGCCATTGACGATCAGGTTTGTAAAGACCTGGCGCAACTGTCCTTCATCCCCCTCCACCTCTATCTCCCCATCCCGGTAATTTCGTACGATCCTGTACTGGTCCAGAGGGATCTGGTGGCCAACTTGGTCCAGGATATCATCCACCAGTATCCCCAGTGAGACCAGTGAAAGCCGCTTGATGCCGCTGCGGGAGAATGTCAGCAGATTTCTAACGATACGTTCGATGCGGTCGGTCTGGCGGATGATGGTCTCCACCTCTTCATTGGCCGGATTGTCAAGGGTGGCTGTCATCTCCAGCAGTTCTGCATTGCCGCGGATTATGGCCAACGGGTTGTTGATCTCGTGGGCTACGCCCGATGCCAGCATGCCCACCGCAGCGAGTCGTTCTGATTCGGCCAGCTCTTTCTGGGCCGCGAGCAGCTGCTGGTTCTTCTCCTCAAGCTGTGCAGTCCGTTCCATGACCTTCTGTTCCAGTGTGTGGTTGAGTGCGCGATTCTCGTCTTCTCGGATTGCCAGCCGGTGTTTCATTATGTTGAATTCATCCGCCAGTTCGGCGATCTCGTCATGGCTGTCCACATGGATGTCGGGCAGATCTTCGCCGGCAGTTATTCTGCGGGCACCGTCAGCCAGCGCCCGTACCGGGCGGGTCATCTTTGAACCGATCCAGGCGGAAAGGGTGACACCAATTATGGTAAGGAACAGCAACACGCAGGAAAAAATGATGTTCACCTGAGAGCGCAACTGCATCAGGGGGCGCTCCGGCATGCCCACATACAGTGCTCCAACCACAGCGCCGGCCAAATCCCGCAGAGGCTCGTACGCGGTAAAGTAATGTTCCTTGAGTACAAAGGCCCTGCCGATCCATTTTGTGCCGCGGGAAATAGCGGCAAAAACCTCTTCCGACATGAGGCTGCCGATTGCCGGTTTGTCCTGCTCATCACGCACGGTGGTGGCGATCCTGATATTGTCCAGGAACATGGTGGCATTGCCCCTGACGCGTGCGTCCGTGTCCCCCTGCTGGAATACGACACTGGTGATGCGGTCTACGAGTCGGTTGTCGCTGTTGATCAGTATACCGCCGTACACTGCGCCCAGCAGCTTTCCATCGCTGCCTAGCACCGGCGCCGAAGCAACCAGGAACAGGCCGCGCTCCTCCATTGTTTTACTGGAAGTGTAGGCATGGGGAGTTGCCTTCAGGCGGATAACCATCTTGCCCGGAAGCTGAGGATTTTCCCGCCCCGCCTGTTCTGCCTGTAGAACCGTGATTCCGGAGGTAACGGCCCCCTTGAGGGCGGCGCTCACTATTTTGTCGCCAATCCGGGAGTCGCCGTTAAACGAGGGATTTGCGGCCCGATAGCGCACGAGCCCGTTGCGGTCAACCAGGGTGAGAAAACTGAGATGTTCGTTGCCGAGAAGCAGCCTCAAGGGGGCCACCGAAGCAGTTGGACCGGATGTCGAGAGATTTTCGGCCAGCTCGGGCAGGCGGCTGGTCAGGCGGATGATATCCGAGAGACGTGACTGCTCTCCCAGAAACAGTTCGTGGGCGGAATTGAGGCTGGTTTCTACCGTGT
The DNA here is from genome assembly GCF_018531195.1 of Pelotalea chapellei. Classification (GTDB taxonomy): domain Bacteria; phylum Desulfobacterota; class Desulfuromonadia; order Geobacterales; family Pseudopelobacteraceae; genus Pelotalea; species Pelotalea chapellei. The sequence goes on along the minus strand of NZ_JAHDYS010000018.1, from coordinate 32,103 downwards.
ACAGAGCCTGGCTGGAGAAGCGGCTGGTGATGATTGAGGCGCCAACGACCCAGCAAAGGGCAATGGCGGTCACCAGGGGGATCAATGTGGCGATGGTCAGCTTGACCCGGATGGAGGTGCGCAGGCGTTTCATGTGCGGTTTTCACCCAGGCCGAATTCAGCAATCTTGCGGTCAAGGGTCTTACGGGAGATGCCCAGGATTTCCGCGGTCCTGCTTTTGTGGAAAGAGGTTTCCCGAAGCACATTCTCGATGTGCTGACGCTCCACTTCATCCAGGGCTGCCAGCGTGCCGGCCGAGGCAGCCGCTGCCGGCAGGTCACGTCGCCCCCCCAGGGGAAGAAGGCTTGCGGTGATGGTGGTTCCACGGGCCAGGATGACCGAGCGCTCAATGACATTTTCAAGTTCGCGCACGTTGCCAGGCCAGTCGTACTGGGTCAGAGTCTGCAGGGCATCCTGGTCGATGCCGCGCACATCCTTTTTCATGCGGCGGGTACAAATGTCCAGGAAATGCATGGCCAGCGGTTCGATATCGTCACGCCGTTCCCGCAGGGGGGGCAGGGAGATGGAGATGACATTGAGGCGGTAATAGAGGTCTTCGCGGAACCGCCCGGCCTGCACTTCGGCCATAAGATCCTTGTTGGTGGCAGCAACGAATCTGACATCCACCTTGCGGGTACGGGTGGAGCCGAGCACGATAAAATCTTTTTCCTGCGTTACTCTCAGTAGTTTGGCCTGCACGGCGGGGCTGACGTCGCCGATTTCATCCAGAAAAAGTGTGCCACCATCGGCCTCTTCCAGCAGGCCCTTCTGGTTGATGACCGCGCCGGTGAAGGCACCACGTACATGACCAAAGAGCTGGCTTTCCAGCAGAGTGTCTGAAAGTGCGGCGCAATTGAGCGATATGAATGGCTTGTCGCGGCGGGGACTGTTGTGGTGCAGTGCACCGGCGATCAGTTCCTTGCCGGTTCCCGACTCACCCATAACCAGAATGTTTGCGTCACTTTCCGCCACCTGCAAGGTCAGGTCGTACACTTCGCGGAAGGCGTCACTGCGGAAGATGATTGCGTCGGAGGAAACGGAGCTGCGATGCAGCTCTTCCCTCAGCTGACGGTTTTCGGTGGCCAGACGGCGATAATCAAGGATCCGTTCAAGCATCCCGAGCAGCTTTTCCTTGGGAAAAGGTTTGGTGATGTAGTCGTAGGCGCCGAGTTTGATGGCATGAACCGCATCGTCAATGGTGCCATGGGCGGTCATAATCACCACCGGCATTTCAGGATGCCGCTTGCGGGTCTGTTTGAGTACCTGCAGGCCATCCATATCCGGCATGCGTACATCCTGCAGAATGATATCGGCAACCACCGGTTTCTTCAAGCGCTCCAGCAGGGCAGCTCCGCTGGTGAAAGTTTCCACGGCATAACCGCTGGCACGCAGCAGTTTGTCCAGGTAATGAAGGATTTCCGGTTCGTCGTCGCAGATGAAAATTTTATGCACTAAGGTTCTCCTCTAGGGGCAGTTGGACAAAATGATACACTTCCGTATACAAAGGATCAATCGCAAATGCAGGCCCTTACCACAAAATCGAAGGGCGACGCATGCGTCGCCAATTGTGCGCAGAAGAAAAAAAGGCCGCTGATCCGTGGAAGGATCGAACGGCCTTTTTCAATTATGTGGTGAAGCCTAAACCTGGCTGATTGCGGAAAGCCGCCATGGATTGTTGCCCACGGGCCGGGTGAAGGTCCAGTGTTCCTCGAATTTGACGGGATCGGTCTTGCTGCCTGACACCACTGCCCCGGTGTTATCGTCGGTGGTGTAATCAAGCAGATTGGCATAAATCAGCGTAGTGATGTAATCCTGACCCGACTCCTGCCATACCTCGGTAATCTCCACATTGCGGACAGCGATGTTCTCCAGGCGATTGGTCCGTTTCTCCTGCAGCAGCCTGTTCATGTCTTCCTGAAAAATACGCTTCATCTCCTCGGTCAGCAGCAAAGAGGCGGTAGACAGATCCCGGTTCATCCAGGCACCCTGGATCTTGAAGAAGTGATCCATGACCATGTCGTTGAAACGTTCTTCATCAAAGGTCGAATCCATCTGGCGGATATGGGCCAACCCGGTGTCGGCTGTTGCCTCCTCGATCGCAGTATAACCGCTGGATGCCGGGATTGCCGAGCCAGCCTGGTAGCCACCCTGATTGCGGCCCTGGTCGTACTGGTCATAGGGAGCGGCCGAGCCTGCCGATCTTTTTTTGATGAAGCGGTAGATGAAAAAGCCGATGCCGGCCAGCAGCAGGATTTCGAACAGGCCGATTCCGCCACCCATGCCGCCGCCGGGGCCGGCAAAGCCGAGGCTTCTGAAGAGCATGCCGCCCAGCATGCCGCCAACCATGCCGCCGGCCATGCTTCTCAAGAAACCGCCGCTTTGGGGCTGCTGTTGAAACGGTGCCGGAGCAGCCTGCTGCCGTGGCGCGGCGGGCCGGGTGTAATTATTTGACGGCTGCGAATAGCTGCGTGACCCACGACTGCCCATGGAACGGCTTCCGCCTGCCCTGGCGTGGGCGCTTGTTTCCAGCACGGTCATGCTGAGAAACAGGAAGGCTGCCAATAGTATGAAAGGTTTGAGGACGTTTCTATTCATGTTTGTGCGCTCCTTGATTGGTAACTTTATCGAGTGAGAATACCACAGCCTTTTTCTACTTTCCACAAATCCCTCGCTTATCATCATTCAGAAGCTGAAATGAAGTGGTATTTGGTCACAATGACACAATTATTATGGACAAAAAAATACATGTTCTGTGTCTGCTTCCGTCGCCCTTCCTTCGTTTCTGTATACAACTCTGGTGATTTCAGATGCTTACCTTAATTTCATGTTTTCTTGCATTTTGGCACGCGAGTTGCCGTATACAGCTGATTTCGTTTACATGGACAAAGTGAAACGACATACATAAGTAGAGGAGGTTGGAATGGGAATTTCACGAAGGCAGTTTCTGCAAGGGGGGGCTTTGGCGGCCGCCGGGGTTGCCCTGGCCAAGCCTGGCGAAGCGAATGTAGACGCGCCCGGCCTGCGCACAAAGGGGCTTAAAAGCTCTACCACTATCTGTCCGTTCTGTGCTGTTGGCTGCGGACTGATTGTACATACCAAGGATGGCAAGGTAGCAAATATCGAAGGGGACCCGAAGCATCCCATCAACAAGGGCAGTCTCTGTTCCAAGGGAAGCTCGCTTTTCCAGGTTGCAGTCAACGATCGCCGCTTGCAGAAAGTCATGTACCGCGCCCCAGGCTCGGACAAGTGGGAAGAGAAATCGTGGGACTGGACTCTCGACCGTATTGCTCAGCGCATGAAGGAAACCCGCGACAAGAGCTTCAAGGCCAGTGAGCTCAACAAGAAGGACAACAAAGAGTATGTTGTCAACCGTGCCGATGGCATGGCCATGTTCGGCGGCGCCGGACTCGATAACGAGGAATGCTACCTCTGGTCCAAATTTTCACGCTCAATGGGGGTAGGCCTGCTCGAACATCAGGCCCGATTATGACACTCCGCTACAGTCGCCGGTCTGGCGGCTTCGTTCGGTCGTGGAGCAATGACCAACCATTGGAATGACCTGAAAAACAGCGATTGCATCCTGGCAATCGGCTGCAATCCCGCAGAAAACCATCCGATCTCCTTCAAGTGGATCGAGGAAGCTATTGATAACGGCGGCAAGCTGATCGCCGTTGATCCTCGTTACACCCGTACTGCATCAAAATCAGATATCTACGCCCAGATCCGTCCTGGTACGGACATCGCCTTTCTCGGCGGATTGATCAACTACGCCCTGCAGAACAACCTGACCCACGAGGAATACGTACGGGAATATACCAATGCCGCGTTCCTGGTGACTGAAAAGTATGATTTCCAGGACGGCATGTTCTGCTCCTTTGATGATCAGGAGAAAACCTACGATCCCAAGGCCTGGGCCTATGCGGTGGACGGCGCCGGCAATCCCAAAAAAGACATGAGCATGAAAGACCCCAATTGTGTCTATCAGCTGCTCAAGAAGCATTTCGAACGCTATGACGTTGATAAAGTCTGCGCGATCACCGGCACGAAGAAGGAAGATTATCTGGCTGTTGCCAAGGCATTCTGCGGCACCGGGCGCCCCGACAAGGCCGGCACCATCCTCTATGCCATGGGCATCACCCAGTCGACCCACGGTACCCAGAACGTGCGTGCCGTGGCCATGCTGCAGATGCTGCTGGGCAATATCGGCATAGCCGGCGGCGGAGTAAACGCATTGCGCGGCGAGTCCAACGTTCAGGGATCTACAGACTACGGCCTGTTGTTCCACATTCTGCCCGGATACCTCAAGTCACCGGAATTCGACAACACCGACCTCAAGGGATACCTGGAGAAATGGACTCCCAAAACCAAGGATCCCAAGAGCGCCAACTGGTGGGGCAATACTCCCAAGTATACCGTCAGCCTGCTCAAGGCCTGGTACGGCGACAACGCCACGCCGGAAAACGACTTCTGCTACAGCCTGCTTCCCAAACGGATGGGCAACTACTCCTACGGCAAAATCATGGAGAAGATGGGCAAGGGAGAACTGGAAGGACTCGTCTGCATGGGGATGAATCCGGCCATGGGCGGTCCCGATTCAGGACATGCCCGTACAGCGCTCGGCAAGCTGAAATGGCTGGTGACGGTTGACCTGTGGGAGACCGAGACCTCCATCTTCTGGAAACGTCCCGGCGTCAATCCCAAGGATATCCAGACCGAAGTATTCATGCTGCCGGCCGCCTCATCGGTGGAAAAGGAAGGTTCGATCTCCAACTCCGGCCGCTGGGCTCAGTGGCGTTATGCGGCGGTACAGCCCGTGGGTGAGTCCCGCAGCGACCTGCATATCATCGACCAGTTCCACAAGCGGGTAAAAGCGCTTTATGAAAAACAGGGAGGGGCTTTCCCCGACCCGATCACCAAGCTCTCCTGGAATTACGGCAACGGCCATGAGCCGGACGTACATCTGGTGGCCAAGGAGATCAACGGCTATTTCACCAAGGACATGACCATCGTCGACAAGGACAAGACCCTGGAGTTCAAGAAGGGGGATCAGGTCCCGATGTTCAAGTACCTGCAGGACGATGGCTCGACGGTTTCCGGCTGCTGGATCTACTGCGGATCCTACACCAAGGACGGCAACCAGATGGCACGGCGCGACGACGGCGATCCCACCGGACTGGGGCTCTATCCCAAGTGGTCCTGGTGCTGGCCGGTCAACCGCCGCATCATCTACAACCGCGCCTCAGTCAATCCCAAGGGTGAACCGTTCAACCCCAAGCGTCCGCTGATCGCCTGGGATGCCACCGAAAAGAAATGGAAAGGCGATGTGCCTGATGGTCCCTGGCCTCCAATGGCAGACGACAAGGAAGGAAAATATCCTTTCATCATGGTGCCCGAGGGACATGGCCGGTTGTACGGCCTGGATCTCAAGGACGGTCCGTTCCCCGAGCACTACGAGCCGGTGGAGAGTCCTGCCAAGAACATGCTTTCAAAGGTGCAGAACAATCCGGTGGTCAAGCTGCCCAAAAACGTATCCAGTGACCTGGGCAAGTTCCCTTTCATCGGCACCACCTACCGCATGACAGAACATTGGCAGACCGGCGGCATGACTCGCAGCCTGCCGTGGCTGGTGGAGCTTGTACCGGATATGTTCGTGGAAATCAGTGAATCCATGGCCAGGCAGAAAGGTATCAAAAAAGGCGACAAGGTGCGTGTCACTACCGAGCGCGGCAGTATTGAAGGGGTCGCTCTGGTCACTTCGCGGCTCAAGCCTTTCAAGGTGGAAGGCAAGATGATCGAGCAGGTCGGCATGCCCTGGCATTTCGGCTATTCAGGCCTGGCGACCGGCGACAGCGGCAACATGCTTACCGCTGCGGTTGGCTGCGCCAATACCAATATCCCCGAATTCAAAGCATTCCTCTGTAACATCGAGAAAGGGGGTAAAAAAGCATGAGCTCAGCAGATATGGATGTAACCAAACATAAAACGTTTCTGATCGACACCACCAAGTGTACCGGCTGCCGCGGCTGCCAGGTTGCCTGCAAGCAGTGGAACCAGCTCAAAGCTGAGAAAACGGTTTTCTTCAGCGGTGAGGGCTACCAGAACCCCCCTGCCATGACGGAGCACACCTTCACGCGCATCAAGTTCCGCGATTATGAGAAGAACGGCCAGAACGAATTCGCTTTCTACAAAGAGATGTGCATGCACTGCAACGAGCCGGCCTGCGCTTCGGTCTGTCCGGTAGGTGCTTTCGTGAAGAGCCCTGAAGGGCCGGTCATCTACAACGCCTCCCGTTGTATCGGCTGCCGTTTTTGCATGATCGCCTGCCCCTTTGGGATTCCAAAATACGAATGGAGCAAAGCCTTTCCTCTGGTCAAAAAATGCACCGGCTGCTACAGCCGGATCAAGGAAGGGCTGGAACCTGCCTGCGCCACAGCCTGCCCGACCGCCATCACCTACGGAAGCCGTGAGGAGATGATCAAAGAGGCTGAACGCCGCCTCAAGAACAGGCCCCAGCGCTATTTCCAGGCCATTTACGGCAAGGAAGAAGCGGGGGGCACCAGTATTCTCTATCTGACTCATCAGCCGCTGGACGAACTGGGCTTCAAGAAAGTCACCACCCGTCCGCTACCTTCCTATACCTGGCAGGCGCTGCGCCTGGTTCCGGGCATCTTCCTGACCATGGGTGGAGGTCTGTCGCTGCTTTCCTGGTTCAACCACCGCAAGGAGCGCATCAGGCAGGAAGAAGGTTTCAAGAACAGCAAGGTGCAGCCAGAGAAGAAGGATGAGATGAAGGGGGACAACCAATGACCGCTGCCAAAATTATAATCAATGAGATCAAAGGGTATCATCGCTTCCTTCAGTTCATGATTGCCCTGGTGGTAATCGGTGCCCTGGCTTCCATGGTGCGCTTCATCTTTGGCCTCGGTGTCACCACAAACCTGAATGACACCTACCCCTGGGGGCTGTGGATCTCCTTTGACGTTGTCACCGCAGTTCCCCTGGCAGCCGGGGCCTTTACCCTGGGCGCCATTGTGCACTGTTTTCATATAAAGAAGCTGGAGCCTCTGGTGCGTCCGGCAATTGTGACCGGATTTCTGGGGTACTCGCTGGTCTGTATCGGCCTGCTGCTTGACCTTGGGCAGCCCCAGCGCGGGTGGCACACCATGGTGTACTGGAATGTGCATTCCCCCATGTTCGAGGTTTCCATGTGCGTCATGGCCTACACCACGGTACTGTTCCTGGAGTTCCTCTCGCCAGTGTGCGAGAAGTTCGGCTATCACATGCCGCTGCGCGTGCTGCGCTGGCTGGAGATGCCGCTGGTAATCGCTGCAGCTTCTATCTCGACCCTGCACCAGTCATCCCTGGGGACCTTCTTCCTGATCGCCGTGGATAAGCTGCACAACCTCTGGTACAACCCTCTGCTGCCGCTGCAGTTCTGGATGTCGGCCATCTTCACCGGCATCTCGATCATCATTCTGGAAGCCACCATGGTGCACCGTTATCTGGGGCAGCCCGATGAATCGGAGCTGCTGGAGATTCTGGCCAAGATCCTGCCCTGGGTGCTGGCTGTGTATCTGGCTGTCAAGGTCGGAGCCGTGGCCTTCCTGACCCATGGTTCTCTCTTTGACCGCCCCGGCCTGCTGGCCCTGTTTGCGGCAGAGGTACTGATCGGGGTCATCATCCCGATGCTGATGTTCATGAAACAGTCCAACCGCGAGGACAGCCGCATGCAGCTGCGCGGCGCCGGCATGGTCATCTTCGGGGTGATTCTGAATCGCTTCAACGTATCCATGTTCGGCATGATTCAGCCCGACCAGGTGATTTACTATCCTTCCGTCACCGAGTCACTGGTCACCATCGGCATCATTGCCGGGCACATCCTGTTCTTCGTGCTTTTGGCCAAGTACTTCCCCATCTTCGAACATCATCCGGAGACCGTGGATTATTCCATGCCTGATCATTTTCATGCCACTGAGGCGCATGAACATGACCAGGGTAAAGGTGTTGAGGCGTAACAACCACCCCTCTCCCTGACCCTCTCCCACTGAGGGGAGAGGGGACTTTAAAGGTCCCCTCCCTTTATGGGAGGGGGTTGGGGGAGGGTGAATAGCGGGCATATTTGCCCCCTTTGATTTTGAGGTACACCAGCATGCGCACCAACAACACCCCAACCATACCCGGCGTGACCGGCGTTATCCTGGCCGGTGGCCTTTCCAGCCGCATGGGGAGCAACAAGGCGCTGCTTCCCTACAAGGGTGGCCGGTTTATAGAGGCCATTCACCGGCAACTGTCCGAGCTGTTTGATGAAGTGCTGCTGGTAACAAACCAGCCCGATCAGTACGCCTTTCTCGGCTGCCGCATGGTTGCCGACCTCCACCCCGGTATGGGGGCACTGGCCGGTCTGCACAGCGGGCTGCATCATGCCGCGACCCCGCACATCTTTGCCGTGGCCTGCGATATGCCCTACCTGAACAACACGCTCATCCGGCGACTGGCAGCCTTGCGCGGCCACAATGATGTAGTCATTCCCCAGGGTGAAATGGGGGTCGAGCCGCTGCATGCCATGTATGCCAAGGAATGTCTGGGGCCGATGGAAAATGCTTTGCAGTCGGGCAGAAGGAGGATTATCTCCTTTTTTCCCGAGGTGCGGGTTAATACCTTTTCTCGTTCAGTAGTTGCCGCAATCGATCCTGATTTCAACTCCTTCCGCAATATCAATACGCCTGAAGAATACTTCGACATGCGACGAAACGAGCCTCACACCTTACAGTCTCCTCTTGCCTTGCCGGACCGGCAACAACGCTCTTCAGAAGGTTGATTCTCCCATAGCAGCGATTTCCTACAACCAGCCCCTTAAGCTTGTCGGTACGACCTTCTCTCCAGTCGGTAATGTCCGCACCCTGGAGCTATTTATATTTTTTCCGGAGTATCAGATATGAAAATCAGAACCAAATTTATTGCACTCAACACGGTAATAGTTGCATCAGCGTTGGTTGCTACCATTGCGACCAGCCTTTTCATTTTTAAGAAGGAGCTTCGTCGGCAGGCGGAAGTGTCACAGGAAATTCGAATCAAAACCTTCTGGGAATTGCTGAGGCAAAAAGGGAGCGACTTGAAGGTTGTCGATAATAAGCTTGTGGCAGGCGACTATGTTTTCAATGGCAACTTTGAACTGCCGGACAAGATTCAAAAGACATGTGGTGGATCCGCAACCATCTTCATGGGTGACGAGCGCATCTCGACCACGGTGCTCAAAGCGGACGGAAGCCGGGCAGTGGGAACACGTTTGACCGGACCAGCCCATACTGCCATCTTCAAAGATGGAAAGCCGTACCGTGGTGTGGCCGATATTCTCGGCACCCCTTACTTTACCGCCTATGACCCCATCCGCAATGCTCAGGGAGAGGTTGTCGGGGTGCTCTACGTCGGTATCAAACAGGCGGAATTCTTTGCGGCTTATTATCAGCTGGTCTATATAGTCATTGCCATCATTGCCGCCATTTTGCTGATTGCCGGTCTTGTCAGCCGGATGGCTATACACCGGCTGTTCATACCCTTTAACAGGATGCATGATCTGTTGAAGGATATTTCGGAAGGTGAAGGCGATCTGACGCGACGCCTCGATTACCGTAAACAGGATGAAATCGGTGAAATGACAATCTCATTCAACCTTTTCATGGACAAGCTGCACCACATCGTTTCGAATGTCGCCCAGATAACCGGCCAGCTTGCTTCAGCAGCCTTGCAGGTGCAGTCTACTTCCCGTCAGATCGATCTTGGAACCCGGCAGGTAGCTTCGCGAACGGTCGGCGTTGCAACGGCTACTGAAGAGATGGCGGCAACCTCTTCCGATATTGCTCATAACTGTACATTAGCCGCACGGGAAGCTCAAAATTCTATGGATTCCGCCACAGAGGGCTCACGAGTTGTGGAGAATACCATTACCAACATGGAAACTATTACCGAACGGGTGACTACCGCAGCTATTACAGTGGAGCGCCTGGGGAAACGTTCCGATGAAATCGGGGAGATAGTTGGAACCATTGAGGACATCGCGGACCAGACCAACCTGCTGGCGCTGAATGCTGCCATTGAGGCGGCCCGGGCCGGTGAGCAGGGCCGCGGATTTGCCGTGGTTGCTGACGAAGTCAGGGCATTGGCCGAGCGCACCACCAAGGCAACACGCATGATCGATGAGATGATTTCGGCAGTACAGAGCGAAACAGCCAGCGCCGTATGTTCCATGAAGCAGGGAGTGGATGATGTCTCCATCGGGCTTGCGGAAGCCCGCAGATCTGGGGCGGTGCTGGGTGAGATTTTGAATCAGGTCGATACGGTTACCAGACAGCTCAATCAGATTGCCACCGCTGCTGAACAGCAGACCTCTACCACCCATGAAATCAGCGGAAATATGCATCATATTACAGAAGTTGTTCAGGAAACGGCTCAAGGGACCAGGGATTCCGCCTCTGCGGCTGATCAGCTCAATCTTTTGGCCCATGACCTGCAAACTCTGGTGGGGCAGTTCAGGCTCAGCAGCTAGCTCCTGATCATCGGTAATTAGAGTAGTGGGTTCCGGTTGTGGAGATCTTGAGGATTGCCGAAGGCACCTGAACCTGAAAGTTGAGCATCAGTGCGCTTGACGCAAACCTGGTTCTGGTTGGTGACCAACTAATCCGGTCCGCCGATGCACTGGTTATCCTGCAGCGTGAAACGAAAAAGCCGGCGTGAGTAATCACGACCGGCTTTTTTTTCAGCAAAAAATGATGCTACCTGGGAATGGCTACAAACCCCACATCCGATTTGACGCCGACGATATACCCCTTGGCGTTGATCCCCAAGGCTTGGCCAAAACCACCGCTCCCGCTCAGGGAAGTGTTCACAGTGTTCACCGGAGTGGCAAGGGCAAGCCAGAGGGCGGTCAAGGAACTGCCGCTGGGATCGTTGGTCCAACCGGCGATCATGCTGCTGTCATTGATGGCGTTTGCACTGCTTTTGGCCCCGTTGACGCCGAGGTCGATTACATCGAACCCGGGAATAACAACTCCAAGCAAGGTCTTGTCTTTGAAAATGACAGCACTGGTGACGCCCGTAGAATCTTCGGATTCTCCCACGATCACACCGCCTGTGTTTACTCCAAGTGCTATGCTGCGCGTATGCCCCGAAAGGGTGCCAAGATCCTCTGCACTGCCGACTGCTCCAGCCGCGGTAATTCTCCAGCGTACGGCATGGTCATTGGATTCGCCCACGATTGTACTGCTGCCGTTAGCGTTGTCGACGACGCAGTAGGCGCTTCCCGAACCACCGGGTGACAAGACAGGCAGAGCAACAGGAACTGCCGAGGAACTGGACCAGTATACCGGTACAACCAGGTCAGAGTTGTTTACCGACTCCCCGACGATCTTTCCCGAGGCGCTGATGCTGTAGGCTGCACTGTTTTTTCCAGCAGAAAGCACCGGCAGTTTGCTTGCTGTTGCTGACCCGGGAGCCCAGGACGCTGCAACAACCGTGTTGCCCGCATCTTCTGATTCCCCGACCGTAAAACCGCTGTCGTTGATGCCGTAAGCGGCACTATAGTTGAATCCGGCCAAAGGTTCCAACGTTGTTGCCGCACCCACACTGCCGTCAGCCCCATTGACACTCCATTTCACGCCGCGCACCTGCTGTGTGGCATTGCCGGAAATGCCGACGATACTGCCACCTGCGTTGATGGCAACTGCCGCGCTCATGGCGCCGCCGGTCAGCGGATCGAGAGTCTTTGCACTCGTTTCAAATACAACTTTGCTCGGATCGGTCGGTCCGGTGGCCTCTCCGCCTCCGCCTCCGCCGCTTCCGCCGCATCCTGCAACAGCCAGAGCAGTTGCCATCAGTGCTGCCATCATGCTCATTCTGAATCGTTTCATTGTCGTGACTCCTTCCTTGGTATCGTACCGGGATGTATTAGTTGAAATGGAAATTTGGATCTCCGTTGATGCTCGTGTCCAAAAACGGCTTGAGCGGGCCCTGTGCCTGGCTGCGGCCGTTGCGACCGACGGCCGGTACTTCTGCCAGGTTGTCGCTCAGAATTCTGGTGCGTCGCGGGTCGCCGCTGATCTTCTGCTGGTGCCCATTGGGAACCAGCAGCTGGGGGTGGTCGAAGGGGGCGCGCTCCCAGCGAACCCGTTCATCAGTCAGGGCCAGCAGGAAATCGATCAGCGCGATCTGCTCCTCCTCCTTGTTTTTCAGTGCGGGTATGCCGTCCACAAAGGGGTCAAGATCGGCCAGATTCTCGTCATGGAAATTTCCGCCGCGGATGTAAAAGTCGACCACCTGTCGCAGAGTAACCATGCTGCCGTTATGAAAATAGGGACCGGTGAGCTCGATGTTGCGCAAGCCGGGGGTTTTGAAGGCTCCGTTTACAGCCGCCCGCGTTACCACCGGCGGGACCGCAACAGGAGGGCAGATACGGGGAGGATCGGAGAGTGGAGTGGTGATGCAGCCGGGCTGAGCCAGGAAATCTGCTGCAAAAGGCATGCTTGATCTGTTGAGGAATTGGCGGGTGAAAGACAGGGGCAATCCAAAGGGATCATTCCCTCCCCTTCCAAGGTCCGCTGCTGTCGGGGTTACGCCGATATTGTAGAAACCGATATCGTAGTTGGCCAGGTTGCCATCTCCCATGGGCATCACCTCGATAACACTCGGTTCAAGGATGTTTTTGGTGTTGCTGATCGAAACAGCAGTGAACTCGGCGCCGATGTGACAGGCGGTACAGGCAGTGGCAGCTGATTGAAAAAGATTCAAACCCTGCTGCTGCCGCGCTGTAAGGGCAGCGGGATCACCGCTGACAAACCGGTCAAAGGGGGTGTCGTCCGAAACCAAGGTGGCTTCGTACAGCATGATTGCCATTCCGAAAAAGAAGGCAAAGTTTGCCTCCATCTGCGAGTAACCGCCGCTTGCCGAAGGGGCGACAGTCAGGCTGGTCTTTTTAAAGTTCATTTTGCCGGGATTGACAGGAGCTTTGCCTGAGCTGTCCGGTGTCGCTTTGCCGAGCACCTTGCCGGCACTGCTGAAGGTTACCGACTGGCTGGTGTTGTCCCAATATTCTGCCTTGAACGCGGCCTTGATCATATCGGAATAGCTGGATGACAAGCCGCGGCCGGAGAGATGGACCACTCCGCCGAGCACACTGTCGCTGGAGCTTACCTGCTGTTTGGCCAGTGGTCTCAGGGAGAGCATCTTTCTGGCGATGTCAGGGAAACTGCGTCCCTGCCAGGACATCTCCGAGTCGCTCAAGGGAGGGCCGACCGCCTGGGAGGCAAGGCTTGCATTATCCAGCCTGTTTTCCAACAGACTCAGGTCATGTTCAATGAGTGAACCATTAACGTTTCTGACGATGCGGGCATTGATGTCCTGGTATCCAAAGGGGTTGACGCCGTTGAAAAAGTGGTTGGCCCGGCCATCGTAGAAATTGGCGAAATTATAGACGGAGTTGATCACACTGGGGGAGTTGCGCCCGGTCACCTGACGTACATTGCGTCCCTGGCTGCTGAAAACAGGGCTGCGGCTGTGACGGCCGTCTTCCACCGGGTTTCCGCTTCGCACTCCCTTAAAAAGAGTGCGATTGACACCTTGGGACCCGATCCCATCGGTACTGACAACGGTACGTGCGGTTGTGCGATCCTCGGGGTCGGTAAAACTAACGAAGGGGAAGTCGCTGGATGAGGCGGTTTTGTTGACTCCCTTGCCATTGGCAAAGAGTCCGCTGCTATCAGGGCCAAGGGTATTCTTGGCGCGGTTGTCGGTGCCTGCATGGAAGTGGCAGGTTGCGCAGGCGGTCAGTCCGTCGCTTCCCAGCTGCATGTCCCAGAAGAGTGCCTTGCCTAGACGAATGGCCGCTCCCTCGTCAACCACATACTTGGCAAGATTAGCCGGTTTGGGAACGGTCACGCTCTTGAGAGATACCAGGGCTGCCATTGCCGGGGAAGTCAGTAAATTGAGAGCTAATCCCAGCGCTATCGCCCGGCGTGAAAGCCTGTAGACAGTGTTTTCGGTTTTCATAGAGGTCCTTGTCGGCTAGCTGTTAACTACTATCTGCATGGTGACCGTTCTCAGGAGGTCGTTGGTTCTCCAATGACGAAATTCTGCATCGACAAAATGTGTTCCACTCGGAACGGAGCTTGTGTCTATCAGCAGGTCCCAGCGATTAGCAGTGGTAAAGGTGAGCTGCCGGTTCTGGGTCGAGAGCTTGAAAGGGCGTGAGTAGCTCATGAACGGTGCACGGCCGAAGGTTCTCCCATCCATAGCGATAACCTCGGGATCAATTTGCGAGGGAAACTTGAGCGTTACAACGGTGTAGCTGGCGTTCAAGGTCCTGATAAGCAGGGTTTCTCCCCGGTTCATCACAGGCGATACCAAGGTGTTGGTGATCAGGTTCGGCTTGGGCTGACTTGCCGGATCGGCAAAGACTCCTGATACTACGAAGAAGTCGGGCTCAAAACGGTGCAGCTCGATGCCGGTGTTCTGGCCGATTGTAGTAAATTCGGCGCCGACACCGGTACCGCCCATGCCGGCTCCGACGCCATGCTGCGGTTGAACCGTCTCATGCCAGCGGCTGTCGATGTCGTCCAGGACCCAGATGGCTTCTTTGTGGTAATTGCGGATCGTATTGCCGCGGTACACGGCACCCGGGCCGCCATCGATGAAAGGCGCATTGGGCACGTTGGGATCGGAGATCAGCAGGCCGTACATACCCAGCTCAAAGTGCAGGACCGTGTTCTTGTGACAATGATAAAAGTAGGTGCCCGCATCAGGGGCCAGCCACTGATAAGTGTAACCCCCCCCTGCAACGAGGAAGGTGGCATGGCCTACGCCATCATTCATGGGAGTCGGCTCGATGCCGTGGTGGTGGATGGTGTGGCTCCCTTTTTTCGGCAAAAGGGTGGAATGAACCAGTTCGCCCTCCTTGCAGCGGATGGTGGTTCCTGGGAACCAGGGGGCAATGGCGCCGGCAGGGTCCACAAAACCCCATACCTCCACGGCCAATGCTCCTGCTTTGGTCGGATAGGGTACCGGCACGGTTAGTCCATGAACGTTAGTGCGTGCGAAGGAACGGTCAGGTGTGGCAATGCGGTCCGGGGTAGGCAAGGTATAGCTTTCCGGGGCGCTGCCTGGAGTTAAAGTTGCCTGAAGGGCAGCTACGGTGTCGGGAGTTAACAGACTTACCCGGCGATCAGTGGGTTGCGGGCTGCCGTCCGCCTGGGGAAGTAAAATAGGATTGACTATCCCGGCGCGATCGATGAGGTCAAAGCTGTCAGGTTCGGCAACACCATGCTGCAAAAACATGATCCGCTCCATCGGGTCGTTTTCATCATAGGGATGGCCCTGGTCTCTTGGTATTACAGCCATGGTTATGTCTCCTCGTAAAAAGTATCGGTTTTTCGGCTAGCGCATTACCGGCCGTACATCCAGGCGCTGGGGGCCGCCACCCTGGGTGGTGACGCTGAGTGACCTGTTCACCAGAGTTTTTAGCGCCCTGCCGGTGAAGGCCCACGTTCCGCCGCTCTTGACAGTTGTGGTGCCGATGATGGTGTCGGATGCCCCTGAGCCTGCCCGGACTTCCAGGATTGTTCCCACAGGCTGGGATGAAACACCCGATATGGACAACTTGCCGAATTTGAGGCGCACCTCTGCTTTGGTTACCTGCACCACCCCATCGGCCGAGTTTATGGGTCCGGTGATGATAAAGTGGGTCAACAGGCCGTGGGGGTAATTGCCGCCGGCTGCTGTCTGGGATGGTTCGGTGTGGCAGTGCATCGGGAAGTCCAGCGGGAATTTCTCCTGTACTGGCGGCCATTTGGATTTGGGAATATCCGGAGGCTGGATAAACGGCACCAGCATGTCCTTGCCTTGCAGGGGGGCCAAGGGCCAGGCATCCAGCATGCGAAGGTTGTCGCTGACAACAGTGGTACCTTTGTCAAAATCACTATTGGTAAGTTGATAAGCATGGTTGCCATGCAGGTGGTACGAGTGGGTGATCAGCCCCGCGTTCATACAGCGCACCAGGCAGGGCTGCCCGACGTTGCCGGACAAACGAATATTATGGTCATGGGAAGAGAAGAAACCGCTCTTGCCGCTGATGGTGAAATACTGTGACAGATACCCGTTGGTAAAGCTGCTGGCGCTCATCGACGGTGATGCGGCTGCGGCGGCATTCTTGATAGGGTCAAAACTGTTTAGAAACCAGAACCAATTGCGGGCCGGATCCCAGGGGCTTCCCGGGAAGTGGGACGTCCTTCCCAGGTCGTTGAACAGGTTCTGCATGCTGGTGGGCGGATTGGTGTATGGCGTAAAGGGTATCCGCGGCAGCACCACCAGCGGGCCGTGAAGTCCCATGACCCGGTTCATGGGGGCATTGCTGTTATCGTAATACATGTAGGTGCCGGCGGCCGGGGCGTTAAAGCTCACGGTTACGGTCTGACCGGGCAGAATGTCTCCGCTGTCCACCACTCCGGGGATAAAAAAAGCATGTCTCACCGTCAAATTGTTGGTGATCTTGATGTCGATTTTGTCCCCTTCGACGCTGAAAATGGCGATACCAGGACACCGGGGAACATCACCCCCCTTCTGGAATACCCACACCGGCAGCTGAACTTTGTCGCTCATCTCCATCAGGGCAGCTTCCATGGAAAGTATCAGGGTGGGGGTGGCGGCCATGGCTTCGCCATCCCGCCAGAAAAGGTTGTATCCTCCGGCGGCGCCGACCGCCACGGCGGCCATGCCGCTGGAGGCGATTTTTAGGAACTGGCGTCTGTTAATGCTCATGTTCACTCCTTTTCATATCTTCGATCGTAACTTTTAACGGATTGAAAGCGGGATTCCCAACAATCGAACCCCGTTGCTGGAAATGGCGTTGATACCGCGCACACCCAGCGGATTGATCGTCGATCTGCGTTTGTAGTTCCAACTGCCGTCGCTGGACACAACTGCATTGCCCAAGGGACGGGCCACAAGTTGTCCGCGAATTTCTCCTGACGGGTTTGCGGCGGTATGGACATTGACATAGGTCGTGCCCGCCATGATGGCATTGATAGCATCGGTGAAGGTCAGGATGCCGATATCCGCGCGCTGCTGCAGATTTCCAAAGGTCAGGCGGCCGGTGGAAGGGGTGGCGAAGGGGCCGTCCAGGTCGTCATATAAAGAGAACAGGACCGGCCCGCTGGCGCCGGGTGCACCGTAGTGAACATGTACTGCAGTCACTTTGGTTGACGGCAACTTTGCCAGGTTGAGGGTGAAATCGATACTTTCCTTTCCGACAGCCAGTGAGGTTGTTCCGCTGGCCTGGGTGGTCACTGCAGGTGATTCATTGGCCCCGGAAAGAATCGCAATGGGGTCGGAGGCCAGGACGATCAGATTGCTGGCGGTGCTCGAGCTGTTCCCTTCGATGCGCCATTTGTTAAATTTGGGGCGGTACACGGCTGAGGTAACTGCCAGGTTTTCTACAGTGACGCTTACAGTAGCCGGCGCCGAAATCAATCCGCCGGTATCCTGGACAACGTATTGAAAGCTGTCCAGGCCGGTGTCGCCGGTGGCGGGGGTATAGGTCAGGGTGGCCTTGCCGGTGGATGTATTGATGAAGCGGCGTACCGTGGCCCCCTTGCCCGTAATGAATGAGGAGGAGCGACGAATATCGGAGGGGGTGACGAAGATGCCGATGGCCTGGGGGTTGATACCATGCACGTTGGTAGCGGAGATCGGATCTGACACGGACTGGCTGACATCAATGGTGACCGGCGTGTTCATGGCGGTTGAAACACTGACCTGGTGTGCAATCGGGGCGGTATTCAGGCCATCATTGAACAACTTGCCGCTGACCTGGAACGTATTGATTTCTACTCGTTGGTTGTTATCGGCAGGATTGAGAATCACGCCAGCGGGAATGGAACCGATCGTGCCGGTGGCGTCCCCGACAAGTTCGATTCTGAAGAAGTCGCCAAAGGGACCGGGATTTATCGGGACCTCGTTATGCGCCAGGACAGTGCCGGTATCAGCGAGATAGACGGCGCCATTGGCAGCGGTTACCAGTGGTGTCCTCGGAGTGAGGAAAGGACCTATGCTTTTTCCGTCCTGATCAATAATGCCGCCATGCAGGCCGAACGGTAATGACGGCGGCGTTGGCTGGGGAAACGGGGGAGGCAGGGGAGCATCGGACAGAGAGGTCAGAAAGGTGTCGGTTATTTCAAGTCCGAGATCCTGGGTCTGGTTGATATCGCGCACCCCTGTGACGCCGGCCGCTACCACATAATCGCGGGTGCCGAAGGGGTGGGTCACCCGATAGGTGCCGGGGACAGGTACATTGATCCGTACTCTGATGCGCGAGAAAACCGCCTGGTTTCCTTCGGCGCTGATGCCATTCACGAAGGCCGCTTCCTGTCCCATCACCAGCAGTGCATTCCATGCCACCGGCGTGCCGTTGACTGTGCTGACCAGATTGGGATTAACCGCAACCGCAGCCCAGTAAAAGGCTTCAGGCCCAAAGTTGTTGGGGAACGAGATAGGGCTGCCGTTGAAAGGTTCGGCCGTCAGGCAGGGAATGAAGGTGCCGCCACCCTGCTTGACCACCGTCTGGTCCAGGCAGAGCTCCAGCTTGAGATTGTTGCTGTCCTTGTACCAGAGCGGAAAGCCTGTTGCCAGGCTAACGGCAACGTTGGCAGGATTGCCGGCGGCGGTCACCTCGCTCAGGACCGGTGGGGTGCCGCTCTGTATTCCTGCTACCGATGACAATGCAGCATGGAGTGGCGCTGTTGTCGAGAGCGCCAGCAGCGCAGCACAACTTGCCAGTGATATCCGGAGGTTCCTCATATAAAGCTCCTTGCCAGGAAAAAATTCATGATGTGTTTTCGGTAAGGCTAGATAACAGGAATCATGCCAAGTTATATTTCTGATAAAAATTCAATAATTTCGAAGTCTTGGGATCTTTGAGGGTGGGGGTGGCGTGCTGTGGGAGATGCAAGGAAAGGGCAGTCAGACGCAAGCAGAGGAGCTTGTGAGTTGCTTGCAATGCATAAGCAGGATGAAATGGCTCCTGAAGTGCGGCGCCAATATATTTGCAGGGGTATGGGATCGATAAGGAACTGCTTTGTCCCGTTTCAAGGTTTGGGATTAATCTTCAGGGTTCCTGATTAATCTCCCGCTCAAGTCGAGATTTCAGTCTCATGTTCAGGGTCTGGCGTTTCAGGCCAAGCATTGCGGCTGCAATGCCCTGATTGCCGCCGGCCAGTTTAAGGGCGGTATCTATGACGCATTCTTCCGCTTCCCGCAGGGTTGGAAAGTGTCCCCAGATTTCTTCGAGTTTCTGTCGAAGAGCTTCATGGTCCATTTTCGGCCTTATCGATATCTCCAGAGTGAGGCCGGGTGCAATCAGCCTGCGGAACGATTCCATGGAAATCATGCCCGACTGGCGGCGCGTCACGGCATCAATGACCATACCCTGCAGCTCCCGGATATTGCCGGGGAAATGATAGGTATTCAGCAATGCCAGGAGTTCTCGAGGATAGGAGGGTGCGCGCTGCCCGTTTTCCTTGGCTTCCTGGGCAATGAAATGCTCCACGAGCAGGGGGATATCCTCTTTGCGTTCCCTGAGGGGGGGCAGCATGACATGATGCATGCAGAGCCGGTAATAGAGGTCATTACGGAAGCGGCCCGAAGCCACCAGGTCTTTGATGTTCTTGTTGCTGGCGCAGACGATGCGGGCTTCGCATTTGCGGGGAGCATCGGAGCCGACCGGATAGAATTCCCGCTCTTGTAGCAGACGCAGGAGCTTGATCTGGGAAGACTCGCCGAGATCACCGATTTCATCCATGAACAGAACACCCCCGGCTGCTTGAACAATCAATCCTTCCCGGGCCTGATCGGCATTGGTAAATGCGCCCTTGCGATGGCCGAAGAGGGTGTCGGAAAACATGGTGTCATCCAGGCCAGCCAGGTTGACGGACACCAATTTGCCGCTGCATCCGCTCAGACGGTGGATTGCCCGGGCCACCAACTCTTTGCCGGTACCCGATTCACCGGTAATCATGACCGGCCTGTTGGAGCGTGCCACTACCTCGATGTACTGAAAAATAGAGTGCATTTTTCGACTGCAGGTAACAATTTCATCAAAAGCGGCAGGATTGTCCAGATAGTCGCTCACCAGATGATCCCTGAGGTCGCTGATCTGGTCGTTAAGCATACGCCATTCAATTGCCTTGGTAATGGTGGTTACCAGTCGATCACTTTCCACCGGCTTAATCAGAAAGTCAAAGGCGCCCATTTTCATGCATTCTACGGCACGGTCCAACTCGTAGGCAGCAGTCACCACTATCACAGGCACATGCGGGTAGCGTTCCCGCAGGACGGGCAGGATTTCCATGCCGGACACGTGCGGCATGAACAGATCGAGCAGCACGATATCAACCGGCTTGGCGGCCATGATGTCCATGAGCTTGCGGCTATCGGACTCGGTCGTGACATTCTTGATGTCATTCATCTTGAGCGTGGCTGCACAAGCCTTGATTGTGTTCTGTTCGTCGTCCACCACAAGAACATGAAAGCTGCTATTTTCCAGCATGGCATTCCCTCGCATTATCACCACAGTTTTCAGCCTGCTGCAGGCTTACGGTAAATGTTGTCCCTTTGCCCGGTTCAGAATCAAATTCAATGGTTCCACCGTAATCGTTGACAATGTTGTAGCAGATTGCCAGCCCAAGCCCTGTGCCTCCCCGATCCAGCCGGGTAGTAAAAAAAGGTTCCATGATGCGTGAGGCTATTTTTTCCGGGATGCCTTCCCCCTCATCGTGAATACTCAATACAACCTGCTGGCCGTCTTCCGACAGGCCGGTGGAAACACGTATGCCGTGTTCGGCATCGGGGAGTGCCTGGAGAGCATTGGTGATTAAATTTATTACCACCTGCTGCAGTTGTCCAAGGCCACTTCGTACCGCCGGGAGATTTTCGCCCAGCTCAAGGGTGAAATGATGGGTTGTCCGAGCTATCATATGGTTCAGAAGTGACACGGACAGGCGGACAACTTCATTAAGATTTGTCAGTTGGGTAAGCGTCCGGTCGTCGCGGCCATGTTCCTTTAAATTCTCCACGATCTCGCTGATCCGTCGTGCCCCTTCTGCAATGCCCTCATATACTTCCGGGAGAAATGTGGCAGCTTCACTGAAGGTGGTGCGGCCAATCATGAAATCGCCTTCCCGCTCGAAACGGTCCCGAAGAACACTGTGGATATCTCTCCAGGTCTGTTGCAGCAAGGTGGCATTCATGAGGATATAGTTGTTGGGATTGTTGATCTCGTGGGCCACGCTTGCCACCAGTTGGCCTAGCGAGGTCATACGGTTGGCCTGAATGAGGCGGGCCTGAATTTCGAGAGCTTCTTCCTCGAGGCGCACACGCGTCGTGATGTCCCTAAAGGTGGCATACACCACTTTGCTGCCCTGGAGAGTGATCGGTTTCCCCCTGAAAGAAAGAATTCGTTCTTCACCGGGAGCAACTGTGCATTTGAAACGGTCGATCAGATTGGAAACATTTCTACGGGCAATGTCATCAAGAATCAATTTCAGCCGTGGAAACTGCTCTGCCTGGGAGCATAGCACCGGCAGGCCACCGGCCATGATATCTTCTCGCTGTTTGCGGAAAATTTCTTCCGTGGTAGGGTTTATGTCAATAATCGCTCCGCTCTCCTGTTCAATCAGGATAACGGCATCTTCACACTGGTCGAAAAGTTGCCTGAAACGCGCTTCACTTTCGCTCAGTGCTAATTTTGTCAGGCGTTTTTTTTCATTTTCCTTTCTGAGATTTTCAAGCGCATCTTCAAGATCCCTTGTTCGCTTCGCTACTTTATGCTCCAGTTGAGTCTGGTAGGATTTTAATTGACCTTCTGTCAGTTCGTAGTCTTTGATGAGGTGCAGGAGGGGTCTGAACAGGTAAAAATACAGAATCGGAATAAGGGCTATTGTCAGAAAAGTAGCATCAAGCAGGGTCTCCTGAGCCACAGATAGCTTGGTGTATTTTTCAATCAGAATCATGTTCATAAATTCAATGAGGAAGATACAGACTGCAAGTGTCACTACAAGTCGCAACGGTGAAAAGATAATCTTCCGCTGGCGGTCTGTCAGAGATCTTTTCTGAAATTCCAGGTTGTCATCCAGATCTGGTTGAATAGGTTTCATCTGTATCCTGTCTTTCCGTGGGTTCAAAGCCACGCTGTCATTTATGAGAATATAGAGGTTTGGCGACCCCTGCAAACATTTTTGCATGTCCAAAAAATCACCAAGATCTGTAAAACAGCTTCAGGCCCATATTCAGGAAGGTTCTTGAGTAAACCCCTGGCCAAAATGAATGACTCTGCGATTTTGATCGATTCCGGACCGGCATTGGGAAAATGCCTCATAAGTCGAGGGTTTTCTATTAATGAGAGCTGGCATGGAAAGTGTAAAGAAATGACATTCTTTTATTGTTTTGATATACCTGCCCTTTATCAGGACCACTCAGGCCATCAAATATGCTCGATCACACATTATACTCAGCTATTCTGGGGCTCTCTTCCGAATGGAACATTTCACATGTAACCATGGATGAGCAGACCGGTATTACGGAAATTCACATCCGTAACCATAAAGGTGGAATAGCACCTTGTCCGTGCTGTGGATCCAACCTCGTGCAGGCTGGAACTCAAAGGACACGTTGGTTGCATGAGAGCCACCTCAATTTCCGTTTTGTTGTCTCCGCGCTGGTGCCGGTCATGTCCTGTGAGTCCTGTGGCGAGGTGAAGCTGCCTATGCCATGGGACCAGTCCCGCTTCAAATTTCTGGAGCTTGAATCCGAAGAGCATTCCTGCTAGTTCCCAGAACCCTCCTGTCGTTTTTCCACTATATTTCCCTTATTGATTGACGAATGGTCGCAGACAGGCCATTCCTGTTGACCCCCTGCTGATGAGCAAGTAATCTCTGTACTTGTTCCTAATTTAACGCGAGGCAGCGGCTTGTTGATGGGTCTACCGGGGAAATCCGATGATTGATAATCTGACAGGAAAATTGAAAAAGTTTATCCAGGAGTCGCTGCTCTTTCCCTCGTATTCGGTCAGAAAGAATCTGTCTTTCCGCTATCTGCGAGGTTCCGGGTTAGAAATCGGAGCACTGCATCACCCGCTGGAAGTGCGTCCGGGCGTAACGGTACGCTATGTCGATTATGCTACCAGGGAAGAAAATGCAGAGAAGTTTCCGATGATCGATCCGGCCAGAATAGTTGTCACTGATTATGTTGAGGATGGTTGTGAACTGGCGGGTATACCGACTGCCGCAGAAGATTTCGTGATTGCCAACCATGTTCTGGAGCATGCTTCCAATCCGGTACAGGCACTTCTTAACTGGGTAAGGGTTCTTAAAAAGGAGGGGGTATTATTCCTGACACTGCCCAACGGCGAGAAAAACTTTGATCAAGGGCGAATGATCACTCCTGTCCAGCATATGGTTGATGATTATGATCTGGTCAAATCGGGTGATTTGGAGACCTTCCGGAAAAGAAACAGGGAGCACTACCGTGAGTTTGTCGAGATATCCATTCCAAATCTCCATCAGGTGCAGAGGAGCCTGAAAACCTATGAGACCGAGAGTGCAAGAAACAGCTACATTGAAAAACTGCTGCGGGAATCCTCGGATGACGCCCATTTCCATGTATTTTCCAAAAAATCTTTAGAAGAGTTCCTCAATTATATGATCACCGCCCATGTACCTGCCATGTCACTGCAAGAGATCACTTCCTCAAGATCAGATTCTGAATATGTCGCAGTTCTCAAAAAAAATATCGATTAGCATCGACTGCCGCTGAACCCCGGAGAGCCTCTTAAAAGCGATAGCTCAGGCTGAGCGCCAACAGGTGAAGGTCGGTACTGTAGGTGCCATTGGCCAGCGGGCCATAGCTGTTGGTGGTCTTGATGCGATTTTCCTGAAGCTGATAGCCATATCCCAGCGCTACTTTCAGTTTATCGAACTCTGCCTCACTCCCTGCGCAGATCAGATGGGTATTGGAATCGGGGATTGCCGGCTCAAAGGTGTTGTCAGGTACCGGATTCCAACCGTAGAGGTAGCCCGCAGAAACCGCCCAGGTTTCATTGAGCCGATATTTGGCGCCTGCATTGACGCTGAAGGTATCATGCCACTCCCGGGGATATATCGCCGGCGGCTGTCCGCTGATATTGATGCGCAATTGTTTGAATGAGGCCCAGTCCTCCCAGCGCATGCCGGTTTCCAGGGTGAGCTTGTCCGAAGGCCGCCAGGCAATGCCGGCCAGTACCTGTTGCGGAAGGGTCAGGGTGGTGGTGCCGGAGAGTTTTTGCGGTAAGACTTCCAGATCCAGATCGCCGTCGATATCGATCTCCACTTCACTGCGATAGGAAGCACCGACCGAAATCTGCTCACTGACATTCCAAGAGATCCCTACGTTGTAACCAACCCCATGGCCGGAACCTTTGAACTTCTGGTTGACATCGAAGGATGGCCCCGGAACGCCGAGGGCAGTGGAGATGGTTTTGCTCTCCAGGGTGGCATCCAGCAGGATAATGTTTGCGCCTCCTGCGATGGAGAGTGAAGGGGAAACGCGATATGCAATTACAGGATTGAAGGCGTAGGTCTGGATTTCGGATTTTGTAGCCAGGTAGCGGCCGCTCCACTCTTTCCCCCAGTCGGTTGACAGGCCGAACGGGTTAAAAATCCCCAGACCTACTGCGAAATCATCATTGAAGCGGTGGGTCAGGTAGAAGGTGCTTGGGTAGAAAACCGTGTCTCTGGTTTTGGTTGTTTCGCCCGTGTCTGACTGGAATTTGCGGTGCGGAAAAATGAGCGTGGTACCTGCCTCAATCTGGGTTCCGGGCAGAGCGGTGATCAGGGCAGGATTGAAAAAGATGGCTGACGGTCCTTCCACATGGGCAACAACGGAGTTTGCCTGACCAAGACCGGCTGCGCTCTGGGTGAAGATGGCAAATCCGGAGCCGTAAGCTGCGGCCGTCCCATACAAGATGCTCCCTGCCCAGCCGAGGAGCATTGATCCGATCACTCTTTTGGTGGTAGTCACATGCCCCTCCCAAATAAAATTATCTAAATCTAATGATTATTTGTTTTTCAGTGTAACCTACGCAGGAGGGTTGTCAAACTTCGAACGCCAGGATGCGGAACGGATCATACCTGCTAAACTGATAGCAGAACTGATTCCGGAGGCAGTGATGGTTTCCCGATCTTATATAATGGAACATGAAGAGGAGGCGCAGCGCCTTGACTTGAAGACGGACAGGGCTTCAGTCAACAGGCAGGCTCTTTGGGCGGGAATACGCCCGGGGATGAGGGTCGCTGATATCGGCTGCGGGTCCGGAAAGACGACCCATTATCTGCATCAGCTGGTGCAGCCGGGAGGTGAGGCAGTCGGTATTGATGCTTCTGCCGCAAGAATCGAGCATGCCGAGCAGCAATATCGTGAAGAAGGAGTCAGGTTCGTCTGCAAAGACTTTTATCAGCCGCTGCTGGAGTTGGGCAGGTTCGACTTCATCTGGGTTCGTTTCGTGCTGGAGTACCACTGTTCACATAGCAGGGAAATAGTCGGCAACCTCGTTGAAATTCTGAAGCCTGGCGGAATCCTCTGCCTGATCGACCTGGATCATAACTGTCTGAATCATTTCGGACTCTCCCCGCGGCTGGACCGGGCCATTCATGGCATAATGGGCCGCTTGGAGAAAATGCAGGATTTTGATCCTTATACCGGGCGAAAGTTATACTCATATTTGTACGATATGGGCTTGAAGGAAATCGCCGTGGAGATGAGCGCCCACCATCTGATTTACGGACCACTGAACAAGGTGGACGCTTACAATTGGACCATGAAGGTAGAGGTGGCAGCGAAAAATTCGGGATATGCTTTTGATGAGTACCCGGGAGGTTTCGAGGAGTTCCAGGAGGAATTCCGGGCTTTTTTTGCCGACCCGCGCAGGTTTACCTACACTCCACTGATCGCGTGCCGGGGAATTAAGAGTAATTCAGGTTAAGGCTCAGATTAAGGTTAAGCAAAAATCCTCAATCTTAACCTCAACCTTAACCTTAACCTTGCTTATAGGTTCTGGAATAGTAGCTGATCAGCGCCTCGACCAGTTTTTTATCCAGATGTCCCCCGGACTCCTGACGCAGGAGCGCAAAAGCCTCATCAACAGGTAGTGGATCCCGGTAGTGACGTTTTGCGGTTACTGACTCGAAATAGTCCGATACTGCGATGATCCTGGCGCCCAACGGTATTTCTTCCCCTTTGAGACCGCGGGGGTATCCGCTGCCATCCATTTTTTCATGATGGGCGCCGGCAATTTCCGGTACCTGGCTGTAGATCCCCTCGAAGTTCACCTTACCAAGTATTTCAGCTGTCGAAGCCGCGTGTTCCTTCACTATTTCAAACTCTTCGGTAGTGAGTTTCCCCTTTTTTTTCAAAATATCGTCAGGAACCCCAATTTTGCCATAATCATGAAGCAGTGCTGCCACACGGATCATCTCGCAATAGTCGGCCGCCAGACCGATCTCCTTGCAGGTGCCCAGAGCATATTCGGTCACTTTTTCGGAATGACCGGCTGTCAAGGAATCCCGCGCATCGATACTGGCTGCCAAAACCTGCAAAAGTGATTTGAACTGTCGCACTCCGGCATCAATCAAGGCACTGTTACGGAGGCTGATGCCGATCATGGAGGCGATCCCCATTAGAAGGCTCATATCGCTTTCAATCAGCGGACGCTTGTTCTTTATGGTGTCTGCGGCCAATATTCCCATGGATGTGCCTTCGCAGATGATCGGGCAGCATATGAACGAACGGATTTCCAGCATCTTTGCAAAGGTCAGGCTGCGTGAAGACAGGCTTTCCTCTTCGCCTTGAAGATCATTGACCAGAAATGGTCTCTGCTCGCGATACGCCCGGGAAAGGACCCCTTTTGCAACCGGTCGGTCCAGGCGGAACGACATCCTCGCCAGGCAGCCGAGTTGCTCAGGCCCATATCCATAGCTGGCCTGCAGTTCCAGCCTGGTCTCCTCCCGGTTTGCAAGAAAGATCAGCCCCCGGTCATACTCCAGCCGCTTTTTCATTATTTCGATCACATTGGTAAGAATGTCTTCCTTCTCGGTAAAAGCACCCACTGTACGGCCAATCTCATTTGTCATCAGTGCGTTGTTGTAGTTGATGTTGATCTGATTGAGCAGATCTTCGTTGGAGTCTTTGGTGTGGGCCAGGCTGGCCATCATTTCGTTTTTTTCACTTCTATCAACGGCAACGATCAGCAGGAGTGCCAGGCACAGGGATGCGAGCAGCGAAGTGTCCAGATACGCCCACTGCCCCAGCATGATCAGGGCCAGGTTCATAAAGGCCAGCAGCAGGATTGTGCCGTTTTTTACCTTTCGCAGGATATCGGTGTGGGATTTTTCCCAGGTGATGAAATACCGACAGACCTTGCCCCCTTTGAAGATGCATTCCGGGTGCTGTATATCAGGAAACCGGTGGGCATGGGAGTGGCTGGGATTGAAAATAAGGACAACGGCTTCAAAAAAACCGATTCGGTTTTCACACTGAAAAGGTTGCTCCAGGCCATCTTCTTGCGGGGTTACCGTGATCTCCACCTTGTTGGAGGAGATCCTGCGGGATTCGTAGATCGAGGATCGAGTGAAGTTTGCGGTGGTTTTATTCAGTATCCCGAAAGCATTCGAGGCACCGATCAGCCCCAGAACGTACTGCCTCATCGCACCGAGCGCCTCGGGAGAAGCAGCATAACGTCCCGCTTCTCTGGAAATATGTGGATTTCCGGTTAGCTGAACGAGCCGTTCGTAAAAACGGTTGATCTGATCCTGGGTGAACCAGTGTGCCTGATCCGCGACTTCATATCCTTTCATTCCGGCGTACTGCAGGAGTTCACCGATATTCACATAGGGATACCTGAGCCTGGCAAGCCGGATATAGGAATCAATTATTCTGCTGTTATAGAGGGGACGATCTTGCGGTGGGGAAGGGTTCATTCCTGAATTCTCTTGCGACTCTTGAACAGGTTGTCACAAAACCTGAAATAGTCGTCGCTGTGGGCAAGGTCCAGTATCCAGAGCAGATAGGTTTTTTCGTACATTGCAGACTGCTCTTCAATCGAGGTGAATGGATAGACCAGCACCGGCATTTCATGCCCCTCGTACTGTTGGGATATCTGGTGCAGGGTGAACTTGAGGATCTCGGGGGGGATTTCTTCTTCGAGTGCTATCACGGTGACACAATTGGTGAGATTGGCCATGTTGAAGCCTGCATCAGTGATGTTTGCTATTACAAAAGCCCTCAGATTTCCTTCTTCACGCAGAGCGTAAAACAGCCTCTCCTTTTTGAATCCCAGGCGATGATATTCTTCGGCCAGCTTGTTGCCGCGGGTCAGTGGAGGGTGCAGGTCAAAGGCCTGGATCATGAGCCCCCCAGAGACATGATTGTAGAACCCTTTCAGTTCGGTCAGGTCGAAGGATGTTGCTTCGCCAAGCTCCCATCCCTCCGGCAGGTCTGAAATCTCACTTTCGTTGCTGTGGTAATGAAAATAACCGAATGTGTCCAGGGAACAGCCGGCACGGTTGTTGAGCTGGCGTGCAAACTCTCCGAAGATGCGGTTGGGGAAATGGTTGTCCGGCCGGAAGTAGCAGTAGACATAGTGCAGATGGGTGAAATGCAGGTTCTGCAGCTCGTTCAGGTATTGTCCCACCTGATTCAGGACTGTCAGGCCCGCCTTGAGCGAGGTCTTCCTGGCAGCGTGGTGGTGGATCAGCCAGGAATCTTCATAAAAGCGCACCATGGCCATGTGTCCCTGGATGGTGCCCCGCTCAAGATAAATGAAGTGCCGTGCGATATGCGGATTTTGCCCGTACAGTCTGGAATAGGTGGCCTTAATGTCATCCTTGTTTGCCTGGAAATAGGCATACTTCTCCGGATATATGAAGCCGGTCTCGAAGAAGAAATCCCAGAGTGCATCCATATCCACGTCAGTGCAAACAAATGAATTCTGATCCGCCGCCTGATGCAGGATTGAGAGCAGCTTGACGTGCTCATGAATGTCCATGTCCAGGATCGAGAGGCCGCAACGTACCAGCCGTTCTCTTCCGCCATTGCCGATGATGTTGCGGGAAACTACCTGTGCTTTGCAGGTGACGCTCAGGCTGTGGGCAAAACTGAGTTCAAGCACCGGTATAACCATTCCCGGCATCAGTACGGAATTTTCCTCGCTCTCTTCCACCGCAAAGCCGGAACCGGAAAGATCAAGCACCTTCAGGTTTATCATCTTGCCAATCAGGGGGTGCTCGAAAACCATGCTGGGTGAGGGGACCAGCTGCTGTCTGATGTTGCGATACTGCTTGGGCTTGATCACCCGGATGGAGTTGTTTACCGGACTGAGCACAAAGCTCCTGTTCTGATCGAAATTCTGGCGCATGATTTCACATTCACCCGAATAGAGAATTTTCTGGCCGGCATACAGATGCAGGTTGACGGCGCTTTCGTGGTTGATCCACTGGAATTCCTGCGGGAAATCCGTGCTCCCGTTTACCCTTAGAGAAACAGGCGTGAAATCAACCATGGTGCCGTGGAAAAGACTGCTGTTCTGGGTGAATTGAGCGGTGATGTCTGTTCCAGGATAGCGTCTGATCCTTCGATAGGTGAACTCGCGGCCATTGACCGGTAGAAGAAGGGTAATTCCCCTTTCGTTCATGCTGATCACTTTAGGATTGACCAGCAGAAGTTTCTGGCCGTCCGGAATAAGCAGATAATCGAAGTCGTAGGCATTGAGGAGCTGCTGAAGATTGGGGGTCTCCACCCATTCGCATTCCAGATGCTCATCAACACAGGGAAGCGGTTTGGCCTTCAGGGCAATTGGTGTGTCATACCTGGAATGTCTGAGCTGGATCAGAATGGTCTGATCCTGGAAGTTCAGGTAATTGAGCTTGTTGGCAAGGTATCGTTTATTGACAACCTTTCCCGAGGCCACGGGATTGTCGTCCCGGGCGCTGGCGTGGAAGCTGGTGGGGTGCGTGGAGGGTTCCATCTTCAACCTCGTGGGAAGGTAGATTTACCGATTGGGGATTACTACATTTTAACAGTTCGTGAACAGGTTACAAGGTAAGGAGGGAACCGAATTTACGGGAGTGCGGCAGGGGAGGAGGGAGGTGGCACAGGATGGGACGTTCAGTCATCAAGGCGGGGATATCCGGCGCAGGTGCCTCGCATCTGCTTGCGCACATTGTCCATCATCGCCTGTTCATCCGTGAATCCGGAAGCTGCCTTGACATTGATTGCCAGGGGCAGCAGGCCGAGCAGCAGGTTGCGCAGGTTGCCGCAGCCTTCTTCGCCTCCCAGGGCCTCTGCAATCTGCTTGTTGAGCCCTCTGCCGATGGTGATGCCGGTCAGGCGCTCCAGCCGTTTGACTGCGTTGGGACAGTCAGTGGTGGGACATTTGCGGAACTCTGCTGAGATCTCCTCTATTGTCAGTGTTTCCTCGT
Source organism: Pelotalea chapellei (assembly GCF_018531195.1). Classification (GTDB taxonomy): domain Bacteria; phylum Desulfobacterota; class Desulfuromonadia; order Geobacterales; family Pseudopelobacteraceae; genus Pelotalea; species Pelotalea chapellei. The sequence continues at coordinate 1,522 of NZ_JAHDYS010000018.1, read as the reverse complement.
TCACCACCACGTCAAGCACGATATCGTGGTAGCAGTCGTTCATGGTGGCACGCAGCCCGATGCGGCCATCATCACGGCTGCTGATGCGATAGGAGATATCTCTTTGAAGGTTGTTCATCAGGTTTGAGTTCATATAAATCCTCTTCAAGGGCAAGAAGTACTAGCGTTTGACGATTAAAGCCGCACCGGCCGCCAGCAACATCATGCCGACCAGGCGCAAGGGGGTGAGGGGTAGGTGACGCATGCCGAACAGGTTGAAATGATCGATCAGGGCTCCCGCGATAAGCTGGCCGGTGATGACCATGGCCATGACGGCCGCTGTGCCCAGGCGTGGAACGGTTATGATTGTCATGGTCACAAAGAAGGCTCCCAGTAGCCCTCCGGTCAGTTCCCACCAGCTTGCCGCCGCGATGCCGCGCAGGTTGCCGCGCCCGGCAAACATCACAACGACCAGCAGCGCCAAGGTTCCCACGGCAAAGGAAATCATCGAACTCTCATAGGCACCTACCCGTTGTGCCAACCGGGCATTGATGGAAGGTTGTACTGCCACAGTCAGGCCGGCGCAGAGCATGCATAGAACCAGGGTCAGGTTAGTCATTGTAATCATCCCTTACAAGAGGTTGTTGAAAAACAGCCATCTCGCCGCCGTCCTCGAAAGCCGCCTTGTGACTTCGGCCTACGGCCTCACCCTTCGGGCGCCTTCGCGGTCCACTTTCACACGTGAAAGTGGACGACGGATGTTCGTGTCTCCGCGGGACTTCTCCGGGGTGCGACGATCTGACTATTTTTGAACAACCTAGGTTTTCAACAATCTGTTTGAAGTTCGTCCCAGCGAAAACAGTCCATTGTATGATCATTAACCATGCCGACGGCCTGCATGAAGGCGTAGCAGATGGTGGAGCCGACAAAGCGGAAGCCGCGGCGCTTCAGGTCTTTGCTCAGCGCGTCCGACAGCGGAGTGCTGGCAGGGATTGAGGCGAGGGTTTGTCTGCAGTTCTGCAGTGGCCTGCCATCCACGAAACGCCACAGGTAGGCATCAAAGCTGCCGAAGGCCGACTGAACCTCCAGAAATGCGCGGGCGTTGGTCACTGTGGAGTCAATTTTCAGGCGGTTGCGGATGATGCCTGCGTCGCTCAACAATTCAGCCTGTTTTTCCAGATTGAATCCTGCAACCGTGGCTGGGTCGAAATTTGCAAATGCCCGGCGATATCCCTCGCGCCGTTTGAGGATCGTGATCCAGGAAAGTCCTGCCTGGGCACCTTCCAGGATCAGGAACTCGAAAAGTCGCTGGTCGTCGTGGAGCGGTACTCCCCATTCTTCATCATGGTAGGCACGATAAACCGGATCGCTGCCGGCCCAACCGCAGCGAGTGGGAGTGATGTTCTCCATCAGCACCTGCCTCCTCTGGAAATCTTCTGAAAAACTCAGGTTGTTCAAAAATAGTCAGATCGTCGCAACCGGAGAAGGCCCCGCGGAGCAACCGTGTTCTCTGTCAAGTGAAAGCATAAAAACTATCGTTCCA
>NZ_JAHDYS010000017.1 GCF_018531195.1 Pelotalea chapellei | reverse complement strand
TCCTGTGCAGCGGATATGTATCTGAAGCTAAGTAGTTTGTTGGTGTTGTCTTGGTATTAGCATTGGCCGTGCCAAGTGGTGTGCAAGAGGGTTAAAATGATATAACACACTGTAATTGTTTACTAAATATTGTGGGGCCATGCTGGCAAGGCAAGGCAAAATCCATGGTGGAATAGTTTTGATATACAGCAAAGGGTGGGGTAGGAGGTGTGGGTGGGGTAGTAAGCTGTTGATTAATAAAATGAAATAGGAATGGTTGCAGAGCGAAAGGAATGTATAGCTTCAATATACATGCATCACGATTTGTAGATGTGAAGGCGCCCCACACGGGGCCCGTGTTTGTGGGGCACCCTCAGAAAGTACATTATCTGCCAAAAACCTTTTTCAACAGTTGTGTTCCGCGTGCGGCAGGATCTGTTCTGATTTTATTCTCTTCCACGGCAAGCATGCTGAACAAGCCATCCACGGCCTTGGTGGTGACATAGTGGCCCAGATCGAATGAGCTCGCTGTGCCAACAAAGGGTATGGCTGCGAACCTGTCCATCATCTGGGAATAGTTACGCACTACTCCAGTATCCTTCATGTTTGCGGTGACTACCGGTTTGAAAGAAGCATAAATTTTGTCGCCAGTCGTTTTTCTGAAATAATCGGTTGCTGCACTGTTTCCTCCGGCAAGAATGCCGCGGGCATCTTCAAAACTCATTTCCTTGAGTGCCGATACAAAATGCTCCTTGGCTTTGGGGGCAGCTTTTTCCGCAGCCCTGTTCATGCTGAGTACAAAGTTGTCAACTTCCTGCTGAAATCCAAATTTCCCCAGGATATCAGCAACATTCCTTATTTTTTCCGGCATGAGAATCTTGATTGCTTCATTGCTGAAATATCCATCAGGCCGGGATACGGAACCAACTGCCCTGGATGTGCCAGTAGCAAGAGCTTCTTTCAAACCCTTTGCGATGGTTGAGTCGTCGAGTCCAATAGTTGAGGTGCCGGAACTTCCAATGCCTTTGGTGAGATCGTCGAAAAAACCTGCATGTGACGGGACGGTAAGAAGGATTAGCAGGATGGGGAACAGAAGAAATAATGTAGGTGCTTTCATAGTGCCTCCGGCCAGGTTGATTTTTTATAACCATAACATTTTTTTTTGTGGAAAAAACAGGATACTGATGTTGCTGAAGGGGAAAGGTGCCGGAAGACACTGAAGAAGTTGCATTCATAGGTATGGCCCGCTACACTGCATCACTTCAAGGAGGTTACACACATGAATCTGCTGTACAGTCTTGATTTGTTGGGAACCGCAGCTTTTGCGGCGTCTGGCGCTCTGGCCGGAATTCGTCGGGGAATGGACCTTTTTGGCGTACTGGTGCTGGGTCTGGTCACAGCGACCGGTGGTGGGACTTTGCGCGACCTGATGCTGGGTGATACACCTCCGTTTATTTTCAAGGATGAAACATACCTTTATCTTTCAATAACTGTCTCCCTGGCCGTTTTCATGTTCCGCGGGCGTATGTATGTGCTGCAGCATCCGCTGCTTTATTTCGATGCAGTGGGGTTGGGTACTTTTGTCGTTATTGGTACCGGCAAAGCTCTGGATTTCAAGATGGGTTTTGTTGGTTCGGTTATGATGGGAGTCATGACTGCCACGGCCGGAGGGATGATGCGCGATGTGTTTTCTACCCAGGTGCCGCTGGTGCTGCAGAGGGAAGTTTATGCTTCGGCAGCTCTGGCAGGGGGAGCGCTGCTCTATCTGCTGCACCATACTCAATTATCCCATAACTGGGTGCTTCTGATTTCCGCTGCAGTGGTAATCGTGCTCAGGTTGTTGTCAATTCGCTATAATTGGTCATTACCAAAGGCATCTGACAATTTTATTGCTCCAAGGGAATAGTCACAGAATTGTTCACAAAATATAAAAAAGAGGGGTTGTTCGCCGCTGACGGCTAACAACCCCTCTTTTTTATTCGGATTTTTAATCTTTACATGCGGAACTGTGCCACTATCTTTTTCAGTTCGTCAGCCATGCTTGCCAGCTGATTAGCAGAAGCGGCCGTATCCTGAGAACTGTGCGAGGCGTCGCTGACAACGGTAGTGATGGAATGCATGCTTTTGCTGATCTCATTGGTGGTAGCTGTCTGCTGCTCCGCCGCCGTTGCAATCTGGTTTATCTGACTGGTTACATCCCCCACCTGTTGCAGTATTTCCTCCAGTGCCTTGCCGGAGCGGGCGGCATCTTCGGTGCCACGCTCTACCTCCCGGACACCATCCTCCATGGCAGCCACAGCTGATTTGGTTTCTTTTTGAATCGTTTTGATCATTTCCCCAATTTCCCGCGTTGCCCTTGTGGTGCGTTCCGCAAGAGCGCGCACTTCGTCAGCAACAACCGCAAATCCGCGTCCCTGTTCGCCGGCCCGTGCCGCTTCAATGGCCGCATTAAGGGCAAGAAGATTGGTCTGGTCAGCAATGTCTTCGATGGTACCTACAATGTTGCCGATCTGTTCAGAGCGGGAACCGAGCGATTCTACGGTCTTTGCGCTCTCCTGTACCTTTTCCGCAATGCGCTGGATGCTCTGAACAGCATGGCTGACCACATCGGAACCGTTGCGGGCAGTCTGGGTTGCACGGTTTGAGATTTCCACTGTCTTAATGCAATTATTGGCTATTTCAGCTGATGTAGCGGCCATCTCCTCGCAGGCAATGGCCACTGATGTCGACTGGGATGCCGCATGCTGGGTTCCTTTTGCAATGCTGGCCGAGGTGCTGTTGAGCTGGTCCGCCGAGGAGGCAACTTCAACGGCATTCTGGCTGATGCGCACGACAATCTCTTTGAGGTTGTCGAGGAAGATATTGAACGAATGTGCCAGTGAACCGGTTTCGTCGCTACGTTCCACCACCAGGCGTCGAGTCAAATCGCCGTCGCCACTGGACATCTCTTCCAGACTTCTGTCCACGTAACCAAGTGTCCTTGTGATGCCCCGGCTGATGAAGAAGCATAACAGAAGCATAAAAGCAGCAAAAACAGTGTTGAGTCCGAACAGAGTCCATTTGACGATGGCAACGTCTTTCTTTACATCGTCAACATAGATCCCGCTTCCCAGCACCCAGCCCCACGGTTCGTACTTTTTCACGTATGAAAGCTTGGTAAACAGCTCATCCGTAGTACCTCCGCCTTTCTTGGGCTTGGGCCACTCATAGTTTACAAATCCGTGGCCGGAGCGATCAGCTACCTCAACAAAACTGACGAAAAGGTTTTTCTTGTCCAGGGTTTTTGATGGTCCATTGACTCCATCGATCATCCTGGTGGCTTTGTTGAACTTGGGGTCATCGAGCAGCTTGCCGTCAAGGGCCGGTACCGTGGGGTGCATGATCATTTTGGGCACCGGTTTGCCCAGGTCATTGATCCAGACGTATTCCTTGGCGTCATAGCGGAGCTTGGAAATATGTTGAGCAGCCTCTTTCTGGGCTTGTTCCAAGGTCATTTTACCCGCTTTGTATTCAGCGTCCTGCTGCTCCACTATTCCCATTGCCAGTTCGACAACATTGCGGGTGGTGTTTTTCTTTTCCTGCATGATCCGTGATTCGATCATTGGCAGCAGGTAGATGAACAGCCCCAGCATCATTACCGAAACACTGATCACCGAGATCGACATTATCTTGAACTGAATCCGCCAATTTTTAAAACGGGTAATGTGCATTTTTGCCTCCTCTGATCCCTTTATTTATGTGAATAACTCACGAAGTTTGTCTGCAAGCCGTTCAGTAGGCAGAATATGATCAATTTTTCCAGTTTCAGCAGCCGCCTTGGGCATTCCATAAATCACACTGGTATTTTTATCCTGTGCAAGCGTCAAGCTTCCCATTGATTTCATATGTGCTATGCCCGCAGCTCCATCACAGCCCATACCGGTTAAAATCATGCCCGCCAGTCTTCCACCGTTTGGACGGACAACAGATTTCATTGTGACATCTATGGAGGGACAGACAGAATTGACCCTTTCTCCATAAAAGAGATGTGCCTTGAAATTTGAAACCAGGACGACATGAATACCGCCGGGCGCCAGATAGACTTGCCCGGGTTGAAAAATCTGACCTTCTTCAATCAGGCTGACTGGCATGGAAGAAACTCGTGCCAGGGAGGTGACAAAAGCCTGATCTATTAACGGTGTAATATGCTGGATAATGACCACAGCTGCTTTAAGCGGCGGCAGCCGGTGAAACATTTCCTCCAGGATTTTCAAACCACCGGTCGAAGAACCTATAATAATCAGATTGCCGGAAGGCATCTGCTGCCCCTTTCGAGTCTGCTATCCCCATTCCTGAATCTTGCGAGCAGAGGGGGGAGATGAAGTGGAAACTGGAAACAATACTTTAAAACATTGATCGGAAAGGAACTGACAATTTACCTTTAGTTGCAATAAAAAACCTGGTTCTGTTGGCAGCACATGCAAATCACTATTTTTAAAGCTGATTTTAGAAATTAATTTCTTTCATTCTTATCTGTGCTACGAAAAACAGGAGTTTTAATTAGTATCATAACTCTCGAATAAATACTCCAAAAATATACAATTGTTTTATGCGGCCAAGTGCCATATTTCAACAACCTCCAACGTGGTGAAGATGGTGCTTCTTCTTGGCTCGTGCGCGTTTTGATGGTATCGTTCTTAATATTTAAATGGACTTAGTTCAAATCACTTTTTATCAAGGGGAATTAAGCCTCCATGCATCCTTTTCACACTCTAACCCCAAACTTCATTATGGATGCAGTTGAAAGCCAGGGCTTTCGCTGTGACTGCCGGACCTTGGCGTTGAACAGTTACGAAAATCGTGTGTATCAGGTCGGAATTGATGAAAGCGCCCCTTTGATCGCCAAGTTTTACCGTCCCGACCGCTGGAGCAGTGAGCAGATTCTTGAAGAGCACCAATTCTGCTTTGAGCTTGCCGAACATGAGCTGCCGGTTGTGGCACCCTTGAAAAATACCTCCGGTGAGAGCCTTTTTCATTACGGTGGCTTCAGTTTTGCCCTTTACCCACGTCAGGGGGGGCATGCACCGGAATTTGATAACCTGGACAATTTGCTGATTCTCGGCCGCATGCTTGGTCGCATTCATAGCATCGGGGCAACCCATCCCTTTGTGTATCGTCCCGCCCTTGATGTTCATACCTTTGGTCATGCCAGTGTTGCCTTGGTTACAGAACGTTTTATTACCCATGACTATCGAGCGAGTTACGAGGCAGTAACTAGTCGTTTGCTGGAGAGCATCGCAGCACTGCTGGAAGAGCTCGGTCCCCTTCGTTTCATTCGTTGTCATGGCGACTGCCATGCCGGCAACATCCTCTGGCGGGATCAAGCTCCTCATTTTGTCGACTTTGACGATGCACGCATGGCCCCTGCGGTCCAGGACTTCTGGATGATGCTCTCAGGAGACCGCCAACGCCGGAATTCTCAGTTGGAAGCCCTTATGGAGGGATACCGGGAATTCAATGATTTTGATCCCCGGGAATTGCGCCTGGTGGAGGCCCTGCGCACCTTGCGAATGCTTCACTACTGTGCCTGGATTGCCAGCCGCTGGGAAGATCCGGCTTTTCCTGATGCTTTCCCCTGGTTCAACACCGTACGCTATTGGGGAGAACATATTCTGGAACTGCGCGAGCAATTGTCAGCGTTGGAAGAGTTGCCGCTGGAGCTGCCTTGAAAGGTCGAGCTCTGAGGATTTCATGCTGGTGTAAATTGGCGGGAATGTGTTGATATGACTCCACGTAAGCAAGCTGAACTTATGGATGCGTGCCGCACACTGTTTCCTGCGGCAGATGTTACCAGAGATTTCCTCAACCGTATCCGCAGCGATAGTCTTAAAAACGCTTATCGGAACAAAGTATGGGAATACCATCCTGATGCTTGCGCCAATGTTCAGGATGCGGACAAACGAACCGAACGGTTTCGCCGTTCAGTAGAAGCTTACAAGCTTTTAAACGAGTACCTGAAGGAGCGCAGGCCGACGTTTTTTCTGCGCCATGCTCAGGTGCTTCAGGCATCTTCGCCTCGTCTTAACATTTTTGAGCGGGTTCCGCATGAGCGATACTACGATGGTCCATTACCAACAATTGAACTGAAGATTGGCCTCTATCTCTACTATGTGGGTGCGATTTCATATGAGGCTGTGGTTCGGGCGATGATGTGGCAGCGAGATCTGCGACCACCCCTGGGGGTTCTCGCATGTAAATGGCAGTGGTTATGTGAAGAAGATGTAGCCATGATATTGGGTTCTACACAGATTGTCGGTTCTTTTGGAGAACGAGCTGTAAAGCTTGGACTACTTTCGGCTTCGCAACTGAATATTCTGCTGCTTCACCAGCGGACCATGCAGCAGCCGATCGGTCGATACCTGGTGGCACACTCCCTGCTCTCGGAATTGTCGTTGCGGCATTATCTGCGCCAGCTTGCTCAACATAACGCTCAAATTCAGAAATCTCGCAATTTGATGAAAAGTGCCGGTGGTGATGAGGTAATTGAAGACATGATCTATGAGGGAGAGAATGATGCAGATTCAACATTTGAGTGAACTTCTCGGAAATAACCGCAAATGGGCCTTGCGCATGACGCAGCAGGATAAAAAATTCTTCCAGCGTCTGGTCAACCAGCATGCTCCCGAATATCTCTGGATTGGTTGCTCCGACAGTCGAGTCCCGGCTAATGAAATTGTCGGCCTGCTTCCGGGAGAGCTTTTTGTTCATCGCAATGTCGCCAATGTGGTTATTCACACGGACCTGAACTGTCTTTCAGTTATCCAATATGCTGTTGAAGTATTGAAAGTCAAACACATCATTGTTTGCGGCCACTATGGCTGTGGCGGCGTAGAGGCAGCCATGGCCAACAAGAAGCTTGGGCTGATCGACAATTGGTTGCGTCATGTGCAGGATGTGCAGCAAAAGCACCAGCAGCGTCTGACGGATGATATGTCGCATGAGGAGACACTGGATGTTTTGTGCGAGTTGCACGTAATTGAACAGGTGGTCAATGTCTGCAGAACCACAATAGTGCGCGAAGCATGGGAGAGGGGGCAGAACCTGACGGTGCACGGCTGGCTCTACAGTTTGCAGGATGGACTTGTGCGGGATATGGGTATCTCTGTGTCGGATCCAGGATTACTTGATCAGGTCTACGGCTCTGCTTTGGATCTTTTGCAGGACTCAGACCATGGACATTCGCAGGTGGCTGAAGAAACAGAACAGTAGGATTGATTTTTGGATGGACTGTTCATGCTTAAAATGAAAAGGCCCGCATTTCGCGGGCCTCATTTTTATCTTACTTCTTTGCACCCTATTCGGGGTCTGTGCGGCTTTTACATCAAGCCGTGAGTAATTTCATTCCACAATGTTGTTCTGGAGTAGCTTCCTCGATAATGTCGCCCTCCTTCATGTGTCATTAAGTTTCTCAGGTAGCGCTACCTGAGACAACTATACCCCTTAATGCCTGAAATAAAAGCCCTTTTTTTATATTTTTTTTGGTGTATACTTCAATGTTTCTTGCTGTAAACAAAGTGTTTGCTGTCAAATGCTACTTTATTTCAAGCAATTCGATTTCAAAAGTAAGATCTTCCCCTGCCAGAGGATGGTTGGAATCAAAGGTGATACTATCCTCATTCACTTCAACCACGGTTACTTCAATCTCTTCATCATCGTCATTTGAGAGGGTGAGTTCATCACCTACTTCAGGTTTGAGGTCTTCCGGAACATCTGTGCGCGGGACGTTAAAAACTTTTTCAGTGTCATATTCACCAAAAGCATCTTTCGCTGGTATGACTACGGATTTCTTCTCGCCGGGAGCCATACCGATAAGGGCATCTTCGATCTGAGGAAAAAATTCTCCTGCGCCGATGGTCATCTCCATGGGACCGGTCTCGCCACACCCACACTCATCGTCCTCACATTCTTCGGTTTCACATTCCACATCTTCCAACGTGGAGTCAAAAACAGTACCGTCTTCAAGTGAACCGGTATAATTGATCAGAACTTTATCGCCTTTTTTTGCTTGTGCCATTATATGCCTCTCAGATTGTAGTAGGGTCCTGACAGGCCTTGGGTCTGTCAGTCCGAAAAAGATTTGTCACTATACCTGAAAAAATAGTTGTGTCCATTTCTTTTGGCTTTGGCACCTATAGTATCTACAGATGTAAAGGAGATGAATTGATCCAGTTTTTTTTATTTCAAGTACATTGCCAGGCGGCTGCCACTGCTCTTTAAGCTCGCATCCTGTGTCGTCGTAAATGTGCCTGGCCTGAAGCAAGCGCCCATGAGAAGTATCTCAATAAAGATGAGCAGCAGTATTCCGCAGATATTACTCCGCTTTTTCATGGACTCACTCCTCACGTTCGGAAATGGAAAATCCTGAATAACTTTCCACAAATCATGCCACCGTCAATTTTTGTTGTTTTTATAGTCGCTTAGGGGGTGAGGGGAGGATTGCTCGTTATTTCAATCGAGAAAATATTTCCGGATTGCGGGCTGGGGATGAGGAAGAAATAGTTTCAAACGGCGCCATTACTGCACTTGGAAGATCAGGTAAAATTATTGACGCAGCAAAATTTTTTACATAGGTTTGGAAAGGTTTTTTCGAAGAAAAGAGAGAGGGTACTGATATGAAGAACAATGATGCTGTTGTTTCTCCTGTTTCTGCGGGTGAAAATCTAGAAGAGCGGGTCACCGAGCTGGAGTTGCGCTTCATGCATCAGGAACGGAGCATTCAGGAGCTTAACGAGGCTGTTTATCGGCAGGAGCAAATTATTGCGCGGCTGGAACGAGGCATAGGGCTACTGAATGAGCAGTTCAGCACTCTTGCTCCTCCGGTGACCGGGGAGTCAGTAGAAGAGGAACGACCACCACATTATTAAGAGTAGCAGGTTGTTGAAAAACAGCCATCTCGCCGCCGTCCTCGAAACCCGCCTTGTGCGCCGTAGCGCTGCTACGGCTCCGCGGGGCTTTGTCCGGGTGCGACGATCTGACTATTTTTGAACAATCTGAGTTTTTCAACCCTTTTCATCCTGCCTTACTTTTATCCCAAGGTTTTCCTGAAGCGCAATACAGCGATCCCCAGTAGGCTCACACCGAGAAGAGTAAGTGCCGCCAGTTGCTGCCAGAGAACGGCAATGCCGATTCCTTTGAGAAATATCCCGCGGATGATGACCAGATAGAACCGCAGAGGATTAAGCAAGGTCAGCCACTGCACCGGTTGGGGCATGTTCTCAATGGGAAAAGCAAACCCGGAAAGCAGCATGGTTGGAAAGATGATAAAAAACGCGGACATCATGGCCTGTTGCTGGGTTTGACTGACTGTTGAGATCAGCAGCCCGATACCGAGTGAACTCATCAGAAACAGGGTTGTGGCGAAGAAAAGTAGCCAGAGACTGCCCCGCAGCGGTACATCGAAGACCAGCATGCCGACCAGGCTGATCAGAATGACGTCGATGTAGCCGATCAGCACAAAAGGGAGCGTTTTGCCGAGGATGAATTCTCCTTTGCGGATAGGAGTGACAATGACCTGTTCAATGGTGCCGAGCTCCTTTTCGCGTACAATGGCCATGGAAGAGAGCAACATGGTGATGATGAAAAGAATGTTTGTAATCACGGCTGGCACATAGAAAGGAGGGCTGGCGAGATTGCTGTTGAACCAGGCTCGACTGGCCAGTTCCACCTGTCCAATGGAGAGGGTCTGCCCCAGATGGCGAAGGGAGTAATCTGACCGTATGCTGATGTTGTAATCAGTTGTCAGGCGTGCCAGATAGCCCATGATCACGCCGGCGGTGTTGGAATCGCTGCCATCCAGCAGCACCTGAAGCGGGACGGTTTCCCCGCGCTGCAACCGTTGGCTGAAGCCATGCTCAACATTCAGCACCACCCGTACCGTCCCCCGATCCAGAAGCGCCTGTGCTTCATTGTCACTGGAGATATGATTGGTGATCCTGAAATAACCGGACGATGTCATGGTGGCTGCCAGCTGGCGGCTTTCGCTGCTGTTGTCGCGGTCCAGGATAGCGGTCGGAATGTTTCGGACATCCATATTGACGGCATACCCAAAGATAACCGTCTGTAACACGGGCAACACAAAGAGCACGATCCGCATGCGCGGGTCGCGGAAGACCTGGATGAATTCTTTGATAAGCATTGCCTTGAGTCGATCGAACATGAACAACCTCTGAATTTTCAACAGCTCCCTATACTCTAAATTCCCATCTCGAGGAATCTCCTAATCAATCTTTTTCCTCAGTTTCCAGATTGCCACAGTCATCACAATCACCCCGAAAGCGGCTAAAAAAAGTACCTCGGGCCACATCATCCCTATGCCGACATCTTTGAGATATATCCCGCGCAGGATGAAGACGAAATAACGCGCGGTAACAATGTGGGTCACGATCTGGATCGGAAACGGCATGTTTTCAATGGGGAAGATGAAACCAGACAGCAGGAAGGCCGGCAAGATCGTGGTTACAATCCCCAGTTGACTGGCCAGCAACTGATTCTTGGTGATGATGCTGATCAGCATTCCAAAGGAAAGGGCACCAAACAAAAACAGCATCGACAGAACGGTCAGCAGCACCAGGCTGCCGCGTAGCGGAACATCAAAAAGAAATTCTCCCACTCCGATGCAAAGCAGCAGGTCCAAAAGACCGATGCAGAAATAGGGAGCCAGCTTGCCCAAAACCAGCTCGCTAGGGGAAACTGGTGTAACAATGAGCTGTTCCATTGTGCCGGTTTCCCATTCACGGGCCATGCTGAGGGATGTCAGAATGGCGGCCATGATCATCATGACTACCGCAATCAGTCCGGGAAAAATGAAGTTGCGCGACACCATATCAGCGTTGAACCAGACCCGTGGCCGCAGATCAAGAGCAGGAAACTTTGTGGATTGAACCGACTGCTTACGCAGCTTTTTCATGGACACATCCCCGGAAAATCCTGCTGTAGTTGCATCAGCATATCCCAGGGCAATAGTGGCGGTAGTCGGGTCGCTGCCATCAACAATTGCCTGAACAACAGCTTTCTTTCCCCGGGACAGGCTGCGGGCGAAATCTGCCGGAACAACCAGCGCGATCAGGGCCTCCCGCCGATCTATGGCTTCCTCGATGCGACCATAGCTTTCTGTGGTCAGGACCAGGTCGAAATAGCGGGATCCCGAAAAGCGGCTGATGAGTTCGCGGCTTTCCACAGTCTGGGACTGGTCCCACACTGCCAGGGGCACGCGGTCCACATCCAGAGTCAGGGCGTAGCCGAAGAGAAACAGCAGCATCATTGGCATGCCTATGCCCATCATCAGGCTGCGCGGGTCCCGCAGCACGTGGATGAATTCTTTTTTGGCAACGGCTTTCAAGCGGCGGAGATTCATGTCCTGTCATGCTCCTCTATCAGCCCGATGAAAACATCTTCCAGGCTGGGGAGCACTCCATCAACAGCCCGTTCCTTCTTCAGCTCGTCAGGGGTTCCCACGGCCACCAGCTCTCCACGATAGATCAGTGCCAGTCGGTCGCAGTATTCAGCTTCATCCATGTAATGTGTGGTCACGAAAACCGTCACCCCACCCCTGGCCAAGGTGCGGATCAAGTCCCAGAATCTGCGGCGTGAGAGCGGGTCCACCCCTGAGGTCGGCTCATCCAGAAAAATGATCGACGGTTCATGGAGAATGGCACATCCCAGCGCCAGACGCTGCCGCCATCCTCCCGAGAGTTCATTGGCCCTGGAGCTGCGCCGCTCGGTGAGGCCGGCCATCCTGATGACCCATTCGGTGCGCTCACTGCGTTTGTCCGGCGCCAGCCGGTAAATTCCTGCGTAAAAGGCGATGTTCTCTTCCACGGTCAGGTCCTCGTACAAGGAGAAACGTTGACTCATGTAACCGATGTTTTCCTTGATCCGTTCCGGTTCTGCCGTGATGTCAAAGCCTGCCACGGAACCTTTGCCTGAAGTGGGGGAGAGGATGCCGCACAGCATGCGGATGGTGGTGGACTTGCCTGCGCCGTTGGGACCGAGAAAGCCGAAAATCTGCCCCTTGGGTACCGTCAGGCTGATGCCGTTCACAGCAATGAAGTTTCCAAAATGTTTGGAGATCTGTTCCAGGGAGACGGCTGGGGAGGACGCTTCGGCACCAGGCTGTTGCTCGGCAGGTTGAGGAATGGAAGGCTGCGGCACGGCCAGCTCCTGTTCTCCCATCAATTCAACGAACACATCTTCCAGCGACGGTGCCCGCTGATTACTCTTCACCAGCTTGGTAAGGTTCTGTGGGGTGTCACAGGCCAGCAGGCGCCCGTTGTGCAGCAGCCCGACCCGGTCGCAACGCTCGGCCTCGTCCAGATAGGCCGTGGCCACTACAATTGTTACTCCTTCCTTGCGCAGATCATTAAGGATGCGCCAGAAGTCCCGCCGCGAAACCGGGTCAACGCCATTGGTCGGTTCATCGAGCAGCAGTAGCTTGGGTGTGTGGATCAGGGCACAGCAGAGCCCCAACTTTTGCTTCATGCCTCCCGAGAGTCTGCCGGCATGCCTGTCGGTAAAAGGGGCCATGCCGCTGAAAGTGAGCAGACGCCGGGTGCGGGCAATCCGTTCAGCAGCAGGCACATCAAACAGATCTGCGTAAAAGCGGATGTTTTCGGCAACGGTCAGGTCGGGGTAGAGACCGAAACGTTGACTCATGTAGCCGATCTCTCCTTGTACCACTGTCAGATCGCGGCTGTTGCAGCCAAGAATTTTCGCCTCACCCGAGGTATAATCCAGCACTCCGGCCAACATGCGCATGGTGGTCGTCTTGCCCGCCCCGTCAGATCCGACCAGGCCGAACAGTTCTCCCTCCGGAATTGAGAGGGTCAGGTTGTCGACTGCGGTCAGAGAGCCGAAGCATCTGGTAAGGCTGGAGAGCTGAATGATCATGAGGTACCTGAGAGGCAGGGTTGTCTGGTCAGCGTGGTTTGCTATCAATAGAGATTACAGCATCTGCCGGCATGCCCGGTTTGAGTTCCATCTGCGGGTTGGCCATGGTGATCTTGATACGGTAGACCAGCTTGACGCGCTCTTTCTCGGTCTGCACGTTCTTGGGCGTGAATTCCGCCTGGGGCGAGATGAAGCTGATCGTGCCCTGGAATGTACGTCCGGGCCAGGTATCCACTGTCACGCTGGCAGGTTGACCAACCTTCACCTTCCCAAGTTCGTATTCGGGAATGTAGCCCCGCAACCAGACCTGATCCATTGTGCCAACAGTGACGATCGCCCCCCCGGCGGCCACCATTTCGCCCGGTTCGGCATGCTTGCTCAGCACCAGTCCATTCACCGGTGAGGTCAGCACACTCTGTGAAAGCCGGGTTTCAGCCTGGGCTAAGGCAGCCTTGGTAGCCTCCGCCCTGGCGCCCATTTCCTGTACCGCATTCGGCCGCGGACCACTCTCGAGCAATTTGAGGCGCTCCTGGGCCTCCCGTACCGCGGCGGCAGATGCATCACGGGCAGCCCTGGCTGCTTCCAGATCCTTGAGCGGGATAACCTCCCGGCGGAAGAGTTCCTCCATCCGTCGAGCATCGCTGACAGAACGATCCGCTTCGGCACGCATGCGTGCCAGAGCCGCTTTGCCTTGGGCTATTTCTTCCCGGCGGCTGCCGGCACGCAGATCAGCCAGGCCTGCCTGAGCTGCACGTTGGTCAGCCAGTCGTGCGCTGCGCTCGTTGTGCAGTTCCTCCGTATCCAGACGCGCCACCACCTGGCCACGCCGTACAATTTCTCCTTCATCCACTAGACGTTCCATCATCCTGCCCGGGATCTTGAAGGACAGCTCAGTGGAGGTGACCTCGATGGTGCCCGACACCTTCAGTCTGTTGGTCTCTTCCGGTTTCCTTCGAATAATGGCAATGGTTACGACAGCAATAATGGCAACTGCGATTGTTATCAGCAGAATTTTCCTCATCTTCCATCTCCTTGACACAGACCTCATTGCAATTGTTCATTCTAGGTAATGCCCGCTCTTTCCGCCAGTGTCAAGCCTAACGGGCCGCCATGGCCTCCTCCCGACCTCCTTCAACAGAGGGTAAATGGAGGGCAAGTATACCTGCCCTCCATCAAGTCTTTTATCAGCGTCTTCTACAGGCGACCTGCCGTTTACAGGTCAAATCCACCCGTCAAAACATCACCTGCAAACCAGTGGTGAGATACCAGCTGTTAACCAACTGCAGACCATTCACATCCTGAAAAAGCGGTATTCCGCCTTCGACTCCGAAGCTGAAAGGCCCCTTGGCATAGCTCATCCCTAGATGACCGTCCAGTCGTTGCCCACCGTAGTTGGCGGGATCGGCATCGGGCATTGAGGCACCATTGACAGAGTCGAGCATCTTGGCTATCTCGGGGTCTTGTCCGTGAATGCGGCCGGTATCGTTGAAGGTCAGGCGCAGCCAGGCGCTGGCCGGTCCCAGGGCACGCTGGAGCCAGGTGGTCAGCTTGGTGTTGTTGCCCAACTTGTAGCCGTCGTCATTGTTGCCGGGGTGATAGGTGTACATGACCTGCCCGCCCCAGTTCCAGAGCGCGTCATCACTCAAAGCACTGTAGGTCAGGGCTGGCTTTAGATCGAAAGTGCCCGAACCGAGTTGCATATCATAGGGGGCCCGAAATGTCCGGCTCATCATCTCGATCTGTTGATGGGTGTCGCCGGTAGGGATACTGAGTCCAAGACTGCCGACCAGATAACCGTTGATCTTGTATATTCCTCTTAGTTCCGTATCACCAAAACCGCTCGTTCGCATGGGGGCACTGGGAATATTTCCCGCCCCCATATTCATCAGCATGTCCATTGTCATGCTCTGGTAACTGGCCATAGCCATTACTGACAAATCGTCACTGACCCCGTACATCAACATTAACATCTGCATGTCCATGCTCATCCGGGTTGGGGTCATCATAAAACCATAAGGTTTGCTGCCTTGCGGGCTGACTACCCCGGCAGGGATGTTTGTTGTACCTTCCTGCAGGCCATCCATGTTTACATGCATGAACTTGTAACTGACCATCCACATACCGGCCGGGTGTACATGGTAGATGTCGTCACTGAAGGCGGGATTGAAAACCATCTGGAAACCGGGCCCCATGTGGCTGCTCATGTCGTGGCCCGTATGGGCATGTTGTTCTTGATCCATGTGCATGTCGTCCATGTCAAAGGCCCCGGCTGCCCCGCAGGTCAACATCAGGCATAGTGAGAGGCAGATCGTATATTTTTTCATGTTGGCTCCTTGATATATTTCATCAGTTCTTACGCGCTCCTTCGGCAATCCATTGCAGGATCGCCTTGTAGTCGGCATCCTGATTGCTCCAGAAGCTTCCACCGCCGTGGGTGGCGCCGTTCAGAGTCTTGGCCAGCAGTAGGCTTGACGCAGGAGATGTGATGTTGACAACGTTCAAAATACCTCCTTTGACCCAGGTTTTATCCGGTACAGGCCCGGATCCGTGCGGAGTATAGGCCGGAACGAACACAGCGGACCCTTCAAAGGTCATCAAGTCCAGTCCCTTGCTGTAATCGAAAGGCGGATCTCCGACAGGAGCCCTGGCGGTTGTATCGCCGGGAATATGGCAGGGGGCGCACTTGCTCCTTAGAATCGGAAAGATGTGCTTCCGATAGCTGAGTCCCATGGCCGGATAGGATTTGAGGGTGCTGGTAGCAAGGGCCCACAGCCCTCCGCGGCTGCCCATCCCGGCATGGTGCATGCTGCAACTCATCCGGCCGCCGCCGACCGGGGCGATACTGACCATGGGACGGTAACTATTGCCGTACTTGACCCAGGCCTTGTAATTCCAGTTGGCCGAATTGGAGTTATTGGGGTTGTTGAAGAAGGGTTTGTCGGTCCAGAAGTTGCCCACTTCATTAGTGGTCATGCTGAAGGTCCTGCCGCTGATGTTCTGAAAAATCACCTCAGCTCCAACCAGTGTTGTGCGTGCGGCCCTGCTGTCATAGACGGTGCCGGACATGGTCCAGACCTTGCTGCCCGCCTTGCCGCCCGGCGTATGGCAGATGCCGCAGTCGTCGCCGGGATGATGGATCGCATCGCCGGGGCCGTTGTCCTTGCCGGCCACATGCCCGGTGGGAAGCGGTTGCCATTTGCGGCCATCAACGGTGAAGTTGCCTGCGTCATAGACGGTGGAGGGCGCCAGGGCATCGACAATGGCCTGGATCTGGTCCGCGCGCAGTGAGAGAGTCCCCATGCCGCCAATGTTGTTGCCGATAGCCGTTTGTATGCGGGAAACATCGGCCCCATTTTTACCGGAACCGATCAGCGGTCCGTGGCAGCCGGCGCAGTTGGCGGCGTAAAGGGCAGCGCCGTCAAGCCCCGCGACGGCCCAAACTAATCCTCCCAAGACAAGGGATATTACACATGCCATGTAGAAGTTTCGTTTCATAATCCTTTGCCTCCCTTTGACAGGGTTTTAGCACAGCAGTCATGGCCGGTGGTGGAATTGTCGCTGCCATCGGCCTGGAAGGCTGGCATAACGGAGCTTCCCTCTTCAAGGCTGATACCATAGATGCAACCTGACTGCCGGTTTACCGTTGGCGCACCTACCAGGAGCTTGGGGCCGTTTCTGGTGAAAGGCGCCATGAAGGTGCCGTAACGCATGTTGGCTGCGGAACCATTGAAGGCCGTGGCGCCGGTAATGGGAGTCACACCGCCGTCGGTTTTGAGGTCCTTGCCCTTGATCAGGTAAACCTTGCCGCTGGTGAGGCCGGTGGCGACGGATGTTGCGCCGTCCTTGTCGGCGTTGATGGCCGCAATGGCCAGATCCGGTTTCCCGTCGCCATCCATATCTCCTACCGGCGTGATGGTACTGCCGAAAAAGTCAAAATAACCAGCGCCGTTGATCCTGGTGAGAATGTCGCTGCCCGGCGAAGCCAGATTGATAGTGCGGGTACCGCTTCCTCCCTTGACTATGTAGACCCGGCCGACCCGGGCCGTGTTGATGCTGTTCAGTGATACGGTCGCCTGTGGAGCTCCGATGACCAGCTCATTAAAGCCGTCACCATTCAAGTCCTTGATTACTGCCAGGGCGGTGCCGAACTTGCTGTCGCTGCTTGTGATGGTCAAATCCGGAGTGCTGGTAGAAGGATTGAGACCGGGTTTGCCGTAATAGACCTGGACCTTGCCGGAGGCGCCGACGATCAGATCGCCGATGCCGTCGTTGTTCAGATCTCCGCAGGCTACAGTGCCCCCGATCCCCGTGCTGGTAGTGCTGGCAGGAAGCTTGATGCGGGTGGTCTCCTTGAAATCGGGCCCGAAATAAACGTAAACCGCGCCGCCCTGATAGCGCTCGGGCGCAGGTGAATTGTATGGCGCCCCGATGATGATGTCCTTGATGCCGTCGCCGTTGAGGTCGCAGCCACCGCTGATGGACAGGCCAAATTTGTCCAAAGCATCATCTCCCGCCAGCTTGGCGATGACCTTGCCGCTGCCGCCCCCTTTATAGATGGTAACACTGCCGGAAAGCGAAACATCCGCGCCGTCGCCGTTATAGGCCCCCACCGCAAAATCTGCCTTGCCGTCGCCGTCCACGTCCCCCAGGTTCACGAGCGAGAACCCGAAGTTGTCGTCACCGGTCAGTATCCAGGTCGACTTGGTATCAAAGCCGTTGGCGCTTCCCTTGTAAATCAGGACCGCCCCCACGGTTCCGTCACTCTTGGCATAGGGCGCCCCCACCATCATATCGTCCATCCCGTCGCCGTCATAATCCGCCAGCCCGCCGCTTTGCCCCTGCTGGCTCCCTTGCAGGGCAACCGCCTTGGCCGGTGTGCTGCTGGTTACGGACGGCGAAAAAGCGTTGCTGCATCCTTGTAGTGTCAGGATGCACAAGGCTAGTGTCGCGTATATTTTCGCAAGATTCATATCTGACTCCCGAAAAGTGCTTGGTAGATTAAGTGTGAATAGAATTTAATTAATAAAAATACTGAAATTGCCGAGGTAAAAGCCGCTTTCGTAAACGTACTTATCCCATTGATTGGACCAGCAGAAGCCCATCGTTAACATACTTATGCTGCTATTAGGGTCAGGAGAAGAGGGAAAGTTTTGGAGGGGGAACAGGCGGTTCGACAGATCGGCCACGCAATGTTATCGCCTGCGAGGGAAAGCGGGATACACGGCTGGCAGGAGGAATTATTTGTAACAGGCCTTGCTGTATGAATTTGAGATCGAGTGATGATGCTGCATTAAAGGCTGGCTGGGTTCCGCAAGGGGCGGCGCGCAGAAAACAACTTGAATCGGATTCACCTTCCTCCTGCTCGGTGTCCCCATCGTTTGTGTGGTGGTGGAGATTTTGCAAATTTTCTGATTCGCTGATTTTTTTTGATTGATAACAACAGCAGGTGTGACTGGCAATACGTTCAGGCGAGCAACCGCATAACCCATGATCTCCTGAACATCCGTGCGCACGCCCCTCCGTTTTCAGCAGTTGCGCCATGGAGGGAGCGAAGACATATAGTTGAAGGAGTATGACGGCCAGAATTTGCAGCGAAGCCAAAGATTTATTTACATGAGCAGATCGTGCCACGCAGTTGCCTTTGTTCTCTTGGTACTCGTGCGACAGATTGCAAGTTGAATATGGAAAGGTGCCAAAATATTTGATTCGCAATTTTATTTTAGATCTTTAATATGCCAATTATTAACTTAACTTTGCAACATCCGGCAAGAAATATAATGCTGCGCAAATGGACGCAAACTGCTTGCCATGGCTCTCCTCAATGTATGTGCATGTTTCCATGCCGATAAAGCCGACGGCATGTTAGCGAATGGCAAAACCTGATTACGGTGGGACGTGCATTTACGAAGCTCTTTAAACCGTTCGTTGAAACAGACAATATGGAAAATATTTTTTGCAATGTCCAAATCTACAATGCTAACGTTCACCTTGACCTCCTCTCGTTTGTTGATGGATATTGACTGACCATCATGGCGCATGGACACCGATTAATGAAACGGAGGCAGACCATTACATGGATGGAAACTACTGGATTCCGATTTGGAAAGGAGAAATTTTTGGTCCTGGCAAGGAAATCGAGGGATTACGCGGCCGTACATTGGTACGCCGCACAAGTCAGCACGAAGATTGACGCCCCAGGGCGAAAAAGAACCCTTTCGGTCGAAAATTAGTTAATGCCCGCTCTTTCTGCTAGTGTCAACCTAAGGCGGTTTCAGTTAAACATCGCACATGTATTTCAGGCTTCACCCTGATATACTATTTTGATTCGAGAATGGAAAGTGAGGAACAATTAGTGGAAATAGTGCTTGATCCTATTGAGGCGAGGGTGCTGGGATGTCTGATTGAAAAGGAAATGACCACACCTGAGTACTACCCTTTATCGCTGAATGCGTTGACGAATGCCTGCAACCAGAAATCGAACCGTGAACCTGTCATGGCACTGGAAGAAGTTGCGGTGGTGCGTGCCCTGGATGGCTTGCGTTTTAAACAACTGGCGGTACTATCTGCCGATGGCGGACGAGTGCCGAAGTATCGACATATCCTCAGTGAAAAATTACAGTTGGTTCCGGCCGAACTGGCTCCTCTCTGCGAGTTGCTGGTGCGAGGCCCACAGACAGTGGGCGAACTGCGCGGACGCTGTGAGCGGATGCATGCCTTTGCAGATGCGTCGGCGGTGGAAGATGTGCTGACGGAGCTGATGGACCGGGAACAGCCGATGATCACTCGCCTGGCGCGTCAGCCGGGGCGCAAAGAGTGTCGCTACGCTCATCTGCTCTGCGGGCCGGCTGATGTTGCCGATGAGGATCATACTCCGGCTCCCGAAGCTGCAAGGGTGCGCGTGATGGCTGAGAATGAGCGCATCGCCCGTTTGGAGGAAGAAGTTGCTGCCTTGCGTGAAGAGGTTGCTGGATTGAGCCGGTCGATGGATGAATTCAGGCGTCAGTTTGAGTAGCATGGGCAGGGAAAGCATGACGAACGATTTTGATCAAATTGCCAGCCGTCTGGCTGCATGTAACCTGCCAACCTTTGATGTCACAGGGCGCGCGCCCGCTGCCGTGGCACTGGTGCTGCGGCAGGGAAGTGACGGGATGGAGATGCTGTTCATTCAGCGCGCTACCCATGAACTCGATCCCTGGTCCGGACATCTTGCATTTCCGGGAGGGAGGCTGGAGCAGGGGGAGGAGCCGCGTCAGGCGGCTGAGCGGGAAGTCATGGAAGAGATTGGTCTTGATCTCTCCCGCGCCTGTTATCTCGGGCGGCTGACCGAAATCAGCGGCATGACGCTGCCGGTACGGGTGGCCTGCTTTGTGTATGGTATTAATGGCAGTTGTGCTGCTCCGGTTCCCAATGAAGAAGTGCATTCTGTTTTCTGGGTCAGTTTGAGCTGTTTGACAGCTCCTGAACGGCATGTCACCGCCACAGTCCATTTTGACGCAAGCGATCATGAAGTGCCTGCCATTCAGCTTCCCCAGGCTCATACACCGGTTTTGTGGGGGCTGACGTATCGATTTGTGGTGCAGTTTTTGGAAACCTGCTGCCAACAGTCTGCTGGACGCTGACTGGCGGTAATGGTAAGACGTTGCATACCGAAAGGGATGACGTACACTAAAGGAGCCTATCGGTCCTTAGTCCGACAGGCTCCTGGCAGCATCATTTCAATCAAGGAGGATACACATGAACGAGAGGACCGGAATCATTACCTTTAAAGGCAATCCCATGACACTGCTTGGCCCTGAGCTGAAGGTTGGAGACAAGGCTCCCGATTTCCGGGTGGTGGATAATGGTTTGGCGCCAGTAACTCTGGCAAGCTCTGCCGGAAAAATTCGCATCATCAGTTCGGTACCTTCTTTGGACACACCTGTCTGCGACACCGAGACCCGTCGCTTCAACCAGGAAGCTGCCGCTCTACCGGAAAATGTGGTTGTACTGACCGTGAGTCTCGACCTTCCATTTGCCCAGAAAAGGTGGTGCGGGGCGGCCGGCATCGAGCGGGTAACCACCCTTTCCGATTATCGTGAACGCTCTTTTGGAGATGCCTATGGCGTGGTTATCAAAGAGCTGCTGCTGCTTGGCCGTGCCATCTTCGTCGTCGATGCAAACGATACGATCCGTTACATCCAGATCGTCCAGGAGGTTACCAGCGAGCCGGATTATGCAGCGGCCATCGCTGCAGCCAAGGCTTTACTGTAATCCGCTTTTTCATGATGTACAAATACGAAAGCCCTCCCGTATCAGGAGGGCTTTTGTATTGAAGCCACCAGTCCCCAAATCTCCGATTTACAGCCCCCTTGCAACCCGTTTGAGCAGGATCGAATTCATCACCACCGAAACCGAAGAAAAGGCCATGGCCAGTCCTGCATATTCAGGTTTGAGGGTGATGCCGTAGTGTGAGAAGAAACCGGCGGCTACGGGAATGCCGAGGATGTTGTAGAAGAGTGCCCAGAACAGGTTCTGTTTGACCTTGGTCAGGGTTGCACGGCCGATTTTGATGGCGCGGACCACGTCCAGCAGGTCGTCCCGCATCAGTACGATGTCGCCGGTTTCCTTGGCTACATCTGTACCGCCACCGATGGCAATGCCTATCTCAGCGCTGGCCAGGGCCGGCGCATCGTTGATGCCGTCACCCACCATGCCGGTGATATAGCCTTTCTGCTGGTACTCCCTGACCACCTGCTGCTTGCGGTCCGGCAGCACGTCTGCTTCGAAATTGTCAACACCCGCCTGACGCGCCACCACTTCGGCCACATCATGGTGGTCGCCGGTTATCATGATTGTTGTGATGCCCATTCCCTTCAATTCGGCCACGGCTTTACGCGAGCTCGGCTTGAGGGTGTCTGCAAAAGCTGCAACGCCAACCAGGGTGGTATCGGCTGCTACAAAAAGCAGGGATTTTCCTGCACTGGCAAGTTCGGCGGCTTTTTCCGACAATGGGGCCAGGCTCACTCCCGCCTCTTTCATCAGCCGCTCATTTCCGACCGAAAGGCGCAGTCCGGCATAGGTGCAGGTGATGCCGTAGCCCCCCCGTTCTTCGAAATCAGAGGCTTCACCCGGCTGTATGCCGGCATCTGCTGCAGCCTTGACGGCAGCCTGGGCCAGGGGGTGGCTGGAATGCGCCTCTGCCGTTGCCAGGCATTCAAGCAGGCGATCCGGGTCTACAGTGCGTGCAACCGGTACCAGATCTGTCATGCCGGGGGAGCCGGCAGTCAGGGTGCCGGTTTTGTCCAGCAGCAAAACCTGCAGGCCTGAGATGATTTCAAGTGCAGACCCTTTTTTTACGAGGATGCCGCGTGCCAGGGCCACACCGCTTCCGACCATGATGGCGGTGGGGGTGGCCAGTCCCATTGCGCAGGGGCAGGCAATGACAATTACTGCAATGGCAAATTTGAAAGCTGCGAGAAAATCTGACTGCAACAGGAAAAACCAGATTCCGAAAGTAGCCAGTGCCAGCACGATGACTGCCGGCACGAACCAGCTTGAGATTGCATCGGCAAAGCGCTGGATGGGCGCCTTGTCCCCCTGCGCTTCCCGAACCATGCGAACGATCTGGGAAAGCAGGGTTGCTTCGCCTACTCTGGTTGCACGTACCCGCAGCACTCCCCCCTTGCTGATGGTGGCGCCGGTTACCGTGTCCCCAACCTGCTTCAGTACCGGCATGGACTCCCCGGTGACCATGGCTTCATCAACAGCGCCGCTGCCCTCGATGATCTCGCCGTCAACAGGGATTGCCTCGCCCGGTCGCACCAGCACCACATCACCGACACGGATGATGGAGGCGGGCACCTCTTTTTCTCCATCTTCCGTCACCAGACGGGCTTTGTCCGCCTGCAGGTGCAGCAGCTTTTTGAGGGCCTCGCCCGCTTTGCCCCGTGCCCGTGCCTCCAGATACTTACCAAGGCGAATGAAGGCAATCAGCATGGCGGAAGTTTCGAAAAAAACTTCCCTGGCAGGGCCCAGCAGTCCGGCATAGGCCAGAAGCGAGTAGAAATAGGCTGCCGAGGTGCCCAATGCCACCAGCACATCCATGTTTGCGCTGCGGTTCCTGATGGCTGCCCAGGCACCTTTGTAGAATATGAGCCCAGCCGAGAACTGAACAGCTGTTGCCAGTAGAAGATTGAGCTGCATGACGGCACGGTTGTCGTGCATCCCCATGGTCAACATGATCGGCAACGAGGCGGCCAGCGCGAAGATGAACCAGGTCCGCTGGGAACGAAGGTCCTCATTTGCAGAGGCATCGCTGTCTCTACCCGATTCCAGCGGTGTGTAGCCTGCCGAATGAACAATTGCAAAAATTTCTGCAGGAGAAAGGCGCTGTGGATCAAAGCGGACGAAGCCGCTTTCTGTTGCAAGATTGATCACGGCGGTGCTGATGGCGGGGTTTTCAAGCAGCTTTGTTTCTAGAGTATTAACGCAGGAGGCGCAGTGCAGGCCTGCTACACCGAAATTAAGTTCACCCGGCGGTTCAGGAAGAATCACGTCGTATCCCAGGCTATTAACCTGCTCTGCGATATCATGGCGGGAAACCGTTTCGTCATGGGTGACGGTTAATTCCTCCATGGCGAAATTAACGATTGCGGAGGAGATTCCGCTGCGGCCGGTGAGGGATCTTTCGATACGCAAAGCGCAGCTTGCGCAGGACATGCCGGTGATTTTCATTGTAGATGTAGTCATGGGAATCCATCACGCTTTGGAATTAACTGTTGAAATCACCTCTGATGACGTGCCCCCAGGCAATTTTTATGGCGGCCGCTATCGGCAGGGCGAGGAGGATTCCCCAGAATCCGAGCAATTCACCCAGTGCCATGACCATGATGATGGTCACCAGCGGGTTGAGGTTCATGGATTGTTTGAAGACCAGCGGCTTGATGATGTACCCTTCCAGAAAGTATATCACCGCAAAGGCAATGCCTGTTTTTGCCAGTACCGCTATGGTCTGGTATTTGAACCAGGCGAAGAACAGGGCCGGCAGGATGGCGATAAATACGCCGATGAACGGCAGTATCGAAGCTGCACCGGCAAAGATGCCGCAGAATATGGGATGGGGGATATCCATGACAAAGAGTGCCAGTGAGGCACAGACGGCCACGATGAGGGATACGATGACCTGGCCGCGCAGATACCCGCCGATGCTGCTGTTTACTTCAAGTCCGATGCCGATGATCATTTCCCGGCGATGTTCCGGAATCCAGGATGCGACGGTATCCAGGATGATCTGCTTGTAGTACAGCATGAAGAAGACCAGAATCGGCGAGAGTACGATGTTGAATAGATTGAAGAAAATGCTGGTGCCGAAGGTATAGGCCACTGCACCGGTTTTGTCGGCTGCCTTGTCGATGTTGCCCGAAAAGGTATCGATCAGCCACTGGATCTCTTCAGATCCGGTACGATCAGGAATTCGGCTTCTCCATTCCAGGGCGAGCTGTTTCAGCTTCTGTATATAGAGCGGCAGATCATGAATGAAGCTGTTCCAGCCGATGGTAAGTTTGGGCACCATGAATGTCAGAAAAAAAACAGTCAGAATACCGAGGAAAAAGTACATCAATCCAAGGGCGTAGACGCGCTGGATCCTGCGCTTTTCGGCGTATATCAGAATCGGATCCAGCAGGTATGCTATGACCCAGGAGAGCAGGAAGCAGGAAATGGTGTGCTGCAGGGCATAGCCGGCAGCGGCTAACAGGCAGAGGATCAGGATTATTGCTATCAGCCTGCCGTAGTCGCTGCGGTGGATACTTTGGTGGGAGTGGCTCATCGCGTCCTCACAGGCGGGGGATGCGGATCATGTCAGCGTCGATGGTGTAGAGATTGTTTGCTTCAAGCCAGTGTTTGACGCGGCTGGTGAGAAATTCGTCCTTCATCTCCTGGAGACGCTCAGATTCTTCAGGGAAAAATGAAATGATGTCATTGAGCTTGCCATAGGGTTTAGCCCCGCTTATGGAACCGTTGAGGATCTTTTTGAGCCCTCCATCTTCCACTGCTCCAATGAAGCCGGTCATGAATTGCCGTTCAACACCGTAATCCATGCGGGGAATTTCCAGGAATCGCTCCCGATTCGTTTCCATCTGACGCCAGAAATCCTCATCCTCCAGTGTTGCAGGAACATGAAAGACTTCACCGGTCTGACGGTCGAGAAAATGAACCTGATCGCCACGCAGGTTGGTAAATGCATTCACTAATTCATCCCACTCTATTTCAACATTATGCACAAAAGCCATATCGATCTTCCTCTATTCCCTGTTGACATATGCGAGGAGTGACAGCACAATCCACCCCATGCGTACTATCTTTATTGCCGATGCCCATCTGGTGACACCCAGCGACCACAACTACCGTTTGTTGCTGCAATTTCTACACGAGCTGAAAGGGGAGGCCGGGGAACTTTTCATTATGGGCGACCTTTTTGATTTCTGGCTCGGTTTTCCTTCAAACCCGTTTCGGCAGCATGATGCTTTGATTGAAGCATTGTTGTGTCTGAAGCAAAACGGCTGGCGACTGATCTACTTCGAGGGCAATCATGATTTTCATCTCGGGCCTGTTTTCAGAGAACAGCTCGCTGCTGAGATTCATACCGGCCCGGCTTTACGGATGGTGCAGGGGCGTCGACTGTATCTCTGCCATGGCGACCAGATCAACTCGGCCGACCGGGGTTACCGCTTTTTGAGGCTGTTACTGCACAACCCAGTTACGGCATTGGCGGTCAAGCTCTTTCCACCATCCCTGGCGCTTGTCGTCAAGGAACATTTGCAACGGCGCAGTCGTGCCACCTATGGTACCAAGACTGAACGATGGGATTATCGCCGGATCATTCGTTCATATGCTGATTCAGTTCGTCAGCAGGGGGGGGAGGGGCTGGTTGTCGGCCATTTTCATCTGGCCTTCAGGGAACAGTTGACCGGCTTGCCTTTTACCATTCTTTCCCTGGGGGACTGGATCGAACATTTTACCTATGGCGAGATGATAGCAGGAGAGCTGCTCCTGAAAAACTACCTTCCCGATAACACTGAAGTTGCCTGAATTATAGAATCAGAAGACACTTGTAATTCTTATGTGCCCATCTCTTATGGCGTGTCCTTGTCAAAGAACTCCTGCAAGGCCTGCTCTCCCACCTGTGATGATTTTATCTTCCATTTATCCTGATTGATAACCAGCGCGGCAAGCGCAATTTTGGGATTGCGAACCGGTGCGAAGGCGGCGAACCAGGAATAATGCCCTCGCGGATCAGTGCCGTTGATGGAGCCGGTCTTGGCAGCAATATCAACTTCAATAAGTGGACGACCGCGACGGTCATGGAATGCCTTGTGGGAGGTGCCATGTGTAACGGTGCTGGTCAACATGCGGGTCAGAGACGATGCTGTTTCCGGTGATACCAGCTGGCGGATTGCCAGAGGTTTATGAGTCTCTTTGGCTGTCCCGCCCGAATCAAGTACCTTTTCCGTTAGTCCTGGAAACATCATCTTACCGCCATTGGCTATGGCAGCCATCATCACTGCGGCATGCAGCGGCGAAATCTTGACCTCGTGATCAAGTCCGGCACCCATCAACATCAGGTCGTGAACACTCTGGGGGTCGGTCGCGTGGCTTACCTTGGCCGGAGTGCCGGGAAGCAGTGCCTGGTTGAAGCCGAATTTATGTGCAGATTCAAGTACGAATGCTTTTCCGGCAATGTCTGCTGCTACCCTGCCATAGACCGGATTGATAGATTTACCCAGAGCATGGGTGACATCCATGCGGTTGTTCCTGCCGCGCGGGCTGGCTTCCCAATAGCGCGGGTTTTCCGAGTAGGAATTGCCACGGAATTCGACCACGGTTTCAGGGGTCATTTTTCCGTTTTCCAAGGCGGCTGAGGCGGTCACGATCTTGAAGAGCGATGCCATTGGATACAGGTCGAAAAACGAGTTTTGTGACCAATTCGGATCAACTGATGAATAGGAGGTCATTGCCAAAATACGGCCGGTGGCGGGTTCTATGGCTACAACCACACCATATGGAACCTTGTTGGCGGCCATGAAGCCGTGAATGCGCTGTTGCAGGTCGTTTCGAATGGTGTAATGAAGCGTGTCGCCGGCTGGGGTCCGCGCAATCAATCCTTCACCTTCGACTGTGGCAGAGTCGAGTAGCTGGCTGGCAACTCCGAAACTGCTTACCGCGGGCGGCTTGGCTGCTTCGGCAATAGTGGGGGAGGCAGGTGCGCCCATTTTGAGCCAGGTGGCGAGGGACTTTGCTGCACGGGGGGCCTGGTTGAAGACCAGCATGCAGACCGGGGTCAGCGCCAGAACAATAGCCAGAAACAGGAGCAGGTGTTTGAGCTTCTTCAGGCGCTTGCCTCTGGGGGGACGAAGGTGGCTGAAGTGTTCACCTGTAGCTATTCTTCTATTGACGGTACTGGAACCGGTCGATTTGAAGCCGGGAAAACGTTTTTTAGGAGTTAAATTTTTGAGGTCCTGCATAAGGTTCCGAATTGAGTAAGATAGTGGAACTATACAGGCAAATAACGGGCGTTGTCAATCAGTGAGGGGAGCTGTCTCTTCAGGCCAGAAAAGCCGCTGCAACTCATCAACAAGCGGTGTAAGGCTCTTGCGATCACGTGCCGAAAGCATGATAGCCCCCCTGCTTCTGGCATAATGACGCACCCTTAGAAATGCGAGCATGTCGCTTTTTCGCAGACCTGTCAGCAGATCAGACTTGTTAAAGACCAGAAGCTGCCGCTTATCTCCTAATTCAAGCTCCTCCAGGATGCGTTCCACCTGGCTCACTTGAGCTTCGAAGCGTGGGTTGGATGCATCAACCACATGCAGCAGCAGGTCTGCATCGCGCATCTCCTCCAGGGTTGCCTTGAATGCCCCCAAGAGTGATTTGGGCAGAGAACGGATGAACCCGACGGTGTCGGTAATAATCACTTCCCGTTCTCTTGGAAAGCGAAGGCGGCGGGTAGATGTATCCAGAGTGGCGAAAAGCAGATCTTCAGTGAAAACTTCACTCTGGGTGAGAGCGTTCAAGAGCGTGGATTTGCCGGCATTGGTATAGCCGACAATCGAGATGATCGGGATGCCGGCTTTGACGCGCTGTCGGCGCCGCTGTTCCCGGCCACGGGAAAGTTCCTGCAGATCCCGCTCAAGGCTGGCGATACGGTCACGAATGCGGCGGCGGTCCGTCTCCAGCTTGGTTTCTCCCGGTCCACGTCCACCGATGCCTCCCATCAGGCGCGACATCTGTACGCCACGGCCGGTCAGGCGCGGCAGCAGGTATTTGAGCTGGGCCAGTTCCACCTGGACTTTGCCATCCAGACTTTTGGCCCGGCGACCGAAAATGTCGAGAATCAACTGGCTGCGGTCGATAACTTTCAGCTCGGTCATGGCTGAGATGGAACGTATCTGTGCAGGGTTTAATTCCTGGTCAAAAATCAGCATGGTTGCGCCCCGCTGCAATGCCCGGATGACCACATCGCGCATTTTCCCTTCGCCCATGACATATCGGGGGTTAAGGCTGCGCGGACGCTGGATGAATTCATCCAGTGCCTCGATGCGTGCTGTGCGGGCCAGTTCTCGAAGTTCTGCGATTGAATCCTCCGCCTCCTGGCGAGTACCCTCTACAGTCACGGAAATAAGAATGGCCCGCTCCAGGGCATTGCCTGCCTGGGCCGTACTCTGGCTAGCCCTTTCCAGCTCTGCCTCTAGTTCTGTTACAAAGTGATGAAAATCCAGATCAACGCGATCAAAAGGAATGATCGGATCGGTAATGGCCGACTGTCCGCTTGGCGCAGGAGAAAGCCATGCCAGCTGTGCCATGATCTGCTCCCTGCCCGGGAGGATCAGCAGAGTTGCCAGCAGGTCAAGCCGCAACAGTGACAGGTCGGTAAGATCATCTTCAGTAATCTGCTCGCCGCGCAAGTGGGTGTGGATCAGGCGCAGACCGCGCAGAGTCCTCCTGCCGAGCGGATAATCGCGCAGCTCAGGAATAACCACTCCTTTTTCGTCACCGACAACAACATATTCGACAATGCCCTGCCGGTTTATGAGAATGGCAACTTGGCGACGGATGTCACTGGAAAGTTCTATGAGGCGGGCAGCCAGCTCCTGGGTACAAAACTCCGCCGGCGGGACACGTCTGCGGTAGAGACGCTCCAAGGCGTTGATCTGGCTTGACTTGAGACCTGAAAGATTGCCGATCGGTTCTTTAATGGGAATACTCCGGGGAGAGACAGGTTAGGCTGAGGCTGAGGCCAAGGTTGAGCAAAGGCATTTATCCTCAACCTTAACCTCAACCTTAACCTGTTTTTAGAGTCCAATGGCGTTATAGCCGCCATCAACATAGTGGATCTCTCCCGTAACGCCGCTGGCAAGTTCACTGCACAGATAGACGCTGGAGCTGGCTACATCTTTCTGGGTGACATTGCGACGCAGGGGAGCCTTGGATTCAACATGATTAAGTATGTTTAGAAAACCGTTCACTCCGGCAGCGGCGAGAGTACGAATTGGGCCGGCTGAGATGGCGTTGACCCGGATTCCTTCCGGTCCCAGTGCCTCTGCCAGGTATCGGACCGAAGATTCCAGAGCCGCTTTGGCGACTCCCATGACGTTGTAGCTGGGGAAGACTTTTACAGCACCATAATAGCTGAGCGTCAGGCCACAGGCATCGCGTCCCTTCATCATCGGCGCGGCTTCCTTCATGATGCTGATGAATGAATAGACACTGATATCCATGGCGGTTGCAAAACCGCTGCGGGTGGTGTTGAGGATCGTCCCCTTCAGTTCATCTTTATTGGCAAAAGCCACGGCGTGGATGATTATGTCAACACCGTCCCATACTTTGCCAAGTTCCTTGAAAACGTTTGCAATTTCTTCATCACTGCTAACGTTGCAAGAAATAACAGCTGCCGCATTTAGAGATTCAGCCAAAGGCTTGACACGTTTTTCAAGTGGTTTCCCCGCATAGGTGAAAGCCAGTTCTGCTCCCTGTTCGTGAAAAGCTCTGGCGATAGACCAGGCAATGCTTTTCTCGTTTGCAACACCAAAAATAAGTGCTTTTTTGCCCTGCAGTAGCGGCATTCTTCAACCTCCGAATCAATTGTAAAAAGGGAATGGCTAATAGTAGCAGAAAACCGGTTTCAGGCAAGGGGCAAAGTTTCAGGCGGATCGATCTCCGTGTCCGGAGAGGGAAGTGGAGCATCCGGGGCAGGCATTTGATCTTGTTCCATACGCCCTTTGTCCAGGGCCGCAAGCCGTGTCTCTATTACAGACAGGCGGTTCTCGATTCCCGATAGTACATCAAGGGTGCGGTCCAGCTTGCCCTTGATGGTAAACACTACAAAGGGCATCACAAGCCATACTACCGCCAGAAAAAAGCTTAAAATACTCATCATTACCATGAATCCACCAAAAACTTCCATGCCGTCTCCTGTTCTGTATGCGTGATTCCTAATATCATAGCGGCAAGGCAAAAACTATCCTGTAAACAAACTTCTATATGGAGTTGCCATGCCGATACTTCAATTTTTTTAATATAAAGCTCATTTCTTTAGCCATGATTTTTAATGACATCGCAAAAAGCGGTGATAATTACTCATAACATGTGATATTTTTTCAATTATCCCATGGAACGAGGCGCATGTCGTGAATTTAATACCTATTACATCCCCCAATTTTCTTAATGCCGAGCAATTGACTACCATGCCTGATTGGCAGCAGATCTTCGGCAACGATCGTCCCCTTGCACTTGAAATCGGCAGTGGCATGGGCGATTTTGTGGCCAGGATGGCGCAACTTCGTCCAGAGTTAAATTTCATTGCCATTGACTATTACAACAAAGGATGTCTGAAAACCTGCAAAAGAATCGATACACAGGAGCTGGAAAACGTGCGGGTGGTGCGTGATGAAGCACGCAGTTTTCTTGTACGCTGTATTCCGCCGGCATCCCTGAGCGCGATCTTCATCAACTGCCCTGACCCATGGCCCAAACTGCGTCACCGCAAGCGCCGGCTGGTTAACAGGGAGTTCATCCTGTTCCTGTCACAGTTCATGCTGCCGGGCGCTGACATTCATTTTGCTACTGACTTCGAAGATTACGGTCAGGATGTGGCCCGCCTGATGCCGGAGGTAACCGGGTTCGAAAATGTTCTCCAGCCCGACCTTTACCGCCATGAACTGGAGGGATATCCTCTCTCCAAATACATGCTCAAGTTTCTTGCGGAAGGGAAAAAGATCCACTTCATTCACTACCGGAAATGTGTTCGTTTTCACGGGCACACAGCCAGGGCGTCGGAGTCTCTTGAGAATGCACTCCATCTGACTTCCTCTTCAGCAATGAACGAGTCAGCGCAGTATAACTCAAAATAACAGCACCTGATAAGGGAGAGTCATGACGAAAACAGGTCGGGACGACATGAACATCCTCAGGCGATGCGGCTCCGGCACGCGGTCTGAAATCCGTATGATAGCTCTGGTGCTTGGCGCCTGGCTGTTGGCTGTTGTCGGCTTTCAGGGGGTGGTGTTCTTTCTGGAATACACCCGGCAGGGTGCGGGTCTGGCTCGATATACGTTTTTCAATCTGCCCCTCCCTTATTGGCTGACAGGGCAGTTTCTTCCACTCTGGTTTATTGTGCTCTGCGTGGTATTCAATGTGTGGATGGACCGCCATGCCGGGCGGGCTCCGGACAGTGCCTTGCGTTTCCGCGTTCGCGGCGATACGGGCAGGGAGGGATAGCAATGGGCTCAGCCACCGTACAGTTGTTGCCTCTGGCTATCGTGATCGGCCTGTTCTCCCTTTTTATCATTTCCGGTTTGCGTACCAGAAAAAGACAGGTATCGGAATACGGGTTTGCGGGGGGATACACCAGTCGAGTCGGCATTGGCGCAGCGATTGCCACCAACTGGATGAGCGCCGCCAGTTTTCTCGGACTGGCCGGGATGTTTTATCTTAAGGGCTATTTTGCCATGGCGTTTGTTGTGGGATGGACCGGCGGATACGTGCTGCTGCTGGTGCTGATGGCTTCGCAGATCCGGCGTTTCGGACAGTACACCGCTCCTGACTTCGTTGCATTTCGCTATGAATCTGAAGTAGCCCGCACGCTGGCTGCTGTAATTGCCATTGCCATTTCCGTCATCTACAGTGTTGCACAATTCAAGGGCATCGCTTTGCTGGTCTCCTGGCTTTTCGGCATTGACTATGCTCCGGCGGTAATTCTTGGTGCTTCGCTGGTGGTAAGTTTCGTGCTCATATCCGGTACCCTGGGGGTGGCCCGTAATCAGAAGCTGCAGTATTTCGTGCTGATCATCGCCTTCATCGTGCCGCTCATGCTGCTGACTCGCAAGCTCGGCTACTTCTGGCTGCTGCCCCAGTTCGGATATGGAGCGGCCATTGTTGATCTTCAACAGCAGTTCGGCTTTGTCTGGCCGAAACCTTTTGCCGATGGATCCCCCTTTGCCTGGTTTGCCCTCTGCTTCACACTCATGTTCGGTACGGCCGGTTTGCCGCACGTGCTCTCGCGTTTCTACATGGTGCCAGGCATCAGGGATGCCCGTTGGGGGCTGGTATGGGGACTTTTTTTCATTGCCCTGATCTATTGGTCAGCTCCGGCCTATGCTGTGCTGGCTCGACTGTTCGAGGCTGCCGGCGGGATTCCCTATAAACCTTCTGATCTTGCCTCTGCGGATTTGGTCATACTTTCGGCAGCGACCAATGGTGGTCTGCCTGTTTGGGTAACCGGTCTGCTGGTGGCGGGCGGAATGAGTGCCGCTTTTTCTACTGTGGCCGGATTGATGCTGACTGGTGCCGCATCGTTTTCCTATGATATCTACCCCCGCCTCATTCGGCCAGGTGCATCGGAAAGCGATAAAGTATACGCAGCCAAAGCATTTTTTCTGGTTCTTGCTCTGGGTGCCATGCTGTTAGCCCTGCAGCCGACCAGGATGATGATTGCAGAGATAGCCGCCTTGGCATTCGCACTGGCCGGGAATACGATATTTCCTGCGTTCCTGCTGGGCATCTGGTGGGGGCGGGCCAACAGCACCGGGGTCATCACAGGCATGCTTGTGGGGGTCTGTATCACTTCAGCTCCCTTGCTTCTTGGAACCTCCGTGCCGATCATAACAACACTTTTGCCGGCCACTTCATCGGCCTTTCTGGGGGCACCTCTGGTGATTGTAATCATCATGCTGGTTTCCACGTTGACCGCTCCTCCCTCCCAAAAGATCCGCTCGTTCCTCAACCATCAGGTACACGACTGCGAGGAAGAATAATGCCGGTCACTCTTTCATCAAAAGGCAAGGATTTCGAGGCATGGAGATCAGCAGAGGAATTTGCCGTCACCTGCAGGCAGATGCTTTTGAGCAAAACCGACATGCTTTTGTCGGATCAGGCCGAAGCACTTTTTGCTGCTGCCGACCGATATCTGGCAGAGAAAGCAGCTGCTCACGAAGCTAATCTGGCAAACTTGAGAAACTTGATGGATCAGGCTGGACAGACTACTGTTCCCCGTGACTTGAAACAGCTGCTGACTGACTTCTATACAAATGCATATGATTTCTTCGGTCAGAACCGTTCCTCTGTCGCTTTCTACACCCTGAGTAATTCTTTTCTCAGGGCAGTGTGTGCTGCCATTGTCGGGCACGCCAAGAAGGAGCTAGGTCTGAGCGCGGACAAGCTGCCTCCCATTACGCTGGTTGTGCTCGGAAGCGGCGGCAGACTGGAATTCTCTCCTTTCAGTCGCTTGCCGTTGCTGATGGTGCATGGTGAAACTGACGCTTCCGGAACGGTACCGCTGCGGCTGTTTGGCAAGATACTGCATGAGGCTTTCGAAGAAGCAGGGCTCTTTCCCGACGATGTCGTAACCCCCCGAAATCCTGCCTGGAACAGCACCATGGCATTCTGGCGTCATGGCCTCGAACAGAAGATAAGGCAGGGAACGCTGAAGGAAATCATAGACCTGCTCAAACTTGCCGATCAGACGGTTATTCACGATGAAGGTCTTGGAATGGAATTCAGGGAGCATTGTCTGACCCTGCTGAAGAGCAGTCATACGTCGCTTGATCTGATGGTCAAGCGTCTTCTGGAACTTCCACGGGGACTAGGCATCATGGGCGGCCTGAAGTATGAAAAGCGGGGGGTCTGCCAGGGATATTTCAATCTGTTCAGCCACGCTCTTCTGCCCTTGACAGCCGCCGTTACTGCCCTGGCCCTGCTCAAGGGTGTTGCCCAAGCCTCAACAACGGATCGTATCAGGGGCTTGCTCAGGCGTGGGGATCTCAACGTTGAAATGGCAGAAAGGCTTTTGGAAACGTGGCATCTTTTCAATGAGATGCGCCTTGATCAGGAAGCTTCACTGCGGCCGGATTGGGAGCGAAAGAATGTACTTTGCCTCGATACGGAGGATTGGGACAAATCCTTCTTCGACCGTTTCAAAGAAAGTCTTGAAACCGTGTCCACACTTCATCGTCAGGTCGGCATTGCATTCAATACCTTTCTGGAAGCTGTCTGATGCGGATTTCCCTATCCACCGGGTCACTGTTTATTCTGCCGTTACCCAGAGCTTTTGAACTTTCGGCAGAAGCAGGCTTCGATGGTGTCGAGCTGATCATCAATCAGGACTTCCAACGGGTCAACTGCGTAAAGCTGATCACCTCTCTGCAGCAGACTGCAACCATTCATTCCATTCATGCTCCTTTCATGCCTTTGGATGGATGGGGCGGCCCGATAGACTCCCTCAAGCGCTGTGTAATGCTGGCTGCTGAATGTGGCATTCCGCTGGTCAATTTCCACCCCCCGTCATGGATGAGTTTCGAGGTTGGGTTCTGGCGCTGGCTTTACAGTATTCGCGACTTCCAGAAGGAGATTGGTCTGGACGGCAAAGTTATTGTCACCATGGAAAACATGCCCTGGGTTGGTAAGATGAAGATAAATCCGCACATCCTATCCAACACTCAGAGGCTGATCGAGTTTCTGCGGGAACACAACCTGGCCATGACCTTTGACTGTACCCATATGGGCTCAAGCAAAGCGAACTTCATCAACGATTTTTATCTTTGTTATGAAACAGGTCGCATCCGTAATATTCATTTTTCCGATTACGGCTATGGTCGGGAACACCTGTTGCCGGGACACGGAACTTTACCGCTGACACGATTTTTGAACCACCTGCGCAATACTGATTACAAGGACACTGTTACACTGGAGCTTGATCCTCGTGAGTTTCCCAAGGGAGAGCATATTATCTTGCAGAGTCTGCAGGAGATCCTGGCCTTTCTGCGCAAGGAGACCAATACGCAGGTCAGCAGAGTCGATTATGATCAGCAGTTCGAACAATATGGTGCAGGGCTGGGAGAATAGATCCTGATGAATCGGGACATGAAGACTGGGAGATAACGAGACTGAGAAGCTGATTCTCAGGCGTCTATATATGTCTGACCGCTATATTGAAAAATCGTTGCTTGCCTTTGTGGGCTGTTCACTTCTTATTCATCTGGTAGTGGCGTTCCTGGTGTTGTATCTGCCTGCACAACAACCGCCACCCCCCAAGGAACCTGTCTTCATCGACCTGCAGCAGGTACCCGAGCTTAAAGCTGAAGCACCCCGGCAGCAGCAGACGCCACGCCTCTCTGACCGACGGATGAGGGCTGAGCGGGAGATGGCGCCGAGGGGGATCGACGCTCGTGATAGCATGCCTGCACAAGCGTCTCGTTCAATTCCCCGTTCCCGACCGCCACAACCACAGATACAACCACAGACCCAACCGCAGGTCGTGCAACCGGCTCCAGGTGAAATGGCAACTCCAGGCCGGCCGTCATTGCCGCTTCCCTCCCGTGTTCCAGATCAGGTTCCGCCAGGTTCGTCGGCATCCAGTCTCTTGAAACCCCGGCAACAGCAGACGGCACAGAACCGGAGCAAGCCGCAGCTCTTTCCTGCTGCCAGCAAAATGGCCAAATTGGAAGAAAATTACCGCCGCAAATTTGAGGGTGAGATTGCCGAAGGGGACACAAAATTCCTCAATACCGACGACATCCAGTTCGGCTCATTTCTGCGGCGTTTTGAGAACGCCGTATATGGCGTCTGGCGCTATCCCCAGGAGGCTGCAAGAAACGGTATCGAAGGAATTACGCCGGTCAAGATCACCTTTAATCGCCGAGGTGAAATCATGCATGTGCAGTTGCTTGAGAGTTCCGGAGCCGTTGTTCTTGATGATGAGGTGCTTCGGACATTGAAACAGATCGGACCGGTTGGTTCTTTTCCCCGGGGTTACGACAAGGATGAGTTCCATCTGCTCGCTTTTTTTCAATATGGATTGTCAAGGAAATCACTCAGATGAAGCGCAATGGTTTCCTGATAGCAGCTCCCCAGAGCGGTAGCGGAAAGACTACAGTCAGTCTGGCGATCATGGCTGCCTTGCGTCAGCGTGGGTTGTCAGTGGCTCCCTTTAAGTGTGGCCCCGATTTCATCGATCCCGGTTACCATCGTCAGGCTGCGGGACTTCCCTCCGTAAATCTCGACGGTTGGATGTGTCCTGAATCATATGTTGTCGATACATTCGGTGTGCATGCAAATGGAGCTGATGTTGCAATAATCGAAGGGGTGATGGGACTGTTCGATGGCATTGGCGGTTCTCTTATGCAAGGTAGCAGTGCCCAGGTTGCCGCGGTTACCGGAGCACCGGTTGTGCTTGTGGTCAATGCACGCGGGATGGCGGCCAGTGCGGCGCCCTTGGTGGCCGGCTTTGCCGGTTTTGATGCAAGAGTCAAGCTGGCCGGGGTGATCTTCAACAATGTGGGCAGTGCGTCTCATGGCGATCTGCTGCGGCAGGTGATGGCTGAGCATCTGCCGGATGTGGCGCTGTTGGGCTGTATTCCCAGAAATGCAGCGCTGGAAATTCCGTCGCGCCATCTGGGGTTGGTGACGGTTGAAGATAATCCTCTTTCGACAGAGTACCTGGTGCATCTGGCTGAGATGGCCGAGAAGTATCTGGACCTGGATGAGTTGGTAGGGCTTCAAATCCCCCCCGGCCCCCCTTTTGCAAAGGGGGGGGCAACAATTCCTCCCCCCTTTATCAAAGGGGGGCCGGGGGGGATTTCTCCCATTCGCATTGCCGTGGCCCGCGATGCCGCTTTCTGCTTCGTCTATGAGGATAATCTGCGTCTGCTGCGGGAGGCCGGCGTCGAAATCGTGCCCTTTTCACCGCTGGATGACGACGTTCTGCCGCCTGATATCAGCGGCATCTACCTGCCGGGTGGCTATCCCGAGCTGTATGCGGATCGTCTGGCTGGCAACAGCAGCATGCTGGAATCAATCAAAAAAGCTGTAGATGAAGATATGCCGGTGTATGCCGAATGTGGCGGATTCATCTATCTTACCGAGGGAATGGAGCCTGCGGGGGGGAACCCGGCAGCCGATTTTGTCGGTATCTTCCCGGTGCGTACCCGCATGCTTCCTAAGCGCAAGGCACTCGGCTATCGCCAGGTGGAATTCATTACAGATACCGTCATTGGTACGAGCGGTACTTCCGCTCGGGGACATGAATTTCATTATTCCGAAATCAGCCCCATGCCGGAGCATGTCGAGCGCTGTTACCGTGTAATCAGACAAGGCGTTCAGTTGGGGGCCGAGGGTTATCGCTTCCGCAACTGTCTTGGCTCCTATATTCACCTGCATTTCGGCAGCAATCCTGCCATTGCTCAAGTCTTCGCGGAGGCTTGTAAAAGCAGGCGCTCCATGCTACAAACCGGAGCCCCAACCTGGGGACCGGAGTGATTTGATGAAGTTTTGCGTTCTGTTGTTGTCAGTTGTCCTGCCCCTGGTTTTTCTTCCGGAATACTCTTATGCAATGCACATATCAGAAGGTATTCTGCCGTTTTCCTGGGCATTGGTGTGGTTTGTAGTATCTGCACCGTTTCTTGCCCTGGGGTTGCGCACCTTGGCTCGTCGCTCGGCCCAGGATCTTTCCAGCAAGCCGCTGGTTGGTATGATGGCAGCGGTGGTGTTTGTCATCTCCTGCATGCCGATCCCGATGCCGACAGGCACCTGTTCACATCCCTGCGGCACCGGGCTGGCAGCCGTTATCCTTGGTCCGACTCTGGGAGTGGTTGTTGCCGCTGTCGCACTACTGATTCAGGCCCTGTTTCTGTCCCATGGCGGCCTCACAACCTGGGGTGCCAACCTGTTTGCCATGGGAGTGATCGGTTCATTTGCCGGATACCTGAGCTTTCGGCTGATGCGTATTTGCGGAGTCGGACCGGTGGCGGCTGCCTTTGTGGCCGGACTGATGGCGGATTGGTCAACCTATGCTACAACCGCGGTGATTTTGGCGGCCGGCATCAAGGGAACCGGTCCTTTCTGGCCACTGTTCACCAAGATCGGTCTGGCTTTTGTTCCGACTCAGCTTCCATTAGGAATCCTGGAGGGAACCATAACGGCAGGAATGGTGTCATTGCTGCGCAAAAAACGTCCGGACCTGCTGGCTCGTACTGCATTGGCAGCTACCGTAGGAGGTGACAGGTGAGACACTTGTTATGTGGTATTGTGCTGAGTGTGGCGCTTTTGACTGGTAGATCCGATGCGGTGGAAAAGTGGCAGGGGCTTGACGAAGCCGTGGTTCAGAAAATCGCTGCCGAGCAGGGACGCAACGCACGTGAACCGTTGGTATCCCTTGAAGGTGATCTGCAACTGTTCGCATTTTTGCTGGCAGGTGCCGTGGGCGGTTTTATGGCTGGATATTATTGGCGGGTCCTGCTGGAAGGGAAAAAACAGTCGAGCAAATAAAGTTGAAAGGTTAACTTACCTTTTACTCTTTGAGGGCCGCTTTTCAGGGGAGAATTTACGGTTGTTGCCCGATCCCGGCTTGTTGGTGGTTTTTGGTCGGGCTACACTGACACTTATCACTCGATTTATCAGCAGGGCGCCATCCAGAAGGTTAATCGCCTCCTTGACCTGCTCCTCGGTAGCCATTCTTACATAGCCGCACTCTTTGAACTCTCCGGTTTGATTGTCTCTGATCAGATGGACTGATGTCACGGTGCCCGCTACTGTAAACAACTTTATGAGGTCCTCTTCCGTTGCTTTTGGTGAAATACTCCCCACATACAATTCCTTACTCATTGTTCACTCCTTAAAGTACGTCCCTTTACGCTGGCTGTTGCCAGCACTGTAAGTCTCATTTCCCGACTGCCAACGCCTGCTGTCGGAAATAGAACTTTTAATGGAAGCTGGTTCCGTCCTGCCGCTTCATCCATCTGGTAAGGAAGGCTGAGGTGGTTGGCAAGCTTTTCAATCACGCGGCGATGCGGCTCATCATCTGCAAAAACGAGCAGTTGAATACCGTGTTGTGCGAGCAGTTTATTGTACGTGTAAATCTCCTCAGGTGCAAGTTCACCACAGGCAACGGCAACGGTCAGTCCGGCATGACCGGCTGTGAAATTGGAAAAGCCTTGAATAATACCGAGAGATGGCACGAGGAGGTTGAGTTTTTCGGCAAACTTTCTTCCCAGATCACAACTGGAAACGGCTGCTATTTCCACGCTGCGAGAGGTGACATTGACTGGAGATGGCAGCGGTTCCGGTGGTATTGCAGCAGGTGAAATCTCCGGTTGAACGACGGCTTTTTCTGCTCTTCGCGCCATGCGCTCCGGTCGGGCAGGCAGGGGGATGGTCAAGCGTTGACCTCTGACGAGGCTGCGTGGATTGTGGATGTTGTTGAGGCTCATGATTTCAGGAATCAGCTGTTCAGCTGCATCATTTGAAAGACCGTAATGCCGCATGAGAATCAGAAATAGATGATCACCCGGTTGGACGAGGTAGCTGCTGCTTTCCGAAGGAGAGAGGGTGGCCGCGGCAGATTTAAGTTTTTTGCGGGATTCCATCTTGTGCGGTTGCGAAGAACGGACATTGCCTGGTAGATCTTTAAGGTCAAGTTCAAAGTCGGAAGGTGCGGCAAAGGCGGCAAGACTGCCGGCAAAGAGTGATGCAGCGATTATGGAGGCATGAAAGCTCTTTTTCATGGGCGCATCGTATATTATTTAATGAGAGGCATAAACACTTTTATTATCAATATCTCAAAATATCTACAAACTTACCTGTCGAAGAAAGTTCAGGCTTTTCAGGCGGCGTCCCGTATGGGCGGATATGGCGTCATCAAGCAGTGCGCCTGCCTGAATCAGGACGTCTGGCTGAAGCGGTATCGAACCGAATGTTCCGGTCCCGAGGCATGCCTGCAGGTTTTTCAAGGTTGCGTCTGATAATGGACGTCCTGGTGCCGCACACGGACCACAGCACAGCTCACCCCCTTCCAGCAGAATTGCTCCGCGGGTATTATAGGAAGTGCCGCAGCGGGAGCAGTTTTCCAGTGCTGGACGATAGCCGAGGATGTTCAGAAGGTTGATCTCGAAGAAACGACGTTCATCTTCCTGTGCAGGTGCGGTTTCCAAACGGTCAAGATAGGCAGCAAACAGGCGGTAGAGACGGGGCAGCGGCTGACTCTCGGCGGTGATTGAATCCACCAGTTCACAGGCGTACAGGGCATGGGCGATCTTCTCCAGGTCATTGCGGATGTGGGGATAGATGCTGTGGATATCAGCCTGGACCAGCCCGGATAACCCCTCCTTGATCCTCACCTGAACCTCGATTCTGGCAAAAGGTTCCAAGGCTGCGCCAAAGCGTTTGCGGCTCTTGCGCGCCCCCCGTGCAAATGCCCGCAGTCGACCCTGTTCCAGGGTAAACAGTGATACGATCCGATCGCTGTCGCCATAGTCTATGGTGGAGATGGTAAAGGCTTGTAGTTTTTCGGTATGCATAGAGTGTAGCTTGTTCCACGGTGTTTTTC
Organism: Pelotalea chapellei; assembly: GCF_018531195.1. Classification (GTDB taxonomy): domain Bacteria; phylum Desulfobacterota; class Desulfuromonadia; order Geobacterales; family Pseudopelobacteraceae; genus Pelotalea; species Pelotalea chapellei. The sequence continues at coordinate 36,687 of NZ_JAHDYS010000017.1, read as the reverse complement.
ATTGACCACATGCAGTGTATCAGCGATATTGCTCGAAACCGTTGTCAAAACTAATTGGAGGATGTTATGAAAAAAATTGTCTGTATTGGTTTAGTACTGAGCACACTTACTGGATGCCAGCCGGCCAATATTTCAGCAGTCATGCGAGGTTCGGATCGCGATACTCCTTACATGGAGACCCGATGCGAGCCAAGTGACATGCGAGATGCAACAGAAATGCAACAGGTTTTCTCCAAGTATGATGGTTGGAGGATGGTTTATCTCTCCGAATTCACGACGGGTAACAGATTTGGAACGGTAGGCGTTATCTGTTTTGAACGGCCAAAGAAATAACGATAAAGGTTGTGAGGCCGGTTGACCACCCATCTAAGGTGTGTCAATGGGCCTCGCTCCAGTTGGCGCCGTGACTGATATCAACCTTCAGCGGCACCCGCATCTCCACTGCCTGGGACATTTCTTCCTCTACCAGCACTTCCATTCTTAGCAGTTCCTCTTCCGGAACTTCAAAAACCAGTTCATCATGCACTTGCATAATCAGGCGGCTGGCGAGTCCCTCTTTGCGGATTCTTCCATCCACCCGGATCATGGCGCTTTTGATGATGTCGGCAGCCGACCCCTGGATCGGGTAATTGATGGCGTTGCGTTGGGCAAAGGCGCGCACATTGCCGTTGCTGCTGGAAATATCCGGAATGGGCAGCCTGCGGTTGAGGATTGTGGTGACATAGCCGGTCTGCTCGGCCTGTCGGACACACGCCTCGAGGAAATCCACGGCTCCCGCGTGGCGCTGCTTGTATGTGCTGATGAATTCCTCTGCTGTTTTGCGGGCAATGCCCAACTGCTTGGCCAGGCTGAATGAGCCTTGCCCATAGATGATGCCGAAGTTGATGGTCTTGGCCTGACGGCGCATATCCGGGGTGATCATTTCGGGAAACAGCCCGAATACTTCGGCAGCGGTACGGGTGTGGATATCCTCGTCATTGGCAAAGGCGTGGCAGAAAACCTGGTCTCCGGAGAGATGGGCCAGCACGCGTAGTTCGATCTGTGAATAGTCGGCCGAGAGTATCACCTGGCCCGGGGGGGCGATAAAGGCATGACGGATCAGGCGCCCTTCGTTACTACGGATTGGAATGTTCTGCAGGTTGGGATCGGATGAAGAAAGGCGTCCGGTGTTGGTGACGGTCTGGTTGTAGGAGGTATGCACCCGCCCTGTGATCGGACTGACCAGGCGCGGCAAGGAGTCACTGTAGGTTGATTTGAGTTTGCATATGCCCCGATACTCAAGGATCAGGCGGGCGATCTCATGCTCCTCTGCAAGGGCAGTCAGTACCTCATTATCGGTGGACCAACCAGTTTTGCCTTTGTTTTTCTTGCCGGTCTTCAGTCCCATACGTTCAAAGAGTACCTCCCCCATCTGTTTGGGAGAATTGAGATTAAACGGGGCACCGGCCAAGGCGTACACGTTGTTCTCCAACTCGGCAAGACGCAGGGCGAACTCTGCTGAGAGGCGGTCCAGCAGTTGGACATCCAGCAGAACGCCATGGTTCTCCATGGCACCCAGGATCGACATCAACGGTATTTCCAGGTTCTGGAAGAGCGGTTCCAGGCCGTGCTCTTTCAGCAGGGGCCCAAACTTCTGACGCAGAAGCCAGGTGGCGTCCGCATCTTCGCAGGCGTAGCGGCTGGCATCCTCGATCTCCACCTGTGCAAAATTTTTCTGTTCCTTGCCGGTGCCGGTAGCATCGCTATAACTGATCATCTTGTGGCCGAGGTGCTCGATGGATAGGGCCTCGAGGCCATGCCCCTGGCGTGCTGGATTGAGCAGATAGGAGGCCAGCATGGTATCGAAAGATACCCCTTTCAGGTCAATACCGCAGTTGGCCAGCACCTGCATGTCAAATTTTATATTCTGGCCTACCTTGCGCAAATCTGGATTTTCCAGAAGCGGAACCAGGCGTTTCAGCACCAGTGCGCAGGGGAGTTGTCCCGGCTGGAGAACCGTACCGGTATTGTTGCCCTGTGGATCAGCCAGCGGGAGCGGTGTGGTGCCATTCGCGGCAGGGATTGCTGTGAAACAGCCGCACAGCTCTCGTTTCGGCGGAAGTGGTCCCGAAATGTGCCACACCGGGATGTAGCAGGCGGCATGCTCCGTGTGGGAGAAGGACAGGCCGACAATGATGGCCTGCCGAGGTTCAAGGCTGGTGGTCTCCAGATCCAGAGCAAATTCTCCGGCCTGTTCCAGTTCCCGGACCAATTCGTCCAGTTCCGCTTCCGTGGTAATAGTGCGGTAATTTTCGGTAGAAAGGGTGGAACGCCCGGTCAGTTCCTTGATCAGGGAAGTAAAGCCGTACTTCTTGAAGAAGTTATTCAAGGTCTCCTGGTCCGGTTCCCGCGCAGCCAGATCCTCCAGAGTAATTTCTATCGGGACGTCACAATTGATGGTGGCTAAACGGCGTGAAAGCAGCGCCTGTTCCTGAAATGCGCACAGCTTCTCGCCAACCTTACCCTTGACCTCTCCACAGCGCTCAAGAAGCTGGTCCAGAGAACCAAACTGCTGGATCAGTTTTGTGGCGGTTTTTTCCCCGATTCCTGGCACTCCCGGGATGTTGTCTGATGCATCACCCGCAAGTCCCAGGATGTCCGTGACCCGCTCCGGAGGGACGCCGAAACGCTCGATCACCTCGGCAATGCCAGATTCCTTGCCCTTCATCGTGTCCAACAGGGTGACCTTGTCGGTCACGATCTGCATCAGATCCTTGTCGCCGGTAACAACCACCACCCGGCCGCCATTTTTTGCGAATTTGGCAGCCAGTTTGCCAATGATGTCATCCGCTTCGTAACCTTCCAGTTCCAGGGTAGGGATATTGAACGCCCGCACAACTTCGCGGATCGGCCCCATCTGTACAGACAGGTCGTCGGGCATGGTCGCCCGGTTGGCCTTGTAATCAGAATACATTTCGGTGCGGAAAGTGATTTTTCCTGCATCGAAAACCATGGCCACGTGATGGGGGGAATAATCCTTGAGCAGCTTGAGCAGCATCTGCACGAAGCCGTAAATGGCGTTGGTAGGGTGCCCGCTGGGAGAGGAGAGGTGGCGGATGGCGAAGTAGGCCCGGTAGATATAGGAAGAGCCATCGATTAGATAGAGTGTGTCTTTGTTCATGATGCTGTTGCTCCGGGAGTATCTTCGCGTGTGAATAGAATAAACGCCATGGAAGGGCGTCGGCTCGAATCGCGCATGGCAAACTGCATGCTGTCGAAATGCCAGCCCTTGGAGGTCCATTCATTAAGTGTCTGTTGAATTGACTCTTCGGTTACGGTGGAAAGTTCAAGCACTTTATACGTCAGCATAGTAATGCCCCTGCATTTTTTTAATATCGTAGTCAACCCTGTTCCACTCTTCAAGCGGAAACAGAAAAGGCGGCTTGGAAGCCGCCTTTTGATAGCCATTCGGAAAGATGTATTTATTTCTGGAAGCCAAGTTTGGCTGAGATTTCTTCGGAAGCCTTGATGGCCAGGGGAATTAATTCCTTGTCAATCCGTTCGTCTCCGAAGCGCATGGAAGGACCTGAAATACTGACAGCACCAATTATGCGGCGGGTATAATCACGGATAGGGGCGCTGACGCATTTGACTCCGATGTCCAGTTCCTCGTTGTCGATCGCATAACCCTGCTCGGCTATTTCCTTAAGCTGTTTCTTAAGCTGATCTTTGTCAATGATGGTGTTGTTGGTAAAACGCTTGAGCTCTCTGCCCGGCAGATAATTTTCCAGTTCCTCGTCGCTCATAAAGGCAATCTGAACTTTTCCTGCGGCAGTGCAGTAGGCAGGCAGGCGTGAGCCGACCCGGGGAACGACACGGACAGTCATGTCGGTTTCCACTGCATCCAGATAGATGATGCTGAAATCCTTAAGGATTGCTACATAGGTTGTCTCATTGCAGTCTTTGACCAATGATTCCAAGACCGGTTTTGACTGGCGCAGAAGGCCCATCTGACGTATAAACGTCTGCCCCAATTCCAATGTTTTTAATCCTAGACGATAATTTTCCGTGACGCGGTTCTGTTCTATGTAACCGCGCGACTCGAGCGTAGCCAGTAATCGGAAAACATTGTTCTTATGCAGTTTGAGCCGTTTGCTGAGCTCAGTTACCCCCAATTCGTCAGTTTCTCCGTGAAACTGCTCCAAAAGGTCCAGTGCATGAGACACTGCCTGGATGAGATATTCTGATTTTTCTTTTTTAGCCATGGTGGTATCCTGTCAATTGTAATGTGGTGATCGAAAATGTGTGGTTGTTAACTTGCTGGAACAGCTGATAAAAAATAGCAAACATTAAAAATTGAGTCAAGAGTGCTTGTGTTTTAAAAATCATAGAATAATGTTTTATATATGTCAACTAGCAATAAGTCTTTGTTTTACCTTTAATAATATTGTTTTGAAAAAAAATTATTAAATTTATTGTTAAAAATTTTTAGCGGAGGGATGTGTGCTAAACCTCAGAAAAAAGATCCTGGTAGCTATAGATGGCTCGCCCCAGTCTGATAAGGCAGCAGAAGAGGCTGTCCGAATGGCGGCTGGCAGCCAGAGTCAGTTCATGAGCCGTATTTATGCCATGCTGGTACTGCCCAATGCACCTACTTCAACTTATACTGACTTTGTCCCCTCAGCGCCGGTTACGGAAACTGATCGATGGGATCAATTGCGTCGCCAGATATTCTACGTGATCGAGAAAAGCGCCCTGGAGCATAATGTTCCGCTTGAAATGGTTGTGGAATACGGTGAACCGGCCGAAAAGCTCCTGAATTTTGCCAAAAAAGAGCAGGTGGACGTGATTGTCATCGGCAGCTCCGGAAAAGGCTTTCTGCAGCGTCGTCTCAAAGGTAGTGTTTCCCATAAGGTCGCTACTACCGCAGCCTGTTCAGTATATATTGTCAGGTAATTGTGTTAGGCATCACATGCCGTGGGTGTGTGAACACCTATAATTATTCACCAATTCAACTCAAGGAAGGTTCTGTTTCATGAAATTGTCGCTTAAACTTCGTCTTGTCCTCTTCACCATGCTGCTTGTACTTCCGCTTCCCGCTTACAGTGCTGAAAATTTCCAGGTTCCCATTCTTCTGTATCATCGCCTTGGCCCCACTGTTGCCGACGGTATGACGATCACTACTTCGGTTTTTGAAGCTCACATGAAATATTTGCATGATAACGGCTACACTGTAATCCCTCTGCGCCAGCTGATTGACTATTACAAGAAGAAGGGACCTGCGCCAAAGCCGAAGTCGGTGGTGATCGTCGAGGATGATGCCCACAAGTCCGTGTACAGCGATATGCTGCCCATAATTCGCAAATACAAATATCCGGTGACGATTTTTACCTATCCATCCGCCATCTCCAATGCGAAATACGCCCTTACCTGGGACCAGCTGCGGGAGCTCAAGAAGACCGGCCTGTTCGATATCCAGTCCCATACCTACTGGCATCCCAATTTCAAGCGTGAAAAGCGCAAGCTGAAGCCGGATGAATATGAAAAGCTGGTGCAGGTTCAGTTGTCCAAGGCCAAGGCCAAACTCGAAAAAGAACTTGGGGGACAGGTTGACATGCTGGCCTGGCCCTTCGGTATCTATGACGATCATCTGTTGAAGAAGGCCGCCGAAGCCGGCTATGGAGCAACTTTTACCATCGAAAGGCGGCATGCCACGGCCACGGACAATATCATGAAGCTGCCCCGCTACCTGCTCATCAATGCAGACAGCGGCAAATCATTTGCACATCTGCTGGAAGGTAATGCAGTCAAGCGCAACGTGGTGTATTGATGGATAGCGATACCCCTTCCAAAAAACACCCCTGTCCTGATTGCACCTTTTGCCAATGGTGTTCCGATGACCGCTGCCGGCTCTGCCTCAACCGTGCCGGCTGCTGTCGCAAGAAACTCTCTATGGCTGAACAGATTGCACTTTATGACAGACTGAATCAGCAGGATGACTCTTCAAAATAGGCACTGAAGATAGGTAAAACAGAAAAGGCGGCCACGCGGCCGCCTTTTCTGCTGATAGAGCGTCTGTAAAGGTTATTTTCCGGCCAGTTCTTTTGATCGACGGCAGGCTGCATCCACGGCATCCATGATCGTTCCGCGGAAACAGCCGCTTTCCAGGGCATGCAGGCCGGTGATGGTGGTGCCGCCGGGAGAGGTGACTTTTTCCCGCAGCAGGGCGGGGTGCTCGCCGGTTTCTGCAATCATGCGACAGGAGCCCAGCACAGTCTGGACGGCAAGCTCCGTTGCAACTTCTCTGAGTAGCCCGTTTTTGACACCAGCATCGGAGAGCGCTTCAACGAAGGTGTAGACATAGGCGGGTCCGCTTCCGGAAAGCCCGGTAACAGCATCCATCATTTTCTCCGGAACAGTTACCACAGTGCCGACTCGTTCAAAAATGGCCCTGGCCATGTCAAGGTCGCTGGAAGTGGCTTTTTTGCCGGGACAGATGGCTGTGGCCGCTGCCTGGATCAGGGCAGGCGTATTCGGCATGGCCCGTACCACCCGCACGCCGTTGGTCAGTGCCTCTTCGATAAATGCGGTGGAAACCCCGGCCATGATCGAGACTACCAGTTTGTTCCCCAGAATCGCCGGTTCCAGGCTGGCCAATACACTGCCTGCCATCTGCGGTTTGATCGCAAGAACAACGATGTCCGCCTGCCGGGCCACCTCCAGGTTGTCATCGCTTACCTCGGCAGCATACTCGGAGGAGAGGAAGTCCCTGCGCAGCGGCATCGGTTCGGCGACTACAACCGAATCCGTATGAACTCCGCCGGCCAGCAAACCCTTGATAATAGCCTCGGCCATGTTGCCGCCGCCAATGAAGCCGATTTTCTTTCCTTCCAGCATGCTTCCCACCTCCCGTTGTGTTTCAAGTCACTGAGTCTCTGAGTTGCCGCAGGACATAAGACCTGCGACCGAAGTCCTTGATCCCCAGTCCCCCGATTACTGTCCGCCGCTTCGAGTGATCATCATGACACCCACGCAGACCAGCACCGTCCCGGCCCAGCGTAGGGGAGAGACAACTTCTCCCAGAAAATACTGTGACAGAAAGGCCACCAGCACGTAGTTAAGAGCCTGCATGGGCAGTGCCACGGACAGGTCTTCCCAGGAGAGCACCGCCAGCCAGAGGAAAAAGAAAATAGCCAGCATTGATGTGCCGAAGATCAATTTAGGGGTGGTCAGGGCCCGCAGGGCTGCGTCTAAAATACCGCGGAAATTCATGGCCGAGAGATCCCCCATCTCTTTCATTCCCTTGGCCAGAAGGATATCCCCCACGGTCCCGGCGCTGACCGCCAGGAACATGACAATAACAGTTTTAAGCATGATTTTTCCTGTCTCCCCGGTAATTGACCAGCTCAATTCCCAGGGATGTGAGTTTTTGTCTGATTCGGGAACTGGTTATGGATGCCAGTTCTTCAGTATGGCGATAGGTCGGCATGCGTCGAGTTATCTCTTCATCAGGCAAAATTCCGGGATGAAAATAGATTTCCGTGAGACCATTGCAGAGTCCATCAAGAATGTTGAGGATGTATTCCTCGGTCATGCAGCCGGAATTAAGTACACCTTTGACTTCCGTAGCTGACCTGATGCCGAGCTTTTCCAGGATCGGACGGCAATGATCGGAAAGCGAGCTGAAGATGATGTTTTCAACCGTCTTGCCCAGGCGGCGGGTCCGGTCGAAGGTCAGGTTGTGGGACAGGCGTTCCCGGGAGAGGCGGAAGCTGGTGATGCCGTAACGGGGCATCAGTTCGGCAAGAATTCTGAAGATCGTGGGGTGCATGTGGATGTTGAGGTGCCCGTCCACGTGGGTCAGGGGGATGCCGGCGTCAAGTACCTTGACTATCTGGGCCTCGATCTCCCGCTTGAGCTGAAGGAACAGTCCCCGGTCGATGAAATAGCGGAACCCCGATTTTACCGGATTGTCGGAGAAATGCCCCCCAGCGTTCACCAGTTCCCGAACCTTTTCGTTGGGCAGGACAGCTTTCCCCTGCACCAGGGTCAGGTGCAGCCCCACCTGCAGGCCGGGATTGGCTTTGGCAATTTTCACCGCATCGTCGAAGGCTGCGCCTCCGGGCATGATGGAAGCGCAGGTCAGTATGCCTTCGCGCCAGGCCTTTTCCACGGCGCGGTTGACGCCGGTGGAAAGGCCGAAGTCGTCGGATGTAATGATCAATTGTTTCAATGCTTGTCTTTCTTGTTTCGTGAGGACTTATCTATTTGCAGGACTCGCAGGATTCCTTGCGTTTTCTCATATACTGCAGGTACTGCTTGCCTTCCTTGAGCAGTTTTTTGCGCTCTTCGGAGTTGACGATCATCCTGCCGATGCTGCGGGCAATGTACTTGGGGCGGAAATAGAACTTGTTGTAGAACTCTTCCACGGAGTTGAAGATTTCGGCGTTGGAGAGGTTCGGATAATTGATCACGCATTTCTGGTGGCCGGTGTCGTCAATGAAGTTGTCCGAAGAAATCCAGCCGTTCTCCTTGCACATATCGTAGAATTCGGTGCCGGGATAGGGTGAAGCCAGCGAGGCCTGGATGGAGTTGAGGTCCATCTCCTTGGCAAACTTGATCGTTTCCTGGATTGTTTCTTTTGTCTCGCCCGGCAGGCCCATGATAAAGGCGCCATGGACAGACAGCCCCAGTTTCTTGCAGTTCCTGGTGAACTCGAGGGCCTGCTCTTTGGTAACACCCTTCTTGATGTTCTTGAGGATCTGGGCGTTGCCGCTTTCAAATCCCACCACTACATGGCGCAGTCCGGCGTCGCGCATGATGCGGAGGGTTTCATAATCGGTGTTTGCCCGGGCGTTGATGGTCCAGGAAATATTCAGCGGCTTGATCAGGCGTGCAATTTCCCGGGCATGTTCCCTGTTGGCGGTAAAGGTGTCGTCGTCAAAGGAGAGTTCCTTCATCTCGGGAATGTTTTCCACGATCCACTTAATCTCTTCGTAGACATTCTGGGGAGAGCGGGTACGCATGCGCTGTCCGGAGAAAGTCTGGGGCCAGAGGCAATAGATGCATTTGGAGGGACAGCCGCGGCTGGAGTAAATCGAGACGTAGGGGCTCTTGAAGTGCGGTATGACGTATTCCGAAATCGGCAGGTCGCGCTTGTAGATTGGCGCCACAAAGGGTAGGGCATCCAGATCCTCGATCATCGGGCGGTCAGCGGTATGGACGGCTTTTCCGTCCTGCATGAAGCTGATGCCGTCCACGCTGCTCCAGTTACGGCCTTCGCAGAGTTCCTTGGTTGAATAATCGAATTCGCCGCGACAGACAATGTCGATGGCGCCTTTGCCGGCCTTCAGCGATTCCTCGGGCAGGATCGTCACATGGGGGCCGGTCAGAACGGTTACTATTTCAGGCTTGACCCCCTTGATGCGCCGGGCGGTCTCGATATCCATCATCAAGGTGGGGGTGGAGGTGTACATGACCACCATGTCGAAGTCTTTGGCAATCTCCAGGCACTTCTCAAGGTCGAATTTCTGCACCGGAGCGTCAACTACGCGGCTGCCTTCGATCATTGCTGCAGGAAAACAGAGCCAGGTGGGGTACCAGAAAGAGGTTACTTCGCGGGAAGCCTGGTAGCGCGCACCGGCGCCGCCGTCAAAATCCTCGAAAGTTGGTGGGTTCAAAAATAGCGGTTTCATTACGGCTCCTTATCTGCGGCTAAAAATGTGACAGAATAGTGATTTACCGTCGAAAAGTCAACGATTCTGTCCTTAAGGGAACGAGCCGGCGCTATAAATAAAACCGCCTCCAGCGACGGATAAGTCGGTGGAGGCGGTTCCCAACAGGACAGCGTAGTGCAAAGGGCTACTGTGTTACCCGGAGAAATTTCGTGCGATGTGCAGCTTGAGGATTTCCTCGAACTCGGTCTCCCGGTCGCCCCGGTAAACCATCGAAGAGCCGAGCTCAGCTGCCAGGATGGCAGAAAGGTACTTCTGCGGCAGGTTGGCTATGCGGCGGCGGTAGCGTGGCTCCTCGCTGACCATGCGGGGGAGATGGGAAAGGATCACCCGCCGGAACAGCGGCTGGAGGCAAAGCTCCGGACGCCCCTGGAAGAATTTGAACAGGCGGGCATAATGCCCGTTGATCTCGCTGCTGATGGCATCTGAGATCTCTGTACACAGCAGAGTCGGCTCCTGACGACGGCGGTTGAGGATAAGGCGCGCCTCGTCGCCTGCCCGTTTCTCCAGGATTGCCAGCACGTCACCTACATAGCGCTGCTTGTTCTGCAGAAACTCGCTCTCTGAGAAGAGCAGGTTGGCGATGATTTCGTATGACGACGAGATGACGCCGCACTTGTTGGCCGAGGCGTCGCGCATGATGATCACCCCCCGCTTCTGCAGCTGAACACGGGCATCGGGAGTGATGAACGAGTTGGCCCCCTCGACTACAGCCCGGCTGGATGGGCTGCCGTCAGCCAGGAAGAAGCGCTCCCAGTTTGTACTGTCGATGGTTTCCGGCCTGCCGCCGCCGGGGATGAACAGATCGGCCGGAGTGGTAAAGGGAAGGTCGCCGAACTCACGGGAAAACTCATCAACGGAAATCCATTCCTCGCTCAGGCCTGCCTCGGTCATGGTTACTTTGCGATAGAGCGCCTTCAGCCCCTCGGTGCGGCAGCCGGAACGGAAGAGCATGAAGCCCCCAGGGTGAAGTGCCTGGGGATTGAAGGCATCCAGATCCTCTTTCAGCAGAATGCGCCCGAGCTCGCGGTGGTCGGCCCCCTGCAGGTCGAACAGGGCGGCGGTGCCGTCCAGAATCAGCCTGATCTCCATCCTGGGGCAGCGTTCCAGCATGATCCTCATGGCATTGCCCGCCACGTCGCCGTTAGGGCCGCCGGTGAATTTGACGCTGAACTGCTCCCGGTGCATGTCGATGCCCAACTCCTGCATGGTCAGCTCGGCAAACCGCACCACGCCGGTTGAGGTGACGCCGAATTCCTTGTGATTGATGCCAACCTCTTTGCTGGACATGATGCCGATGCCGAGGATGTATCCCCGTTTGCGCGACAAACGGGCGATGGACTCGATCATGCTGTCGTGCATGTTTTCATCCGGTCCCACCTCGATCGGCTCATCTTCGCGGTAGTAGTCCACCACCGCCGGATGCTGCGCGACGCCCTCCTTTGTAACGAAAATATCCAGGAAAGCATTGGTGATACCGTACTGAAGCTTGTACAGCCGCCAGGTTTCCAGTTCCCGTTCCGCCGACTTCAGGTCCGAGGCGTTCAGCAGCACCACCATCTTGGAACCACCCTCGTAGATATCCTTGTTCTTGAGGTGCTGGGTGTGGGCCAGGACGAAATTTTCCCGGAAGATGGTATTGCCGTTGGTGATGAAGTCGTCCGGCGAACGGGAGATAACCGTGCGCCAGCCACCCCTGGCGATATCGGAAAAGCCGATGTGGTAGCCGAAGCCGGCACGGCTGAAGAAAAAGGTCACCCGGAAAGGCGTTGCCTGGGGCAGGTCCGCGGTGAACTGGGGACCAAGCGCCGCCAGGTAGGCCGGATCGAGGCGGAATGCAAGGGCCTGCTTGGTCAGCACGAAGAAGTTGGTCTTCAGCGTGTGCTGGATGAAAATAAGGCAGCAGCTGAAGATGGTACGGCGGATGTCGTCCAGGTAGCGGTGACCGGTGTTGTATGCCTCCACGGTCCGCCGGGTCTCATCCAGCACGGACTGATAGGCCGTCTCCCGCTCGGTGATCTCCGGGTCGAAACGCACCCGGAAGAGCTTGGTCAGTTGCAGGGCGATCTCCGGATGGGAGTGGAAGGCGTTGCGGATATCGTCCAGGCCGAAGCGGTCGGGCTGGTTGTGGGCCAGATTGGTATGGCAGAAGGCGATGAAGGCGTTAACCAGGGAGGCCTCTTCACCGGTCATCACCTGGTTGATCACGTAATCCCGGTACGTCTGGGAATGTGTCGCCAGGATCTGGGTATTGCAGAGTTCGTTCTGCAGGCGGCTGAACAGCTCGCTGCCCCGGTTGAGCACCTCGCCGTCCCGGCGTCTTACATAAAAAGTGCCGAGGAAATAGGGGTGGGTGCCGTTTGAGATCGTCAGGCAGTAGGCCCGGTTGACCCCCAGGTCGAGGCGGTTGAAGACCTCCATCAGCTGGAGCAGGAAGTCTTTCTGGGGCGGGTTGCCCACAGCAAAGTGAATCCGTGATTCCCGTCCCTCTTCCACCGGTTCCACATCCAGGTGCAGCCCGCCTCCCTGATTGCCCTTCTGGAACAGGTGCAGGATCTGGGCAACCCGCTCCGGGGAAGCGGTGCGCACGTAGTTTTCGTTGTTCAGCCAGATGATCCGCAGCAGGCGTTCCAAGACTTTCCGATCAAAATCGGGGTAATGTTTTTTCAGCGCGGCTGCAATCCTGCTTTTGATATCGGCAGGGACAACGACGGCCAGACCCTGCTGGATATCCTGGTTGCTCTTGCGGTCAAACTCGAAACGCTGGATTTCCAAAGTAGCATCCATGCCGGGGAGCGGACCTTCCGAATGAGCGATCAGGGCGTAGGAAATTTCACGCTCCGGGATCCGGCGAAGGGTATCGTACAGGGAGCCGGGCATGTTAGGCATGGCCTGGATGAAAGCCTTGTCACGGTCCGCCAGCACCAGGCGGCGATTGTTGCGCAAGGTTCCCATTTCCCGTTCCAAAAGCGCGATTGCTCCGGCTTCGTCCTTCATGGCCACAAAGAAGTAGGGGTTCATCTGTTCCATCAGCCAGTTGCGGTTTTCCATGGTTTCAGAACTTCTCATTTTTTGCTCAGCTGCAGTTGTTTTCATGGCTATTCCTTTTTTAGCAGTTTGTTAACAAGCGTCGCGAGGACCCAAAGGGCCTAAAGAGGCCGAGATGCAAGGACCCACAGGGCCTGAAGCGCAAGCGAACGAAAGGCCGAGGCGTACCCCTTGGTACGTTGAGATTTTGAGTGAGCGGCAACGCCGCAGATTGGCCCCGCAGTAGCTTGTCAGAACATGAACTTGACCAGCAAGAAACCAATGCCGATGGAGCTGAACGTCGCCACCAGCCCCGGTATCATGAAGCTGTGGTTAAGCACATACTTGCCGATACCGGTCGTGCCGGTGCGATCGAAGTTGATGGCGGCCACGATGGTCGGATAGTTGGGGATGAAGAAATAGCCGTTGACTGCCGGAAACATGGCGATCAGAAAGGGGGCCGGAATACCGAGGCTGATGCCGAGCGGCATGAGGGCTCGCACCGTGGCGGCCTGGCTGTAGAGCAGGATCGAAAGCACGAACAGGGCGAAGGCGAACAGCCAGGGTGCGGTGGTGACCATGCTTTTGATCGAGCCGCTCAACAGTTCCATGTTGCCCTGGAAGAAGGTGTCCCCCATCCAGGCGATGCCGAAGATGGCGATGACTGCCTGGATGCCGGCGATAAAAACGCTCCCCTCGGTTATGGTGGAGATCTTGACCTTGCAGATCAATAGCATCAGTGCGGCGATGGTCAGCATCACAATCTCGATAACGTGGGGCATGCCCATTTTTTCTTTGGCTTGGGCGGGACGTTTCTCGTCAAATTTGACGATGTGATATCCGAAGGGGGTCTTGACCACCTCGGTCAGATCACCCGCTTTTTTCAGTTTGGCACAGGCTTTCTCGAACTCAGGCAGCATCTTGCCCTTGGCCTGCCAGCCCAGATCGCCGCCGGTGGTCGACGTGGCGTCGATGGAGCACTGCTTGGCAACATCCGAGAAACTGCCGCCCGACTTCAGCTGTGCCAGCACATCCTTGGCCTCGGCCTCGCTCTTTACCACGATGTGGCTGATCCTGGTGTCGCTGCCTGTGCTCCATTCCGGGCGCATCTGTGGGAAAGAGCCGAACAGGACCACCAGCAGGGTGCCCAGCATGAAGAGCCCAACTGCAATTTTGGCGGTGGCCGGAAAGCTTTTGGCTGTTACCGAAATGCTTGTGGTGTGGGGTGCAGGGGCCAGACCCTCTTTCACACGCTGCTGGTAGGCGGGATCCTTGTCCAGATCCTTGCCCAGTTTGTTGGATACGAAGGCGGCAAGCAGCACGCCGATCAGCGTGGAAGGAATACAGACCTTGAGGATGTCGATCAATTCGACATTGAAGCCGAACTTGGCCGCAGAACCTCCCAGTAGCCCAAGCAGGGCCACGGTAGCCGCTGCGATGGGGCTGGCGGTGATGGCCTGCTGGGAAGCGATTACGGAGATGGACATGGGGCGTTCGGGGCGAACTCCGGTTTCACGGGCCACCTCGGCAATCACCGGCAGCACCGAGTAAGCGACATGGCCGGTGCCGGCAAAGAGGGTGAAGAAGTAAGTCACCAGCGGACCGAAAAAGGTGATCCGGTCAGGGTTGTTGCGCAGAATTTTCTCCGCCAGGCTGACCAGGTAATCCAGCCCTCCGGCCGCCTGCAGCACGCCGGCTGCGGTTACCACCGCCGTGATCATCAACATGACGTCGATGGGAGGAGCGGTCGGCTGCAGATGAAAGATAAAGGTCAGAACAGCCAGTCCGAGACCTCCCATGACCCCAAGGCCAACGCCCCCCAGACGGGCACCAATAAAGATTGCAGCCAGTACCACCGCGAACTCGATCCAAAACATGTTGCCTACTCCTTTTTCATCTTTCAGAAATCCCCCACAGGGGTCGTTAATCGACATTCTCATTAGCATTGAAAATGCCAAAAGGAGGGAATATGTAATACGCTGATTTTACGGAAATAATTGCGTGGATGTTGACGGAAAGGGGTATGACGGATGGAAAATTTGTGGCGAGTGTGTGGTGTTAAACTGCGGAATTACAGGTGGTTAGATGAGGTATGCCGAGAGGAATACTATTCCGGTGGGCATACCCCTTTTGGGGGCGTCGTCTGCTTCTTAAATGACGCCAGAGAATGCGCTCTACGTCTGTAGTGTTATTGCGCAGTTCTCTGGCAAACGTATGAAGGAAGCTCTTGGTTTCCTAGCACTTCAGCCCCCCGTCAAGGGGGAGGGATTGGCATTGATACAGAATTAAGATTTGCACGACAACTTCGGCACTCAATCTCCCCCTCCCCGTGCGGGAGGGGAGATTGAGGCTACTTTGAGGCAACACTGCCTGGCACTCCTAACACATTTTGTCTGCTACGACTTCGGCTTGAGCCGTTTGCTGAGAGCGGACTGGCTGACTCCTAGCAGGCGGGCGGCGATGGATTGGTTTCCTTCGGCCCGCCGGATCGCTTCGCTCACCAGCAGCTCGATGGCATCGCTGAAACCGGGCAGCCGCTCCATAGCGAAGAAGGGATTGGAGGATGGGTCGGCATCCCGCTCCACAAGCGCTTCCGCCGGTCGTCCGCCAATGGCCCGAATGAAGGCTTCCATGGAGAGCACACCCCCCTGGTGAAAGCTGACCGCATCGTAGACCATGGCCTTCAGTTCGCGCACATTGCCGGGGAAGTCGTAGGTGGAAAGGAGGATGGCCAACTCCTTGGGTACGGTGGCCTTCTTCTTGCCGAACTCCCGCGAAGCCTCCTCGAGAAAGTGGTCAACAAGCAGCGGGATATCACCCTTGCGCTTGCGCAGGGGGGGGATGTGCAGGTGGTGCGCCCGCAAACGGTAAAAGAGATCCTTGCGGAACTGTCCTGCCGCCTGCCGGTCGGCCAGTTCCTGGTGGGTGGCCACCACGACCCTGGCCCGCATCCGCCGGGGACGGTCGCTGCCGATGGGATAGTATTCACCCTCCTGCAGCAGGCGCAGCAGCTTGACCTGGGAGGCCAGGCTCAGGTCGCCGATTTCGTCCAGAAAAAGGGTGCCTTCTCCGGCCTGTTCAATCATGCCGCCGCGAGCTTCGCCGGCGCTGGTGTAGGACCCTTTCAGATGGCCAAAGAGTGTGTCGGCAACCATGGTGTCGTCCAGGCCGGCTACGTTCACCGCCACCAGTTCCCCCTTGCGTCGACTCAGCTTGTGCAGTGCAGCTACGACCAGCTCCTTGCCTACGCCGCTTTCCCCGGTGACCAGAATAGGCTGTGAGCTGACCGCCACCGCCTCGATGTACTGGAAGATGGAACGCATACCCTTGTCGCCGGTTATGATGTTGCTGAAGGCCTCGGGATGTTCCAGCCGGTCATAGAGAAAACGGGTGCGCAGCTCCCGGTTTTCCCGCTGAAGTTCCTGTTCCCGTACAGCGCGCTTGACGCCTTTGATGATGCGCTCTTCCTCGGAAGTCTTGACGTAGTAGTCAAAAGCTCCGCCCCGCATGCAGGCGACTGCAGTTTCCAACTGATTAAGGCCGCTGACGATGATCACTGTCACCCCGGGATGCTCCTCGGCGATCATGCCCAGCAGCTCTTGGCCGGAGAGGTGCGGCATGGTCAGGTCGAGCAGCACGATGCCCACCGGGTTGTCCGCCAGCATCTTCATCACTGCACGGCTGTCGCTGCAGGTCAGGATATTGTTGATGCCGGCACGCTCCAGGCTGATGCCCATGGAATAAAGCCAGTCCGGCTCGTCATCCACCAGAAGGATGCTGAAAGAAGGGTAGAGGGTGACGCTCATGGGGCAGACTCCTTGACGGGGATCGGCAGGCTCAGCCGGACCGTGGTGCCCAGGCCGGGCGTGGAATCGAATTCGAGGGTACCGTTGTGTTCCTTGACGATACCGGTTGAAATGGAGAGGCCAAGGCCGGTGCCGCCGGTCTCACGCTTGGTGGTGAAAAACGGATCGGTCAGCCGGGAAAGGTTTTCCGCCGGGATGCCGATACCTTCATCCCGCACCTCCAGAATGATGCAGTTAGTATCCTTATCCTGAAAGGTGCGTAGCGCCACCCCCCGATCCGGCGAGGGGAGGGCCTGGCAGGCGTTCATCACCAGGTTGACCACCACCTGCTCGATGCGCTGGGCGGCCCCCCGTACCTGAGGCAGCGACTCGCCATACTCGACGCTGAAGTGTTCGGTACTCTTCTCGATCAGGTTGGAGAGCAGCCGCAGGGCTGCGCGGACCGTCTCGTTCAGGTCCAGGTCTCCACTCTGTTCCGCAACCGGCTGGCGGGCAAAATCTTTCAGGTCCTCCACGATACCCTTGACCCTTCTCGAGCCCTCCAGCATCTGGCTCATCAGGCGCGGCAGCGCCTCCCGCATGCGTGAATACCGCAGTCCCGCAAAGTCGAAATCGCCATGCTTCCGGTAATATTCCTCCAGAATCGGTTCCGCATCCTGGAAGGCCTCCATCACCACCGGCATATTCAGCAGAATAAGTCCATTGGGGTTGTTGACCTCATGGGCCACTCCCGAAACCAGTACCCCCAGCGCCGCCATCTTGTCGGCCTGGACCAGCTGCTGTTGTTGGCTGCGCAGCTCTTCTTCGGCGTGGCGCCGCTCGGCCACTTCCTGGGACAGCTCTGCGGTGCGCAGGGCCACTTCACGGTGCAGGGTCCGCGACCAGAGGGCCATGCCCCCCAGGAGCAGGATCAGCGGCACTATTATGATCGCCCCGTACTTGGCCGCCTGCTGCCAGGTGATCCCACGCGGCTCGAGCACTCCCAGCCATCTGTTGTAGATCTGCTGGTATTCTCCGCTGTTCTTGAGAATAGCCAGTCCTTCGCCGAAGCGGGCCAGTAGAGCCGAATTTCCCTTGGCCACGGCAAAGCAGTAATCCTGGGCCGAAACCGGATCTCCCACTGCTTCCAGGTTGGAGAGCCCCAGTTCGCGGATCAGGTAGAGCCCGGGCAGTTTGGCCATCAGGGCATAATCGTGCTTTCCAGCCGCCAGCAGGCGCAACACGTCGGCATGGGTCTCGGCGGTCACGATGCGTGCCCCGCTGTTCTGATCACGGAGAAACTCCTGCATGATTCCGTGATTAAGTACAATGACTTCCTTGTTGCGCAGGTTGGCCAGAGTGGGAAGTGTAGCCACGCCTTTGCGGGCAAAAAATGAATGATGCACAATGGTGTGCGGTGGTGAGAAATCAATGGTCAGGGCGCGTTCAGCCGAGTATGACATCCCCTCCAGCGCATCGATCCTGCCGCTTAGCAGGGCGTTGCGCATTTCCGCCCATGTACCCAGCCTGACCTCGACATTCAGGCCCATGACCCTGGCGATGGCCCTGGTCAGCTCGACATTATAGCCGGTCGGATTGCCATCCTTGTCGATGAATTCGTATGGGGGGTAGCTTTGGTCTCCGCCGACAAGCACCACGTTCTTCTCTTTCGGCGCTTCCTGCGCGGCAGTTGCGAGTGGGAAGGCAAAACAGAATATGGTAATCAGGCGTATCAGAAGTGGAAAACCTTGAATGACGCACCTCCTGGCTGTGCTCTAATACTATCATTGAAGATGCGTGATTGGCGAGAGAGCAGTTTTAGGCGCCGCAGTCGAACGAGGCACAAAAAAAGGGACACCCATTACTGGATGTCCCGGTGGTTCAGGTATGCGGCTATGAATTTATTTTTTCTTGGCTACGATCAGGTCCTTGACCTTCTCATACACAGGCGCAGGAAGGATGTTGCGGGACTTGAGCTGAGCCTTGTTGGCATAGGGGCGGCCAGCAACGATCTTGGATGCGTAAGTGTCGCCAATGCCGGGGACAGCTTTCAACTCGGCTGCAGTGGCGGTATTGATGTCAACCACTTTAGCGGTTGCGGCGGCTTTAGCTTTGTCTTTGGTGTCGGTTGCAGTTGCCTTGGCATCGGCTGCAGCACCCTTGGCACTGCCCTTGGCTGTGTCGGCTGTAGATTTGGCACCTGTTTTGGCGCTGTCTGCAGTGGCTTTTGCTGCACCTTTCACGTCAGGCATTTTGGTTGTTGTGTCCACGGCCATGGCGAGGCTCGCTGACATGATGAGGGCTACTGCTGCGAGGGCGGATCTGACGAAGCTTTTTTTCATGATGATTCTCCTTTTAAGGTTAATTAATAGCCTTATATCGCCAGATATCCAATGTGTCAATTTTTGTGTGCCAGCCAGGCGGCAAGATTAACGGCAAGCGCGGCATTGTTCTTATCGAGGAACCGGTTTTGAAAAATCGCATCATCACCAAAAATGATGAAACTGCCTTTCCCTTTGTTTCCCCAAACAACCAGGGCAAAAGGACCGTTGGCGTCATCCTTTGAAAAAGTCTTGTCGCCATTCAGATCAACCCAGCTTTCCGGCGAGGTGCTGGCAATGGCGGTTGAGCCGGGACCTGGATTGAGCGCCCAGGCCCCATAGACGGAAAACTGGCTGATACCGTTGAACAGAGGATTTTTCTTCAGATCGTTTATCGTGAAGTTGATGTCCATGTCGAGGATGTTCCGGCGCTCATGCAATACCGCATTGGAATGTTCGACATTCAACCGGGCGAGCAGGCCGGCAACCGGCTGTCCTATGTGCAGCATTACAGCCAGCCGGCCGCCGCGTTCCAAGAAATGGAGCACAGCATCGCTTTCTTCGGAGGTCAACTCTGCAAAGGGGCCTGAGATGACGAGCGCCTCACAGTTGCCGAGTGTTTCATTACTCAGGGGAGAAGTGGTTGAATTCACCTGGGCTCCCTGTTTCCGGACTGTATCGGCCAGTTTGGAAAGCTGCAGTTCACCTTTCTCTCCGATCAGAAAACGCTGGTTGTGGCCCTGGTCAAAGAGGATCCGCGGAGCATCGTCTTTGGCCAGGCAATTCAGCGGCAGAAGAAACAACATAGAGAGAAGGAGGATGGGGATTTTCCGGATTGTGCGGTTCATATGTGTGCCTCCAGTAATAAGACTCATTTTGTCCTTTATGGTCCGATGAGGTCATTTTTGCAAGTTTTATTTTCATGATTAGCGGGTAATATGATACATAACACCACCACTGACGGAGCATACGTCACACATCACATACAAGGAGATCACATGAGCCACAAAAAACCGGAACTTAAATTCAAGTACGTTTTTAACTATGGATACAACCCTACCTATGTCAATGGAGCCCAGGGCGGGTTTTCCCCCCGCGGCGAGATGATCGTGAACTTTTATCTCGAACGCCAGCCGCTGCCCGAATCCATCAGTCATGAAATCACCTCGGAAGGCGCCATCGGCCGCGAGACCAGTATGGAGCCGAGTGATCTGGCAAACAGCATGGTGCGTTTCATCGATACCGGCGTGGTGATGAGCTATGAAAATGCAAAGGTGTTCCATGCCTGGATGGGTGAGAAACTGCGTGAGATGGAAGAGATGCTCAAGGCTCGCAGCGCTTTTGAAAATAGCAGTGCGGGTGGACAGGCATAAAAAGTTCCCTTGTCTGGCGTTAATTCAAGCAGAAAATAAAAAGGCCGTTCAACTTCTTCCTTTGGGAAGGTTGAACGGCCTTTTTTAGTCTGATCTGACCTTGTGCGATTACTTTACTATCGCTCTGCCCAGTTCCTTGGAAGCATTTTCAATACTGCCCAAATTGATCAGGTTTTCATAGCCATTCTTTTTGAGCTCATCAATGGCAATGGCCGTGCGTCTGCCGCTTCGGCAGTAGAGCAGTATTTTTGCCTTTTTGTCGCTGGTCACTTTCGCGATTCCCTCCACAATCTGCTCGTGGGGAATCAATACCGCTCCCTCCAGATGACCTGTCAACCATTCCTGCTGCGATCGTACATCAACGACAACCGGCTGAGCTGTAGCCTTTTCTGCTGCCGTTGCATTTCCTGCGAGAAGCCCGCAGACCATCATGATGCTGATGAAACCCCGTAAAAACTTCATATTCACTCCTTTCCAGAGATGTAGTCACCGAGAAGGTCCCGGCTATGTTCGTCCTCGTGGCAGTGAATGCAGAGATTCTCCCAGTTGCAGCCATCGGGGGGATTGTTGTGGTGGTTGCCATCCTTGTGGTGCACGGTCAGCTGGTTCAGATTGGCGGCATCAAACTCGCGGCCGCACTTTGCGCAGACCGGTCCATGGATCTTCAGCGATTTGGTCCGGTAGTTACTGTTGCTGTCCACTTCGCCGCGCATTTTTTTCAGAAGCGCGGCAGCCTCTTCAGCGCTGGGCAGTTTGACTGTTTTCGGTCCGCGGGCCATGGTCAGGCCACCTGCTGGTTGAGCAGTTTAACCGTGGCGCGGCCATCGGCATAATAGTCAATGATATTATAGCAGCCATAGTTCTGCTCGATATTGAACATCCCCTTAAGAGGTGCACCGATCGCATTCAGAAGAATGACACGGTTGACGCCGCCATGCCCCACCACCAGTATCTCCTGCCCCTTATGCCGGTCGATTATCTCGCTGATCACCGGCATAACCCTGGCCTGCACGTCCAGCAGATTCTCTCCCTGGGGCACCCGATAATTAACCAGGTCCGCCAGTCGGGCCTGCCACTCCTTTGGCCAGCGCCCGGTAATCTCGCTCCAGGTCATTCCTTCCCAGATGCCGATGTTCAGTTCGCGCAGCTCTTTGCGTTTGACCGGCTCGACGGCGAGTTTTCCGCAGAGGATTTCAGCACCGATCGTGCAGCGTGACAGATCGCTGGTATAACAGGCGGAAAGCGGCACATCAGCCAGATGTTCCTTCAGGCGGTGGTACTGCTCAACGCCAAGGTCGGTCAGGGCGACATCGGTCTGTCCGTTGTAGCGGGGTTGGTCGTATCCTGCCACTTGGCCATGGCGGACGAGGTGGATGCGTGTTGCGGGTGTCATGGATTGTTCCTCTCGGATCTTTTTCCCATAAGGGCCGGGCTGGCCGGATGAATGATTGTAACTCAAGTGAGGGTGTGCGGGAATCGATTTTGCAGCGCGGGGACTTCATGACCCGATTTACGTCCCTCCTCGCGGGCTTCGGAACAAGAAAAAGAAATAGTGTAAACAACAAATAATTAATGGGTTGAAATTAATTTTATCTTGTGGTACGTGATACAGACTTTTGCCCACCCCTCAAGGCTATAAATTGAGCCGTCCTGCCTGAAGCTGCTAATCCAAAAACTGTTCAGGGACTCCGTTGTGACAGTCCCGAGGCAGTATAAAACCCCATAGGTGATGTGAAAGGAGAAATACGAATGATTTGGACAAGATTATCACTGGTGCTGTTTCTTGCGTTGTCAGTTTTCTGCATGACGTGGTCAGGCCCGGCGAGCGCCGCGACAACCACAACTACGACCACGACCACGACCGTAATCCCGACACCGACCACTCTTCCTGGAGGCACAGTTATCACTGCCAGTGCCGCCAAAACCCTCCTCGACGCTAAAACAGCCGTATTCTTTGACGTCCGTTCTTCCAGCGCGTACAGCGCCGGTCATATCCCCGGAACCGCTAACGTGCATTACACGCAGCGGAGCCTGAAAACCACCACCTTCGACGCCACCCTCGATCAGTTCGACCTTACTGCCCTCCCCGCAACCAAGAGCGCCACTATCGTTTTCTACAGTAACGGCATCAACGGGTGGAGATCCTATAAGGCAGCCATCCTCGCCATTAGACAGGGATACACCAATGTTCGCTGGCTCAGGGGCGGCATGGTGGACTGGGTAGCGGCAAAATATTCCGTTGAGAGTGCACCTGCCGGCATCTGACATCCCAATATCCTCTTGTAACTATCTGGCCCTTTCCTTTATTCCTGGCTGGTCGGAATAAAGGAAGGGCCATTTATATTTCTGCCTGTTGCATTCGAAACGGTCAGGCCGCCCCCTCATTTTACCTCCGGTATTACTCTATATTTTTCAGCTGTTGTGCAAAAAAAACTTCCAGCTCGGCAATCTGTTCCGTCTGGCCCCGTTCTGCGGCCAGGGTGTATGAACTGAAGGCTTCCTTGAGGGAATTGTTCACTCTCCCCTGGCTGGCGCTGCCCTGCAACCGATCGCTACCCCTGAAATATTCATAGGCCAGCCGCCCCATCGCGGCACAAACCAGTCCCACCCGCTCGTCCCGGAAGCGGTAGCGCGCTTCGAACGGGAGATGTTCATCCACCAACAGACGATCTTCCGCTTCAAAGCGCTTCCAGGCAGGGGAACCATACAGCACGATCTGATTGTGATACAGTAGGTTGACGGTCATATCAGGCTCATCCAGCAGCTCCAACTCCTCCAGGAATGTATAGTTTTCTTCCAGTTCATCCAAAGTTGAATCGGGTTCGAACATGATAAAGCCGATGTTCAGTTGCAGACCACAGCGCTGGGCGATGCGCACGGCATCGCTGACCTGCTGTTTGGTGATGCGTTTGTTGATGCGCCGCAGCACGGCATCGCAGCCCGACTCGATCCCAAGGAAAACTGAAGTAGCCCCGTTTTTGGTCAAAGTTTTCAGCAGCCCTTCTTCAACCGTATCCACTCTGGTCTCAAAACCAAAGGGCAGGCCAGCTGCGCGGGCGATGCGGCTGAGGGCGATGATCCGTTCGCGCTCCCGTTCACCGGGGGCGATGAAGGTCGGGTCGATGAAATAGAGGCTGTCAACCTGTCTACGCCCTATGCGCTGGGTCAATTCCCTTTCCAGCGAAGCTGGAGTGCGTACCCGACGGCGGCTGCAGCCGTAGTAGGGCTTGATGAAGCAGAAGCTGCAATCGCCATGGCAGCCGCGGCTGGCGGCGATGTTCATGCTGGCATAGTTGCAGTTTGCCCCCACGTCGTCCGGCACCGGCAGCAGTGACAGATCATCGATCAGAGCCCGGGGGATGAACGGTGCGTCGGGCAGGGCCAGGCCGGGGAGCGGTTGCAGGTCGCCTGGCCTGAAGGTGGCCAGCAACTCGGCCAGGGTCGCTTCGAACTCGCCCATCAGGATGAAATCCAGCGTGGGGGCGTACTGGAGAAGTCTGTTGCAGGAGAGCGTCGGAAACAGGCCGAAGGCTCCCAGCGGCGCATCGCTTTCGCGCAGCAGATCAAGCACTTCGCGAACGATCCGCTCATGCCCCCAGGAATAGACCCAATGGAAGAGGACCAAATCTGCATCCTCAGCCAGTATTGTGGTGGCAAGTCTCTTCGGCGTCTCAGTGCTGGAGGTGAAATCAAGATGGGCCGCGTCCCAGCCGGCCTGACGGGCGATAGCCAGGGCATAACCGCTGTTCAGGCTGGCAGAGAGCGGGGCATTGGCCACGTCGTTGTAATGCGCGAAAGTGAGAGGTCGTGGGTTTTCAACAATGAGGATTTTCATGGATTCGGTAATTAGAGAAAGGTTTGGGATCTGCCGGAATATTGGGAAACAAAAAAAGAAAAGTATTATGAGAGGGCAAAGAGGGCTCCCCTCTTTTTGCCCTCTACCAGAGCGCAGGATACTACGAGTGCTGTGGTATCAGCCTGATCTCAAGCTTACAGTTAACGGCGGCAGCATATTTTCGGAGCATTTCCAGAGACGGTGAATGACGGTGAGAGCCGAGCGAGGCTTCAACCCTCGCCAAGGATGGCTGTGAAACGCCCATTTTAGCTGCCACCTGCTCCTGTGTCATGCCTGCCTGCCTGCGTGCTGCAAGCAGTGCATCCAAAGCGGCAAATTCATCATCCAAGGCTTCCCATGCTTTTTTGAAGTGGGGATCTTGCAGGTCTTTTTCCAATTTTTTCTTGGGGTCGTACGAAACAGGTTTATAGCTCATTATTAACTACCTCCTTCTGCCGGGTAAGCGCTATATCTAATTCTCGTTTTGGTGTCTTATCCGTTTTTTTGATGAAGCTGTGTAGAATTATGATCTTTCGCCCGACCATTGTGCAGAAAAAAACTCTTCCAATTCCTTCCTCTGCCTTGGCGCGGATTTCGAAGAGGCCATTGCCAAGCGCCCGTGTATGCGGCATTCCCAAGTTGGGACCATTTTCTTCCATGCGTACGGTCAGTGCTCGAAATCGAGCACGCAAACCGACAGGCCAAGCATCAAGTTCGGTCTCTACAGTTTCATTGTAGTATGAAAGATGGTAAACCATGATGTCGATCATAACATTCATGTTATAAAAGTAAAGAATTATGAAGTGTGAAGTTGTTTCCTAGCCAGTCCACTATATTGTGAAGCACAGGTGACCACCCGCTCTTATGAAAAATATATATTTAAAGCATGCCTTCCGTAAGGAGTTGTAGTGGTTAGACTAATTCTTCTTGGGACGTTATCCGCCTTATTCTTCAGCAGCACATTTATCTTAAACAGAGCGATGAGCCTGGGCGGGGGGCATTGGGTATGGACTTCAAGTCTGCGGTTCGGATATATGCTTGTTTTTTTGAGTATCTGGATCGGTTTTTCAAAAGGGTCCAAATACCTGGCTGATATCAAAGAAGTTTTTATCCGGCACTGGTTGTTCTGGATTATGGCGGGAAGCGTGGGCTTTGGGATATTTTATTCTCTGCTGAGCTTCGGTGCCTCCTACGCTGCCGGGTGGATTGTCGCGACTACCTGGCAGTTGACTATCCTTGCCACTCCGGTAGTTCTCATGATGTTCGGCAGAAAGGTTCCCACCAGGGGGCTGCTGCTTATTGCTCTTATCTTCACCGGCATTTTGCTGGTGAACGTCGAATATGCCGCTTCGGCCACAGTTCGTGAAGTGATGCTCTCCGCTTTTCCGGTTCTGGTCGCCGCATTCGCATATCCGACAGGCAATCAGATGGTGTGGGAGGCGGTGCGAGGGAAAAATGGACGTATTCCGCACATCGAAAGCCGGGTAGTTAAAGACAGTTTTGCCAGAGTGTTACTCTTAACCATCGGGTCAGTGCCATTCTGGATTGTGCTCATTCTGGTCGCTTCACCACCGCCACCTTCGTCAAGTCAGCTGATCAGCACTGCACTGGTAGCGCTGTTCTCAGGTGTTATCGCCACGACCATCTTTCTCTATGCCAGGCATCTGTGCGTCCGTCCCAGCGAAATTGCCGCAGTCGATGCCACCCAATCCATGGAAGTGATATTTTCGCTTGCCGGAGAGATAATTTTTCTGCAGGGTGTTTTCCCAGGTTCCATCGGAACGACGGGAGTTGCCCTGACTATCATAGGATTGGTGGCGTACACTCGAATGCAAACAGCGAAATAATGCCTTCCTCAGTCAATCCCACAATTCAATTAAAGGTCTTGCAATGAATACCAGTTTCTCGCCCGCCTTGCTGGGCACACTCTCCATGATGGCCTGCGCTTTTCTCTGGAGCGTCGCCGGCTTGTTCATCAAAATTCTGGATTGGAACCCTTTCCTGATTGCAGGGATGAGAAGCCTGATCGCTTTCCTGTTTCTGTTTGCCATTGCCCGCTCCGTCAGGCTGACATGGTCGTGGCCGCTGGTTGGGACTGCTCTGGCCAATGCTGCCACCATGCTACTTTTTATATCCGCCAATAAGACCACTACGGCGGCCAATGCCATTCTGCTGCAATACCTGGCGCCGGTTTTTACCGCCATATTGGGGGTCTTTATCCTCAAGGAGCATGTCCGGCGGGAACAGGTCATCGCTCTGTTGCTGACGCCGGTCGGAATGGCTCTGCTGTTCTTTGACCGCCTCTCTACCGGGCAACTTTTAGGAAACATGTTGGCGCTCACGTCGGCAGTTACCTTTGCGTTGATGTTCATCTTCACCCGCATGCAGAAGGAGGGCAACCCTCTGCAGTCGCTGATGGCTTCCCATGCAATTACAGCCATAATCGCCTTAAGTGTTGCAGTCTTCCTCCCTGTTCCCCGGATTACCCCGGCCGCTGTCGGCAGTATCGTTGTGCTCGGCGTACTGCAGATCGGCTTGGCAACTCTGTTTTTTTCATACGGCATCAAACGTGTTTCGGCTGTTACGGCAAATCTGATTGCCCTGATCGAGCCGGTGTTTAACCCGGTCTGGGTCTTTCTGCTGCTGCGGGAAGTGCCTTCGGCACAGTCTCTCCTTGGTGGTTTCCTGATTATCGGTTCAGTGGCGGCGGCCAGTGTGATAACTGGCTGGCGTATGGATAGGGGGGCTTCGAAGAGGGGGCGACGCGAGTCGAATCTTGAAACTTTTGAGATAAATTGATTTTTCAACAAAGGATAAAAAGAGGATTGTATGTACCCTGAATCTGATGACTTGAAAGATTATCTTGTTTCCGACGCGATCATTGACTGGCGGTCTCCGGCTGTTCAACAGAAGGCTTTGGAACTGACCCAGTCCTTACCGGATGAGGTTGCCAAGGCCCGCTGTCTGTATGAATGGGTCAGAGACGTCATTCCTCATACCAATGATGCCGGCCTCGACATTGTGACCTGCACGGCAAGTGAAGTGCTTCAACACGGTACCGGGATCTGCTTCGCAAAAAGCCACCTCCTGGCCGCCCTGCTCAGGGCGGTGAATATACCCGCCGGTTTCTGCTACCAGGTTTTACGCCTGAATCCACCTGATGATAGCGAGTACGTTCTGCACGGCTTTAATGCGATCTACCTCACTACGCTCGACAAATGGGTTCGGGTCGATGCGCGGGGTAATACCAACGGGATCAATGCCCAGTTCAGCATAAAGAAAGAGCAGCTCGCTTTTGCCATGGACCTTGCGGCCGATGAATTTATCTACGAGGCGATTTTTGCGGCACCGGTGGACAGTGTGGTGCGCAGGCTGAGGGAGCATCGGACCTTGGAAGAGTTGTGGCTTGATTTGCCACAGTCCCTGTAATTGCCGGGACTGCTGGCGATTCAAACAATCCTCCGGCAGGGGTCGGCCAAAGTGACGGAGGTCGGGAGCGTCGAGCGGTTGTCAAAGCGGCCAGAAAATCTGCTTCAATTAGGTATGGCAAGGATTTCCCGCAAAGTTACTGCCAGTTCAGTTGGAATCAGCGGTTTCATAAGGATTCGCGAACTTTCTGTAAACAGCTTTTGCTCGTTAATCAGGTCATAGGGGTAACCGCTAGTAAAAATAATTTTAACCTTTGGAGACAAACGTTTGATTTCTGTGGCAGCCTCACTGCCATTGATATTAGGCATGACAACATCCATTAACACCAGATCTATTTCGTCTTTTTGGGCACGAAAAATATCGATTGCTTCCTGTCCGTCCCGGGCTAATAAAACCACATATCCCAGATCCGTCAAAAACTTTTTAAGATAATCATTTACGCTGGCTTCGTCATCCACGACCAATATTGTTCCACGACCACCCGGTATCACCTGGTTTTGAAGGCTTATTTTTACATCGCTTGAATGAGCATCCCTTTGCATAAGCGGCAGGTAAATTTTGAATGTCGTGCCTTGTCCCAGTTCACTGTAGACATGTATATGACCATTATGCTGCTGTATGATTCCGTAGGCTATCGAGAGTCCCAAACCTGTCCCGCGTCCGGTTTCCTTGGTGGTAAAAAAGGGTTCAAATATACGTTGTCTGGTGGTTTCATCCATGCCGACGCCGGTATCGACGACGGAGATCACCACATAACGCCCCAGTGCACCATAGCCATGCATTTTTATGAATGTCTCGTCCATCTCAATAACATCGGTGCTGATTGAAAAGATGCCCCCCTCCGGCATCACATCCCGCGCGTTTGCGGCCAGATTCATCAGTACCTGCTCAATATGTCCTTTATCAGCTGCAACTCTGAAATTATCTTCCTTGAGAGATATAATCAGCTTGATATCTTCACCGATGACACGCCGAAGAAAAATTTCCACATTCTTAATAGTATCGTTCAGATCAAACTGCTCCAGTTTAAGCTCCTGTTTTCTGCTGAACGTCAAAAGAGAGCGGGTCAGGTTAGTGGCACGTTCAGCCGCCTTCAAAATTTGACCCATCTTGTCCCGTTGCGGATTATCGCTCGACATCTCCGTCTGTATCATTCATTGCACCATATCCAAGGATAACAGTCAGAATATTGTTGAAATCATGAGCTATTCCAGCGGAAAAACGGCCGATTGCCTCCATCTTCTGAGCCTGGCGCAGCTGCTCTTCAAGGCGCTTCTGATCGGCAATAGTCTGGCGTAGCTCCTGATTAACCTGTTCAAGATCGTGCATCTTTTTTTCCAGTTTGCGGAACAGCGCCTCGCTGTATCCTTTCTGAACACCTTCTTCGTCGGAAGCACTGGAAGCGTTACCTTTATCCATAAAAGCGCAGGGGGTGGCCAGTACTTCACGAATGATGTTCATCAATACTTCCGGCTCTTGCGGCTTTATGACAAAGCGGTCTGCTTTCAGGCTGAGCGCCAGTTCTTCGTCTTTCTTCTCGATAAATGTGGCTGTATAAAAAATAAATGGTATCTGGCTGAGGAGCACATCCGAGCGCCACTCCCGGCAAAGAGCATAACCGTCCATCACCGGCATCAAAATGTCGGAGATGATCAGATCGGGGGGATTGCTTCTTGCCGACTCAAGCGCCTCTGCGCCATTGTTCGCAGCACTCACGTCATATCCGTTTCCTTTTAGCAGAGCTTCAAGGAAATACAGGTTGTCGGCAATGTCATCCACAATCAACACTCTTTGCATGATCTTAATTCCTCACTAGGAACGACTGGGGGAGATGCTGTTCCACTTGCTGTATAAAATTGTCGGGATTTATAGGTTTTTCGATATACCCTGTACACCCGGCCGCAAGAGCCTTGTCCCGGTCTCCGGCCATGGCGTACGAAGTAACGGCAACAATCGGAATATCTGCCAGATCGGGATTTGTACGGAGATGCCGTGCAACTGCATAGCCATCCATACCTGGCAGCTGAATATCCAACAAAATCAGGTCGGGCTTTAATCTGGCAGCCAGATCAATCCCTTCCCGCCCATCAGCAGCGGCGCACACCTCATAACCATGTTTCTCCAGCATGAAGGTCACCAGATACAGATTCTGCTCATTGTCCTCTATATACAAAATTTTTGTTTTCATGCCTGATTCCTTTTAAATGGAAGGGTAAAACCAAAGGTACTCCCTTTTCCCGGGCAGCTATCAACCAGCATGGTTCCACCCATTAATTCCACCAGTTTCCTGCAAATCGAGAGTCCCAGACCGGTGCCTTCGTATTTGCGGCTGAGGCCGGTATCTATCTGACGGAACGGCTTGAAAAGGGATTCCATGTCACCCGGCTTGATGACAATGCCGGTGTCCGCTACAGTTACCACGACCTTTTCAGGCTCCTGTACACATCTTAGTGAGATACTACCCTCTTCGGTAAACTTGATCGCATTGCTAAGAAGATTGAGTAATACCTGCTCTACCCGGCGGATATCCGCACAGACATTGCCCACATCTCCAGCCACATCAACGGAAAGATCAAGCCCCTTCTTTTCGGCCAGCGGAAGGACGGTTTGGGTGACCTTGAGAATTGACTCTTTCAGGTCGAAGGGTTCGGATGCCACCGTCAACTGCCCCGCCTCTATCTTTGAAATATCCAGAATATCGCTGATTAGTGAAAGCAGGTGATTGGCGCTCTTTTTAACCATGCCGAGCTGCTTGACCTGCTCTTCATTTATCGGGCCGCCCAGCCCCTGGAGCAAGATGCCGGTAAAACCAATGATTGAGTTTAACGGGGTGCGCAACTCATGTGACATGGTTGCCAGAAAAGCCGATTTCAAATGGTCGGCAGTTTCGGCTCGCTCCTTGGCTTCGCTCAACTCGGCTGCGCGGGCTGTGCGCTCCAGAAGTAACTGTTCAAGATGCGCCTGATTGGACTGCAGCGCTGTCTCTGCCTGTTTGCGAATGGCAATTTCTTTCCCCAGACGTCGGTTCCAGTAAATCAGCAGCCCTACCACCAGAATTGCTCCGAGCATTATCTTCCAGAGCAGACGATAATCAATCTTCTGTTCGAATTTTACGGAGATCCAGTTTGTATAAATATTGTTTTTTTCTGCATCCGGAATGGCGTTGAGCGACTTGTCGAGTATTGAGGCCAGAATGGGCCAGTCCTTGCGGGTGGCCATGGATTCCTCCGTGCGGTAGGGGGTCATCCCGCTCACTTTTATATGCCCCATCCCCAAACGTGCTATGTAAAACCCGGTAGTAAGCGTGTTGCCGAGATAGGCGTCTATCTGGCCGTCCGATAATCTTTTCAAACCATCGACCACGTTTTCGCAGATAACAAGCTTTAGATTTGGATGATCCTTTTTCAGATACTCATTGATAATATAGCCTTCCACAATCCCGATTTTTTTCTCTTTCAGATCTTCAAGGGAATAGATATAAGGCATATTCTGGCGGGTAAAGATGCCATAGGGCGACGAAATGTACGATCTGGTAAAATTCGCATATTCACTGCGCTTTTCGCTTTTGGTGAAGCCGGTGATCATGTCCAGTTCCCGGCGTTTCAACTGTTCGACCATCCCTACCCACGAGCCGCCACGGACGATATCAAAGCGGATACCAAGCATCTTTTCCAAAAGCTTGAGATAATCGGCGGATATTCCCTTGGGTGTGCCGTTTTCATCTACAAACTCCAGTGGTCCGCGTAGCGGATCCGAAACAACCCTTATGACTGGATGAGCCTTGAGCCACTCTTTTTCTTCGTTCGTCAACTTTATTGACGGCGGGGGCGTTTGTTGCACTGTCGCAAATACCGGTGCAATGATTGACGCCAACAGGACGGTCATCAGCACAACAACAGCATATCTGTATCCGATCAAGTTCATTCCAACCTCGTTCAGCTTGCAATAGACACAAAAAGGCCCCGAATTCCGCTAGGGAACCCGAGGCCTTTACAGCGCCGCATCACTTTTTGACGCAAACAACATATATGCTCCGAAACAAGCGATACACATTAAAATACATGTTCACGGAGGTAGCAAATACAACACTAAAAGTCAATATCACTATGAAAAACTTTTATTTTAAAGTTGTCCGGGATTGCAGCAAAGGCGGATACCGTGTCAATTTGGGAAGATCAGGTGTGAATGCACTCTCGACTGATCATAGGCATCTGATAAGCTTTGAGACACCACACCCTTGAATTGAGGAGAAAACCATGAAAAGAATACTTTCACTGCTCCTGTTGGCTGTTTGTCTGGCATACTCCGCTCCGCTCGTCAGGGCAGCCGATCCTCCCGCTGATCCTGCGGAGACGAAAGAATCGGAACAACGGAACGAACGGCTGGAGAAGAAGATTGACGAGATTGACCGGCAATTGGACCGTCTGGAGAAGACGCTGAAGGGTGCGCGTAAAGAGGCACAGGCCGAGTTTAAAAAGAAGCTCCCCGAGCTGCGGCTAAAAGAGCAACAACTGAAGAAGGATTTTGTTCGCTTGCGTGAGTCGGGTCAGAAGGCATGGCAGGAGTTTGAAGCGACGCTTGCGGACATGCAGCGGGCAATTGAACGGTCGCAGAAAGAGGAGTAAGAAAGGTTTACTGTTGAGTAGTCTGATTAAAGCTTTCTTTGCCTCACGAAAAGGCCGGATTTTACAGCCCTACTAATTCTAAATCGTGAATCTCAGCGAAGGGGACAAAACTTTAAGAATCTTTAGCTTCACGATGACCTCACGGTTAAAAATCAAAGTTCAAAAATCGGGGCTTTTCGTGAAGCTAAAGATGTTTTCTGTTTGATGCGTTTCTCAGCGTTTTTTCTGCGACTACGAGAGACAAGACTTTAAGCTTCTCGACTACAACTTCGATTAAGATTATTGTTTGTAAATCCGGCCTTTTCGTGAGGCTAAGATAGGTTTTTGTCGCATCGCCTTTCTCTGCGTTACTCTGCGGCTCTGCGTGAGACAAAATCTTTTCAGCTTCACGATAGCCTTCATTTCCCCTTGGTCAATTCCCTCAGATACTCGATCAAGAGCCGCACGCCAACTCCGGTAGCCCCTTTGGGGCAGCAGGGCTGCGCTTTGTCGCTCCAGGCGGTTCCGGCTATGTCCAGGTGGGCCCAGCGGGTTTTGCCGACAAACTGCTTCAGGAACCATCCGGCGGTAATGCTGCCGCCGTCGCGGCTGCCGGCATTCTTCAGGTCGGCGATGTCGCTCTTCATGGCCTCGCCGTAGCCGTCCCAGAGAGGCAACTCCCAGACTCTGTCTCCGCAGCGCTCACCCGCCCGCTTGAGCGCGTCCACCAGACGCTGATCATTTCCCATCAAGCCGCTGGCCAGGTGTCCCAGCGCTACCACGCAGGCGCCGGTCAGGGTGGCCAGGTCGACCATCGCTGCCGGCCGGTATTTCTGGGCGTAGTGCAGTGCGTCGCACAGGATCAGGCGCCCCTCGGCGTCGGTGTTGGTGATCTCGATGGTTGTTCCGGACATGGAAGTCAGTACATCGCCCGGTTTGTAGGCTTTGCCATCGGGCATGTTCTCCGCAGTCGGGATGATTCCCACCAGATTGATTGGCAGCTTGAGGCCGGCAGCAGCCTGCATGGTTGCCAGCACAGCCGCTCCGCCCCCCATGTCGGTCTTCATCTCCTCCATCCCGGCCCCCGGCTTGATGGAAATCCCGCCTGAATCAAAGGTGACCCCTTTGCCGACCAGCACAACCGGACGATCCTTGCCTCCAGCGCCATGGTACTCCAGCACGATCAGGCGCGGCGGCTCATGTGATCCTTTGCCGACAGCCACGAGAGCATTCATGCCGAGTTTTTCCAGCTCGTCCAGTTCCAGGACGGAGCACTTGAGAGGGTGGCGCTCAGCCAGTTCCCGCGCCGTGTCGGCCAGATAACCGGTGGTGGCCACGTTGCCCGGGTGCGAGACCAGGTCGCGGGCAAGTTGAACTGCCTGGCAGATTATTTCAGTCTGCTCAACCCGGGCGCGGTCCTGGTTGACGGTATCGCTTTTCAGCAGCAGGGTCATAGCCTCATAGCTGAAACGTTCCTCTTTGTCCTTGGTCTTGTAGTGCTCAAAGGCGTAACTGCCGAGCAGGGTGCCCTCACAAACCGCCTCGACCGCAGGTGTCTCTTTGCCTGCCAGATGCAGTGCAGTGGAAAAGGACGCGATCCGGGCCGCACGCAGCGCCTGCACGGCATTACCGGACGCCTGACGAATGCGCTCATCATTCAGCTCTGCCTTTTTGCCCAGTCCCACCAGCACCAGTCGTTCCGCCGGCAGTTTGCCCAGCGTGTGCACCAGATGGGTGGAGTTGGCCTTGCCGGAGAACTCGCGGTTTTCTGCCAGCCGGCCAAGCAGGCCGTTTAGAGCAGCGTCGCACTGGGCAAAGAGGTCATCCCGGTTATCTTCCCAACAGCCGATGACCAGCGCAGGGGTTGAGTGTTTGAGCGGTTGTGCGACTATAAGGTCGATTTTCATATTGTTCTCCCGTGTGTTTGAATAGTGCCGGTAACATTGTGTTGCGCAGGCTTTACCAATTCAAGCTGCTTTTCTGTGGGCAGTGAGCACTGCCAACGCCTCCGGGTCATGATCCAGCAAGATAAGTGCGCTGCTGACAGCTCGGCTGGGCAGCAAATCGCCACTCTCGTATTTTTGGAAGGCGCGGGGGCCACCGCCGATCAAGAGGCCTGCCGCTTCCTGAGAGAGATGAAGTTTTTTGCGGATACGGCGAATTTCCTCCGGCTCAAGCAGTCCTTCGCTTTGAGCCTTGAGAAGATTCAACATCCTGTCTGAAATCTTCATATCCTCGCCGGTATGAATACTTTCTTCTGATTGATCGCAATACCAGCCGGGCATGTCAAAGGTGATGCTCTTCCCTTTGTAGGTAAGAATCATCGGCCGCACCCCGCGATGCATTGGTGCCCCAGTTTCAGGACAAACGGGATCAGTCATTGTTTTTCTCCTTGAACGACAACAGCAGAAATTCGGTAATGGCATCCGCGGTAAACTTAACATACAGCAGACCCACCGGAGACGGAACGTGATATACGTCCTGCCAAAGCCGGGAATCGGCATAAGCAGTCATAGATTTATAGAAATGTCCTCGCTGCATCGTCTGGATTATGTTCACAATCTCGGTACGTCCACATCCAAGCGCGGCAGCGTTGCGAAGCGCCGTGCCGGTAACAGCAAGACGTTCGACACGATCAAAAGTGGCCTTAAACGCATCAAGA
Source organism: Pelotalea chapellei (assembly GCF_018531195.1). Classification (GTDB taxonomy): domain Bacteria; phylum Desulfobacterota; class Desulfuromonadia; order Geobacterales; family Pseudopelobacteraceae; genus Pelotalea; species Pelotalea chapellei. The sequence goes on along the minus strand of NZ_JAHDYS010000017.1, from coordinate 1,938 downwards.
TCATATGTAGGTTTACGCTTTCCGGTCATAGGAAAATTATATACACCATAGTGGTGTGGCTGGCAATGATCTTGGAGAGACTGCTGGAGTGAGGTGAGGCTTAAGGGTTTTCTGAAGATGAACGTGACATTTATTCCACCAGCAGCAATCCCACATACTGCACAAAGTCATCGCTATTTTTCAGTGGTCCCATCTTAATTCCCGCCCTTTCGGCCAAAGCAAAGACATCGCAGCCGCAGGATTCCAGCGAGGGACGGCGCTTTTCCGGAAATGTGCAGCGATCTTCCGGGCAGGTTTCACACCAGCAGCAGGGACCGCCGCTGAAGGCCAGCGCCTTTTTGAATCCGCCCAGAAATGCCGCTTTCTCCAGCTCCAGTAATTGTTCCTGAAATGAGCGCAGCGGCGGTTGTCCGGCCACCAGCAGGGCGCGGGAGTAACACCCCAGCAGCTCCTTGAATTCCTCGCTCCCCATGGAATGGGGCGGGCAGCTCCATTTTCTGCCGTACTGCGAGCAGCCATAGGAACATTTGGCTTTTACCCACGGTTCGATGGTAATGACGACCGGGTCCAGGTCCACCGCTGCATGAAAGCCGAGCTGACGGGCCGTGGTACGCAGGAGGTGGAGCGAAGTGCCCGCTTCGACGGAACTGCTTCGGCCGGCGATAACGGCATGGGAGCGGGAGGGGAGTTCCAGCACGGTGTGTTGGGGGAGTCCGGCCTGCTGCAACAGGTCGGCGGTCTCCGGGATGGTGTAGCAACGGCCGTTGAACGTGTTGACCAGCATGTGCAGGTCGTACATGGCGCCAAAGCCGTTGCCGTCGGTATAGAAATCATGGACGATCACCATCCCGTCGGCGGTGGTCAATTGGGCCAGGCGGGCCAGCAGGTTGCTGTTCTCCTCTGCGGAATAGCAGTGGATCAGGTTGGAGAGCACTACGAGTGAGGCCTGGCCGCGTTGCATTTCCACGAGCTGCCCCAGTTCATGTTCAGCAATAATATTGATGGGGTGCCAGCGCAGGTTAGGGTGGGTGGAGCCCGATTGCGCCGCGTTGCAGACATCGGGCAGATCGCAGGCGAGCGCCTGCCAGCCGGGGTGGCCTGTCAGAAACTCATGCAGATAACTGCCGTCACCGGCGCCGATGTCGATGATCAGTCCGGTTTCCGGCAGTCCGGGCAGCGCTTCCCACAGTTCCCGGGCGCGGACCCGGGCCGCCTCGGCCATGGCCCCCTGGAAAAGGTTCAGCCGGCGCTGGTATTCATCCGGGGAACGTTCCTGGATCAGCGAGCCCTGACCATCCCTCAGCACCTTCCCCAGCTGGCCCCAGTTCTCCATCAGCAGTTCTTCAAATTCCAGCACATGCACCTGGTTCTCGGGGCTGGTGCTGGCGAGGTAGGTAGCGGCAAAACGGGAGAGGTACAGCTGCCCGTCGTAGCGCTCCAGCAATCCCACATTCACCAGTGACTCGACGAAGCGCCCCCCTTCCTCCGCCCGCAGGCCGCACTGCTTCACCAGCTCTTCGGTTGTACAGGCATGCTCCGCCACCCGGTCGATGATCCCCGCATTGCACGCCTCACGCAGGAGGTAGAACAAGCGGTAACCGGTGGTCAGGTCGCAGAAGGTGGCGTAGGAATTGTCGGCTGGGGAGATTTTCATGGCACCTCGAGATTTCTAAAAACAAAAAGCAATAGAACGCGGAAAAGGCGGATAAAAGCACGGATAACGGCGGATCAGGACGAAGAATAAAAGATGAAGATCCGCTTAAAACCGCCGTATCCGCGATACATTGACTTGCGACTTATCAGGCAGTTTAGAAATTCACGTTGCTCAAAAGCAGTCAGATCGTCGCACCCGCAGGAAGCACCGCGGAGCAACCGTGTTCTCTGTCAAGTGAAAGCATAAAAACTATCGTTCCAGCGGCGGTTGTCCCTGATCATGGC
>NZ_JAHDYS010000016.1 GCF_018531195.1 Pelotalea chapellei | reverse complement strand
TCGGTTTTCAAAGACCAGACACTCAGTCAAGACGAACAAACTAACAAAACTATCTCAATGTGTCAACTTCTTTTTTTAACCAGACAAATTTTCTTGTCTGCCCAGGAAACCCCTAAAAACCGGTTTCCTCAAAAGGGACTCAGTTTCTAACACGACATTGTGCCCCTGTCAAAGAAAAAGATTGTTCAAAAGAAACCTTTTTTAAAAATCCACCTTTTTCAGGAATTTAGAAAATTTCGTAAAAACCATGAGAGCCCAGAGAATGGACTTTCATCAGGTTGGTAGACCCTCGGGTCTCAATGGGCGTGCCCATTGTTATTACTATAAGGTCTTCTTTGCGGAAGCCGGAAGAGAGTAATATTTTCTCTACTTCAAATATTTGCTGATCAGTATTTTCCATTATTCCTATTTCTGTACAGCGGACCCCCCAGAACAGGGATACTCGCCTGCGAATTTCAGCACAGTTTGTGAAAGCAATAATAGGAATGGTTGGCCGGAAATAAGAGATAAGCCCGGCTGTACGGCCGGACTGGGTAAATACAACAATAGCTTTTGCATTGAGCCCAGCGGCCGCACTACAAGCGGATTCAGCTACAGCCCGGGAAATACCCCTGGAAAGATCGGGCCCATGCACCGGACGACGCATGAAGCCACTTTGCTCAATATCAACTGCCACCTTAGCCATTGTTTCAACTGCTTGTAGCGGATAGTCGCCGCTGGCTGTTTCACCGGAAAGCATTACTGCATCAGTGCCGTCAATAATCGCATTGGCGACATCAGAGGTTTCTGCTCGAGTTGGCCTCGGATTTTTGATCATTGAGTCGAGCATTTGCGTTGCAGTAATTACAGGCTTACCTGCCTGATTACAGGCTTCAATGATTTTTTTCTGAAAAACAGGCACCTTCTCTGCCTGGACCTCTACTCCCAAATCCCCACGAGCGACCATAATTGCATCGGCAGCCTTGAGAATTTTAGCGAAGTTACGCATAGCTTCCGGCTTTTCAATTTTGGCGATAATCGGGATCTGCCGGCCACTAGCTGAAATCAGTCGCTTCAACTCCTCCACATCTTCGGCAGTCCGCACAAATGAAAGTGCTATAAAATCAATAGATTCGCCAAGACAAAAATCAAGGTCCTTACGGTCCTTATCTGTCAGAGAGGGAGCAGAGACTTTCACTCCTGGAAGATTGATACCCTTATTGTTTTTCAGCTCACCACCCGTAACTACCTGGCATAAAACTTCTTCTCCCTTTACAGATAAAACTTTAAGTTCCAGCAAACCATCATCCAAAAGAATTCTGCTACCGGGACGTACATCCCGCGGTAATTCTTTATAGATAGTAGGTATTATTCCCTTTTCGCCCAGGATATTGGCAGTTGTAATGGTAACCTCTTGACCTTTCAAAAGAGGCATCACATTGTCTTTCATCTTGCCGGTTCGAATTTTAGGCCCCTGCAGGTCAGCAAGGATCCCCACGTCCCGTCCCATACGCGCCGAAACTTCTCGTATACGATCAATCAATTCCTTTTTTTCACTGTTTTCCCCGTGAGAAAAATTCAATCTAAAAATATCAGCACCTGCCAGGATAAGCTTCTGAAGCATTTTTGATGAAGAACTAACCGGACCAAGAGTTGCTACGATTTTTGTCTTGCGGACTTCTTTTAACATTGCTGCTCCTTACTATGGTTTTGAACCGCTTTTCACAAAATTTAAGGTACCGCCAGCCAATAGCTCCTGACGCTGCCGATCGGACACATCAAGCAAGGTAATAATTTCAACGCCTCCAACAAAAACACGAAGCTCTGACAATCCGCTTTTGATCTGTTTACGTACATCAGGAATAGAAAAATCCTCTCCTGCCTGAAAACGTCCATAATCAGCCGAATCTTTAAAAACCAATGGCAGAATTCCGAAGTTAACAAGATTCGCTTTATGAATTCTTGCAAAACTCTTGGCAATCTTCACACGGATTCCAAGATAACGCGGAGCAATGGCGGCATGCTCGCGGGAAGATCCCTGACCATAATTTTCTCCAGCTATAATCGCACCATTTCCAAATCCACGAGCTCGTGCAGGAAAATCGGGATCAATCTGTTCAAATACATGTTCACTAATTGCCGGTATGTTGCTGCGTAACGGCAGCACCTTATTGCCGGCCGGCATGATGTGATCAGTAGTTATGTTATCACCAAGCACACTTACTACTTTCACCGACAGGTTATCCGGAAGTGGTTCAAAATCTGGAAACGAAACAATATTGGGACCTGTAATAATTTCTATATTATCAGTTTCCTCCAAAGGATAGATGATTCCGGAATCATCAAGCAGGTATCTTTCCGGATTCTGTACCGCAGGATAGGATTTTATGTCACCTAGACGTCGCGGATCGGTAATGACACCATGTATACCCGCAGCAGCAGCAGTTTCAGGGGAACATAGATAGACTTTGTCATCCTTTGTCCCACTGCGCCCAGGAAAATTGCGAGGGAACGTGCGCAATGATATCTGATTTGTTCCTGGAGCCTGCCCCATGCCTATGCAACCCAGGCAGCCTGACTGATGGATAATTGCTCCGGCCATCAGCAGAGAAACTATCCCCCCCTGATCCGCCACATTTTCCAATACTTGTCGACTTCCCGGGTTTATATGGAACGAGACACCAGGGGCGACTCGTTGACCTTCCAATACTCGACAAACAGTCATCAGATCGCGAAAAGAAGAATTAACGGAACTTCCTACCAGCACCTGGTCAACTTTCACCCCTGCAACATCCGCTACCGGAACTACGTTATCAGGCGATGAGGGGCAGGCAATCAAAGGCTGTAAGGAGGAAAGATCTATTTCGTCGTACTCGTCGTACAAAGCCCCTTCATCGGCAACCAAAGGTGACCAGCACTCACCACGCCCTTGGGAAACAAGAAACTCCCGGGTCCGCTCATCAGATGGAAAAATCGAAGAAGTCGCTCCAAGCTCTGCTCCCATATTTCCGATAGTTGCCCGATCGGTGACGGAAAGGGTTGCGACTCCTGGACCGTAGTACTCAATTATCTTGCCTACCCCACCCTTGACCGTATGGCGCCGCAGCATTTCAAGAATCACATCCTTGCCGGAAACCCATTCCGGGAGTTTTCCCGTCAGTTTCACCCCCATAATTTTTGGACATGGCAGGCTGAATGAATGTCCCGCCATGGCAAGAGCCACGTCAAGGCCACCCGCCCCGATAGCCAGCATGGAAAGCCCCGCTGCTGTGGGAGTGTGCGAATCCGCACCAAGCAAGGTTTTGCCCGGAACTCCAAAACGCTCCAGGTGTACTTGATGTGAAACACCATTGCCTGGCTTGGAAAGATGAATGCCGAATTTCATTGCTGCCGAAGTCAGGAATGCATGATCATCAGCATTTTTATAATCTGTCTGCAGCAGGTTATGATCAATGTACTGGGCCGCCAGATCAACTTTGACCCTGGGAAGCCCCATTGCGATGAATTCCAACATCGCCATCGTTCCGGTAGCATCCTGCAAAAGGGTGTGATCAATGGTGAGGGATATTTCTTTACCTGGAATAAGCTCTCCCTCTGCCAGATGACTTTCGAGCACTTTGGTTGCAACATTTTTTGCCATAACCACCTCCGTTTTAATGTCTCTCAGGCGTGAATGGCCTCTTTGTGTACATCCAGAGCAGCTTCCTTGATTGCCTCAGCAAGAGTCGGATGAGCATGGCATATCAAGGCAATATCCCGCGATGTCCCCCCGAAACTCATCACCGCGACTGCCTCGGCAATCAACTCGGAAGCTCTTGGTCCAACGATATGTACACCGAGAATTCTGTCAGTATCTGCATGTGCAAGTATTTTTACCAGCCCGTCAGTCTGATCCAAGCAGCGTGCACGACCACTGCCGGAGAAATTAAAGCGTCCCACCTTGTAGGGGATGCCTGACTGCCTGAGTTGCTCCTCGGTCTTCCCAACGGTAGCTCCCTCAGGATCGGTGTAGATCACACCCGGTATGAAATCATATTCAACGACAGAAGCTTGACCGGCCATGCGCTCAACGCATACCACGCCCTCCTCCGAAGCCTTGTGAGCAAGCATGGGACCTGGGATACTGTCTCCAATGGCATAAATACCACCCACAGATGTCTGATAATCAGAATCAACGATAAGCCATCCTTTTTCATCGAGCTGAATTCCCAGTTCTTCCAATCCGAGCTCTTTGGCAACAGGTCTGCGTCCGGTGGCCACCAGGATTCGATCACAATCAATCTCCTCATTCCCGGAACCGCTGTCATATTGCACGAGAGCTTTTGTACCTATTCTGCGCATGCCGGTTATGCGGGTTTCAAGCTTGAACTGAATGCCCTGTTTGCGCAAAGAACGATAAATAAGATCAGCTGTCTGACGATCCATTGAAGGCAGGATTTGGGGCATCATTTCCATCACCGTCACCTTTGATCCAAGACGGCGCCAGACTGAACCAAGTTCAAGACCGATAAAACCACCACCAGCTATAATCAAATGTTCCGGTAACTGTTCAAATGACAGTGCCTCTCTGGCTGATACAACCACCTGCCCATCAAATGGAATGCCCGGCAGCGCTGATGCTTCACTGCCTACTGCGAGTATTACTTTTGGAGCTCGAATAACCAAAGCACCTTGAGAGAGCTCAGCCGGAGCCGATTGTTCCCCTGTTTGTGCAACGGAAACTTCGTGCATACCGTCTGTACCCGCACCCATGAGCCGGGCAATCCCATGAAAATGCTGAATACCTCTCTTTTTAAAGAGATAGGAAATGCCGTCAGTCAGTTTTTTAACTACATCTCCTTTACGTCTCATCATCTCGCTTAAGTCGAGACGAGGGGCATCTATAATGATGCCGTGGGCGAAAAAATGGTCACGTGCAAGTGCGAAAAGATCGCTGGAATCAAGGAGAGCCTTGCTGGGTATACAGCCTTCATTCAGACAGACCCCGCCCAGTGCAGACCTCTTTTCAACCACCGCCACCTTCATCCCCAGCTGTGCAGCGCGGATAGCCGCCACATATCCGCCTGGGCCTGCTCCAATTATGATCAGGTCAAACTGTTGTTCAGGCACGGGATCACCCCCAAATTTCATATCTAATTATACTACATCATCCTTTTTTGCCTGCTGTGTCAAAACCTCATACTCCACATTTCAATAAACTTGCTCGCTTTTGGGCACAAACCACTTTATCTGATTGTGCCCGATACCGGCTGGTGCAGGTTCGATTCCACGAATACGTGCATTCACCACGGGCAGAGCATCAGGCACATACAAAAATGTATAGGGCTGTTCTTCAGCAAGAATCTCCTGAATTCTGAAATATGCTTTCTTCCTTTTCTCGATATCAAAGGTGCTGCGGCCTTCCACCAGCAAACGATCCACCTCGGCGTTCTTAAATCCAATAAAATTCAATTCTCCAGTATTAGTCTTGCTGGAATGCCAGATATCGTACATGTCAGGGTCCTGAGAAATACTCCAGCCAAGCATCACCACATCAAATTTCCCCTTGTCAACGAACTCCTTAAGAAAAGTGGCCCATTCCACTATGCGAATTTTAACCTCGATGCCGATGGTCCGTAGCCGCTGTTGTACAATCTGGGCGGTCATTAATCGTTGCTGATTCCCTTGGTTTGTTAAAATGGTAAAAGTAAAAGGCCTACCGTCCTTCACCAAGAAGCCGTCACTGTTCTTCTCCTTCCAACCTGCCTGGGCCAGTAACTGCATGGCATGCTGCGGATCATAGGCGATATCCTTTACATAAGGATTATAAGCCCAACGACCAGGCACAATTGGACCATGGGCTTTCTGGCCCATACCGAAAAGCACCCCATGAATCAGCTCATCCTTGTTGATCGCAGCTGTTACTGCTTGTCTGATCCGCCTGTCCTTAAAGAGCGGGTGGCGAAGGTTGTAGCCCATATACACATATCCCGATGAAGGGTAACGGTATTTGTTGAAGCGTGAAGTAAAATCCGATGAATTGGTTTGGCGGGCATACTGAACCGGCGTCAAGCCCATCAGATCGATGGCACCAGCTTTAAGTTCCATGTACATGGTGGATGAATCGGGAATGATACGATAGATGTAGCGGTCAATATAAGGACGCCCTTCAAAATAGTCTTTGTTGGCTTCAAGCACAATTTTCTGACCGGCGATCCACTCTTTGAATCGATATGGACCTGTACCAACGGGATTACGGGCCAACAGGCTTTTGGTAATGTCTTTTCCTTCTAAAAGGTGGGCAGGGAGGATATTCATACCCCACGAAGCAAGAGCAGGGGCAAAGGGGTTGGCATAGGTTACTTTGACAGTGTGATCATCAGGGGCTGTTATTGCTTTGACTTGCTTGAAATCCTCGGCGTAAGCGGTGGGGGTGGCCGGATCAACAACAACCCGATAGGTATAGAGAACATCGCGTGAGGTAAAGGGTGCCTTATCATGCCAGACAACACCCTTGCGGAGATGAAAGGTGATGATCAAGCCATCCGGGGAGATATCATAGGATTCCGCAAGATCTCCTGTGATGACAAGGTTCTTATCATATTTGATCAGACCATTATAGATCTGTCCTGCCACAGCGTGTGATGATGCATCAGAGGCCAGCAAAGGAATCAGTGTGGAAGCTTCTCCAATGGTTCCTTCAATAATTGCATCCCCAGTTGCAGGGACTGTAACAGACTCACGATGTTTTACTTCAGGAGGTGATGAGTTGGAGCAGGCACACAGAATAAGCAGACACACCATCACAAGCAGCTTTTTCCAGCACCACCGGCTCATCGCTCACCCTGCTCCCCTTTTAGTTTATGAATCTTGATTACAAGATCTTTGCGATCGGGATCCATTTCAAGGGCTTTTTTGTACTGTTTCAGAGCTTTTCTATGCTCGCGTCGCGCAGCATAGGCATCACCCAAATGCTCCAGTATGGTTGAATCATCGTCAACCAGCCGAGCCGCTTCCTCAAGTTGACGCACAGCATCATCATACTTTTTCATTTTGAAATAGACCCAGCCGAGGCTATCAAGTATGAAACCGTCATTGGGACGTATCTCCACCGCCTGCTTGATGTAACCTAGAGCCTCATCAAGATTTTCGCCAAGTTCAGCGTAAGAATAACCGAGGAAATTAAGCGCTTGTGCATCTTTTGGGCTCAAAGTGAGCACTTTTTTCATAGCGAGGATTGATTCCTGTTTTTTCCCCAGCTTATCCAGAAGCACGCCGAGCCTGAAATAGAAACGGGGATCTCCGGAAAATCTTTTCTCTACAGAAGAGAGCAGGTCAAGAGCAGTTTGCGGCTGCTCGGCCGATTCATACAGTGATGACAGATTGAGATAGAGCTCGATCTGGGTCGGGTCGGTGGCAATGGCATTGCGGAGCATTGCTATGGCCGCTTCAGTCCGGCCCTTCTCCTTAAGAATGAAAGCCATGTGGCCAACTGCTTCAATGTGGGCTGAAGATCCACTTGGAATTTTAGCGAACTCGGTATAGGCACGATCCAGCTCATCCTTCTCTTCATAGGCAATACCGAGATAAAGCCTTATATGATGAGCTTCAGGGTCTTTCTGGAGCAGTTCATCAAAAACGGTGATCGCCTCATCATATTTTTCGAGTTCGAGCTGAATCAGCCCTATCTTTCGCATGGTTTCCTGTCCACCCAGACCGGAATCCACCGACAGATACAAATATTTCAGAGCTTCCTCAAACCTTCGCTGCTGAATGAGCAACTGGATCAATCGCTGAAGGATTGCAGTACGATTACTGTCCTCCTCATCCAGAAGACCCCGGTATATTTCAATTGCCTTCGAATAATCCCCAAGAGCCTCGAAAGAAGCGGCCATATCAATGGATGCCTGGCTGAAGTCCGGACGCAGTTCAAGAGTTTTTTTGAAAAACCCGGTTGCATCGCGATATAGCTTCATTTGACTATAGGTACGCCCTAGATAGTAGTACCCCAAGGCGGAGTCCGGATTTAATTTTACCAATGCTTTGAGAGTGCTGACAGCCTCCTCGTATTCAAACAGCCTTGTCAGCGAAACAGCCAGATGAAGATAGGCCTCTTCCTTGGTCGGATCGAGCTTGATTGCCTTGCGAAGATGCTCTGCGGCCTCCCAGTCCTTTCCGGCCGTGGCCATCAAAACACCGGCCATCAGATAGGGTCCTGGTGCATTGGGATCGAGCTTGATGGCCTTGCTGATATATTCGAGCGCTTCGGGAACCTGCCCGATCTTGAGCTTGATTTCGGCGGCAGCCGTATTGAGATAAGCCGAAGATGGATCCAGTTCAATGGCATCGCGGAGCATGTTCATTGCTCCCGGATAGTCACCCTCTAAAGTTGCCAGCCTGGCACGAGAATACAGATAGAGCGCGCGGGCATGGCCATCTTGAACAGCGGTAGGTGAAGGGGAACCGGCAGGTTTCGTGTCACTGAGTGTGGCACACGAAACAATTGTGGAGAGGCACAGCAGTATGGTCAAAAAAAGTTGCATCAGGTAACAGTCCGTTCATGGAAAATGTTTTAAAATCTAACATGAATGCAGATGAGCGTCAAATCAATATCCTGCCGTACAACTATCCTGTACCTGCTGCGACCTTGACACCAATCCACGGCCTATGCTAGTTATATTATTTTTAAATTTCAAATGCTTGGAGTCGTCATGGTCTTTCCTGACTACGCAACTTTTCTCGAGTTGTCCCGAGAAGGCAACCTGATACCTGTCTACCAAGAGATAATGGCCGACATGGATACACCGGTGACGGCTTTTAAAAAGCTGGATGATGGTCGCTTTTCGTTTCTGCTGGAGAGTATCGAGGGGGGGGAAAAATGGGCACGGTACAGCTTTCTCGGTTCCAGCCCATCACTGATCATACGTTCAAAGGGTACAACTGTTGAAATTCTGGAGAATGATGCCGTCACCACATTGACCAGTGATGATCCACTGGCCTGCATCCGGGATATCCTCGGTCGCTTTACACCGGTAGAAGTGGAAGGACTGCCGCGTTTTTTCGGCGGCGCGGTTGGCTATCTCGGCTATGACATGGTTCGGCATTTCGAATCCCTGGCCACTGAGAAACCGGCAATTATTGACGCCTATGACTCCTACTTCCTGATCACAGACACCATTGTTATTTTTGACAATGTAAACCAGAAGATAAAGGTTGTCTCCAATGCCCATCTTGACGGTGGCATTCCTCCTGAACAGGCATACCAGATTGCCACTGAAAACATAAACAGCATCATCAAACGTCTGCGCACACCGCTTCCATCAGGGACGACCGCGCCAACAGCCATCCGCACCAAGCTCCATTCCAACGTCAGCCGTGAAGATTTCGAGGCTTCCGTTAGAAAGGCACAGGAATATGTCCGATCGGGAGATATCATCCAGATTGTTCTTTCCCAGCGTTTCAGCGGCCCGCTTTCAGCAGATCCTTTCGATGTCTACCGCGTACTGCGCACCCTCAATCCGTCCCCCTACATGTTTTTCCTGCGCCTTGATGACACCGTCATCGCAGGTGCCTCACCTGAGGTCATGGTTCGCAAAGAGGGACAGCGCGTAGAACTTCGTCCAATTGCCGGCACCCGTCCCCGCGGCACCACGCCAGAAGATGATGTGCGCCTTGCAGAAGAGCTGCTGGCAGATCCTAAAGAACGGGCCGAACATGTCATGCTGGTTGATCTTGGAAGAAACGATCTCGGTCGGGTCTGCCGCACCGGCACCGTTTCCGTTTCGGAACTGATGATCATCGAGCGCTATTCCCACGTGATGCACATAGTTTCGAACGTACAGGGGACATTGCAGGAAGATCGTGATGCTTTTGACCTGGTGCGGGCAACCTTTCCCGCAGGCACCCTTTCAGGAGCCCCCAAAGTTCGCGCCATGCAGATCATTGATGAACTGGAACCGGTACGTCGCGAAGTCTACGGCGGCGCAGCCGGGTATTTTTCCTTTTCCGGCAACATGGATCTGGCTATTGCGATCCGCACCCTGGTCATCAAGGATGGTTTGGTCCACCTCCAGGCCGGCGCCGGCATCGTTGCCGATTCCGACCCTGGCTCGGAATGGCAGGAAACGGTCAACAAAGGCATGGCTGCCCTGAAGGCAATTGAGATTGCAGAAGGAGGATTGATATAGATGCTGATGATGATCGACAATTACGACTCTTTTACATACAACATAGTCCAGTATTTCGGCCAGTTGGGTCAGGATGTACATGTGTATCGCAACGACAAAATCACTCTGGAAGAAATTGAAGCCCTCAAACCGGAGCGCCTGGTGATCTCCCCCGGCCCCTGTTCACCCGAAGAGGCGGGCATATCGGTTTCAGCCATCAAACACTTTGCAGGCAAGATTCCCATTTTAGGCGTATGTCTCGGGCATCAGGCCATGGGAGCGGCTTTTGGCGGCAAGGTTATCCGCAGTGTCTCCCTGATGCACGGCAAAACTTCACCTATCCATCATACCGGCACTGACCTCTTTACCGATCTGCCGAATCCTTTCCAGGCCACCCGCTACCACTCGCTGATCGTAGAACGCTCCAGCCTGCCCGACTGCTTCGACGTGACTGCCTGGGTTGAAAATGGCGAGATCATGGGCATGAGCCACCGGGAATTCCCCTTATGGGGAGTGCAATTTCACCCGGAATCCATCCTCACCGAAAGAGGGATGGACATCCTGGCCAATTTCCTGCGCATCAGCGCATAAAACATACTGCTTATTCAAAAGCAAAGGCCGCTCCGGTTCTTCGGGGGCGGCCTTTGCATTTGCAGATCATTTTATGGCGATGCTTCTACCGTATGCCCTTCTTCTGCATGGCTGTTGAATAGCCCTTGTCCATTCCCTGAATGTGGTTCACCAGCCAGCTTTTCAAAAAGCTCAGCACCTCCTGACTTAAAGCAGTGCCAGCCTTGAACTTGCCCTGAATTTCAACAACCTGCCCAATCAGTGCCTCATGAGCGCGTTTCTGCTCATCAAAGCCGGTGTAATTGACCTCCCGCATCAAACGCTCTTCATTGGCAAAATGATTCTTAGTATAATTAACCAGTTCATCAAGGATGGTGCCGATGGCACCGTTGCCGCGACCAGAGCGCATGGAGGAATACAGGTTGTTGATAATGTCGATCAGGCGCTGATGTTCCTTGTCCATAGCTGCAACGCCGACACTGTAACTGGGGCTCCAGTTGATCAGCTTGCCCGACCCAGCCAGCTTAAACTGTCCTACGAGTCTTTCCAGTTCCACAGCCAGCCGGGAAAGATGCTGCGCAGTCGATGAGGTTTTACGTGCGCCCTCCACGGTATTCTGTGCGACATCGGTGATCTGGTGAATATTGCTGCTGATCTCGCTGGTGGTAGCGGTCTGCTCCTCTGCTGCAGTAGCTATCTGCTGCACCTGCAAGTTCACGGCATTAATTTCATCCTGAATGCGTGACAAGGCCTCTCCCGAACGCGCAGCCTCCTCGGTGCCCTGCTCAACCTCTGCCACCCCCTCCTCCATCGCTGCCACAGCAGTTTTAGTTTCCTGCTGGATTGCCTTGATCATCAGGCCAATCTCACGGGTAGCCTTGGTTGTCCGTTCTGCCAGAGCACGCACTTCATCGGCTACGACTGCGAATCCCCTGCCCTGCTCCCCTGCCCGGGCCGCTTCGATAGCGGCATTCAAAGCGAGCAGATTTGTCTGGTCAGCGATATCTTCGATAGTACTGATAATGGAACCGATCTGGTCGCTGCGCCTGCCAAGTTCTTCCACAGTTGCTGCAGATGACTGAACTCTCTCGGCAATGCGGTGCATGACCTTGATTGATTTTTCAACCACAGCTGCGCCATGTACCGCTGCCTGATCTGCTCTCTGGGCACTTTCCGCCGCCATCTGACAGTTCTGGGCAATATCGCCGGAAGTAGCGGACATTTCTTCACTGGCAGTCGCCACGGTGATGGCCTGGCCTGCAACAACCTCTGCCCCCTCGGCCATTCTGACCGCATTCGCCTCCATCTCTGATGAAGATTCAGACACCTGCGAGGAGGAATCGGCCAGCATACCGATCATCTCTCTCAGATTGTTGACCATCTTTTCGAATGAGGTGGCCAGCTGTCCGATCTCATCCTGTGACTCAACCTGAACGATAACCCCGAGATCACCGGAAGCGACCTGTTCAGCATCTGTAGTAAGCCGCTTCAGAGGGGCACTGATTGCCCGGGCAAAAAACAATACCATGGCAGTTCCGATCAGCACGCTCAGACACAGCAGGGCAATGATCCAGTTGCGCGTAGTCTGGGCAATCCCTACAGCCCTGGCGTTTTCACGACCGGACTGTTCGATGATGAGCTTCTTCAGCGAATCCAAAGCCTTCAGAGACTGATTGAAAGATGTACTTGAGCCCCCCATCACAACAGCAGCCACATCTTCACGCGACTTGTTCTGCAGCACCAGTTCCTTGATTTTCGGATACTCGGCCAGATACGCACCCCAGGCAGTCTTGAATTCTGCGTACCCCTTCTTCTCCGCTTCGGTATCCAGCAGCTTTTCGTAGACCGCCTGCTCTTTCCCGAGTTTTTCAACCGTCTCATCGTTACGCTTGAGATACTTTTCCTGGGCTTCCTTGTCCGTAGCCAGCAGCATCAGCATCTCCCCACGCCGATGACTCCCCACAAGGCCATCGATTGCCGTGATAGCCTGGATGCTGGGGATATCATTGTCGGAAATGCTCTTGGCGCTGGAGAGCAAACGCCCGTTCTGGACTATGGCGAAAATGCCCACCAGGGTCGTGAGCACGATGATGGCGAGAAAGGTAGCTATCATTTTAGTGGCGATGCTGAAGTGGCTAAACATGATCCGGGCCTCCTGTTATTTCGACGGATGTTTCTTCATTAAGGAGTGTACTTTATACTCTCTTCCAAAAAGATCAAGTTGTATCTGACATGGCTACAGACATAAAAAAAGCCCCCGGATGTCACCACCGGGGGCCGTTGCCATTCTGCTGTAAAACCACTTCTACAAAACCGGATGAGGGGTCGTATCTGTGCTGATCGGCAGCAGGGGATGAACCACTTTTGGCTGCTGTCCTGTCAGGCTTCCCAGGAAGGCGGTGATGGCATCAGTCTCATCCGAAGAGAGCTGGATGCCGAACTGGGCAGAGCCCATGACAGCCACCGCCTCTTTCAAGCTCCATACCACCCCCGAATGAAAGTATGGGGCGGTAATGGCAACATTGCGCAGGGAAGGTGATCTGAAAACATATTCGTCACTGGCAGTATTGGTCACCTTGAAACGCCCCTTGTCCCCGCGCGGCAAGATGCTTTCCACCGGCTTGCTGACAACCCCGAAAGGATAGTAGCCGCCCCCGCCAAGATTGCGACCTCCATGACAGGTAACACAGCCTTTATCAATGAACAGTTTCAATCCTTTTGTCTGATTTGAATTCAGAGCTGTCCGGCTCCCTTTCAGATACTGATCAAAGGGAGCGTTGGGGGTAATCAGTGTTGCCTCATACACTTCGATAGCCTTGGCCATGTTATCGAAAGTAACCGGATCTTTATCTGCCGGGAAAGCGGCCTTGAAAGCCTTCACATAGCCGGGCATGCTGTTGAGCGTCTTCAGCACCAGTTCAGGCGTGGCATTCATTTCCACCGAAGCCTGCACCGGACCTTTGGCCTGTTCAGCCAGATCCTTGGCCCGCCCATCCCAGAACTGGGCAATATTGAACACGGAATTCAGCACGGTGGGCGCATTGCGCGGCCCTTTCTGCCAGCCATGCCCGGTG
The DNA here is from genome assembly GCF_018531195.1 of Pelotalea chapellei. Taxonomy (GTDB): domain Bacteria; phylum Desulfobacterota; class Desulfuromonadia; order Geobacterales; family Pseudopelobacteraceae; genus Pelotalea; species Pelotalea chapellei. The sequence continues at coordinate 78,703 of NZ_JAHDYS010000016.1, read as the reverse complement.
GAGGTTTCCTGCAGATCAGCACCCCCCAGTCCTACGTTATGACAGGTATTACAGCTGATCAGCTGCGACTTGGAAAGTCTCGGATCAAAATACAGCTTTGCACCCAGATCAATTTTTGCAGGTGTGGCCGGATTTCCTTTCATCACAGGCGGCTTGGTCGGTATGGGTTTGAACAAAGCTTTTGCACTGGCCTGCAGATCTTCCGCAGCAAAAGAGTGGGCCGCTCCAGCAGTTAACGTCAGAATAAGAGCCAAGGTAACTTTCCGCATCATGAAGTCCTCCTCTGCGTGAAAAATAGTGAAACTGCTCGACTACAAATACTACGTACAGCACATGCAGTGTCAAGAATAAATTAAAATATTTTATAATAAAATCGCTTTTAAAAAACATAGTGAAGCTCTTTGTGAAAGGGGAGGTTGCATAATCCACCTCTTTTTTTTATAGTAGCTGACTTACAAAAATCCTCAGATCCCAGATAAAAAGGTAACCAGCACCCATGAACAAGGAACTTGCCAAAGGCTACGAGCCCCATGACGTTGAAAAAAGGTGGTACACCGAGTGGGAGGAGAAAGGCTACTTCCGCGCTGAAGCCACATCGGACAAGAAGCCATACAGTATTGTCATCCCTCCCCCGAATGTTACCGGAGCCCTGCACATGGGGCACGCGCTCAACAATACCCTGCAGGACATTCTCTGCCGATGGAAACGCATGCAGGGATATAATGTACTCTGGATGCCCGGCACGGACCATGCCGGTATCGCTACCCAGAACGTGGTTGAACGCCAACTGGCAGGAGAGAAGAAAGACCGGCATGAACTGGGACGCGATGCTTTTATCGAACGGGTCTGGAAGTGGAAGGCCGAATCGGGCGGCCAGATCATCGGTCAGCTGAAACGTCTGGGCGCATCTTGCGACTGGGAGCGCGAACGTTTCACGATGGATGAGGGTCTTTCAAAGGCGGTACGCACTGTCTTTGTAAAACTGTTCGAAGATGGCCTGATTTACCGCGACAACCGGCTGATCAACTGGTGCCCCCGTTGCCATACGGCTTTGTCAGATATTGAAGTCGAGCATGAGGACAAGAAGGGGCACCTCTGGCACATTCGCTATCCTGTTGTCGGCGCACCGGGCAGTTACGTTGTTGTTGCTACCACGCGACCGGAAACCATGCTGGGAGACACGGCCGTTGCAGTGCATCCGGACGACGAGCGCTATCAGCATCTGATCGGTAAAAAAGTGATCCTGCCGCTGATAAACCGGGAGATCCCGGTTGTTGCGGATGAATATGTTGACCGGGAGTTCGGTACCGGAGTGGTCAAGATCACTCCTGCCCATGACTTCAATGACTTCGAAGTTGGAGTCCGGCATGGCCTGGACCGGATCAACATTCTGGATGAATCGGGCATCATCAATGCTGCCGGACACCAGTACGAAGGGATGGATTGCCCCGCAGCCCGCACCCGCATCGTGGCCGAGCTCGAAGAGGCCGGACTGCTGGAGAAAACAGATGACCACCCCATGTCGGTAGGCGGCTGCTACCGTTGCAAGACAGTGGTGGAACCATATCTGTCTCTGCAGTGGTATGTCAAAGTGGCTCCACTGGCAGAGCGTGCTCTGGCAGCTGTCAAAGAGGGCAAAACCCGCATCCTTCCCAAGCAGTGGGAGAACACCTACTACGACTGGATGGAGAATATCCGCGACTGGTGTATCTCGCGCCAGATATGGTGGGGACACCGCATTCCTGCGTGGTTTTGCGACCACTGCGGAAAAGTCACGGTTGCCATGGAAGATCCCACCCGCTGCGCACACTGCAACAGCGATGAGATCCGCCAGGAGACCGATGTGCTCGATACCTGGTTTTCTTCGGCTCTATGGCCCTTCTCCACCATGGGTTGGCCGGACCGAACAGAAGAACTGAAAACATTCTACCCCACCTCGTGCCTGATAACGGGCTTCGACATCCTCTTCTTCTGGGTGGCCCGGATGATGATGATGGGACTGCACTTTATGGACGAAGTGCCATTCAGGGATGTCTACATCCATGCCCTTGTGCGCGACGCTCAGGGCCAGAAAATGTCAAAATCCAAAGGCAATGTCATCGATCCTTTGACTGTGATCGACCAGTACGGCACCGATGCCTTCCGCTTTACCCTGGCCGCCTTCGCCGCCCAGGGGCGTGACATCAAGCTGGCCGAAGAGCGCATCTCCGGATACCGCAACTTCTGCAACAAAGTCTGGAATGCCGCCCGCTTCACCCTGATGAACCTGGAAGGTTTCGATCCTTCATCCATCAATCCGGCGGAGCTGAAATACTCCCAGGGCGACCAGTGGATCCTGCACCGCCTGAATGAAACCTGCCGGATGGTTGATGAAACGCTGACCGGCTATCGTTACAACGAAAGTGCCATGGCGCTGTACCAGTTCACCTGGAGCGAGTTCTGCGACTGGTATCTCGAGCTTTCCAAGCAGGACCTGTATAACGGGACCCCCGAGCGCAAGCAGACCGTCCAGTATGTGCTCTGGTACACGCTTGAGAACCTGCTGCGGCTGCTGCACCCCTTCATGCCCTTCATCACCGAAGAGATCTGGCAGGCGTTGCCGAAGAGACAGGGACCGGGCACCGGGGATCAGGGCACGGCCACCATCATGCTGGCAGAGTACCCCTCGTACAGCGACAGCCACTCCTTTCCCCAGGCGGCCGCCGATATGGAGCGGGTGATGGCGGTGATCAGCGGTATCCGTAACATCCGCGGGGAGATGGAAGTTCCACCCTCAAAGCAGATTGCGGTCATCCTCTCCTGTGCCGGCGGAGACAGTCTGCGGCTCATGAAGCACAACGAAGCAGCCATAATCAGCCTGGCCCGCATATCCGACCTTGCCATCGGGCAGGAGGTTGAAAAGCCGGAAGATGCTTCCATCCAGGTTGCAGGAGACATTCAGATTTACGTGCCGCTCAAGGGACTGGTAAATGTAGAGGAAGAGGAAAAGCGCCTGTTAAAGGAGATTGCCAAGATCGAGAAAGAGATCGAGATGTTCTCCAAAAAGCTGTCCAACCCCAGCTTTGTTGATCGCGCACCGGCGGATGTCGTTGCTAAAGAGCGACAAAAACTGGCCGAAGTGACCGACAAGAAACAGGTTCTGGAGGAAAGCCTGCAAAAGATTGTCAAGTTAAAGGTATAGATAATGACCCTTCACAATGTTGCCATATTTGCGAAAATGCACGATCCGCGCTGTCAGGTAGTGGCTAACGAGCTGGTCAGCTGGCTCGAGGAGCGGGGCTGTGCTCCGTTGGTGGACGAACATCTGGCTCGTCACATCAGCAATCAGAAGGGGATTCCCCAGGAAGAGATCCGCGACCAGGCCGAACTGGTGGTGGTGTTGGGCGGCGACGGCACCCTTATTTCCGTCGCCCGTCTCTTCAGTGGAAGAGATGTCCCCATTCTCGGAGTCAATCTGGGCAGCCTCGGCTTTCTGACTGAAATAACCCTGGAGGAGCTTTATCCACGCCTGGAGCGCTGCCTGGAGGGCAATCCCCGTGTCTCCGAGCGCATGATGCTGGAAGTGACACTCCACCGTGAAGGAAAGGCAATCGAGAAATGTCATGTGCTTAATGACGTGGTCATCAATAAGGGAGCCTTGGCACGCATTGTTGATCTTGAAACCAGGGTAAACCGTCATTTTCTGACCACATACAAGGGGGACGGACTGATCATTTCCACTCCGACAGGCTCTACCGGTTATTCCATGGCCGCCGGCGGCCCCATCATCCAGCCGCTGATGAGCTGTATCGTCATCACTCCAATCTGTCCCCACACCCTGACCAATCGCCCGATTGTGATCACTGATGATTCGATCGTCTCAGTGACCGTCACCTCATCCTTTGATGAAAATGTGTACCTGACCCTGGATGGCCAGGTCGGTTTCGAACTGAAGGAGGGAGACTCGGTCGAGATTCGGCGGGCACTCAAAACCACAGCCCTGGTCATGTCCCGCAGCAAGGACTATTTTGAAATCCTGCGTACGAAACTGAAGTGGGGGGAGCGTTAGCGTAGTCCAAATCTAAACCCTAAAGGTTTTTAAAACCTTTAGGGTTTTCCGTACCTCTCCGGGAGAACTGCCGCCATGCTGACCGATCTGTCCATTACCAATATTGCCATCATTGATTCACTGCACCTCTCCTTCGGCCGGGGACTGACCATGCTGACCGGTGAAACAGGGGCTGGCAAATCCATCATCATCGATGCAGTCGGTCTGATCATGGGAGGTCGCGCCTCGGCTGACCTGATTCGCTCCGGGGAGGAAGAAGCCAGCGTAGAGGCACTCTTCGATGTTGGGGAACGACAGGAATTGCGGCAGCTGCTCGAGGAATCGGGCTTCGAATGCGACGGTGAACTGCTCATCAAGCGTTCCATCTCCCGCGCCGGAAAGAACCGCATCTTCATCAACGGCAACATGGCCACCCTGTCCCTGCTGACCGATATTTCCCGCCGCCTGATCAACATCTACGGGCAGCACGAATCCCAGACCCTGCTCAGGCCGGACAACCAGCTGCTGCTGCTGGATACCTTTGCCGGCTGCATCCCTTTGCGTGAGAAATTTTCCGAAATCCACGGACGGCTCCAGGTTCTCAAACGGCGCCTGGAACACCTGGATGAGGAAGAGCGTGAGGCTGCACGCCGACTGGACCTGCTCTCCTTTCAGTCGGAGGAGATTGCCGCAGCCGGACTGAAAGCCGGAGAAGATACGGATCTGGAAGAAGAGCGCCAGCTTCTGGCCAACGCCGAAAAACTGGGCGGCGTCAGCGGCGAGGCGTTTGAACGACTTTATGGCGGGGAAGGTGCCATCCTGGGGCAACTGCGGCGCATCTCCTCCTCCATTGCCGAAATTGCCTCTATTGATCAGACTTTGAGTGAAACCGCCGCATCCATTGAGGGCGCCTACCTGCAGCTTGAAGATGCGGCCATCAGCCTGCGCGATTATTCATCCCGCATTGAGAGTGACCCTGCCTCGCTGCAGCAGACAGACGACCGTCTCGACCAGATCGGACGCCTCAAGAAAAAGTACGGTACCACTATTGAAGAAATTCTGGGATACAAGCAGCGGATCGACTCCGAGCTCGAGACTTTGGCCGATCAACAGCTGGATCGTCAGCAGCTTGAAACCGAATGTCAACATCTGGCGGCGGAAATGGAGACATGCGGAGCGGAACTGACGGCACGCCGCAGTGCAGCTGCCGCAGAGCTGAAAAAATCTCTGGAGGCTGAAGTTCATCAGCTGGCAATGAAGAATGCAATTATCGAAGCTGGCCTGACACCGTTGACTGAACCTCGCTCCACTGGCTACGAACGGGTCGAGTTTCTGTTTTCCCCAAACCCGGGCGAAACTCCCCGCCCGCTTGCCAAGGTCGCCTCAGGGGGCGAACTGTCGCGCCTGATGCTGGCGATCAAGCAGGTGCTGCCCGAGGGTGATGTACCCACCCTGGTCTTTGACGAAGTTGACACCGGCATCGGCGGGGCCACATCCGAGCTGGTCGGGGCCAAGCTGAAGAATGTCGCTGGAAGTCAGCAGGTCCTCTGCATCACCCACCTGCCGCAAGTTGCCGCTTTCGCCGACCACCATCTGCAGGTGGAAAAACAGGTGCTCAACGGACGAACCGCCACCACGGTAATTGCTCTGGATGACGACAGCCGCACCGGTGAGATAGCGCGCATGCTGGGGGGTACAACCATCACCGACACCACCAGAACTCATGCCCGCGAAATGATCGCCGCGGCACAGGCGAGATCATGACAGCCATTACAATCGGCGTAAGTGCCTGCCTGCTTGGCCAGGAAGTCCGCTATGATGGTGGCCACAAACATGACCGCTACATAACCGACACGTTGGGACACTTTTTCAACTTCCTGCCGATCTGTCCCGAAGTGGAGTGCGGACTGCCGACACCACGCGAGGCGATGCGCCTGGAGGGAGACCCTGAAAATCCCCACCTGATGACCCGCACCTCCCGCATCGACAGGACCGGGCAGATGACTGCCTATTGCGAAGCACGCGCGCGGGCGCTGGAATCTGAGGATCTATGCGGCTTCATTTTCAAAAAAGATTCCCCCAGCTCCGGCCTGTATCGCGTCAAGGTGTACAACAACAACGTTGCAGCCAAAACCGGTCGCGGATTATTCGCCGATGCGGTGGTCAGGCATTTTCCGCTTTTGCCGGTTGAAGAGGAGGGGCGGCTCAACGACGCGGAGATTCGTGAAAACTTCATCGAGCGGGTTTTCAGCTATCGCCGCTGGAAAGACTTTCTGCTGAAGAGCCCTGACATTCATGGACTGGTGCAGTTCCACACGGCCCACAAACTTTTGATCATGTCCCACAGCACCCAATACTACCGCGAGCTGGGAGCCCTGGTCGGCAACCCCCATCAACTACCGGAAAAAGAACTCTTTGCAGCTTACGAAGAACTGTTCATGAAAGCCCTGGCACTACATGCCACGGTCAAGAAGAATACGAATGTGCTCATGCACATCATGGGATACTTCAAAAAACAGCTGGACCAAGGCGAGAAACAGGAACTGCTCGCCGTTATCGATCAGTATCACAACCGGCTCGTGCCGCTGATCGTGCCCCTGACACTACTGAAGCACTATGTGCACAAGTACGACCAGACCTACCTCAAACAACAGATATACCTCGCTCCCCACCCTGCCGAACTGATGCTGCGCAACCATGTCTAGCAGGTTGTTCAACAGCCTTCTAGGAGTCTGACGGAAAAGAACGCCGAGCGGAATATGCGGGGCTAGCGGAAATGTATGGCGTCAGGATGAGGTCTTTAAATCTTCCATCAGCCGGGAGATTATTTTCAGAAAATTACGGGTCAAAACCGGATGCAGGTCGGTGCCGATGATATTCAGCATAATATTGGCGATCTCTGGCAGTTCCATCGGCTCATGGTATGGCCGACGGGTCCGCAGCGCATCGAAAACATCCGAAATGTTGGTCATCTGACTGCAGAGATTCTGCTGCCAGCCGGCAGGAACCTTGGGATACCCATTGAAATTGAACTTCATGTGGTGCTCGAAAGCGGTGGAAATTGCCAAACGGGGAACACCCGGAGCATCCATGAGATAGCGTGCTCCCTTGGTGGGGTGCTTCCTCATGATCTCGATCTCATCAAGAGTCAGCGAACCTTTTTTTACCAGAATTTCTTCCGGTACAAAGAGCTTGCCGATGTCATGCAGCATGGCGGCAATGCCGATGTCGTTAAGCATCTGCCCCTCGATACCCATGGCCATGGCTTGAGCCATGTTCAGGATGCAAACATTGGTCGAATGGGTGAAGGTATATTCATCGGTTTCGCGCAAAGCAGCCATGACCATCAGCGGCTTCCCTTCCTGACGAAAAACATCCACAAACCCAGAGACAATTTCGGATATACCGGTCATGTGGAGCTTGCGACGCTTTTTCACAGTCTCGTAAATATCCATGAAATGTGCGCGCTCATGGGCCGGCATTTCGGGAATTTTTATGCGAGGGTTGAACGGGTCGGCGGCACCTTCCTCCTCCTGCCGCATTTTAACCCTGCCGAGCCGCAGATGTTCGCTGGAAACCATTCCATGAGAGCTGTCCCCCTGACGGGCGAGACCTGCAATAAATCCCTCCACCTCCTGCCGGGAGATGCCTGCTGAAATTTTGACATGTCCAATCCCGCGAGTAGTAAGTATCTGCACGAAACGCCCCATGAAGAGGCTCTGTTCCTGAGGCACTCCTTCAACAACCAGCTCATTGTCAATCACCAGCAGGGAAAATGCCTGGCGATCTTCAAGCGCCTTGAGCAGGCTTTCAAAGGCGTCACTGGTGAGGCGCCTGACCTGGGGATGGGCCATGCCGTACAGGGAAGCATTGGCGGTTGCCGCGAGAAGGTGCCTGATAAAGCCTGTTATGTGCATCTGTCCGGTAGTGCTCATAGCTGTCTGCCTTTAATCTTCTGCAGGGTGACTGCTGCCTGGCGGGCCACCTCATCTTTTCCACTGGCCAGCCGCTGCAGGATCGGCACTACAATCTGATGGGGATAATACTCCAGAGAGTGGACCAGTTCCTCCTTGAGCCTGGCAAGCTGCTTCGAGTGAAGCATCGAGGATGATCCCAACACCTTCGCCAGCTCGGGGAGCACTTCGGCCTTGCCGATCTCTCCCAAAGCTTTGACAACTGCAGATTTAAGCTCACAATCGCCAGCCGAAAAACCGGTGCGGTTCAGCATAGCCACCAGCTTCTTCAACACCGCCGGTGACGCACAGGCTGCAGCAAGAGGAACCACGGCCAGCTGCCCACCGGGAGCAGGATTGTCCAGATCCCGAAGCAGTTGCTCTTCAGCGCTTGAATCCTGGTAGTGAAGGAGGATCTTGAATACCTCATGGCGAACATGCGGGTTGTCATGCCCCGTAAGCGGGCGCAGATGGTCAAGAATGGAGGGGTCATTCATCGATCGCAGAATAATCAGAAGATTGCGCAGGAAATACCACTTGTTATCCGATAGCCGCCTGATGACAGCGTCCCGTGCCAAGGGACCGAATTCGACCACGCGGTCCATGATGAACCGGCGCAGAGACATGCTGCTCTCTTCCTTTAACTGATCAAGCAATACAGCGATAAAGGGCTCTCCGATATGGAGAATGATGCCCCTGATCTGTTCAAATCTCGGTTTGCCCCAGATTTTCAAACCATTAAGAATTTCCTGCATGAATGCCCGACTTGAAAACAAACGTCCCAGAGCCTGACCAAAGGCTGGCGGCATACCCGTTTCAGAGGACTGGCGCATCACATCAAGCAGTTTTTCATACTCCCCGGTTTCAAGAAAATAGCCGCACAAATCACCCATATATGCAGCCAGGGAATTCACACCGCCATCGTCACCCGGCTCTGCCATCACGACCTGCAGAATGATCTCGCTGATGCGGCTCTCCACAAAATGGGGTTGCAGGGTTTCCATCAGCTCATCCACTGTCTCGCCCTGCAAGCGAGGCAGCGTAGCAGTCGCCATGATCCTGTTCAGTTTCTGTTGGTATTCATCTGGAGTAAAATCCTCCGTAACATGTTCACTAAAAAGGGTCCTGATTTTTTCCACATCGGGATCGTGGGCACCAATACCCCCCTCACCCACAGATGGGCGGTGCTGGTCGCCCTGCTCTGCAAGACGCTGGAGCATGCCCATGATCACCGGAGGCATACTGGTGCGTTTGGTATTCACGTCCTCCAGGATCTCCAGGACAGTATCGGTGGAGAGATTGGCTACCAGTGCCTGGGCAGCCTGACTCTGGTTACTGCCGGAAAATGAGCTGTTCAGGAACTGCCGCCGCAACTCGGGATTGAGCCTGCTGACAAGAGTGCCCAGCTTACCCATTGAACTCTCATCTGCTGGGTCGCCGGCATGGGCGGACCCAAGGTGGCGCGCCAGATCCGCAAGCATGTCGACGTCGGCGGAGCTGTCGGCCCTGAGACGGTGGTCATGCTGACCGTTCAAGATCGCAGCAACCAGTTCAGGATCAAAACTTTCCTCTGACTCCTCCCCCCCCGCACTGTTCTGGACATGCCGGGCAAATCGTTCCCAGAGAGTCCCCTCCCGATCCGGTCTTGCTTCAGCCACAATCGTATTCTCATCGGTAGCAGTAAAGAGATCGTAACGGACAGGACGAACCGAAAGTGTGGCGATACGGGCCTTGAGCCAGAGATTTTCGATGCCGCCATGTTTGTGGACCTCTTCACGTTTGAGCCCCAGCAGAAGGATGAAATTCCTCAATTCTTCCAGGCTGACTCCAGGGCGCAGCACCAGAGTCGCTATACCCAGTTCAAAGAGAACGCGTGCGAAGTCGCGGAAGACCGGATTATTTTTATCGAAGGAAGTTCCCTCTACCATCAGCATATCCCGGGCCACACCGATGGCTATTTCACTGTTTGACTGCATGAGGAGAGTATAGCTGGAGAGAACTTTTTGAAGAGAGGCAAGGATGATCGGGTGCCCCTTGGGATAGGAACGGGCATTGCGACGGGCGATGTTCAGGTCGATGAGCAGACCTGAGAGCATATGGGTGTCTACGGCGATGTGCATGCCTGATGGCCGGTTATCCATGAAGGTTCTCTTTGGGGGAATGTTATTCTAATTTAGAACTATACCCGATCTAGTCTTACAAACACAATCCGATGTTGACAGAATAAACCTAGAATCCCGCTGTGGGAGCATGGGGGAATGTGTTATTTGATCTCTATTTGAGTATAATGCCGACAAAGGCAGGCCTGGCAATTTTTCTCGGTTTTATACATGTTTTTTCTCGGATTATATGTTTTATATTTCTCGGATTATTACGGCTGTCACCCCAGGCCACGGCCTAAGAAAAGCCTTTGTTCTGTCTCGCACTTTATTAAAACTGTCCTGCCTTTTAGCTGAAGGAGTTGTTTAATGAACGCGGAATTTACCTATGTACCAAATTTACGCTCAGGCTTAGGTTAGATTTGTTGCCTCTAATTGAGCAGAACCGCAAGCGTAGCAGGGCTACGGCGAGATTTTGAGATTGAAAGAACGGCAATATGGCCTAAGGATGAGATGTTAAACGGTACATTGGTGGTTCGAGTCCTAGAAAGAGGCTTGAAGGGTTGCCCCTGACAACGACGGAACAGGAGTATTATTTCATCTAGTAAAGAAAAAGGTGGTTGCGCAGGCAAATGCGGAACTGCGGGGTCTTTCGAGGAAGTTGTTGGAGAGATAAGAGTTGTGGCTTGGTGGCGAACAGGAAAGGCGGCCGATTGGCCGCCTTTCGTTCAAATTAAATATGGATGTCCCCGGAATACTCTACTTAGTTCAGTGCGGGGCTAATGGTCATTAATCAACATTTGAAGCTTAAATAGTTCATTTCTTAGTACCTCGATTTGTGAACCAATTTGCGATGCACGTTGATTACTATTAGTAATTAGACCTGCGCCGTGCCGATCACTTTGCATTCATTGAGGGAATTGTCGAAGAAAGAAAGATCACGTCAGCGCCCACCGCAACAGTATGAGACTGCTTATAAAAAGTCAACAAACCATCAGCCACGCAGGATCAACGACACCCACGGCTCCTGCTCCAGCAAGAATTGTGGGAACACCTTACTTAATTCCAGTCACTATCTTCTGTACAGCCCCCAGTAACATCGGTAAATCGTCGCGAACAGTATTCCAGACAATCTCCAGATCAACCCCAAAATATTCATGCGTCAGCAGATTACGGAAATCCTTTACGTCCTGCCACGATATCTCCGGATACCCGCTTTTCAACTCCACTGACAGCTTACCCACAGCCTCGCCGATTATCTCAAACTCCCTAATTACAGCCGAGTAACGCATGCGATCCTGAACAAAGGCATCACAGGTTATACCCTGTACATATGAAAGTATTGCCGCGCCTGATTCCAAAATATCCTGACAATAAAGAAGTTGCGGACGTTCAGACATGGATAATCTCCCGAGTTACCATTTCACGTGCCAACGGCTTCAACGTACTTTCTATCCCCAGGTCAACGGTTTTGCCGAACTGCTGCTCGAGATAGCGTCTTATACCGAGGAAATTCCCCAAGGTTTTTTTTTCAGACATGATCTCTATGGCAATGTCGATATCGGAATCTTCACTAGCCTCTCCCCTGGCATAACTGCCGAAGAGACCGATACTCACAACACCGAAACGCTGTGCCATTTCATCCTTGTGCGTCTGCAAAAACGTGATGATATCGTTTCTGTTATTGACCATACCGCTGCTCCTTGAGTTTTATTAACCGGAGTATACGTTTGCACCGTCCAAAATACAAGAAGGGGGACCAACTGGCCGCCCTTCTTCAAGCCATCTCCCGTTCCCACGCGGCCGACATATCAACTCACGGCTGGACCGGCCCTGGAACCTACCGCGCCAACCCGGCGTTATGCCGACTCCCAAAGCGCATCCTCCAACCCGGAGGCACGCTGGATTCTTCTGGCAACTGCGGCAGCAAACACATGGGGATCACCCCAGATGGAAACTGATTCCCGGGCTCGGGTAATGCCGGTATAAAGCAGCTCGCGGGAAAGAATTTCCGTGTCATGGGGGGGAATCAGCAGGAGCACCCTGGCAAACTCGCTCCCCTGGCTCTTGTGAACAGTCATGCACCAGGCCGTCTCATGGGCCGGCAGCCGCAAGGGAGAGATGCCGCGCACCGTTCCCTCGGGTGTGGTGAACCAGGCCCGAACCCTCCCGACTGCTTCAGGATCAGGCAGAATGATGCCCACATCGCCGTTGTACAGCTTCAGGTTATGGTCATTGACGGTGATCATCAGGGGACGCCCGATGTACCAGCGGCTGCGGGGATCGATCAGCCCCCGCTCAGTCAGGACTTCCTCGATCAGGCTGTTCATTCCGGCAACACCGAACGGCCCCTGGCGCAGTGCGCACAGCACCCGGAACTCATTCAGCCGGGACAGCGCTTCATCAGGCAGATCAGTTGCACGACAGCTTTGGTATCCACTCGCCACAGTTTCAGCCAACGCCCTTTTCAGCATCGGTGCATCGGGCAGATCATTCCAGACGACCTCCCCATTTTCCTGCTCCCGGCAAAGCCGCAGGGCAAGGTCACCTTCTCCGTCCCGCACTGCCCTGCCCAGGATGCCGATACCACTCTCGGCACCGAAGCGGTAATTCCTTTTGAGGACCACCAGACTATCGGCCAGCGCGGGCAGTACCTCCGGATCCACGGCAGGAACAACCTCGTTGGCCACCCGGCCGGTGAGGTCAGAAAACTTCCTGGAAAACAGAGCCTCCCGGCCGTTGCCGCAGATATCTCCGAGGACTGCGCCCGCCTCCACCGAAGCGAGCTGATCACGATCACCGAGCAGAATAAGGCGAGCATCATCAGCCAATGCCTGGGCCAGTTTTGCCATCAGAGGCAGTGCCACCATGGAAGCTTCGTCAATGATCACCACATCAAAGGGAAGGTGATGAGAGGCGTTATGGCGGAAGTGGATCGAACCGCGTATGGCCCCAAGCAGCGAATGGATGGTGACAACCCTGTCGGGAATCAGCTGACGCACATCCTCGCTGCAATCCAGCTTCATTTTCATGGCGCTGATCGATTCCTTCAGCCGGGCGGCAGCCTTGCCGGTGGGCGCTGCCAGCGCGATGCGCAGCGGCTTCCCCTGGGCCTGTTCGATGAGCAGCGCCAGTATCTTGACCACGGTTGAAGTTTTGCCGGTACCCGGCCCACCGGAAATGACACAGAACTTTTTCCGCAAAGCAGCCACAGCGGCCACTTTCTGCCAATCCGTATCTTCTCCGCGTTGACCCGGAAAGACCCGGGCCAGTCCCTTCTTAAGAAGCTGTTCGTCAAGGGGTGCCTCACCGAAAGAGGCTTTACGGCTGATGATATCGGCCAGTTGCTGTTCATACGCCCAATAACGGTACAGATAGAGGCGGGAAGAGTTATCCAGAACCAGAGGCGCGTATTCACCCGGAGCACCGGCGACCCCGCTTCTCTCCAGACACTGCCGCAACTCCGCAAGAGGAGGAAAAACCTGCTCCTTTCCATCCACAACAATGGCACGCCCGGCAATCTCAGCCAGGTCCAGACAGATGTGCCCATCACCGGTGACGTTGCTCACCAGACCAGCAGCCAGCTCAAGCCACGGTGACGCAACAGCCGCCTGACGCTGCAGGAAACGGGCAAAATGGCGGTCTATGGGTCGTAGTTCAAATTGCATGGATGTCCTGTTACTGGGTTACTTTTCCTAACTTTCGCACTCCACCAGCAGATCCGACAGTTCCTCGATCAGCTCCACCGGCGGCAGGTCATGATACACCCCGAACTGGGCCCCATGTTCAGGGTTCATGCCGCGCAAGAAGAGGTAGATGACTCCACCGAAATGGGAAGCATAATCAAACCCCGGCACGCGCAAGGCCAGGTAGCGAGTCAGGGCAACCGTGTAGAGCTGGTACTGGAGCGTGTACAGCTTGCGCCCCATCTCTTCCCGCAGTGCTGCCTGGCCGTAATCCTCCACCCGGTACCCCAGGTGGTTCGACTTCCAGTCCAGCAGATAGTACCTGCCGTTGTGCTCGAAGACCATGTCCATGAAGCCGCGCACCATGCCGCGCACCGGCTTGAAATGCAGCGCGCGTAGATAGTCGGGTTCATCTGGAGCGGCTGTTCCGTTCCAGCGCTTCAGCACATCCCGCAACAGATCGGAGGTAACGAAACGCAGGGGGAAAAAAAACTCCAGCTCACTGATCCAGGCGCCCGGTCGCAGCCCTGACAGGGTAAATGCGCCGTCAGGCCCGGGCAAGGGAGTGGCGATGACGTTCGCCACCATGGAAGATACTGTCTCCAGCCACTCCGGCTCATAGCCATACCTGGCCAGCCCCTTTTCCACAAGGGGTCGGTTTTTTTCCCCGGTAGCGTCGGCAAAATCGAGTTCCTCAAACAGGCTGTGCAAAAAGATTCCGGCCTGGGCGCCTTTGGGAAAGGTGAAGATGTTTGTGCCGCCAACAACATCGCCAGCCGCAGGAGATACAGCATGGAGGGCACCCCCTTCATCCCGGTCCGGCCGTTCGCCAGGAGCGGCATTGTGTTGTGCGAAGGAGGTAAAGCTGGCCACGCGCCAGTCATTGCCGATCACAGCATTGAAATTACGGCAAATAAAAGAGCTGTAAGGGTCAAGCACAGGCTGCCAGCTGTCGGCGATTCCTTCGGGCATCTCCTGCACAGCGATTGCCCCCGGTGCCGCACTTTCAAGTTTCTGGAGATCTTCCAGCATGACTGCTGAAGAACGCGAACGTACCTCGGCGGCAAGTTCTCCGACCAGGTCAGCAACCGGTTCTGCTGTGGAAGAGTGCAGCAGATATGCCAGAGCAGAGGTTTCCGGTTTGCTTGTTGCTCGTGACCCGTCGATCTTGCCGGCAACCAGATAGCATCTGAATTTAGCGCGGGTCAGCGCCACGTAGAACAGGCGGAGATTTTCAGCCAGCGCTTCACGGCTGGCCTGCAGCTGATGTTTACCCAGGTCGGGCGAACCGTAATCCTTGCCCATGGTGAACCCGTTGTGGAAGCTGACGACATCGTCTCCCTGCCGCACCCCGCCCCAGAGAAAGGGGCAGAACACCACCGGATATTCCAGTCCTTTACTGACATGGATGGTGACGATCCTGACCGCCTGTTCGTCGGTCTCCAGACGGATCTGGTTTTCCTCTGCATTCTCACCGCCGTTGATCCGGCCGCCGAACCAGGCCAGCACCCCTTCCATTCCCAGATCCTTTTCATGGGCAGCAGAATGGATAACTTCCAGACAGTGCAGCACATTGGTAAGCCTGCGCTCGCCGTCGGGTCGCTGAAGCAGCCTGCCCCTGACCCGCTCCCTGGAGAGCAGCCAGCGGGACATGACCATGAAGCCACGCTCCAGCCAGGCATGATGATAGTCGCGGAAATGGGAAAGCATCTCCTCCCAGGCCTGCTCATCTTCCAGAAAACGGGCGATGTCGTCACCCCTTTTGCCCAAAAGCGGCGTCACCAGAGCGCCCCTGACCTTGGACTCGTTGCCCGGGTCTGCCAGGGCATTGAGAACGGTATACAGGTCACCCGCTTCGTCAGTGCCGAAAATACTCTGTTCACTGCGCATAACACTGGGAACGGCCACAGCACGCAGCGCATCCTGGATGCACTTCCCTTCCCGGTGCGTACGCACGATCACCGCCATGTCACCGGGCACCAATGGACGTCCGTGGAGCAGTGCCTTTCCCTCCCTGCCTGCCTGCAGCAGTCGAACTATTTCACCCGCGACGGCAGGGGGAATACAGTCGGCAGCCTCTCCGACAGTCAGCGGCTTGCCCTGGTCGCCCAGCGGCAAATGCCAGACCTGCAGCGGGGCATGGTTTTCGTCCAGCAGCAGTTCTTCCCGGTGCTCCGGTTTTCCGGAAGAGACCGGATGGTAGCTGATCTTGTCGAAAACAAAGGGAGAGCGCCGTTCGAAGAGGGTATTGAAGGCGGTAAGCAATCGCGGTGTGGAGCGCCAGTTGCCGGTCAGGGTGTGGGTATTATCGTCAGACACATCGGAAGCCGCCTCCAGGTAGGCGAAGATGTCTGCCCCCCGGAAACTGTAGATAGCCTGTTTGGGGTCGCCGATAAGAAAGAGGACCTTCCCCTTCCCGGTATAGATCCTGCGGAAGATGTCGTACTGCAGCGGGTCGGTATCCTGAAATTCATCGATCAGTCCGGCAGGATATTTCTGTCCCAGGCTGGCGGCGCACGCCTCTCCCCCCTCACCCTGCAGTGCTGCAGAAACGTCGACGAGCAGGTCATCGAAGAAACGGACATTCGCCTTTCGCTTGAGGAGCGGCAGGCGTTCGGCGGCAAAGGCTATCACCTCCCAGCGCAGGGCCAGAAATCGCTCCTGCACTCCGGTCAGCAGCTCTTCACAGCAGCTGAAAAAGGGATGTTCCGGCGGGACCTTGTTTTTCTTGGTGGCCTTGATGATGGCGGAAAGGCAGCATTTCTCGAAGCCGGAAAAGAGCGCAAAGGGATTGTCCCCCTCCACCAGTGTCCCGAGACCGGCAAGCAGGGCCGGAACGACATCATTCAGCCGGTAGCTGTCCGCTGCCCGTCCAAGCTCCTTGCTGTTCAGCAGGATGTCCTCCACCACGCCGCGGGAGCGCGCCCATTCCTCCTGGACCTTGTTGAAGGCGGCGCGACAGCGCTCCTCTATGGCGTCAATCTCACCTTCAGTAAAGCGGGGCACGATTTCCAGCCGGGGCCCCAGCATCCCTTTAAGAAACTCCAGCAGGCCATCGGGCGACAACTTGCTTTGCAGGGCGTAACCGAGCAGTGGCGCAGGTTCTGCAAAAAACCGGGAGCGCCAGAAATCATCGACGATCTCCCTGAGCAGCTCAGTCTGGCTGGTGACAAGTTCGGTATCGTACAGAGATCCGCTCTCAAAAGCGTGATCCTGCAACGCCCGCATGCAGAAAGAGTGGATCGTGAAAATGGAAGCGGTATCGAACATGGCCAGAGCGCGCTTGAGACGTTCCCCGGCCTGCTGCCTGCCACTCTCCACGGAATCTGCTGCCGCCAGCAGGCCGAGCAGAAAAGCATCCCCGCTGGCTGCGCCCCCCATGACTTCCAGCGCCTCACGAATCCGGCTGCGAATCCTGTGACGCAGCTCCTTGGTGGCCGCTTCCGTGTAGGTCACCACCAGAATCTGCTCGGGAAGCAGATCCTTTTCAATCAGCAGACGCAGATAGAGGCAAGCGATGGCATAGGTTTTCCCGGTGCCGGCACTGGCCTCGATCAGGTGTCTTCCGGAGAGTTCGATATGCAGGTGATCAAGTTCATTCATTGCCTGTCCTAAGCCGGCGAAGCCGGAACCAAACAAGAAAAGTCAAAGGCAATGGAACGCGGATAAAATCTGATTCAAGCGGATTTTAGCGGATAAAACAAAGAAAGAATAGGTTTTGAAATCTGCGTAAATCCGCTCAATCCGCGTCATCCGCGTTCTATTTGCAGTTAGATCTTTTAAATATTGTAAAGTTTCAAATTATAAAACTAAGTGCGATTCAACATTAGCGGCTCCATTACAGAGCGGGCGATCTCTTCAAATTCTGCGGTAAAAGGATCCACATCCCCGAAACAGAGCCTAAAGTGGGGATCGTCCCCCTCCCCGTCCCGCCCGTAGGCAGGCTCCCATTTGGCCCGTGCCCGATTAAGGTTCCATTCCAGCTTTTTGGCATACTCCAACGCTGATTCGGGAAAGAAGCGCAGCGGCATGGTCAGCCCCTGCCAGTACAGGTCCAGCAGATCTCCAAGTATGCCGCCGGCATCGACCGCGGCAGAGAATTCTATGCAGCCATCGGTCATCAGCAGCGAAGTCTGCAGGGGATATCCTGCGCAACCAACTGCATTGAGGACGAGATGCTCGATCCAGGCGGAAATCTGATCCTTGGCCTTGGTGGTTGCGCAGCGGTAGCGGATCATGCCGCAGGGCCAGATCCGATCGAGCCGGCCGGTCAGCCTGTAGCCTTTCACCTCCAGATCCACATCCAGTGGTGCCAAAGGTGCTGCACCGGCAATCCTTGCGCTGACAATCTCTGCAAAAGCATCTGTTTCTGCAGCTATTTTTTCAAAGACAAGTCGCCCGTGCCGGGCCGGAGGCAGGATTCCCTGACAGGAGGCGACGGTGAGATGATGCTCCGCGTCACTGCCGGCGATAAATTCATTCAGCAGCTGCTGCTTGAGGCCATATGCGGCCAGATGGTCCACCTGAAACGGCTCCCGCTCTTCCAGCGGTGCTTCGACCTGCTCCAGGCGGATCCCCAGACGGTTCTCCAGAAAGAAGCGGGCCGGGTTGCGAAAAAAACGCACCAGCCGGTCGAGCGGCACCTCCCGCCACTCATCACCCGGGGGCACAAGAGGGGTGGAGATAAATTCAGACGGCTGCCATCGGGTCCCGTATTTCTCCGTCAGAGCGGTGCAGTTATCGCTCGAATAACTGAAAAGCGCCGAATCCGAGGAGAAGTAACTGCTGCTGAAGGCCTGCAGACCATGCCTGGTGACCAGGCGCTCCTCGATCCCTTCTCCGTCGGAAACGAATCCGCGCGTGATGGCATCGATGAGTTCACTGACCAGCACAGAAGGAGGAATGTCGCTGTTATCCCGCACGCTCTGCCCGACATAACTGATGTACAAACACTCCCGCGCCGAAAGAAGCGACTCCAGAAAAAGATAGCGATCTTCGTCCCGCAGGGAGCGGTCGCCCCTGACCGGATAGCGGGCGATCAGATCAAAGGCCGGGGGGCGGCTCTGACGCGGAAAGCAGCCGTCACCCATGCCGACCAGCGCCACCACCCTGAAGGGAATGCTGCGCATGGGCAGCATGGCGCAAAAGGTCACTCCGCCGGACATGAAGCCATACCCCTTCTCTTCGCTGGTCAGGCGGTTCGTCAGCCACGACTTGATCACCGCCGGCTCCACCCTTCCGGAGAACTGCGCCTGGACAGTTATGTCCGCCAGGCTTTCAATCACACCCCGCACTGCGGTCAGTTCATGGGCAGTTTCCTCGTCGGCCTCGACAAAATCGTCCAGCAGCCGGCAAAGCCGCTCGCGCCATTCCTGCAGAGTCCGGCCAGCTCCGAGAGTGCCGGCAGTCTCAGCGACCAGATCCACAAAAGCAGCCAGCTTGCCCAGGGCAAGGCAGGTGTTCCCCTCCATCTCGTCGTAGGGAAGGATACCGTTGAAGAGAAGCTTTTCCCGCTCCGGCAGGGCATACCCCAGGAGCAGCCTGTCCAGGCCGGCCCGCCAGGAATTCTCCCGGAACGAGGGGAGACCGAAACGCTCCCGGTCATGCTCATCCATGCCCCAACGCACTCTGGTGCGGGTAAGCCAGTCGCGGATGGTTTCCAGCTCATCTTCACTGCAGCCGAATTTTCGGGCAACTGCCGGAGATTCCAGAACATCCAGAACCTGGGGCAGGGAGAGGCGGCTGCCTGCCAAACCGTAAAGCTTCAACAGCAGACCGGCGATTTCTCCTTCGCAGGTCAGGCTCCGGTCGGCGATGGAATAGGGAATTGCAGGCGCGTCGTCGTGATTTCCCCCGAAAACAGCCGTAATGTAGGGAGCATAGGTTTCGATGTCTGGGGTCATGACGACGATATCCCGCGGCTGCAGCCCCTGTTTTGTCTCCAGCAGGGCCAGGAGATTGTCATGGAGAATCTCTATCTCCCGCATGGGAGTATGGCAGGAGTGGATCTGCAGCGAATCGTCATCGGGCCGGATTGCTTCCTTTTCAGGGACATCGGCACCATGCAGGTTGAGGATATCGGACTGCAGGGCGCTCAACAGGGTCTGGCGGTCGGTGTCAGCGTAGAGATCCGCCTGCCCCGCGGCAATTTCGCCAAGCTCAATGGCCATATCCGAAAAATCGCGTCCCAGCCTGCCCAGGGAAGCCAGCAGCGGGTTGCCCTCAATGCGCAGGTCACGCTCCGCAGCGGGAAGCCGCACCTGCTGACGGCTGCTGACGATATCGGCCCAATACTCCCGGCTGGGGCTGAGCAGGAGCAGGTTCACTTCGGTCAGCCGGGCCGCTGCTGCAAAAATCTCCATATGATAGCGGGGAAGATAGGAGACGCCGAAGACGGCAATCCGTTGAGGAAGGGGTGCAGGGGACGGCGATGACGCCACCCTGTCAAGAAACTCTTCCCTCAGCCTGCCGCGGTGCCGCCCCTCTCCCTGGCTGGCAAGTTCACGCCACAGAAGAGCCTGCCACTCCTCCCCGCCAGTCTCTTCCTCCCACCCAAGCAGCATTTCCGGGCGGAACAGGGTGTACTGGTCAAAGGTATCGGCAATGCGCTGGGCCAGCTGAAAAAGCTTGAGCCCGTCAGGATCATTATCGAGATAGCGCCTGAGTGGAGAGAACTGTTCCTGATCAAGCAGAGCGGGCAGCAGGGACATGATCTTCCAGGTCATGACCTCGGCGCTGAACGCGGATGTCTCCGGCACCTCCGGCATTATCTCGCGGAACAGGCGCCAGACCATGGAGTTGGGAAATGGATAGAGGCAATTGGCCCACACACCGAAACGACGGGCCAGCTCCATGGCCAGCCAGCGCTGCATCCCCTTGCTCTGGACAACGATCACCTCCGGCTCGAAGGGGGCCGACAACGGCTTCCTAAGGATGCCGGAAAGTGCATCGACCAGATGTTCCATCCGGTTGCTTGTATGAATGTGCAGGGGCATAAGCTTCCTCTAAAGGCGGGGACCTGGAACTTCCAACCTGAGACTCTAAAACTCGAAACTGACCCACAATACCAGAGAAACCGGGGCTGATAAATGTTTTTGGTCGGTTGTATTGCCTTGCCACCCCTGCCCCGGAGGGTATATTAAACAATTAAAATCTAAAGATCATCCCCCTGAAGGAGGTTTTTCAATGGGCGTTTTGATGCAGGCATTTTACTGGGATTGTCCACGGGAAGAAGGACAGGAATACGCCTGGTGGAATCACGTTGCAAGCAAACTGGGCGAACTGCAGCAGGCAGGTTTCAGCGCACTCTGGCTGCCTCCGGCAAGCAAGGCGGCCAACATCGGCGGTATATCCATGGGCTATGACGTCTACGACTACTACGACCTGGGAGAATATGTCCAGAAGTCTGTACGACCGGGAGAGACACGGACCTGGTTCGGCTCGAAAGATGACCTGAAAGTATTGATCCAGGCGGTTCACGATCACAAGATGAAGGCCTATGCCGATCTGATCCTCAATCACAACAATGGTGCAGATCAACAGGAATACAATCCCATCGCCAGACAGGACCGCTGGACCCTGTTCAACCCGCAGAGCAATCGCTTCACCCGGGACTGGACCTGCTTCAACCCCTCACCCTACCGGGAATTTGATGATGTGGCCTTCGGCGACATGCCCGATCTCTGCCACATCAACCCCCGCGTCTCCACCGGCATCCTCAACCATGCCAAATGGATGATCGAAGAGATCGGCTTCGACGGCTTCCGCTACGACTTTGTCAAAGGCTTCGGAGCCTGGATCGTGCGGGCGATCCATGATCGTAACTACACCCGGGACAACAAGAAGCTGGAGATTTTCGGCGTCGGCGAATGCTGGGCAGGAGATGAATTCATCGACAGCTGGCTCGATTCTGTCAACAACTGGGCCAAGCACCGTATCGGTGCCTTTGATTTTCCGTTGCGTTACCGGCTGAAGGATCTTTGCGACAACGGCAGTTTCAGCCTGCGAACCCTGGCCGCCGGCGGCGTACTGATGAAGGACCGCCCCTTCGAGGCAGTCACCTTTGTGGACAACCACGATTTCCGCGGCGACGGCAACGACGAAATCGTCAGTGACAAGCTGCTGGCCTACGCCTACATCCTCACCCATGAAGGATATCCCTGCGTTTTCTGGAAGGACTATTACCGCTACGGGCTGGCCGAGCCAGGAAAACCGAGCGGCATCGAACGCCTGGTGCAGGTGCATGAGAGCCACGCCGGCGGCGGAACGAACATCCTGTATGTGGATGACACATTCTACGCCATGGAGCGCACCGGTGCCGGGACCCAGCCCGGGCTGTTGTTTGCCTTGAATAATTCCGGTGGGACCATCAGACATTCAGTAAAGACAAGTTTCAATGGAAAGCCGCTGAAGCCCCTGGCGTGGCGGGCAAAGGACAGGATCTACGACCCGCAGACGATCACGACAAACGGGGGTGGCTGGTGTGAGATTGAGGCACCACAGAGGGGATATGTGGTGTATGGGGTATAATGTAAGCTGAAAGGACACGCCCATGTCTGAAATCTTCGGTTTTGATGCATTCTCACCCAAAGAAATTGCTGTGCGGATTGAAACCATCGGTGTAACCAAAGCTCGCCTGCCGCTCATTCCCACACTGATGCTGAGTGTGCTGGCTGGAGCCTTTATCGGTCTGGGCGCGCTCTACTTCGTTATTGTCAAATCCGACCCGGCATTAAGCTTTGCTGCCAAACAAGTTCTCGGAGGCGTCACTTTTTCAATAGGATTAATTCTCGTTATTGTCGCAGGTGCGGAGCTATTTACAGGAAACAATCTGTTGGTGATGGCATGGGCCGATAAAAAGATCACCACGTTCGAGCTGCTGCGGAACTGGGCGATTGTCAGCATCGGCAATTTCATTGGAGCGACCGGATTAGCTCTATTGGTGTTTCTCTCCCATCACCCTGACATGAACAACGGCGCTGTTGCGCAGGAGTATCTCCGGATTGCCGCGGCCAAGGTCGCTATGCCTTTCTGGACAGCCTTCTTCAAGGGCATCCTCTGTAATGTCCTGGTATGCATGGCTGTGTGGATGGCGTTTGCCGGACGAAGCGTCATTGACAAGGCAGTGGCAATTATCTTTCCCATATCTGCATTCGTTGCCGCAGGCTTCGAACACAGCATCGCCAACATGTTCATGATTCCGCTGGCAATGCTGCTACAGAACTTCAGCAGTACAGGGGCAACAGATACAATTACATGGACCGGTTTCTTCGGCAGTTTGATACCGGTGATTCTGGGCAATATTGTCGGCGGCAGTGTGCTGGTTGGGCTTGTATATCACATCATCTATCGTCAACAGCCATTATGAAAATTCGAGGGAAGATCAAAAGGTGATGTATACTGTGCCAATCGATATCTAGACAGACAGGAAAGCGACTTGATACAAAACTGCCTGACGTTGGGTTGATGTGCTGAGGTCGCTACCTCCCAGCACCTCCAGCCATAGTCTTCAATGTTGGAATTAAATTTCGAAAACAGGCCACATCAAGAAAGGAAATTGCAATGGGCGTAGAGATATATGTGGGGCAATTAGCAGGATCTGTCACTGAGGATGAAGTGCGAAAGCTGTTTTCCGTGTCAGGTACTGTTACCTCGGTCCACCTGGTAAAAGATCCCCCGACCGGAGAATTCAGAGGGTGTGGGTATGTGAGGATGTCTACCGAAGATGAAGCCAAAGAGGCCATTGGACTGTTGAATGGAGCTTTACTGGGTGATCGTTTGATCGCTGTGAAAGAGTCGACCAAAGTTTTTGGCAAGAAAGCTGGCTCGTCAGGTGACAGCAAGACAGGTAAAGCCAGGAACGTCAGTGCCAAAAGGTAACCGGAGCAAGGAGAGTAATCACATTGAGCCTTTCGCACAGTTTTTTATCAGTCTCTCTTGTCATTCCACGACAAGAGGCGATAATTATACAAACTGTTCCCAGGGAGGCATTCATGATTTCACGAAGGGAAAGTGAAAGGATTCATAGTTCGCGACACTGCATCCTGCAGTACAAGGAAAAAAATCTTGATTGCGAATTGCAGGATATATCAACAACAGGTGTTCTGGTGAGTTGCCGGAATGCTGCCGCCGTAGATTTGAAAAACGGAGAACAATGCGTACTTGAGCTTGATGATCCGCAACTGAACCACAGGAAGCTCAAATGCAGCGTTTCCCGACATACTTCGGAAAGTATCGGATTACAATTCCTCTTTTTGGATAAGTAGCCTTACACCCTTTGAACGATCTGGCGGACCAGAACCTGTGACTACCCACTCCTCTCCAAGGATCGTCTGCAGGAAGCGACCTATGGAGATACATCATCTATCGACGAAACCTTGGAGTACCGTACCAGCACGTCTCTCGGAACAACCGAGGACAAAAAATCTCAAAAATCCGTTCCCGCATCTCCTCCCCAGCACCCCGCCCTTCGTCAGCCACGGTAAAAACAACCATTTCTCCCCTACTTGAACAACAGACGCACTAATTCGCAAACCTAAGGCATACTTCCGCTAATGCACTGCTGTCGCTGTCTCGACGCAAGTATAAATTACGATGTCTCCACTCTTTTAATCTTATTTCTTACTAAAGATAACCGTGTTATACACATCAAAATCTCAAAAAAAATTGAGCCACTTTACGAACGACCAAGGGGACTGCGAAGGATTGGCGGATAATCACATCTACCCATGGAGGCAGGAATGCTCTCTTTTTTCAAAGACTACCGCATACGAACCAAACTCCTGCTGATAATGCTATTCGCAGGTATACCTGTAACAGCATCAATTGCTTTTCTACTCATATCGGAATACAGGACCGACCTAAGAGAATCAGAACATGCAATTCAAGTCACAACGGAAGCAATAGCCGCCCAGCATGAAGCCTACCTGAATGGTATTCATACCCTTCTGGTCACCGTGTCTCAATTTCCTGAGGTAAAACAGAGAGATCCCGAACGTTGCAAGCAACTTCTGCAAACAATCCTGAAAAAAAATCCAACAAGTTTAAATATCGGAATAGCGGACATACAAGGGAACTTGATTGCATCAGGGGTTAATGCAACATTTTCAATTGCGGACCGTAAATATTTCAAGGATGCCCTTCGCACAAAGCGGTTTAGCGTCGGGGAGTATGTCATCAGCCGTGCTGTAGGCAAACCAGCCATCCATTTTGCGCTCCCGGTTCTTACTGATACAGGAAATGTCAGCGCGGTTATCTACACCACTTTTGACTTGACCCATTTCAACAGTATCTTCCGTGCTCAGCACCTTCCTCCTAACTCAGCTCTTAATATCACGGACCATAATGGGGTGCTGCTCCATCGATATCCGGATCACCCGGTTGTAAAGCAAGGGATTTTAGATCGGCAGGACCTGCGGGAACGAATGACAGGTCCCAGGGATGAAGGGGTTTTCAACGAAATCGGCATGGATAAGACTAAGCGCTTTTTGGCATTCAAACGGTTGCGCTTACATCCTGACGAACGACCTTACCTGTACATCCGTGTTTCAATTCCAGAAAGTGAGGCATTGGCAAATGCCAATCAACATTTAGCCATAATGGCAGGTATGCTTGCAGTTGCTTCGCTCCTCGCCTTGTGGACTACCCATTTTTTTTCAAGGCGATTTTTTATAAAGCCATTGGAACGACTGGCGACTGTTGCCAGATCTGCCGAGCACGAAGATTTTTCCGTCAGGTCCGGACTGGAAAAGAGCGGCGTATCCTTGAAAAACAACTTATACATACTCAGAAACTGGAAAGCCTCGGAATTCTGGCAGGCGGTATTGCCCACGATTTCAATAATATTTTAACGGTCATCATCGGCAACGCGGATCTGGCTCTTAACTGCCTTAATGAAAACTCTCCGGCTGTCACAAACGTAAACAACATCAGTAAAGCCGCCTCCAGAGCAGCGGACCTGGCTATGCAAATGCTTGCCTATGCCGGTAAAGGGAAGTTTGTCATCGAGATCATAAGCTTGAATCTCCTGTTGCAGGAGATACTTCACATGCTTCAAGTATCCATCTCCAAAAAGGCGAAATTAAAGCTCAACCTCGCCTCCAACCTGCCTCCTGTAAATGTGGATGCCACGCAGATGCGTCAGATAATTATGAACCTGGTAATCAATGCCTCAGAGGCCATTAGTAACGAAGGCGGCATAATTACCATCACCACCGGTTGCACAAACTATGACGAGAGCTATGGAGACGACATCTGGATGGATGAAAAGATTGCCGCGGGGCAGTATGTTTATATGGAAGTAGCAGATAACGGCTGTGGCATGGACAATGATACCTTAACAAAAATATTTGATCCTTTCTTTACCACCAAGTTTACTGGCAGAGGTTTAGGGATGGCGTCAGTTCTTGGTATTGTGCGTAGTCACAAAGGAGCAATCAAAATTAATAGCGAAACTGGTAAAGGAAGTACGTTCAGAATTCTTTTGCCGGCATCGGAAAACAATTATCATTCAAAAGATTGGCCGTTAAGCTGTGCAGTTCCATTGGTGGATGATGAAGCGGCCATAGGGGTTGGAACAAAGGTACGCTCTTAGGCAAGGAGCTCATCGGAAACTGGATGTTCGGAGCTGGCGAAAACGGTAGCTGGCAAGCCAAGAACCCTGCGGCAGGCTCTATAGGTAAACAAATGGTAAATGATGAAGCCGAAGTAATTATTCAAGAAGCATTGTTAACCCAGGAGCATCTCAAATTCTTCATCCAGCAGATGCCTGTCGCAGTTGCGATGTTTGACAGGGAAATGCGATACCTAGCTGTCAGTCGTCGCTGGATGGAGGATTATCATTTAACCGGATCTGTGATTGGATTGTCTCACTATGACGTTTTCCCGGAGATCCCAGAAAAATGGAAGGATGTTCACAGACGTGGACTGACTGGTGAAATCATCAGTGCCGATGAGGATTTCTTTGTCCGGCAGGATGGCAAAATTCAGTGGCAGCGTTGGGAAATGAGACCATGGGGAAACTTCAACCCACCTGATGGTATCACCGTATTCACCGAGGACATTACCGAAAGGGTACGTGATAAAGAGTTGCTACAAAGGTTGGTTACAAGCCTTCAGGAAGAAAAAGATCGTTTGTCTACCCTTCTTGAAAGTATCACTGACGAAGTGTGGTTTACCGATACTCATGGCAAGATCGTCCTTATCAATCGCTCCGGGCGAGAAGCCTTTGACCTTCCCCAGAATGCGGAAGTAGAAATGGAAAAACTCTTGGCGGGGGTGGAAGTTCTTCGATCAGACAGGACTCAGCGCCCATCGGAAGAAGCAGCTCCTTTTAGAGCGCTGGCAGGGGAAGTGGTATCCAATGTAGAAGAGATAGTGCTAATTCCGTCCACAGGAGAGTTCCGGCACCGACAGGTGAATGCTGTTCCTGTCATAGGAGCTGCCGGGCAAATTTTGGGTTCTGTCTCTGTCGTGCGTGACATTACCGAGCAGAAGCTAGCTGAAAAAATCTTGCATGACAGCGAAAACCGAATGCGATTGGCATTACAAGTTAGCCGGAGTTTCACGTTTGAGTGGCAACCAGATACAGACAAGGTTATCAGGTCTGACAGTTGTGCCGAGATCTTGGGATTATCTGGTGATGAGGCTATCCATGACACTGGTCAAAATTTCATAGAACGAATCTGTTCTGAAGACCGTGCACAGGTCCAACGGGTCACTCAGGAACTTAACCCTGCGAATAATAAATATGAGGTTGAATACAGGGTTGTACATGAAGATGGCCACATAGTGGTTCTGGAGGAGATGGGGCAAGGGGAGTTTGATTCCGAGGGGAAGCTTGTAAAGCTGATTGGCGTAGCTACGGAAATCACACAGCGTAAATATGTAGAGGAGGCGCTGGCGAAACTAAATGGGCAGTTGGAGGATCGCATCAACCAGCGGACAAATGAACTTGCTCAGTCACTGGAGGCACTGAAACAGGAGCACATTCAACGAATGGAGACAATAAATAATCTCCGAGAAAAGGATCAATTGCTGATCCAGCAAAGCCGTCTTGCTGCCATGGGGGAAATGGTCAACAACATTGCCCATCAATGGCGCCAGCCGTTAAACGTTGTCGGGCTGCATCTGCAACATTTGGAGTTGCTCCATGACCAGGGCCAACTCAGTACTGAAAATCTCAACGCTTCCATACAAACGGCAATGGAGCAGATTACACACATGTCCTCTACCATTGATGACTTCAGGAACTTCTTTCGTCCCAACAAGGAAAAGAGATTGTTTAACCTACAGGAGGCGGCAAATAAAACCATTTCTTTAATAAACGCAGACATGGCTAATAAAGGAATCGAAATTGTGATGGATTTACAAAAAGAGGGTAAGGTTTTCGGATTTTTCAATGAATTTTGCCAAGCGCTTATGTCTATTTTACAAAACGCCCGAGATGTGCTTGTAGAACGTAAAGTGATCACACCGCGAATCAAGATCCAATCCAAATCTGAAGCAGACAATCTGCTTATTATCATTACAGATAATGCCGGTGGCATTGCGCCTGATGTAATGTCCCGGCTTTTTGAGCCGTACTTCAGTACGAAGGGGGTACAAGGGACGGGAATAGGCCTGTATATGGCCAAGAGCATAATAGAGGCGATGGGTGGCACCATCACGGCTTTCAACACCGGAAGTGGTGCAGCCTTTGAGATCATGATCGAGACCGCCTGAGTAGCTCCAAAATCTCAGAACCACCAAATCAAAGGGCAGGCCACCATCAGGTGCCTGCCCTTTGTGATCCAGATATTGTCTTACACTTATGCTTTTACGTTGGCTTCCACTTTGCCGGTAACCCCTTTGACAATCCCGAATAACATCAGCGCTGCCGGGATAACCTGTGCTGCTATGATCAGAGCACAGAAACCGAGGAAGAGCCAGACGAAGAGGCCGCTGTTGTCTACATGTGCACTGGAAGATGCGAATGCCGTAGCGGGGATGATTGTTGCGATGATGGTGGTAATAAGTGCTCTCATGACGTCCTCCTGTATATTTGAGTGGGATTAAGTGCTTTGCTTTTATATTTGCATCCGCTGTGCCAAAAGAATCAGAAGTGGGAATGTTTGCTTCCAATGCCTATGAAATAAGGATTTAGATGCTAATGGGCAGTATGGCGGTTAGTCTCGGGATTATTACGTGTATAAGAAAAACGTACAGCACAAGGATCACTCAACTTCATGTGGAATCCTGTTGTGATGCGGGTTTAACGATTATTTGAGCTAATTGTGTGGGTGTATAAAAATGTAATCAGAATAGGCTTAGATATTACAGGATAGCACCCTCGGAAGATCTCCAAAAAACAGCCAGCAATAAATTCGATGTGGCTCTGCGGGATATCAAGTAGATCACCCCCTTTTGACTCGACGTTAAGTATCCACTCCTACTGATAAATACTGGCCCGGGATTATGTTCAAATAACGGAGTTCCCCAATCCGCTTATATCCACTTTTTTGGGAGGGCACGCCAGGCGAATCGGGTCCTCGGTCGATGTAGCCACGGAGAAAGATAACTTTTTCCTTTTCTGTGGGCGCAATGATATAGATCAAACTGATAAGTTTGTTTAAGTCGCCATAGACATCACCGATAGCAAGTAGTCTCATTCATTCCCCTGTCAAAGCTTGACCCACTTCAGTAAGCGGTCAGGTTCGAGTTCCGTTGACAGAGCATTTTTCGAAAGTGGCAAGAGACGTCCCTTTCTTTAATCTCTTAACAATGCTCACTTCCCCTTCTGGCAAAATGCCTTGCCGCCCTTTCTCAAATCAGCTCTGCCCAGCTACAGCATGCGAGACACCCTGGTCCAGGTTTGCAAACACGGGCGTAATAACTAGAAATATGTAAAAAAGACCGAATCGACCAGAATACTTTTTTACAGTTATGCAGATAGTTCTGATAACGACCAGGCGCAATGATCGCAAAAACGAGGTGTTACGAACTGGAGCGTCTTTTGCTTTAGCAAGGAATAATCTTCGAGGAGGTACGGCCATGAGATCTGCGAGTGAAATCCCGCTTTACCGCACCTTTGCTGTACTGATGCTGACAGTTCTTTTGGTGGTGGGATCCACTATGGGGGTACAGGCCTCACTCATCACCAACGGAGACTTCTCGACCGGCGACCTTACTGGGTGGAGAGCTTCAGAAGGCGCGGATGTTGTCTCGTTTGCTACTATACCCCCGTCATATTCGTCAAACTGGGATTTATCACCCTGGAACAACACGATGAACGGTAATTTCGCGTTGATACAGGTCGCCTCTGCCGAACGGCCAAACCTTGTCGGTGGTATTACGACAGGTCCCTCGAATCCTATTATGGCTTCATTTAATTACGCTGTGGCTTGGGAAGTGGTGAATCCCGATAATCAGCCATATTTCGGCGAAAGTCAGTCTTATTACGAGGGTTATTTAAGAATAGAAGTCGAAGGGAAAGCTACTACGGGAGATAATTACTTTCTTGGCTACAATGATGTTTCTTGGAGTACGCCTCAAAACGGTCCTACAAAAGGGGTGGTTACTGGAAGTGCGAGTACTGGATTTATCGATTACAGTAACAGATATTATTTCACAGAATATGAAGTATCGTTTCTTGTTTTCAATCCCTACCTAGTCATGTCAGAAATAATCGGCTTTGATGATGTTGCTCTTATAACTGAGCCCGCACCCGTTGGGCCTGCCCCTGTGCCTGAGCCGGCTTCGGCCATAATGTTGATGTTTGCGGGGTTGGCAGGCATGGCAAGTCTGCGGAGTATAAAAAGCACGTGAAGTAAGGTGGTAAAAAAATCTGCGGCTGATTGAGCTGGCGGCTTGCCTTAGCAGGGAAAGGCGGTGCCTGGATAGCCGGTACCGGTACTTTTATTGTAATAATTAACAAGTGAAATATTTTTAGTGATGTTTCTTGGTCTACCAACCCCGTACAGTGCACTAGTACCTGAGCCTTCAACATTCCTCCTGTTCGGCGCTGGCCTTGATGGCATTGGTTTCCTAAGGAGAAGGGCTAAGAAGTAGATTGTAAAGTTTTTTAAACCGCAAGTGTCGGCATGGCCAGAAGCTTTTCCTTGTCTCCGAAGCGATAATTGAAACTCCACCGCTTGCCGCCGCCAGTCGTAACCAACAGGAACAGCCCCTCCCCGTCTGTTAGTTTGTAATCCTTGTCCTTTGGCTACCGCCTTACCCTGGATATCCTTCAGTGCCATGACATACCCCCAATACCCCCATTTTTTGAGAGCCACATACCCCCATCACATTCCTGATACCCCGAGACATACCCCCAGCATACCTAGGATGTGCTTAGACAAAACAGCACTACATTGGACACTGGACAACAAAAAACCCGCTATTTCTAACGGGTTTCAATACTGCATCGTCGGACTAAGCCGGATTATGTATGGCGGAAGCACATGAGAATCGAACTCACCAGGGAAGTTTCTCACCCCCCTCTCCGGTTTTGAAGACCGGGCGGCCCACCAGTGACCGTTGTGCTTCCGTTTAATGAAGTTACACCTTATCATAAGTTGCAAAAGTTTCTGCTTAGAAAATTGCCTTTCAAGTGTGACGAGATTTATTTCCAGATAAATTGAAATTCGCAAAACTCATTGATATAGATTCGCTTGTCTCCGTCAAAATGATAAACAAACTCATTAGGGTTAGATGGAGATCCATAGCGCATCTCCCATTTATTGTGTGCGATTTTTTTGACATAAGCAATTTGCACAGGCTTTTTCAATTTCCGCGCTCGAACAGCAACATCAGCTCCGTACGCTGGTACTATTGCAATCAACACTATGAGCAATACACCGACAAAACGAATCATGTAGTCATCTCCCCAAGGTCTGGCAGACATCATACTACTGACACTATATCCCAAAACAAAAAATTAAACTGCTATCTCAATGTCCCGAGTGCCTTCCGCATAGGCACATCTGTCCCCATCATAAAAGCCGCTCATCATCTATTTCTCAGAAATGTCACGCGCCTCAGCATTCCAGCGCTCCGATCAGACTTTGAACACTTCCAACGTTATTTTTCGTCAACCAGGCTTCCATATCCAGAGCGATCTGCTCCGCAGCATTGGGATTGATGAAGCTGGCGGTTCCGACCTGTACTGCAGTTGCACCTGCCAGGATGAATTCCAACGCGTCGGTGGCATTCATGATTCCACCGATGCCGATGATTGGGAGCTTGACTGCCCGTGCTACCTGCCAGACCATGCGCAAAGCGATCGGCTTGATGGCCGGGCCGGAAAAACCGCCGGTGACGTTGGCCAGGATCGGCTTGCGGCGCTGCAGATCAATTGCCATGCCGGTGAGGGTATTGATCAGCGAGAGGGCGTCGGCACCGGCATCGGCACAGGCCTGGGCCATGGCGACCACATCGGTGACATTGGGGGAGAGCTTGACGATCAGCGGCTTGGTTGTGGACTTGCGGCAGGCGGCAACAACGTCGAAGGCGCATTTCGGGTCAGTGCCGAAAACGATGCCCCCCTGCTTGACATTGGGGCAGGAGATATTCACTTCCAGGGCAGCAATTTCGGGGATTGAATCCAGCCGGAGAGCCAGTTCGGCATATTCTTCCGAAGTGTAGCCAAAGAAATTGGCGATAGCGGGAGTATTCACTGTCCGTAGAAAGGGAACCTTCTTTGCGATGAAAGCATCGATGCCGACATTTTGCAGACCGATGGCGTTGAGCATGCCTCCCGGAGTTTCAACGATGCGGGGCGTGGGATTGCCTGCCCGCGGCTTGAGCGACAGCCCTTTTGTGACAAAGGCGCCGATCTTTTCCAGATCGACATATTCTGCGAATTCCTGGCCATACCCGAAGGTTCCGGAAGCGGTCATCACCGGGTTGCGCAGGGACATCCCGGCTATATTGACAGTCATATCAGGCTTCATTGTATCAGCACCCCCATCCCAGTTCATTGGCATCAAATACCGGCCCTTCGGCGCAGACACAGCGGAAGTCAGGCGTTTCCGTCGAATGGTTGCTGCCGGGTGTCACACATCCCAGGCAGGCCCCTACCCCACAGGCCATATACCCTTCCAGTGAGACCTGACAGGGAATTGACCGCTTTTCGGCAATCCCGGCCACAGCGTTGAGCATACCGTGGGGGCCGCAGGCGAAGATCGAGGCCTGGCCTTGGACCAGATCCAACCGCCGGACCAGCGCTTCAGTCACCAGTCCGCATTCTCCCAGCGAACCATCTTCCGTGGCCACATAACATTCCACACCCAGTCGTTCGAACTCAGTGATACAGAGGATGTCGTCCCGGGTCCGCCCACCGGCAAACAAACGCACCGGGCTCTGTTTTACCAACTCCTTGGCCAGCAGGTAGAGCGGCGCCAGCCCCACTCCGCCGCCAACAATCAATTTTTCTTCAGTTGGCGATCCAAGCTCGAAACCGCGTCCCAAAGGACCGAGGATATCCACCAGATCGGTCGCGTGCAGGGCCGACAGCATGGCCGTGCCCTTGCCAACCACCCGGTACAATATATCGAAGCAGGGCTGTTCAACGGCGCCGGCCTGGGCCGGAACATGGACAGCGACATCAAAAATGCCGAAGGGACGCCGCAACAATGGATCGATGGTGCCGCTAACCCGCACCATGACGAACTGCCCAGGTTTCGCAGCGGCAAATTCC
This sequence comes from Pelotalea chapellei, assembly GCF_018531195.1. Taxonomy (GTDB): domain Bacteria; phylum Desulfobacterota; class Desulfuromonadia; order Geobacterales; family Pseudopelobacteraceae; genus Pelotalea; species Pelotalea chapellei. Next base: position 45,263 of record NZ_JAHDYS010000016.1, on the reverse strand, counting down.
TGGGGAGCGGTCAGGCGCATACGCCAGTAACCGGGCGAGACTTCTGCGTTGGAAAGAATCATGGCTTTGAACTGCATGAAAACTCCTTGAGTTGCAGATTAAGATTAAGGTTGAGAGTGGTCTAGCCTTGGTCCCTGCTTCCGGTCCCTCCCTGCATCACGCCTTTCCCTCAATCTCAATCTAAATCTCAACTCTGTTTAGTGTTTTTTCCATCAGCAGGGCATCCTCTTTGCCGTCGTAATAGCGAGGGCGAATGCCGGTACGACTGAAACCGAGTCGTTCATATAAAGTGATTGCCGGAATACTGGAAGTTCGTACCTCCAGCGCCAGCACCTCGGCTCCTTTTTCCAAGGCCAGAGAGATCGCCTGCTCCATCAGTTGCAGGGCCACTCCCTGCCCGCGCCAGGCCGGATCTACTGCAATATCCAGGATCTGGGCCTCTTCGAAGAGCGACATCAGACAGACATAGCCGGCCAGCTTCCCGTCCAGCAGGCCCACCAGAGGAAACGAGTGGGCTGCCTCCAATTCGTGCCGGAAATGATCCTTCTTCCATGGCGAGGAAAAGGAGGCTTGTTCGATGGCCAGAACAGCGTCCAGATCAGTTTCCATCATGGGGCGTATGGTAATTCTGCCGGGCTGGGACATGACCGGACATGATATTCAAAACACCAAGTCTTGTAAACGCTTTTCCGTCACAAGCATAATTGACAGCATACTGATTATCAGTATAATGAGCATTATTTTCTGATCAGGAGTGGCACTATGTTCAACGTGGAAAACAGCCTTGGTTTCCTTCTGGCCAAGTCCTACCAGCGAGGGTGGTCGCTGTTCAAGGAAAAGCTCGAACCCTGGGACATGACCCCGCCCCAATTTGCCCTGCTGGCCTTTCTCTGGCAGCAGGATGGTCTGAGCCAGGTGGAATTGTCAGAGAAAAGCCAGGTGGACCGCACAACAGTCGGCGGACTGATTGACCGCCTGGAACGGAATGGCATTGTGCAGCGGCAACCGCATCCCAAAGACCGACGCGCCTACCAGATCCGGCTTACTCCCAAAGGTAGAGCACTGGAACCGGTGCTGATCGAAGCGGCCAGGGGGGCGACGGAACAGTTTACAACAGGCCTTAGCGTCAAAGAGATCAAGGAGTTGACCAGGATGCTGGGGATCCTGCGGGGAGAGAGGATTATCTATGAAAAAGCAACTTATTAGCCTGCTGCTGCCTGCCCTGCTCTGGAGTTCAGTGGCTTCCGCCGAAACATTGAGTCTGAAAGAGTGTCTTGAGCGGGCCGACCACAGCAACCCGACCCTGCGAACAGCTGTCTGGGACAGCAGGATTGCGGAAGAGAATGTACGCCAGACTTCATCTTCCCTCTACCCTCGTGTTGACGCCCAGGTCGGGTACACTGTGCAGGACAGTGCCCAGGCTGTTAAAATCAATGGCTTTACGGCAGAGACTCAGGAACCGAACTATGCATTCGGCGGTGTGGCTGCTTCATATACGATCTATGATTTTGGCCGGCGTGATGCCCGCCTGAAACAGGCACGACTGCAGGCCGATGCTGCTGCGAGCCTGTTTCAGGCCCAGCGCAAGGATCTTTCACTGCAGGTTATCGAGGCATATTTCGGCATCCTTCAGGCCAACAGAATGATTTTGGCGGCCAAGGAAGAGATGGCCCAGGTTGAGCAGCATCGCCGCGTGGCCCAGGCTCTTTTTGAGGAGGGGGTGGTCACCCGCAATGATGTGCTGCAGGCCGAAGTGCGACTGGCGACCGCCCGCCAGAGCCTGCTGGCCAGGAACAATCTCCAGGTGAACAGCTGGCTTCAGCTTAATTATCTCACCGGAACCCACCCTTCCCATCGCGCCGAACTGGATGATTCCGCCGCTGTTGGCAGCGTTGACGAAGAACAGGTTGATGCGGCAGATGCCCTGACGAAACGGCCGGAACTCCAGGCTCTGAGACATGAATTCAATGCAGCCGAAGCCGGTGTGCGGGAGGCAGGAAGCAGTTTCTTTCCCGAGCTGTACACACGTGCTGGCCTGGATTACCTCGAAAACGACAAAGTCCGTGAACAGGTTATCCTGTCTGCCACTCTCGGGCTGCGGATCAACCTGTTCGACGGTTTTGCCTCAACTTCGGCCAAAGCCAGGGCGGTGCAGGTGCGATCCCGCGTCCATGACAGGTTGCGCCAGATAAAGACCCAAATGCAGTTGGAGATCGACATGGCTCGTAATGATGTAAAGGTGGCCCGGGAGCGGATTGCGGTGGCAGAAGCAGCCATCCGGCAGGGGGAGGAAAACCTGCGCATCAACCGCGAACGCTATGAGGAACGTGTCGGCACGGCTACCGATGTGCTGGATGCCCAGACCCTGCTGACCCAGATCCGCACCGACCACTATCGTTCCCTGTTCGATTTCCAGGTGGCATCTGCTCGCTTGAAGCGGGCCGTGGGAGAGCTGTAAAGGTATAAGCAGAACAGGATTGAACATCACAGATATAAGTTACTGGCGGCCAGGCATCCCTGAGATTATCAATGGAAAGATGGTTGCCAGCTGGAGGAATAATGTCTGAAGAAACAGGCGAAAAGAATGAAACTGTTCAGGAACCATCCGAACAGGAAGCAGTCAACGGCAATTCGGGGACCAATGGACCGGGAGGCTTCACCAGGCGACACAAGGCGATGCTGCTGCTCCTGGTGCTGATCCTGATCTGCACATGGTTCGGAGCGTCTTGGTGGATCAAGGGGCAGACCCATATCGAGACCGACAATGCCTTTATCGAAGCCAATGTGGTGGCCCTTTCGGCCAAGGTGCCCGGCACTGTCAAACGCGTTCTGGTCAGGGACAACCAGTTTGTCAAACAAGGCGAGCTGCTGGTGGAGATAGACGAGCAGGATTATCGTGTGCAGGTCAGCCAGGCAACTGCCGGCGTCGAAGTAGCCAGGAACGAAACCAGTGGAGAACACCTGAAAGCTGAAGCAAGCCGTGCTGCGGTTCAGCTTGCCCTGGCCCGGCACGAACAGGCAGGACTTGACCTGCAGCGGGGGGAGGCGCTTCTCAAGCGTGAGGTAATCCCCCGCGAGCAGCTTGACCGCCTGAAAACTGCCTACCGTATCAGCGCTTCCCAACTAAAGGAAGCTGAAGAAGAGCTTAAGCGCCATCTGGCGGAGGCGGGGCTCTCATCTCCCGGGGGCAACAAAGCCAAAGTGCTGCAGAAACAGGCACAGCTTGAGGAGGCCAGACTGCGCCTCTCCTATACCCGCATCACCGCTCCTGTTGATGGCTATATCACCCGCAAAAGCGTTGAGCAGGGCGCCAACATCCAGGCCGGACAGCCTCTGATGGCACTGGTGCCGCTGCAGCAGGCCTGGGTGGTGGCCAACTACAAGGAAGGACAGCTCAGCCATATCAGACCAGGGCAGAAAGTGGAACTCAAGGTGGATGCCTACCCCCATAGGTCCTTTACCGGACGGGTGGACAGCATCATGGCCGGTACCGGCGCTGCCTTCTCCCTGCTGCCTCCCGAGAATGCCACCGGCAACTATGTCAAGGTGGTTCAGCGCATACCGGTAAAGATCGCCATTGACAGCAACAGCGACCCCGAACATCTGCTGCGGGTAGGCATGAGCGTAGTACCCACGGTGCTGGTTGATCGCACCACCCGTGATGTTCTCAGGGATGCAAACCCTTTCCGCTGAATCCGTAACACCGAAACACCTGAACGCGCACGGAATGCCAGAGTTCATCGTCGCCACCACTGTAACCTTCAACTGCAATGCTGGCCCTCCGTCGAGCAGTGGGAGTCATGGAAGCCTGAAACTGAGGTGTTCCGGGCGCGTGAAGGTGTGAAGGTGTTGCGGATTCAGAGTTCCCGGCGCGTTACGGATTCAGGAGAAATCTTTGACCACTTCCGAAAAAAACATAAACAAGTGGCTGATCACCATCACGGTCATGCTGCCAGCCATCATGGAGATCATCGACACCTCCGTGGCCAATGTAGCCCTGCCTCACATGCAAGGAACTCTCAACGCCGGCACAGATGAAATCACCTGGGTACTGACCTCCTATCTGGTCAGCAACGCGGTCGTGCTCCCCATGACCGGCTGGCTGGCCAGCGTGTTTGGCCGCAAACGTTTCCTGATGACCTGCATCATGCTTTTCACGCTCTCGTCACTGCTGTGCGGAGCAGCCCCCAACCTGGGCCTGCTGATTTTCTTCCGCATCGTGCAGGGTGCTGCCGGCGGTGCGCTGATACCCATCAGCCAGGCTATTCTGATGGAGACCTTCCCTCCCCACCAGCGCGGCATGGCCATGGCAATTTTCGGGGTCGGCGCCATGTTCGGGCCGATAGTCGGGCCTGCCCTGGGAGGATGGATCACCGACAACCTCACCTGGCGCTGGATCTTCTACATCAATCTCCCCATCGGCATCATTGCCATGGTGATGTGCGCTTTCTTCATATTTGATCCCGGCTATCTGAAACGAAAGACCTCGGAAATGAGCATCGATTATTGGGGACTGTTCCTGCTCACCACCAGCATGGGAGCCCTGCAGGTTGTACTGGACAAGGGACAGCAGGAGGACTGGTTCAACTCCTCCTTTATCATCACCTTCAGCATCATCTGTTTCGCGTCGATCGTGGCCCTGATCTGGATCGAACTGACCCATTCGCACCCCATCATCAACCTGCGACTGTTCAAGAATGTTTCTTTTTCAGCGGGCAACTTCATCATGTTTGTGGTCGGCTTCTGCCTGTACAGCTCAATCATGCTGATCCCGCTGTTTCTGCAGACCCTGATGGGCTACTCGGCCACCGATGCCGGCATGGTGCTGGCGCCGGGGGGTGTTGCGACGCTGATCACCATGCCGATAGTAGGAGCCATGCTGCAGAAATATGACGGACGCAAGGTCGTCTTTGCCGGCCTGCTGATCGGCGGCTACTCGATGTTCATCATGCAGCGCTTAAGCCTTGAGGCGGCCTACAGTGATTTCGTCTGGCCGCGCGTAGTGCTGGGGATTGGCCTGGCCATGATCTTTGTGCCGCTGACCACGGTGACCCTTGCAACCATCCCCCGTCAGGAGATGGGCAACGCCACCGGCATGTTCAACCTGCTGCGCAACATCGGCGGCAGCGTCGGCATTGCCGCGGCAGCCACCATGCTGGGACGACTGGGGCAAACTTACCAGACCAGCCTGGTAAGCCACGTTACTCCCTATTCCACTACCTGGCAGGAGCACATCCAGGGCCTTAAACAAACGTTGATGGCAAAAGGCATGAGCGCAGCCCAGGCTGACCAGGCGGGCCTTGCCATGATGTATGGAATGGTGCGCCGTCAGGCCAGCACCCTGGCCTTCAATCACATCTTCTGGATTGTCGGGATTGCCTTCCTGGTAATCATACCGCTTCTGCTGCTGCTCAAGCGGCCTTCACATGCTGTTGAAGGGGGAATGGGGCATTGACGGCGGGGACGGGGGACGGGTAAAGGGGGGACTCAAGGAGTCAGGGGCAGTAACAACGGATTATCCAGTTTCGTTTTCGTAATCAAAGCAACCACATCATCTTTGCCCTTCCTGCATGCTTCCGCCAGACCATGTTCCCGCGCCAGATGGACCAGGACCGGCAAACTGCCGTAGAGCGAAAAACCGAATTTTTCCATCATGAGCCTGTTTGCCCTGGCTTCCATTTCCTGGGCCATTTCCTGGGGGGAAGCAGCATAATGGGTGGGAAAAGCGACAACCTGCCGGTCCAGGCTCTCCACGAATTCCTGTTTCACTGAAGCGGACAGAGAGGTGAAATCCTCGCTGCACCAGTGACTGTCCATTGTGGAAAGCAATGAACGACACGACAGGGGACGAATTGCATAGATACTGCAGGCACCCTCTCTATTCAGGAACGGACAGGAACCGATTTCCCGCCTGTGCATCCGCAGGTACTCTTTCAGCTCCATCCCCGGATACACATGGTTCCTCATACAATCAACATGCAAACGTACAGCTTCCGACTGTTGATCGGTCAATCTGGCGGCAATAATAACAGCTTCGGCACATGTGGTGTTGACTGCAAGAGTGCAGCATCCGTGGCAACCCTTTCCGCAGAAGATTCTACCGCCTGCAGTACCATATTCGGCACACCAGGCCGCAGAAAGCATATCCAGACAGCTCTGCTGCCCCCGTACCTCATCAATCAGCTCATTCCACATATCCGCAAACGCTCCCTCCATTCTTCCGTCACATATATCAGTCTGCCGCCACCTGATCAAGCCCCGACCGGTGGAACCATACAGACTGCCCTTATTCATAAGGGTATTTGGACAAAACCGAGTTAACCTTGAAATCAAGGTGGTTCGGATGCATGCAGTAGTAATACGAGCCTGTCAAAACAGCGTACACGCATTTTGTATTTTTCTTGAGACATCGGGAGAAACGTGGCATCAGCTGTTCTGTCCTGCACTCATCCTCATTCGGTTCGAACCTCAGGGTGTCATGCGTAAACCTGCTCATATGTTCTTCCCCCTCTTTACCATAGTGTGTGAACTTTTATTCCACTATTCGTGCCAGAGTCAAAACTGAAGTCAACACACTATCAACCTGCTGTTATCACACACAAAAGCAGCCAGCCAACTTTTGCCGCAACTAAAATTATCCAGGCGAGATGTCAGCATTATTAACTGTGTTGTAAAGGGGGGTGACAGGGATACTTTTATCAACAGTGGCGGGATTGGCAGGTTTTTTCTACAGACAGCGAATTACAGTTGCTCCGGAGAAGGTGGAACATGAGCAAATTCAGTGTCTCAATACGTGCCGTTCATCATAGGATAAAGCTGCGATTATAGCGTAGGTCTCATTCACGATATTGGCAAATTCTTCGAATAGTTCCAGATGAAAAGCGCCCTTGATAGCCTTTTCACGCATTGCTGCGATTGCCGCTCCAGGCGTAACAGCCTTGCGATAAGCACGTTTCATGATCATGGCACTGTAACAATCGCAGAGTGCGGAGACCTGGGCACTGCGGGGAATATTATCACCCTTGATACCGGTCGGGTATCCTTCCCCATCAAATCTCTCGTGATGGTAGCGCACGATATTAAGGACAATTTCGCTGTAATTGCCGCTTTGCTTCAGATATTCATAACCTTTCTGGGTATGCTGCTTTACCTTGTAATATTCGATATCAGAAAGTGCATCGTTCTTTTCCAGAATATCATTGGTGATGAAGATCATGCCGTAGTCATGCATAAGAGAACCGACGCCGACATCCAACATTTCGTCAGCTGCCAGATCGAACAGTCTTTCGTGCACCAGCAGTGAAAGCGCCGCAACCTGAACCGCATGTACAAAAATGTAAAAGTTATGGTCGACTATTGATTGAAAGGATTCCAAAGCATGACGATCAGTGCTGATATGCTGGAGCAGGTTCTGCACCATCAACCGGCAGCGATTAAAATTGGCGGACGCTTCAGGAGACTCGAATACATCAATGACGCAGTTGACCGAGGTCTGATAGAGGATCTTTCCCTTTGCTGCACTGCTCAGATCATCTCTGGCAAGCATCTCCGCCATGTTCTTTTCCATAAAATCGTTCAGTACTTCCATATCTCCGCTACGGACATACAGAAATTCCGTAAAACTTCTCTCCATACGGTGGCGGTCTTCAACGGTAAACATCCTTTCCGGATCCTTATACAGGACGTAATTGCCCCCACTTTTGAGATAGAGCGCAACTTCCGGAAAAAAGTTTGGAGTAATACTGTCAATACTGATTGCCCGCCAATAACGATCTCTACCCATAGACCATCTCCTGTGCAGCTTTTACAGCCATAACAGCAAAAAACCTGCCCTTATTAAAAAAGGCAGGCGAACAAAAACCTAGTCTGCTTTCGACAACCCCTCTCCCCGTTCTGGGCAGGTGGCTTTGCGTCATCCGATTCCTCGGATTTTGCCTTTTCGTTACAAAATTATGGTGTCAACACTTTGCTTGAAACGGCGGTACATGTCAACTAATTAGGGGCTATGAATCGGGTTAAAATGAGTTTTTTCCATAACTTGCCTACAAAAAAGCCTGCTTCTTTTGCAGAAGACAGGCCTTTAGGCTTTGCAGCTTCATACGGTAAGGGGCTATTCCCGCACGAATATATTCATATCCGTTTCATGCACCATTGTCATTAAACGGGCATACTCCGATTCAATCATCAGGTAGTGATTACGTGTCTCCCGTGCATTCAGTTCATATACCTCGCGCACCTCACCTTCGCCCATTTTGGAAGCCGACTCCAACAGAGCTTTTTCCAGGCTCAGTTCTTTGTCCATGGCCAATTCCAGCGCTTTTTTCTCATTGAAATCATCGCCCGACAGAGCGTTCAGTGATGACATCCAACTGGACTCGTTATCAGCCGGAAGGTCCAGAAAAGCTTCCAGCGAGGGGATATCGCCCCCCCGGTAGATCCGGTAGAAATGACCGGCATGTTCACGTTCTTCCCTGGCCAAAATTTCAAATACCCTGCGGGCCTCGGGATCCTTCATCTGGTCGGCACCGGACTGGTAAAAGTTCATGGCATTCTTTTCCGTCTGAATGGATCGTTTGATGGCTTCCTGCACGTCGATACTCATGATGGTCCCCTTTCTAGGCCGGCTTAAGTTAATTTTTTTAAAAATACCATTTTAGTCCTGTTTGTCAAGCTCTATGCACACAATCACCCGCCCAAAGCGGTTGACAGGGGCATTATTCGGCGTGTACAACAAGTTCCAACTTACAGCAGGAGGATGCAAAATGGCGATTGAACCAAACAAAATTATCTACAGCATGATGCGGGTCAGCAAGTTCTACGACAAAAAACCTGTCATCAAGGATATATCCCTCTCCTATTTCTATGGCGCCAAAATCGGTGTTCTCGGCCTGAACGGATCCGGCAAAAGTTCACTGCTCAGAATCATGGCTGGTGTGGACAAGGACTTCAATGGCCAGGCAGTGCTTTCAGCCGGCTATACGGTAGGATATCTGGAGCAGGAACCGCAGTTGGACAGCACGAAGACCGTACGCCAGATAGTGGAAGAAGGGGTTCAGGAGACCGTCAATCTGCTGGCTGAGTTCAATGCCATTACTGATAAATTTTCCGAACCTGATGCAGACTTCGAAAAGCTGTGCGAACGCCAGGCAGAGCTCCAGGAAAAGCTCGATCATCTTGATGCGTGGGATCTTGACAGTCGTCTGGAAATGGCCATGGATGCTCTGCGCTGCCCACCGGGAGATGCGGATGTGAATGTGCTTTCCGGCGGCGAAAAGCGCCGTGTTGCGCTCTGCCGCCTGCTGCTCAGAAAACCTGACATTCTGCTGCTGGATGAGCCGACCAACCATCTGGATGCCGAGACGGTTGCCTGGCTCGAACATCACCTGCACAGCTATTCCGGAACAGTCATTGCCGTGACTCATGACCGTTATTTCCTGGACAATGTGGCAGGATGGATTCTGGAGCTTGACCGTGGCGAAGGAATTCCCTGGAAAGGAAATTATTCCTCCTGGCTGGAGCAGAAGCAAAACAGGCTGGCGGTAGAGGAAAAAACTGCCAGCGAACGACAGAAAACCCTGCAGCGCGAGTTGGAGTGGATCAGAATGTCACCCAAAGGGCGCCATGCCAAGGGTAAAGCCCGCATCAGCTCCTACGAAGAATTGCTCTCACAGGAAAGCGAGAAACACGCCAAGGAGCTGGAAATCTATATTCCGCCTGGACCCCGTCTCGGCGGCATTGTTGTGGAATTTAACGACGTCGCCAAAGCCTATGGTGACAGATTGCTGTATGAGCATCTGACCTTCAACCTGCCTCCCGGCGGCATCGTCGGCGTGATCGGGGCCAACGGCGCAGGCAAGACTACCCTTTTTCGGCTGATCACCGGCCAGGAAAAGTGCGATACCGGCAGCATCCGCATCGGGGATACCGTTAAGCTGGGCTACATGGACCAGTCACGGGACAACCTCAATCAGGATCAAACCATCTGGCAGGCCATCTCCGGTGGAGATGAAACCCTCCAACTCGGCAAGGTTTCGGTCAACTCCCGAGCCTATGTCTCGCGCTTCAATTTCTCCGGCTCTGATCAACAGAAAAAAGTCACCATGCTTTCGGGCGGGGAGCGCAACCGGGTCCACCTGGCCTGCATGCTGAAAGAAGGGGCAAATGTACTGCTGCTGGATGAGCCGACCAATGACCTGGATGTGAACACCATGCGGGCACTGGAAGAGGCGCTGGAAAATTTCGCCGGCTGTGCCGTGGTCATCAGCCATGACCGTTGGTTCCTGGACCGCATCGCCACCCATATTCTGGCCTTTGAAGGTGATTCGAATGTCGTCTATTTCGATGGCAACTATTCCGAGTACGAGGAAGACAGGAAACGGCGCCTGGGAGCGGCAGCAGAACAACCGCATCGCATCAAATACCGCCAGCTGACCAGGGCCTGAGCCAAGAGCGGTCACAACCAAAAGCCCCGATTAATCTGCATAACGATTGATCGGGGCTTTTTCGTGCCTGAAAGATTAATTTTTAAATAACGGAAACTGAAAAATTTGTACTTATCAGCGACCCCTGGTCCGTTTTTTTCGCCCCTCACTACTTTTGCGGGTAAATTTTGGTGGCGTAGGGCGATAGCCACATTCAGATGGAAGCCAGCTAAGCTGGGGGACCAGTTCAGCCGTTAGCTTTACACAGTGGGGATTGATCTGAAAACGACGCTCGAAAATCTTGCATCGGCGGGTAACCACATCCAAGTACCTGCAGGCGGTTTCAAGGTAGATGATCCTGCCGCGACTGTCTTCCAGCTTTTCAAAGCAGCAGCGACCACACTGGTTGCAGAGTGAGTCCCAACCGGCATCGTTTTGAATAGCGTTATCACTCATTACAGAGATATCAGGGCGTCTGTTCCTGCTGTTTCGCATGGACTCTGCCGTAGAATTCCTTTCTTCTTATGTTGTGCTTCAGTGAGGGTAACTCGTGGCTTTTCAAGCTTTTTCCCGCACTGCCAGGCTGGCCTTCATCAATTCAGCAAAAGCCGTACGTGTTTCTTCATCGGTAATGGCTGCGGATTCACTTTCAATCCGCACCAATTGTTCTACAGTAAGCGGTTTTTTCGGGACAGGCACTTCTTCGACAAAAACAGCAGGCTTTGGCACCTGGCCTGACCTGAGTTGAATATCCCTGACAACCTCACCACCCAGACGGTCATTCAGCTTCTGCTTCATCATTCCCTTAAGGAAGGTCAACTCCTGCATCCAGGGCCCGCTTGATACCGCCACCGTCAAAATACCGTTGATGATTCGCAAAGGCTGCGCTCGTGATGCCACCGCCGGTCCGACTACATCAGACCAGATATTCCAAATGACTGCTTCACGCAACCGTTCTGAAATTCCCAGCCCCTTCAAACCATCCTGTAGAATTTCCGCAAGTGGTGCGGGAAAGCGCATTTTAGCCCGCTTTGCCATTTCGCTTCCTTCGGCGATTGAGAATACCGCCCATAACCTGACCTGCCACTGATCCACCAAGTGTCAGTGGAATAACATGCCAGTCTAGTCCTGCCTTAATACGCAGGAGTATTATAAATGGGATCGGCAAATGAATCAGCAGAAACCACATGAAAGAGTATTTTTTAAAATTTTCCCGAAGGTAACCGCATGGCAGGCTGACGACAAACGCCAGAATGACAAGTCCGGCTATCAGCGGTATTGATGCTTGCATGGAGCCTCTCCTTTCGGGCATAGTATGAGCTGGTAGGCTGTTTGTCAATTCACATCATCGCCGAAAACAGGCTTTGGAAAACACAATGGAGAATCGTCTGATGGTACGGGAAGGTAACCTGCTGGCGGTGTTCAATTCCACGCACAGGGTCATGAAAGCGGAAAGCATTCTTAAATCATTGGGGCTACCGGTCCTGCTTATACCTGCTCCGCGACAGCTGCTAACCGACTGCGGACTGGCCATCCGCTTTACTGAAGAGGATCGAGTCAATGTTTTGGAAGCCATGGAGCGTGAACATATTCTGCCTGAATTCATCACCAGGCTTGAAGCGGGTCACTACGTAACAACATGGCCAACATCTAAAGGCAAAGATAAAAAGGAATTGTGACATGAATATTATCGACTGCAGAGAAATGGCCTGCCCTGCGCCGGTTATCAGCGTAAAAAAAGCTTTACAGGAACAAAATGAACTACGTGTGCTCCTGGATGATGGCGCCCCCCGGGAGAATGTCGCCCGCTTTGCCCGCAATCGGGGCATGGAAGTGATCGAAGAACGAGAAGGGACTGGTTGGGCCGTCATCATCAAAGGAAATAATGAAGCGACACAATCGCGCGAAGTATCTGCCAGCAATGGAGACCAGGTGCTGCTGATCACATCCGACCGCCTGGGAGATGGTCCTGAAGAATTGGGGCGCTTGCTGATGAAGAACTTCATTCACACGCTTCTTGAAACCGAAACGTCCCCTCAGAGAATATTCTTCATGAACACCGGTGTCTTCCTCTCAATAGAAGGATCCGATGTCTTCGAAGCTCTGGAAAAGTTGCAGGGTATGGGAGTAGAAATCTTTTCCTGCGGCCTGTGTCTCGATTTTTTCAACCTCAAAGAAAAAGCACGTGTCGGCGGCACAACCAATATGCTGACAACTGCCGATAGCCTGCTCAATGCACGGCAGGTGATAAAACTCTAGAAAACAAATATTTCTTGACATTTTAAAGCCCCGACCTCTATAGTGATCCCCTTTATTATTATTTCACCCTTGAGATATGTGACTCACGATGTTTGACAGCCTTTCCGAAAAACTGGAATCCGTCTTCAAAAAGCTCCGCGGCCAGGGAGTCATGACAGAAGACAACATAAAGGAAGCGTTAAGGGAAGTTCGCTTGGCGCTCCTTGAGGCTGACGTTAATTTCAAGGTTGTAAAAGATTTTGTAGAAAATGTACGCGGCAAGGCTGTCGGTTCTGAAGTCCTGCAAAGCCTCTCCCCCGGTCAGCAAGTAGTTAGAATCGTACATGACGAGCTGGTAGCCGTCATGGGGGGCCATGAGGACAACAGTCTTGATCTGGCCGCAAAACCTCCAGTTGCAATCATGATGGTCGGCCTGCAGGGCGCTGGAAAGACAACAACTTGCGGCAAGCTGGGCAGACATCTCAAAGGCCTGAAACGCCGTCCCTTGCTTGTGCCTGCCGACGTTTACAGACCTGCTGCAATTGAACAGCTCAAAACCGTCGGACGTCAGCTGGGCCTGGAGGTATTCAATTCCTCCGCTGACCAGAAACCGGTTGATATCTGCACTGCTGCCATGAAATTTGCAGAGTTGAATGGCTACGATACAGTTATTCTCGACACAGCCGGTCGTCACCAGATCGACGATTATCTGATGAACGAGTTGGCTGAAATCAATACCGTTGTCCAGCCGCTGGAGATTTTGTTCGTTGCGGACGCCATGACCGGGCAGGAAGCGGTGAATGTTGCCAGCGGCTTCAATGACAAGCTTGCGATCACTGGAGTCGTTCTCACTAAATTAGACGGTGATGCCAAAGGTGGCGCAGCCCTTTCCATTAAGGCGGTTACCGGAAAACCGATCAAGTTTGTCGGTCTGGGTGAAAAACTGGATGCACTGGAAGTTTTCCATGCCGATCGCCTTGTCTCAAGAATCCTGGGCATGGGTGATGTGCTTACTCTTGTTGAAAAAGCACAGTCAGTATTTGACGAAAAAGAAGCCGCCCGCCTACAGCAGAAGCTGAAGAAAAACCAGTTTGACCTTGAAGATTTTCTTGCTCAGCTCCAACAGATCAAGAAGATGGGTTCACTGGAATCAATAATGGGAATGATTCCAGGCATGGGCAAGATGATGAAGCAGATGAAGGGTGCCCAGCCGAGCGAAAATGAAATCAAGCGCATTGAAGCTATCATTCGTTCGATGACTCCGGGTGAACGGGCAAATCACAGCATCATCAATGGCAGTCGTCGATTGCGCATAGCCAAGGGTAGCGGCACATCGGTACAGGAAATCAATCAGCTTCTAAAGCGCTTTTCAGAAGCACAGAAAGTTGTCAAACAACTTCAAAAACTCGGCCCCAAGGGTCTTCTCAAAGGTATGGGGGGATTAGGAAAAGGGATGCCGTTTGGATAACCCAGTTTGACCGTAAAATCATTCGCAAAACAGAAATAATCAGGAGGAAACACCATGGCAACAAAAATCAGGCTTGCTCGCGCAGGCGCAAAAAAAAGACCCTTCTACCAAGTGGTAGTAGCCGACGAGCGCAGCCGCAGGGATGGACGTTTCATTGAAAACATGGGTACGTATGATCCCACCAAAAACCCTGCAGTATTCAAACTGAACGAAGAAAAAATCCGCGCCTGGCTCGGCAAGGGGGCTCAGCCGACCGATACGGTTCGTCAGCTTCTCAAAAAAGCCGGCATTCTCGACAAGGCAGCTGCCTAGACTGCAGAGCGTACACTTCTTCATCCACCTCCGGCCTGCCGGATATTTTATATCAGCAGAGGTACGACATGAAAGCACTTGTAGAAACCATCGCCAAGTCACTCGTCGACGACCCCTCACAGGTCCAGGCTGCAGAAGAAATGGAAGAAGATACGCTTGTCATTAAACTGACAGTCGCGAAAGAGGATATGGGGCGAATTATCGGCAAGGAAGGACGGACTGCCAAGGCAATTCGCACCATCCTCAATGCAGTTTCTACCAAGGATAACCGGAAAGCTATCCTCAAGATCGTAGAATAATGCCCATTCAGAACGCTTTAATTCCCGTGGGGAAGCTCATCGGTACCCACGGAATCAAAGGATTGCTCAAACTCAACTCATATTCCGGCAATTTTGACAGTCTTAAAGCTGCCAGAACTATTACCCTGAAATTTGCACAGGGTACCCTTCAGGAGTTTGACCTCAAAAGTATTGCTCCGCATGGAGGCAAGCCCGTGATTGGGCTAAAGGGCGTGGATGACATCAACCAGGCCCTGCCTCTGGTAGGAAGTGAGCTTTGCCTGTTTCGTAGCCAGCTACCCCAAACCGATGAGGATGAATATTACTGGTGTGACCTGATTGGCCTTTCTGTCTTTACGGTCGATGATGTTGAACTCGGTACTATTTTTGATATTTTTGAAACTGGCAGTAGCGATATCTATGTAGTTCGCAGGGGCGAAAGGGAGTACCTGATTCCTGCCATCGCAGATGTCATTACGAGTGTCGACCTTGAAAACGGTCGCGTTGTGGTGACCCCGTTGGAAGGTCTTCTGGATCTATGAAGTTTGACATACTTACCCTTTTTCCTGCCATGTTCAGCGGGCCCTTCGACGAAAGCATTATCAGGCGGGCAAAAGACAAACAGCTCATTGACATTTCGTTGCACAATATTCGTAATTTTGCGACTGATAAACATCAGACTGCAGATGACGCCCCCTACGGTGGCGGAGCTGGAATGGTAATGAAAGTAGAACCTCTGGCCGGTTGCATCGAGTCTGTCAAGTCACAACACCCGTCCTCAAAGATCATCATCACCTCACCAAGAGGAAGACGGCTTACTCATGCAGTTGCGTCGGAACTAGCCTCACTTCCTGGAATGATCATTATCTGCGGGCGCTATGAGGGAATAGACGAACGTATTCGAGAGTTGTATGTAGAGGACGATATCTCTCTTGGAGATTTTGTACTTTCAGGCGGTGAAATAGCAGCCATGACTATCGTTGATGCAGTCACCCGACTTTTACCTGGAGTGCTCGGCAGTGGGGAATCCGCTGAAACTGACTCGTTTTGCGATGGATTACTCGAATACCCACATTACACCAGGCCTACTGAGTTCAAAGGTCTTAAAGTACCGGATGTCTTGATCTCGGGGAATCACGAGAATATCCGAAAGTGGCGACGACGCGAATCATTGCGCACGACGCGAATACTTCGACCAGACCTGCTTGATGGAATTGAATTGACACGCGAGGACCGAAAATTTCTGGCAGAATTGGATCTCGTATAATGTCACAATTTCCTTGTAACCTGTCCATTGCATTACTGCACTATCCGGTTTACAACAAACATCGCGAAGTTGTTACCACGGCCCTGACTAATCTTGATCTGCATGACATTGCTCGGGCTTCCCGAACATTCGGTCTGGATCGTTTTTACATAGTAACTCCTTCGGTTGATCAACGCATATTGGCAGAGAAGATAGCCGGCCACTGGCAGGATGGGTGGGGCGCTACCTATAACACCGACCGCAAGGAAGCACTTTCAATTATCAAAGTCTGCGATACGCTCAAAACTGCGAAAGCTGAATTTCAAAGTTTTTTTTCAAAAGAAGTTAAAACGGTAATCACCGGCGCCGCAAAGCATCCTGGAAGCATTGGCTTCAATGAGCTTCGTCATTCACTAACTGATCCGGAACAACCGTTCATGTTGCTTCTGGGAACCGGCTGGGGCCTGACCGGAGAATGTTTTACAGCTGCCGGACATATTCTTGAACCAATCCAGGGAACCGGTTCCTACAATCACCTTTCGGTACGGTCGGCAGCTGCAATCATGCTCGACCGGTTGAAAGGAACGCGGTAAGTTCGTACAATCACAATCAAGAGAGACATAGAGGAGGAGTAACCATGAATACCATCAGTTTTCTCAATTTGGAGCAAATGAAGAAGAACATCCCTGTTTTCAGGGTTGGGGACACCGTCAAAGTGCAGGTAAAGATCGTTGAGGGCGACAAGCAACGTATCCAGGCTTATCAGGGAGTGGTTATCGCCCGCAAGAACGGTGGCATCAGCGAGACATTCACTGTGCGTAAAATATCAAACGGTATCGGCGTTGAAAGGGTTTTTCCGCTTCACTCACCCGTTCTTGAGACTATTGAAGTTGTTACTCGCGGACATGTGCGTCGTGCCAAATTGTACTACCTGCGCAAACTACGCGGCAAAGCAGCCAGAATCCGCGAAAAGAAATATGTTGCCGGAGCATAATTTTCGATACAACAATGAGCCCTGCGAAAGCGGGGCTTTTTGTTTGGGTGCGCCATGAAACAGGCGCTACTCTTTGACGCACTGCCGCTTGACACCCTGGCCTTCGAACAACAGGCAAGACGGCAAGGTCACACACTAATTGCCGGCGTAGACGAGGCAGGCAGGGGACCTCTGGCCGGTCCGGTGGTTGCTGCCGCAGTGATCCTTCCTGAAGGAGTGCGTATTCCTGGAGTTAATGACTCCAAGCAGCTTTCACCTGAAACACGCGAGCGGCTCTTTGATGTAATCATGAGTAAAGCCATGTCTGTTGGCATAGGCATGGCTGATGCCGAAATGATCGACCGCGTCAACATCTTGCAGGCGACACGACACGCGATGCTCGAAGCAGTAAAAATGCTGACCCCCCAACCTCATATATTGCTGATAGATGGCATCAGCATGATCGAATTTCCCCTTCCACAAAAAACAATAAAAAAAGGTGATTCCTTAAGCCATTCCATCGCAGCCGCTTCAATCGTGGCAAAAGTGACTCGGGACCGATTGATGCGCGAGCTTGATGTCAGACACCCAGGATACGGTTTCGCCAGCCACAAAGGCTATGGCTGTCTTTCCCACATGGAGGCGATTCGGCTGCTCGGTCCCAGCGAGGTCCATCGTCTCTCTTTCAGTGGTGTTCGCGAACACGTGCCATGACACTCTTTCTGGTTACCTTCCTCGGGCTCTACGGAAGCATGCATTTGTATGTCTTTGTCAGAGTTCGCTCTGCCTTTTCCATGGGTTCTTCAACATCCATACTTCTGGCATTGTGGATGATATTTGGAATCATCGCCCCTATTCTGGTTCGAATGGGTGAACACTTCGATCACGAGCGCACCGCAGTGGCTATCGCCTGGCCAGGTTACATCTGGATGGGCTGCCTTTTCATCTTTGTATCGCTGCTGCTGGCAATCGATATCCTGAGAAGCGTTGCCTGGCTTTTTGCTCATTTTTCAGGTCAAAGTCTTTTGATACTGTCCTCCCCCCGCATCACCTGTGAAATAGCACTGGTTCTTGCCACCGTTGCAAGTGCATATGCACTTTTTGAAGCGCATCACCTGCATGTTGAACAGGTAACCATTCCAACCGAAAAACTACCTTCAACTATTCCGACCCTCCGAATAGTGCAGATTTCAGATGTACATATCGGGCTTCTCTATCGCGAATCAAGGCTGAAGGCCTTACTTGATGCTATCAGGGAGGCTCGCCCCGACATTCTTGTCAGCACCGGTGATCTGGTAGATGGGAGGCTTTCACGCGAAGATACTTTATCGCACCAGAACCGATTGGCAGCTTTACTGGCTTCAGTCAAACCTGCTTACGGTTCCTACGCTGTGACAGGAAATCATGATTTTTACGCAGGGCTGGATCAAGCGCTCTCCTTTACCCGTGCCTGCGGATTCAAGGTACTGCGGAACGAGACAGTTTCACTACCTCAGGGGATATCCATAACAGGTGTTGATGATCCGGCAGGACAAAATATGGGGTTTAGGGCTACAAAACCACCTGAATCCCAATTGCTGAACTCGCTTTCTCAAAACACCTTCAAGCTATTTCTCAAGCACCGCCCACTGGTGCAACCAGAGAGTGACGGGTACTTTGATCTGCAACTTTCCGGACATGTGCACAAGGGCCAGATTTTCCCTTTCAACCTGCTGGTACGCCTGCAATTTCCCATCCCCTGTGGCACAACGGTAACCAAAGCAGGCTCACTCATCCATGTCAGCCGCGGTACCGGCACCTGGGGTCCTCCAATGCGGCTATTTGCCCCGCCGGAAATTACAATTATCGATCTTGTTAGGAAATAATTTTATTGGCAGGTCGTAACTACCGGAGGAATCGAGTTACTGCGCGGTTATGTTCTGCGAGAGTACGAGAAAATTGGTGAGTACCATCCTGGCGGGCGACGAAATAAAGGTAATCTGTAGTGGCGGGAGTCAGAGCAGCTTTGAGCGCCTCAGCACCGGGATTGCCGATAGGGCCTGCAGGCAAGCCACGATTGAGATAGGTATTGTAGGGTGAAGGTCGCAGGATATCAGCCTTGGTCACCTTTCCTGCAAAAGCTCTAACACCATACACAGCGGTAGGATCACTTTGCAACGGCATGCCGATACGCAACCGATTATGAAAGACCGAAGAAATAAGCGGCTTTTCTTCTGCAGAGACGGCCTCTTTTTCGATCATTGAAGCAAGTGTAACCAGATCGTGCCGAATCAGCCCCCCCTGTTGTCCCACCACATTTTTTTTAAAACAGCTCACCATCATTCTGATCAGCTGTTCCTCAGTACTGTTCAACGGCAAGTCATAGGTTGCCGGGAACAGATAACCCTCCACACTGGACGCCGGTATCCCCAGACTTGTCAAAAGGGCAGTATCACGACATCTTTCCAAAAAGCGCTCTTTGGGAAAATAACCCTTCTGCTCAAGCAGTTCTGCAGCCTGATATATGGAATACCCTTCCGGTAGCGCGAAACGTCTGAAATCAACATCCCCTGTTGCTACTTTATGGAGAATGTACCCTGGAGTCATGGCGCTATTCAACCGGTAGTCGCCTGCCTTAAGCCGGTTCGCTTGACCCCGCAGGCGGCTGACCACCATGAAATGCCAGCTACTGCGGATGATACCTTTTGTTTTTAACTCCGTTGCCAGGGTTCTGACACTTTTCCCGGGGGGAAAGGATATATCTTTAACGACACTGCCGTTACCGACCGGCACCCAAAGACAAAACAGATACCATACGAGCAGACTTGCCAGACAGATGCGAATGAGGAATATGACGGAGATTCGTGGAGTGCGGATGACAGGGAACATTGTGGTGAATTATGAAAAAAAATCCCAGGCGAGTCAAGCTTTCAATGCCGTCGCACATGCAACGGCTCCATTCCGCAATTGCCTCGTGTATCTCTCCCTGATATGATGCCGACATGAAAACAATTGACCTCTCCCCTATGACAGCTGTCAATCTCCCCTTCAATTTCAGCAGCATCAGCCAATCGTTCCAACTGGGCAGCTCCCTCAAGGAAAAACCCAGCAGCGAGGGCTACTGGGCTATCATCAGGGGAGACAGTGTCGTTGTTAGGGAGGAAGCCGAAAGCTGTTTCCTGCCACAGGGAGCAGCACCTGTCTGGCTCAATTCCTATCAGCCTCCAATCTGCATCGGTTTCTGGAACGACATTCCCCTCTGGGCGTGCACCATCCCTTCCGACACCCCTCTGGAGGCTCCGTATACCGCTGAACCGTTCAACGCAGGGGAACAACGCCTTGACATGGCAACGCTTACTTTGGCCGGGCTCTCACAGCAGATTCTGCACTGGCACCGCCACAGCCGTTTCTGCTCCCGCTGCGGCTCACCAACCGAACCCCTTAACCATAACTGGGGTACACGATGTATTTCGTGTACTGCCGAGCATTATCCCCACATCCACCCCTGCGCCATAGTTCTGGTCAAACGCGGAAGTCAAATACTGCTTACCCGCAAGCCAGGATGGAAATCTGGACGCTACGGGTTAGTAGCAGGTTTCCTTGATTTTGGTGAATCTTTGGAAGAATGCGCTATCCGCGAAGTAAAGGAAGAGACCGGCATTGAGATCTGCAACGTCAGGTATGTGGGAAGCCAGAACTGGCCCTTTCCTGCGCAGCTCATGGCTGGATTCGTGGCCGATTATGCCGGAGGGGAGATCATCGTAGACAGGGATGAACTGGAAGATGCCAAATGGTTTTCCATTGATGCCCTTCCCTCACTGCCCCCCGTACGCAGCATTGCCAGATTTATAATCGACAATTTCGCACGCTAAGCCCTTCCGCAATATACCCTTACCCTCTCCATGTATCACCAGTAGTCCCTCCCCTTGCAGGTCCATAAACTCCCTGTAATATTCAAGTATGCACATCCTGATTGTTGAAGACGAAATTAAAACTGCAGAATATCTCCGCAAAGGTTTTTCTGAAAACGGATTTGTCGCCGATGTCGCCAACAAGGGTGAAGATGGTCTGCACCTGGCTCTAACCGGTGACTACGATCTCATCATTCTTGATGTCGGCCTGCCGGAGCGCACGGGGTGGTCGGTTATTTCAGAACTTCGACGGAATGGAAAGGAAATGCCGGTACTTTTCCTGACCGCCAGGGATGCAGTTGAGGATCGCATCAAAGGGCTGGAGTTGGGTGCCGATGATTATCTGATAAAGCCGTTCGTGTTTTCGGAACTTCTTGCCCGGGTAAGAACCATTTTGAGACGCGGCCCTTTGCGTCAGCCGGACATCCTGACAATTGACGATCTCGTGCTCGACCTGATCCGTCACAAGGCCACTCGCGCCAATAAACGGCTCGACCTCACGCCTAAAGAATTTGCACTGCTTTCGTTGCTGGCACGTCGGACCGGAGAGGTTGTTTCACGTACCCTGATAGCCGAACAGATTTGGGATATGAATTTCGACAGCGATACCAATGTAGTGGATGTGGCAGTGCGCAGACTGCGGGCAAAGGTTGATGATCCATTTGAAAAAAAGCTTATCCACACCTCGCGGGGGGTGGGCTATGTCCTGGAAGAACGTTGAAAAATTCAGACCCAGAATCTTTCGCAGGAGATGGTCAATCACCCAGCGCCTTGTCATTACCTACACCTTTTCAGCAATTACCATGCTTGCAATTACCGCCTGGTTCGTTAACTGGACTCTCCACAGCTCGCTATTAAAAGCTGAGCAGGATTACATCGACGACAGAATCCGCGTGTACAGAGCCATTATCGAGCACAGTCCCGATTTCCTCTATTTTGTCACGCAGGACATAGAATGGCAGGGTTCCTTCGTCAAATTTCCCCAGTATTACGCTCGCATTCTCAACGACAAATGTCACACGATCATTGAAACCATACATATGAATGAACTCATCCCACCCGAGCGTTTTCCGGATCCATGTATTTTCACCAAGCAAGAACAAGAGCGAAGTCGTGCAAAGGATACTTTTGTCTACGTCGGCCGTAATGGCCGCTCCTATCTCCTGGAGACCTACTGGACAGAAATGGTACAGCCGCAACAACGGGTTGCCATTCAGATAGCTGTCGATATTACCTCTCAGGAACGTCTCATCCGGACAAACCAGCAACGTTCCCCTTCAAAAAGGTTGTTAAGAGACTTGCCGATGCTGACTCGTCCTTCACCATTTTCTTTCAGCCAATTGAAGTCCATACCCTTGCGGAGTTTATCCACAGCTTCAGCCAGGATTACAAACGGAATGAAATCTATGCCATGGCAGGAGAGTCAGTTTCCATCTTCAATGCAAGCGGAATGGAGATTTATCGCTTTGACTATGACGCTACCATTGGAATCATCTCGGATGTGGCGGTCATGAGCAACGGACAACTGGCAATGTTGGCCAGTAAAGGGCCGCTGACACAGCTGGTGCGGTGTAATTTCCGGGCCGAACCATTGGGCGTCATCAGTCTGAGTGGCATGCCGCCGGAACTGGTTAATTTTTCACCTAACCGGGTGTATGCCCAGGCAGGAAAACTGTATCTGGTCAGTTACTCAAACATGCAGGTAGTAATTGTCGATGAGCAGGGTGTTTTCGTAAAGGGGCACGACTTTGCCCGCGAACTTGGCATGAGCGAAAAGGAGCGGGATGAAAGCGGTTTGGGTGGCTTTGCCCTTGACCGGGACGGCGGTTTTTTGTTTACCATCCCAGCCACGGCCAAGGCGTATCTGTTTACCGCTGACGGCACACAGCGCGTCTTCGGCAGACGAGGGAGCGCGCCTGGCCGATTTGGCGTCGTTACCGGCATTGCGACTGACAAAGCAGGTAATATCCTGGTGGTGGATAAACTCCGGTGCGTTGTGATGATCTTTGAAAGGAGCAATTTCGGCTTTTTGAAGGAATTCGGTAATCGTGGAACGAAGCCGGGCAATCTGATCGGTCCTGATGACATTCTGGTAGACAGTCAGAACAGGGCCTATGTCAGTGCTCTCCGCAAACAGGGGATCAGCGTGTACCAACTCTCCCAGGAATGATTCTTAATATCTCTCATAAAAAAAGGCGCCTCAACTATCGGGCGCCTTGTTATATTTATATGCAGTTTGATTTATTTCTTCAGTAACATCTTTATCAACTTATGACCCTCAACCAGCAGTCCCGTCGCTTTGGCCTGCACCTCGTCATAAGAACCGGCACCATTACCCTGCCCTGCTTCGCCACGGTACATGATAAAAGGCACCGGATCGGAGGTGTGAGTCATCAGATGTACCGGTGTAGGATGATCAGGAGTACAGAGTATGGCATAATCGCCGAATTTCTTGATCCCTTCCAGAACTGTACCCACGACTTGCTTGTCAAAATCTTCAATGGCCTGGATCTTATGATCCATTCTTCCGGAGTGTGATGCTTCATCAGGCGCTTCCACATGTACGTAGACAAAATCGTGATCTTCCAATGCAGCCAGTGCCGCCTTGGCCTTGCCGAGATAATTGGTATCAATATAGCCCGTTGCACCATCCACGTTGATGATATCCAGCCCTGCACAGACACCAATACCTTTGATAAGATCAACAGCAGAGATAACTGCCCCTGAAAGCCCGAATTTTTCCTGATAGGTAGAAATTTTGGGGGTCTTTCCGTGGCCCCATAACCAGATGGAGTTGGCCGGAAGTTTGCCTTCCTCTTTGCGCTTCAGGTTAAGAGGATGGGTATATAAAACCATCTGGGCATGGTTCATGATGTTGTTAAGCATGTCGGCACCATCGCCACTGGGCAGATGTTCCAGAATCGATTTGCCGGTGATGTCATGGGGCGGAGTGGATTTCATGGTATCTTTCCCACCACGCCAGACCATCAGATGCCGATAACCGACACCTGCATGGAATTCGATGTTCTCGTTACCCAACTCCTTCTGCAGCGTTTGGACCAGTTCGCGACCCTCTGCTGTAGAAATGTGGCCGGCTGAAAAGTCCTTCATGTAGATTTTGCTGCCATGGGGGTTGAGCGTGACCAGGTTCATGCGAAAGGCAACGTCATCGGGACCGAGCTCTACTCCCATGCTGATCGCTTCCAATGGCGAACGGCCGGTATAGCAAGTGCGCGGATCGTAGCCGA
The DNA here is from genome assembly GCF_018531195.1 of Pelotalea chapellei. Lineage (GTDB taxonomy): Bacteria > Desulfobacterota > Desulfuromonadia > Geobacterales > Pseudopelobacteraceae > Pelotalea > Pelotalea chapellei. Next base: position 21,189 of record NZ_JAHDYS010000016.1, on the reverse strand, counting down.
AGACCGAGAGATTGGCGACATCGCTGCCCGGGGGTAAGCCATCGGGCACTGTAGCAGCCAATCCAACCTGGCCGTGCTGTGCCATGAAGTCCATGTTCGGAGTGTGAGCTTTCTGCAGGGGAGATTTATTACCTAATTCGCTGTAGGTGACGTCGGACATGCCGTCGCCCAGGAGAACGATGATCTTCATACTGACCTTTCCGGATGGGATCTGGTTATACTAGTTTCAGTATGCACCATTGTCAACCAAACATGCACCTGACAAGCAAAGCACCTTCCAGCGTACCTGAAAGGTGCTTCATCGAAGTGTTATTTTCTTACAAAAATTTCCTTGGCCAGGTTGGTGTCAATGGCAAATTCCGAATAACCGACACGAAAAATATAAGAAGGAAAAGATTGTACCAGGGTGATCTTGTTACCAGGAAGCACCCCCATGGCCATCAGTTTTTGCATTTTTTTGCTGTCCTCAGTCTGAATATAGGCAATCTCCCCATTCTGCCCCGGCTTATATTCCGTCAGTGGCACGACTCCCAGATCGCCCTGCGCACGTGCTTCGTCGCAACACGGCCCGGGTGGAATAGGTTTACCATGGGGACATGTGGTGGGGTGGTTGAGCATGGCGCAGACCTTGGTATCCACTCCTTCGTTCAGCAAATGTTCGAACTGGCAGGCCCGATGATCACCGTCTTCACCGCGGATGTTGAGCACATCCATCATCAACCGTTCGGCGAGCCGATGGCGACGAATAGTCATCCGACCCTCATCCCTTCCTTCCGGACGAAAATGTACCATCCCCTGCCGTACTTCAATCAAGGCATGCTTGCTCAACTCCGCATATACCGGATCCGCCAGGGGGATATTCATCTTTTCAGGATCCAGAAATGCCTGCCCCTCCTCTTCAACCGCCACCCAGAGAGCCTCCAGGATCTCTTCTGCCTTCTCGGTCAATTTCATACCTGCTCCTTTTTATTAGATGTTTTCCTTGTTTTTAAGAAGTCGTGCACTTTTTTAAAAATAGCAGGGGGAACAGGGTTTTTATAGTTGCAGCGAGGGCAATGAACACTGTGACAACCGCCGGAACAACCGCCACACCCTTTTGTTCCCTCTTTTTCATCAAATTCATGTCCGCAGAATCCGCACTGCATGGGTCCCCCTTGATCCATTCCCTATAAGATCCCAGTCAGCAATAAAAGCTTATTTAATGCATATCCACTGCCATAGGCAAAAAGGCTGACAAACAAGCCAATGGCACTGGCGGTTTTCCAGCCGCGTTCATTCTTCATTACCAGAAACTGGGCCACGCACGGAATGAAAAGAGTCAGAGTTACCGCAGCAACGGTCAGCTGGCGGGCATCCATCAGCCCTTTGGCCTGAAGGTCGTAAAGGCCGGCTGCCCCATAATCACGACGGAAAAAACCGAAAATGAATGCGACAGCGGTTTCTTTGGGCAGACCTATGGAGGCCATTACCGGAGTCATCGCAATGATCATTTTTTCAAAAAAACCGGTTACCTTCCCCAACCACAGCAGCACCGATGCAAGAATGAAGAGCGGCAGTATTTCCATGAAGTACCATTGCATGCGGGTGTATGTTTTGGTCATTACATTGGTAAACTGCGGCAGTCGCATGGGGGGCAATTCCATATAAAACATTGGTGGCTCTCCCGGCATAACCTTTGCCGCCAGCACGCCAACCAGGAGGAAAAGCAGCAGCATGCATATCCCCCACACCATCAGTGCTCCTGGCGCCTTTGACAAAAGGCCCAAAATCACACCCAATTGTGCTGAGCAGGGAATGGCAAGAGCAAGCAACAAGGTAGCAATAATCCGCTCGCGAGTGGTTTCAAGGGTCCGCGTCACCATGGTTGCCATTGTATCGCACCCGAAGCCGAGTACCATTGGTATAACTGCCCTGCCGGACATGCCGATATGCTTGAACAGACGGTCAACCAAAAGCGCCAGTCGGGGGAAATAACCCGTATCCTCAAGAAATGAGAAGAAGATGAAAAAGGTTGCCACTATCGGAAGAATGATTCCGACTGCATAGCGGAAGCCGAGAGTAATAATGCCGTATTCCCCAACGAACAGTTCCTGGATGATCGGCCAAGGGATGAGGCCTTTGATAAAGGCAGTAACCCACGGATTGAAAAGCTCTTCAAAAAGTTTGCCTTCAAGAATATCCACCACCGTACCGGCACCAAATTCACCAACGAATTTATAAAGGCCGAAATAGAGCACTATCAGCAGCAGAGGGACACCCGTCATAGGACGCACTGACAGCGTCGAGATTTTTTCTGCCAACGTGACCACCCGCTTTTCCGGGAACTCAACCACACCAGATATCAGTTTTCGTACGATATCCTTGCGCTCGAGGGAGAGATCGAGATGAAATGACTCCCGACGCTCAAAAGCGATTTCACGCACTTTTGCCTCCAAAGCGACAAACCCGTCACCTTCCAGGGCTCGTACCAGCTCAAAGACTTCTTCATCCTGTTGGAGCAGCAAAAGGGTCAGAGCCCGCTTGGAAAGCACGTACTCGCCTTTCATCAGCCGCTGTACTTCATCAATGTCACGTTCCAGCAAACGACTGTAGACAAACGGCACATCAGCGGGACCACGGTAATTGGCAATGGCATTACGGATATCATCCAAACCACGCTTTCGTGCGGTGGCAGCACCTATCACCGGAATGCCCAATCGTTTTTGCAACAATTCAAGATCAATTTTGATTCCCATCCGTTCCGATTCATCCATGATATTGACTACCAGGATCACCGGCAAGCGGGCTTCAATCAATTGAATCGTCATCGCCAGCATCCGCTCCAGGTTACGGGCGTCAAGCACATGCAGCACGACATCAGGCGACTCGTTGAGCAATATCTCCCGAGCGACCCTTTCCTCTTCGGTAATCGTATGGATCGAATACATACCAGGTGTGTCGATGACCTGCCAGGTCTGACTATTGATGGTGGAGTTGCCGCGGGACACTTCAACCGAGGTTCCGGGATAATTGGATACGGTGACATAAGCGCCGGTCAGGGCGTTGAAGAGTACGCTTTTACCAACGTTGGGGTTACCTACCAGAGCGACCCGCTTCACAGCTTCACCATTCGATGTTTTATCAATTTCTTTTACTGCCATATCAATGCAATCCTTTCTTGCTTTTGAAATTCATTTTCACACATAAGGCCAAAAAAAATTGTGCGCCGCCCCTCTTAGCTCCGGCAACTGGCGCACAATCCATAAATTTCCATCTTATGGCTCTGAATCATGAATCCATGGCGAGCTGCAATTTCATTCTGCAATTGCTCGATGGTTTCATTTTCAAACTCAATGATGGAATTACAGCCGGTACAAACCAGGTGGTCATGGTGCTCTCCGGCCATGATATGCTCATAACGGGTCTGGCCGTCATGCAATAGCACTTCACGGGCCAGGCCGGCCTCAACGAACAATTTTAGTGTACGGTACACTGTGGCATTGCCAATGCCTGGATGAATTGCCTTGATTTTGAGATACAGCTCTTCAACACTGATGTGTTGATGCGTCGAAAGGAAGAAATCCAAAATGATATCGCGCTGTCGGGTCGAACGCAGTCCTTTTTTTGCTGAAAAGGAATTGAATGCTTTTTTCTTTTCTATAATCATCGCAGCCCCATATTGAAGTTGAAAATCAAATTATACAAACAGAAGAAAACTGTCAATGGAAGATTCATTTAAAATCGTCCACACGGCACTACTTGCCCAGGAAAACTTCTCCGGTATCGGTGAAAACGCGAACGGGCAACTCAAACACTCTTTTAAATATATTCAGAACACCTTTGCTTACGGATTTAACCGGAATTGCTTTGACGACTGGATCGGACCATTTCCCCTTGGCTTCAAAATATGCAGTTAAAAAAGCCTTGTCCTTGCCTGTCAACAACCAGCCGACCACAGGAATGCGGTTAACGATCTTGTCCACGGTCTGAAGGGGCTGAACGCCAATCGTAAAATCCAGCTCTTCTTTGACAATATCAGCACTGCCAATCATTGAGATATTGAGCGCATCACCTTTAATAAACAGATCTTTGGTGGAAGTGATGCCGTCTCGAACAGAGAAACTGCCCTTGATCTCATTGTAGGGCATCCCGCCAGCAATCATGTCCGGGAGCTGAAATTTAAGCAGTTGCGAAAAATTGAGGATGGAGAACAATTTGGAAAGAACGCTGAACTTGCGCAAGGACCCCTCCTCCAGGCGCAAGCGAAAATTACCCAGTGAACTTTTCTTCACATCCGAAAGGGTAGCTCCTCGCGCAGTAATATCCCCCTGAAGGAACAGGGTGCCAGTCACTTCACGAGAAATATTCAGCGCCTGAAACAGTCGTTCGGCCTGAATGCGTGCAAGATTAAGATTTAGATCATATCGGCTGCCCTGCGTCTCGATAGGGGCAATTCTTCCCTTGGCTGCGATTGTACCGCCATACATACCTGCTTCTAGTCCCTGAAGATAAATAACCCCGCCTTCTCCAGCAATGGTTGCCTTGAGATGGGAGAAGTCAAGAGCGCCATACTTTCCCGCATCCGCTAATAGTTTGAGCTTCATATCAGGCAACGGCTTCCTCACTCCTTTGCCCTGGGCACTGGCTGCACTCAATAACAAAAGGTCATCGATATCAAGATTGGAGGAAACAATTGATAAATCGGCCTGGGGATCTGTTCCGCCAGTGTATTCACCATTAACGACAAATGTGGAACGATTGAATGATCCTGAGAGGCTTCGAATGATATAGGCATTATCACGTACGGTTAAAGCTGCCTGCAGTCTTCGGATACTGGCATCCTGTTTTGGGGGAGCAGCCATGATGTCACGCAGAAAAAATTCCGGTGACGACAGGCTTATTTCTGCCGATGGATTTTTGAACTGCCTGATCTTGCCTTGGACGGTGACTAACGATGAACCATAATTAACGTTGATATTGGATGTTTCCAGACTGCTTCCCTTGAAGTTGATCATGCCATTAATGTTGCTGACAGGTCGCAATCCTTCTCCGGGGTGCAAAGCAAAGGAATTCAGCGTGATGGCGCCTTTATAATCCATAGAGGCAAAATCTTCAGGATTACCGCTGCCGGCAACATGAGCCTGTATTTTTCCTCGAGGGTGATGGGACTGCCACTGGGTGAAAAGGGGAAGAGAATCTCCCATCAAAAACTGATTGGTTTGGATTTCAAATCCCAGATACGGCTTGTCACCATATTTGAATTGTGCCGTCGCAGAAAGAATGCATGGCGGAAGAGTATAGGTCAGGCTGGTTAACCGGCTTTCATTACGCCCCAGGACTGAGGTGAAGGTCAGATGGTTCTGCATTCCTGCTGGTTTGCGAACAGCACCGGGAAAAGCATATGCCGCCTGCTTCAACTCCCAGTCTCCAGAAAGCTGATATGCCGAAATATAACCATTCCCTTTCAAGCTGAGTAGCGAGTTGCCGCCGAAATCAAGTTTCTGCGCCCGCACAAAATGCGACAGCCATGACACTTCAGCCGAACGGGGTATCATTTCCATTTTAAAAGGGTACTGGCAAGGAGTATCTAAAGGATAATCCGTAATGCGACCTTCCATCGTAAAAGGAGAGCCTCCAAATGTGCCGGTTGCCTGACTGATGATGAAATCCTTTCCAAGCATCTCCAATCCAGCCTTAATATTGCTGAAGGCTGGCACAGTCTTTCCATAGCTGACCACCCCTTTTTCAACCGTGCCTTTAATATGCAGCACATTATAGTTGGTGCCCTTTTCCATGTGGACAATCTGACTGACGCGACCATCGAGCAATCCGGTATCGAGCCGGAACAACCCTCCGGTAATATGCTCTTCGATATATTCGGAGGCATCGGTAGCGATAATTCCAAAGGGAATCCACTGGCGCAGATTTTCAAGCTTGAAAGGTTCTGAAGATGCTTTAGCAATGATGCGGATATCAGACGACCTGAGGTCCTGCAGCTGACAGCTTCCTTTAATTTTGAATCCATCTGCGGAGAATTTAAGTGATGTCATGCTGAGGCTGTCTTTTGTCAGCTTGAGATCATAATCGAGCTGGGCAAGCTGCGGATTGACAGGATGATGGAAAATCCCTGGCCATGTTATGACCGTGCCAGCAATACTTAATTTCCCCTTGGCGCTAAACTCACGAATTGTGCCCTTAAATTTTGAGGACAGGTCAATTTCCCCCCCGGGATTATCAAAGGGTATGTATTTACCGTAGTAAGCCCAAAAACGCCCTGGTTCTACCTGTTTCAGCTCGCACGAAGCCTTAAGTTCGGTTTCCAAGAGCGGCGCAGACGCCGGTAACTTGGCCGAACCTGCGAAAAAGACTTGAGCACCGGCCCCCCTCTGCGATGGCAGATTAAAGGACAACTTGAAATCCCCCTTATGTCCACGCGAGATTCCATCCATTGAGAAGAAAATGTTTTCAGCAGTGTCCGATAGACCGTTCGGCTGAATTGTCATGTCTTTCCAATACAGAGTACCCTTGCGAAGCAGGAACTTTTTAAGGTGAATCCGATAGGCGCCAGGCTCAGGTTTCAGCAGATCTGCAATATTCAATACACCTTGACTGTTTCGCTGCAGATGGATGGAGGAATCATCCAGGACAACATCACGCAGAACCACTTTCTTGTCCAGCAGCGGAAGCAGTGAAAGATGAACAATAATACGTTTGGCTACAAGAAAATCCGCAGAGTTGTCTGGTTCCCGGACAGTCAGATCGGTAAACGTGAAGGTTGGGCCGAGATGCATAGAAAATTCGCCGCGGCTGAAACTTACCTTGCGATTGAGAGATTGCTGCAGAATTTCTATTATGTCATTGCGATAGGCGTTGATCTCTATAAGACGGGGAAGAAAGAAGGCAAGACTGATCAGGGTAGCACCAATGGTGAGTAGAAATAATCCTGAAATTTTTATGTAAGGGTTTTTTCTAAAAGCAGGCACATTTTATTCCGTTGTCTAATTTCAAAAATGATATTGGAATCACTTCCTGGTCAACTTTCGAATCAGGCCCTCAGATGTGACCTGCAAGCTTAAACCATCATATTTGTCTGCAGTCAGCGCATCTGATGCTGATGCACTGTAGCACTGCATCTCTCTGAAACAACCAGAATAGATCCAGCGGTGTGTTTATTCACTGAATCTTCAATAGTGTTGCCCATTTTCACTCGTGCACCTTTAATTGTCAATCAGGACGACTGAAATGATTTTATAAAGATCGAAGAGGTAGTTTTTCGAAACACGCAGGCTTTTATTTTCAAACTCTACACCCTCCCGACAATTGTGATGTACATCACATCAAATCCAATAAATCATGTTCATTGTGTAAATATCTTTAAAAGTGTAAACAAATTTGCTGGCCACCTATAAAAATTACAATATACTGTTTTTTAGGCGTTTTAAATTTAAACTTTTTTAATTTGTTGAAATTATTTAAACTTTTATTCACACAATTTTCTAAATGTATTTTGGCGAGTGTTTTGCAAATCATATGACGGTTTTCGAAAGAAAATATTTGTTGATTATAATTAACTTAGGTTTTATAAGAAACAGTCTTCACATACTACGCCTAAGATTTAGCTTTAAAAACCTGCGCTTCCTGCTCATCAGAATAACAATAAACGGAGGAAATTACATGCCAGACAGATTGTTCCCGATCCTGAAAAAGGTAGCCTTTTCGCTAGCCGCCCTAGCGATTTCGCTTACAAGTGCGTCTTTCGCCGCAACTGCACCAGTTACCACTGTATTGACACCGCCGGTAACAAAACATCTTGGTTCACCTCTGCGTTTGGCTTTTGATGCAAAAGGCGCATTTTTTGTGACTGATCCCCGAATGGGCGGAATTTCCAAGTTCGACAGCCTCGGACAATTTATTCAATTAATCAAGACACCGGAGGCACCACAAGGAATAGCAATAAATGATCAAGGCAATTTGATTGTTAGCCAGGGAAATTCAGTCGCTATTCTGGATCAGAATGGTTCCGAAATCGGCCATTTGGGTTCTGGTGTGGGACAGTTCAAAAAAGCTAATGGGATTGCCATTGACGCTGCAGGCTACATATACGTTTCAGACACACTGGACAACAATGTAAAGGTCTTCACTGCAAACGGCATGTTTGTAAAGACGCTTGGGTCGAAGGGAACAGGTCCGGGCCAATTTTCCATGCCTACTGGAATAACCTACGAAAAAGCATCCAATCAAATTGCAGTTGCTGATACTCAAAATGGCCGCATCCAGTTTTTCAATGCTTCTGGTAATTATGATTATATCAAAACCATTGGGACCTTCGGTTTTGCTCCACTACAGTTCAGATCACCAGGCGGTATTGCCTTTGACTACAGTACAACAGGCAGCCTAAACAGAATGTATGTTGCTGATACGTATCTGAATAGCATTCAGGTAATTGATGCCACCGGAACCGGTGCATATCTCGCCACTATCGGCAACAATGGTTTGGCCAGCGGCCAGTTGACAGAACCTGTAGATGTTGTATTCGACCCTGCAACCCAACGCCTGGCGGTTGTCAGCTCATCAGGAAAAGTCAGCTTTTTTGGCATAGATGGTGGAGCGACACCCACCGAAATCACTCAAACATTGAGCGTTTCCCCACTTCCCAATGTTGTCAGGACCTCATCCATAAGTGTTAACGGAACCATAAAATCCAGTGCCGCTATCACAGTAAAAACAAATACCAGTGCTACTGCCTCCACTATTACCTACACATCATCTGGCACATGGACCTGCATCATCAAAGGGCTTGTTCTTGGTCCCAACCAAATTTCAATCACCGCCACAGATTTCAACGGCGTTGTCTCAAAACATTCTGTCAGCATCACCTATACCCCCTGACAACAGAAACCAAACAAGGATTAACTATGAAAAGTCGTACTGAATATAATAAGACCTTCAGGAGTGGAACTATGCAAAGACTTTTTCTACATGTCTTGGTAACAATGCTGTTTGTACTGATGGTGGGGGCACCGACAGCACATGCCGAAGATATGCCCCACCAACCCTCACTCATGTGTACCAGTTGCCACCTCGATGTCATGAACAATGCGGCAGCCGGTACCATTGGCGTGAACAATCTTTGCCTTACCTGCCATAACCCGGCAAAAATGAGCAGTGCTTTTAATATCAAGGATATGGCTAATCCTTTTGGCTCCACCGACCTTGGCGCCTATACAACTGAACCAATCCAGTCGTCACATAATTGGGCCGCACCAGTGAATGTGCCTGGTGCCGGCGCCCAAATTGCACTTGATCCAGCAATAAGAGATACAAAAGCCACATTTGCAGGGGTCATTAGTTGCGCCAGCTGTCATGATCCGCATGCATGGTCTGGAAAAGCAGGCATCAGCTCAAAACTTCTCCGTCTACCTCTTGAAGGGGATAAACTCTGTTTCGATTGCCACAGATCACGCAACACACGCAGCCATCTGACCGGCACCCACCCCGTCAACTTTAACTACACCAGCGCAACCTCAAAGGTCAGAACCAAGCCAGGTGACTACTACGCACTTCCGTTAAGCTCCAATCCATCCAACACGACTGCAGCCATGAAGCTTTCCAGCGGCAGGCTCAACTGTTCTACCTGCCACGGCGTTCACTTTACCGATTCAAATTCTAATACTTTTGACAACCATTCTTCATCGGCACTGGGTAAACTGACCCCGTCTCAGGGTTACCTGTTGCGTACCGACATGCGCGGTGCTTCAGCGACCTCCATCAACATCTGTACTAATTGCCACGCCAACAAAGTTGCCCACAACTACAAAGGCCAGAACATCCAATGTGCCGATTGTCATGCCGGCCATGTAGATGCGGGAGACGGCACGGCCCCTAACGTCTGGCTGGTTCGCCGTTACATGAACTACTCCGGCGGAGTCCAACTGGACTCTTATAGAAGAAAAGCTTTCTATCAGTATACCGGCTCTAAACGTAACTTTGCCGGACCTTTTGGTGTATGTCAGGCGTGCCATACTGTCCCGACAGGTGATGCCTATCCGCCTGAACACACCAGCACCGATCCTGCTGTCTGTGCATCATGCCACTCTCACAACTCCACCTCCGGGTCCTTCTCCGGCGGTTGCACCACCTGCCATGGGTTTCCGCCTGTTCTCAACGTGCCTGGCGGACCCAATGGCTATGCAAAAACCGGGACCTATGATTATGTAGCTTCCGGTGTTTTCAAAGATGAAACCAAAACCGCACATGATGTCCATGCCGGTAAAAATCCCTACGGTTTCAAATGCGCCGAATGTCATGCTGGTAACAGACATGCTTCTGGCAACTTCCAACAGGTCTTTATAGCCAAAACGGGGATTCTTGCCGCGACCGGCGGAATGGTGCCCCAATACAATACGTCCACATCCAACTGCAGCTCCGTCTATTGCCATAGTAACGGCGATGGCGGCACACCGAACAATACGACCTTTACCTGGACATCGCCCGCCGGAAGCCTTGGCTGTACTGGTTGCCATGGCAGCACTTCAACCAGCGCAAATCCCATAACGACCGGTAAACACGGTGCCCACGTGGATGAGCTTGCCTGTACCGAGTGCCATGCAAAAACCATCAGCACCAGCACCAGTTTCAGCAACCGCAGCAACCATGTCAACGGCATGAAAGATTACTCCGGCAGTCGCGCCGGTAGCTATAACAGCGCTACAAAACAGTGCAGCAACGTTTACTGCCACTCCAACGGCAATCCCAATGCTCTTGCTTACACTAATCCGGCTGCCTGGAATTCAAGCACAACCTACGGTTGCAACGGCTGCCACGGCACCGGCAACGCCCTCGGCGCGCCAGACTATACAAACGGCGGCACCGGAACCGCATTGGCCAATAGCCACAATGCACACACTTCCGGCTATGCAGATACCAGTGTTTGTTCGAACTGCCACTTCGCCACAGCAAGTACCACCGGCGGCAAATTGGTCACCAACTCTGCTCACCTCAACAAAGTCGTAAACGTAAACTTTGATCCCGCAGTAGCAGGCCCTAGTGCCAGCTACGACCCGGTTACCGGCACCTGTAGCAACATCGCCTGCCACGGCAACTCCTCCGCCCAATGGGGCGGCAAGGGGGGCTGCCTCGGTTGCCACGCAAATTCGATCAACAAACGTGCCGCCATCACCTCCCAGTTCGGCGCCAACTCACATCATATCCAGGACGTGACCGTCTCCGGTGAACACTGCTACCAGTGCCACTGGGAAGCAAACAGTGATGGCAGCATAAACCGCAACTATCACCACTCTTCAACTCCTGGCGGTCCGGTCGAGCTCGTCATTTACGGAGCCGGTGCACGCCCGACCACCTACACGGTCGGCACCACCGCCATTCAATACCTCGCCAATGGCTCCCGTACGGAAATGGCCAAGCTCAACAGCGTCTGTATCGGCTGCCACAGTGAGCAGAACAAGACCATCCAGCCCTTCGGCGACGGCAAAACACCGGCCATCTATGCATGGGACGGTTCGAGTGCAGGCGCCAAGTACGCCGATACCGCCACCACAAACTGGGGCAAGTACACCGGCACCAAGATCACGCCTAAAGCGGGTGTCGTGAAGGCATTCTCAGCTCACGGCAACGCTGCAGCAAACAAAGGTGGATGGAATACTGCTGAAACCTGGGCAGATCGCGGTGCAACTGCCAATGTCCTTTGCTTTGACTGCCACAACTCACACGGCTCCAACATCAGCGGCACAACCACCAGTTATGCCAGCGCCACTATCAATGGCGGTATTTTAAAGGAAACCGAAGCCAATAAAGGCGGCTACGCCGTCTCGTACAAACCTGTTGCAGGCGGTTCCGTCGCAGAGAAAAATGCCTACGCCCCAGGCGCCGGCATCTGCTTCGACTGTCACATGAAAGACTCGGCCACCTCCACCCCTTGGGGCTACCAGACAACTTACGGCTCGACTCAGCAGATCATGAGCTACTGGGATAGCGCCTACTTCGGCAACAACACCTTTGGCAACCAGTTGCGGTACTCCTATAAAGGCATTACCGGCCATAAAGGTGGTCACTTTGGGGCCTCCGCATCACTGACATCCCCTGCCTTGAATGGCATCAGCGGTCTCTGTACGCCCTGCCATGACCCTCATGGTGTCAGTCCTGTTCTCGGAACCAATAAACAGTATGGTGTGCCACTGCTCAAGGGTACTTGGCTAACCTCTCCCTATAAAGAGGATGTCGCAACGGCCGACAACACTGCTTATCAAGGTATGGACAACACTAGTGGCGAAGAGGGGCCGAGGGCAAGCTCTGCTACAACAACAGCCTTCCAGAACGCCATTAACTCATACCATATCGACCAGAACACCTTCTCCACCACCACCAACTACAACGCCGCTGTTACCGGCATCGTAGAGACAGACGTGCAGTTCGGCGGTCTTTGCCTAAGGTGCCATACCAAAGCGAACCTTACCAACGGTACGACAAACACTTGGAAGGACAAAAACCGCATTCACCAGGCAGTCAAGGGCTGGAAAACTGCCAATACAACTAAGCAGCATAACTACTCCTGCTCAAAGTGCCATACGGTACATAACTCCGACCTCCCAAAACTTATGGTAACCAATTGCCTTGATGCCACACACCGCGGCCGCGTAGGATACAACAGCAACCCCGTCACATCCTCCTCTTATAGAGGCGACGAAGGCAACGGCGGCGGGCAGATGCCAGGCATTTTCGGTGGCGGCGAAGGCGGACGCAGTGGCCGTGGCAGTTGGGGCGGCGGAAGTTGGAGCTCCACCGGCAGCACGACTGCTTCATCGATCTGCCATGACAACTATGATCCAAAACAGCTCTGGAACAATGTAACTCCTTGGAGCTCCACCGCAGCTCCACCCTCCACCGGCCCGACCATGCCGACCCTGATTGCTGAACCGAACACCACCTGTTCTTCCGCCTGCGCAGTGACCCTGCAGTGGAACGCCTCCACCAACACCGGCGGCGCCGGAGTGCAGTACCAGGTTCAGGTCAGTTCCAGCAACACCTTCGCGACCATAGCCGCCTCTTCCGGCTGGATCAGCGGCACCAGCTACGCCCCCACCCTTGCCAACGGCACATGGTACTGGAGAGTCCAGGCACGTGATTCCGTGGCAACTACTAAAGTATCGACCTGGTCAACGGTTGGCAGCTTCACCATCTCGGCGACCGCCCTGTCCACCACGCCGACGGTACCGGCACTGATCGCCGAAGAAGACGGCACCTGCGCCGCGACCTCCTGCGGCTTCACTCTCAGCTGGAATCCCTCCGCCATCTCCAGCGGCGCAATCCAGTACTCTGTCCAGGTCAGTGCCAGCTCCTCCTTCTCGACGATCAAGGCCTCTTCGGGCTGGATCAGCACTACCAGCTACACCCCAAGTCTCGGCACCGGCACCTGGTACTGGCGCGTTCAGGCACGCAGTGCCTCCACCACCACGCGCGTTTCTGCCTACTCCGCTGTGGACAGCTTCGTGGTCTCGGTACCGGCGCCAACACCAACGGCACCGTCCACGCCATCCCTGATCGCCGAAACCGACAGCACCTGTTCCACCGCCTCCTGCGGCATCGCCCTGGCCTGGAACGCCTCCTCCGTCACCGGCGGCACTGCCCAGTACTCGGTGGAGGTCAGCAACAGCTCGACGTTCGGTACAATAGCAGCAGCTTCCGGCTGGATCAGCGGCACCACCTATACCCCGAGCCTCGCCGCCGGCACCTGGTACTGGCGCGTCCAGGCACGCAACGCCTCCAGCACTGCATTGATCTCGGCTTGGTCGACGGTGGACACCTTTGTGATTTCGGTCCCAGCTCCGGTCACCACCCCGCCCTCCAAGCCGGTTCTGACCGCAGAACCTGACGGCACATGCAGAACCTACTCCGGGTGCTCCATCGGCCTGGCATGGAGCACTTCCACCAACCCGAGCGGTGGCACCGTGGAATACTTGATCCAGGTCAGCAACAGCTCAACGTTCACCTCGATCAAGACCCAGTCTGCCTGGCAAACCGGAAGAACCTGGAACGCCATCCTGCCGAGCGGCACCTGGTACTGGCGAGTTCAGGCGCGCGATGCAGCCAATGCGCTGACATCAGCGTGGTCGAATGTCGATTCATTCAGACTCAGTAACTAATCGTCCATCACAACGAAAGGAGGTGAACACATGAAAAAGCAGACCTATGTAAAGCCGAGAATAGTTGGTTCCGCAGACGTGCATCCTTGCTAGACTGCTGGTTATCCCGGCGGGCTTCCCGCCGGGATATCTGAAATGTATTGCAATGTGTCAGGTCAGGTTTCTACCTTTCCACGACATTCATTAGGCCAGCAAAACTGCCATTAAAGAATAATCAATAATCTCATAGGGAGGTGACTCAAAACACATTGCGAAGTAGTTAACTTTGGAAGAATGAACAAGTAATTACAACCAGTTAAAAGGAGCAACAGAATGAAAAAGAATGTCGTTATGTACGTAGTAGCAGCCATTGCTATTATGCTCGGTGCTGCTACGGTCCTGCTGGCGCAAACCCCACCGCCGGTTCCCCAGACTTTTGGTCTTTACGATGCCAAGTTCACTTCGTTCACTAAAACTGAGTGTCTCGGTTGCCATGTCAGCGATGAGGTGCTAGTTGTACGTCACCACAACCTGATCAACACCAAAAACAAGGCCTGCCTTGACTGCCACACCCTGATTTCTGACCCAACCGGCGGATTTACATTCGACGATTTCAGGACATGCAACAAATGCCACTCTACATCACCGCACCATACCACCGCTGCGGCAATTGCACGGAATTGCCAGCTTTGCCATGGTAGCACCATCGACAATCCGCTGGACGGCCACACCATACCAACCTACGCTGTAACTTCAGTAACTCCCAAGATCAACGGGCGACCGGTTGTTGACCCAACTACCGGCGCTATCGTTACGGTTCAAGGTTGTGTTGCCTGCCATCAGCCAAACGCAACTGCAATTGACCCCAAAACAAACACTGTCCGTGCTATTTCAAGCAATGCAGACACTCATCATGGCACAAACATCGGCCATCCTGAAACTGGCGGAGTCGGTCTATGTACGTGGTGCCATAACTTTGATCAGCCAGGCCTGGCTATCCGTCAGTGTGAATCATGCCACGGCATAAAGTCACTGCATAACATCCAGCCCAAAGTAGGTACTGTTATCCCAGGAGCCGAAACCGCTGGTCTCGGCCACATCGGTGCAAATTGGGATTGTCAGGGTTGCCACTGGTCCTGGTTTGGCAATGCAGATCAAAATCCAGCTAAAGCCACTGTTCCTTCTATAGGTGGACAAAGCTCTCACGTTGTGGCTGCAAACAAAGCCGCTACCTTGACACTGACAGGTTCTGCTTTCACCAATGTTGGCGGCGACAGTGTTACCTACAATCCGACAGTAACTATCAGCAACAGCACAACCTCGATCACTCTCACCCCCACGTCTTTCACTGACAGCGAGATTCAGGTTATTATCCCTGCTCTTCTTGAAGGAAACTATGACCTTAACGTTGTTAAAGGAAGTGGAATTGTTGAGGTTAAGAGTAATCTAGCCAAACTTAGTGTTGTTCCACAATTGGCAATAAAATCAATTATTCTTGCGTCTAAAAACGTAACTATCAGCGGCAGCGGATTTGGTTCAATTCCTCCTGCTGATTACAAATCCGGACTCGGCGTTTTTGCAGGTACAACTCAGGCTAGGATCGTTTCCTGGGCTCCCACCAAAATCGTAGCAGCTTTCCAATCCATTAAAGCTGGCAATCAGGTTACTGTAAAAACCCTTAACGGTGCAGTTTCCGCAGCAGTTCTGGATGCAGGAAAGAAAAGCAGGTAATTTTCGACCAAGCAGTTCAGTGAAAAGTCATGGGGGGCATCAGCCCCCCATGACATCATTAATAACGAGTGACTCTTCCATATCGGGAAGGACTAAAAATGCCAAAGAAGCTGCTACTCACAATCATCATAATATTCGGGTTCACGACCATTGCCATTGCTGACGACAAAAAGGTTATTATTGGCTTTAAAAAGAACATTTCTACAACCGAAGATCAAAAAATACAGAAATTTCATCGTTCAGGTGGGCGTTTAAAGCGCAGCCATAAATTAATCAACGCGGTCTCAGGACAACTACCAGAAGAAGAAATCGAGAAATTAAGACATGATCCGACTGTAGCTTATATTGAAACAGATATAACAGTTGGAGTTTCAGAACCTCTTGAACTTATACCTCTCTCACAAGAGTACGTTGACTCATGGGGAGTAGCAAAGATTGGCAGCAACACTGCCGTAGCCGCTGGATTTACCGGTGCGGGCATTAAAGTAGCCGTGCTTGACTCCGGAATTGACTATTCCCACCCTGACCTGAAAGATAACTACAAGGGTGGCTATAACTTTGTATCTGACAATAACGATCCTTTCGATGATGGATATATCAGCCACGGAACACACATAGCAGGCATTATAGGTGCCCGTAATAATGGAACAGGGGTCGTTGGTGTAGCTCCTGAAGTATCCCTTTATGCCGTCAAAGTATTAGGTGGAATGGTTATGGGTGATCTCAGTGACATCCTGGCAGGCATGGAGTGGGCAATAACGAATAAGATGAATGTAATTAACATGAGTATCGGAGCACCGATTAACTCAGCTGCTTTCAAGGATGTTTGTGACAGGGCATATCAAGCTGGCATTGTCATAGTTGCTGCAAGCGGAAACACACATAGTAATTCAGTTGAATTTCCGGCTGCATATGACTCGGTTATTGCTGTTTCTGCAACCACTCTCGATGACCCCGCAACCACTCTGGATGAAACTGACACTATTGCAACCTTCTCTAATTACGGACAAAAGGTTGAGCTGGCCGCACCGGGTGTCAAAATTAATTCCACTCTGCGTGGCGGAGGATATGGAGTCCTAAGCGGTACCTCCCAGGCAACCGCGCATGCTGCCGGTGCAGCAGCTATTCTATTCTCAAAAAAGATCTCTGATACAAACGGTGACGGCCGTTATGCTGATGATATCAGGAATCTTCTCGGTGCTAGCGCTACAGATTTAGGACCAGCGGGCAGAGACCAATATTTCGGATTCGGGCGTATTGATCTTATCAAGGCCTTGGCCCCTCCCCCACCCGTTACGCTACAATACACCATCACCAGAAGCCATGCCCTTCCTCTAGATGATGTATTGAAGGTCCCTCTTAGAGCCGGCACCTACTCTGTGAAGGTGGCAAGCACCATGGCAGTTCAAGTTGCCGTTAAGGATGCCGATGGCATCAGAAAAATTAAAATAGAAACCAATTGTAAAGAGAAAAAACGGGACTCCACAGACGCAGTTCCTGTTGTTTTCTCATTCAAAGTATCCATCGGAGCTGAAGGTACTCTTATTTTTCTTCCGGGTGGAAAACGCGGTTCAACCGCTTCTATCAGCATAACTCCTGTTCCTTAAACCTGCCGCAAAATAATTCTTCATTGCGGCTGCAAATGACAAAGGATTTATTGTGTTTTACGTATCACATCTGAAGTACCGTCCACTTACAAAATCAATAATTAAATTTATTTCTGCCTGCACATTAGCCCAATTGGTACTAGCCAGCTCTTCATCCGGTGCTGAAAATTCTGCCCAGATTATTGCACGGGTTAATGGAGTTCCGATTTATAGCGACGATATTGCACCAGGGATTGAAAAACGGATAGCCCAGTACCAGAAAATGGGATCAAAGCTGTCCCCAGATCAACTGCGAAAACAATTTCTGCTAAAAGAAGTGGATGGGGTGATAGGGAAAGAGCTTTTGGCCCAGGCAGGTGATTCCCTGAAACCTAAGGATATTGAAGCACGACTCGAAAAACGCCTGGCCATACATTCATCCAACGAAATTGATTCTAAAACCAAAGAAAATCTACGCAAACAAACTCTTCAAGAAGTTTTTCTCGAACATAAGGGATTACTTGATCTAAAGGTCGATGAGCAGGAACTACTTAGCTTCTACGAGAAAAACCGCAAGAGCTTCATCGAATCCAAATCAGTGAAAGCACAACACATTCTGATCCGTTTGCCTCAGAAGCCTACAGCGGCCCAGACATTGGAGGCACGCCAGAAAGCGGAAACAGCTCTTTCCGAGCTTAAAAAAGGCAAAGATTTTGCTGAAGTAGCACGCCAGTTTTCGGATTCTCCAAACAAGGAGAACGGGGGTGACCTCGGCGTCATCAAAGAGAATTACATATCCAAAGAGTTCGATGCCATCGCTTTTACGCTTAAACCTGGTGAAACCAGCGGCATTGTCAATTGCAAGGATGGTTTGCATATCATCCGAGTTGGGGAGCAGTTCCCTGAGAAGCAAATGAGTTTCCCTGAAGTGAAGCAATTTATTGCGGGGTATCTTCAGAAAGATTATCAACAGCGCAAAATTAATGACCTAGTTCAAGAACTAAAAAAGAACGCGGCAATTGAAATCCTTATTAAGTAGTTGGACTGAGAATGAATAAGAGTTACGGGGAGCAAATCATGAAAAGATTCTGCCAGGTAATGTTGGTAGCTGTAATCACAATGCTGACAAGTTTGTCACTTGTTTCAAACAGCGAGGCAGTCAACAGAACACTAAGAGACTCAACTGTCAACCTTGATACGGCTGTCAAAGTTGATGACAGTACATCAACCCTTACCGGCCTGAATTCATTCGTCGTGGATGGTGTTGAAAGAGCCTTTCAACAATGGTTCTGGTACAGAATAGGAGCTGCCGGTGGTGAAACCTCACTGGACAAACTGCCTAAAAAAGTTGCCACCAGCCAACCTACACCTTTAAGCCTCCTTGTTACGTACACCCTTGCTGGTAAATTCGATATCTCAATTCTTTATGAACTACAGTCCTACCCTAGCGGAATTAAAAAGGCCATTCTTAAAAAAACCGTTACCATTACCAATACCTCTGGAGCAGAACTTGATTATCATCTTTTTGAATATTCGGACTTCGATTTTAGCGATACCGGAGTTATAGGAGGTGACAACGATAACCTGGAGGGTATTAACAACAAGATGTATCAGAATGGCACTCAATTGGACGGTAGCGGAGTTACTCTTGTACATGAAGCATCGATTCCACCCAGCAAGTGGGATCTTGACAGCAATCAAATCTATTTAAAACCTGAAATGAAAGATGCAAGCCCCACCGAACTCTTCACACCGCAGACAACGTATAGCTACGAGGATGAGATGCAGTTTGCTTACCAGTGGGATTTTACGATTCCTGCAGGTGAGAAAGTTTCTTTCACTATTAGTGACAATATTTATCCAACTCTTCCTTTGACAGCCAGCAAAACCCATTCTGGGGCCTGCATTGACTATAACGGACAGACAAATTACACTATTGCATTTGACAATCTAAACAATGTTGTCGACAGCCTCACCAATGTTAGAATTCTTGACTTTCTCCCTAAAAACACTGCGGTTGCCTCCCCCCCTTCAAATGGAGGTATTTATGACGCTGCTACTAACACTGTTTCTTGGAACGTGGCTTCCATTGCTGCAGCCTCAAGCCAACAGACAAATTCATTGTCAGTGCTTGTCTCTTCGGCAATAGACATCACGAATGAAGTTCTACTTACCAGCGACCAAGCTTTTCCGACTAGAATCACCGACTTTGCAGCACTCTGTAATCACCCCCCTTCGATGAATGTGATTCCTGATGTGACCATTCAAGCAGGAACGGCCTTTAATTATCAAGTTGTTGCCAACGATCCGGACAAAACTTCTTTGGCCTACACTTTAAGCGGAGCCCCTGCTGGTATGACAGTATCATCCACCGGCCTTATCAGCTGGGCTTCTAGCGTTGCAGGCACTTATATTGTCACCGCCACTGCTACTGATGCGGGCACAGGAAAATTGTCGGCCAGCAGAGCTTTTAATTTAACCGTTCAAAAGCCCAACTTTGCTCCATCAATAACCAGTAAACCTCCAATCACAGCTACTGACAATCAACCTTATACATACACACTTACCGCCACCGACCCTGACGGAGATACGGTAAGTTATGCCCTTATCAACGCTCCCCTTGGTATGGCACTCACAGGAAACGTTATTACGTGGATGCCAACCAAGGCTCAGGTTGGTTCCCAGGCGGTCCAGGCCATGGTCTCGGATGGCCAAGGCCATTATGTGTATCAGGATTTCACCATTACTGTGACCCACGTGAATAGTCCTCCCGATATTTCACTTGCAACGGCGCCACCAGCCACTGCTACTGTCGGAGTATTCTACAGTTATCCAGTAACCGCTACTGATCCTGATGGTGATGCTCTTTCCTTTTCTCTTATAGCTAACCCAGATCCAGTGCCCACAGGAATGACAATCGGTACCACTGGTGTTATCGGCTGGACTCCAACTGCGGCTCAAAACAATAAAACTCATCAAGTAACCGCACAGGTGAGTGATGGATTTGGCGGCATAGCAACCTTCAGCTACAGCATTGTTGTTGGTATCCCAGGCACAAAAGTAACTCCGACCATCACCTGGGCAACTCCGGCAGCAATCACCTACGGTACAGCACTCTCCGCCACCCAGCTGAATGCAACAGCCGGTGGAGTGGCTGGTACATTCACTTATTCTCCAGCCAGCGGTACGGTACTGAACGCAGGTAATAACCAGACTCTGACCGCTACCTTTACACCTACCGATACCACTACCTACAACACCACCACCAAGACGGTCACCCTAAACGTCAACCAGGCAGCGGCGACGGTCACCCTCTCGGGTCTGACCGCTACCTATAACGGCAGCGCCAAGGCAGTAACAGCAGCAACAACTCCGGCTGGTCTTTCAGTTGCAATTACCTATGCAGGCAGTGCAACTGCTCCGACTGCAGCAGGTTCTTATGCAGTCGTGGCTACGGTAAATAATCCTAACTACATTGGCGGCGCTACCGGGACATTGACCATTGCCAAGGCTACTCCGGCAATCACTTGGCCAACTCCTGCTCCGGTATTTGTCGGAACTGCGCTTTCAGCTGCACAGCTCAACGCAACATCAACTGTCGGTGGTACCTTCGTCTACACCCCGGTTTCTGGAACCGTGATGAATACGGCAGGATCGCAGACGCTAAAGGCTGATTTTACACCGACCGATGCTGTCAACTATTCTACTGCATCAGCTACGGTTTCGCTGACGGTCAGCACCAAGACAACTCCAAC
>NZ_JAHDYS010000015.1 GCF_018531195.1 Pelotalea chapellei | reverse complement strand
CATGTCCTGGAACAGAGAATCTAGTTACTGTCAGTCCAACATACAAGGCGTAGCAGCGCTACGCCGCACAAGGTGGCATGCGAGGATGGCGGCGAGATGGCTGTTTTTCAACAGCCTTCTAGGAGAGCAGGTGTACGAATAGCCCGCTGCGCAGCTTCGGCTCAAACCAGGTGGATTTGGGGGGCATGATCTGATCCTGATCAGCCAGTTCGATCAGTTCGCGGATAGAAGTGGGGTGCAGCGAGAAAGCCACGGCATATTCGCCGCTGTCAACCAGCTTCACCAGTTCTGCGTTGCCGCGGATGCCGCCGACAAAGTGAATGCGCTTGTCGGTGCGGGGATCGTGGATGCCGAGCAGCGGGTTGAGCAAGCGGTCCTGCAGGATGGAAACATCCAGTCGACTGACGGTATCTGCCTCGTTGACCAGATTCTGGCGAGCATGGAGATGGTACCAGTTTCCTTCCAGGTACATGCCGAAATGGTGGCGCTCCTGGGGAATTACCGCAACAGGGGAGGGGGTCAGGTCAAAGATGGCGCTGACCTGGTCCATGAACTCCGCTGTTGTTCGACCGTTTAAGTCCTGGACCGCCCGGTTGTAGGGCATGATGTTGAGCTGGTTTTCCGGGAAGATGACGGTGAGGAAGAAATTGTATTCCTCCTGGCCGGTGTGCTGCGGGTTCTTTGCCCGGCGCAATTCGCGTACCCGACCGGCGGCAGCGCTGCGATGGTGCCCGTCGGCCACGTACAGGCGCGGGATGGCTGCGAACAGATCGGTCAATCGGCTGATCAAGGCTGGTTCGCTGATGATCCAGAGGGTGTGGGACACATTGTCATCGGTGGTGAAATCGTACTCTGGCTGACCTGAGACGATTTTCTCTATAATCCCCTCGACTTCACTGCAACTGCGGGAGAGGTAAAAGACCGGTTCATCATTGGCATCCAGATAATCGATATGCTTTACACGATCTTCTTCCTTATCCGCCCGGGTATGCTCATGCTTCTTGATCACCCCTGATTGATAGTCATCAACGCTGGCGCAGACAACCAACCCGGTCTGGGTGATGGTGCCCATGCGCTGACGATAGACGTAAAAACAATCCTGTTTTTCCTGGATCAGTGCGCCGCTGCGGATACATTCTTCCAGGTTGAGCTGCCCCTGCAGATACACCGGTTCATCATGGGAATCAATTTCAGGCCCAAGGTCGATCTCAGGTCGCGAGACATGCAGAAAACTATGGGGGTTGCCTGCGGCCATGGCCCGGGCTTCTTCCACATTCATGACATCATATGGCAGGGCGGCTACTTTGGAAACGAGTTCTTTGGGAGGGCGAAGAGCCTTGAATGGTCTGATGACGGCCATGAAAATCCTCTCTTACTGAAAATATCTTCGTGCGCCGATAAAGCGCTTTTCAAAATACGATTCATCAATGGCGGTTACACGTATTTCTTCTCCACGGCGGGGAGCGTGAACGAACTTTCCGGCTCCGACATATATGCCTACATGGTTGATCTTATCCTCGGCTGCACCAAAAAAAACAAGGTCCCCATCCTGCAGGTCAACTTTCGTGATCGCGTCTCCCGCCTTGTATTGCTCCCGGGAGGTACGGGGGATGCTGATCCCGCACAGGTTATACACAGCGCGGACAAAGCCGCTGCAATCCATGCCGTCAACAACCGTATCACCGCCCCAGCGGTAGGGGATGCCGACAAAGCGTTCAGCAGTGCGTGCCGCAATGGCGCCCATGTCCCGTTCCCCGCGAGAAGCCTTTTTTTGCGGCTTTTCAACAGGTGGAATGCTTGCAACTTGTTCGGTCTGTTTGGGGTCCCGCACTTTCTTGATCTCTTCTGCAGGTTTTTTTTGCCAGCCGGGCTCTTTAGGTTTGGAAAATACTATTTCGTTGGGCGGAGCGATGTAGTAACCGTCAATCAGACGATCTGCAACCAGTTTACCTGCAACTACCCTGGCTTTTTCCTTGCTGGGAAAGTCCCCAAAGCGAACGGCGTAAATGCCATTGTCCTTACGGAAATAAAAAGCTTCGATTCCTTTTTTCTGTAGTGCTACCGTGAAACGCTCGGCATTTTTCACATCGGCAAAGGCCCCCATCTGGATGGCAAAACCAAGGCGGTGAATACCTGCAGAAGGAGCGGCGTTTGCCGTCACAGTAGAAAAAAGAAGACAACAACATATGTGAAATATAATTATTCGGCTGGTGCGCATCGGTAATCGGCTTTATGTGTGGATTTACTGTAAGGAAGGCTGGATAGTACCCATAAATAAACAGGTGAGTAAAGAACTTTTTGCCGTATACCTGTGTAGATAACAGCATTTTAAGTAACCAGTGAAAATAGGTTAATGTTCTTTACAACAGTCAAAGTCCAATAACCATCACGCCGGGTATTGGTAAAAAGACCGCGGCACCGGATAAGAAATTCTTGTGCCGCGGTCTTTGTCGTAATTTTTTAAAACAACTGTTACTCCACATCCCCGACCTGGCGACGAACCCCCATCAGGAATGCAATCACAAACTCCTCCAAAGCTCCATCCAGCACGGCATCGGGGTTTCCCGTTTCGACCCCGGTCCGCAGATCCTTGACCATTTTATAGGGATGCAATACATACGAGCGGATCTGGCTGCCCCAACCGATATCCTTCTTGTCTGCGGCAATTTCCGATGCTTTGGCGGCCCGCTCTTCAAGTTCCCGTTCATACAGTTTGGAAAGCAGCACCTTCATTGCTGTAGCCTTGTTGAGATGCTGGCTGCGTTCGCTCTGACAGGCAACCACAATGTTGGTCGGCAGATGAGTGATACGCACAGCCGAGTCGGTGGTATTGACATGCTGACCACCTGCGCCGCCGGAACGGTAGGTATCCACCCGCAGATCAGATTCGGAGACCTTGATATCGATATCGTCCTCTTCGATCTCGGGAAAGGCATAGACCGAGGCGAAGGATGTGTGGCGGCGAGCGTTGCTGTCAAAAGGAGAGATGCGGACCAGACGGTGAATTCCTGCCTCTGCCTTGAGATGACCATAGGCGTATTCGCCACTGACGCTGAAAGTTGCAGATTTGATCCCGGCTTCGTCCCCCCCCTGATAATCGGTGATGGTCGTCTTCCAGCCTTTCTTCTCACAGTATCGCAGGTACATTCTCAAAAGCATTTCAGCCCAGTCCTGTGATTCAGTTCCGCCGGCACCGGGATTAATGGAAATGAAACAGGAGTTGCGGTCGTGGGTGCCGGAAAGCATGCGCTGAAATTCCGCTGCCTCGACACTCTGCTGCAGGCGGGTATTCATTTCCGCTACTTCAGTCAGAGTTTCCTCGTCCCCGGCTTCCTCTCCCAGTTCTATCATCACCCGCACGTCGTCCAGTTGCTTGACGAGTCCGTCCCACATCTGGACGATTTTCTCCTGAGCAGTGCGCTCCTTAAGAATACTCTGGGATCTGGCGGCATCGTCCCAAAAGCCGGGAGCAGCAATCAGAGACTCCAGCTCCTGAATTTTTTCCCGCTTTGTCTCTACGTCAAAGAGACCCCCGAAGCTTGGCGATGCGTTCTTCATAATCCTTCATTCTGGCAACTTCTTCACGAAACATAGGTGCTCCTTGCGGTAGATTTTCTAATTTTTTAAGTTTGTCTCACGGGGTGATCTTCTTTCGCTTTAACCAGGTTAATCCAGCTATTCCGGCTGACAGCAGAACACACAGCCAGGCCATGGTGTCGCCGATCTTCAGGTAAAGCGAATCCCCGGTTCCTGGCCTGATCTCTCCAGTGCGGAAGGCCTCTTCAAACAGAGGGGTCATGGTGCGGATGTGACCATTGTGATCGATTATAGCGGTGACGCCGGTGTTGGCGGCACGCAGTAAAGGAGTCCTGGTTTCAACGGCTCTAAATACCCCAATGGACAGGTGCTGATAGGGGGCGGATGTTTTGCCGAACCAGGCGTCGTTGGTGATGTTAACCAGGATGCGTGCGCCGGCATTGACATACTCTCTGGCAAGATCGGGAAAGATACCTTCAAAGCAGATTAGTGTTCCAAGCTGTGTCTGGCCGGCCTGCAACGGGATGGCTCTTTCCCCCGGGGAAAAATCTCCGATGCCCACAACCATCTTGCTGATAAAGGGGAACAGGCGCCCCAGGGGAACAAATTCACCAAAGGGAACAAGATGAATCTTGTCACTTCTGCCGATTGTTTCGCCTGTCGGAGATATGACAAAGGCACTATTGAGGAAGGTGCGCCTGCCATTGCGCAATTCATGGGCAGGACTGCCCACCAGCAGGGTAACGGAGAGTTCCCGTGCAAGTCGTTTGATTCGTTCCGCCTGGTGCAATTCGTCCTGGAAAAAGAATGGAAGCGCGCTTTCAGGCCAGATTACCAGATCGACTCCTTCTTTGCAGGCGGTGCGTGTCAACTGCTCGTAGATGTCGATGGTTTTTTCCTGGAAACCGGGGCTCCACTTTACATCCTGGGCGATGTTTCCCTGGATCAAAGCAACCTTGACCGGCTTGGCGTCTGTGGCCTCCGGTTGATTCAGTCGATTAAAGCCATACACAAGGGTGGCGACCAGCAGCAGTAACAATACCAGTACACTTTTCACCGGATATTGAATGCCTCCGCCACACAAGGCCCGCAGAACCCTGTAGAGCACAACATTGGCCAGGACGATCAGCAAGGTTATACCGAAGACTCCGCTGATATCCGCAATTTGAATCAGCGGCAGAATCCGGTATTGGGAGTGTCCCAGCATGGCCCAGGGAAAGCCGGAAAAGAGAAAAGAGCGGATAAGGTCGCAGGCAACCCAGGCTACCGGCAGAGAGAAAGCAGTCTTGATTCCTACCTGTTCACCTGCCCGGGCAATGAGAGCTGCAAGACCGAAAAACAGGGCCAGCCAGGCCGCCAGCAGCAGATAGAGCGGGATGCTGACTGCCCAGGGGAGATGGCCATAGCGGGTAATGACGACATTGATCCAGTACAGGATGAGGACATACGCGCTGATTCCACAGGTAAAGCCGATGCGGAAAGCAGTGCGGCGGGAGCTGTTTTCCAGTGCAATCAGCAGGGGAATGAGCGCAATCCAGGCTAGAAAGGAGAAACCACTGCTGGGAAAGGAGAGGGCGATCAGCAGGCCGGAAAAAATAGCAAGTTGACCAGGACGATCGAAAAGTGCAGCAGTTTGAGAACCTATAAAGCGTGTGGTCACTGGCTGACCTGCTCGCTGTTCATTCGTGAAATGCGCACCCTTATAATCCTGCGCTCATCCGAATCAAGCACGTCGAGCCGCAACCCGTTACCAATGACAGTATCACCAATGGCAGAAATCTTGCCGGACAGGTGGAAAATCAGGCCACCAACAGTATCGAAATTGTCACGTTCTATATCGACCATAAAATATTCTTCAAGATCATCTATCGGCATACGGGCATCAGCGGTTATGGAGCCGTCGCTGTTAACCTCGTACAGTTCCTCTTCCCGGTCATACTCATCCTGGATGTCACCCACTATCTGCTCCAGCAGATCCTCGATGGTGACCAGCCCGGAGGTGCCGCCATATTCATCGATGACGATTGCCAGGTGTACATGTTTGACCCGAAACTCCTGCAGCAGCTGTTCCAGATTCTTGGTCTCGGGAATGAAGTAGGGCGTTCGGATTATGGAGCGGACGTGGACACGTTCTTCCAGTTCTCCCCAGTATCTGAGCAGGTCTTTGGCATACAGCAGGCCAATGATGTTATCGATGTTGTTTTCGTAGACCGGAATGCGGGAATGTCCGCAGGCAAGAATCGTATCCAGTATTTCCCGTACTGTAGCCTCTGCGGATACACAGGCTATGTCTGTGCGGGGAACCATGATTTCACGCACCACGGTCGAGCGTAGCGAAAAAATGGAGCGGATCATCTCGCTCTCATCTTCGTTCACGATACCCTCTTCCTCGCTGGCTCTGATGAGGTCCTGAATTTCGCCTGTAGTGACTTTCTTGCGGCCCGTCACAAAGCGGCCGATCAGTTCAAGAATGCCTGTTTTCCTGCTGCCGTCTTCTTCCAACGTACATGTACCTCCTGAGATAATTGCAAAGCCGATTATGGTGCCATCACTTTGAACAGCAACAGCACACTTATGGTGATAGCCGTGCCAAGAACAGATCCGAAAATCACCTCGCGTAAAGTATGGATCCGCATCAGTAGCCGGGAATGGCTGACCATGACAGCCAAGCCGACAGACAATAGTGAAATAAGCGGATCCCTGGTATTGAGTGACACAGCTGTGGCGATGGAGAATGCCACCGCTGCATGACCGCTTGGTACTCCACCCTCGAGAGGGGAGCCTTTACCTGTAAAACTCTTGATCATGATGACAACAATGATGACCACAAGAACGGAGACCACTGTTCCCATATCAGCAGGTGTACCAAACATGGCGAGGACCTTTCCGTAGATGGGGAAAAAATATTTGGACAACACCAGATAGCCCATGAGGGCGGCGCCGATGGCCGCCATGAGCACAGCTCCCGCTGCCGTATCCTTGGCAACTTTTGCCAAAGGATGGTAGTCGGGTGAAACCAGATCTACAACTGCTTCAACCGCTGTATTGAAAAGTTCTGCAAACAGCACGAACAGGATCGAAAGGGCCAGCAAAGCAAATTCAATTGCCGTGACACGCACAAAAAGAGCAGCCAGCAGCACTCCGGCAGCTGAAATGAAATGGTTGCGCATGTGCTTCTGAGTTCGGGCAGTATGAAGAATGCCTTCTATAGCGCAGTTGACGGAATCTATGAAGCGGTCAGGTTTAACAACCCTTCCTTTTTCAGGATATTGAATAGCTCACTCTCCTTCTGTTCCATGCGTCTGGCCTCAGCCTCACCGCTTCTTTCATGGTCATAGCCGCACAGGTGCAATATGCCGTGCAGCAGCAGGAAACATACACGATCGAAAAGCGCCATGCCCCCCTCTTCGGCCTCCCGCTTGGCAGTATCGGCTGACACGATCACATCTCCGAGTGCATTGGGAGCAACTTCTGTGAATTCACCTTCCTGAAGGGAAAATGAGATGACATTGGTAGGACGATCTTTGCCGAGGTATTCACGGTTGATGCGACGAATTGAAAAATCGCCGACGATTGAGACAGATAGTTCGGTGCCCTCAGGACATTCCAAGGCGTTTAAGATCCTCACCGCCACGTTTCTTAGGCGGCCCATCGGAATCCGGTGGCGCCTCTGACGGTTGCTGAACAGTATCTGCACTTTTATTGCCTCCATTGGCCGAATGAGTTTGCTCCGGCGATATCTTCTGCTCACTGGCAGTGTTTTTTCTGGTTCCGCTGGCGACTTTGTACACAGCTTCCGGATAATCCACACGGTGGTGGAAGATACCAATCAATATCTGATTGAAGCTTCGCGCAATTTCATGCAGGTTTTTGAGTGTTAGTTCGCATTCATCAAGCTGCCCGTCAATAAAAATATTGTTGATGATCTTCTGAACCATCCCCTGGATGCGATCTGGGGTAGGATTAACAAGCGTGCGGGAAGCAGCCTCGACGCAATCTGCCAGCATCACGATGCCTGCCTCTCGGGTCTGTGGTTTGGGGCCGGGATACCGAAAATCTTTCTCTTCCACCGTCTGGCCGGTAGCCTCGGCCTGAGTCCGGGCGCGTTCATAAAAGAATTTGATTAATCCGGTGCCGTGGTGCTGGCGGATAATGTCGACAATCGCTTGGCCCAGACGTCTGTCTTTGGCTAATTCGGTTCCTTCTTTGATATGTGATATCAGGATCAGAGCGCTCATGCTGGGAGCAAGTTTGTCATGCCGGTTCTCTTCGCTTTGATTTTCAATGAAGTATTGCGGCTTGGACATTTTGCCGATGTCGTGATAGTAGGCGGCTACCCGGGCAAGCAGGGGATTCGCTGTAACCGCCTCTGCTGCAGCTTCCACAAGATTTCCCACGACTACGCTGTGGTGATAGGTACCGGGAGCGCGCACCATCAACTCTCGCAAAAGAGGTGAATTGAGGTTGGCCAGTTCCAGTAGTTTGATGTCGGTAGTGTAGTGGAAAAGCATTTCAATGATCGGAATGAAGCTGGAGGCAAAGCCGGCACTCAATACTCCACTCACCAATGCGAACAGCGCCACATAAATCGTTTGCATGCTGAAGAGCGTATTGCTGAAGGTCTGGAATCCGACTGCCAGTGCAAGGTTAACCACGGAAACCTTTATTCCGGCAGCATAAATGGTACTTCGGTCAGAACACTGCCGTACCCCGTGAGCACCTACAATGCCTCCCAAAAGAGCGTAGATGACAATGAACATGTTGTTATTGAACATTATCCCGAGCAGGGGAGCCATGATGGAACAATATACCAGGGCAACCTCTGAATTGAGGAACACTCGGATGATCATGGCTGTGGCTGCAAAGGGGAAAAGATAAAAGTAATTGTTGGTATCGATGCTGGGAAATACCTGCCCAACACTGTGTGAAATAAGCAGAGCAGTTTTAAAAACCAGGAAGCTGCCAATGATCATCAGCGAGATTACCAGGATGTCCTTGTTGCTTGGATGAAATTTACGGATATTTTTGCAGGCAAAGCGGTACGGAAAGTAAAACAGCACAAGAATCATGGAAAAACAGCCGATAAACGTGAAGTACCGATTGCCGCTCTGGTTTTCCATGAAAATCATGCGCAGTTTGTGCGCCTGTTCCGGGCTGATGCGCTCTCCCACCCGAACAATCATTTCTCCCTTCTGCACCTTGAACAGGACCGGGCGAACCGCCTCCATAGCTGCCTTGGCGCGCGCTTCGGTTGCCTCCCGGTTATAGAACAGGCTGGGCAGTAGAATCCGTGCGATCACCGCCGAAATCCTGCCGGCATCGCTAGGGTTGCCCAAGCCTGGAAACTGCCATTGCACAACTATTTTGCGCGCTTCGCCAATATCTGCATATTCCGCTGTCGCTTCACTGCCGGGTACAGGTCGTCCGTTGTTGTCGACAATCTCAATGCCTCGGTGGGCATCATTCTGGTATACCTTTGCGTCCAGTACAATCCTGCGCCGATACAATTCATTCAGCTGCCTGTCAAGTCTTGCAAGAAAAACCTTGCCCGATTTAAGACGGGTAAGGGCCAGAATCTCCGCCTCACTCAATTCTGTGTCTAGCAACGGTGTCAGCAGTTTGTGCCACTCTGCACGTTTATTAGAAGGAGTGGTTGCTTGCTCGGCTTGAACTGTATCCAATACCTGTTGCAGTTTTTCAACAAGGTAAGAAGGCACCCGGTCATTGAGATTGTAGATGATGGGAGCGCTGTTGCCGACCTCTTTGCGACGTTGTTCGGTCAGGGCTTGATCTTCGATCAAATAATCCCGAGTGGCACGGATGTCAGAGGTGGCAATGTCGCCTGTTTTGAATTCACGGGAGAAAAAATGTTGGCTGGGCAGAACGATGATTGTCAGCAGCAGGGCGGTGGTGAATAGCAGAATAAACCTGTTGCGCCGTGCTGTCAGAGGATTAGTGAATCTTTTGACAATGAAATCGAAGAGATTGGATCCCAACTTGCTCAGGTGTGCCAAGGTATGTTTTTCCTGCGTGCTGCTAATTTGATCCTGCATATCCCGTTGGGTGAAAAGTAGGTATTTTTGTTCTGTATATTGGCTAAGTAATTGAAATAAGATTTAAAGATAGCTTCAATTAGTAAGGGTGTCAATAAGAGTGTTGCTGGGAGAAGTGAGGGATTGCCTTCATACCTACCACTGCATAGTCCAGTTTAGATTTCGTTTATATCGGCTGCGGTTATCTCTACGTCGGGCCAATCTTCATAGACCCAATTTTCCAGTCGTTCCAATATAGTGCGCGCGATGGTTTTATCAGGACTTACGGTGACAAAACCGAGCACTGCCACCCGGCAATTATCTTGGCGGCCTACTTCTGCGCAGGCAACATTGAAGCGATTGCGGGCGCGGCCCTGGATGCTTTTAACAATGCCGCGCTTCTCCTTTAGCGTAAATGAAGGAAGCGCGAGATGGAGTTCAAGACAATAGATGAACATTCTGGCTTAAAATTCTGCGTGACGCGGTGTGCGGGGGAAAGGAATCACGTCGCGGATATTCTCCATGCCCGAGAGGTACATGACCAAACGTTCGAACCCAAGACCGAAACCTGCATGGGGACAGCTGCCCCAGCGACGGCTGTCCAGGTACCACCAGAGCGGCTCCTGTGCTATGCCCATCTGAGTCATTCTGTCGGTCAAGCGGTCCAATCTCTCTTCACGCTGGCTGCCGCCTATGATTTCACCTACCTTAGGCACCAAAAGGTCCATGGCCGCTACAGTGCGGCCATCATCATTCTGCCGCATGTAGAATGCCTTGATGTCACGGGGATAGTTGAGGATGAAGGCGGGCCCGCCAATGAGCTGTTCAGTGATGTAACGCTCGTGCTCGGTCTGCAGGTCAAGTCCCCACTCGACCGGATAGTTGAATGAGGCGCCGGAGCTTTGCAAACGCTGAATAGCTTCTCCGTAATCAAGTCGCGCAAAATCAGCTTCCGCAATTTTCCTGATTCGTTCCAACAGGCCCTTTTCGATATGTTTATCAAAGAAAGACATATCCTCAGCACACTCTTCAAGAGCAAACCGGCAGAGATATTTGACAAAATCCTCTGCCAGGGCAGCATCATCAGCCAGATCAGCAAAGGCCATCTCCGGCTCTATCATCCAGAACTCCGAAGCGTGGCGGGCAGTGTTGGAGTTTTCTGCTCGGAAGGTCGGACCAAAGGTGTAAATATCGGAGAAAGCCAGGGCAAAAAGTTCCCCCTCTAGCTGTCCGCTCACTGTCAGGCCGGTTCTTTGGCCGAAGAAGTCCTGGCTGAAATCGGGGCTGCCGTCCACCAGAGGCGGCGTTGCCGCATCCAGTGTCGTTACCCTGAATAGTTCACCAGCACCTTCGCAGTCGCTGGAAGTGATGATAGGTGTCTGCACATACAGGAACTTTCTCTCGGAGAAGAACTGGTGGACCGCCTGGGCCAGGCGCGAACGGAGGCGGAAAACAGCTCCGAATGTGTTACTGCGTGGCCGCAGGTGGGCGATGCTGCGCAGATACTCGAATGTATGGCGTTTCTTTTGGAGTGGATACGTTTCATCGCTTGGGCCGATGATCGAAATGGCCTCAGCCCGTACTTCCCGATCCTGTCCTGCTGCGGGGGATTCAACCAGCACGCCTGACACTTGCACAGCGCTGCCGGTGCCCAAACGGCTGACTTCTTCAAAGTTTGGAAGCCCCTGCTCGGCTACAATTTGAATGCCCCCCAGATTGGAGCCGTCATTGACAGTGATAAAGGCAATGCCTTTGGATAGCCGCACCGATCGAACCCAGCCGGAGAAGCGACACCCTTCTCCCGTGGTTCCATCAATAAGCAGGTTGCATATGGATTTTCTCATGATACCTCCAGAAATTCATCTGTCTCTGCACAATGATACCGCCAAAAATCTTGAACGTGCAAACGGGGGCTGTTTATTGACCTGCAGTTACCCCTGTGATACAAGAAACATCAAAGGCGACTTCAGTAATTCCAAATATTATAGAGCCTGCATATAGGAGAAAAGATCATGAACCGAATTCTAATGCTGATGATAATAGTTTTAGCCGCGATACCTTTCTGTGTGTCAGCTCAGGAGTCCTCACAGAGTACTCTGAGTCCCTCACGTGCTGAAACCTCGCGAAAATATCCGAACATCGTTCTTTATTCGGTTTCTTGGTGCCCACACTGTCGTGAGGCCAAGGAGTATTTTACCCGAAACAACATTCCTTTTACTAATCGTGATGTTGAGATGGATGAGAAAGCGATGACTGATTTGACAGTAAAATATGAAAGCAGTGGCGTGCCGGTTGTCGTCATTGGCAGCGGCAGTGATGAAGTGGTAATGAAGGGATTTACCCCTGAAAAATTCCAGAAAAATCTGCAGAAGGTGCAGGCCAAGAAACACTGACGGCCAGGAATTTTGTTAGTTACCTTTTGTTTTTGATGGTGTTTTGCTCCTTGTAGTTTTTACTTGAGGGTATTCTTGCTGCAGGACGTGTTTTTTCCTGCATTACTGTTTTCTTTGTTTGCCCCAGCTCCCGTACCTCAGTATCAGTTAAGTATCTGAATTCCCCCGGTTTCAAAGTGCCAACCGATAAACTCCCGTAACGAACCCGCTTCAGGCGTACCACAGAGAGGCTGACCGCTTCGCACATGCGTCTAACCTGGCGATTGCGTCCTTCGTGAATCGTAAGTGAAAGCCAGTCATTATTCTCACTGGATTGAATGACTTCTACGGTCGCGGGAGAAGTTTTCCGGTCGTCAATAAGCACACCACCAGCCAGTTGTGCGAGCTGACTGGCGTGAGCTTTGCCGCGCACTCGCACATGGTATTCTTTATCTATTTCATTGCTGGGATGCATCAGCTTATTGGCCCAGTCTCCGTCATTGGTCAAGAGCAGCAAGCCTTCGGTGTTGTAGTCCAGGCGCCCGACCGGATATACCCGTTCATTGACCTCCTTTAACAGGTCTGTGACCAGTGGGCGCCCCTCGGGATCATCAAGTGTGGTCATATAGCCAACAGGTTTATTGAGCAGAATATAAAGCCGCTTCTGGCTGACCTGAAGCGGCTTGCCGTTGACGGTGATGGTGTCTTTTGCCGGATCGGCCTTGGAGCCAAGTTCTGTTACAACGTTTCCATTTACAGTCACCTGACCTTTCAGGATCAATTCTTCTGCAGCGCGGCGTGATGTGATTCCGGCAGCGGATATTATTTTTTGCAGTCTTTCTTGCATGTGCTGGTTCCTTTTAAAAAAACAGGGGCGGTAAATTCCGCCCCTGTTGCTGATAATCAGAGATTGTTGGAGTTGGTATTATTCCAAACAACGCGTCATGGCGCGAAATTTATTATAACGCCCTTCAACGAGTTCTTCTTCCGACAGCTTGCTCAGTTCGGCAAGATTGCGTGCGATGGCTTCTTTCATGTTCCTGGCAGTGGCCTCATGGTCACGATGGGCGCCGCCGATCGGTTCCTTCACGATTTCGTCGATAACACCCAGCTTGATGATATCTTGCGCGGTCGGTTTGAGGGCTTCTGCGGCTTGCTCACCCTTTGTTCCATCTGACCAGAGGATGGCAGCGCATCCTTCCGGGGAAATGACCGCGTAGACCGAGTGCTCCAGCATCAGGATTCTGTCCCCGACAGCAATGGCAAGAGCGCCGCCCGAGCCGCCCTCTCCGGTGATGCAGACGATGATCGGCGTGCGGAGGCTGGCCATTTCTCGCAGATTTCGTGCAATTGCCTCAGCTTGGCCACGTTCTTCAGCGCCGATTCCGGGATAGGCACCGGGTGTGTCAACAAATGTGATCACCGGCAGTTTGAACTGTTCAGCCATCTGCATCAAGCGCAGGGCTTTGCGGTATCCTTCGGGGTTGGGCATGCCGAAGTTACGGTACACTTTCTCTTTGGTATCGCGCCCTTTCTGGTGGCCAATGACCATTACCGGTTGATCATTGAAGCGTGCCAGTCCGCCGACAATGGCATGGTCATCACCGAAATTGCGGTCTCCGTGCAGTTCGGTAAAATCGGTAAACATGTGATTGATGTAGTCAAGGGTGAAGGGGCGGTTGATATGGCGTGCAACCTGGGCGGTCTGCCACCGGGAAAGCCCGGAGAAGATATCCGCGCGCATCTGCTCGACACGACCTTCCAGAGCCGATACATCTGCCGCGATATCAAGGCCGTCCAGAGCCAGCATGCTCAATTCCTCGATTTTTTTCTCCAGCTCCACAATCGGTTTTTCAAATTCCAGATTAAAATTATTTGCCATGATCCCACCTCAAATTCGTGACTGCATGGATTAAAATAGTTGCTCAATTAATCTCAGCAGTTACGAGTAATTTTAATTCTAATCAAAAGAAGCGGCATTATACCCGAACAGCTGTTCCACTTCCAGCCTTAAATCATCACTGGCTATGACACTCATGCTTTCCGGCAGGGGAAGTATCGAATGACTACGCTGAGGAATTACAAACTGGATAAAAGCAGGAATTGTCCCCCGGTGGCGTTCAATTATTCCTTTCAGAGCCTCGATCCGCTCCATTGGAGTGTCGTCTGTTTTCAGAGTGAAGAACACTTTTTTGGTGGTTTGGGCACGGGCTTCGCTGAGAAGCTTTATATCACCGGCAGGACCGCGCTGTTTCAGTTGCCACTCGCTGGCCCCTTCCTTCTGGCCCTGCACCAGTATCTTGGCTCCCTTTTCACCACGCTCGAGCTTTCCGGTAATGAGTAGGGGATCGTCTGATTTGAGCAGCGAGACGGCAGCTGTATAGATGTCGGAAAAAATGGTTACTTCCACTGAGCCGCTCAGATCCTCAATGGTGGCAAACCCCATGCGGTCACCTTTCTTTGTGACAATTTCCTTGAGGCTGGAGACAATGCCGCAGATGCGTATTTCGCCTCCGTCAGCCATGTCGGACAGTTTTCCGATTTCCGTGGTGCCCATGCGCTTGATGTCGTCAATATAGCGGTCCAGAGGATGCCCGGTGATCAGGAAACCGAGCGCCTCTTTCTCAAAGGCCAGCTTTTCCTTGTCATACCATTCGGGAACATTCGGCAGCTTTATCCCGCCGTTGCCGTTGCTCTTTACTACCTCTGCCGTGCCGAAAAGTGATACCTGAGCGCTGGCTTTCTCTTCCTGAATTTTTTGACCATAGGACATGGCTGCTTCCAACCCCTCCATCAGGGCCGCACGCGCTGCACCGGTAGAGTCGAATGCACCGCATTTAACCAATGCCTCCAGTACTTTCTTGTTTGAACGCCGCAGATCGACTCGCTCGCAGAAATCGAAGATATCTTTGAAAGGGGCTTCGCCGCGCGCCTCCAGGATCGCCTCCACGGCTCCGAAACCGATACCCTTTACCGCCCCCAGCCCAAACCGCATTGATTTGCCAACAACGGTAAAGGAGTGTCCAGACTTGTTGATGTCGGGCGGCAGCACCTCGATCTCCTGTTCGCGGCAGTCTGCAATGTTCTTGATGACCTTGTCGGTGCTGTCCATGTCACATGAGAGCAGGGCTGCCAGGAATTCGACCGGATAATGAGCTTTCAGGTAAGCGGTCTGATAGGCGATCAGGGCATAGGCGGCCGAGTGGGATTTGTTGAAACCATACTCGGCAAATTTTGCCATCTGGTCAAAGATGGCCTCTGCTTTTTTGGGATCGATGCCTTGTTCCTTGGCACCGGCGAGAAAGGGCTCCTTCTCTTTGGCCATGACCACCGGGTCCTTCTTACCCATGGCACGGCGCAAGAGATCAGCGCGCCCCAGGGAATAGCCGGCCAGGGTGCGCGAGATCTGCATGACCTGTTCCTGGTAGACAATGACGCCGTATGTATCTTTGAGGATGGGTTCCAGTTGGGGCAGATCGTAGATAACCTTCTGGCGCCCATGTTTACGCTCGATGAAATCGTCCACCATGCCGCATCCCAGCGGGCCCGGACGGTAGAGGGCGCAGGCGGCGATCACATCTTCGAAGCAGGATGGTTTGAGCTTGACCAGCATCTCCTTCATACCGCTGGATTCAAGCTGAAAGATGCCGGTGGTGTTGCCGGCAGTGATCAGGTCATAGCTGGCCTGGTCGTCATCCCTAAGGAGAGTGATGTCGAAATTGGGATCTTTGCCCTCGCGAACCAGCTTGACGGCGTTCTGGATCACGGTCAGGTTTTTGAGCCCAAGGAAGTCGAATTTGACCAGTCCGACCATCTCCACATACTTCATTGAATACTGGGTGTTGATGGCGCCGGTCTTCTGGTCCTTGTAGACAGGAAGGTATTCCTCCAACTGATTGGGTGCCACCACAACCCCGGCTGCATGGGTCGAAGCATTGCGCGCCAACCCTTCAAGGCAGAGGGCGGTATCCAGCAGATCTTTGACCTGCGGGTCAGTTTTGGCCATTTCATTAAACTGTGGTTCCTGTTGAAGAGCCTTGGCCAGGGTCATCTTCAGGTCGTCGGGAATCAGCTTTGCGATCCTGTCCACATCACCATAGGGCATCCCAAGGGCACGGCCTACGTCACGTACTACAGCCTTGGCCTTCATGGTGCCGAAAGTAATGATCTGGCAGACCCGCTCGCGGCCGTATTTCTCCACCACATACTGAATCACCTCTTCGCGGCGATCCTGGCAGAAGTCTACGTCAATATCGGGCATGGAGATACGTTCGGGGTTGAGAAAACGCTCGAACAGCAGGTTATAGGGGAGGGGGTCCAGGTCGGTGATTTTGATGGCATAGGCCACCAGCGAGCCAGCGGCCGAGCCCCTGCCCGGTCCGACCGGAATGCCTTTGTTTTTGGCCCAGGTGATGAAATCGGACACGATCAGAAAGTAGGCCGGGAACTTCATTTCCCGAATACAGTCTAGCTCGATGCGTAGCCGGTCGAAATAAGCCTGCTGCTGCTCCAAAGTCATGTCAGGATATTTGGCCAGGATGGTGACCATCCGCTCCTTGAGTCCTTCCGTGGCCAGTTGTTCCAGCATATCGTCGTGGTTCTGGCCGGGAGGTGGCTCGAAGTGCGGGAAGTAATATTCCTTTTCCAGCGGCAGTTCCACATTGCAGCGTTCGGCAATGGCCACCGTGTTGGCAATTGCCTCCGGAGCGTAGGAAAATGCGGCTGCCATTTCCTCCGGTGTCTTGAAGTAAAACTCCTCGGCAGAGAACTTCATATGGGTCGGGTCGAGCATGGTCTTGCCGGTCTGGATGCAGAGCAGCACCTCGTGGGCGCGAGCGTCCTCCCGGTTCAGGTAATGGCAGTCGTTGGTGGCCACCAGCGGAAGTTTCAGTGCTGCGGCAACCTCCAGCAGGCGTTTGTTGACCAGATCCTGCTCAGGCAGGGTGTTTTCCTGTAGTTCAATGTAATAGCGATCAGGAAACAGCTCGCTGTACCAGCGGGCGGTCTCGATGGCCTCCTCCATGCGGCCCCGGCCGCACTGCATGGCGACTTCACCCTTCAGGCAGGCCGACAGGGCAATCAAGCCTTCGGAATGTTGCTGGAGTAGTTCGCGGTCAATGCGGGGGCGGTAATAGAAACCTTCCTTATAGCCGGCAGAGGTGAGGTAGGAGAGGTTTTTGTAGCCGGTCATATTTTCGCACAACAGGATCAGGTGATAGGCTGCATCAGAAATGCCTTTGGTGCTTTCGCGTGAGAAGCGGGAGTCAGGTGCGATGTAGAGTTCGCAGCCAATCAGCGGCTTCACGCCTGCTTTTTTACATTTCAGATAGAATTCAACCGCGCCGAACATGCTGCCATGGTCGGTGATCGCCACCGCCGGCATGTTATACGCCTTAGCCTTGGCAATCACGTCTTCCAGGCGAATGGCGCCGTCCAGCAGGGAATACTGGGTATGCAGATGGAGATGGACGAATGGTGTGGTGACAGGGGTGTTTTCAGCAATAACGGGTGGTTCCATGGGGTACTGCCCTCCGGGTGAATCAATGGGTCATGATTATGCATCAGGCCAAGATGTGGTGTCAAGGAAAGGGAAACGGCGCAATATTTTGTATGTGACGCCAGTGGGTTAAAGGAACGATTCCGGTGAATGATGGGGCCTGTCGGCGCATTTTTTGACATTGCACCTGCTTGGTATAGTTTTTAACTATCATGACTTCAGTCGGAGGCTACCATGAATGTGCGCGAGAAAAACATGCTCCTCTCCCCGGAATGGCTTATCACTGCAGTTATTACCTTTATTTTTGGCTTTTCGGTTCTTGGCTACCTGGCTCTACTGAACCGGGCGGATAAACCCCCGATCCCCAGTGAGGTACGGTCGCCAGATGGCACTGTGCTTTACACAGGAGATGACATTCTGGGTGGTCAGCATCTGTTTCAGAAATACGGGCTGATGCAGTACGGCACCCTCTTTGGCCATGGTGCCTATCTGGGACCTGATTTTACGGCCCAGTATCTTCGGATTAGTGGTGAAAAAGCGCTTATCTTTTATTCCGGGCAGGGTCTTTCTCCTGCAGAGGCAACGGAGAAAGTTCGCACCGAGCTGAAGGCAAATACTTATTCGCCCAGCAGTGGCGTGATCACCTTTACTTCTGCCCAGGCAAGTGCACACCAGGAATTGATTTCCTATTACCGGGACTGGTTTGGTCCACCTGAGATGCAGAAGGGATTGCGGCGGCCTCATTTGAAAGTTCCTGAAGATGTGCGCAGGATTACCGCCTATTTTTCCTGGGCCGCGTGGCTGAGTGCTGCACAACGTCCCGGGACAAGTCATTCCTACACCAATAACTGGCCTCCGGATGATCTGGCTGGAAACAAGCCTACTCCCGGAATGCTTATGTGGAGCGTACTCAGTCTGGTGGCGCTTCTGAGCGGCACTGGCCTGATTCTCTTCATTTTTGGTCGTCATGAATTGCTGGGATGGCATGCTGCTGATGAATTTTCAGCGAGAAAGTTCCAGCCTCCAGAGGAGGTGAAGCTTACCCCTTCCCAGCGGACTGTAGCCTGGTATTTTTTGGTTGTGGCGGGCCTGTTTCTCCTTCAGGGGGTGCTGGGAGGCGTGAATGCCCATTATCATGTGGAGCGTGCGGGTTTTTATGGTTTCCCTCTTGGAGATCTGCTGCCGTACAATCTTTCCAGAATGTGGCATGTGCAGTTGGCGCTGTTTTTCGTGGCTTCCAGCTTTCTGGCAATGGGAATTTTCCTGACACCGATGATTGCCGGAAAAGAACCTCGCCATCAGGATAAGCTTGCTCTGATTCTTTTGGGTGCGTTGACTGTGGTTGTGGTGGGAAGTATGTCGGGGGAAGCGCTCAGCCTCAAGGGCCTTCTCGAAACCAGCGGCCCCTGGTTCTGGCTCGGTTCCCAGGGGTGGGAATACCTCGACTTGGGGCGCCTGTGGCAGATCCTGCTGACAGCCGGAATGATCATCTGGCTGGTAATCCTGGTGCGCGGGATGAAAGACAGATTGAAAGGGGAGCATCCAGGAAACATGCCCTGGTTGTTTATCTACAGTGCGGCATCGATTCCGCTCTTTTATGCGGCAGGTATGCTGTATGGCAAAAACACCAATGTCACCCAGATAGAGTTCTGGCGATTCTGGGTGGTTCATCTCTGGGTGGAGGATTTCCTCGAGCTTTTCACAACCATCATGGTCGCCTATGTGTTCATGCTGCTGGGGGTGGTGCGGGTGAAAGTGGCAACCACGATCATTTACCTGGATATCATTCTTTATTCTGTCGGTGGCGTGATCGGTACCATGCATCATCTGTATTTCAGTGGTACACCAGAGATTCACATGGCACTTGGTGCCATGTTCTCAGCAATGGAGGTCATCCCGCTGCTTCTGCTTACCTACGAGGCGTGGGCGTTCATGAGGCTGGGTGCTCCAACCGGGACATCCATGCTGAGCACAACGGGAAAAATGTTTCCCCACAAGTGGGCGGTAATGTTTCTTATAGCAGTAGGCTTCTGGAACTTCCTCGGTGCCGGAGTTTTCGGTTTCCTGATTAATCTGCCCATTGTCAGCTATTACGAGATCGGCACCCAGTGGACAGCAAATCACGGCCATGGTGCGATGATGGGGGTCTACGGCATGCTTTCCCTCGGATTTTTCATGTTTGTGGCCCGTTACTTCCTCCCCCTGGACCGCGCCAGCAACAGGGCTATGGGCATTGCTTTCTGGTGTACAAACCTGGGGCTTGCCTGGATGATGTTCGTCAATCTCTTTCCGGTGGGATTTCTCCAGTTGAACCAGATCCTGGCCACCTCCTACTGGCAGGGACGTCAGCCTGAGTTTTTCATGCAGCCACTGGTACGTCTGTTTGAATGGCTGCGTCTCCCGGGAGATCTGCTCTTTTTAGCCGGGATACTGCCGGTTGTTTATCTGGCCTTGCGTATGTTCATGAACCGTAACAGGAAGGGGCTTTCCGAAGCGGAGTAGGCAAAAGAAATACCAGGCAAATTGACATTGTATGCTTTGGCAGTAACTTTTTAATAATCTTATCTAAAAGGAGATCCACATGAAAAAGGTACTTTCTGCACTTTTGTTGACAACTGCTTTAGCTGCTCCTGGCCTTGCACAGGCAAATATGTCCATGAAGGAACACATGGCAGGAAACCCACATTCCGGAAATCCGCATGCATCAATGGGGGAGGCCAAAGGATGTGACGGGTGCGCAAGCAGCGGCACGCATGGGGGTATGGGAATGGGCGGTATGGGCAAAATGGATGACATGATTAAGATGTGTCTTGCCCATGCGGAAATGATGGGGCTCGATAATGAGCAAATGGCAAAGCTTAAGCCGATTCACCGCGAGATGCAGAGAAAACAGATTCAATTCAAAAGCGAACTCAAACTGGCGGAGATGGATCTGTCTGAAATTATGGAGGAAAAGGATTTTGATCTTGATAAGGCAAGTAATGCTGTCAAAAGAATTTCGGAGATAAAGACCCGCCATCACCTGGAAATGTTGAAGCGGATGAGGGAGGTCAGGGGAATAATGACGGACGCTCAGTTCAAGGGAACTGGAGAAGAGGAGGGGGACGACGAGGAATAAGGGAGCAGAGAGACTACATCCCGTTTTCGATTCCCTGTAATTTAAGCAGGAAGCAGCTTTTCAAGGGAATTAAAAATGTGGGAAGCATCAGTCAGATGTTCCGGTGAGTAGCTGTTGGTAACGGCAATGACCTTCAGGCCGGCTCGGGAGGCAGCTGTTATTCCTGCCGGAGTATCTTCGATAGCAAACGTATTTGAGAGGGTGATAGCAGCATCCGTGTGATGACTGAGTTTAGAAAAAGCAAGCTTGTAGCACTCCGGATCAGGCTTGCTTTTTTCAACATCATCAGCTGTGACAATAATGTCAAAACAATCTGAAATGCCAAGGGTGCTTAAGATAGGGGTTATATCCGACAACAAGGCTCCGCTGCAGATCGCAAGGGGTACATTCTTT
Organism: Pelotalea chapellei; assembly: GCF_018531195.1. Lineage (GTDB taxonomy): Bacteria > Desulfobacterota > Desulfuromonadia > Geobacterales > Pseudopelobacteraceae > Pelotalea > Pelotalea chapellei. The sequence continues at coordinate 75,526 of NZ_JAHDYS010000015.1, read as the reverse complement.
TTTTTGAGCTCTTTGATAAGTTCAACGACACCTGGATAGGCAGTTATACCTGTACGAATGATTTCCAGAAAAAACATCGCCTTTTGGGCTATCAAGGCAGTTAATTTTTCATGATTCAATGGCATCCCGCGAGAGGTAAAGGCCTCTACAAAAGCATCACGATCATCGAAGCCCATGTAAGTCTCCACATACTTCTCCCAGCTGAAACCCAATCCCAGCGGTTCCAGAATCTGCTGAAAGGCCTTGTAATGGAGCGGCTCAGTGTCCACGATGACCCCATCAAAGTCGAATATTACAGCCTCTGTCTGTATTCCTGACAAATTTACCATTTTCCCACCAATGCAAGGCCCGCCCCGCCAGAATATGCTTGGGGCAGTATGCTCATGTTATTTTTAGATGCGTGATAATGTGTGACTATCCGACCGCAGAATTCTCCCAAGGCAGCTCCGAAAAGCACATCGCTAGCCCAATGCTTGTTCTGATACATCCTTGAAAAAGCCACAAATGTTGCTGCCGAGTAATAGGCGGTTTTCATAGCCAGTGTTTCGGATGTGGCTGCGAGAACAGATGCCAATGCGAAGGAACTAGCTGTATGCATGGAGGGAAATGAGTCGTAATCGGTCCGGAATCCAAAGGGCTTGAAGTCACCTTTTGCAGACGTAACGTTAGGTCGGCCACGACCCGCCATCTCTTTGATCAGAAAGGTAGATGCGTCTGCGAGAATAAGAGCTTCACCCATCATTTCGCCGGTTTCTTTCCATTTTGGAGAGTCTGCTAAAACTGCGGTACCATAGACAAGTGCAGAAAGGCCCAGGTGGAGAAAGGGATTGCCGACGGTGGCTCCAGCATCAGTTGCTCTGTCAAGTCCTTTGCCTTTTGTAGTCTGCAATTTTTTTGAGATATCCTCATCAAAGATATAGGTTAGTGAGGTGGCGCCAATAACTGAAAGGGTTACGAGTGCATTGCTAGCTGTATAGAATGGCTTTGTGACAACGTCAATACTCTCATCGGCGAGTCTATTGGCGCCACTGGTAATTTCCAGGGCAGGGTCAAAAGGACTTTCTGAACTCCATCCAATAGCAGGTGCTAAAAAAAACAGGAGTGATAAAAAAAATAATTTCATGGCTTCCTTGTGTTTCTGACAATTAAAAACAGTACTGCAATGGAAGCTCCTACAACGTCGGCAAAAATATCATAGATATCTGCTTCTCTAGAAGATGTACAGAGCCCCTGCAGGAGTTCTATTAAAGCGCCGAAAAAGGAGGCTGAAATAAATCCCAAAAAAATGGCTTTTTTGAAAGAGATATTCAGTGATTGGCAGACTAAGGCTGCGAGGAACGCCAGAAATCCGAGTGCAAATGCATGTTGCAATTTATCCCATCCCAGGGGGCCTGCTATTTGAGGGGGACCGGGACTTAAGGAGAGATAAAGCAGAAGCGCAGTCCAGAGTAATGTTGCAGCACTTAGCAGCTTTACTCTGGTGCTATTCAATGCTGCCTCTGAAGCTGAATAAGGATTTCTTTAAGTTGCGCACCATAACAGCATCTGCTGGTGAAAGTTTTGATAAATATTCCTGGAAAAATACAATGAAAACAGAGGCAAAGAAAGCTGTAGCGGTTGTCAGCAATACTATGATCAAACGCTTGGGCTTACTTTTTCTGGCTGGCGCAACCGCATCATCCAGTATCTGAAGAGATGATGAATCTTTAGCCTCGGTCAGTTTAGCTACTTCATACTGTTTGGTCAGTTGTTCGAACAATGCTTCCTGAATTTTCAGGTCTCTTAACTTCCGTACATATTCAACACCAAGAGTGGGAACATTACCCATAGATGGTATTACATCCATTTTCCCGCCACCGGCCATTCCACCCAGCTGATTTTTTAACTTTGTCAGTGCGGCTTGTATAGTCTTTACATCATTGCTTTCATCAGTCATTGAGTTTCGCAGAGAAGCCAACTGTACTTCTTTGGTGACGATTTCTGCCTTAAGGCGTGCGATCCCCTCTATTGCTGCAGTTGCCTGAGAGTCAGCTTTAAAGGTTTTATACTTTTCCTGGAACTGCTTCATGGATTCTTCTGCACTCTGCAGGTCTTGTTTTACCACCTCCAGGCGTTTCTCCAGGAATACTCGTTCTGCACCTGCTTTTGAAAGGTTAAGCTGGACGCTGCGGCGACCCAGTTCCTCAACGAAGGTATTGGCAAGAACAGCCGCTTTTTTAGGGTCGGGACTGTCCGCATCGATGGTAATGATTCCATCCTTACCGGCTTTTACCTTTACTACCGATTCCAGTTTTTTCCTGGTTTCATCAGCTGTCTTTGTTTTGAATTCGCGCTGCAGATCCAGTTTTTTAATAACGGCATCGGCTACAGAACGGCTTTTAATTATGCCCATGTAAAGATCTGTTGATCCGCCGAGTGACATTCCTCCGGCCGCTAGTCCTGCCAAACCACCTGCTTGACTCAGAAGGGCGGAGAGGCCGCCGGCACCGGAATCTTTTTGAGGAGGAAGGATCTTTGCGCTGGCTGTATAGATGTTCTTCATCGACAGGGCATAGCAGACCGAAAGTATGACAGCAACTGTACATATTTTAAGTATGGTTGCCTTGCGTTTGACGATAACCTGCAACAACTCCAGCAGGTTAATCTCATCTTCTGGACTCTGGTAATTTTCTGGGGTTGGGGAATTATTGTTCATGGAAGTCATCATTTAAACCATAGGAATACGGACCCTGCAGTCAGGGCCACCTGTGAGAGTATTGTGGTGATGTCTTTTATATCACGCAGCCATGCCGTACGTTCAAGTTTTTGCGGAACTACCAGAGTATCGCCTGGATCCATTGAGCTGGCCATGAAACTTCCGAGGTTCCATTTGCGTGCATCGTCGTTCCACTTGATTCCAAAGGATGATTGCTGTCTGCTGTAGACCGAACCATCGACTTTGATGATATACATGTCCGAGGTCTCGGCATCACGGGTTGGTCCGCCTGCTTTGGAAAGGTATGTTTCAACATCGGAAGAATCAGGGAGATGTACAAAAGTGGTTTGATTGTAAACTTGACCCATAACGTTGACAACATTGGGTCGGGGCGGGATCTCGACAGTGTCTCCCCCTTCCATCTCCAGATCATAGCTGCTGGTTTTTAATTTTTCCAGCGCAGCAAGTCTGATAACAATACGACCTTCAGCTTTGAGCGATTTCAATCGTTCGATACTTTTCAGAAGGCCATCGAGAGCAGCCCTTGTTCCTTCCAGCTCTTCTCGAGATGCAGCCACATATGATAGGGCAAATTGTTTCTGAAGGATGTCTTTTTCAGTACGGGCGATGATTTCATCCATTCGTTTTTGCTGAATCTCCATGACGGATCTTCGAGTGAACTTTGCGCCATTTAGATAAGCTTTGGCTGTGTATCCACCTGCTCGCTGAATAACCGAGCTCAGTTTTTCTCCCCTTGTTACAGAATAGACGCCGGGAAACTTTACCTCACCCTTTAGCGTGACAAACCTGTCAGTAGCCTCGACCCACTCTGAAATTCCTCGAACAATCAGAACATCATCCGGCTGGAGAAGAAGATTGTTTTCAGGATCTCCATTACTGAGAGCTTTTTCCAGATTAATCTGAATGCGTGAAGACTTGGCTTTGTCACCTGTGATTGATACCCTGGTTAATTCAGCGAAATCAAGAATTGCATTTCTTTTTGCGCTGCCAGCGGCGGCAATCAGATCTCTTACTGTCATGCCGGGATAGAAATCATAGGTTCCGGGGTTCTTGACGAAACCATTAATGGCAACGACAGGTTTTTCCTGCATCTCCCAGCGCGAAAAAACCCTAATAGTATCTTGTTCCTGCAATTCTATGTTGTCTTTCTCGCTATCTTGAAAGGCCTTGCGTAAGCTGATGCTCAGTACTTCCTTATGATAGTCAGGCAAGGCCAGGCGAATAATCTCTGCTGATTCAAGGTAGGATTCAGGCAGCAAATCTTGATAGCCGGCGATCAGATCCTTGACCCTCATTCCTTTCCTGAACTGATACTCTCCGGGTCTCGTTACGTTGCCGCGCAGCACCACAACATCCCGCACGGCTTCCTGTACGGATGATATCTTGATCATATCGCGATCAATGATTTTTACAGATCCTGTTTGATTGTCTAGCTGGCCTTCATGGGAGGAATAATCAAGAATGATTTTTGCGGTATTGTTAGCAATACGCTCTACCTGAATTTTTCCCGTATAACCGGCTGCAGTGATTCCGCCAGCCATTGCTATGGCATCTGCAAGTGAAGTATTGCCTTTCATCTCATAGATGGCAGGTCGTTTTACCTCTCCGGCTACAGCAACAACCGGACCGATAACCGGTACGAGGATGGTGTCACCATTTTGAAGACGTTCATCTTTGCTGCGGTCGCCAGTCAGCATGAATTGATATAGATCGAATTCACTGATCATTTTCCCGTCACGCATAAGACGCACATTTCTTAATGTGCCATTACGTGAGGGCCCACCTGCTGCCGAAAGAGCATCAATGATACTTGACAGCGAACTCACTTGCAGGCTGCCGGGTTTTTCCACTTCACCAACAACAAAAACCTGAATGGTTCTTGTTTTGCCCAAGGTCACGTTCAATTCAAAGTTTTTGTAAAAGCGAGAAATCGCCTTCTTTATTGCCTCACTTGCCTGGGCATATGTCAGGCCGGAAACACCAATAACTCCAACTTTGGGTATAGTGATCTCTCCATTTCGATCGATTGGGAGCTCATACTTGGCACTAAGTGATCCCCAAATTGTAATATTCAAAGAGTCACCTGAGCCGAGGGTGTAGTTTCCGCTGGCGGGCATTGAGTCCAAGACACCGGAGGGAAGACTGTTCCTAAAAAAGCCATATCCAAATTGCCGGAGATCACGTCCAACAGGGCTCGTCTCAACTTTGTCCAATAAGGTAGATTTTTGCTTAAAAAAGGATTTCTCAAGATTGGAACTTTGTTCCTCCAAGGGAAGAGGGATCGCTGAATTTTCTTCGGAGAGCATTTGGTAGCTCTTTTGTCTGCTCTTATATGCGGTTATCTGGATGAAATAGATCTGATGGTTTTTCAACTCCCTAAGGGTGAAGGAATCAGTTGTGCCGACCTCTACAGATTTTGAATATTTACCCGGTTCAGTGCCAGAATTTACAACAAACTTGAGTTGACCATCTTCAGCATTCTGTTGATAATTTTGTACTGTCCAGGAGATTTTGAGTAATCCATCCCCTGGAACAATTCTTACTGCAATATGAGGCTTTCTAAGGGATTCTACCGATTGATTTCGGGTGTTATCCAACTCTGCCTGACTTCCTTTGTCCATAATAGACTTTAAATCGTCTATATTGGGGTTTGCCTGCAATCCCATACCTCGAATGTTTTCTCCATAGCTACTTTCGGGTTTCAAGTTGTCATTGAATTTTTTTTGATCAAGTGCTTTCTGAATTTCATCCTCAGTTGCCGAATAAGCAGTACTGGCGCACATGATTATCAACACAGGTAAAAAAAACCATTTAAATACCTTATTCATTTTTGCACTCCATGGAAAATTAAATATAAATCGACAGTATTATTGATATTAATTATGGTTATTTTTATTTAAATTTAATTCTGTATAAAAAGAAGGGTTGGCAGATGAAGTGACGTTTTCTTCGGCAATGGATTGTATCGGAAACCTTATATAGAAAGACGATCCTGGAAACTTTTCAGGGTTGTAACCTGGCGATACAACCCAAATTTCACCGCCGTGCATTTCAACCACACCTTTTGCAATTGAGAGTCCCAAGCCCGCACCGCGTGATTTAAAGGCCACTTTTCCCGAGCTGTGTTCCTCAATATTGCCTGCTTCGTAGAATTTCTCGAAGATCCGGGTCTGATCCTCAGGATCAATTCCGATCCCATTGTCGTGTATTATTATTTCAACATAGCAGTCACTTTTTTTGCATTCATTGTAAGACCAGACTGAATCAATCGAAGTTTGGGGGGGTCTTGTGTTTTGAATAACTGCTGTTGTTATGGTTATTGTGCCACCGTCAGGGGTAAATTTGATAGCGTTTCCAATGACATTGGACATCAGTTGCATGAGCCTGATTGGATCCCCTTTGATTGCAGGAATTGTTGGATACAGTTGGGTTTGTACTTTTTGCTTTCTTAGAGCAAAGAAAAAACGCATCTCTCTGAGAGATGCTTCGATAACTGAGTTGATGTCTATTGCTTCAAGTTTTAGTTCGAGTTGTTTTTGATCTATCATGGAAACATCGATCATATCTTTGACTATATTGTCTAGTCTCGTCGCGGCTGAGGCGATATTTTGTACCATTTCGACTGTGGTTTCGTTAAGTTGGCCTTTCATGTCGGTTAGCAGTAACTCGGCATAACCCATGATTACGGTCAAAGGAGTTTTAATTTCGTGAGACGCGAGACCAAGAAAAGAGTCTTTCATTTTATTAAGTCTCGAAAGTCCTGCAGTACTTTGTTCAAGATTAAGAAGAGTTTCACGTTCTTTTGTAATATCACGGATTATAACTTGTAATAAATTTGTTTCGCCAGATGTAATACTGCTGGCGTGTATTTTGCCTATAAGTGACCGGCCATTTCCATTAGTAATAGTAATTTCATCTATAATATAAGTGCCACTTACTGAGGTCTGAAAAGTTTTTAGTAGCTGAAGGATGTTGCCTGCCTTCAATAAAAGTAGTAAACTTGATATATGTTGCCCAACTATTTGTGATGCAGGGTAACCTAAAAAATCTTCCGCCATTTTATTTGCAATAATGACAGTTCTATTTCCATCAAGAACAAAAATAGCGTCTCCAGCATCTTCAAGCATCCTTTTGTACAGTTCTTCGGATTTTTCCAAATCTAAGCTGAGGTGTTCGAGTCTAATGTATGATTCGTGCAGTTGAGTATGAGTGGTTTCAAGTTCCTCATAGTTTTTACGTAATTCATTATCCCTATGCTCTAATGCATTAGACATGTAGTTTATATTGACGCCCAGTTCATTTAGCTCATGCATTGGAAAATCAGGTATGCGTATATTGAAATCTCCTTGAGATATCTTGGTCAATCCATCAAGAAGTGTGGAAATGGGAGAAACAATGCTGCGTTTGACAAAAAAGACAACCAGTCCAAAAGATGCCATAAAAGATACGCACAGAACGATAAAAGAGCGCACGATAATAGTACTTACTTTTTTGTCAATTTCGGATTGGGGGAAACCTATGTTTATGTAGGCAACAGCTTTTGTATCGAAAGATCTTATTGGTATCGAGGTGTTGTGGTAGATTCCTTTTGAAGTCTGAATTTCTCTGGATAATTGTTTCCTGTCTGGTTCATCTTTTGAGGGAACGAATAGGGACTGAGAGAAACTTGTAGATGAGAAAAAAGGATCATTGGAGAATAAAGGTTTTCCATCGGTATTTGTTATAACGCAATACTCAACTTCGGGATCTGACTGAGCTAATTCACGACATTTTTCGGATAGGCCGCTCATATCTCTGATATCGAGACCCAGTGCCAATACTTTTTCAATGGTTCCTTTTAAAGCAATCCCGAGACTCTGAGATCTCAAAAGCATTTCTTGTGCAAAGTCCCGTCTAAAAACAATGATGTCCATGCCTGTGTTCAGCAAGATCGTCAGAGTGAGAATTACAAGTGAAAAAAGAATTATACGTTTTTCCAGTGTTTGTTTCATTATTTATTAAAACTCACGGGGGAAGCTGAATGATAGGTTTAAAAGGAATCGCAACTATAGCATGAATGTTTTAAAGGTGAATGGTTTTTTCATGGTGTTTGACTTGTACTTTTGGTTTAATAAAAATTTATTATTGACGATTCGTTTTTATGATTTATGATTGATCAGATTTCCTACGTGCAGGAGCAGAATACCATATCACTTTAGGAGGCAGTTCATGGCATTACGTGTAGCAATCAACGGTTTTGGCAGAATAGGCAGAATGGTCCTTAGGGCGGCAAGTCAGGACAAGAATATCAAATTTATTGCAATCAATGATCTTACAGATGCAGCTACCCTTGCGCATCTTTTTAAGTACGATTCAGTTCATGGTATTTTCCCCGGTACTGTTGAACATACATCTGATAGTCTGATAATTAATGGTGTAGCAATTAAAATTTACGCTGTTAAAAATCCTGCTGAACTTCCCTGGAAATCAGATGAAATCGACGTCGTGCTTGAGGCTACCGGTTTGTTTACAGCCAAGGAAAAGGCTGAGATGCACATTCAGGCAGGGGCCAAAAAAGTGGTGGTTTCTGCACCGGCCACCAATGAAGATATAACTATTGTAATGGGGGTAAACGATCATTTATATGATCCTCAAAAACACGTCATTATTTCAAATGCTTCTTGCACTACTAACTGTCTGGCACCAGTTGCAAAAGTGCTGCATGAAGCCTTTGGTATCGAGAAGGGACTGGTAACTACGGTACATTCCTATACCAACGATCAGAATATCCTCGATCTACCCCACAAAGACTTGCGACGTGCTCGTGCTGCAGCATTGTCAATGATACCGACAACAACCGGTGCGGCTAAGGCTGTATCACTTGTATTACCTGAATTGAAAGGCAAACTGGATGGTATGGCCATTCGTGTGCCGACGCCAAATGTCTCTGTAATCGACCTTGTGGCAACAGTTTCTAAAAAAGCTGATACAGCTAGTGTTAACGAAGCACTTAAAGCTGCTTCCGTCGGACCTTTAAAGGGTATTCTTGGCTTCAGTGAAGAGCCACTTGTCTCTGTTGACTTTAATGGTAATGCTCTTTCTTCAATTGTTGATGCCTCGTGTACAAAAGTTATCGGCGATAATATGGTTAAAGTCATATCGTGGTACGACAATGAAGCGGGTTTCTCCAACAGGGTTGTTGATCTTTTTAAACTAATAGCTTCTAAACAGTAAATAATGTGTCCTTTCTGAGGGGGAAGTTGCTTCCCCCTCTTTTTTTGTCTGCAATATTAAACCATGTATGAAGGGGGATATCATGCCAATTCGCTATATAGATCAAATAAAGGATTTTAAAAATAAGAGGGTCTTTATTCGCGTGGACTTTAATGTACCGCAGGATGAAAAGGGCAATATCACGGAAGATACTCGCATTGCCGCCGCTGTGCCTACAATCAGGTATGTGGTGGAGCAGGGAGCAAAAGTAATCCTCGCTTCCCATTTAGGTAGGCCCAAAGGAGAAAAAAAGGCTAAATACTCCATGGCGCCGGCCGTTAAAAGGCTCTCTGAGCTGCTTGGCCTTAAGGTTAAACTTGCACCGGATTGTTTTGGTCCTGAAGTGACAAAGCTGATTGATTCAATGAAATCCGGCGAAGTGGTGATGCTCGAAAATGTTCGTTTTTATCCCGGAGAAGAAAAGAATGATGCAGAGTTCGCTGAACAGCTTGCTAATGGCTGTGAAATCTATGTGAATGATGCTTTTGCGGTTTCTCATCGTGCACACGCATCTGTAGAAGCAATCACCAAAGTGATTCCGATTATTGCCGCTGGTTTTCTGATGAGGAACGAAATGACCTTTTTTGATAAGGCCATGCAAAATCCGGTACGCCCTCTTGTTGCCATTCTTGGCGGTGCCAAAGTTTCTGGGAAGCTTGAGGTGTTGGAGACTCTAGTCAATAAGGTGGACAAAGTCGTCATAGGTGGTGGTATGGCCTTTACCTTCCTTAAGGCAATGGGGTATTCGGTTGGTAAATCATTGGTAGAGGATGAGCTGATCCCTACAGCAAAAAAGATTATGGATAAGGCCAAGAAGAAAGGTGTCATGTTTTATCTGCCTGTGGATTGCGTTGTTGCTAATGCTTTTGAGGCAACAGCAACAAATTTTATAACAACTGTGCAGGAGATCCCAGAAGGTTGGATGGCTCTTGATATAGGGCCGGCCTCTGCCACTCTTTTTGCTGAAACATTACGCGATGCAAAAACTGTAATCTGGAACGGACCAATGGGGGTCTTTGAAATGGATGCCTTTGCCCGTGGCACATTTGCTGTGGCTGAAGCTGTTGGGAGTGCCTTTGCTACAACCATTATCGGTGGAGGTGACACTGATTCGGCTGTACGAAAAGCTGGGGTTGATACTAAAGTAAGCTATATCTCAACCGGTGGCGGTGCCTTTCTTGAGTTGCTGGAAGGGAAAATCTTGCCTGGTGTTAAGGTGCTTGATATTAAAGCTAAGAAATAGGAGGGGGTATGCGTACACCTGTAATAGCAGGAAATTGGAAGTTGTTTAAGACGGTTGCTGAGGCCATATCACTAGTGAATGAACTTAAACCGTTGGTGGAGCATACTACTGGTGTGGAAATAGTTGTAGCGCCAGTTTTTACAGCCTTAAGTCGTGTGTCTGAAACAGTAGCCGGGTCCAAAATAATGATGTCAGCCCAGGATTGTTACTGGGAAGCAGAAGGCGCTTTTACTGGCGAAGTAAGTCCTAAATTACTTGCGGATGTTGGATGCAGTCATATTATCATAGGGCACTCAGAGCGCCGACAATTTTTCGGGGAAACTGATGACACGGTTAATCGCAAGGTAAAGGCTACTGTAGCGGCTGGGCTTACGGCAATCATGTGTGTCGGTGAAACTCTTGCAGAACGAGAGGCTGATGCTACTTTTGATGTCATTGAAAAACAGCTTAGAGATGGACTTCTGGGATTAAATGCTGGTGATTTTGTTCGCATTATCGTTGCCTATGAACCGGTATGGGCTATAGGTACAGGCAAAACAGCCACAGATGACCAGGCTCAAGAGGTTCATGTTTTTATTCGTGGTTTTATTAGGCAACTTATCGGTGGCGATTCCGCCGAAGCTTTGCGAATACTCTATGGGGGCAGTGTCAAGCCGGAGAATATAAAAAAACTTATGGAACAGCCCGACATTGATGGTGCTCTTGTAGGAGGGGCCAGTCTTAAGGCCGACTCTTTTGCAGGCATTGTCAACTTCGGGGCCTAGAAGTGAGGAATAAGGCTTTACATTCTCGCTGCCTATGTGGTACAAAAATCGCTTCTGATTACTGTGGTAGGGGATGCTGAATGATAATTATTCTAACGATTCTACATGTTCTAGTAAGTCTTTTTCTTGTAGCTGTAGTGTTGCTGCAGTCTGGCAAGGGTGCGGAAATGGGCGCATCATTTGGCAGCAGTGGTAGCCAGTCAGTTTTTGGCGCTGGGGGGGGCACTACATTCCTTAGTAAGATGACAACAGGCGCAGCTGTTATTTTCATGCTGACCTCGCTTACTTTGGCATACGTTTCCGGGCAGCCTTCTACATCTTCAATCATGTCTGGTCAAAATAAGCCAGCTGCAGCTGGCAAAACACCTCAGATGCCGCAGCCAGCTGCGGTGCCTGCTCAACCCGCTAATGCACCAACTGGTTCTGCTGCCCCAGTGGCTCCCTTAAAGTAATTTTTTACTTGAACTTCGAATGTTTTGTGTGGTATAGAAAAAAGCTCAATTTGCGGGATGCTTAAGAACTTGTAGTCGGATGAAAATAAAATAAAGATTTGCGGTGGTGGCGGAATTGGTAGACGCACCAGCTTGAGGGGCTGGCGGGGGCAACCTCGTGATGGTTCAAATCCATTCCACCGCACCAATAAAAAGGGCAACTCTGAAAAACGAGTTGCCCTTTTTTATTCTGCATTGCTTGTTTGATAATTATAGCGCGATCAGCATTTATTTATGGCTTTAATAATTTTTTCGTAAAGATCATCGCTGTCTCGACCAACAATCTTTACCTTGTCGACTGTAGCCATGGGTGTTTCACGGCACAGACTGCATTGTTTGATGCATTCTTTAACCTTTATGTTTAGTTCCGGGAACTCTTCCTTCAGCCGCCGGTAAACTTTGCCCTTACCTTTGGTATGTTCGCAAAACCGGATTTTCATTTTAAATCATAACCTGTGTGCCTGGCGATGGTGTGAAGATGCGTTGTCCCATTTCAGCGTCTATCATCAAAATGCCGTGTCCATTATCACCCACCAATTTAAGCTTGGCGATCAGGTCGCGATCGTTATTCTCTTCCTCGATTTGTTCCGTTACGAACCATTGCAGAAAAATTTGGGTGGCATGATCTTTCTCTTTGACTGCCAGTTCACTCAAGTCGTTTATGCATCGTGTGATAAGCTGCTCATGTTTGAGGGTTTGTTCAAGCATATCCAGTAATGATTTGTATTTATTAGGTACAGCCTTGCTGGAGAGGAGGGCGATGTTTTCTCCCTGATCAACAAGGTATGTGTAGAACCTGAAAAAATGGGTCATCTCTTCGCGATATTGCACAAGAAACCAGTTGGCGGCTCCCTTTAAACCCAATGTGTTGGCGCATGAAGACATGGAGAGATAGAGGTGAGCGGAGTATAGCTCCAGATTCATGTGAGTGTTGAGCTCTTCTGACATCTTTGAACTGATCATTGGGTAAACCTCCTGTGTTTGGGGTAACTGGTCTTAGTGCATTACATGCCGTTTATAGAAAATATATACCATGATACTGCCCAGAAGGAACATTGGTAAACTAAGAAGCTGGCCCATGGAGAATATTCCAACCACCATACCTAGCTGGGCGTCAGGTTCTCTGAAAAACTCAACGATGAAGCGGAACAAACCATAACCTGCAATGAGACTCCAGCTTGCGATGCCGTCTACATTTGATTTGCGTGCTGCAAGCCGAACGATAACAAAAAGAGCGATTCCTTCCAGAAAAGCTTCGTAGAGTTGTGAGGGATGTCGTGCAACACCGCCAGTACCTGGAAAAACAATGCCCCACGGGACATCAGTTTGTCGGCCATACAACTCAGCATTGATGAAGTTGCCGATCCTTCCGAGTCCGAGTCCTACAGGAGCACACTGGGCCACCATGTCCATAACCGAGAAAAATGATAGTTTTTTCCTTCGCGCATAGAGAAAGATAGCAGCACAAACACCAAGCATTCCTCCGTGGAACGACATACCGCCTTCCCAGACGGCGAAAACTCGTAAAGGATGAGTAAGATAAAAACCTAAATTGTAAAAGAGGATATAACCAAGACGGCCCCCAAGAACGACTCCCATGGCGCCATAAAAAACAAGATCGGATATGTCATCAGTAGACAATGGCAGTTTCTTTCGGCGTGACTCAGTCCGTAGAAAGAAATAGGTGAAGATAAAGCTTAAGACGTACATCAGCCCGTACCAGCGGAACTGGAGCGGGCCAATGCGAAGAAATACAGGATCTATTTGAGGAAACTGCAGCACCTAATAATGCCTTTAGGCCCCACAACCGCAATTGCGGGAGCAGGTGTCAATTTTCATGTGTAGTGCCTTGATGAACGTCGCTTCGGTGGCAATCTTGATCTCGTCTAGAATATTGGGTGGTATCGCGGAGTCAAGAGCGAGAATAACCATGGCTTCTCCCTTTTTTTCGCTGCGCCCCAAATTCATCGAAGCAATGTTGATTTCATGGGTTCCCATGATAGAGCCGATCTTGCCAATCATGCCGGGACGGTCAGCATAATTCATCAGTAGCATATGTTCTTCGGGCGCAAATTCCATGTTGTAGTCCCGTAGGCGTACGATTCGCGGAGAGCCTTCAAAAAGAGCTCCGGAGATTAAACGACGAGTTCCCTTGCTCTCGGCAACCAGCGTAATGGTATTTGAAAAAGCACCAGCCTGAGTAGATTTTGTCTCTTCCACGACTATGCCCATCTGTTCTGCGATCAGTGAAGCATTAACCATATTGACATCCTGATCTACCATTCGGTCGAGCAGAGCCGAAAGGCCACAGACAGTGAGGGGGGAACAATCATAATGGGCAATGGTGCCGGCATAAGAAAAAGTAAGGGTTTCCGGATTGGAGTCCAAAAGCTGGATACCAAAGTCGCATATGACCCTCATCAGGTTCAGGAATGGACGCATCTGATCCATTAAAGCAAGGTCAAAGCGCGGTATATTGACCGCATTTTCCATGGGCTTGTCATCAAGGTAGTTGATGATTTCACGGGAGACATCAATGGCAACGTTAACCTGTGCCTCAAAAGTATTAGCTCCTAAATGGGGAGTTACCACCAGGCGGTCACATGCAATCAGCTGCTTAACATGCTCAGACTTGGGAGGTTCTTCGCTCCATACATCAACCGCACCGCCAGTCACTTTGCCGGACAGGAGGTTCTCCAGGAGAGCCTGCTCGTTTATAATACCGCCGCGCGCCACATTCAAGATGACTACTCCGGTCTTCATCAGCCCGAATTCGCGCGGTCCGATCATATTGCGAGTTTCATCATTGAGAGGAGTATGGACAGTAATGATGTCACAGTTTTTATATATCTCGTCATGGGATACAAGTTTGACGCCTAAGTCATGGGCCCGTTTGACAGAAATGTAAGGATCGCATGCGAGTACTTCACATTCAAAGGCTTTCAGTCGAGTAGCTACCCTGCCTCCTACCTTGCCCAGACCTATTACTCCGGCTACTTTAGCTTTTAGTTCTTGGCCTGTAAATGGTGCCCGTTTCCATTCTCCGGATTTCAGACTGGCATTTGCTATTGTTACATTGCGGCAGAACGAGAGCAGAAGAGCCATGGTATGTTCGGCGGCACTGTTGGTGTTGCCAAAAGGGGCATTGACTACGATTACACCCTTGGAACTAGCATAATCAACGTCAACATTGTCAATGCCGACGCCAGCACGGGCAACAATTTTGAGGTTTTTTCCAGCATCCAGCAAATCGCGATCTACATTTGTGCCGCTACGGGTGATAATGGCGTCGTAATTGCCGATGATATCCAGCAGTTGCTGTTTGCTGAGTCCTAGTTTGACATCCAGCTGGATACGCGGTTCCTGGGTGAGTAAGGCCAGACCTTCAGCTGAAACTTCATCTGTAACGATAATCTTCATTGCTGATCCTCGGTTCAATTGGGATTAAGAGCCTGACATATTAGCCTCGGCGGTTGAAAAATGCAAGCTGCCTAAGCATGTAAGCTGTATACAGACCCGGAGTAAAGGCCATAGGACAAGGGTTCGACGGGGAACAAGTCTGTTGATTTAGTCCAATGAGTATATTAACCTTACAGATATTCTAAAACTTGGATAGCGAAAGGTATTTGTGAACCCAAAGTCTCCTTTTAACATTGTTCTTGTGGAACCAGAAATTCCGCCCAATACCGGTAATATTGCGCGTCTTTGCGCAGCCACCGGAACTGTTCTGCATCTGGTAGAACCTTTGGGTTTTTCCATTGATGACCGCCAGATGAAGCGCGCAGGGCTCGACTATTGGTCAAGCGTCGAAGTCAAGGTCTGGCAGGGACTGGATCAGGTTTGGCAATCGTACCCTGATGGTCGATTCTTCTATCTCAGTACCAAGGCTGGTAAGAGTTATCTTGCAGCAGATTTTAAAGCAGGTGACTTTATCGTATTTGGAAAAGAGACCAAAGGGCTTCCTGCGGAGCTAATCGCAGCCAACCCGGATACTGCCATTACCATACCGATGCCGGGTAATGCTGTACGGAGCCTGAATCTTTCAACATCCGCCGGAATTGTTCTATACGAGGCGCTTCGCAAGGCCGGAAGGATTTACTGAATGTCCGTATACCTTAGCAGTGATTTGCCCGGAACCGGCGGTTCGATAAAGGAATCACCCGAAGATTTCGTAGTAACTGAAATACCTTCTTACCAGCCAAGTGGCAGTGGTGAGCATATATATCTGACAATAGAGAAGCGGGGAATAACTACCCTGGAGGCAATACGCAGGATTGCGAAGGAATTGAATGTTCCGGAGCGTGATATTGGCTACGCTGGAATGAAGGACAGCGTTGGTATCACCAGGCAGACCCTCTCTGTCCAACGTGTTAAGCCTGAGGA
Source organism: Pelotalea chapellei (assembly GCF_018531195.1). Classification (GTDB taxonomy): domain Bacteria; phylum Desulfobacterota; class Desulfuromonadia; order Geobacterales; family Pseudopelobacteraceae; genus Pelotalea; species Pelotalea chapellei. The sequence continues at coordinate 59,677 of NZ_JAHDYS010000015.1, read as the reverse complement.
TGCAGCGGGGCGTGATGTTGATGGCGTCCGGATCATTGCTGCCGTCAGGCATGGAAATAAGCTTAAACTGGGACACCTGAAAGGAAATCGCTTTGAGATAGTGGTCCGTGATGTGTCAGCAGATGCGGCCGAAATCGCCTCTGCTGTTATGGATACATTGAAGAAAAGAGGTGTGCCCAACTGGTTTGGGTATCAACGGTATGGGGCACAAGGTAATTCGCACCTGATCGGTGCCGCACTATTGAGGCGCGACTGGAAGGGGGCGGTGGACGTGTTGATCGGAAGTCCTGAAGCGGTGCGTGATGAGCAATGGAAAAATGCTATTGTGTCTTACACGCAGGGTGATTTTTCTCAGGCACTCCTTCAGATGCCCCGGCACTGTCGCAGTGAAAGAGATGTCCTTCAGCGGCTGACATCTCGACCGGATAGCTGGGAGAAGGCCTTTGCGGCAGTCCATCCCCGTTTGAGGAAACTATATCTGTCGGCCTATCAGGCCAGTCTTTTTGATAGGGTTGTAGAACTGCGACTGAATGGCCTTGATCGTCTACTTCCAGGGGATCTCGCCTGGAAGCATGTCAATGGCGCATGTTTTTTGGTGGAAGATATTGCAGCCGAGATAGTCAGAGCCGCGGATTTCGAAATCTCTGCCACTGGTCCCATGTTTGGAACAAAAATGAAGCTGCCTGCAGGAGAAGTGCGAATTATGGAAGAGCAATTACTGGAAGAGGAGGGGCTTTCCCCTCAGGCTTTCGACCTGGGTGGTGGCTTACGAGTGGAAGGTGAGCGTCGGCCATTGAGAGTACCGCTGGGTGAGACTCTCTGTTCCCAGGCCGGGAGTAATCTTCATTTGCAATTCACCCTTCCACGGGGCAGCTATGCCACTTCTGTAATGCGAGAAATAACCAAGTCATTCTAATTATTGTTACACCCTTATATGGTGATGTTAGATGTCAAAAAGGAAGCGTTTTTATGATTCAGCAACCAGTTTTAATAGATTCTCACGCCCATATTTATTACCGAGATTATGCGGGAGATTTTGAAGCCATGCTGCAACGAGCTGCCGATGCAGGTGTGGGGGCTATGCTCGTTGTTGGTACTGATATAGAATCAAGTCGGGAGTCTGTCGCATTGGCCGAAAAATATCCCCAGCTTTATGCGGCTGTTGGAGTCCATCCACATGATGCCGGGAGGGTGACGGAGGCCTGTTACGAAGTAATCCGGGATCTGGCACTTTCTAGTCCAAAAGTAGTAGCGATAGGTGAAATCGGGCTGGATTTTTATCGAGACCGGTCTCCCCGTAACGAACAGGAAATGGTGTTCCGACGTATGTTGCGTCTGGCTGCAGACCTGGACATGCCGGTCATTATTCACGATCGTGATGCACATGAACAGGTGATTGCATGTTTGCGTGAAGAAGGGGCCTGTCGGGGGGTAATGCACTGTTTTTCAGGTGATGCAGCCATGGCCGCTGAGGCTATAAAAATGGGATTCTATATTTCTATTCCAGGCACCATTACGTATCCTGCCAATGAGATGTTGCGTGATGTTGTACGCTCCACCACAATTGATCGCATGCTGGTTGAAACTGACTGCCCGTATCTTACTCCTGTGCCTCACAGGGGTAAGCGAAATGAACCGGCCTATGTGCGGTTGGCCGCTGAGAGGATTGCAGAAGTTAAAGGACTTTCGCTGGATGATGTCGCCCGTATTACTACCAAGAATGTTCGTGATCTCTTTGGAATCCGACTATGGGATCAATCCACCAAGATAGCTTATAAGATACGCGAATCCCTTTACCTGAACATAACCAATCGCTGCTCCAATCGCTGCTCCTTTTGTGCCAAATTCGATGATTTCACTGTAAAGGGGCACAATTTGCTGTTGGATGGTGAGCCCTCATTTGAAGAGGTCATGGCGGCTGTGGGTGAACCATCTGGCATTGAAGAAATTGTTTTCTGCGGTTACGGAGAGCCTCTCATTCGGCTTGACCTGGTCCGGCAGGTGGCTAAGGAACTGAAGCGTAGAGGGTATCGAATTCGCATTAACACCGATGGCCAAGCCAACCTTGTCCATGGCCGTAATATATTGCCCGACTTGGCCGGGTTAATTGACAGTATTTCTATTAGCCTTAATGCTCCAGATGCAGAAACCTATGATCAGTTGTGCAACACACCATTTGGCGCAGCAGGGTTTAATTCCGTATGTGATTTTATTTCAGCGGCACGGCAACATATTCCTGAAGTTATTGCCAGTGCTGTGACGGTTCCGGGGATTGATATAGATGCCTGCAGAAAGCTTGCCCAATCACTTGGCGTCGAATTCCGTGTACGCGATTATGCGGAAGTCGGGTAGGGGATAGAGATAAAAAAAGGCCGCGTCAGTCGACGCGGCCTTTGAATTTTTGGGGTGGCTAGTGGGATTCGAACCCACGTATGTACGAGTCACAGTCGTAAGTGTTGACCGCTTCACCATAGCCACCGTATGAGTTCTTCTAAATATCCCAAAGGGCGTTGCAAGTCAAGATGATTTATTGATTATGAACGAGAGTGAACAGTTAGATCCTGCGAAATCTTATAGAGCTGCCACACGCAACATAATCCATCATATTTCTTTTTATTTGTCGGCTTTTGTTTTCGAGTTTAATTTATTGACCATTTTCTGACGATATTCAGCGATATCAGCTTTAAGTGATGCCAGTCGGGCAATTTTCTCATCTATCTTGGAAATATGGGAATCGAGTACATCTATCAGTTGCGGTACCATCCTGTCTGTTTGTTTGGCCTCTCCATATACACTATTCAAATCCTGCATCTCTTTTATGGTCAATCCCAATTCTTTTAGCTTCATGATGAATTTGATTCGCCTGACATAGTATGGCGTGTACCCTCGCGTGGCTCCGTCTGAACGATCAACAGTTTCAATTATCCCAACTTCTTCCCAATATCTCAGGGTCCTTGTTGTAATTCCTAATTCCTTTGAAAGATCTCCTATCGAAATTATTTCTTCGCTGTCTATGTTGGTGCTCATAAATATTCTCTCCGCTTGTAACAACTCTGAAATCCTCAATTCTTAATCATGCACCTTATCATATGATGCTGGTTGTTGCCTTCTTTTTTGAACATTTGAAAATAGCTTCGCCCTGCTTCTGATTTTTGTTGTCGCTTCTGGCATCGTCTAAACTGGTTTAAAAAAACGATAAACAATGTTTTATTTTTGCTTGACATGTACGTAAGCGAGATATTATATGTGGCGCAATTCAATCAGTAAAAATTGCCAATTTATGGATCTTCATTTCTTATATTTTCCGCGACGGTAGCAGATGGTCATTAATACGCAGAATTGTTTTTGTTGATGTTTTGAGCAATATGATTTGCTCATGACTTTGGTTTAACAGCGTTTGAGAGTATGTCAGGCTGCGGGTTTTTTACTGAGTGAAGGATTTCATGAAAGGAGAGGTGGATTATGACGGCCAAATCGTATGACTGGGGAACGATTGCACAGCACACCAAGTATCTGGAACTAAAACGCAGGAAAAGAGTGTTTCTGTTTGGGTGGTGGATTGCAGCATCAGTGTATTATTTCCTGTTGCCGATCCTTTCCGGGTATTTCCCGGATCTGTTCAAAATCAAAATCATCGGTGTGATTAACTTCGGTTACGTGTTCATTCTGTCTCAGTTTGTGGTGGCCTTCTTTGTCGCAATCTACTACACCAAAGTTGCCAACCGCGATTTTGACCGACTGACGGCAGAACTTGTCAAAGAAATACAATAGGGGGTGATTGATGTTCGTTAAAACATTATCTGTAATCTTTTTTGTCCTAATGCTGACCGCCACAGTTTTTGCTGCAGAACCGTCAAAATCGGCCCCGATCGCTACGGTAGTTTCTCAATCCTCCCAGGTGCCTACTGTTGCCACCTCAGCACCTGCACAAACCGGGGCTGCGTCAGCCGTAGCCAAGCCTGCTGCTTCTGCGCCGCAAGTAAAGGTGAAGCCGAACCGTGCAATAACCATTAGCATGTTTCTTGCCATCATCGGCATAACGCTTTGCGTCGTCGTCTGGGCTGCAAAGCAAACCACAACGGCTGCAGATTTCTACGCAGCAGGAGGTGGCATCACCGGCCTCCAAAATGGCTGGGCCATCGCAGGCGACTATATGTCAGCGGCATCTTTCCTCGGAATGTCAGGTCTTATCTCGCTATACGGTATCGATGGGTTTATGTATGCCGTAGGGCCCATGTTCTCATTTATTGCCATTCTGCTGGTAGTTGCCGAGCCATGCCGCAATGCTGGTAAATTCACCCTGGGAGATATCCTTTCATTCCGCGCTTCACCAAAGCCGGTACGTGCCGTGGCAGCCATTTCAACTGTCACGGTTTCGCTTTTTTATCTGATAGCCCAAATGGTTGGTGCAGGAAAATTGATGCAGGTCCTGCTGGATATTCCATATCGGGTCTCTGTAATCGGGGTCGGCATCCTGATGGTTGGATATGTTGTTTTTGGCGGCATGAAAGCCACTACCTGGGTTCAGATAATTAAAGCAGGTTTGCTGATGTCCGGCACAGTTCTACTGGCCCTGCTTGTCATGCAGAAAGCCGGCTTCAACCCTGTTGGTTTCTTTTCTGACATCGTCGGCAATCAGCTTGTTCAGGACCATGTTCGTATAAACGTCATGAAAGATGCATTGCCCAAACCTGGCTTCGATTACGGACAGCGCTTCATGGAGCCCGGCCTGTTCCTGAAGAATCCGTTGGATCAAATCTCGCTTGGAATTGCCTGGGCACTCGGCGCCGCAGGTCTGCCTCACATTCTGATGCGTTTCTTTACGGTTCCCAGTGCTAAAGAAGCTCGAAAATCAATTGTCATTGCCCTGTTCATCAATAGTACATTCTTCTTTTTGATTAACCTGATCGGGTTCGGAGCAGCTCTTTACCTCTCCCCACAACTGATCAGTTCGGTTGATAAGGGGGGCAACATGGCAACTCTGCTGCTGGCTCAGAAACTTGGCGGCGGAGCAGGATCTCTCGGTGGTGATATTTTTCTGGCCTTCATCTGCGCAGTGGCCTTTGCGACCATCCTGGCGGTTGTATCAGGTCTGGTGCTCGCAGCATCTGCAGCAATTGCCCACGATGTGTATGTGAATATCATCATGGATGGAAAAGCAGACCAGCACACTCAGGTTAAAGTTGCACGTATAACTTCATTGTTTGTCGGTGTTGCGGCGATTATCATGGGACTTGCTGCCGAAAAGGAAAATGTTGTTGCACTGGTAGCTCTGGCGTTTGCCGTTGCAGCTTCGGGTAATTTTCCCTGTGTCATGCTTTCGCTCTTCTGGAAGAAATTCAACACTGCCGGTGTCGTCAGCGGCCTTCTTGTCGGAACCATCACTGCACTTGGGCTGGTGGTGATCTCACCGGTAATGACCTATCCGCAGAAGATAGCCGACGATGCCAAAAAGATTGTTATGACTTTGGAGAAGAAACAGGCTGAAGGTGTTGTGCTGGCGGAAAAGGATCTCAAGTTGCTGGATAAATCCAAGGCGGATTTTGCCAAGAATGATGGCGGCACCTCAATGGTAGGTCTCAAGGCACCAATATTTCAGCTTAAGAATCCTGGTATTGTCTCAGTACCCATTGGTCTGATAGCAGCCATCATGGGAGCGCTTCTTTTCAGGGATAAGCGTGCTGAAGATATGTTTGATGAAATTGAGGTTCGTCAGATAACCGGGCTGGGAATAGCAAAAGCCAGCGATCACTAACAATTAAACAATTGATAATAAAAAGATCCGGCAGGGTTGTAACCCTGCCGGATCTTTTTGTTTCTGCTGTATATTTCAAGGAAAAGTCAGCAAGGTGGTGCAGATGAATGGATGGTGGAAGGGTTAGAAACGATATGAAGCAGTCACAAATCCGGAGATTCCTTCCCGTGGAAAGTCGCCGGGAACTTTGTTAAGTGCACCCGAGGTGTCAGGATCTTTGTAATGTTCGTCAAAGAGATTGCGGACTGTCCCTTGAATCTCCAAGGTCTTGTAAAAGTTCTTCAGTGTCACGGCCAGATCAACGGTAGTGTAAGCAGGCATCTCCGGTCGGCTATCTCCATTGCTTCGTGGTCTGGGCCCAGTCCAGAGTACATCGGTGTGCAGATTCACGTATTTCACAGGGGCATAGTTGATGCTGCCGGAGGCCCGATGAGATGGCACATATGCAAGTTTTCTCTCAGAGTCGGCGTCGCGCGGATCCTGAAAGGCATAATTCATCTTCCAGTATAGGTCAGGGCCGTAGGCGCCGTTCAGGCCCAGTTCAATTCCCTGAGTCTTGGATTTACGGAAATTAGCATAGGTAGGTGTGGGCGTTGTTGAGGGGTCCACATCTATCTGGTCTTTTATCGTGCTGTAAAAGTAGTTCAGATTGGCGGCAAAGGAGCGGTTTAGGCGCCAGCCGATGCCGGTCTCAATAGTCTCAATATGTTCTGGCTTTAGCTTCGAATTTCCAAGCTGCGCCGGGTTGTTAATATTGTAAAGTTCCTGAAAATTAGGTGCACGGAAAGCCTGACCATACAATATCTTCAGGTCGGCGTTTTCGAGGAAGCTCCATACCAATCCAATTCGAGGGTTTACTGTGCTGCCAAAATCGCTGTAATGGTCGTAGCGGAGACCTGTTGTAAGATTGAGCCGCTCCAGCAGTTGCCATTCGTCCTGAAGATAAAATGCATAAATTTGGCGATTCGCATTTTTGTTCCATGTGGCAACCTCTTGGATGGATCCAAGTGGTACGCCGGTCAATGGATTAAAGTTGCCAAGTTGCCTGACACCATATTGCTGCATATCCTCGAAGGAAAATCCCCCTATTAAATGATTGCCTGTGAACGCCTCCCAATCGACCTGTAGTTCGGCGCCAATGGTGCGGTCTTTGACTAACGGCCTTCCAATCATTCCGTTAGGAAATCCGAGAAAACCGTTAGGTAATATTTTTACATTCGGGACCTGCTCGTAAAGGTCGTAATACAATTTAATATTCGTCGAAAATGTTTCAGACAGATTTAGGCCATAGGCTAATTCGCTCCAATAGGTATCGATATCCTGATAACTATTATCGGTAAGAGCAAATCCCAAACCAACAAAAGCCCCTTTACGTACAGTTCGATATCCTCCGCGAAAAGAAAGGTCTCCATAACCGATCTTCAGAAAAGCATCTGTCTGCTTGAGGCTAAGGTCAGGCGTATTGGGGGCCGTGGAAAGGGAGGCCGTTGGGAATGGAAAAGAGGAAGGATTTCCACTCAGGTAATCGGATTCAACTATCCGCTTGTGGCCGTTTGTCTGGTAATGGTCAAGGCTGCCGGAAAGCGTCAGTTTGTCGCCAATGGCTTTGCCTCCAAGCAAGTTCCCTTTGAAGCTACCGAAGCTGCCGCCTCCAGCATTCAGTTCCAAACCGTTAATCTCCTCAGCATTACGGGTGATGATGTTAATGGTGGCTACAAAAGCGCTATTGCCGTAAAGGGCCGAACCCGGTCCCCGCACCACCTCCACCTGACGGATATTTTCTGTAGGCAACATTTCGGCATAAGAGTAGAAAGCACTGCCGGTAAAGTTCTTGTTCAATGAATGGCCATTGATCATGACCAAGATTTTTTCGCTGGTAGATGATCTGACGCCACGTACTTCGATCATGGTAACGCCATACTCGTTGATTGAGATGCCGATGCCAGGCACCATTTTCAGCACGTCCAGCAAATTTCGCGCACCCATGTTCCTGATTTCATCGGCAGTAATAATGGTGGCTATGGCAGGAGCCTTGCGTAACGAAGTGGCCCTTTTTGTAGCTGTTACCAAATCCTGTTCCTCAAAAAAGAGGAGCAGTTCTTTATTTTGGGTGGTGCTGTTTTCAGATGTCTGAAGATCTGGTTGAGAAAGAGATTCGTCAGCTCCCCATATAGGACTGCTAACGCTCAGACACCCTACAAGAAATATGTATGGAAACAATGATGTTTTCTTCATGGTTTCTCCGCTGATTATAGGTGTGCCTTAATGATCTTCCTTACCATTAAAATTAATACACTACGGTCTTTTAAGTGTAAAGTTTTTCAAGCGTCGCAATGCGAGAATGAATCGGAGGAACCTCTTCCGGATCAATAATCACATCCAGAACAGTTGGAACACCCGTTGAAATGATTTCATCCATCATTTCCTTGTTTATCTCACCCGGCTTTGTAATTCTGATTCCTCGTGCGCCGCATCCTTCCGCAAATTTAACAAAGTCTACCGGCTTGAAGGAGGAGGTGATCCCCTCGGGGATGCCCGCAAGCTTTCTGCCATGGTGGACCATGCCGAACATGGAATTATTCATTACTACCCAGATCACTGGAATGTTGTAATTAACGGCTGTAGCCACCTCCGTGCCATTCATCAGGAATGAGCCATCACCGACCAAGGCGATAACAGGTTTATCGCCGGCAGCCAATTTGGCCCCAATCGATGCTGCTACCGCAAAACCCATGGAGGCAAACCCGAGGCCGACAAAAAAGGAATAAGGTCTTTCAATGTTAAGATAGCGGATTGCCCAAGCCATGCAGTTGCCGCTGTCTACAAAATATAGCGTTTCTTCCGGCACGGCCTCGGCCAGATCCATAATCATCCTCTCGGGATGGTATGGCATCTTATCCAACTTCTTTGGATTTACCTTCAAACTCTCTTTAATGGCTTGGATATCTTTACACCTGTCGTCTCTCAGTTTTTTTCGTTTGTTGTTTCTGCGCAATTCATAGATAAGCTCACGCAAGACTGTCTTGGCATCGCCTGCAATCCCTGTGTTTACATAATAGTTTTTTCCGATTTCATTGCAATCGATGTCAATCTGGATCATTGATTTAGTCGGGAGCAATTTTTTATCCCATCCAGGTGTCACCCATTCGTTGAAACTGGTGCCTACCGCAAGCATAACGTCCACATCTCTTTTTATAATATATTCTTTTGCAGTCGGTGATCCGGCGAAACCCAGCACCCCCAGTGAAAGGGGGTGTGATTCGCTTAGAATGCCCTTGGCTTTTGGCGAAGTGGCCACAGGTATGTCCATAAGTTCAGCGAGTTCCAAAAGCTCTATATCGGCCCGCGAGAGAACGGTGCCCCATCCTGCAACAATCACAGGCTTTTTTGCGCTAAGCAATAGTTTAGCGGCCTCTTTGACCGCCTCTCTGTCAAATCCCATGACCTGGGCAGTACTGAATTTTCGATGATGTTCATCTGCAACTTTGCGTTTCATGATATCAGCGGGAAGATTCAGGTGGACAGGGCCCTTTCTGCCGCTTAGAGCGAGTCTGCGCGCCTTGGCAATCATCTCGCCGGCCTTGTTTTCATTGATGATGATGTCGCTGTATTTCGAAATCTGACGGAAAATGCTCACGATGCTGAAGCTTTGTATTGAAAATTCCTGGACCGCTCCTTTGCCGAAAAGAGATGTGGAAACCTGTCCGGTCAGGGTTATTACCGGAATTGAATCTGCAAAGGAAGATGCTGTTCCGGTGATCAAATTTGTTGCACCAGGCCCTGCTGTACTGCAGCATACTCCGACATTGCCACTGACCCGTGCATAGCCGTCTGCCATAAATGCAGCGCCCTGTTCGAGTTTGGTCACGATAACTTTGATCGTGCTGGTGTATAGAGCGTTGTTGAGGGGTTCAATCGCTCCGCCAGGAATGCCAAAAATGTACTGCACACCATCTTTTTCAAGTGAACCGACAATTACCTCGGCAGCATTCATTGCACCTCCACTACTGTTTTGTTGCATATTCTTTTTCTTGATTATCAGATTTATAACGTATTTATATAATTTACAAATAACAAAATATATGTAATTTAAGATTAATTAAAATATGTTTGGGTGTGGTTTGGCCATCACGTGGTTTTAAGGAGTTATATGAATTCCCAAAATTCAATTGAACAGGTTCACACTCGAATTTGGTTGGAAGAGCCGGAACCTGATAATGTATTTGCCACAAAAGCAGCTTATTGTTACGGCTACGATGTCTATGGCGGAATGCTCGGGCAGGCGCGCTGGGTGGAAATGCTTTATGTGCTTTTCCGGGGTGAGGCACCTACGAGCGCACAGACGGAACTGCTAGAAACAGTGGCGGTGGCACTGGCTAATCCGGGACCACGCGATCCATCTGTTCATGCTGCCATGTGTGGAGGCGTGGGAGGCTCCACTGCAGCGTCCTGCCTGATCGCCGCCCTGGCCGTAGGAGCTGGACAAGTTGCCGGAGGCCATGAAGTGTTCCTTGCAATGGAAAGCTGGAACAGTTGTGGTACTGATATTGATGCTTGGCAGCGCCTGTTGACAGCGCCCGCTGATGATATGACTTCCATCTGGCCGAAATCGGAACATCCTCCGGGGTTTGATCCGAACGGTATCAGCACGCCCACAATCGTCAAACAAACCCTTGCCTGTCTTGCTGGAATAAGCATCGGAACCCGACTTCCTTGGCTGGCAAAGAACCGTTCAAATCTTGAGGCAATGGTAAACCGCCCATTGGCATTGAGTGGTGTGGCGGCAGCCACGTTCAGCGACCTCGGTTTCACCTCTGGGCAGGGAGAGATGCTCCACCTGTTGCTGCGTCTTCCGGGGGCGGCAGCCCATGCTTTGGAACAGTGGCAGATTGGGCACAAGAAATTTCCATTTTTTGGAATTGAGCTGGAGAATGACCCAGCCAGGGAGGCCAGATGAATGGACCTGAATTACTACATCAGCATATCGACCGCCTGAAAAGCAGTATGGGGGCTTGTTTTCCAGGGGAGCGGGCAATATTTCGTGGTCATGACCTGCATGTTGAGTTGAAGAATATGGATTGGATTGAACTGTATGTATTTGGTATCACAGGTCGTCGTTTCACCGAAAAGCAGCTCAGTCTGCTGCACGCTATATGGGTTTGCACAAGTTACCCGGACGCACGTATCTGGAACAATCGGGTGGCAGCCCTGGCAGGTAGCTCTCGAAGCACCGGCGCCCTGGGAATTGCAGCGGCCCTTGCTGTTTCGGAAGCCTCAATTTATGGTGGTGGTATATATATTCCGTCAATTAATTTTCTTAAGCGTACACTTAAGGCTCTGAACAAAGGGGTAGAACTTGTTGACTGTGTGCGGGATGAATTGAAAAAACATCGTAGCATTGCTGGTTATGGCCGCCCTTTGGTGTCCGGCGATGAGCGGATAGTACCAATAATGAGTTTGGCTCGTTCTCTAGGACTTGGCGATGGCCCTCATGTGCAACTGGCCTTTGAAGTTGACGAGCTTCTGGCTGCCAGGCGTTGGCGGCTGCGCATTAATTACGGTGCTATTGCAGCTGCTTTATGCGCTGATTTAGGACTTTCACCTTATGAATATTATCTATTCGTTTTTCCCGCTTTTTTAGCTGGCATGCCCCCCTGCTATATCGAAAGTTCAGAACGCCCTGAAGGTACGCTCTTTCCTCTGTCATGCGATCATATCCTGTATGAGGGCCCACCGAAGCGGTCCTGGAAAAGTGGCAAGTCAGGATAGCTAGCTGTTCACATGAATGAACCGCTAAAATTTACCAACAGTATATTGTATTTGACGATTCCCCCGTCAGCACTTCACGAATAATTTTATTAAGGCTGCTCGTCGCATAGGGTTTTGTTACATAGCCGCTTATGCCTTGTTCTTTGGCCTGCTTTTCATCGATCAGCTCACTGAAGCCGGTGCAGAGGATGATTGGAATATCAGGTCTGACAGCCAAAAGCTCACTCGCCAGCTCTTTGCCGGTGAGGCCTGGCATGCTCATATCTGTAATAACGAGGTCAAATGAGTCTGGAACTGTTTTGAAAAGTTCCAATGCTTCCAGGCTGTTCAGCTTCGCTGTTACGGTGTAGCCGAGCGATCCAAGCAGTTTCTGTCCTAACTCTGCCAGCATTTCTTCATCATCCACGAATAATATCCGCTCTGTTCCACCACACGCTAATTCTTCTGAAACAACCTGTTTAACATTGCCTCTTATAAGTTTCGGCAGATAGATGTGGAAAGCGGTTCCCTGGCCCGGTTCACTGTAGACGCTGATCGTTCCGTTCAGGTTTTTGATGATGCCTTCTACTACCGCCAGTCCCATGCCGGTACCCTCACCGACTTTTTTTGTCGTGAAATAAGGATCAAAAATTCTTTCCTTTACACTCTTCTCCATGCCGTGACCGGTATCTTCCACCGTCAATCGTATGTAGTGTCCCGGCTTGAGGTCAGGGTGAGTAGCGATTAGTGCTGCATCGGCATCGACATCAGACAGGGAGATACTCAAAATTCCGCCTTTGTCACGCATGGCATGTGCTGCATTTGTTCCGAGGTTCATCAGTACCTGGTGGATTTGAATCAGGTCGGCCAGAATGACATTGTCCTTGGAATCTGTGAGGGTGCGGGTGTGTATTTCTATGGTCGTAGGCATCGTGGATCGCAGCAGGCCAATGACCTCTTCAATCACCGGGACTATCTGAATCGGCTGCAGTTCCTGTTCTGTCTGACGGCTGAATGTCAAAATTCTTTTTACCAGATCTCTGGCGCGCGAACTTGCTTCCTGTACCCGTTCAAGGTCGCGTGCTGCCGGATTATCTTTCGGTAGCTTCAGTTGCGCCATTTCGGTGTAACCAATTACTGCCGTCAGGATATTGTTAAAGTCATGGGCTATGCCGCCGGCAAGCGTTCCGATTGCTTCCATTTTCTGTGAATGTCGCAGTTCTCGCTCCATTCTCAGTTCGTTGGTGACGTCGCGTTGGATGATGACATAATTGATGATTGCCCCTTTCGAATCCCTAACCGAGGAAGCGGTTGTTTCGGCTTCGAAAAATGAGCCATCTTTTTTTCTAGTGGCAAGGCGTCCCGACCAGGCATTGTCCCGGTCAATGATCTTCCGAATCTGATTGAAATGTGCGGGGGGATAGGCATTGCCTCTGAGAATCGTGCTGGATTGGCCGATAATCTCGTCCCTGCTATATCCGCTCATCTGCTCAAAGGCTGGGTTGACATAAGTGAAATGCCACTGTGCATCGGCCATAAATATGGCCTCAGCTGCCTGCTCGATAGCACGGGCCAGGCGCATACGTTCTTCTTCGCCACGCTTGCGTTCCAATATTTCGTGGTGCAGTGCATCAATAGTCTGTGCCAGTTCCGCTGTTCGCTCCTCCACCCGTTTTTCCAACAAATCTTTCGCCTCCTGCAAACGGGTTGTCAGATCTTTTATGCGAAGATGCACACTAACGCGAGCCAACACCTCTTCGCGCTGAAATGGTTTGGAGATGTAATCCACCGCGCCAGCTTCAAAACCCCTTACCTTGTGCTCGGTTTCTGCCAGGGCAGTCATGAAAATTACCGGAATGTCGCGTGTACATTCCAGAATCTTGAGTCTGCGGCAGGTCTCAAAGCCGTCGATTCCAGGCATCATTACATCAAGCAGGATCAGATCGGGCTTGGCGTATTCTGCCCGAGTGAGACCGCTTTCACCATCTTCTGCCACAAAAACCGTGTAGTCAGATTCTGAAAGATAATTGGATACTATATCCATGTTGTTAGGATCGTCATCAATAACCAGGATTATGGGGTTTTGCATACAAGTACTCATCTCACTTCCCTCATATGTTCATCCAAGAGCGACAAAATGGCCTTAGTTCGGTATGAGCCTGCAAGTTCTCGCAACTTGCAGGCAAAGATGCTGTACCGAGGTTCGTTTTTCTCTAGTTGAACTGCCCAGGCCTGTATTTTGCGCATATCACCCAGGAGAGACAGTTCGTGAACTGCCTTTAGTTCATCGAGTGGTGGTATTTCAAAATGGTCCACAGAATCATTTGCCCCGGTTGTTACACTGTCCGCAGTGGGGGGGGATGATTTTGTAATCCATGTAAGTCCGAGCTGTTCCCCGATCCGCTCCAGCAGAACATCTATCCGAATTGGTTTGATTACAAAGGCGTCACAGGCAGCCATAAAAGCTTCCTTGCTGGATGAATCCGTTGCTATGGCTGAGGCGCCGATTATTTTTGTTCCTGACAGTTCAGGTCGCTTGCGCATCTCACTGGCGCTCTCCAACCCACTCATTTTAGGCATAACAAGATCCATGATCACCAGGTCAGGCCGTTGCTCCGTCGCTTGCTGCAAGGCAGCAGCTCCGTTTGCGGCAGTTGTGACTTTGAAACCGAGCAAGTTCAGTAGAGAAATCAGTACGGAGGTGTTGTTGATGTTATCGTCCACCACCAGGATTTTTTTGCGCTCCCCTTGATAGCCTGTGATGCCCTGCTGCTGTTTCTTTGGAAATACTTCCAATTCCATCACCCGTTGCACCGGCAGCTCAAACCAAAAGAGAGTTCCATTTCCAGCCGTACTCTCAACTCCTATTCTGCCCTGCATCAATGTCAGCAGCTGCCTGGTAATATTCAGCCCCAGTCCGGTGCCCTCCCGCACTTGCCGATTTGTGGCCAGCTGTGTGAACGGCTCAAAGACGGTTTCCAATTTGTCGCTTGGAATACCGATGCCGGTGTCCTTTATTTCGCACCGCAGTAATCCTCCTTGTTCACTGCTGTAGCTGACCTTCAAAGTAACTTCACCCTTGAGAGTGTACTTGACCGCATTGCTCAACAGGTTCAACAGAATCTGCCGCAATTTTCGCTCATCCCCCCGCACATATTGCGGCAAATCGGTAGTCGTCTCGTAGCTGAAGCGTAAATCCTTCTCCTCTGCCTGCAGTCTGGTGAGGCTGTAAACCTGTTTCAGCAGCGCCGGCAGATCAAAGGGCACTTCAGCGATTTCCATCTTGCGCGCTTCGATCTTGCCCACATCCAGAATGTCGTTAATCAGCATCAGCAGATGTTCTCCGCTGCTACGCATGATCTCAAGTTGTTGCTGCTGCATTTCCGTAATGTTCTCGTGGCGTTTAAGGATCTGAGCGTAACCGAGGATAGCATTCAGTGGCGTGCGCAGCTCATGACTCATGCTGGAAAGAAAATCACTCTTGGCCCGGTTGGCCGACTCCGCCTGCTCCTTTGCAATGGTCAATTGCGCGGTGCGTTCGCTTACCAGTCCTTCAAGATTATTACGATGGTTTATAAGCTCGGCTTCAGCAGCTTCGCGCGCTTTGATTTGCAACTCCAACTGTTGAACATTATCCTGAAGTTGATCCTGCGCATACTCTAGCTCCTGTACTTTTTCAGTAAGTGTTTCTTCTCGGTCCTTTATCGCCCGGCTCATTCGGTTGAATTCGGCAGACAGTTTTCCAATCTCGCTTCTGGGCAAGATAACCTTTACCTCGGGATGTTCTCCTTCTCGCACATCCTTTACGGCATTGATCAAGGCATACAAAGGACGTGTTGCCAGAGCTATGAAAAGATAGAGCAGCACGACACCCGCAGTAGAGAACAGGATCGCTAATGAAGCGCCTCGCCAGATGATCTGGCGTTCGGATCTGCTCATGATCTCCTTGGAGAGGCCAATACGCACCCAGCCGATCTGATCTTTTACGGGGGGGGCAGTAGCAGTGCCCTCCAAGAGAAATAGCCCTTCGGCTTCCTTGATGGTGACTACAGGGACAATGAATTCAAAGAATTTATCATGTTCAAAAAAGCTGATACTTTGGTTTTCGGACGCTGTCAGGGTGGGTGGCAGGGGATACATCTTCCCTTGGTGATGCAGTATCTGGGCGTTTTTGTTTATGAATGAGACAAAAGATACATCCTTGATTTCCATCAGCTGCTGGGCTGAAATTTTCAGTTGTTCGAGATTCTCGGAGAGCAGTGACAGTTCCGCATTTCTTGCGGCAATGCTGGCGATGGTCTCTCCCTTTTTGATTATCTCGTTTCTGAGGATCTTTCTTTCGGTGGAGATCGACTCCAAGGTGTAAACCGCGGAGATAATGACAATCATCGGGAACAGGAGTAGCACTGCCTGCCACCTGAAAGTCAGAGGAAGCATTGGCGTAAGCCGCTCAGCCAGCCTGCGTTTCCGCCGTGCTGTTGCTGTATCATGCTTTGTGATGTTCGTCATTACCGGGCCTGTGTGTCTCAGTAGATTTTTTTGGCCTTTTTCATCATCTCTTCCGGTATTTCAATTCCCATCTTCTGTGCAGTGTTGTGGTTTATGTACAACATGTATCTGCTTGGAGGGGAGGCGGATAGCTCTTCCGCACTTCCCCCATTCAGTATTGATTGAACCTTCTCTCCAATCTGGCGGCTGATCGCTTTGTGGTCGAATACGAGGGCAAACAGCGCCCCTTGTTTTACATTTGCCTCTGAAATGCCAAGCAGTGGAATGTTGTATTTAAAGGAATACAGTAAAACGTTTGACATAACTGAAGCGGTCAATAGATTTGCGTCGGGAAGCAGCAAGAGTGCCCTGGTGTCACGCAGACGGTTGATGGTCTTTACCAGATCTGAGGAAGTGCTGACGTTATATGCAGATACCTGGAGGGATTCGCCGCCGTTCAGGCTCTTGAGCATACTTTGGTTTCCAATGACCGAGAGCTTGCTGAGCGAGGGCAGGTAGCGCCGGACGGTAGCAACATACTCGCTGACAGGAGGAGACATGTACACCCCGGTGACATTTGCTCTGCCGGTTCTTGGCGGAGCTACGACGAGACCATACACCACATTGATCGAGGAAGGCAGGCGCAGAGCTTCGTTGACAGCATCCACTCCAAGTGCAACGACTATTTGGGCGTCCTCGCGTTCAACTATTGAACCAAGCCTTCCTTTGACTTCCGTAGTTGAATATTCCTTGCTCTGGGATCGGAGGGATACTTGAATCTCTGCAATAACATCAGCTACCATCGCGTATTGATTGTCACCAACGATCAGAACCTTCTCTGCGCAGGCCGGTGAAGCTATCAACAGCGAAAGGAGGAACAGCGCTGGAAGTAATTGGCAGCATCGCTCGAAGAGTAAAGACCTTCTATGTGGGAAAGAAAATCTCAAGATGAGTCCCTGGATAATGGATGAGCACGTCTGACCTAACATTAAAACCAGGGCTTGAAGCAGGCTGGAGATAAGAGGCCAAAAAAAATGGCCCCAAGTATAGCTAATTCAACTAGTAATACAATCATAAATCAATCTGTCTTGGTGGTTGTGGTGACTTTTGTCTTTAATTAATGTCATTAAATAGACTGGGTTGGCATTGCCTGTGGCCAGGATGTTTTTTTCGATTATGAAAGAGCTAAAATAATATAAATATGTTTTATTATGTGTTGACATGAACGTAAATGATAAATTATATTCCAGCCAGGTTAACAGATTAATACGTACCGTTAGGAGGACTGCGTATGTCAAATGCCGAGCGTGCGGGTGATGAAGGGATCAGCCTACTTCATGATTTGAGCAAGGATGAATTGATACGGATAATCATCGATGATGCCAAAAACTGGCTGGCCCACGATGGTGTCTGGTTTCAGTCACTTGAAAAGAAGCATGGCATGGATGTAGCGGTCGATATCGATACGGATGCATGGCGGTTGTTCACCGTCATCGAGGCCAAACGGATCATGGAACGCCTCGGCATGCAACCGGGGGGCGGGATTGCCGCCTTGGCAGAATGCCTCAAGCATCGCTTTTACGCGCGTCTTAATCTTCAGGAATGCATCGAAATTACGGAAGATCGCGCCATTTTCCGCATGATCGACTGTCGGGTCCAGTCGGCGCGCAAGCGCAAGGGGTTGCCCGATCACCCCTGCAAATCAGTGGGAATCGTTGAGTACTCAGAGTTTGCAAGAACCATCGATCCGCGTATCAGGACGCGCTGCATCGCCTGCCCTCCGGATGTACATCCAGAGGAGTTCTGGTGCGCGTGGGAGTTCACTTTGCCTGTCCAAAATCCCTGAAAATAACTCCACCTGGAGGTCCATACATGAACGCTGCAGCGACCGCACCCTACGCCACTTCCCATAAAGTTCGCTTTGTCACCGCCACCAGCCTCTTTGATGGTCATGACGCCACGATAAATGTCATCCGCCGCATATTGCAGGCCTCGGGTGCAGAGGTAATCCACCTGGGTCACAATCGTTCGGTGGAAGAGATTGCGACTGCGGCCATCCAGGAGGATGCCCAGGGGATAGCGGTTAGCTGCTATCAGGGAGGGCATTTGGAGTTTTTCAAGTACATAAAGGATCTGCTCCATGAACGCGATGCCGGGCATATTTGTGTCTTTGGCGGAGGTGGCGGGGTCATTGTTCCCGATGAGATCAAGGAACTGGAGGAGTACGGCATCAGCAAGATCTTTTCTCCGGAAGATGGCCGCCGCATGGGGCTGCAGGGGATGATCAACCTGATGTTGAAGGAATGCGACTTTGCTCCTCAACGTAGCATCGAGGAGGAGATAAATAAGCTCAAGCTGCAGGATATCCGTGCCGTCAACACCTTGATCTCCCTGGCGGAACAGGCAGTTCACGATCATACGACCGGCTACGAGAGCCTGCGTGAGCGAATTCGAAGTATGGGGCGGGATGTGCCGGTGATCGGCATTACCGGCACCGGCGGTGCAGGCAAGAGCTCCCTGTCCGATGAACTGGTGCGTCGCTTCCTGTTCGATTTCCCTGACAAAAGCGTTGCCATTCTGGCCGTGGACCCCAGCCGTCAGCGCACCGGTGGTGCTTTGCTGGGCGACCGTATCCGAATGAATGCCATCAACACCGACAGGGTTTACATGCGTTCCCTGGCCACTCGAGATTCCCACTCCGAGCTTTCCGGAGCCATTAAAGATGCAATTGATGTGGTCAAGGCATCCGGCTTTGACCTGGTCATCGTGGAGACCAGCGGCATCGGCCAGGGGGATGCGCGGATAGTCGAGATTGCCGATGTGTCACTGTACGTCATGACCTGCGAATTCGGCGCACCGACCCAGCTGGAAAAGATCGACATGCTGGACTTCGCCGACCTGGTGGCTTTGAACAAGTTTGAACGCAAGGGTGCCGAAGATGCCTTGCGCAATGTGCGCAAGCAGTATCGCCGCAATCGCAACCTGTTTCAGGAGGCGGATGAGTCGTTGCCGGTGTACGGCACCATCGCCTCCCAGTTCAATGATCCGGGCACCAATGTACTTTACCTGGCCCTGCTGGACAGGCTGAATGTAAAGAAGGGGCTCTCCCTGAAATCCGGACTGAAAGTATCGGAGACCGAGAGCTTGAAAAAGTACATCATTCCTCCTGACAGGGTGCATTACCTGGGGGAAATTGTGTCGGCGGCGCGCAATTATCGCAAGCAGGTCAAGGAACAGGTTGTGGTGGCCCGACGTCTCTTTCAGCTGAAGGGGGCACAAGAGCTGCTGACAGAATCTACGGTTGCCGAACTTGAGCGCCAGATTTCCCTGTTCGAGGGCAAACTGCATGAGGAGCCGAAGCGGATTCTCAAGGAATGGCCAAAGCTTAAGGAAACCTATCGCAAGGATCAGTTGATTACCAAAGTTCGAGACAAGGAAATCTGCAGCGACCTCTACATCACCACCCTTTCCGGGACCAGGATTCCCAAGGTGTGTGTTCCCGACTTCGCCGATTGGGGGGAGATCCTGCGCTGGTCCATGTTCGAGAATGTGCCAGGCAGTTTCCCTTTTACTGCCGGAGTATTCCCCTTCAAGCGGGCGGAAGAGGACCCCAAGCGGCAATTCGCGGGAGAAGGGTCTCCCGAGCGCACCAACCGGCGCTTTCACTATCTGTGCAAGGATGACGATGCGAAACGGCTTTCCACCGCCTTTGACAGCGTGACCCTGTACGGCGAGGATCCTGACTTTCCACCGGATGTATATGGAAAAGTCGGTGAGAGCGGCGTATCGATCTGTACGGTCAACGACATGCAGAAACTCTTCGCCGGATTCGATCTGTGCGCCCCCAACACCAGCGTTTCCATAACCATCAACGGTCCGGCTCCGATGATGCTGGCCTTCTTCTTCAATGCCGCCATTGAACAGCAGGTGGAGTGCTTCCGCAAGAAGCACGGCCGCGAACCTTCCGGAGCAGAGTACGAAGAGATTCGCAGTTGCACTCTGCAGACCGTGCGCGGTACGGTCCAGGCTGATATCCTTAAAGAGGATCAGGGGCAAAATACCTGTATCTTCTCCACGGAGTTCGCCCTGAAGATGATGGGTGATATCCAGCAGTATTTCATCGAGCAGAAAGTGCGTAATTATTATTCGGTTTCCATCAGCGGCTATCACATTGCCGAGGCAGGTGCAAACCCGATCTCCCAGCTGGCCTTCACCCTTTCCAACGGCTTCACCTACGTCGAATATTATCTGTCGCGCGGCATGCACATAGATGATTTTGCTCCCAATCTTTCCTACTTCTTCAGTAATGGTCTTGATGCGGAATACACGGTGATCGGACGTGTTGCACGTCGCATCTGGGCAGTGGTGATGCGTGAGAAGTACGGTGCCAGCGACCGCAGCCAGAAGCTGAAGTATCATATTCAGACTTCCGGACGTTCGCTGCATGCACAGGAGATGGATTTCAACGACATACGCACCACACTGCAGGCATTGACCGCCATCTACGACAACTGCAATTCGCTTCATACCAATGCTTATGATGAGGCGGTCACAACGCCCAGCGAAGAATCGGTGCGCCGAGCCATGGCGATCCAGATGATCATTACCCGCGAGTTCGGCCTGACGAGGAACGAAAACTCCAGCCAGGGCTCTTTCATCATCGAGGAACTGACCGACCTGGTGGAAGAGGCGGTGCTGTGCGAGTTCGAACGGATCGACCAGCGCGGGGGTGTGTTGGGGGCCATGGAAACCCAGTACCAGCGCAGCAAGATCCAGGATGAGTCCATGTTGTACGAGCACAAGAAACATTCGGGTGAATTGCCCATTCTGGGGGTCAACTGCTTCCGCAATCCCCGTGCAGACGAAGAGGGGTACCAGGTGCCGGGTGAGCTAGCCAGGGCCACCAAAGAGGAAAAGGAACAGCAGATTGCCAATCTGGCCGCTTTTCATGAGCAGCATCGCGGGGATGCCTCGCAGGCCCTCAAGAAGCTGCAGGAGACAGCAGTGGCAGGGGGCAATATCTTTGCCGAGCTGATGGAAACGGTGAAGGTAGCGTCGCTTGGGCAGATATCGAAAGCGCTGTACGAAGTCGGAGGCAAATACCGGCGCAATATGTAGGCGGGTGCAACCTTCCGACCATCTTGCCGCCACTCCTTGGGACTCTCTTGTGCGACGTAGCGCTGCTACGTCTCCGCGGAATCCCTGCGGAGTGACGACAATCTGGCCGAAATTTTGCCCCCGTAGGGAAAAGCGATTTGAGGGAGGACACATGGACATTTTTCAGGTAATTCGTGATCGCCGCAGTATTCGCAAATATAAGGATACGCCGGTAGAACGTAAAAAAATCGAGCAGATCCTGGATGCGGCACGATTGGCTCCTTCCTGGAAAAACAGCCAGTGCTGGCGGTTTCTGGTGTTGAGCGATGCGGATAAGCGGGCCAGGTTGCTGGAGGCTTTTCCTGATGACAACCCCGGTAAAAAGGCGATTGCAATGGCTCCTGTGGTGATTGTCGTCTGTGCTGACCCTGGTGAATCGGGGGTGGAAAACGGCATCGGATACTTTGCGGCAGACACCGCCATCGCCTTTGAGCATCTTTGTCTTGCAGCGCATGCCCTTGGGCTTGGCACCTGCTGGATGGGGTGGTATAACGAGGCACTGATTAAACAATCCCTTATGCTCCCCGAGGCCATCCGAATCGTGGGCATAACTCCCTTGGGATATCCTGATCAGGAACCAAAGGCGCGTCCGCGGAAAGAACTAGTGGAGATTGCCTTTTTCAACGAATGGGGGTGCTGACATGCTAACAGAACAGGAATCGCAGCAGAGAGTATTTCGCTTGCAGGCCGGGCTGAAGGAGAAGGGATTATCCGGCGCACTTTTCATATTTCCCATCGATGTCTACTACTTTACCGGCACCCGTCAGAACTCAACGCTTTGGATTCCCGTGGAGGGCGCACCCATGCTGCTGGTGCGAAAGAGTCTTTCGCGGGCCAGGGGGGAAAGTCCGCTTGCTGACATCCGTCCCTTTCCTTCAAGTAAAGAGTTTCCCTCCTTGTTTGGTGAAGGAGAAATGAAAATCGGTATGACGTTTGATGTCATTCCGGTACAGCAGCTAAACTATTACACCAAGCTGTTGCCCGGACATCAGATTGTCGACATTTCCCCCCTCAACCGGGAAGTTCGATCAGTCAAATCGGAGTTTGAGGTGGAGCAGTTGCGGTACAGTGGGAGTGTCCTTTGTTCGGTATTTCACCAGGTGCCTCAGTTCCTGAATGCTGGCATGCGCGAACTCGATCTCGCCGCTGAATTCGAATACCGGCTTCGTAAGGCGGGTAACGAGGGATACGTTCGCATGAGAGCTTTCAACCAGGAACTCTACGGTGGTCTGGCGGTCTCCGCCGGGGGCGCCAGCTATGGATTTTTTGATGGCGCGGTGACCGGAAAAGGGCTTTCCAATGCATCGCCGCACGGGGCCTCGGTTGAAGTCATTCGCGAAAACGAGCCGATCCTGTTGGACTACACCGGTGTTTTTAATGGCTATGTGACGGACATGACCCGTATCTTTGTGATCGGCCAACTAGATCCGGAACTGCAGCACGCCTTTGATGCTTCTCTCAGCATTCAAGAAGCCATCCGGCAGGCCATGAAGCCTGGTGCCGTATGTGAGGATCTGTTTGCAATGTCTGTCAAAATGGCCGAAGAGGCCGGTCTCGGTTCAGCGTTCATGGGCATGCCGGGTGAGCAGGCGAAGTTTGTCGGGCACGGTGTTGGTCTGGAGCTGGATGAATATCCTGTTCTGGCACAGGGTTTCAAAGTGCCGCTTGTCTCCGGTCAGACGATTGCTGTCGAACCGAAATTTGTCCTTCCGGGTAAGGGAGCAATCGGCATAGAAAACACTTTTTCAGTTAGTGATAACGGTGGAATCAAGCTGACGGATATGCCTGATAAAATTGTTTTCCTGTAGTCTCAACTGTCAATCACAAGCCGGTGTCTGGTAACTCAGCTCCGGCTTTTTTTGTACTCATTTTGAAATGTATAATTGTGTTATATTTTTAGTTGACATGAACGTAAACGGATTATACAGTGGCATCACTTTTGGGATCGGAGGGAATGTCATGAATGAAGGCGTTTTTGTGGTAGAGGCGAAAAGAACCCCGTTCGGCTCCTTCAATGGAATGCTGTCTGAAATTGATGCACCCCGTCTGGCGGCAACGGTCATGCAGGGAATGCTTTCATCTGCCGGCCTGTCCGGCGAAACGGTTGACGAGGTCATCATCGGTCAGGTGCTATCGGGCGGTTGCGGCCAGGCACCGGCACGCCAGGCCATGCGCGCAGCCGGTATTCCAGACAGCGCACCAGCCCTGACAATCAACAAGGTCTGCGGTTCAGGTCTCAAGGCGGTAATGCTTGCCTGCGACAGTATACGTCTTGGAAACTCCGACATTGTTATGGCCGGTGGCATGGAGAATATGTCCCTGGCTCCCTACATCCTTAAAAAAGGTCGCAGTGGATACCGCATGGGTCATGGCGAACTGCTGGACCTGATGATCTACGATGGATTGCAGGATCCTTACACCGGACGCCACATGGGTGAAATCGGCGAGGATAGCGTGGCACGTGCCGGTCTGACCAGGGACGAACAGGATGCATTTGCATCCCGTTCCTACCAGCTTGCTCAAGCAGCGGTGACCACAGGAACCTTTGCGGATGAGATTATTGCGGTGGTGAAAAAAGGGAAAAAGGGTGATGAGGTAGTCGATAGCGATGAAGAGCCGTTCAAAGGGGATGCGGGCAAGCTAAGCCAACTGCGGACAGTTTTCCGTAAGGATGGCACCATCACGGCCGGTAATGCTTCCACCATCAATGACGGCGCGGCACTGCTTCTGTTAAGCAGCGAGGCAGGGCTGAAAAAGCATGGCTTGAGTCCCAAAGCCCGAATCGTGGCGTACGCAACCGAAAGCCGTCATCCCGATAACTTCCCCGAAGCCCCAATAGGGGCCATTGAAAAAGTCTGCTCACGAGCCGGTCTCTCGGTTGCCGACATCGATCTGTTTGAAATTAACGAAGCCTTTGCTTCAGTGGCGCTGCTGGCTATCAAGGCGCTTGGTCTGCCCCTGGAGAAGGTGAATGTCAACGGCGGAGCCTGTGCCATCGGTCACCCCATCGGCGCAAGCGGTGGTCGCCTGGCTGCTACGCTGATCCGTGAACTTCACCGGCGCAATGCACGCTATGGGCTGGCTACGCTGTGTATTGGAGGAGGCGAAGCGGTAGCCGTCGTCTTCGAGCGGGTCTGAAAACAGTTTGAAACACAGAGCAACGGAGCAACGGAGAAAATTAAGAAAAGAAGCGTTGTGTCTATCTCAGTTGCTCCGTGTTATTCCGATTCTGAAATGGAGGCATCTTATGGTCAAAACAATTGGAGTTCTCGGGGCAGGGCAGATGGGCAACGGCATTGCCCATGTCTATGCTCAATATGGATATCAGGTTTTTCTCTACGACATCGCTGAACCGCAGCTGGAAAAGGCGATCACGACCATACGGCAGAATCTTGAGCGCCAGGCCAAAAAGGGAGTCATCGGCGAGCAGCTGGTCGGGGAGACTGTCGGGCGGATCATGACCACTAAAAACATGACCGATCTGGTTAACTGCGATTTCTGCGTCGAGGCCGTCACCGAGCACGAACCGCTTAAACTGGACATCTTCCGCAAGCTAGACGACATCGTGCAACCCAGCGCAATTCTGGCTTCCAACACCTCCTCGATTCCAATCACCAAAATCGCTTCGGTCACCAAGCGTCCCGACAAGGTGATCGGCATGCACTTCATGAACCCGGTGCCGGTGATGAAACTAGTGGAAATCATTCGCGGTCATGCCACCAGCGACGCAACCTTTCGACTGACTGCAGAGCTGGTGGCCAGGCTGGAGAAGGAGATGGCGGTTTCCCAGGATTACCCGGGATTCATCGTCAACCGGGTGCTGATCCCGATGATCAATGAGGCTGTCTTTGCCCTTTATGAAGGTATTGCCACGGCCGAGGACATCGACAAGGGGATGAAGCTGGGCACCAACCAGCCCATGGGGCCGCTGACACTGGCGGATTTCATCGGGTTGGATACGGTACTGGCCATTGCCAATGTTCTCTATGAGGGTTTCAAGGATCCCAAATACCGCCCCTGTCCGTTGCTGGTAAAGATGGTCAATGCGGGGTATATGGGGCGCAAGTCGGGGCGCGGGTTCTACACGTATTGACAGGTGTAGGGGCGCGGTTTCCACGCCCATCGCTCAATAATGCTAACCAGGGCGCGGTAACCGCGCCCCTACGGAGAATCCGATGGAATACAAAAACCTGCTGATCGAAACCACCGACGCCGTAGCTACCCTGACCGTTAACCGTCCTCAGGCGTTGAATGCCCTTAACAGTGAAGTGCTGGATGAGTTGGGGCGTGCGCTGTATCAGCTTGAATATGATTCGGCGGTAAAGGTGGTGGTGCTGACCGGAGCCGGTGAAAAAGCCTTTGTGGCCGGAGCGGATATCAAGGAGATGGCGGACATGTCTTCCTATGAAGGACATCGTTTCGCGGTCAAGGGGCAGCATGTGATGATGGCCATGGAGAAAATGAAAAAACCGGTCATTGCTGCGGTCAATGGTTTTGCCCTGGGGGGCGGACTGGAGCTGGCTCTGGGGTGCGATTTCATCTATGCCTCGCAAAAGGCGAAGCTCGGATTTCCGGAGGTGACCCTGGGGATCATACCCGGTTTCGGCGGTACCCAGAACCTGTCCCGCCTGATCGGCCCCAACAAGGCCAACGAGATGATTTTCACCGGCCGGATGATCGGCGCCGAAAAAGCGTGCTCCTGGGGCATCGTCAACGAAGTCTTTGCTCCGGAAGAGCTGTTGGACAAGGCGCGGGAAACCGCCGCCGCCATTGCCGGTGTCGGCTCCCTGGGCGTTGCCTATGCAAAGGACGCCATTGCCAATGGCCTTAACATGGTCAAAGAAGACGGCTTTCGCTACGAGGCCTCCCTGTTTGGCGTTCTGTTCGCCACGGAGGATCAGAAAGAGGGGATGGCTGCATTTGTGGAAAAGAGGAAGGCGGCATTTAAAAACAGATAAAAACAGGTTGAGTGTTGAGGTTTAGGTTTAGGTTTAGAAACTCCGTAACACTCAACCTTAACACTCAACCTCAACCTAAGCCTGTTACTCCGGAGGAAACCATGGATTTTGAACTGAGCCAGGACCACAAGGTATTGCAATCCGCTGTTCGTGATTTCGTCGAAAAGGAGATCAAGCCGATTGCGATGAAGATCGATGAAGACCACATGATCCCTGACGATCTGGTCACGAAAATGGGAGAAATGGGTCTGCTGGGCAGTTACCTGCCCGAAGAGTACGGCGGGGCGGGGCTGGACATGCTCTCCTACGCAATCGTGGTGGAAGAGGTCTCCAAAGCCTGCGGCTCCAGCGGGGTTCTGATCTCGGCCCATACCTCCCTGTGCAGTGGTCCGATCTACACCTTCGGTACCAAGGAGCAGAAGCAGAAGTGGCTCCCGGCCCTGAACACCGGCGAAATAATCGGCTGTTTCCTGCTGACCGAGCCGGATGCCGGCAGTGATGCAGGGGGAACCGCTACTACCTACCGCCGTGAGGGGGACGAATTCATCATCAACGGCAGTAAAACTTTCATCACCAACGGCGGTTACCAGGGTACCGGCATCCTGCTGGCTTCATATGACCGCAGCCTCAAGCACAAGGGAATCAGCGCCTTCATCGTCGATCTCAAATCTCCCGGCGTTTCAATTCTGAAAAATGAGAAAAAACTCGGCATTCGCGGCAGCTACACCACGGCCTTTGCCTTTGATGACCTGAGGGTGCCGGTGGAAAACCTGCTGGGGCAGGAAGGGAAGGGTTTTAACATCGCCATGGATACTTTGAACGGCGGCCGGATCGGGATCGCCTCCCAGGCTCTGGGCATTGCCGGGGGCGCTTTTGAAAGGGCATTGGCCTATTCGAAGGAGCGCAAGCAGTTCGGACAGCCGATCAGCGAGTTCCAAGCGATCCAGTTCAAGCTGGCCGACATGTGGACCCGCATTGAGACCAGCAAGCTGCTGACCTACAAAGCCGCCTGCCTCAAGGATGCCAAACGGAACTACACCATGGAATCGGCCATGTGCAAGATGCACGCATCCGAGACCGCCACTTTCGTGACCAAGGAAGCGCTTCAGATTCATGGGGGATACGGTTACATCGCTGATTATGAGGTGGAGCGGATGTTTCGCGATGCCAAAATCACGGAGATTTATGAGGGAACAAACGAGGTGCAAAGAGTAGTTATTTCAAAATTATTACTGTCGTAAGAACGTCCTGATCTGAACCCACAGGGGACTTTTACACCGGAGAAGCATATGCAAGCTACCCGAGAAATATACTGGAATATCGGTCATGGCGTGGTGGCGCCCATGTATCTGCTGAGCATTGCTGCCGTTGGTCTGCTGGTGTGGGGATTCTGGCAGCGACTGCCGTTGTACCGGTTGGGGAAACCACTTGTGCGTTGCGACCGGTTCGAGGAGCGGGTCAAGCGCATGGTGGCCGAGGTGTTCAGCCAGGAGAAAATCTCCCGCGTCAAGATCGGCGGCCTGTTCCACTCGTTTTTTTTCTGGGGCTTCGGAGTTTTGTTCCTCGGCACGCTGCTGGTTATGCTTCAGGCTGACTTTCTCACTCCGCTTACCCGGGTCAATATTCTTTCCGGCGGATTCTATCAGGCATTTTCCCTGGTGCTGGACTGTGCCGGTCTGGTGGCCATGGTCATGCTGGGGGGGCTGTTCATCCGGCGTTTCTTCATCAAACCGGAGGGGCTGGAAACCACTGACGACGACTATCGGATCCACATCCTGCTCTTCGCCATTCTGATCACCGGATTCCTCATCGAAGGCGCCCGCATGGCTGCCACCGAAGTAACCCAGAATCCGGCCTTGGCCCGTTTTTCACCGGTGGGCCTGCTCTTTTCCGCACTGTTTACCTCGTATGACGATCAATCCATCCGCACAGCACATCAGGTCCTCTGGTGGACGCATTTTGTCCTGGTGCTCGGCTTCATAGCCGCCATTCCCTATACCAAGCTGCGCCACATCTTCACCACAAGCGCCAATGCTTTTTTTGCGCCCATGGAGCCCAAAGGCACCATCTCCACCATCAATCTCGAGGATGAAGGGGTCGAGCAGTTCGGTGCAGCTACAGTAAGAGATCTGACCTGGAAAGACATTTTTGACGCCGATGCCTGCACCTCCTGCAGTCGCTGCCAGGACCGTTGCCCGGCCCACACCACCGAAAAGCCCCTTTCGCCCATGAAGCTGATCAAACAGATCGGCGAGCAGGCTGAAACAGCGCCCGCAGGGAACCTGGTGGAGACAGTCGGCTCGGATGCTATCTGGGCCTGCACCACCTGCCGTGCCTGCCAGGATATCTGCCCGGCCAACAACGAGCACGTCAACAAGATCATCGAGCTGCGCCGCAACTTGACCCTGATGGAGGGTGGCTTTCCCGGCAGCGAAGTCAAGACCGCCATTGAAAATATCGAAGTCAACGGCAATCCTTTCGGCCTGACCTTTGCCTCCCGCGGCGACTGGGCGGAAGGCCTGCCGGTAACCCGCATGGAAAGCGGCGCTGAAGTGGATATCCTCTATTTCGTCGGTTGCTATGCTTCCTTTGACAAACGAAACCGTGAAATTGCCAAAAGCTTCATCACGATCTGTGCCGCCGCCGGGGTCAAAGTCGGCATCCTCGGCAAAGAGGAAAAATGCTGTGGCGAGCCGGCCAGGAAGCTGGGCAACGAATACCTCTACCAGATGATGGCGGCAGAAAACATCGAGCTGATCAAAGGTTACGGAGTCAAGCGCATCGTCACCACCTGTCCCCACTGTTTCAACACCCTGTCCCGCGATTACCGGGACCTGGGCCTGGACGTGCCGGTGGAACATTACAGCACCTACATCCACGGACTGCTTAAGAGCGGCAGCCTTGCGATAGCGCCGGAAACCTTTGATGTCACCTACCACGACTCCTGCTATCTGGGGCGGTACATGGATATCATCGACCAGCCCCGCAGCATTCTGCAGCAGGCAGGGGGGCGTATCCGGGAGATGGAAAAGAGCGGTTACGACAGCTTCTGCTGCGGTGCCGGCGGGGGGCGCATCCTGGCCGAAGAGAAGCTCGGCACCAAGATCAGCGAGAAGCGCATCCGGATGGCGGCTGATACCGGCGCACCAACCCTGGTCTCCAATTGCCCTTTCTGCCTGACCATGTTCGAGGACGGCATCAAGATTGGCGGGGTGGAAGGAACATTACAAGTAAGAGATCTGGCTGAGATCGTGGCGGAACGAATTAAGGCTTGAATTTACCACAGAGACACGGAGGCACGGAGAACTGTACTAGAAAAAAACTGCTTTTATAGGTTTATCGTTCTGGATCTGAAACAGATTTCAGTGTTCGTCCGAGATTTTCTCTGTGTCTCAGTGTCTCCGTGGTGAAGAATTAAAAGGAGGTTATATATGAAAATTCTCGTCTGCATAAAACAGGTTCCTGACCTGGAATCGCGTTTCAAGCCCAATGCCTCCAATACCTGGTTCGATGAAGCAGACCTTGCATACCGCATGAATGAATATGACGAATATGCTGTGGAGCAGGCGGTCCAGCTTCGGGAGGAATGTGGTGATTCATCCGATTTAACGGTGCTCTCGATTGGCCCGGATCGGGTTGTCGAAGCGATTAAAAAGGCTTTGGCAATGGGATGCGACAGGGCCGTTCATATTCAGGATCAGGCGGTCTCGTCCAGGGATCCCTGGCAGATTGCCTCGATCATTTCAGCCTATGCCAGGGAGCACAAGTTCGATCTGATCTTTACCGGGATGCAGTCCCAGGACCGAGGTTCTGCCCAGGTCGGTGCCATGCTGGCGGAGCTGCTGGGGGTTTCCTGCGCAACCACCGTGGTGGGATTTTCCTGCAAAGATAATGTGGTAACCGCAAAGCGGGAGCTGGAAGGGGGTGTCAAGGGAGTGATGAGGATGAAGACACCTGCCCTGGTTACCTGTCAGCTCGGCCTCAATATTCCCCGCTACCCGACCCTGCCCAACATCATGAAGGCCAAGAAAAAAGAAATCATTGCATTACCGGTGGCCGATCTGCTCAAGGAAGAGAGCCTGGCAAAGACCACCAGCTTTCACCCGCCTGCGAAAAAGGGGGGCGGCCTGCTAGTGGAGGGTGATATTGCCGACCAGGTGGACAAGGTTCTTGCACTGCTCAAGGAAAAAACCGCGGTGTTGCGGTAGTAGCATGTAAGGCTTGTTTTTCGTACCAGGGTTTCCCCCCTCCCAACCCCCCCTTTAGGCCCTGTGGGTCCGCTTGGGGGAGGAGCGTGTTCCCTCCCCTGGAGGGGGAGGGTTAGGGAGGGGGATAGATTCAGCGCACTAGGAGACAAAATGAAAACTTTACTGATAGGTGAATTTCGCGAAGGCAAGCTGCTTGACTCCACCTACGAGCTGTTTGGTTTTGCCGGTCAGGCGGCTGACGAGCCGGTCATGTTCATGGTCGGCAGCGAAACCCAGCTCCCCTCATTCGGCGGCAGACTCTATCTGGCCGACGCTGCTGCCTGCGGTGAATATAACCCAGACCTGCACAAGCAGCTGATCCTGAATGTTGTTCAGAAAGAGAATCCCGACCGCATCGTCTTTGTCCATTCCTCCTACGGTTGGGACCTGGCTCCGCGGGTGGCGGTCGCCCTGAAGGCGGCCCAGGTCTCGGAGGTGGTTGCTATCCAGGAGGGTGGTTTCGAGGTTGGTTGCTGCAACGGCAAAATGCGTCGCATCGTCAAACCTTCTACTCCGCAAACGGTCATTACTATTCAGGCAGGCGCCTTCCAGGGCGTGCAGCCAGGGGGCACTCCCCAGGTAACCAGGCTGGCAGCACCAGGCGGAGGGACGATGGAGTTTGTCGGCTATGAACCGGCCGAAGAAAAAGGTGTGGATCTGGCCAAGGCCGAGGTGATTGTCAGTGCCGGTCGTGGAGTGGGCAAGAAGGACAATGTGGCGATAATTGCAGCCCTGGCCAAGGCTCTGGGGGGCGAGTTGGGAGCAAGCCGCCCGGTGGTGGATGCCGAATGGGTGGCCCATGATCATCAGGTCGGCACCACCGGCCAGACCGTCTCCCCCAAACTCTACGTGGCCTGCGGCATCTCCGGCGCGATCCAACATCTGGCAGGCATGAAGAAATCGGACTTTATCCTTGCCATCAACAAGGACAAGGACGCACCCATCGGAGAGGTGGCCGACGTGCTGGTTGTGGCCGACGTGATGCAGTTTGTGCCGGCCCTTACGGCCAAACTCGCTAAATAGGGAGAAAACATGGATCTGGAACTGACTGAAGAGCAGAAGCTGATTCAGGAAACCGCCCGGGATTTTGCCAATGGAGAATTGGAGCCGGTTGCGGCACAGTTGGACCAGGGGGGTGATCGTGGGCCGCTGCTGGCAAACCTGAAAAAACTGGCAGAGCTGGGTTTTATGGGGCTCAATGTGAAAGACGCCCATGGCGGCTCCGAGGCCGGAGTGGTTGCTTTCAGCCTGGCGATGACCGAAATTGCCCGGGTCTGTGCCTCCACTGCGGTGACCGTGTCGGTCAACAACATGGTCTGCGAGGTAATTCAGGCGGTCGGTACCGAAGAGCAGAAAAAGGCCTATATCCCCAAAATATGCTCCGGCGAATATGCTGCCGGCAGTTTCGGCTTGACCGAAACCTGTGCCGGCTCCGATCCTTCGGGTATGTGTACCCAGGCGGTCAAGGACGGCAATCATTATGTACTCAACGGGTCCAAGATCTTCATCACCAGCGCCCCCTATGCCGGAGTTTTCGTAGTATGGGCGGTGACCGACAAGCAGGCGCCCAAAGGGAAGGGGATCAGCTGTTTTCTGGTAGAAGCCGGCACCCCCGGTTTGATAATCGGCAAGGAAGAACACAAGATGGGCCAGCATGCCTCCGCTACCAACGAACTGATCTTCGATAACTGTCGCATACCTGAAAGCGCAATGATGGGCAAACCCAACGACGGATTCCGCATTGCCGTGGCAGAACTGGCCGGCGGCAGGATCGGCATCGGTTCACTCGGCCTGGGGGTTGGCCTGGCTGCCATGGATTACGCTACCCGCTATGCTAACGAGCGGGTCCAGTTCGGGCAGAAGGTCAGCAGTTTTCAGGCGCTGCAGTGGATGATCGCCGACGCCTACACCGAGCTGGAAGCGGCCCGGCTGCTGCTGATGAACGCCGCCTGCCGCAAGGAAGCGGGCAAGAGCTTTGCCAAAGAGGCATCCATGGCCAAGCTGTTTGCCACCGAGTCGGCCAATCGCGCCTGTTACACGGCAATGCAGATGCTCGGAGGCTACGGTTACACCCGTGATTTCCCAATCGAACGTTATACACGTGATGCCCGCATTACCTCGATCTATGAGGGAACCAGCGAAATCCAGCGACTGATCATCTCGCGGGAAATATTGAAAAACTTAGGTTGAGATTGAGGTTGAGTATCCTCAACCTGAATCTTAACCTTAGCCTTAGCCTATAAAAGGAGGACGCATGAGCACCGACAAACGCATCACCCTGCAGCAGGCAGCCGAGATCGTCAAGAATGGCTCCAGTCTTACGTTTTCCGGGTTCACCATCTGGCGGCGGCCGTTTGCGCTGGTGTATGAACTGATCCGCCAGCAGCGCCGGGGGCTACATCTGATCGAGGTGCAGGGCGGGCCCCAGACGGAATTTCTTGTTGGTGCCGGCTGCGTCGATATCTGGGAATCGTGCTGGGTTGGTCATGAGCTGTACGGCAAGTACGGCGCCAATCTTTCCCGCAAGGTCGGCAACAAGGAGATCATCGTCGAGGATTACAGCCATGCCGAGATGATGTTCCGCTTTTCAGCTGCCGCACAGGGTGCAGCTTATGCTGTGACTCAGACCTCTCTTGGAACCGACATCCACAATCCCGAGTACGACATGCTGGGGCGTGCCGGCCTGCGTGACGGCACACATCCTCACATCGCCAAGCATAAGTATCAGTTCGTGGAGGATCCTTTCTTTGGGGCCGGTGCTCAGGTTTTGCTCCCTCCCGTTAAGCTGGATGTTGCAGTGCTCTGCGTGCAGCAGGTGGGGGAGGAGGGGACCGTACGGGTCAATGGCCAGTATTATTCCGATCCCGAGTCTGCCCGGGCCGCGGATATCACCATCGCTTTTGCCGAGGAGATCGTGCCGGAAGAATACCTGCGGCGCAACGCGGACCAGAACACCATCCCCAGCTTCGAGGTGGATTACATCATCGAATGCCCCTTCGGTGCCCACCCGACCGGCATGTTCGGCCGCTACGATGTGGACGGAAATTTCCTCAAGGATTTCTATGGCCGCACCCGCACCCAGGAAGGGTTTGATGACTTTGCCAAAGAGTGGATTCATGGCCAGGATCACATGAGTTACCTGGAGAAGCTGGGCTGGCCGCGCATGCTCAAGCTGAAGGCCAATACCGCGCTCAATTACAGTCCGCGCGAATCAAAGGGAGGTAAGTGACATGAGCGAGTATGCGAAACCGGAAGAATTCGGCCTGGCCGACCTGCTCTGTTGCGCCGCCGCCCGCGAAGTGGCTGATAACGAGATCGTCTTTGCCGGTACCGGCCTGCCCATGGTGGCGATCATGCTGGCACAGAAAACCCATGCACCCAATCTGAAGCTGATTTTTGAAGCCGGCACCCTGGATGGCAGACCACCCGAATTGCCCACCTCGGTGGGGGATGCCCGCTGCGAGATGGGAGCCTCACGGTCGTCAGGACTGAGCGACGCCTTTAGCATCGCCCAGCGCGGTCTGGTGGACCTGGGCTTTCTGGGCGGGGCGGAGGTGGACGAGTACGGCAATGTCAACACCACCTGCATCGGCGATTACCTCAACCCGGAACTGCGCTTGACCGGCAGTGGCGGCAACCCGGACATCAACTCCTTTGCCAGGCGCACAGTCTTCATCATGGTGCACGAAAAGCGGCGTTTTGTGCCCAATGTCAGTTACATCACCAGCCCCGGCTGGCGGGTGAAGAAGTGGCCGGGTGGAGAGTTCGTCCATCGCCGGGAACTGTATGGTTCAGCCTACCGTGGTGGACCATCGGCGGTGATCAGCACGGCCGGCGTATTCCGCTTTGACGACCAGAGTGGCAGGATTTACCTTGATACCTGCCATCCTGGCCAGACCCCGGAAGAGATCAGGGGCATGTGCCAGTTTGATCTGGACATCTCGCGGGTCAAAGGAGAAACCGAGCTGCCGACCAGGGAAGAACTGCATTTCATACATAATGTGCTGGACCCGGATGGCATTTTTATTCCGGCGGTAAAGAAGGGGTAGGGGAAGAAGGTTGGATCGTTGTGCCCTGTCTGCCATGAGAGGGGAAAAGAGGGGCTGGCCGTGATGGTCAGCCCCTCTTTTTCTGTCCGGTATGGTCTTATTCTCTTGCGTACTCTCGCCTTTTTTGTCGGTCATTTTCCTGTCTAGCTGGTTCAATGACAATCGGAACAGCCCGGAAGGAAACTTTCGGTCATTCTGATACTAAAAACAGGGAGGTGGTAGGATTTACCTTCCGCCTCCATTGTGACAATTGGAGCAGGATACTGGTTGCCCGGCGAGTCCTTTTATGACCGTTTGCTTCACGGTCGAGTTACTGCTGGTATGGCAGAGGTAGCATACCGACTTGCCGGGATTCACAGAGCTATCCCCATAGCTGCCGCCATGGTAACTGTACTTGCTGCCAGATGAGCTGGCACCGGAATGGATGTCCGGAAGTGAGCCACTGTGGCAATTACCGCACGAGTCATAAACAACGCAATGCGTTACCTTGTCGTGAACAGTGGGGCCGTGGGGTGTGAAGGTGGTGGGGGGGGGCTGGGGGGGGAGGTGACAGGAAATGCAGTCCCGTTGCACTGGATCAAGTGTGCCGGTAAATGAATGGCAGTTTGCACACGGCGGAGGGTTTATTATTTTGTGATGCAGGGCTGCAATAGCCGTATCATCCCCGGTGTGGCATTTGTGGCAGTCTGCTGTTGTAAGTGACAGGTTGAGGTTTGCGATTACGCATTTAGCTGTCTGGCTGCTGCCTGACCCACCGCTCGACCCGCCCCAACTGCTGCCGGAACTGCTGCTTGAACCACTGGACGACCAGCTGGTTGATCCCCCTGATGAAGTACCGCCCCATCCGTAAACGAAGTTGACGCCAAGAGTGAGGGAAGCGAGAAGTGTAGCCGCCTGGACAAACGATCTGTTGTTAGTTTTTCTGCTCATACGGCCTCCAGGGTTTTTTATTGGCCAAGTTCGTGATGGGCCCCAAAAAATATAGATGAAAAAAAAGCGAATGCAAACCGCAAATTAAGTTATTAATATTAATATTTACTTTTTTATGTCGGCCTTGGAAGTAGAATAGTGGGGAGAAGGATCGAAGAGCAGAAAACGGGGCAAATGGGTGTTGAAAGAGGAATTTGTATCTTACTGTGTCGATTTTGACCCCAAAAATGGACGTTTAAACCAAAATGATAGCTATTGTTGGAATATTTTGTGTTTATATTCAGTGGTTTAACTTGGTCTGCCCCCAGAATGCCAATATATAAGTAACTTGTCCCCTTATATGGGGAAGTAATAAGGGGACAGGCTAGTTATTGGGGAATGACAATATGCCGAGAATTGCCAGAGCTTTAGCGGATAACTGCTGCTACCACCTTATTAATCGAGGTAACGGCCAACAACAGGTCTTTCACAAGGACGGTGACTATCGTGCCTTTATCGATCTTTTGCTCCATGCAAGGACAAAGTATGCAGTAAAGCTTCAAGCATGGTGTCTGATGCCAAACCATTTTCATCTGCTCGTTCAGCCCGAACAGGCTGATCAACTCAACAAATGTATGCAGTGGCTGATGACAAGCCATGTCCGCCGTTATCATGCGCATTACGGCACCAGCGGGCATGTCTGGCAAGGTAGGTACAAAAGTTTCATCGTGCAAGAAGACGATCATCTCTTGACGGTAGCCCGTTACATTGAAGCCAATCCAGTACGAGCAGGTCTCTCTGCAACAGCCTCTCAGTGGCCATGGTCGTCACATCCATCACGAAGTGCGGCCGAAGGTGTATGAGGTCGGTCGTCAATAGCGGACACCAAACACCTATGCAGCTTGTAGCTCTTTGAGATATTTCCGTTCATATGCAGCCGGTGACAGATAACCTAGCCGCGCCTGACGCCTCTGGCGGTTGTAGAAGATCTCGATGTATTCGGTGATCTCCCGTATCGCCTCCTGCCGAGTGGCATACCGGTGATGATGGACCAATTCGTTTTTCAGTATGCCCCAAAAGCTCTCGATCGGGGCGTTGTCGTAGCAGTTGCCGCGGCGGCTCATGGAGGCTTGCATGCCGAACTGCTCAAGTAATTTGCGGTACTCCA
Organism: Pelotalea chapellei; assembly: GCF_018531195.1. Classification (GTDB taxonomy): domain Bacteria; phylum Desulfobacterota; class Desulfuromonadia; order Geobacterales; family Pseudopelobacteraceae; genus Pelotalea; species Pelotalea chapellei. The sequence continues at coordinate 23,198 of NZ_JAHDYS010000015.1, read as the reverse complement.
GGGCGCAATACTGGCTGCCCCTGTCGGAATGATGAATCAAGCCTTTCGCCGGCCGCTTGGCAGAGGTGGCGCGGAAAAGGGATTGGCTAACCAAGTTCTTCGTCATTCTGTCGCCCATCGCGTATTCGACTACCTCGCCGGTGAAGAGGTCCTTATGGCCGGCAAGATAGAGCCAGCCTTCGGCGGTGGAAATGTAGGTGATATCGCTCACCCACACCTGGTTCGGAGCTTCGGTCGCAAAGTTTTGCTCCAGAAGATTTTCGGCAACTGGCAGCGAGTGGCTGGAATTTGTTGTCGCTTTGAACTTCTTCACCTGCTTGCAGCGAATGCCATTGACCCTGCGGATACGCTTGATTCGATGGACTCCGATCTGAATGCCATGCTCGGCGAGATCATTTTGCAATCGTTCAGGGCCGTAGGTTTCCCGGTTTCTCTTGTGAGCCGCCTTGATTTCGATGACGAGCCGTGCCTCTTCCTTCTGGCGCGGCGAGTCTGGACGCTTCAGCCAGTCGTAATAGCCGCTGGTTGATACTTCCAGAGTCCGGCAGAGCTCAGGAACAGGATAGTCACATCGAAGCTCTTTTATTACCGCGTACCGTGCAGCGACTCCTTCGCAAAGTACGCGGCGGCTTTTTTTAAAATATCACGCTCCTGCTTGACCTGCGCCAATTCTCGTTTGACCCGGTCGAGTTCATGCTCAACATCAGTTAAGGGGCGCTGCTGTCCACCGATATAACCGAGCTTCCCGGCCTTGAAGGCTCGTACCCAGTTTTCAAGGGTGGATTTCGGCAGGGAGAGCTGGCGGGACGCCTCGTAGGCAGATATGCTTCCTTCAACAACCAATTTCACGGCCTCGCATCGGAATTCCTTTGAATAGCGGCCGTTAGAACTTCTCGTCATTTCAACACCTCCGTTAATGGGGTAATTAACATTGGTGTCCGAATTTTTCAACTTACCTCAGTACTCCCGGACCCATTTCCGATTGTGTTGCCTGATGATTGGGCCGCTTACGTGGATACACCATTGACTGACGCAGAGATTAATCGTCTAAGAAACAGTGTCAATCGGCAGGCGCCATTTGGTAAGGCACATTGGAGAGATGAGTTGTGTGGGCAAATGGGACTGGCATCGACAGTTCGGCCACGTGGATGGCAAAAAGGGAGAAAAAGAAGTGCTAATAAGTAGCCTGTCCCCTTATATGAATGTGGATACACCATTGACTGACGCAGAGATTAATCGTCTAAGAAACAGTGTCAATCGGCAGGCGCCATTTGGTAAGGCACATTGGAGAGATGAGTTGTGTGGGCAAATGGGACTGGCATCGACAGTGCGTCCACGCGGATGGCAAAAAGGGCGAAAAAGAAGTGCTAATAAGTAGCCTGTCCCCTTATATGCGGATGGCAAAAAGGGCGAAAAAGAAGTGCTAATAAGTAGCCTGTCCCCTTATATGAACCCTGTCCCCTTATATGAACCCAAATAAGTAACCAGAAAACCAAGCAGCGCATAAAAGGTGATTGAAGTTATGGCATTCTCTGAATTTGAGCTAAAAAAAATTGAAAAGGCATTGACGAAATTTTTAAAAATAAGACGGCCACCTCCTGAAATCCGCTCTCAAGTAGACTTGGGGTACAGGCTCTCAGGTCAAAGTTTGGAACTCTTCGAAATCCGCCCACAATGGGACGACCCAAGCATAATTCGAGAACACCCATTTGCAAAAGCAACTTATGTATCAACTCAAAAACACTGGAAAATTTTCTGGCTCCGAGCTGATTTGAAATGGCATGGTTACCAACCTGTTTTGACAGTTCTAACAATCGAAAAATTTTTGGAGGTTGTGAACACTGATGAGCATGGATGTTTCTTCGGCTGAGGAGAGAAATCGTTCACCAGCTGGCGGCAGACGGTCTTCGCTAACGCTCCGCCGCTACGTCTCCACGCCGTTGAGCGAGGGCTAAATTTAGGGGAAGGGCTATGTCAGAACTTGATTACTTGACTTCCCCAACAACACAACTAGATGCGTAGAAGGCTTGTTGAAAGAAAAATTCCCTGGGGGTAGAAACATGAAAATCTTATCCTTCTGCTTGTTGGTTTTACTTGTGGCAGGCCCTGCTGCGGCCAAAGAGGCGGAGCCGGTGAAAGACACCTTTTCGGTGATTCATTCCAGAAAGAGCGTGAGATCGTTCACCGGAGCGCCGGTTAGTGTGGAAAATTTGGAAAAGATGGTGAGAGCTGGGATGGCGGCGCCAACGGCGGTCAACAAGCAGCCGTGGTCGTTCGTCATCGTGACCGACAAAAAGAAAATAGATGAATTGGCTGCCGGACTGCCGACTGCCCGGGGAATCGAAAAGGCCGGAGCCGTAATCATCGTATGCACGGAGCCGGAAAAGGCGCACCTGCAGAGTAAGGACTTCGCAATCATCGACGCATCTCTGGCTAGTGAAAACATTCTGCTGGCCGCCGAGGCATTGGGCCTGGGCGGGCATTGGACGGCCTCATATCCGTACGAAGATAAAATGAAGCATGTGCGAACCATGCTGGGTATACCGGCGAGTGTCATTCCGTTGAATGTAATTCTGGTTGGCGTCCCAACCGGGGAGGATAAACCGAAGGACAAATATCAGAAGAACAAGATCCATTGGGGGAAATGGTAAACCACACCTCCCTCCCTCCTCTTTACCCCATTTTGAACTTGAGAACTAAACCGCGGGGCTTTGCCAGGAAATTTTCCCCTTTTAGCTGTAGCAGGCATTGTCCCTACTGATCCCCTTATAAAGAGAAAAAATGTTCCCAACATCTTACACATTAAATTCAATCGGGGTGGTTCGCTCCGAGCTGACCAGACGGGAAGAGGCTCCTCGTCAAGGGTATGAAGGTGCGCCCGATGCCTGGCTTGAGATTGACCCAGCTGTTGCAGAGGGACTCGATGGTATTGCCGTCGGCGATGAAATTATCGTTATCACTTGGCTTCACCAGTCAGAGCGGAACATATTGAAAGTACATCCGGGTCGCAACAAGGATCTGCCCCTGACTGGCGTGTTTGCCACACGATCTCCCAATCGACCCAACCCCCTTGGCCTACATCGAGTTGTTGTGCATGAGATCGTCGGGTCAAAGATGAAGGTGGGCCCGCTTGAGGCTCTTGACGGCACACCGGTGGTCGACATCAAATCAATTCTCCGGCAGTCGGCTGACTCTTAATGCTCTTAGAAACAGCGGGTCCAGACCCGGTAATGACAAATAAGAGGAGAGAGCGATGCTTAAAAAGTTAAGTATTTTGCTTGTCAGTGTCTTTATTCTCGCAAGTGGTGCTGCAGCATTTGCAATTAACAAAACTGACAAAACCGGCGACCGGGAAAGTATTATTCTTGGCGGGAGAGTTACCAGCATCAAGGACAACGTGGTAACGATCAAGGACAAAAAAGGAGCCGAACATATATTTGAGGTGGGCTCCACCGCTGGCCTTAAAGTCGGGGTATCTGCTACTTGTGAAGAGGATTGCGGAAGAAAACTGAAGCTTGGGGCCAAGGTCGTGAATGTTCGGAAGGTTTTAAAGAGGTAACAGGGTGGAGATGTGGGGGCATGCTGTTGTCCCTAGCCCTGGATCGACGGGCAGAAGAAGTGGGGTCAGTGCACGGCCTCTGCGTGAAGCTTGAGTCCCAGTGCTGAAACGATTTTTAAAATAGTATCAAAACTAGGAATTCGCTCACCTGAAAGTGCCTTATAAAGACTTTCTCGGGAAAGTCCGGCATCACGGGCAACCTGCGACATCCCTTTGGCGCGGGCAATGTCACCAAGTGCCTTAGCAATAAAGGCTGCATCGCCATTGGCCTCTTCAAGGGAGGCTTCAAGGTAGGCCGCCATTTCTTCCGGAGTACGGAGATGTTCTGCAACATCATATCGACTGGTAGTTGTTTTAGGCATTTTTCAACTCCTATAGGTTCTGTGCAAGACGGATCGCTGCTTTGATATCCCGGGACTGGCTGCTCTTGTCACCGCCAGCCAGCAGGATGATTAACTCGCTGCCGCGTCGGATGAAATAAACACGATAACCGGGACCGTAGTCGATCCGCATTTCCGAAACACCTTCTCCAACTGGCTTAACGTCGCCCGCATTTCCCGAGGCAAGGCGTTCAATCCTGACCAGGACACGGGCCTTGGCCTGGATGTCACGCAAGTTATCGAGCCATGCGGCAAAAAGTTCAGTTTTGCGGATTTCTATCATGGCTGAATTGTAGCCTTGCGGATACATGCTGTCAACTCCTCTGACATTACTTGTCACTGCCCCAAAACTATCGCGGTAAAAGAGACCCCTCATGACCTATGACTTTATGGTGATCGGTGCTGGAATAATCGGAATGTCCACTGCCTGGCAACTGCAGCAGGCTTTTCCGGGCTGTACTGTACTGGTTCTGGAGAAAGAGGCTCTTCCGGCGTGTCACCAGACAGGCCGCAACTCCGGCGTTATCCATGCCGGTGTCTATTACACGCCGGGAAGTCTGAAGGCCAGGTTTTGCAAGGAAGGGAACAGTGCCACCAAGAAGTTCTGCACGGAGTACGGCATCAGGTACGATGAATGCGGCAAACTGCTGGTGGCAACTAGTGAAGAGGAACTTAGGCGGATGGCTAGCCTGGTGGTGCGTTGTGCTGACAATGAGATTCCGGTGGAGGAGCTGACAGCCCGGCAGCTGAAACTGATTGAACCGAATATATCAGGCGTCGGAGCTCTCCTGGTGCCCTCTACCGGCATCGTCAGTTATAAGGAAATTACTGCGAAAATGGCTGATCTGGTGGTGCAGGGTGGGGGCGAGGTTCGCTACAGCAGCGAGGTCGTGGCGGTGGACGAACAGCCCGACCGCATAACTGTGCGGACCGGCAGCAACAGTTTTACGGCGCGATATCTGATCGCCTGTGCAGGGCTTATGGCAGACCGGGTCGTAGAGATGTTGGGGGTTCAACCCGACTTCAAGATCATTCCCTTTCGCGGTGAATACTACCTGCTGAGTGCGGAGCATAACCGCATCGTCAACCACCTGGTCTATCCGATTCCCGATCCGGAGCTGCCCTTCCTCGGGATTCATCTCACCAGAATGATTGACGGAACGGTCACTGTCGGCCCAAATGCTGTCCTCGCATTCAAGCGCGAAGGGTATTACAAGACTGATTTCAGTTTGCGCGACAGCATCGAAATGCTTACCTATCCGGGACTGCTCAAGGTTCTGCGCAATAATTTCAGGGTCAGCATGGTCGAGCTGAAGAACAGTGTTTATAAAAAAGGGTATCTTGAGCTTGTGCGAAAATACTGTCCCTCACTTACCCTGGCTGATCTCCACGACTACCCCGCCGGCATCCGCGCCCAGGCGGTCAGCAAAAAGGGGCAGTTGGTCAGCGACTTCCTGTTCGTCAACACCAGGCGAGCCCTGGCGGTCTGTAATGCGCCGTCACCAGCGGCCACTTCGGCTATTCCGATCAGCAAGCATATTGTGGAAAAGGTGAGGTTGCTTGCTGAAAAGTAAAGAATGAACCAGCTTTGACGATACCCTTTATGGAAGAAGGAACACCATTAAAGTGAAAAAACATCTAAAAATAAAATCAACCATATTGCTGTCAATAATATTTGCAGTATTAACATCAGGTTGTGACAAAACAAATACGATTCCTAACCAGACGCCACAGAGTCAAAGAAGTAAAACCAATGAATATAGATCCAATTACATCTATATAAAAGATGTTACCAATTACGAAGAGTCATTTGTGGATGGTTTAATAAACTATAGCATTGGGCAAAAAGTACCTACGCAACTGTTAGAAGACCTACTGATTGTTGGGAAAGAAAAATATTTGCTGCCGTCAGAAATCGAAGCAGGTAAGCAATATTTTTTTTCAAGAGAAGAAAAAGGTATATTGTTAGAACTTGTTTTGAGAAGACTCAATTTATCTAGTTTAGAATTTCAATTTATAATAACCTTTACAGATGGGAATTCTGAAAAAAAATCTGGGATAGTAACATTAAATCCTACTTTCTTTTTAGGTGCAGAGTCAGATGAAGATGAAGAAACCGGAAGCGAATATTTTGTAACGGTTTATAGGCATGAAGATAAAGATAAATACACCTATATAAAAATTGGTGAAAATGAAAACAACAAGCTACAGGCAAGGGTACAGCTGAAAGAAATAAATGATCTTCACCCTTTGGAATTAGATAAAATTGAAGTACTAAAATGAATAGTCAACTGAAATGGAGTATGTTTCATGTCCCTAGCCTCTGTATGGCAGACATTTCCGGAACTTGAGACCGAACGGCTTGTCCTGCGCGAAATAGTGCCATCGGATGCTGAAGATCTTTTCCGTATTTTTTCCGATGAAGAGACAATGCGCTACTGGAGCTGCCGGCCCTACACATCGATAGATCAGGCCAGCAGTCTCATCGAGAGCATTGCGAAACAGGTACGGGAGTGTACAGGTATCCACTGGGGGATTGCATTGCGCGGTAACGGGCGCCTGATCGGCAAGTGCGGCTACAATGAATGGCGCAGAGCCCACAGGCGTGGAGACATAAGTTACATTATTGCCCGCGAACACTGGGGTAAAGGGGTGGTAAGCGAAGCGATGGGTGCGGTTATCAATTACGGCTTCGGGCATATGAACCTGCACAGTATCGAGGCCGGAGTCACCCCTGGCAACGATGGTTCAACGCGGATGCTCGAAAGGCTCGGCTTTCGCCTGGAAGGGCATCTGAGGGAGAGTTTTCTTGCCGAGGATGTGTTCGTGGATTCCCTGATCTACTCACTCTTGCGCAGGGATTGGCAAGAGGAGAGAGCATTGTATGAAGGCTAGGGAGCTGGATAATAAATTCGACGTCGCGTTCAACCGTCTCTCCGTTGAGTTTGACAAAGAAGTGAGGACGACCTCACCTCTCTATTTCACATGGGGACGGCCCCACAAAAAATGAGAGGTAGTTATGAACTGGTTCATTCTTGTCGTTGCAGGTCTTTTCGAAATTGGTTGGGCGATTGGGCTTAAATACACAGAAGGTTTCACTCGTCTTTGGCCCACAGTTGGCACCGTGCTTTCTATGACCATCAGCCTTGGCTTGTTGGGCATCGCCATGAAGTCTCTTCCGGTAGGTACGGCCTACGCAATCTGGGTAGGAGTGGGCGCTGTTGGTACAGCCATACTCGGCATAATCCTGCTGGGTGAGTCAGCAAATCCTTTGCGGCTGGTAAGCTTGCCCTTATAATTGCAGGTATTGTTGGACTCAAGTTTGCAACACCAGTCTAATAACTTATTCTGGTGGCCTTATTCAGAACTAGATAAGTATGCTTGCCCCAGAACTATATTGGTTCAACTGGAGCTGGAATAGGAGGCGGTATCGGTGGATTTATTTACGGACAGATCATGAGTCCGCTTCGATCTGAAAGCAGAAATTAAAGTGAGAATCCATAGTAACGGCTACAGCACTGTATGGGACAGCTTCAGGCATGCTTCATCGGGTGTTCCTTTAACCTGATTTTCAATAGAATGAACCACCCTATCTCAAAATGGAGGAATTTATGTTGCTACGTAGAATCGCAGTGAGCCTAACCTTCATGGTATCTGCCTTCATATCCACTCCTTTACTCGCCCAGGAAACACCAAAAGAAGAGAAGAAGATCCAGGATAATTCATTCCTGATTGAAGAGGCCTACAACCAGGAACATGGCGTTGTCCAGCATATACAGTCATTCCAGTATATGAAAGGGGATGCGTGGCTATATATGTTCACCCAGGAGTGGCCTGTACCCAGGGAGACGCATCAGCTTTCGTACACGATCCCGGTGATGAGGCTGGATTCCCAGCAAAGTTCAGGTTTCGGTGACATACTGCTCAACTACCGTTATCAGGCCATTCAAAAAGAGCATATCGCGGTTGCTCCCCGTTTTTCTCTTGTTCTGCCTACGGGTGATTATCGGAAAGGACGCGGTACCGGTACGGTGGGATACCAGGTTAATATTCCCGTGAGTGTTGAGCTGAACGACAAGTTTGTTACTCACTGGAACCTGGGATGGACCTTCACCCCGGACAGCAAGAACGAGATTGGAGAAAAGGCGGATACCCTTTCCACCAATTACGGAGCAAGTCTTATCTACCTTGCATCGCCAAACTTCAACCTGATGCTGGAGGCAGCCGGAACTTCCGGCCAGGCGGTTGCAGGTCCAGGCACGACAGTTTCGGACGATACCATGTTCATCAATCCCGGGATGCGCTTTGCCATCAATTTCAAATCAGGCCTGCAGGTTGTGCCGGGACTATCCTTTCCAATTGGAGTGGGCCCATCAAAAGGTGAGTATGGGGTGCTGACATATCTCTCTTTTGAGCATCCGCTGTTCTAGAGTGTTGGGGAACAAGATGGAAAGCAATGTCCTCTTTTTCCGCATGATTTTTTTTGTCAACAGGCGTAGCTTCTTCCAGGTAATAACTGATAATAAAGGAATAAGGATCTTAAACGAGGGCATCGTCCGACTCATAGATCCTCCTAAAGGTTTTGTATGAACCCTCTTAAACTACCCAAAATTCTATGCATAGATGATCCGGACTCCTGGAGAGGCATGAAGGGGCGGGTTTTTAGGTTTCTTCAGACCGCCTATCAGATAGGCGTCGCATTTTATGCTCACCAGGGGTTCCTGCGGGCATCAGCTCTTACCTACACAACTGTGCTTTCGTTGGTTCCCCTTCTTGCGATTGCCTTCTCGGTACTCAAGGGATTTGGTGTCCAGAATGCTCTTGAACCGTTGCTGCAGCAGGTGGCGGGGGATTCTGAGGAAACTATCTCCCGGATCATCACCTATGTGGATAATACCAATGTGAGATCCATAGGAACAGTTGGCCTGCTGATGCTTGTGCTGTCGGTAATTTCACTGCTCGGCACTATCGAGGAAGCTTTTAATGCAACCTGGGGCGTACCGGAAAACCGATCGTTGCAGCGTCGCTTCAGTGATTACCTGAGTGTCGTGGTTATAGGTCCCATGCTGCTTCTGGCCGCGACCAGTATGAACTCGAGCCTGCAGAGCCAATGGCTGGTGAAGTGGCTGATTGAAAACACCTATTTGGCTGGCACCATCCTGCTGCTGTTTCGCATGGCACCGTATTTGTTCATCTGGGTCGCCATGACCTTCCTGTATATCTTCATTCCCAATACCAAGGTTCAGCTTCGCTCTGCAATCGTTGGGGGCGTTCTGGCTGGAACCGCCTGGCAGATTGCCCAGTGGGGCTATTTTTACTTTCAGATCGGGATGACCAATTACAATGCTATTTACGGCACTCTGGCGGCAGTGCCGATCTTCCTTGTCTGGGTATATATCAGTTGGCTGATCGTTTTATTCGGACTGGAAGTGGCCTACGCCCATCAGCACCGGGCTGTCTGCACAAGGCATCCGGGAACCGGCGTACGAACCGACACTACTCGCGATATGCTGGCTTTGTCAGTATTGCTGCTGGTGTGCAAGCGTTTTTACACTGGCGCGCCGCCGCCTGCGGCGCTGCAGTTGTCCGATGAACTGGGCATACCGCTCAATGAAGTAGAGGAATTGCTGGAGACGCTGCAGAAGTTGCATTATCTGGTGAAAGTCAGAGGTGACCGCGCGGGATGGCTTCCGGCGCGTGAACCTTCATTCATGATGCTTGATGAGGTTTTGGTCGCTCTGCGCGGAAAACTGCCGCCGACAGAGGAATTCGTTGCGGCATGCGGACCGGCAATTGATCTGTTGGCCCGGGAATCAGGCATGCGTCGTGAGACCTTCAAAGGATTTACTATAGGTGACATGATGAAGGAAACGTCTCAACCGTCCCCGGGAAGTATTAAGGAGACAGAAGTTCAATAAGGAAATAGATGAAAGTACGGGTTACGGCGATAATCTCGATGACGGTTTAAGCTTTGGATACTTTATAGAAAATTGCAAGGGTCGGATAAATGCTTGAAAATTTTATGCTGATATCCTTCGTGATTGTAAATACTTCACTGCTTGCCATATTGATACGGCTGCATATCAAGCATAGGCACTTTTTCGAACAAAAGGAATTCGGCGATATTTTTTACGGTTCAATTCACAAGCTAGCCGGGCTGTTTGAATTCATTTTTAAAAGAAAATATTCCAAGTTAGACGACCCGATTCTTGCTGTGACCTGCATCATCTTTGTAATCTCATTTCTGGTTTCATTTCCCCTGATGTTCATTACAATTTTTTTTCATAAGTAATCAGGCTAAAACCTGAGACGAAAAAAGGGACAGCTAAAGCAGCATGTCCCTTTACAGTTTTGATATGAAATGGAGGATCAGAGATTTTCAGCCGTGGTGGTCAGTACAAGCTTACCGTGTTTTACCCCTTTCACGCCAATCAGTTCATTGCCGATCTTTTTTATGTCTTTCACAATCCCACGAATGATCAGCACTTCCAGACAGTTATGAGCATCAAGATGCACATGCAGTGCTGAGATGATGTGGTCATGGTGGGAATGCTGCTGTTCCGTCAGCTTGTCCGAAAGGTCACGTACGTGATGGTTGTATACCAGCGTCACCGTACCGACAGCTTCCTGCTCTTCCGACCCAAGTTGTTCTTCCACCAGAGATGCGCGAATCAGGTCACGAATCGCCTCGGATCTGTTCATATAGCTCTTTTGCTCGATGAGCTGATCAAAGCTGGCCAGTAATTTCTCATCAAGTGATATACCGAATCTTACGGTGTTTCCCATATGTAACTCCTCCCTGCTGTTGTTCGGCACACCTCTATATCATACTTCTCATTGTTTCAAGCTATAGATTTGTGGAAACGGTACAGCGATGCATTCAAGTCGTGACACGATCTGTTTATTCATGCTACTGTGCAATTCCTTTTATCATAAGGCAGGAGTAACGATCATGCATATGGCAGATGCACTGCTTTCACCAGCTGTAGGCGGCGCAATGTGTGCCGTTTCAGCAGGCACCATCGCTTATTGTTCCAGGAAGGTTCGACAAGAGCTGGACGACAAGAAGGTGCCGTTGATGGGAGTTCTGGGAGCATTCCTGTTTGCCGCACAAATGATTAACTTCACCATCCCGGCCACCGGTTCCAGCGGACATATCGGTGGGGGAATGCTGCTGACCATCTTGCTTGGCCCGTACGCGGCCTTTCTAACCATTGCCTCTGTGCTGGTCGTTCAGTCTCTCTTCTTTGCCGATGGCGGACTGTTGGCCTTGGGCTGCAATATCTTCAACATGGGTTTCTTTCCAGCTTTCCTGGCCTATCCCTTTATCTACAAAAAAATGGTTGGCAATAATCCGAATCAGACGCGTCTGACACTTGCAATAATGGTTTCGGCCATTGTCTGTCTGCAACTCGGCCCGTTTGGCGTGGTGCTGGAAACTGTGCTTTCGGGCGTTTCCTCGCTGCCGTTTAGTACCTTTGTACTGCTCATGCAACCAATTCATCTGGCAATCGGTGCTGTTGAAGGCCTTGTCACTGTTGCCGTGGTTACCTTTGTATTTAAAGCCCGGCCCGAAATCCTTCAGGGTGCGCTGGAAGCAGGGCCAACCGGCAGTCGCCCCGTGCGTACTGTGGTGGTTGCCTTCCTAGTTGCTGCTCTTTTCATCGGAGGAATTGTCTCGTTGTTCGCTTCCAAGAACCCCGATGGCCTGGAATGGGCGATTGCCAAAGTAACGGGTAAGGAAGAGCTGGAGGCATCGAAACAGGGTCTCCATGGTGTACTGGCGGATCTGCAGCAAAAGACAGCATTTCTGCCCGATTACTCTTTCAGGAAACAGCCTGAACCGAAGAAATCAGAGACAGTCCCGGTACAAAAGGATGAGGCGGGAAAAGTCGGCACAAGTGCCGCCGGGCTGGTCGGAACCATGATAGTGCTGGCACTGGCGTTTCTCAGCGGCTTGGTCCTCAAAAAGAGAAAGTAGTTGAATGACGCTAAAGTGGATTTAGTTTAGTTCTGTAGATTAATTACCGGGAGAGGGGAGAAACGGTCCTCTCTCTTCTTTTTAAAGGATACACATGGACTCAATCAACAAGGCGGTGCTGGATCTGAAGCGCCTGGATCTGCTGGCAAACAACGATTCGTCTATTCATCGTCTCGATGCTCGGGCCAAGGTTCTTGTGACCTGTGTGTTCATCATATGCATTGTTTCGTACGGAAGATACGAATTGGCCGCCCTGTTTCCTTTCTTTATTTTTCCGGCCGTTATCATCGCGCTGGCTGATCTTCCCCCTCTTTTCATCGCACGAAAAATCGCCCTGCTCTGTCCATTTGTCCTGGTGGTTGGCATGTTCAATCCGGTCTTTGACAGGGAAGTCCTTCTTCATCTCGGATCTTTTGCTGTCTCCGGCGGCTGGGTCTCCTTTGCTTCCATTGTGGTCCGTTCCATCCTCACTGTCGGGGCAGCGTTCATACTGGTTGGTGTGACCGGTTTTACCGCTGTCTGCCAGGCATTGGAGCGCCTGGGAATGCCGCAGGTTTTTGCCGTTCAGCTGCTCTTTCTGTATCGTTACATATTCGTGCTCACCGAAGAAGCTGGCCGGGCCTCACGGGCACGGGAGCTGCGGGCCTGCGGGAAAAAAGGACTGGGGATACGAAGCTTCAGCTCGTTGATCGGACACCTGCTGCTGCGCACCTGGCAGCGTGCCGAACGCATCCACATGGCCATGCTGGCCAGAGGTTTTACTGGTGCATTCCATGCCCACCGGCAGTCACATTTCGGAAAGAGCGAGCTGATGTTTGTCCTTGGCTGGTCCACGCTGTTCATCTTCCTGCGCCTCCAGAACGCTTCGCAATTGCTGGGGAAGCTGGTCACGGGGTTATTTCCATGAGTCATCACATTGTCGAAGTCAAGAACCTGCGGCACGTCTATTCCGACGGCACCGTAGCCCTAAAAGATGCTTCTTTCCGCATCACGCACGGCGAATCGGTGGGGATCATCGGTGCCAACGGGGCAGGGAAATCAACTCTGCTCCTGCATCTTAACGGCTACCTGGAGCCGACTTCCGGCAACATCCGCATTGGCGACATACCGCTGTCCAAAGGAACGCTGCCGGATATCCGGCGCACGGTGGGAATGGTTTTTCAGGATCCGGATGATCAGCTCTTCATGCCGACGGTTTTCGATGATGTCGCTTTTGGTCCCTTCAACCTGGGAATGGCTGTTGCCGATGTGGAACAGCGGGTGACAGAGGTGCTTGAGCTGGTCGGCGCAAATCACCTGCGGGACAAGCCTCCCTACAATCTGTCCGGCGGAGAAAAGAAGCGTGTGGCCATAGCTACGGTGCTTTCCATGTCTCCGGACATTCTGGTCATGGATGAGCCGACAAATGGATTGGATCCCTTTGCCAGGCGGCAGCTCATGGCACTGATCAGGGATTTCAAACATACGCGCATCTTCACCAGCCATGATCTGGACATGGTGCTGGAACTCTGCGAACGGGTTATTGTGCTGCATGAAGGTGAAGTATGGGCAGATGGGCCGACACTGGAAATATTCAACAATGAAAAACTGCTGGCCGAGTGTCGTCTGGAAAAGCCACTATCCATGCAGGGCTGCCCGATTTGCGGAAGCGGCAGGTTAGCAGGTTCTGCTATTCCCTGTCCGAAGTCATATGCTTCTTCAGGATTTGATTCATAGGTGTGCTGGGGTGGGGCTTTAAGAGTCTGTTGAAAAATTCAGGATGTTCAAAAATAGTCAGATCGTCGCAACCGGAGAACACCCCGCGGAGGCATGAACTTAATCCGCCGCACACTTTCACCTGTGAAAGTGGACCGCGAAGGCGCCCGAAGGGTGAGGCCGCAGGCCGAAGTCACAAGGTGGCTTTCGAGGATGGCGGCGAGATGGCTGTTTTTCAACAACCTGCTAAGGAAAATCAGATCTTGCCATGGCTCTGTCAATAACAGTATATTGACCGCTCTGTCGGGCAAACTCGGTTGTTCAGGAAGGTTGAATGGAAACTATAAGTGGTTCAGGCATGATCGGTATCTACATGGCTGCATTTATGCTGGGGGCAGCACACTCCCTGGAGCCGGGTCACGGCAAAACTGTTGTTGCAGCCTATCTGGTCGGTTCGCGTGGCAGAAGCATCGATGCCATTATCCTTGGCCTGGTTGTTACCTTTACCCACTCCTTCAGCATCATCCTGCTCGGTCTGCTGGCCAAATACTCGGCGCGCTTTCTAACTGAACAGGAAATCCATGTCTACCTCGGGTTCGTTGCAAGCCTTATCATTCTTGGAATTGGTCTGTGGATGCTGCGGCAGCGCTGGCAGGCTCTGAAGGATCCGTCCAAGGCGCATCATCATACGCACCTCTTTGGTTTTGGCCACAGCCATGCACCTGCTCATTCCCATGGCGGACACAGTCATGGTCATAGCCACAAAAATCACGGTCACAACCACACAGGTCATGACCATGCTCATCCCCATGATGATCATCATCACGACAATCAGAGTCACTCGGTTGATGACCACCATGGTCATGACCATAGTCATCCGCATGACGACCATCACCATGGTGACGGCCATAGTCATCCGCATGACGACCATCACCATGGTGACGGACATAATCACGCACATGATGACCATGCAGATGCTCAGAAGAGCAAACATGTTCATGCACAGACACACGGTCATGGGCATGGGCATGGTGAAAAGCCGCTGGGCTGGATGGGGCTTTTGCTGCTGGGGGTCTCGGGCGGAATTGTTCCCTGTCCTGCTGCGCTGGCCTTACTGCTGGCCTCGGTTTCAGTCGGTCAGATCGGAAAAGGATTGGGCATGGTCCTGGTGTTCAGCCTTGGTCTTGCCGCTTCCCTGGTCGCTATTGGCCTGGCAGTGGTGAACGGTTTCAAGGCAGCCAGACGGTTCATCGATACGGAACGCTATGCGCCAAAAGTCGCCTTTGCCAGTGCGCTGATTGTAACTCTGATCGGTGCCGGGACTCTTGTTTCTTCAGTAGCTCATTTTAACGCATTGCCATGAAACTACTTCCTGTAATCGTTACTATTGCTGCCTTGCTTGCCCCGTCCCTGGTCCTTGCTCATCCGGAGACCGGCCTGTTGCCGGATGCGATTGCCGAGACTGAATATCGCATCGTTCTTGAGATTAACCCCAAGGACATTCAGACCAGAACCAAGCTGGCAATGGTATTGTACCGCAAGAACAAGTTAAAGGACGCTGAGCGAGAGCTGGTTGAAACACTGAAGGTTGCACCTCGTAACTTCGACGCCCACGATGTAATGGGATTGATTCGCCTGAAGGAAAAGAAATCAGCGGAAGCGATTGCCTGGTTTCAGAAGGCGATCTCCATCAAGAGTGATGATTCCATGGTGTACCTGGGTTTGGGACAAGCTCTGGAAGAGTCAGGGCGGAATTCTGAAGCAGAAGCTGCTTATCGAAAGGGGCTGGAGGTAAGCGAGAACATGCTGCGCAAAGGCTTGAACCGGGAAAAGGAAGCCGAGCGCAAAAACAGCCTTTTATCCGCGCTGCAGAAGGCCCAGAATAAAAAGAAGCCATCCAGGTAACTTTCTTACTTCGATCACGATACGATTTAAATTCCAAATCCACCACCCTAACAGGTTGGTGGATTTTTCGTTTAAGACAAGATCCTTGACTAAGAGGTGATTGCAGATGATATGTTTCCTGTTAAGATTATATGTTATATTTTAATTAAAAAAATGTTTTGTAATGTAGATTAATCCAGAGCCAAGGGAGCATGAATTTTCATGCTCCCTCACCCTGCTGCAATTTTTTATCCCCTGCAAAATTCAGGAGTTTCAGATGAACCTTTACGTCGGTACCAGCGGATACTCCTATAAGGAATGGAAAGGCAGGTTCTATCCCGAGAAGCTGCCTGATAAGCAGATGCTGCATTTTTACGGCGAGCACTTTCGGACGGTTGAAATCAACAACACCTTCCATCGCATGCCGAGGGTGTCAGTCCTGGAGGGTTGGGCGGAGAAGGTGCCTGCAGATTTCCGTTTCGTGCTCAAGGCCCCTCAGCGGATCACCCACATACAGCGCCTCCAGGATGTGGATGATTCCGTATCGTATCTGTTGGAAGTTTCGAGCGTGCTGAAGGAGAGGTTGGGGCCGCTGCTGTTCCAACTGCCCCCGGGGTTAAAGAAGGATCTGCCGCGGCTGGGGGATTTTCTCGCGCTGTTTCCGCCGCAGGTTCGCGTAGCGTTCGAATTCCGGCATCAGTCATGGTTTGATGATGACGTTTTCAGCCTGTTGCATGACCATCAGGCGGTGCTGTGTATTGCTGAGGCAGAGAATAATCTTGAAGTGCCTTTCGTTGCCACAGGCAGGTGGGGCTATCTCCGTTTACGGAGACCCGATTATGGCGATGAGGAGCTGAAGGCATGGGTAGAGCGGGTGAGGGAACAGGAGTGGGAGGATGTGTTTGTATTCTTCAAGCACGAGGATGAAGCCAGGGGGCCTGAGATGGCCAGGAGATTCCTTGAGTTGATAACAGCCCCTAAAGGTTTTGGAAACCTTTAGGGGCTTAACCCTTTAACCCACCGCCTGCTCCAGCAGGGTTGAGAGCATCTCAATCCTCGGCATCCGGACACCTTGCCGCTGACCATATTCAAGCGGAATCTTGAAGATCGCGGTGATCTCGAGCTGACGACCCTCTTCACGATCAATCTGCATCGAAGGCCGGTATTCCCCCATCCTGTCGGTAAACTCCATCATGCTGTCGACGAATGCGTTGGAAATCGGCTTTGAGAGCTGCTGGGCATTGGCTGCGGAAATTACCTCCACCATAATCTCGCGCACCAGGCTTCGTGTTGCCGGCTGTGCCAGAAGGCTGGTGACCGGCTGCAGCAAAAGGGCGCACAAGCCATTGAAAGGTATATTCCAGACCAGCTTTTCCCAGCGGTTTCGTCTGAGATCATCAGTTGCGCGACATTCCACACCAGCCCTGGTAAACATCGCTGTCAGCCGGTCCAGCCGTGACCGGTCGCACTGTTTCAGTTCGCCCAGTACGATCCGGCTCGGTCCCATGTGATGAACTTCCCCGGAAACGCCCCGGTTTGCACAGAGAAAAGCAACGCCGCCGATAATGCGTTCTTCTTTAAACAGCATCGCCAACGCCTCTTCGTTACCCAAACCATTCTGCAGAGTCAGTATCTGTGTGTGCTCTCCCACCAGCGGCCCGATCAATTCTTCATAGCTGCTGTTGGCAAAGGTTTTCAGCCCCACCAGTACCAGATCAACCGTGCCGATCTCTTGAGGAGCACGATATGCATGAACCTTCGGCAGGCTGAAGTCACCAAAGGTGGAGAAAACCTTGAGCCCCTGGCTGCTGATGGCGTTGTAATCACGGCGCAAGAGGAAATGAACATCTTCACCACTTCTCTGCAGCAGAGCCCCGTAGAACAATCCCAGCGCCCCGGCGCCGACAACAGCGATTTGCATGGTACACCCTCGATATCTTTATAATTCGGTTAGAAATTTGTAGATCGTATCGTTAAAAGCCACCGGCTGCTCCAGGTTAACCATGTGACCGGCCCCATGCAGAATGCAAAGCTCCGCATCCGGAAGTCCTTCAGCAAGAATGTGTGCATTTTCCAGCGGTATTGCCTGGTCCTGATCAGCTCCGATTACAAGGGCAGGGTGGCTGATGCTGCCGAGTAAGGGGATGCTGTCCTTACGTTCCCGCATTGCAATGAGACCATCCACAGTACCTTGGGGGAGCGTTGCCTTCATCCAGCCGTACACCTCGTCAACCAGCTCCAGGTTTTCGGTCTCTGTTCCCGGTGCAAACAGTACTTTACGAAAAGTATCTGCCACCGGCAGGCTGCCTTGAGTGCGGCTTCCTTCAGCGAGAGCGGTTCGTTTTTCCCGACCGGCTTCATCATCGGCACCAGCTTTGGTTACTATGAAAATTGCAGCGTGAACACGTGCCGGGTGCCGCTCCAGAAGGTTCAGGAGCACGTATCCCCCCATGGACATTCCGCCGATAATCGCCTTGTCGATCTGCAGGTAATCAAGTAATGCCACTACATCATCTGCATATGTATCCATGCTCACCGGTCCGGAGTCTGTTCCGCTTTCTCCAAATCCGCGCAGATCCGGGGTAATTACCCGACAACCGGCTTTGGCCAGCGCTTCCGCCTGGGGGCGCCACATCTTCCGGCAGAGCGGAAAGCCGTGGATGAGCATTAAGGGAAGGCCTTCTCCCCGGTCGCTGTAGGCGAGAGAAATACCATTTATATCAGCTTTCATGGAGCCTCCTTTATGTATCCTGTGTGTGAAGGTGAACCCGTAGGGGTGACCGGTTGGTTGCCCTTGAGATAGTACCAGAGCGGGGCAGGTGCCGCTATAATTTTCCTGAGCCGGTTGCGTAACTGCTCATGCGTGTTACTCTTTTTCTACATACTGAATAAAGGAGGAACCGATGAATAACGATGAAATTTTAAGTCAGATCGAGAAACTGATTCACCTGGATGTCGATGCTTATCACGCATATGAGCAGGCTATTAAGAACATTGACGAAGCCATAATTCGTGAGAAGCTGGTGTTGTTTCAGGCAGAGCACCGTCGCCACGTGGATGTTCTTTCTGAAAAGATGAGAGTATTGGGAGGGACTCCGCCTGAATTTCACAAGGACTTCAAAGGATTCTTCATCTCCGGTTTTACGTCCCTGCGCAGCATGACCGGCACGAAAGGTGCGCTTGAGGCAATGGAAACCAATGAACGCCTCACCACATCCAGTTACGAAAAAGCCATAAAGCAGGATTTTCCTGCCGATATTGCCGGGATCATCCGGATTCACCTCTCCGACGAGCAGCGCCATCTCTCTTTTGTTCGTGAGGCTATATCAAGGGCAAGCAGTGGGGACCGTAATCGCTGATTCTTCCTGAGAGAATTTTACCAGTTAAGACACGAATGGCCCTGCTGATGTAGCAGGGCCATTCGTGTTCAGGCTCATTTGAAAATGAGCAAAAAACTTAGAATTTGCGGATTAATTCTTAGTCGTGTTTATGCTTTTTTTTGTGTTTGTAATGTCCCTTGTGTTTGCCCCGGTCATGCCGATCATGAATTACTTCTTTCTCCCGGACGACAACCCGTTCTCTTTCCGTAACAATTACTGGTGGCGGTGGAACTGGGACTGGGGGTGCACCTACCCTAACTCTTACATTGGGTGTGGCCACATCAACACCCACTGCTGCCATGGCAAAACTGGCTGTTGCACAAACAAGTAAAATGCTGCCGGTAATTCTGATCATGATGATGGTTTCTCCTTGCTGTTTGGTATAAGGGAGCGAAATAAAAAAACGGGTTGCCGTCTTTTCATTTCGGCAACCCGGCTGTCTCTGTAAGACCCTGTAGGCTTTCCGCCCCATGCTCGCGCATGGTTTAGTATTATCGTTAGCTATTCTTTTATACAAAGCAATCTAGAGAAAATCGCTTTGAAAGTCAATCAATGCGTGAATGACCCGTACAAAAGCGTTGCGAAGCGGAGACGAGTGACCAGCAACACCAAATCTGAACCCCGGTTCCCGCTTACCCGAATATTCCTTCAAATTGGCGTGCGCGGTGGGCATAGGTGTGCTCGGCACGGGCCCTGGTCATGGCACGCTTCCCTACCAGACAGGAGATTTCCGGGGTTAGCTGGTCGAGTATCCCGGCGACCTCGTCTCCTGATGCGGCTACATATATTTCCTTTTCCGGTTCGAAAAAATAATCTATGCCTTCCCATTTGTCGGTAATGATGCAGGCTCCCGCACCGGCAGCTTCGAACACCCGCGTGGCAGGAGAGAACCCATTGTCTGTCATGCTATTGCAACTGATGTTGAGAATAGCTTTCGCACTGCAGTTGAACGCGTTGTGATCGCAGGTATCGAGGTGATCGAGAAAGGCAATGTTGTCTGCGCTCTGCTTGTAATCCCATCCGCTCCCCGCCAGCAGGAACCTCCTGTGAGGGAGTCCGGCTGCAACATCAAGGAAAAAATTTTCAACGCGGCGCTCACGGACAGGCAGGCGGTTGCCCAGAAAGGCCAGATCAACCTGGAAACGGGAGTCTGGCTTCACAGGAAAGTGAGTTTCAGGGTCTAGCCCATTGTAAATAGGTATGCACCTGCGGGCGCCGAACGAGCCATAGGATTGAACGATGGGGTTGCCCCCTCCATAGGTTAACACCAGGTCGTAGCGCGGTATCTGGTGCCGGAAAGGGTCATCGGGATTTTCTCTGAGTCTGGCCAGAGTAGCAGGTGCATCCACATCCCAAAATATTATCTGGGTTCCTTCCCGTTTCAGGGAAAGGACCTCCTGTTCCAGAAATTCATCAAAGACCCCGACACCACTGGCTTTGACAACTATATCGGCTCCCCTTGCAGCCTCCAGAGAACGTACGACTCCTTCTTCAGTTGCCGGGTACACCACCACTGTCGCCCAGTCCGGATCGTCCATGTCACGATATGCCTGTCGTTCATAAGCGTCCGGTTCATAGAAAGTGACGCTGTGCCCCCGCTGGTGCAGGGCGCGGATCATCCCCCGGTAATAGGTGGCGGCGCCGTTCCAGTATGATGAAACAAGGCTTGATCCGAAAAAGGCAATGGAGAGAGGGGCGATCATGATTATCCTTTCTGTTTATCCACCTTGCCGCGTACAGCGGGTGGTTTCTGTCATCGATGTCTGACTCGCAGAAATGGGCGTTGCCATGATTCCAATCCGAAACGATGGAATGGTAGAACATTACAATTTGCATGGGTTTCTTTCACGCCGTGGGAGTTGCTTCGGGCAACGCAACAGTAAATGAAGCTTTGGTGAATTCTGCTTTCCTGTCAGCCTGATTCCTCCTATTTTGAAGCAGCGATGCGTAAGCTGCCAGATACTTTGCTGCCATTGCTTCAACTGTGAATCTGCGGCTGCGGATCAGTGCTCTTTCGGCCATTTCATCACGATAAGAGCGGTCGTTGCACAGGATGCGCAAGGTTCGGGTCAGAGTCCAAATGTCATCTGGCGGAACAAACACCGCAGCATCCTGCCATATTTCACGAAGGCTGGGAATGTCGCCAAGAACAAGAGCGCATCCTGACATGGCTGCCTCCAATACGGTGAGTCCGAAAGGTTCGTAGCGTGCCGGATGCACATAGATGGAAGCCATGGAAAACCAGTGGGCCAGTTTGGACGGGGGAAGAAGCCCCAAGAGGTGCACATGATCAATGTTGGCGGACTGTCCGCTGGGATGGGTTGTTTCGCCTGCAACATAGACAGGCCAGGCCAGGCAGCACGACGCCTTTGCAAGGGTTGTGATATTTTTGGCTTCGTCCCACAGGCGACCAACGGAAAAAATATAATCCGATTTTTTGCCGGGGGTTAAGGTGCCTCGGCTGCGGGCATTGTGAATCACCCTTCCCTGAGGTGCTTGAGGGTAGAAAGATTCCAGACTGAAAAGCATTGCCGCAGAGGGAGCAACCACCAGATCAGCGGCTGCCAGTCCACGATTTACCTGTTCCCGATACTGCTGGAGTCGTTGAGGCGGTTCCGTACCGCGTACTGCCTCCCACCTGGAAAGTTTGCAGGAGTGAGCCACCACAAGACAGGGAGCTTTCCAGGGGAGGGCAGCATGTATATACCCATTGAGATGAATCAGTTCCGGTTTAATCTCTTCTTCAAGTGAAAGCAGCCATTGACCACTTTGCCGGACCTCTTCCCAGGGATTCTCCATCCACTCCAGTTTAAACGAACTCTCGTATAAGACGATGTTGTGAATATGTGCGACTTCAGCTTTTTGATCGGCGGATAAAGGTTGCCCCATGGTCGCCAGTGAAATCTCTATCCCATGCCGGGAAAGTCCCCTGGCCAATTCCAGAACGTATGTCCATACGCCGCCAATGGGATCTGCTGTCATCAGGATACGTCGAGGTTCTGAAGCAGTGTGTTTTTGCATGTGGTGCTTCATGAAGTTACTCCTTATGTGTTGGCGGCAGACTTACAGGATGAAGGTTAGTGTCAGCCCCCTCATGGGGAGTTCGGAATGGGCTTCTGGCACACGATCCACTGCAATCTGTCCCTGAAGCCACTCGGCAAGTTCTCTCAGCCCATCTTCAAAACTGACTTCAGGCTGATAACCCAATATCTGCCGTGCTGCACTTATGTCTGCAAAGCAGTGCCTGATGTCACCGGCCCGATAGGTCCGGGTTATCTCAGGTTGAATATGCTCGCACCCCAATACCCGACCAAGGCGGTCCAACACTTCCAGCACGTTGATGCTTGCCCCGCTGCCGATGTTGAAAACCTGGGCCTCGTTCTGGTCCACTTCCAGAGCCAGACGGCAGGCGGTGGCTACATCGCGTACACTGACAAAATCGCGCTTCTGCAGGCCATCTTCGAAAATGCGGGGGGATTTGTTGTTAAGAAAGCGGGAGGCAAATATGGCCAGTGCGCCGGTGTACGGATTGGAAAGTGCCTGGCGGGTGCCATATACATTGAAAAAGCGCAGAGCTACCACAGGTGTGCGGTAGGAGTTACCCACGATGATCGACATGCGCTCCTGGTCGTATTTGGAAAGGGCATACACGGAAGAGAGTGACGGAGCTTTAGATTCAGGCGTTGGAATGGGCATCAACGGTTCGCTGGTGCCGTTGTGCAGTTCCCATTTTCCGGCCTGGAGCTGCTGTACCGGCCGCTGAAGATTGTCGTAATGATTGCCGCTGCTGTCACGGTAGCGTCCTTCGCCATAAATACTCATGCTCGAGGCAACCACCAGTTTCTTTATGTTTCCCGTCTGGGCAATGGCCTCCAGCAGAACTGCGGTGCCACTGTTGTTTACCGAGGTATATTTTTCAATCTCATACATGCTCTGGCCGACCCCGACCATTGCGGCCAGATGGAACACCGCATCAACACCGTGCAGCGCTTTGTCGACCGCTGTTGCATCCCTCACGTCACCTTTGATCAGCTCCACCTCTCCATTCAGGTAAGCCGGCCGGCCTGCTCCGGGTCCATGTACCTGAGGTATCAGGCAATCCAGAGCCCGTACCTGATATCCGTGATGGAGGAGCTCATCTGCCAGGTGGGATCCTATAAATCCGGCTCCTCCTGTAATCAGAATCCTGCCAGCCATGAATCCCCCTTAGCGGGTTGTTGAAAAACAGCCATCTCGCCGCCATCCTCGAAACCCGCCTTGTGCGGCGTAGCGCTGCTACGCCTTGTATGTTGGACTGACAGTAACTAGATTCTCTGTTC
>NZ_JAHDYS010000014.1 GCF_018531195.1 Pelotalea chapellei | reverse complement strand
TTTGGAAAGCCGTGTCTTGATAATAATGTGTTACCTATGTCCCCGAACAGTTGTTACCTATGTCCCCAGTCTATACAAGTGGGAGAGGCTGGGGAGAGGGGGCCTTCACCCTCCCCGCCGGGTATCCGTATGATACCGATACTCAGACAGATCCGTAGAAACAGAAGAAAGCGACGAGCCATCCCCTAACTGCCCCGCCACACCGGCAAAGCTGCGCCCCCAGCGCAGGGACTGGCTTCCGTACCTGCTGCGCAATCCATCCAGCGCATCCTGCAGCGCAGTGTCCCGTCGGGAGCTTGAAGCGGCCGACGCAAACAGATCCAGCTGGCCATGTTGTTCAGCCGCAGAGGCGCAGCTCAGTTTCAGCGCCTTCACGCGCACCCGTCTGCGGCAGGTGCTGCGGAAAAGTTCTTCGGCGGCAATGAAGAGCGGGATGTCCAGCGCCTGCGGTGCGGAAAGTTTTTTGTGCCCCTGCTCCGTAACGCCATCGGCGTAACAGACGGTCAAGTTCAGTCGTGAGGTTTCCCTGCCGACCCTGCGCAGCCTGAAACCGCAGCCCTCTACCAGCCGTAGCAGCTCGGCCAGCAGGATTTCGTCATCGTTTTCTTCCTGCTCCAGGAATGACTCCTCCATGATTTCGGTACTGATCCGGGGCGGCTGGACCGGAGAACGGTCAATGCCCCGGGCCCGTTCGTGGAGCAGCGGCGCAACCGGCCCCACTGCCAGACGCAGCTGGGCAACGCTCAAGGCGGCCAGATCCTCCACCCGGCGCAGGTTCAGGTCGCGCAGCAGCAGCGCTTCCCGCTCGTTGCCGATACCGGGAATCACCGACACCGGAAAAGGAGCCATGAACGATTGCTCGGCGCCGCTGAAGACATCGTAAACTCCCGGCTCGGGCATGGCATCGGCGGCAATGCGCGAAACAAGCTTGTTGGCGGCCGTGCCGGCCATGGCGGTCAATCCCATGCGCCTGACGATCCTGCTTTCAAGGCGGCCGGCCACATCGCGGGCCGGGCCGAACAGGCGCCTGGAGCCGGTCATGTCCAGAAACACCCGGCCATTGGAGGGTTCCACCAGCGGAGAAAATTCGGCAGACAACTCGAACAGCAGGCGGGTGCCTTTGGCAAGCAAGAGGGGGTCGGGAGGAATAACCGTCAGGGCCGGGCAGATCCTGCGGGCACGGTAAACCGGCTGACCGGGAAAGAGCCCTTCAGCCGCCGCTTCGCTGGATATGCACTGGAGCAGGCTGCGTTCGGAATTGCCCGGCGCCACAGCCACCGGTCGTCCAGACAGACGGTTGTCGGTGGCACGGGCCAGGGCAATGGGAAATGCGGGAATGACAAGATGAACTATTTGCCTTTCCATTTTTTGTAAAACCGCATGGAACCGACCAGAATACCCCGGATATGAAACTCGTCCGACTCCTGCACCATGATCGGAGTCATGGTCGGGTTGGCCGGATGCAGCTCGATGCTGTTACCTTTCCTGACGAAACGCTTGATGGTGATGGAGCCGTTCAGTTCAGCGATCACAGTCTGGCCGTTCTCTGCGGTCGGCTGACTATGCACGGTCACGTAATCGCCGTCCATGATGCCTTGATCGATCATGGAATCGCCACGCACCTCATAGACAACATTGCCCGTTCCGGCCATGGCCGAAGGAACTTCCACCACCTCGGCCTGCTGAAATGCCTCGATCGGCCGTCCGGCAGCAACGATGCCCACAAAGGGAAGCTCCATACCTGCCGCAACCGCCTGGGCAGGCTTGTTCAATTCAATGCTGCGACGGCCGTTCCAGCGTCGGGAGAGGAAGCCGTCCCGCTCCAGCAGCTTCAGGTAGTGCTGGACCGTGCCGAGGGATTCAAACCCGCACCCCCTGGCGATCTCCTGCTGGGAAGGCGCGTAGCCGTGGCGCTCCTGATACGTGGTGATGAAATCAAAAACCTTCTTCTGTTTGGGGGTCATGGCTCTGCTCCTGTTTCAGATCAAAAGCATAGTCGTAAGTTTCTCGCAAGTCAAGTGAGAGTGTTTTCAGGAAGAAAGGTAGTAGTAGTGGGGGTAGTAAAAACCACAAGTGGATTCAGAGGGAACAAGAGGCGGATGGCAGAAAGGAAGTAAATTCGATTTGAAACAAGTTGGTGGGAAATACGAGCTTAGAGAAATTTTCCAATGAAAATTATAAATAATATCAACGATCTACATTGATAATCGGCGTTGAAGTTTGATCCTTTTGGGCATAGGATCGAGGGGGTGGCGGACCCCAATTTTTCATTAAGTAGTTATATTGGTTATTGGATAAAGATGATACTGCTGAAATCCTGGGGCTCATCCTGACGGCGAGGCTGAGAAAGTTGTCCTCTTCTCTAAACATCCATCGATTGGCAATCCATTTTACTAAGATACTTTCCAAATGATCTGGCAAAAATTCTGTGAACTTTTTAAGTATAGCCGATCTTGTTTGAACACTATCACAGAACAGATATAATTCACGCTCAACACCTTTTAATATCTTTTTAAAATTATTCTCCGACAACTGGTCTGTTATTGTCAAAAAATCCCCCGTATCTTGATAATAAAGGAGAGGTCTATGAATCCTGTCCCTACCTATGTGCTGCCATGTTCTAAGAATTTCTTGCCATGACAATCTTCTGTCTTTTACATCATTTATGCAAGTATAGTCATAATAAAAAGAAATAAGAGTTTCCCATATTTTTTGAGGAAAACGCCACAAGTTATGATCCGGAATTTTTATCTCCTTTATATTAAAATCCTTAGCATTACGATACACTGGACTTCCATGATATATTCCCAAGGGAATGATAGCCCAAGGAGGAATGTAACTTTTTAAGAACTTTATATTTTCTGATGCTTCCTGCAAATCATCCTGATCTTCATTTGGATAGTTAGTGATTAAGTTGTAAATAACCAAGATACCAAACTCCTGGCAATATTTAATAGCAGCTAGATTCTCAATGGTTGTGACTCCCTTGTTCATCTTTTTTAAATAGCTGCTGCCGAAGGCTTCAATGCCTATCTGTACTTTCGTCACTCCAGCATCCCGCATGAGGGCATAATCCGTTTTTTTTAAATGGCCGGCCCGTGTTTGTAAAAAAATATTCAGATCCTGATGCAGTTCTTTTAATCCTGACATCAATTTGTCGAAATTCTTAATTCTTTGAATATTATCCACAAAACTTATGGAATGGCACTGATACTTATTAACTTGTTTCTTGACTTCCTCAATAACACGCGCCACAGATTTTTCCCGATAATCATGATATTGCGAATTGAGATTACAAAAAGTGCATTTATTCCACCAACATCCTCTCGATCCTTCAATAGGAATAAAAAGCTGATATCTGACAGCGTTTTGCAACTTAGGGGAACAATTTTCCAATTCGTGAAAATAATCTTCATATTCCGGCATAGGAAGGCTGTCTAAAGGTAATTTTTCAGGGAAGCCGTTAAATTTAACACTGCCATTATCTCTCCAGCCAAGACCTTTTATGGCAGCAAATTTCTTTTTAGCTAAGTTTTTAAAAAGGGCAGTGAGAGTTTCTTCGCCCTCACCACTGACAATGAAATCTATTTCTGGAAAAGTTTTGAGCAGGCTTATCCCAAGATCTCCATTACAGTAGGCACCGCCAAACACAATGGGAATATCAGGATAGCGCTGCTTTATTCTTCGGCTCAGGAAAATTGAAGATTTTAATTGGTCGTAGGTAACACTAAAGCCGATAAGTGAATACTTTGAAAAGTCTAACCTGACAAGCAGCTCTTCATTAAATGAATTCAACCTACCCAGAACAGTTTCCAATGAAATCGGTCGATATTTTACAAAGTTATTAAAGCAACTGGTTATCATGTATCTGTATCGCTCGAAATTTTCCGGATATAAAAAATGGGGATAAAAGATTTCATCCCGCATTGAATAACTGATAACACGATACAATTCCGGATCCAGGATTTCAGCGCATCTCACATAAGCATGATGAACATCTACAGGGATACCTTTATTTTTGAGATAGCCGGATAAGGCTCCCAATTGAATTGAGGGAGCATCTAATGTTGCAAAAGGCATGGAAATGAGAAGCAGCTTCTCCTGCCTCTCTTGATTATCACTTTTATTCATAAGAATAGTCGCACCCGGATTTCTCTTGACCTATTGAGAGGGATACATGGCGATAATTTTTTTATGAAGTAATACTTGTAAAATCCTATTGAAATTTTCATCTTTAATGTCGATGGAAATATCGTCAGCCAGATCTTCAACTTTTATATTACCTTTTCCATTTAAGTATTCTAAAAATTCAAACAACTCTTCATTGACAGGAGTTGTAGATTTATTTTCGTTAAAAATAAGATATAGCTGCTGCTCTTCTTTTCTAAACCTGAACTTTCCAGATATAGCTATTACGGCATCAGAATTTATGTTGACGTTTTTCATATCACCCTGATCCTGGAAAAAGGGGTCATCAACAAAAGGTTTTCCCATCCAGACATCCTTGCTTTTACAATCCCCAAACGCAGCTACCGCTGCAACCCTACACCCCCCGAAACACTTGTTTAAAACTTTGCATTCCAAACACTCATCAGGAACATTTTTTAAAGCTCTCCAATCCTCCATTTTGGCATAAATATTTTTAAAAGATTCTACTAAGAGATTACCATATACTTCAGAACTGTGAGAACAAGGTCTGATATCGCCGATATTTGACACTGTAGTTGATGATTTCCCTGCTTGACAACTTCTAGCCAAAAAGCCTATTTTTTTTCCATGTATTTCTTCCGGAAAAGAACATTTTGGTAAAGAAGTAAAAATATCAACATTAAGAGATAACTCCTGCTTTAACCAAAGCAAGTCGTTCACAAGAGATATAATTTCAGCTTTGTCTAAAACATCTTCATATTGAGAATTTCCCGTCACTAATCCCATAGGGGTGGCTCCGAATGACTTTATGCCAATTTCCTGCAGGGCCCTGGCTGTTGTTTTAATTTGATTAATGTTATTTTTATTAACAACCATATTTACTGAAAAGAATAATCCAGAATCAACCAATAGTTTTAATTTTCTTTTAAAGACACTATAATTTCCTCCCCCCGTCATCTTATTATATGTTTTAGGATCAGAAGAAGGACATGATACTAAAATACCTCCTGTTACAACCGTTTTTAATTTATCAATTATCGGTTGGTCCAATAATAAAAGATTGGTATTAATAGAAACAGTTACATCATTTTTTATAAAATAGGATAACAATCTAAACAATAAATCCGGTTTAGTTAGAGGCTCTCCACCCGTTAGCACGACAGAATATATTTTGTTTTCTACAATAATTTTAGCAATAGTATCCATTTCATAAAAATCCAGATCTTTAGATTCATCCATCCCATAAGAACAAGTAGAGTAATTAAAACAATGAGGGCACTTCAAATTACATTTATCCGTTATTTCAAATTGTATTTGGGTAGGCAAGCTCAAATTCACAATATACTCCTTTAACACGCTTTATTCATGAAATCAGGTGAATACAGCATCTATCATTGAGACAACTTAAACAAAATAAGCTGTAAAAATAGACTTCTTTATCGCACAGGCGAGGAAGCCTGTGCCACCAGGTTGATATTCCTAAATTAATTCACGCAACATAATTACAGTCACAGATACATGTGCAATAACAGTCAGTGTAACAACTGTCACAGTTAATGTCACAACGACTGTCACAGATAAGGTAGCACGGAGATACATCCGATCTATAAGAAAGGAATTTCATATTTTCAAAGTCAAATCTTTTCTTCCTTCTAGTTCCGGCATTAGATTTTGTAGTTCTTGCATTAGTCATTTCTATACAACTCGAGTCAACCTTTATGTATACTCTAAAAACCTGATTTTCTATTTTTTCGATTCTTTCTAGATCTTGAATTTTAAATTGAAATTTTCTTTTACAATCATTCAATGGCGAAACAATAATATAGTCTTCTGAATTTTTTAGCTTCTGTACATTACCTACTATTACAAGAGCGTTTTCTGCTGCTAATAACTCTTTTGTGCTGTCTTCAAATGAAACAGATTCCAGCTGATCAGTTATGTCTTTTAATTCATTCATAGTATTCCTCCACTTTTCCGGGATGAGTCGCAATGCTTTCAAATGGTTGCGCCTGCATCGCTTTAATAGTCCCTTCTTAACGTATTAGAATAAGCATATCAGTTGCTGAACACCTGTCAAAAATGAGGAAGCCAATCTGTGTTCAATTTAGAAATCTATTGGTAAGACAGTGTTTTTATTAACTATTTTACGCGTTATACTTTGCCTGCAATTTGCAAATTCAAAAAGATTGAAATTTAGGGATAAAAAGGACTCACCAGTTTTGCGAGACTGGCGAGTAAGGAGGCAGGGACAACAACTCAATGCCGCTTGATCAGGTCTTTAAAGGCGGGGTAATATTTTAATCATCAGTGACAACAACGTCGGTCTTGTTTTTTCTACTATACTCAAAGGGCCAAGTTTCGGCAGCATCTGTATGCCATTCGATTTGTCCGAAACTGTTCCTTTTATAGTTTACTCCAGCATTTTCTTCCACAAACCTTATCCAATTGGAAAGCCCCCCTGTGTGAGTTATTCTTAATTGGCGGCAAAATATTGCCCCACCGTATGTTCTTTTCAACCTGTCATTCTCTTTAAGCAGGGCGAATTCCTTAGCCAAATCGTCTGATGTGTGCCAGGGAGTTGGTACAATTAGACCGTGGCAACCTGGAGTAATATTAAAATTTCGAAAATTATCTTCCAGATCTATCATTATTTCTATTTCTCTCATATTTTGCTCAACTGACGTGTTTTTGTTTAAATTTCTTAAGACATTTGGAGTAAAACTTTCAAAACCAATACACGACAAATCTAATATAATTCTTTTTTTCTGAGCTTGTATAATAGTACTCCTTACTCTATCTGCATGATTTCTTATAAACCCTGGCAATGACATGAGATGGATAGTACCTATGTCTTCTGCTTGCTCAATTAGTTTGGGGAGTAGTGGAAATGGATTTTGGTGACTTAGATAGAAATTTCTCCTTCCATTTGATAATGGAATATTTCTTATTTGAGAAAGCACGTGTTCAAGTGGAATTGTAAGCGGTCCCCCATAATGACAGAAACTACAACCCTTGGTTTGGATTTCATAGGGAGGTAAATCTATCCCAATAGGTGGATCTATTGCCAATAGTTTTGATTGCGAACCATACGGACATCCTCGCTGTGCCAAAACAACACCGGATTGAATTTCACGCTTATTTAAATCCTCACCTAAAATCAGGAGATTTCCCCAATCCACTTCTACTAGTTTTTCAATACAATACTGTGGTTGATTTCCTCTTATAACCTCGGAGTCCCTTACTGTTGTTACACCTGGTCTTCCAGCATATTCTTTGCAATCTTGGATATCATCTAAAACGGGAATAATATGTTCAGCAGGTCCTTCAAATAGAAAGTCAAATTCCGTTGTGTTTCCTTGAAAACGATGTTCATGTGTTCTGTGTCCTACTTCGGGTAGGTATACATAGTCAATTTCTGCCCCCGCAATAAAAGTTTTATACCCTCTTCGTTTTAATTCCCGAGAGATAAATAAATAATCGGCGGCACTTGAACTTATCAGAAGAGAAAAGCCAAATATCGGATCGTTAAATCCTAAATCATCTTGAACGCAGGCAACCAGTGAATCAGCGGTTATTCCATCATCAAAATTAACTTCAATAACTATAGATCTATGGTTTGAATATTTAGATATGATAGTTGCTGCAAGTTGACAACTGTATTTGCCACATCCTCCAAGATGAGTTTTGAGATGTGGAGTAATTATAACTAGATCTGCCATATTTGTACTCGTAGAAGCTGTTAAATTTTACCTTTATCGTAAGCTTCTCTGTCAAGTAGACTCCCGCACATTTCCGGAAAGTCAACCCAAGGAGACCTCCTTCACATTTTTTCGGCTCCTCTCTGGTCAATTTCAGGATTTTTGGATCTTCTTTTGCTTAAGACGCACGTTTCTTTGTCGCGCAAATGGCCGAGTTTGCATTAACGCAATAGGATCCACTTACGGCATTTACCCAGAAAAAAAGAGCCTTCGCTTTTTCAGCCAAGGCTCTTTGCTCACCACCAGTAATCATATCAAGTCCGGAATTTAAGCTTCCATTCTTAGAATTTGCTCCGGTCGCTGCCTGAAGAACGCTCCAGTTTTTTCTCGCGGACCTGGCGGTCTTCAACCCCTGCCTTTTCTGCAAGCTTGTCGTCAACATAGAGGACGGCCACCTCGCCGCCGACCATTTTCCATTGCGATTCCATCGTTACCGTATCGCTGCCGCTCTTCCAGCTGCGACGCTTGACATCACGCATCTTGTCGACCATTCCTCCTATCATGCTTTCGGCTGCAGGCTCGCCCTGTTCCTTGTATTTAACATCCAGTTGCCGGGCAATGCTGTCAGCCAGAACATCCATGTCCGCCTTTTCCGAAGACATCGGCAGTTTTACCGTCACCCGCAGCGTGTGCAGCACTCGACTCAAGGGCGCAAAGGAAAAAAGTATCTTTGCATCATACCCCATCAGCTTGGTATTGCAGTGATATTCAACCTTTACGGCCAAATCCTCAGGTTCCTTTTTTGAAAACAATCCGCCACTATCCAACTTGACGGCAACTCCCTTCTTTTTCCCTGCTTCAATGACCCGATCGGTTTTCATACCTGATTTCCAGACATCGAACACGAAAGCATCCGCCGATGCAGAAGCAAGCAGCAGGAGACTTAACGCGGAGATTGTGCGTTTAATTGCCGGCATGAGTATCATTTCCTTCCTCCTGATTTGGTAACTGATACAAATGTATGTTGGTTTTGAAGGTTTGCCAATGAAATTTTATGATGGAATTTTGAGCCTCACAATTTTGGGTGTGATTATGAAGGCACTACTGTTCTGGATGACGTAACCTTGACAAGCTTGAGAGATAACAAGGTCATCTGGAGCGGAAAAGTAACCGGGTATGTTGAAGGTTCAGATGAAGTGGACCCTGAAGGCTGGTCTGCTGATACAAGGGCCAATTCCTCCCTTAAGGAGGCCAATACCAATCTGATCAAGAAGTTGAAAATGATAGGAACCAGCACTCCCCCTCTTGATGACAAGGATCAGTTTACCTTCAATGGCAAATGAACCTTCATCCAGACAGATCTAACCACAACGAACGGGCGCATAGCATTAATAAAAGCAATCCATATACATCAAAATATCGATATTAAGAATTTGACGAACCAGGCACTCTCCCTCATATTAATGAAATTAAAACCTACGACCATGGAGAGAAAATGAAGAACCTTGTGTGCCTGTTGATAGCATCCATGCTTGCCTTTGTAGTGCCAGCCGTAGCGGCTGACTACAACTACGTTGCCCCTGGACAATTCAAACAATGGCTGGAGAGCGGTAAAGCCATGAATATCGTCGACATTCAAGTGCCTGCGCAGTTTCAGAAGCACCATTTCAAAGGTTCTCTTGAAACGAATGCTTTTCCTGCCAAAAGTACCGAAGAGAAACAGAAGCTGGACAAAATTATTCCACTGCTCGCAGCAGGGAAGTCGGATATCGTTGTTGTGTGCCCCAGAGGCGGTGGCGGTGCAAAGAACACTTATGAGTACCTCAAGGAGAAAGGGATTTCCGACAAACGGATATTCATCCTGAAAGATGGCATGCAGGGCTGGCCCTATAAGGAAATGCTGTAATCCCTGCCTATCGAAAACTGCAGAAACTGGCCTACCCCAACATTGCTGAGATGATCTTTGCAGACTGGAAAAGCGATGGATTGCCGGTAGCCAAATAGTCACGACTCCTGACATATAATTTATCCAAAGGCTTTAACCCTGAACAGGTTAAAGCCTTTTTATTACTCCATGATTTAAGAATTGTATCCCGCGCTTACTGTTTATGCAGGCCTGCAGACCATGACCAGATCAAAACCTCAGCTAATATTGCTTGCTCCTGAATATGATTTAGTATAGCTTTTGACCATGAATATTTTTGAGTTTTATTCCACAAACAGGAAATTTATGCTGCCATTCGTGATAGTGGCCGCAGTGCTATTTATATCCCAAGGTATAAATCTATCAAAAATTTCAAATCCGCAGGAGCCGAAGCTTTCAAGTTTACAAAAAGGCAAACCATCTACAACTGCAATTACCAAAACCCTGCTACAATCTTCACAACTCAAAACAACAAAAAAATCTGCACAGTACTTAGTTTTTATAAACTTTGATCATCAGGTAAAAAGTCCTGTCACATATCTTTCAAGTAGAAAGAATAAATCTTCTTCCTTTAGCTTTACCGCTATTTCAGTTGTTTCCGCAAGAGCACCACCCGCCTAATCTCTCCAAACACCCCATATCTTAGCTTGAAAGGTCCCTCAGCTTTTGCCTGAGGGTACGTTCACTACAAACATTTTTTGCTGTCAGCTAGGGACACCTCACAGCAGAGTTCTATCTGCTGTGGCTGAAAGTAGAATGTTTCTCTCAAGCTACTGAAATCCCATAAAATTATAGTGTACTTAGCTGCATATAAATCAAAACTCAGCATTCAGGGGAAATTATGCAATTCATAAAAAAAACAGAAATTGACTTTATCGGTAAGAGCAAGATCACCTTCATCATTTCAAGCATCATCGCGATTATAGGCATTATTGGCATTATACAGATCGCCAGAAACGCCGCTAACATGGGTATTGATTTTTCCGGAGGAACATCAATCCAACTCAATTTCCAACAACCGGTTTCTTTGGAAAAAGCACGGACTGCTCTTGCCGGCAACAACCTCAAAGAGGCTAGCTTGCAGGAGATAAAAGAGGGAAACAAGCTGCTTATTAAAGTTGGAAAAACTACTCTGGCGACAGGAAGGGTTTCCGATACCATCAAAGAAGTCTTCAAAAAAGAATTTCCCGAAAATACCTTTGTAGAAGAAAGTTCATCTGAGATTGGTCCTTCAATCGGTGACAAACTTAAGAAGGATACCCTGAAGGCAGTAGCTATCTCCATGATCGGAATAGTTATTTATATAGCCTGGCGTTTTGATTTTAAATTTGGCGTGGGCGCCATAGTCGCCACACTTCATGACGTGCTGGCTATGATTGCACTGTTTTACATTATGGATAAGGAAATCAATCTCCTCTTCATTACCGCCGTTTTGACCATTGCCGGGTACTCCCTGACGGATACGGTGGTAATATTTGACCGCATCAGGGAAAATCTCAATAAAACTTCAATGGAATCCCTGGCGAACACGTTCAACAACAGCATTAATGAAGTTCTCTCCCGGACTGTGATCACCTCATTAACCACCTTCCTGGCAGCAATTTCATTATTACTATTTGGCGGTGAAGTCATTCATGATTTTGCATTGGCCCTGGTTGCAGGGATTGTCATCGCAACCTATTCATCAATATTTATAGCAAGCCCGATAGTCCTGGAGCTGGAAAATCGACGGAAGAAAATTAACCTTCCGGAAATGACTCAAGCAGAAATCTGAAACCTCTCTCCTTCAATGCTGGTGTTAAGCACATCAGCTAAAATTCTTGCACTGATAAAATGTTCCATTTCAAACGGATCCCATATGATTAAAAACCTATCAAGTAAAATTGTCTCCACCTCCAACGCTTTGATACGGAGGCATCTGCAGTGGATTTCCTTCGTCACGACTACCAAACCAGCGGCAGTATTTATCGTATGTTGCCTGGTTTTCGTACTTTCCCTGTTTTCAATCAGCAGGATCCATTTCGAAGCTGATATTTTCAAATTGTTCCCTCAAAAGGGACCGCTTGCTCTTTTCATGGACACAATTGAATGGACAGGGAGCGCTGGAAACGTCTATTTTTTGCTCGAAGGGGACAAGGAATCGATAATCAAAGAAGCTGAAGTTTTCGCTGTTAAACTTCAAAATCTCTCTGTGGATGGAACTCCCGGTTTCAATAACGTTAAATATCGTATTTTTGATCCTACTGAGGCTGAGCCATTTACTGAATTCCTAAACTACGCGGTTACCCACCCGCAGCTTTTTGTGTCTCCTTCGGATGTTGCCCGTTACAAGCAGCTTCTCCAGCCTGATTTAATCGATCAATCTCTTCGTAAAGCCAAAACAGAGCTGGCCGCTCCAGGAAGTTTTAGCGGCCTTATCGCAGCCGATCCACTTTATCTGCGTGACCTTATTTTGCCGCGATTAAAGACAGCCTCCCAGGCACTTGATCTGGACACCTCTTCTCCTTATTTCCTTTCGCGTGATGGCAAGGTGCTGATCATTATCGCCGAACCTAGCAAGCCGGTGACTGAAATTGCTTTTGCCAGAAAGCTGGTGGCGGCTATCAACAAGGCTCGCGAAGGAGCCACCGTCCAGATATCTTGTGCCGGCGCCCACCTGAGCGCGGTTACAGATGAGTCCATCATGAAAGAGAATGTTATCACCGGACTGATTTCGACTCTGGTGGTTGTCCTGGCTCTTTTCTTTATTTCCTATCGGAGAATACTGCCGACTCTGCTGATCCCACTCATTCTGGTATATGGAGTTGTGCTGGCCGTGGGCTCGGCGGGTTTATTCTTCCCGACCATTAGCATCATATCTTTCGCATTTACCTCTCTCATAATCGGCCTGGGTACAGACTATTCAATTCATCTTTATGATCGTTTTCATTTCGAACGCAATAGCGGAAAAACATCCAATGAATCTCTCCAACTCGCGAACGTGGACACCGGCCATGCCCTCTTCACCGCTGCCGGCACAACAGCCTTCCCATTCCTCGCCCTGGTTGTATCAGATGTGCGTGCTCTTGCCGAACTGGGACTTCTGGTTGGGCTGGGAGTAATTTTCTCCCTGTACGCAACGTTCTTTTTCTTGCCGCCACTGTTGATCTTCATGGAGAAGAAATATCCCCTCAAGGAGTACAAGCCGTTACCCGGTTTCTGTCTTGGCAGCATCTGGAAGATAGGTCAGAGGTACTGGCGACCCAACATTGCCCTGTCACTGCTGATGGTGATTTGTCTATTATTTGCGGCTACCGGCATCTCTTTCGAATCCGAATTAAAGAATATGCAGCCCCGCACATCTGAAGCATTTCTCACCCAGGAAAAGGTGGAGCAGCATTTGAGCGTAAGCCCAAAACAGATGATCATTGCCATTGAAGGAACAGACCTTTCTGATGTTCTGTCACGGGGAAGCAAACTGGATGTACTGGCAGAACAGCTTCAACAGCGTGGTGAATTGGTTTCCTATGCTTCTCTGGGGCAGGTCATCAATGAAACCAATACACAACGCCCTATCGTAGAGGCCCTGTCAGTTGGTCTTAACAGCACCAAGCTTATCGCTGACCTGGAACAATCACTGACACAGCACGATTTCGCGATTGAACCTTTCCATAACTATATACAGAACCTTGCCAGTCTTTCCCAAGCCAAGCTCTTGCCAGTTAGCGATGGGCTTGCCGAGATGTCCAAATCTCCGTTCAGAGGCATTGTGGAAAGGCATCTGACCCATAACACAAACGGGTATCATCTGCTTACTTACCTGAATTACCGAGGAGCAGAATTTAAGCAGGCTGCATTTTCCAGCGCGTTGACAGATATCGATCCTCTGGCCCGTGCGACGAGCGTAGACTTGGTGAGCAAGCAACTCACCGATTCAGTCAGACACAGCTTTGTGTGGGCACTGATCCTTGGTGGAGCAATTGTCTTTCTGCTGCTTGTTTCTCACTTCAATGATCCGGTAGGAATTTTCTGCTCTTTATTTCCGGTTTTCTCCGGAGTAATTGCTATGCTTGGATTGATGGCCGCTTTTGAAATGCGACTCAATTTTATGAACGTGATGGTATTGGTGACGATTCTCGGGATGGGGAGCGATTACGGTCTTCATATTGCTCACAGGGTCAGGAACTGCGTCGAGGAAGAATATCAGCGTCGGTTTACTCAGTCCGGTAGAGCTGTTCTCCTTTCAGCGCTTACAACCATAGCCGGATTTGGCTCACTTGCTTTAACTGATTATGGTGCTCTGGCATCTATAGGATGGGCAACCAACTTTGGTATTGCTGCAACAACACTGTTCACCCTTGTAACGTTACCTGCTTTCATGCACTTCTTTTTGATTAAAAGGAAAAGAATGCTCAATTCAAACTAACCGACCACAACCTGTTCGAGTTGTGTGAACGGATGGAATATTTAAAAAGGAAAGGTTGGATACATGCACGAACTTGATTTGATCATAACATTGACAGGTGGTTTAACGGCGGCGCTGATTTTCGGCTACCTGACCCACCGCCTGGGCTTGTCACCAATTGTCGGCTATCTGCTGGCCGGAATCGCGGTTGGAGCGAATACTCCCGGTTTTGTTGCCGATCGCGCCATGGCCGAGCAGTTTGCCGAAATCGGGGTTATTCTGCTCATGTTCGGCGTCGGCCTCCAATTCCATGTCAAGGAACTGCTGGAGGTGCGCCGTGTGGCGGTACCCGGAGCCGTGTTCCAGAGTCTCGTTGCCACCCTGCTGAGTGTCATGGTCGCACGATGGCTGGGTTGGAGTTGGTCTGCCGGGATCGTCTTCGGTTTTGCCGTGTCCGTTGCCAGTACGGTGGTGCTCCTGCGCGTGCTGGTGGATCACAATGAACTCCATACGCCCACCGGACACATTGCTGTTGGATGGCTGGTGGTTGAAGACCTGTTCACAGTTTTACTGCTGGTAATTCTCCCCGTACTGTTCGGCCCTGCCGTTAGCGGCGCCACGGGCCTTCCCCTGGCCATCGCCATCTCTCTGGGAAAAATAATCCTCCTCGTCGCCCTGACTTTTCTGATTGGCGGCCGGTTGATCCCCTGGCTGCTGGAGCACGTTGCCGCCACCCGTTCACGGGAGCTGTTTACCCTCACGGTCCTGGTTCTTGCCCTGGGAATTGCAGTTGGTTCCGCCCAGATGTTCGGTGTTTCCATGGCTCTCGGAGCCTTTCTGGCCGGCATGGTGGTACGGCAGTCTGATTTCAGCTTTCGTGCTGCTTCCGAGGCGCTGCCGATGCGGGACGCCTTTGCGGTCCTTTTCTTCGTCTCGGTGGGAATGCTCTTCAATCCTGCCCACCTGATGGAATCTCCCGGCCTCGTGTTTACCACCCTTGCCATCATTCTGGTGGGGAAACCGCTAGCCGCGCTTGTTATCGTCCTTGTCCTCGGGTATGCCCCGCGTGTCGCACTCTCTGTTGCCGTGGCCCTGGCCCAGATCGGAGAATTTTCCTTCATCCTGGCTACTCTCGGCAGAAGCCTGGGAGTTCTGGGTGAAAGTGAAGCCAACACGCTCATCGCCGCCTCGATCATCTCAATAAGCATCAATCCGCTCCTGTACCGTCTCATCGCCCCTCTGGAAAACCGGGTCAAGCACACCCGTCTGTGGCAGATGCTTGAAGCCCGGTCAAAGCCACACAAGCTGGAGGGAGCAGAAACCATTCCCAGTGACATGCCTGTTTCACGGGATAGCGCAATCATTGTGGGATATGGACCGACAGGAAGGACTCTGGCACGACTGCTCGACGAGAACGGTATCGATCCCATCGTCGTGGAGATGAACCTCCACAGCGTCCGCCATCTCCAGACCGAAGGCATTGCGGTCATCTACGGTGATGCTTCGCTTCAGGAAACCCTGAAACAAGCCGGGGTGGAAACTGCTTTTGCCCTTATCCTCACCTCTGCGGGAATGCAGGGAACCGAAGAGGTCATCCGAATATCGCGGAGCCTTAATCCCAACCTCCGCATCTTTGCACGTGCGGCGTATCTGCGGGATATTCCGGCCCTGCGCCGGGCTGGAGCCAATGCCGTCTTTTCGGGAGAAGGAGAGATTGCGCTCAACATGACGGAGCACATGCTGCGCAAGCTTGGTGCTACCGACGAACAGATCGACCGTGAACGGGAACGGGTCAGAGCCGAGCTGTCAGGGGGAACCGTGGCGGTATAGCCAGTTGAACCTGATGCGCATATTTTGAATTGAATCTGTGTAACGAGGTATCGCCATGAGAATTCTACTTGCAATTGATGGATCACCGAGCAGTGACGCAGCAGTAGCAGAAGTATGCCGACGGCCCTGGCCAGCTGAGAGTGAGGTTCGCATCATAACCGTGATGACTCCACTGGAATCAATGCTGTTTCGCGAGAAATTTCATCATCCCGAAGTTTTTGATGATGTTTTCAAACAACAAGGAGGGGAAGCTGCCAAGCGCCTGCACG
The DNA here is from genome assembly GCF_018531195.1 of Pelotalea chapellei. GTDB lineage: Bacteria > Desulfobacterota > Desulfuromonadia > Geobacterales > Pseudopelobacteraceae > Pelotalea > Pelotalea chapellei. The sequence continues at coordinate 82,823 of NZ_JAHDYS010000014.1, read as the reverse complement.
ATGCCGCAGCGCACCTTGAACAACGCGCCGACATTCGTGTTACACCTGTGCTGTTGGAGGGACTGCCCAAGGAAGTCATTCTGGACGAGGCGGAACGCTGGGGTGCCGATCTGATCGTGCTCGGATCCAACGGCACGGGGGCTATTCGATATCTGTTTCTGGGCTCCGTCGCTCTGGCCGTCGCTATTAATGCGCATTGCTCGGTTGAAATCATACGCAATAAATTCTGAATGTGGATTCAATCGGACTTGTCGGACTGGTCTGACCTGCCTGACTAGTCGGAGGTTTGCTGTTCAAGTCGCGCCTTTCTTCTCCATATAGGCATTAAAGCGTTCCACATGCCCCTGGGCCAGCTTACGGGCCTTTTCTCCTTCGCCGGCCGCCACTGCCTCGACAATGCCGCGCAGATCGTCATAGTTCTCCTGCAGCCTCTGCTTGCCATAGCTCAGATAGTTGTCGTAATAGGTGTGGATGTTGCTATAGACGCTCTCCAGCACGCTTATGTACAGCTGGTTGGCGCTGATGCGCGCCAGGGCCATGTGCAGCTTTTCATCGGTGCGGATGAAAGCGTTCCATCCCTTGCGCCCCAGCTTGAGATGGCCTTCGGCCTCCCCCAACAGCTCCCGCAGGAAAGCTATATCCCCTTCGCTGGCTCGCTGGGCCGCCAGGGCAGCCACGCCCCCCTCGATCCCTTCACGGAAGGTGGCCAGGTCCTGCAGCGATACGGTACGGTTGCGGATCAGCAGGCCGATGTTTTCGCTGAGTTTGTCGCCGTTGACTTCCCGGACAACCGAGCCGCCGGAAACACCGGTGCGGATCTCGATCAGCCCTTTCTGCTCCAGCACCCGCAATGCCTCGCGCAGCGTCCCCCGGCTGACACCGAACTGTTCTTTCAGCTCGCGCTCGGCGGGCAGCAGGCTGCCCGGCTTGAGGGTGCCGGCAACGATGGTCTCCTCGATCTGTTCTACTACGCCCTGATATGCCTTGTTTTGTCTGACCTGTTTGAACATGTGTTTTCCTTTAAATTGTCGTTCCTTATACATCAGACCTGCTCCCAGGACAAGAGGCAGCAGGAATTTCTTGACAATCAGCGGCAAAAATTTTACGAATGGTTAAACCATTCGCGCATATTCAAGATGATGATATAATACTTGGAACAAGGAGAACAATATGGAACCAGCGTTGAACGCCAAAATCATCGGCAGGGGCAAGGAATTTTTCAACTCCATCAGCGGCGAGAAACCGTCGCTGTTCAACAAAGGCGCCTGGATGGGCAAGGCGATGGACTGGAGCATGAAGAACGAACAGTTCAAGGTACAGATGTTCCGCTTTGTGGACGTTTTCCCGGCCCTGACCAACGGCAAACTGCTGACCGATCACATCAGGGAGTACTTCGGCAACGAGAAGGAGATGCCCTCCTTCCTTTCCACCGGCGCCAAGGTGGCCGGCATGTTCGGTTCACTGGGGGGAGCGGTGCTCAACAAGGCCATTTCTGCCAATATCCAGGAAATGGCCCGGCAGTTCATCGTGGGCGAGACCACCAAAGAAGCCATCAAGAACCTGGAAAAGCTGCGCAAGGAGGGTTTTACGGCCGTCATGGACGTGCTCGGTGAGGCAACTCTTTCCGAAGCCGAGGCTGAAACCTACGTGAATACCTATCTGGAACTACTGGAGGCCATGAAGAAGGAACAGGGCAGCTGGAGCGGTCTGGCCGGTAAAGGGGGAGACAGCAAGCTGGACTGGGGACACGCCCCCAAAGTCAACATCGCCGTCAAGCCCACCGCCCTGTTCTGCCTGGCCAACCCCCAGGATTTCGAAGGATCTGTTGTCGCCATCATGGCACGCATGGAGCGCATACTGATCAAGACCATGGAGCTGAACGGCTTTCTGTGCATCGACATGGAATCCTACCGCCACAAGGAGATCATCCTGGAGGTGTACCGCCGCCTGCGTCTCAAATACCGCGATTACCCCCACCTGGGCATCGTACTGCAGGCCTACCTGAAGGATACCGACAAGGACCTGGCCGATCTGCTGGCCTGGGCACGGCAGCAGAAGGTGATGCTGTCGGTGCGCCTGGTCAAGGGAGCCTACTGGGACTACGAGACCGTCAAGGCCAAGCAGAATGACTGGGAGATCCCGGTCTGGACAATCAAAGCCGAGTCGGATGCCGCTTTCGAACGCCAGTCGCGCATGATCCTGGAGAACCACGACATCTGCCATTTCGCCTGCGCCTCCCACAACATCCGCAGCATCTCGGCAGTGCTGGAAATCGCCAAAGAGCTGGGCGTGCCCGACGAGCGCTACGAGTTCCAGGTGCTCTACGGCATGGCCGAACCGGTTCGCAAAGGCATACTCAAGGTGGCCGGCCGCGTCCGCCTGTACTGCCCCTACGGCGACATGGTGCCCGGCATGGGCTACCTGGTGCGCAGGCTGCTGGAAAACACAGCCAATGAGTCCTTCCTGCGCCAGAGCTTTGCCGAAGAAGCCCAGATCGAGCGCCTGCTGGAAGACCCGGCAGTGACGGCGGAACGGGAACGCACAGCCCGTGCGGCCAAACCGAAAAAATCACACAGCGGCCCGGGCGGCCTGTCCCGCTTCAACAACATGGCCATGGTTGATTTCACCCGTGCCGAGCATCGCGCGGCCTTCCCCGCAGCCATCAGCTCCGTTCGCGCCCAGCTGGGCAAGACCTACCCGCTGTTCATCAATGGCCGGGAAGTCACCACCAGCGACACCATCCCCACCGTCAACCCGGCCAAACCCTCCGAGGTACTCGGTCTCATCTGCCAGGCCGGCATACCGGAAGTGGAAAAGGCCATAGCCGCAGCCAAATCCGCCTTTCCGGCCTGGCGTGACACTCCACCAGAAGTGCGTGCCGGTTACCTGCTCAAGGCAGCCGAAATCGCCCGGAAGCGCGCTTTCGAACTGTCCGCCTGGCAGGTGCTGGAGATCGGGAAACAGTGGGACCAGGCTTACGCCGATGTGGCCGAGGCCATCGATTTCCTCGAATACTACGCCCGGGAGATGATCCGGCTAGGCAAGCCCCAGCGGGTGGGACACGCCCCGGGAGAACTGAACCATTACTTCTACGAACCCAAGGGGCTGGCGGCAATCATCGCACCCTGGAACTTCCCCCTGGCCATCAGCATGGGCATGGCTTCGGCCGCCATCGTCACCGGCAATCCTGTGGTATTCAAACCATCGGCAATTACCGGCATCATCGGCCATCACCTGGTCGAGATCTTCCGCGAAGCCGGCCTGCCCGACGGCGTCTTCAACTTCGTACCGGGACGGGGCAGCGTGATGGGTGACTTCCTGGTGGACCACCCCGATATCAGCCTGATCGCCTTCACCGGCTCCATGGAGGTTGGCCTACGCATCGTCGAGCGTGCCGCCAAGGTCCACCCCGGACAGCCAAATGTCAAAAAGATCATCTCCGAGATGGGGGGAAAGAACGCCGTCATCATCGACGATGACGCCGATCTGGACGAGGCGGTGCCGCACGTGCTCTATTCAGCCTTCGGCTTCCAGGGGCAGAAATGTTCGGCCTGTTCACGCCTGATCGTACTGGATGCAGTGTACGACCGTTTCATGGAGCGCCTGCTGGCCATGGCCAAGGCCACCAGCGTCGGGCCTTCCGAAGATCCCGCCCACTACATGGGGGCTGTGTCCGACGACAAGGCCATGAAGAGCATTCTGGAATACATCAACATCGGCAAGCAGGAAGGCCAGGTGCTCTACATGAGCCCGACCCCGCAGGGGGAAGGCTTCTGGGTGCCGATGACCATCATCGGCGGCATCCGGCCGGAGCATCGCCTGGCCCAGGAGGAGGTCTTCGGACCGGTACTGGCTGTGATGCGCGCCAAGGACTTCGACCAGGCCATCGAATGGGCCAACTCCACTCGCTTCGCCCTGACCGGCGGCATCTTCAGCCGCTCGCCGGAGCATCTGGCCCAGGCCAGGCGCGAACTGCGCGTCGGCAACCTCTACATCAACCGCAACAACACCGGCGCCCTGGTTCAGCGCCAGCCCTTCGGCGGAGCACGCATGTCAGGTGTCGGCACCAAGGCCGGCGGCCCTGATTATCTGCTGCATTTCATGGATCCGCGGGTGGTTACCGAAAACACCATGCGCCGGGGCTTCGCACCTATGGAAGAGGATGACGATTGGGTAGAATAGAAAAATCCCGGAGTCTGTCGGGTTTAGGAAATGGAGAAGATAGGTTGAAATGAGGAATGACTGATTACAGGGCCCGCTCCATGCGGGCCTTTTTTTTGGGGATTGAGGTAATGAGGAGGGCGCCTATCAAGGCGCCCTGTTGTGGTGTCATAACTTATTCGTTTTTATCACCGCAGCTTTGCAGATACGGGCGCCGTCAAGGTGCGTGGCTAGCCCCCGGGCCAGGGCCACGGCCTGGCGCACGTAGTCGGCCGGCAACACCTGGCCGTTGAAGGTGTTTTCCAGCGCCAGCAGCCGGGTGCGGGCAAAGTGCGCCCCCAGGCCGGGGCCGTGATGCTTGATGGCACCAGCCACCTTGTCCAGCAGCAGCAAACCATCGGCCGCATTCTCTATGGGCTGGGGCACGATGGAACCGAGGATCGCCGCGCCGCCCCCCTCGAACTTGTAGGCATGGGCAAGCTGGCCGACGATGTACTCGTCGCCTCGTTCGCAATGGGCCATCAACGCCGCCAGGTTGCTCTGGGTGCCCGCTGGGCAGGAACAGGGCGGCCTCCTTGCCGCTGCGCTCCGCCACGGCGGCCTGCAACCTGCTTACTGTGGGGTCATCGCCCACCTCGGCTGCCATCATGGCCGCGCGCATTTCCGGTGTCGGCCGGGTCACGGTATCGCTGCGAAGGTCAATCATATGTCCGGTCATCTTGTTCCCCTTCAAATAATCTTTTTCAGAAATTTACCTACGCTTTTGGTAGCGGAGCAAATTCTACCGGCACCCAGCTGTAGCAATCCTCGCCGTCAGCACGGGAGAAATTCCTTGGGGCACTGCCCGGAATCCGAAAGGAATCCGAATAGGTTGATCCCCCCAGTTTTGGGGCGGTGTCTAACCGGCTGGCTATACCTTCCCGTAATTGCTGTAAATTGCCGACTTATCTGAATCATAGTCGTCAAACCTGCCGAGGGACTGCACAATAAATCCGTCTATCTCAAGCCGAATCAGTAGAATTTCTCCTCCGATATAAATTTTGTTTTCTTTGGTTTCAGATGATTGCAGTTCTCTTTGGCTGTTCATCATGGTTTTGAAGTCTTTTGGTAGTTCGTATGATTCTGGGCAGTTAAACTCTGGTTTTCCTGACAATCCATATGGGATGACTTTTGATTCAAAATTGTCCGCAGAACTGTACATGATCGGATACAGTTTTTGATCTTCTTCGGAGAAACCAAAATGGAAAATAGTCGTTGTAGCGTTGTCAGGAATGGAGAACTCTTTTTTGTAGCTACTCCAGAGCAAGGCAAGGTTTTTAGGTGTGTGATAGTCGAGGTTGACGATACCTTTGACAATCATTCTGTCATTTATGTGAAGAAACCACCTATCGCAGAATCCGCCGCATCCTGTTCCAGCAATGACCATGCGTAGGTGTGGAACGATAAAAGCCTTGGTGGTGAATTTAAAAGGGACACCTGGTATCTTGTTTGATGTAGCAAGTGTGTCGGTGGCAATTAATGCTTGACTTTCATTGGTATAGAAAATTAGTGACGACACCTTTACTCCTTCAGTTTCTTGATGTTAGTCCGAACTCAAGTCAGCAAAACAATTCGGTCATTTTTATTCTTGGTAATCAAAGCGGAGCGGTGGAGCGAAGCGAAGGCCGGCTGTCGCCGCATGTTAGATTAAGACTTGTTCCATACTCTTAAATGTGAAAAAGGTTTATCTTCAACAGCAATTAGTGTTGGATGGTCATGTGGGGTAGATTCAATCAGTTCAAAAATCTTGCTTGACTCTTTATCGCACTCTGAAATCAACTTGTTAACAAAGTATTCTTTGCCAGCGTCAGAGCTCGCGTAAATCAACTCAAAATTAGTAGGTAAGAAAAAATCATCGATAATAGGTTTATCTCTTAAATTATAGGCGGGAATGTCTCCAAGATCTGAATCAACTAAAAGTCCTACTTTAAAATCTTCCTTAAAATAAGGATTGGCCATAATCGCAAGTATTGCTTCTCGCCACGCTGTATTTTCTGGTTTATGCGGAATATTCCAAAACTCTAGAGCATGAATGGGGGCAAAGAAAGCTAACGTCATGTCATCATTTGGCCTGAATTTGCATAAAATAACACAGGCAACAGATATCTTATTGTTATTTATGATCTTGGTGTTGGTATCAATCACGTAAAATAGGTCGTAATTGCAGAGCGCGACATGAATATCAGTTCGTAATTCATCAGCTTGTATTTGTGATTTATGGAGAACCTTTGGCTTTTTCGCTCTTTCATATGAAGTTTCCAAGTTAGCCTGCACCGGCGTTAACTGTTGACCTTTATGAAAGAATGCAACTTCGCCCTATGGGGTCACTCTGACAGCGTCAATTGCAACCGGTCTCCCCATATCCACCGTAATACTCGTTGTTCTTGTTTTGCGGTTCAGGAAGCAGCAATTTTTAAACTTCTTACCGCTGCCACAGGAGCAGCGCTTATTTCTATTTTTGCCTTCCGACATTAACTACCCCCTCGCCCCACCCACGTCAATAATTTTCGAGCGCGAAACCCTGAAGTGGCGGGTCTCCCGACAGAGGAACATCACCCCCCCTACGTCAGTACAGCCAGTCCTCAGTTTTAAACAATTTCAAAAACCCCTTGACTCACCGGTATACCGATTATAATGTTACATAAAATACTCAGTATACCGGTGATAAGTTATGCAAACGACCAAACTTTACGAAATCCTCTCCTCCTACAATCGATATTGGACCACTGGCGACATCGATGCCGGTATCACGAGAGATCTTCTCGCTGACTGCCTCGGCCAGCTTGATTCCAAGGAAATTGTTGTCCTCAAAGGGGTGCGACGGTGCGGCAAGTCAACCCTCATGGCGCAGGTAATTGGGGAACTGCTTGCCCGTAATGTGCAGCCGACCTCTATCCTGCGGGTCAACCTGGAAGAGCCGCTTTTCTCCTCGGAATATTCTGTGGAACTGCTGGAGCAGATATATCGCACCTATCGGGAACGGGTGCAGCCGGAAGAGAAATGCTGGCTCTTCATGGATGAAGTGCAGAATGTACCCGGCTGGGAGAGCTGGGTACGGGGGCGCAGTGAAACAGAAGATATCAAGATATTCGTCACCGGGTCATCGTCACAGATGCTCTCCCGCGAGATCGGCACCAAGCTGACCGGCAGGCATGTGTCGTTTGAAGTCTACCCGCTTTCGTTTCAGGAATTTCTGCGGTTCGGTAATCTGGAAGTCGGGAGCGAGCTTGATTATACGTCCCGGAAAGCGACTGTCCGAAAATCGTTCAACGACTACCTGAAATACGGCGGATTTCCGGAAGTGGTGTTGAGAGAATCAACCGATGACAAAGAGCTCCTGCTCAAGAACTATTTCGAGGATCTGCTCTACCGGGATATCGTTACTCGCTACGAAATCAGAGATGTTTCCAACCTGCGCAACCTGGCGGTGTATCTGCTGACCAACGTCGCCAAACTGACCAGCATCACCAAACTGAAGAACAACTTCACCATCTCCCAGGACAAGACCGAAAACTATGTATCGGCCATAATGGAAAGCTATTTGCTGTTTCAACTGCAGATGTTTTCCTATTCGCTCAAAAGCACTATGCGGGCCGGGTTCAAGCCGTATGCCATCGATACCGGGCTGCGCAACCGGATCGCCTTCGCGTTTTCCGAAGATATGGGCTGGCTGGTGGAAAATGTGGTCTTCTGCCACCTGAAGCGACTTCATGAGGAAGTCTACTATCACACGGGCGGTAGCGAAACTGACTTTGTGGTCAAAGAGGGGATGAAGATCACCAAGCGGATTCAAGTCTGGTATGAAGATGCATCAGTGACCAGCATACCGGACCGAGAGCTGGCCTGTTTCCAAAAACCTTTGGAGGGCCATGAAGCGGCAGAATCGATACTAGTGACCAACGATTATCAAGATGTGATCGATACCGCTGGTGGCAGGATTCATTGTATTCCGGTGGCAAAATTCCTGCTGGGACTTGTGAAAAGCTGACGCAGATATCTCCTGAAACAGGATCGGCCTCACTTTCACACTATTAAGCTGCTATGCTCTCCGCACCTGCCAATCGTTGCCCCAACTCAAAGGGACGTCTACCTTCCAGAGGTAACACTTGTCTATTACGCAGCAGCCATTTGACGTAAATGAGTTATGTCCCGCAATGGTGGCGCCCCAAACATGCGGTTGTACTCACGGCTGAACTGGGAAGGACTTTCGTAGCCGACCTGAAACGCCGCGTTTGCAGCATCCATTCGTTCTGCCAGCATCAGACGCCTGGCTTCCTGCAAGCGGAGCTGTTTCTGGAACTGTAATGGGCCGAGAGCAGTCATCGTCCGGAAGTGATTATGAAAGGATGAAGTACTCATGCTTGATTGCGCTGCGAGGTCATCGATACTTAACGGCTGTGTAAAATTGCCTTTCAACCAATCGATTGCCCGCGCTATCTGATTACTCTGACTCCCCGCCGTCGCAATCTGGCGCAAGCGCTCACCCTGATCACCCACAAGTAACCGGTAGATGATTTCCCGCTGAATTATTGGTGCAAGTATCGGTATATCCTGCGGGTCGGCAAGCAGATCGATCAAGCGCTGAATGGCGGTGAGAAGTGGCAGCGTTACTTCTCCGGTCGCCATGCCACGGCTGGATTGTTGTGTACGCGGTTTGGGAAGATTATTGTCTACCATCATCTGGGTTATTTCATGCAGGTCAAATTTCAACCTGAGCCCCAGGTAAGGCCTCTCCGGACTTGCTTCGATAATTTGTACAACCGTGGGTAAATTTACTGCCGTAATCAGATAATGGTGCGCATCATACACAAAGGCGTCATCTCCCAGCAGGACCCGTTTAGCCCCTTGGGCAACCAGACAAATGCTCGGTTCGTACATACCGGTGGTCGGCTCGGTCACTTCCTCCCGCCGAAACAGCGACAAGCCCCGAACGGCTGTTGTGTGCAGATCTCCTTTTTCGGTCAATCGGGCAATGCTTTCGCCTAAGTTCAAGATCGAGTCTTCCAGCCTGTTATCCTTGATTTCCTTTATAACTGGTTTGTTTATCATATATTCCTCCTGACCAAATACTACCTGACCGCATTTAATGCGACAACAGTTATCCAGCAGTCCGTACTATCAGGCAATAAATCGAGAGGATTGGCTATTGGTCCGTGTTCTTTCTAAAGTTTTAGCTCATTTCATTCTGGCTTATAATTCATCATAATGCCGACGGACCATTTCCTGGCCATGAATCCGCTCCAGCCTGCGAACAATGAAATGGCCTCTTGCCATGTCCTGAAAATGGTCAATGAATAGCGCGTTTATTGCAGCGCCACCGACTGCCCCAACAAGAGGCACTGCCTGTGCTGCCGCTTTTTCAGATACGACAATCGAAAACCTTGATGCGACCTGGGTTATCAGTCTGACAATGGCAGGAGCACTTTTTTGCGACAAGCCCATCTTTGTTACATGCGCCGCCGCTTCAGAGATGGACTTGGCAAGCGCGGCCCGTGCTGCAAAATAACCTGTTTCAGAACTGTCGTCGCCTTTTGTAGTGCCGCCAAGAGCCAGAACATGGACACATTGCAGTTTTGAATCGGCGTGATCCAAATCCTCTCCTTCGCTGCGGGCAATGTCGGCGATTGACCGGAGCATGATAGCCGTGGAGAGCGGCAACTCTATCGTCAGAGCCGGCAAGCCGAACGCTCCGCCACCTGCACCGGTCACAGCCACGGCAAACTTGTGCCACGGTACTGGAAAAGCAGGCGCTCGAGAAAGCTGCGCGTTTCACCGGTAACTGTACCGAAGTATATCGGCGAACCGATGACAAGGGCATCGGCAGCAGCTATTTTTTCCAGCACCGGTGCCAGGTCATCATTCAGGACGCATTTTCCGTAACTTTTACCTCCGCGTGTCTTGCAAGCGAAGCAGCTTATACAACCCTTAAAGTTCAGATCGTAAAGATGAAACAGCTCCGTTGTAGCCCCTAGTGCTGCGGCTCCTTCCAGTGCCTGAGCCACGAGTGTAGCTGTGTTCCATTGCTTCCGTGGACTTCCGTTGATTCCGATGACGTTCATGTGTCTTTCTCCTCTTGTAGTGGTTGGCTTACACTATTTCTATCATGATCTCCGCCGTTCCTGCACACTGTCAGCCTCGTTGTTGGGTTATATCCATCTCACCCAATCAAGCAATAAAACGAACCCGTGACAGCGTTATGTGCAACTCGCCTTTGCCGGTCAAACGGGCAACACTCCTGCTTTTAGCACAATTTCTTAGTTACTTCTCCATCTTCTATTACAAACATTATCCAAACCATCGCACGATTAGGCAAGAAACCAGCAGGATCGGTCTACCTTCTTTTATTTGTTCAGGGGTAGGATACAATTCAACAAAGCGCGAGGTCTTGGACGAGACGAAGTCGAAACAAAAACTTGTTTCACGCTACGACGCACCAGTAGGTGCTTTTAGGCAAATCAGAGGAGAAAACAATGCAAAAACGTATCTTGGGAAAAAGCGGCCTGGAAGTTTCAGCAATAGGATTGGGATGCATGGGAATGAGCTTTTCCTACGGTCCTCCCAAGGACAAGCAAGAGATGATTTCGCTCCTCCGCACGGCGGTGGAACGGGGTGTAACATTCTTTGATACGGCAGAGGTCTATGGTCCCTTCACCAACGAGGAGCTGGTTGGAGAGGCACTAGCTCCCCTGCGAGACCGGGTGGTGATTGCCACCAAATTCGGTTTCGACACCAGTGTCGATCCAAGGGCGATGAAAGGTGCTGGGCCGGTCCTCAACAGCAGGCCGGCACACATCAGGGAGGTGGCCGAAGCCTCCCTCAAACGGCTGAGGACCGATGTGATCGATCTGTTCTATCAACACCGGGTCGACCCGGACGTGCCGATTGAAGAGGTAGCCGGCGCAGTGAAGCAGCTGATTCAGGAAGGCAAGGTCAAGCATTTCGGCCTGTCGGAAGCAGGCATCGAGACCGTTCGCCGGGCTCACGCAGTGCAGCCGGTGGCCTGTGTACAGAACGAATACTCACTGTGGTTCCGGCGCCCTGAAGAAGGACTGCTGCAGACACTCGAAGAACTCGGCATAGGCCTTGTCCCTTACAGCCCCCTGGGCAAGGGTTTCCTTACGGGAAAGATCGACGAAAGCACAACCTTCGACAGCACCGACTTCCGCACCACCCTCCCCCGCTTTACACCGGAAGCCCGCAAGGCGAACCAGGCAATGATCGATCTGCTCGGCACTATTGCGGATCGTAAAAAGGCCACACCAGCCCAGATAGCGCTTGCCTGGCTGCTGGCCCAGAAGCCGTGGATTGCGCCGATCCCGGGCACGACCAAACTGGAGCGTCTGGACGAGAATATTGGAGCAGTTACCATTGAACTGACCGCCAACGATCTGCGCGAAATTGACAGCGCCGCCGAAAAGATCAAAGTGGAAGGAGCCCGGTATCCTGAGAAATTGGAACAGCTGACCGGGCGGTGAGCACGCGAAACTATTCAGCATCGAATCATAACTCCCCCTGTCCCCCTCTTGTCTCAAGCGGGGGAACGTTCCATTGTCACTAAGGCTGGAATTTCACCAATATTCACTTTGTATCGTCCCTCCCCTTAAGCTAAGGGGAGGACAGGTGGGGTTATGGAGCAATACACTGAAATAATGACGCCAAACTCAAACTAAACAGGAGAACACACCATGTACAAAGCCAAAGCCTATTCAGCAGCCAGCGCAACATCCCCCCTGGCCTCTACCACCATCCAGCGGCGCGACACCACTGACCGCGACGTGCAGATCGAAATCCTCTTCTGCGGCATCTGCCATTCCGACCTCCACTCGGTGCGTGACGAGTGGCACAGCATAATGCCCACGGTCTATCCAATTGTTCCCGGCCACGAAATTGTCGGCCGTGTCACCAAGGTCGGCCCAGGCGTCACCAAATTCAAGCCGGGCGAGCTGGCGGCGGTGGGCTGCCTGGTGGATTCGGACCACACCTGCCCCAATTGCAAGGATGGCCTGGAGCAGCTATGCCCCAACCAGACCCTCACCTTCAATGGCACGGACAAACATCAGACGGCTCCGGTTACCTACGGCGGATACTCCGAAAGCATTGTCGTCGATGAACACTTTGTGCTTCGCGTTCCCACCAACCTCAATCTTGCCGGCGTCGCCCCCCTGCTCTGCGCCGGGATCACCACTTACTCACCGATTCGCCGTTGGGGCGACATCACGCGCAAGAAGGTTGGCGTGGTCGGCCTGGGGGGACTGGGGCACATGGGGGTCAAATTCGCCAAGGCCTTCGGCGCCCACGTCGTTGTCTTCACCACCTCACCCGGCAAGAAAGAGGATGCACTGCGCCTGGGTGCCGATGAGGTCATCATTTCCACCAACGCTAAAGAAATGCAGCAGCACGCCGGCAGCTTCAATTTCATCCTCGACACCATCGCCGCGGATCACGACATCAACGCCTACATCAACATGCTCGGCCGCGACGGCAACATCACCCTGGTCGGCGCGCCAGAAACACCGCTCCAGGTCTCCGCATTCGCCCTGCTGTTCGGCCGCCGCAGCCTCTCCGGCTCGATCATCGGCGGCATCCCGGAAACCCAGGAAATGCTTGATTTCTGCGGCGCACATAACATCACCGCCGATGTCGAAGTCATCCCCATTCAGAAAGTAAACGAAGCCTACGAGAGAATGGTCAGGTCGGATGTGAAGTACCGCTTCTCCATCGATATGGCATCGCTGAAGGGCTGAATAAATGAACCTGACATCTGCATTTCATCCCGCAAAGACGCAAAGACGATGTGGTTCGTGCCTCACCACAGGTTCATAACTCCCCCTGTCCCCCTCTTGCCTCAAGAGGGGGAACGTGCTAGCAAACTCACTGGTAATTCATCTGAAAAACGGGCCGAAACGTCCCAAACGCCACCATAGCCAAAACCATGCGTCCCTCCCCTTAAGATAAGGGACCCACAGGGCCTAAAGGAGGACAGGTGGGGTTATGAACTGGGGTTTAGCCGTTTCCAGTTTCCATCGCCAATCGAGAAAGCACCCCTTCAATCTCTTGCAACACCTCATTATTCCAAAACCGCACAACTACAATTCCGTGGCCGTTCAAATAAGCAGTTCGCTCATCGTCGTATTCTCTGCCATCGGACAGATTATGCTGACCACCGTCCAGTTCTACGGCCACTTTTTTAGCCGGACAATAGAAATCCAGAATGTACAGACCGACACTGTACTGCCGGAAAAACTTCAGCCCGAAAAACTGTCCGTTCCGCACCTTGCTCCAGAAAGCCCTTTCGGCATCGGTCTGTGTGCGGCGCAGTTTGCAGCGGCGATTTTTCAAATATGGATCGTTTTTCAGGAAGCTCATAAGCTTAAACACCTCATAACTCTCATAACTCCCCCTGTCCCCCTCTTGCCTCAAGAGGGGGAACGTGCTAGCAAATCACTGGTAATTTATCTGAAAAACGGGCCGAAACGTCCCAAACGCCACCATAGCCAAAACCATGCGTCCCTCCCCTTAAGATAAGGGGAGGACAGGTAGGGTTATGAAAACTCTCATTCCGCGTAGGATACCGGCAATAAACTGATGAATGTACTTTAAATGGCATAGCTGATCAGTTTTCTATATGATTTCAGCGTATGACACTTCAGGGAGGTCCCATGTTCATCGATCTACTCCGCATACGCCGCAGCTTCCGGCAGTTTACCCCTCAAAAAATCGCCCGGGAGGCTGTGGACATCCTCATTGAAGCTGCGCTGAGGGCACCATCTTCACGGGGAATCAACCCGTGGGAATTCATTCTGGTGGACGATCCCGAGACGATCAGGAAACTGGCAAAGGCCAAGCAGCACGGCTCAGACTTTCTGAAGAACGCGCCGCTGGCCATCGTGGTCTGTGCCGACAGCACCAAGTCCGATGTCTGGGTGGAAGACTGCTCCATCGCCGCCATCGTCATTCAGCTGACTGCGGTGTCGCTTGGGCTTGGCAGTTGCTGGGCGCAGATGCGCAATCGCCAGCATGACGATGTGAAGTCGGCCGAGAAGTATGTACAGGAAGTGCTGGGGTTGCCGGAGCAGGTAAAGGTGACCTGTATCATCGGCATCGGGCACCCGGCGGAACAAAAAACGCCACTTCCAGAGGCTGCCCTTCAGCGGGATAAAATCCGCTGGAATCGGTGGGCTTAAGAATTGAGGAGTACTTATTAGGGCGGCCAAACGGGCCGCCCTCTTCGTTTCTGCGTGAATTCGGGGAAACCGCTGAGGAACCGACACGGAGCAGGCTTTCTTGATTCTTCCACGAAGGGAGGTACCATTCCTGTATGCCAGGCCTCTCCTACGGAAGAATCATGGAACTGCACCCCCAAGACTCTCGCACCCGCTTTCAACGGAGTCTTGCAATTGTTGTCATTGCAATGCTTGCGAGTGCTCTGGCTGCCTTTGGTGCCTTCAATTATCTGAGCAACAAAGCTTCAGCGCTTGCCGGGTCACTTACCGGCATGAATTGTGTCGTATCATCGGTTGGTCCCTGCTTTCCCTGGGGCATCAAGGCATCTGACATCACCATTTGTTCGACCTCAGGAGAACCTTTGTTCGAAGCAAAGGAGATCCACTCACAAGTCAATCTCCGCCGTTACCTGCAGAAGAACAGTGCGCAAAGCGACATTTTTGGAACCCTTTACGGTGACCAGATAAAGCTGACTCTTACCCGGAATGACCGCGGAGAATGGAATTCTCCCCAGCTTGCAGCCTCCCGAAAAATCCGCGGTACCGCACAGGAGGGTATAGCGTTCCCCCGCCGGTTATCGTTCACCAACGTCACTATCCTGGTAAAAACCGGAGCAGGAGAATCAACCCGCTTCTACAAAAGCCTCGAAGCTGATCTTGATCCCGCCAAGCACTCCGTAAGCCTGAAACTTTCAGGAGACCAGGAATCGGCACGGATAACGCTGATACAGGGAACAGCGAAACAGTATCACCTGCATGCGGACAACTTTTCAATTGCACTCCTTGCGCCAGTATCAACTGTCCATCTCCCCCTTGCAAACCTGGCCGTAACCGGCAATCTCACAGCAACCACGAATGACGATAAAAACTTCGCCATCAAGGGGAGCGGCACCCTGGTAACCCAGGGACTCCGCTCTCCGTTGATATCTTCCAAAACCGTCGATGGCTTCCATCTCCCTTTTGACCTGAAGGCTGATCTTACCGGCAGCGGAATTGAAAACCTGGCCGCCACCATCAGCCTGGCAGGTGAAAGGGCTCTCGTTCAGGGGAACATTCAGGGATGGGACAAACCGGTGATAGACCTGACGACAAAGTTCCAGAATTTTTCCTATGACAATGCGATCGACGCCTTACCCCCCTCGCTTCGCCCCAGCCTGCCAGCAATCAGGCTCTCCGGCAGCATGACGGGGATATTCAGAATTCATCTGGACATGGCGGAACCGGATAGCCTGGACTACCGCTTCACCGGCCACACAGACCGGCTGGGGATCCTGAACCTGGGCGGGGAGATCGACATAAAACGCCTGAAGGGTGAGTTTCTCCACAAGGTAAGGATGAAGCCGGAAAAAGAAATTCCGATCCTGCTCAGCCCCGAAAACCCTGATTTCATCCCTTATGCAAAGATACCCTTTTCTCTCAAAAGCGCAGTGATGGCGGCGGAGGATCCTCGCTTTTTCTCTCACAGGGGATTCAGCACAAGGCACATCAGGGGCGCGTTGGTAGACAACCTGAAAGCCGGCAGAGTTGTCCGTGGTGCCAGTACGATCTCCATGCAATTGGCAAAGAATCTTTTCCTGTCCCCTGAACGTACGTTAAGTCGAAAACTTGAGGAGGTCCTCATCACCGTGGCGCTCGAGCAGAACCTGGACAAAAAGCGGATGATGGAGATCTACCTGAACATTATCGAATGGGGAGACGGCATCTACGGCATTGGTCCCGCTTCGCGCTACTATTTCGGCAAGAGCCCCGCAAAACTGTCACCAGTGGAGTCGGCGTTTCTCGCTTCCATAATAGCTCGTCCGAAAAACTGGCCCACGGATCCCCTTTCGAAGGTAGGCCGTGGGTGGCAGGAATACCTGCGGGTCATCCTGTGCAAGATGTATCGTCTGGGTGCTGCCAACGATGATGATCTGCTGAATGCGGGTGTCTCTGAAGCAAGAATTGAGCAGATGCGCCACAAGGAAACCGAAGCAGAACAAGAGGACAGCATAGTCACTCCCCCTTCCCCCGCAATCCCGCCGCTTCTCACCGATGCAGTTCCAGCGCCGTAACCTTCCGCCTCCATCAATCTGACAACGCAGGTTGCATACTTGCGGTGAAGCGGGAAATGTGGCTCCACCACCTTTTTTTGACCTTGCCTCAGGAGGTGGTACGCTTCAAGAGCAGGACACGTCGGATGCGAACAAGGAGATGCTCTATGAACTTCATTACCGTCGGCCGGGAAAATTCCGGCAACATCGATCTCTACTACGAAGACCACGGTTCAGGAGAACCGGTAATACTGATCCATGGCTGGCCGCTCTCCAGCGCGTCGTGGGAGAAGCAGGTACCGGTCCTGGTGAAATCCGGCTATCGGGTGATAACCTATGACCGCAGGGGCTTCGGCCATTCTTCCAAACCGACCACTGGCTACGACTATGACACCCTCACCAGCGACCTTCACACGCTGATGGAAAAGCTGGACATCCGGGACGCCACGCTGGTCGGATTTTCCATGGGAGGAGGCGAAGTTGCCCGCTACCTCGGGACTCACGGCTCCGAGCGAGTGAAGCGGGCAGTCTTCATGGCGGCCGTCACACCTTTCCTGCTGAAGACCTCCGACAACCCTGAAGGGATAGAAGAAAGTGTGTTCACCGGAATTCAGAAGGCTGTTTTCGAAGACCGTCCGGCTTTTCTCACGGCATTTCTCGACAAGTTTTACAGCGCAGAAGCATTGAAAGGAAAGCGGATCAGCGAGGAAGCGCTCCGGCTCAGCTGGAACATTGCCGCCGCAGCTTCGCCTGTGGCCACCCATGACTGCGTCAGGTCATGGCTGACCGACTTCCGCGCCGATCTGCGGAAGATCCGCATCCCCACCCTGGTCATCCATGGGGACAATGACCGGACACTGCCGTTGGCGGTCACAGGAGAGCGGATGAGCCGCTTTGCCGAGACCAGCCGTCTGGTCGTCGTGCCGGGAGGCCCCCATGGCCTGAACTGGACCCATCCGGAAGAGGTGAACAAGGCGCTGCTTGAGTTCCTGCGAGCATAGTTGGCAGCGGGCGATGCGGGAGTTGTCCCGCCTCGCCCGCAGGGCCGTTATTTGGAGGATACTGAGCTTTCTTTCGAGTCTGAGCACTTTCATTTTACAAACCACCTCAAACCCCTTAATTCCCATCTTACCGTAGCATCCCTCCTACCCTCTACCATGCTGTTAGTAGTGGTAAAATTCCCTCTTTTCATTAATAATGAGTCGGCTTCACTGGCTGGTTCGACTCTACTCCGTCACGCCATGTCAAACCTTTGGGGGGCATGTGGGAAAGATTGCTATAGAAAACATTGAAACCGGCATGGTGCTGGCCGCTGATGTTCTTGATCGCTCCGGGCGCATGCTATTGGGAGCCGGAGCGGAATTAACTCCGAAACATCTTGTCATTTTCCGGACGTGGGGAGTGTTGGAAGCCGATATTGTCGGCCAGGGGGCTGATGAAGCCGCGGATCTGATACCAGCGGACGTTGATCCCCAGGAACTTGCGGCTGCCGAACAGGCTTTGGACCCGCTTTTCAGGCATACCAATCGGGAACATCCTGCGATCATAGAGCTCATACGGGTTGCGGCGTTACGAAAGGTGCACCATGGCTTTGTCTAATTATCCGGTCACCACCCTTGACCGGCTGGTGGAAGAAACCGGCACGGTTTATTCGCTCCCTTTGTTCTATGAACGTTTGAATGAGACGATAAATCATCCTCGCAGCTCCGTTGATGACATCTCCAAAATCATCACCGAGGATCAGGGACTCACTGCACGACTGCTGCGGCTCTCCAACAGCCCGATGTTTGGCTGTTATGCGAAGGTCGATTCGATCACAAAGGCGGTGACCATCATCGGAACCCAGCAGTTACGGGATCTGGCATTGGCTGCCTCGATAATGGGAGTTTTCAAAGGCATTCCGGAAAACCTGCTGAACATGACTTCGTTCTGGCGACACTGTGTCGCTTGCGGCATCATTGCCCGCAGTCTGGCAATCTATCTGCGCGAGTCAAACGTGGAGCGGATGTTTGTCGCCGGCATGCTTCACGATGTGGGCCAGATTGTTCTGGCTGCATCACGGCCCGAGATGAGCCGTGAACTTCTGGAAACACAGCAAGATAACGGCAGGTTTTATCTGGAGCTGGAACGGGAACGACTTGGCTTTGATCACGCCGAACTAGGCGGAGCGCTCCTGAAAAAATGGAAAATCCCTGCCAGTATCGTTGAGCCGGTAGCGTGTCATCATACCCCTGGGGCTGCCGAGCAGTTCCACCTTGAAACAGCTCTGATTCACCTTGCGGATATAATGTGCGAGGCCATGGAGATGGGACAGGGAGCCGAGAGGGGGGTACCGCCGCTTGATGAGCGCGCCTGGGAACGGTTGGGATTGTCGGCCCATGTATTGGAAACCGTCCTGAAACAGTCGGAGCCCCAGATCAGCGAGACTTTTTCGATTCTTTCGGGAGGGATGGATGTCTGACCAGAACATCTCCAGGTCCCCCGAATTCCTCCAGGAAAGAATCAGCTATCTCGAGGAATCCAACCTGCGCTTCATATCGATCTTTGAGATGCTCGCCTCCAGCAGTGAATATCAAGGCGATCTCAGTCGGGCTAAAGACGAAGAAGCGATTTACAGGGCCACTATCTGCCAGCTGCGACGGCTTTTTCCGTTCCAATCGATCGGTTTTCTTTCCTGCGAATCAGACGGCAGCTTTGAACTGCTGGCGGCTGATCCCGCCATTGCCCAGGATACCCTGCAATCTTTGATTGATACACGCATGATGGATGGTACCTTTGCGTGGGCGCTCAACCGTAACCAGGCCGTACTGGTTCCGACTGAAACGGGAGAAACCCTGATATTACAGGTTGTGGCCACCCAGTCCCGTGTCAGGGGAATGTTTGTCGCTACGCTGCCTGGTAACTCGGCGGCACTGGATGCTCCTTCCTTAAATGCCCTTACCATCGTGTTGCACACCTGCGCCTATGCCTTGGAGAGTACCGTTTTGTACGGCATGCTGCATGATCATACCCAGCACCTGGAAGAGCGGGTACAGTTGAGGACCCGTGATCTGGAAGAAGCCCGCCTGCAAGCCGAGGCAGCCAGCCTGGCCAAGAGTGATTTTCTTGCCAACATGAGCCATGAGATCCGCACTCCCATGAACGGGGTGATCGGGATGACCGAGCTGATGCTGCAGGGGGGGCTCACTCCACAGAAGGAAAAACAGTACTTGAATGCAATCAAGGATTCAGCTGACAGTCTTATGCTGATCATCAATGACATCCTTGATTTTTCAAAGATCGAAGCCGGCAAATTTACACTGGAGAACAAACCCTTCTGTCCACGTGATGCGGTGAAACGCTGCCTGGGGATACTTTCCGTGAGGGCCGAGGAAAAGGGACTCCAGATGTTTCACCAGGTTGATTCGGCGGTGCCGGCCTGCCTGGTGGGCGACCAGGGGCGGCTGCGCCAGGTTTTGACCAACCTGGTGGGCAATGCGATCAAGTTCTGCCAGCACGGCAATATTTCCGTCGAAGTGGGTCTGAAATCCAACAATGCAGACAAGGTCGTTCTGCATATCCGGGTGAACGATACCGGCATCGGCATTCCGGAAGAGGCCTGCCAGCGAATCTTTAATCAGTTTGAGCAAGCGGACAGTTCCACCACACGAAAATTCGGAGGAACCGGACTTGGCCTGGCCATCTGCAAAAAGCTGGTGGAGCTGATGGATGGAGAAATCTGGGTAGAGAGCCAGGTGGGAACGGGAAGCTGTTTTCATTTCACCTCACAATTCCTGCTGGGGGACGAAAAGCTGCTGATCGATGAAGAGGCTATAACCGACTCCAGCTCCGCCAGACAGACTCCCCTGACGATTCTTCTTGCTGAAGATGTGGAAATAAACCGGACCCTGGTTCAGGCCATTCTGGAGCCCCATGGGCACGTGGTCATATGTGCCGAGAATGGCAGGAAAGCACTTGAGGCCTATACATCCAGGGCTTTTGATGTTGTTTTAATGGATATTCAGATGCCGGAGATGGATGGACTGCAAGCGAGCCGAGCAATTCGGGAATTCGAGCGCGAGTACGGCCGTGAGGTTCCAGCACCAATCCTGGCCATGACTGCTTTTGCAGGGAATGAGGATCGTCAGGTCTGCATTGATGCTGGAATGAATGACTACCTGACCAAACCGATCAAACCGCTCCAGTTGGTGCAGCTGTTGAATAAATATTGTGCCGGTCCCACAGGCTCTGCTGTGGAATTAACAGGTGGCGGTTTAGCAACAGCGGCGGCAGCAAATGAATTGAACGGAGCAATTGCAGTTTTTGATCAAGACGATTTACTGGAACGGCTTGGCGGACGACCAGAGATGATTCCCCGCTTCGTGGGACTCTTTTGCAAAGGTGTCCTGCCCCAGCTGGAAGGGTTAGTTACGGCGCTGGCAGCAGAAGATGCAGACGGAGTGCGGCGGCACGCTCACGCTATCAAAGGTGCGGCGGCAAATATCTCCGCTCTGCGGATACAGCAGCTAGCTGCAACAATGGAAACAACGGCCAAAGAGGGTGATCTTACAGAAGTGCCTCAGCGGCTTGCAATGTTACACCAGGAATACCGCACCTTTACAGAGACTATCAGCGCTTTGGGAATTGCAGTTTAAGTTTGTCCCTGACCATTTATTTTAATCTTGGTTTAATATTCCAAGCTGTCGTGCTAACGTGGCATCAATTTGACTATCTTGTAGCAATCAACAGGTAACTGAAATGGCCGAGAATACTTTTATAAAAGCCACGGAAAAGGAAACCAGCCTGGAAATCAAGCGCTATGGGTATCTGCTTGAGTTTCTGGTCAGCGCTGATTGTGTGGAGTGCCATTGTTCCTATACACCGACCACGACTGGAGGAACACCACTTACAGAAATCGAATTGCAGGGTTTTCTTGCACAGTTCAAAATCACCACCGGACTTATTCCCGAGGCCACCGCTGCCCTCTTGAATGCAGCTGCCAGCGGCAGAGCCTTGACCGGCCTCTTGCTGGCCCATGGCGAGGCGATGGTTCCCGGTAATGATGGCTATATTGCGTTGGCCGTTAACGATGATCTGGAGGGAGAACCTCCATCCGACGATGATGGCGGCACTGTAGACCTGCGTCATGTCCAATCGTTTTTGAATGTGGAGGCCGACGATCTGGTG
This sequence comes from Pelotalea chapellei, assembly GCF_018531195.1. Taxonomy (GTDB): domain Bacteria; phylum Desulfobacterota; class Desulfuromonadia; order Geobacterales; family Pseudopelobacteraceae; genus Pelotalea; species Pelotalea chapellei. The sequence goes on along the minus strand of NZ_JAHDYS010000014.1, from coordinate 61,204 downwards.
GCTACGATACACCTGCCAGGGGAAGGACTTGCCGGCATGACGATCTACGGCAAAGTAATTCCACCGCAGGGAGGCACACCGGTCAAACTTCTGCTGGGGCAAAACATTCGTCTGAGTGAAGACGGAGCAACTATCTATGCCGAAGCAATGGGACGCGTATATTGTCGTGGCAACGAAATTTCAGTTGAAGATCTTTACGTCATTTCCGGTGATGTGGATTTCAAGGTCGGTAACATTACCTTTAAGGGCTTTGTCGAGGTCAAAGGCGATGTCTTGGACGGCTTCACGATCAAAGCGACCAAGGGAATCAAGATTCACGGCAACATCGGCGTCTGTACCATTGAATCCGGTGGAGATATCTTCTTCAGCGGCATGAACGGTCAGGGAAAAGCTAAAATCAAGTGTGCAGGATCGCTTGGCGCCAATTTCATCTACGAGACTGCGATTGAATGTTCGGGTAACATCTCTGTGGAAGTTGAGGTAAGGAATTGCCAGATCCGATGTCTGGGAGCGGTATATATCAATAAAGGAGGACTGGCGGGAGGCGAATGCATCGCATTGGCAGGCATTGAGAGCGGTAGCATCGGCAACGTATCTTCTTTGCGTACACGCGTGATTGCCGGTGTTAACTACAATGATCTGGAGGAGCTCAATCAGCTGTTCAACGAGCTTAAACAACTAATTGCTGATTTCAGCGCTGCCCCCAAAGGGGAAACTGATCCCCAACAATTTGCCAAGAATCGCACTTTGATCACTGAACGGATCCAGGAGGTGCGCACACGCACCTATGAAATATGCAACCCCAAAATCAATGTCCGCAAAAATCTGTATGAAGGCGTCAACATAACACTTGGCATGCTGAGCGATAACATTCGTGAAGAACGCAAAGGACCACTCTCGATGATCGAGAACACCATCGACGGAGGCTTTCGCTTCCTGGGTATGACAGCACTCTCGTTCAAGGCTCAGGCGATTGAAAAAACCTTTATCCAGGCAAAGCTTCTGGAACAACATAAAGATTGATAGCCACAGCGGAGGATAAATGAAGGCTCTGATAGTTGATGATGTTGAAATGAATCGCGAACTGCTGGCAATTCATCTTGAAGGAATAGCGTTGGTTACTTTTGCAGAAAGTGGCGAGCAGGCGCTCGGGATGGTCGAAGAAGCGTTGCAAAAGGGGGGCAATTTTGACCTGATCTGCCTGGATATTTCCATGCCCGGAATGGATGGCCATGAAACCCTCAAAAATATTCGCAGCCTGGAAGCCGCTCACCCGGGCTCGGTTGCCAAAGTTTTCATGGTAACAGCAAGCAGCTCCCCGGATGATATGATCGAAGCACTGATGTCAGGCGGCTGTGATGACTACCTCACCAAGCCGGTCATGCATCAAAGTTTTCAGGAACTTCTCCGTAAGCACGGTCTAGAATCGTGTAACTCTTGATATCAAGCTCAGGCCAGGGTCCCTGATTCCAAAACCTTTAGGGCACCCTGGCCGACAGTAAAAAGTTCCCTGCAATATACTGGTATCTGTCCACTCATCACCCTCCCTATCCATCAAGTCCCCCCATCCCTTTGATTTCAATCACCCATAAATGCTCCCTTGATGCCTACCACCAGTCAAGCCAGCTGACATCTCAGAAACGACGATAAAGGAACCAAAGGCCTAAGATAAAAATCTTTATTGAGTATTAGTTAATGTGATATGGATTGATAATTGTCGAAGATGTGCATGTAATTGATTTTGCGTTTAATCCATTGAGGTTGAGGAGATGATATGGATTCTGTAAGCGATCAGCAGATGTTGGACCATATTTCAGAATTTAACACTGACATTGCAGCATCCTGCCTGGGAGCAACAGGATGTGATCTCCCAGAACGTAAAAAACTGGATGCGGCTCTGCGCTTAAGCAAAGAGCGGTACCGGGCAATGATCGAGGCTTTTGTAGGATTCGTCTACATCTGCTCAGCCGATTACCGCATTGAATACATGAACAAGCGGTTCATGGAGCGCACCGGCTACGATGCCACAGGAGAGTTTTGTTTCAAAGTCATCCACGGGTTGGATGCTGTCTGTTCCTGGTGCCCTAACGAAAAAGTGTTTGCCGGCAAAACCATCAACTGGGAAATAAAAAGCCCTAAAGACGATCGTTGGTATGCCATTTCAAATACTCCCATCCATAATGCCAACGGCACCATCTCAAAACAAGCCATGATCACCGACATCACTGAGCGCAAACTGATTGAATTGGAACGCGAGCAGTATTTCAAATTTTTCTCCACCTCCTCAGAAGTGATGTGTATCGCTGGGACCGACGGCTACTTCAAAAAAGTTAATCCATTTTTTTCCCATACGCTGGGCTATACCGGAAAGGAGTTACTGGCGAAGCCAATCATCGAATTCATCCACCCTGATGATCGCAAACGGACGTATGATGAAATAGCCAAACAACTTAGCGGGGCACTTGTTACAACTCGATTTGAAAATCGCTACCTCTGCAAAGACGGTTCTTTCCGATGGCTATCCTGGAATGCTTTTTACAATGAAGATGTACATCTCATATATGGCGTGGCACGCGATGTCACCGAGCAGAAACGGAACGAAGCCGAGCTTGCCACCGCCAAAGAGGCCGCTGAGCTTGCCAATCGTGCCAAAAGCGAGTTTCTTGCCAACATGAGCCATGAAATCCGCACCCCCATGAACGGAATCATGGGTATGGTGCAGCTTATGGAACTCACCGATCTTTCAACAAAACAGAGGGAATGCCTTGGAGCGATCCAGGCTTCTGCGGAGAATCTGCTGACCCTGATTAGTGATGTACTCGACCTGTCGAAGATCGAGGCGGGCAAGATCGAACTGGAACGAACAACATTCAGCTTGAGAAGAAGTATCGGAGATCTCATCAAACCCCAGTTATCCGTGATCCATGGCAAAGGGCTTATTATCAGGATGGAGATACCTGTTCAGGTGCCGGACACTCTCACCGGCGATCAACTGCGCCTGAAACAGATTCTGCTCAACCTCATAAGCAACGCGATCAAGTTCACTGAAAAGGGAAGTATTATCGTATCCGTGACCATTGATGAACGTGAGAATGATGCGGCTCTGCTTCGTTTCAGCGTTGCCGATACCGGTATCGGCATAAAGCCGGCGGTTAAGGAGAAGATATTTGCTCCCTTCATCCAGGCTGATGCCTCAACCACCAGGAATTTCGGCGGAACCGGTCTGGGTCTTTCCATATGTACGAGACTCACGAATCTGATGGGGGGGCAATTTGACGTTGACAGCTTTGAAGGTGTCGGCAGCACATTCCATGTCGTGATCCCTTTTATAGTAAGTGATGTCCAGCTCGAACGCCGGGACCGCAGCAGCACATGTGTTCAATCCATCGCCTGGAATGGGAAACCTCTACACATTCTGCTGGCTGAAGATAACGAAGTAAACCGGAGCGTGTTCGTGCAATTTCTGAACAAAATCGGTCATACGCTGGAAACTGCCAATAACGGCAGGGAAGTTCTGACGAAATGCGAACAGAAGGATTTTGACATTATACTGATGGACATACAGATGCCCGAAATGGATGGCCTCGAAGCCACACACATTATCAGGAAGCGTGAAATTGAGACCGGGCGCCACATACCGATCATCGCTCTTACTGCACACGCAATGCACGACGACCAGGAAAAGTTCCTTAACCATGGCTTTGACGGGTATGTATCCAAACCTCTGGAATTCAGGGTGCTGAACGAGGAAATCAGGCGCTGTATCACGAAAACATCATGAAAGAGACAGCAAAGAAGCTACTCGCATTTTTAGCCTTTTGGATGGATTGTTCCTGGGTCTGTTTGTGATTGTTGTTCCCCATTGAAATGTTCAAAAAGGCAGACGCCGAGACATGGCCATCACGCAGGGGAGAGTTCCTGTGGATATTTCGAAAGCAGATCGAACCGGAACGGTATGTTCGTTTATAACTGATTATTCTCCCTTCGAAATCGGCACGCATGCGCCAATGCCAGGAACTGCTTCATCACGATTCAGAGTTTCGTGCTGTCTGCCCCGATTTCTTACGAAATTTGTAATAGTACATTCTGGAATCCGCCTGCTTAAGCGCCTCATTAAGCTGTTCTGGATTGTCAGCGGTGGCCGCCCCGATTGAAATGCTCAATACGTAATTCTCGGCAGGATCGCTGTCTGCCTGATAGGAATGGACCCGTTTGAAAGCTTCCCTGACGACCTCCGCATCGGCATTTGGAAGAATAACCGCAAATTCGTCCCCTCCGATTCGTGCGACCACATCCTCAGCGCGGAAAGATTCCTTCATCGCCTGAGCTGCCATCTGTATCAATCGATCACCTTCGGCATGGCCGAAACTATCATTAACCAGCTTAAGGCCATCAATATCGGCAATGACAAGGCTCACTGGAAAACTGCGCCCTACTTTGATGCGGGCAAATTCCGCGTCGAAAAAAGCTCGATTATAGAGGCCTGTCAGCTGATCATGGGTGCTGGCATACTTGAGCTGTTCTTCGTACATTTTCTTCTGGGTTATATCCGTGCAGGTGCCTGCCACACGTTCAGGCATATTGTTTTCATTCCATTCAACAACCTTACCGCGGTGAAGCACCCATTTCCACTCTCCACTTTTCGTCTGCATCCGGGTCTCAATCTCGAAATAAGGATGCCTGCTGGCCAGTTCTTCGTCCAGAAGCTCCTCTACCCGCCACCAGTCTTCCGGGTGCACCAGATTTTTCACCGTTTCGGGTGTCTGTTCAAGCTCCCCCTGGGCATAACCGAGCATTTCAAGATACCGTACACTCATTCGCACCGTGGATGTAGGTATGTGCCAGTCACAGAAGCCGTCGTTACTTCCCTCCAGAACCATCTTCAACTGTTTTTCACTGACGCGAAGAGCTTCTTCAGACTGCCTGCGCTGCTCTTCCCGTAAGAAGTTCTCAAGACCAAAGGAAATGTTGGCCGCCATTTCCGTTAGCAGGTCGACGATTTGTTCATCAAAGTACCCAGCATAATCAGAGTACACCTTCAAGACACCGATTACCGCTCCCTGGAGCTTGAGTGGAAATGCAGCCGATGCGTGGATACCATGATCCTGGGCAGCAATGCGCCACTGGGTAGTGAGCGGATCGCTGTGAAAGTCATTACAGACGTAGGGCACACCCTCCCGAATGGCTTTTCCGGTGGGGCCGCGTCCCTCCTCTTTGCGGGCATCCGCATGAATGACAAGGGTATCAAGATACCGTGAAGCAACTCCGCAATGAGCTACCGATCGTATTACACCATCTGAATCAGTCAGCCCTATGACTGCCAGGGTGAATTTACCGAACTCTACAGCCGTATTGCAGACCCGGTTGAACATCTCCTCCCGGGAAGCGCTCTCCATAATGGCTTTATTGGTCTGGTTCAGAGCCGCATACATATCCATGAAGCACGTCAGTCGCTCTTCGGTTTTCTTGTTACGGGTAACGTCGTGCAATACTTCAACCGCCGCGACAATATTGCCGTTTGCATCCCTGATCGGTGACGCCGTGTTTTCAAATATGCACAGCTGCCCTTTGATAGAAAGACGTCGTTCCGAGGTGTGAATAGCACCATCCGCAAAGCATTTCGCAACCGGACAGTCGGCGCAGACAGAACTGCAATCTTTATAGGCCTGGTAGCAGTAACTTCCTACGCAATCACCAAAAAGCTCTCGAAGGACATTGTTTTGATAGATAACGCGGAAACCACGATCCTGTACCGTCACACCAGTACCTATTGCCGAGATGATAGCCTCATAAAGGGCGGGTTCGAGGGAAGCGTTTTGATCCTGAGGCAGTGCGCCGGATAATTTTACGGGAAACATTGTGAGCCCCTTTCTGTCGAGGTCTGCATTTTAACATTTCACGATATGTTAGCCAATGGGCTTGACGAATGGACTGACATTATCTGTGATATTCTTGAACAACGTTCAAAAAAATACCGCATGACGGCTGCGACTAACAGGCTGTTGAAAAACTCAGGTTGTTCAAAAATAGTCGGATCGTCGCAACCGGAGAACGCCCCGCAAAGGCGTAGCAGCGCTACGCCGCACAAGGTGGCTTTCGAGGATGGCGGCGAGATGGCTGTTTTTCAATAACCTGCCATGTATCGGATGCAGACAGGGGGCACGGTGGTACAATTGATAATGGTGGAAAACAATCATGAAGGGGGTCACCATGAAATTCTACGATCCGAAGGACGCAACTGACATGGAGCGAGTGGAAGCGGTTCTGAAGTCAGGGGGAATAGAGTATTTTTTGCACCGCGTGCCTGATAGAGGCATTGGACCCATGCAGGTTCATGTGGCCGAGGAAGACGTGCCACGTGCAGAGGAACTGCTGAAGTCCATCAGAAGCCGCTGACTGCGATCCACAGTGCGCGCAACGCAAGGAATCCCATTAATCCGACAAAAATAACGAATCCACCCAAAAGGAGAATAAGCACTATCACGAACAGTCTGCTGGTGACTGCCGTATGATGCGGCCTTTCAAGATAATCGTCAAGTATCTGAACATTGCGCTGGTTGGCTTTCCAGACAAAATCGAACATATCTCCTGCGAGTGGCACGGCACCAACCAGCGCATCAACAGCAACATTAAATGCCATCTTTAAAAGCACAGATTTCGGGGCTCCCAGTCGCGCAGCCTCGGCCATGATAAAGCTGGACAGTACCGCCCCAACCGTATCCCCAAACCAGGGAAAAAGCCCCAGCAGGGGATCCACACCGATCGTTGTGTTTGTACCGGGAACAGTGATGGAGCTGTCCATCAGCCAGGCCAGGCGCCTCATGCGTTTCCTGATCGCTTCCTTTTCAAGTTGATTCATGGTCGGTCCGCCCACAAAGGATTCGTCAAAAAAACAGGCCAGCTTGACGCTGACCTGTTTCTGACCATTAGTATATCATCACACTTTCTAGTTTCATTTGCGGGTTATGCTTTGAGCTCCGAGGTGCATTGAGGACACCGACTAGCCTTAACGGGAATGCTCGAGTAGCAGAAACCGCATTCCTTGGTGTTAGGAGGCGCGGGAAGCGGCTCTTTTTTCAATTTTGAAAGCCATTTGAGGGCAATGAAAATGGCAAAGGCCACCAGAGTGAAGTCAATTACCGTGTTGATGAAAACGCCGTAGCTGATGACCGGCGCTCCGGCAGCCTTGGCCTCTTTGAGTGTCGCGAAGGGGGTGCCGGACAGGTTGATGAAGAGATTGGTGAAATCAACCTTGCCGAGGACCATCCCCAGGGGGGGCATGAGGATATCACTGACAAAAGAAGTGATAATTTTGCCGAACGCACCACCGATGATCACGGCAACTGCAAGATCGACTACATTCCCTTTCAATGCAAATTCTTTGAATTCTTTCAGCATACGAACCTCCTTGGATTAGAATTCCATCAAACACCATAAATATACAGCAATATTAAATGATTACAAGATTTTTAAAATAGTCCCCCTCCGCAGAAGATTTTCCGCTCATTCAACGGCCTGCCCCGCGCATCTGACAACTGACGCCGCTCTGATACACTTGTCAATATCAGCTTCACTATTACTCCGGCAATTAAATATATAAACACAGATGTAGGGTCACGGCTCGCCGTGTCCGTTTGGACCAGGAAGCCCCTGCCTTGTTTTTAATTTGCCGCAGTAATACGGTTTGAAATGGATTATTCAGCCGGAGGTTACAATGAAAGCTTTCTTTTCAATACTCGCAGTTATCATCGCAATTCTAGCGGCAGTATTCATTTTCTTCTGGAGCACTTCCGGACCTGCGCTTACCCTGACCCCTGATTCGGGGCCGGTATCCACCGCACGGCCTCTGGCACTGACACTACAGGCGCCCCGGGGTGGTCTGAGGATGCTGACGGTCTCCGTTAATCAGGGGGATAAAAAGGTTACCGTGCTGACGAAGCGTTATTCCGGCGATACACGCACAGCCCGGGAAAATGTTGATCTCCAGAAAGCGGGACTTCAGGATGGCCCTTTCAACCTGCAGATAGAAACAAAGGCATCAACCCAGGGTTACAGTGGCAGGAGCACCTCCCAAAGCCATTCCTTTATCATGGATACCAAGCCGCCGGTTGTGGCAGTGCTGACTACAGCGCACAATATCATCAAGGGAGGTGCAGGGCTTGTAACCTATACGGTTTCAGAAGATGTGGAACGAACGGGTGTGGTCTTCGGTGATCGTTTTGTTCCCGGCTATCGTCAGCAGGGAGAGCTTTTTGTCTGCCTCTTTCCCTTCCCCTACAACATTGATCAGAACAGCTACGTGCCCCGGGTAATCGCGGTCGACAAGGCGGGCAACGAGCGCCTGGCAGGGATTAACTTCCATCTGCTCGTCAAACCATTTTCCATTGATCGCATAAACCTTACCGAACCCTTCCTTGAGAAAGTAGCTGCGGAATTTAAAACCAAATTTCCCCAGGCACAGACACCGCTGGAGATATTTTTGAAGGCAAACGGTGAGCTACGAGCCCAGAATGTAAAATCCCTGTATGAATACGGGGGGCAGACCTCGCCCAAGCCGCTCTGGCAGGGGACATTTCTGCGCATGCCCAATGCTGCCCCCTTGGGCGGTTTTGCCCAGACCCGCATCTACCTCCACAACAAGCAGAAAGTTGATCAGCAGGATCATCTCGGTTTTGACCTTGCTTCGGTTGTTCATGCTCCGGTGCCGGCCGCCAACAACGGCACCATAGTCTTTGCAGGTGATCTCGGCATCTATGGGCAGTGCATAATCATCGATCACGGCCTGGGGTTGCAGACACTGTATGGACATCTGAGCCGTATGGCGGTCAAGGCAGGGGACAATGTGGAAAAAGGTCAGATAATCGGGAATACCGGTGCCACCGGCATGGCTGCCGGCGATCATCTCCATTTCGGCGTGCTGGTTTCAGGGCAGGAGGTAAGCCCGGTCGAATGGTGGGATCCTTCATGGATCAAGAACAATATCACCGACAAATTGAACATCAGCAGCAGCGGCAAATAACGTCAGAGTTTTGATCTAATAGGGAGTGTCAGGAGCAGCAGTTCCCGCCCCCCAGCTTGCCCAATTTGCGCTCCTGCAGCCATTCGTTGATCATTCCCGAAGCACAGCCAACTCCGCAATCAACCGTGATGGCCTTGACCGGACAATTAAGGGCGCAGGCACCACACTCCATGCAGGCATCCCGATCAACTATGGAGGCTTGCTTCCCGACCAAAGAGAAAACCTGGTGCGGACATACCTCCAGGCAGCGTCCACAGCCGATGCAGGTCGGCTGGTCCAGGTTCAGGGTAGCTACATCTTTCAGATATCGAAAACCTTTCATACTCACTCCGTTCAATGAGTTACAAAAAACGCCCCACCAGCAGTACAAGCAGGCTCACCACAACAGCGCCTCCCATTGCCGGTATGGCCATACGCATCTCCTTCTTTACACCGGATCGCGAAGTATAGGGGGAACAGCCGGTAAAGTTGAGCGTATGGAAGGCGCTGACTGCCGGCAGGGCCAGAAATGCCGCTATCGTCGGCCCCGCTCCCCAGGCTTGGCCTCCAACGAGTAGAAAAAACAACACGCTCCAGACCAACCCGGCCACGGCCCCCTTCACGGCAAAACTCCGCCCCGGGAGCCAGGGCAGCAGCAGCGGCCCAACGACAATCCCGGCCAGACAGGCCCCCAGCCAGCCTAAAAAAGCAGTCAATCCCGCTCCAAGGCCGCTTGTCACTGCAAACGACACAAACAATCCTCCACCTGCCACAGCAATCGACTTTAGCGCCAGCACCAGTTCAACCGGTATCAACACCAGACGATCGTAGAAATTAAAGTTGAGGCTCTGCATCGCCGGAGTGGTGGTCAGGCCCTTATCCAGGTACTCCGGTAAATCATTGGCCCGAATGGCTGCATAGCTGACACTAAAGCCGCTGCGCCGGGCAACCTCGTGGGCCGACACTCCCGGCGCGCCCAGGATCGGCAGGATCACCCGGCGATGGCTGACAATATTCGCCAACCTGCTCGACGTGATCCTGTTCACCAGCTCTCCGGTGCCAAAAGTACCCTTGCCGGCTGCGCACCAGACGTTGATGCCATAGGTCTCCAGCACCAGCAGCCAGCAATTGCGCCCGACCAGGGCTTGGCGGACGCTGTCGTAGCTCATCTTGTAGTTGGCGGTCACCAGTATCGGATCAGCCGCTGCCGGGTTCCCCAGGGCATAGAGACCAGCAGGCACCATATAGCTCATGCGACCAATGCCCCAGCGCGCCAGGCAGGCGCCTAAGTGATCGCCCGGACCGAGCACGGAAGAGATTCGTGCCACACGGCCTGCCGGAGTCTCCATCCAATCGATAAAACCGGGTACCTTGTCGGTAATTTCCCCGCCACCGGCGGAGGTAGGTGGGCCTCAGCAGGGTGGCTTGTCGGTCCCGTCGCCGGCCTCAATGGAACAGGCACCAGCTGCAGCTTTGGTTTCCAGCTTTCTGATGCTCTTGATCTTGAAGGGGGCTTTCGGTCCATCGTTTAGTTGCGACATGCAATTACTCCTTTCTGTTCTCCTGCCTTGGCCACCGCCTCATTCAACAGCCCCAGCGATCTGATCACAGTCTTCCGTTCGAAAGGGGTCATGAACGAAAAAATGTCTTCTATTCTTCCCGCCATATAGGTGTCGATCCGTGCCAAAACATCTGCCCCGGCTGCGGTCAAACCAAGAATACTCACCCGACGATCCCCGGGAGAAACCGTGCGCACAACCAGCCCTCTCCCTTCTAGTCCTTTGACCTGGCGGCTGAAGGTGGTCACATCCATACCCAGTTCTTCCGCTATTTGTTGCATGGATGGAGCGACCTTTCTCCTGATCTCGAAGAGTATATGGCTTTGGGCCATGGTGACCTGCTCTCCGCAGCATTCATCACAGCAGGCTGCATTCAATAAACCGAAGCGGCGTACAAATATCTGCAGCTTTTCCCGGACCGATTCCATTGCCTTCTCCCAATTGACGCCAAATTTAGTTGTATTATGCAAGTAAGCATCAAGCATGTCCAGGGAGAAAAAAGAAATTCCCTTACTGGACCCGCGCCCTCGAGAGCTCACAGATGCAGGGCCCATCATTAAAATTGTTTTGTTCAAATGTTCCATGCTATAAATCCACAGCTATGCAAGACTTGGCCATAGTCGCCCGTGCCTGTTCAGCAGGTTTTGACTCACCACCACGCCTTTTCCGGGTAAGGACAGCCAACACATCATTGAAAGGAGAAACGGATGGGATCGAAAGGACGCGAAATTATTGGGATGGATGTAGAGGAATTGCTGGGGCTACTGCGCCGCGCATATTCCGACGAGTGGCTGGCCTACTATCAGTACTGGCTGGGCGCAAAACTTGTCAAAGGGCCGATGAAGGATGCCGTAGGGGCTGAACTTTTGCAGCACGCTACTGAAGAGCTGATGCATGCGGACATGGTGGCCATGCGCATCATCCAGCTTGGTGGCACGCCGGTCACCAAACCGGAAGAGTGGTACCAGCATTCCAACTGCGGTTACGATGCCCCGGATGATCCCTACGTCAAGGTATTGCTGGAGCAGAACATCAAAGGCGAACAGTGTGCCATCGGAGTTTACAAGCGGCTGATGGACATAACCAGAGACAAGGACCCGGTTACCTACAACATGGTGCTGACCATTCTTCAGCAGGAAGTAGAGCATGAAGAGGATCTGCAGTCACTACTGGAGGATTACGAGCTATTGGTAAGAGCAATGAAGGGATAACCAGTCGCCGAAGGAAATGTTTTTTAAGCAACAATGGCCGATCCCATAGGAATCGGCCATTGTTTGAAAGTTGAATCAGCAGTTATCTCTCCACCGCCCCCTCGCCCCTATATTATTCCCCACTCGGCACAAAAAGATCAGGCGTGAAGTTATAGGTGACAAAGTAATCCTCAACCGTTTCGGCGCGCCGGATCAGCTCGACCGTGCCGTCAGTGCGCAGCAGCAGTTCCATGGGGCGCAACCGGCCATTATACTGGAAGCCCATGGCATGACCGTGGGCGCCGGTGTCGTGGATGACCAGGATATCGCCATCTACAATCGGCGGCAATTCTCGCTGCACCGCGAATTTATCATTGTTCTCACAGAGAGAGCCGACCACATCGTAGGTTTCGCTCTTGGGCAGGTTCTCTTTTCCGAGCACATCGATGTGATGGTAGGCGTCATAAAGAGCCGGCCGCATCAAGGACGACATGCAGGCGTCAACACCGACGTAGTTGCGGTAAGTCTGCTTGGCGTTGATTGCCGTCGTGACCAGACAACCGTGGGGGCCGGTAATAAAGCGTCCGCTCTCCATCAACATCTTCGGCGCAAAGCCGTTGGCGCTGCGGAATTCGTCAAAGAGCGCGGTGATCTCCTTGGCCATTGCTGCGAGATTGAGAGCTTCCTGCTCCGGACGGTAGGGAATGCCGAGTCCGCCGCCGATGTTGACGAACTCCAGCTCAATACCGAGTTCTGCTTTAACCAGGGCGGTCAGGTCGAGGAGCATTCGCGCGGTTTCGACGATGTAGGTGTAGTCCCGCTCGTTGGATGCGACCATGGTGTGCAGACCAAAACGTGTGGTCCCGCGCTCGCGGGATAAGCGATAAGCATCAACCAGCTGTTCATGGGCAACACCGTACTTGGCCTCGACAGGGTTACCGATGATGATATTGCCGGTCCGGCGCGGGCCGGGATTGTAGCGGAAACTGATCAGGTCAGGAAATTGCGGTACTTTGGCAATCAGGCTGATGTCGTCAAGATTGAGCACACAACCACCATCAGCTTCGGCAAAATTGTATTCCTCCAGGCTGGTATTGTTCGAGGTGAACATGATGTCCTCTCCGCGCGCTCCAACCTGGCGAGAGAGGATTAACTCGGGGATCGAGGAGCAGTCGAAGCCGAAACCGAGGTCGTACATGATCTCAAGAATGCTGCGGTTGGGAAGCGCCTTGACCGCATAATATTCACGGAAACCGGGGATGCCGGAAAAAGCCTTATTAAGCTCTTCGCCGGTGGCACGTATTCCGGCCTCGTCGTAGATGTGAAAGGGAGTGCCGTAATGTGCGGCAAGTTGCGGCAGGATTGGAAAAAGACGGTCTTTGAAAGATTGGGACATGGGCATGGCAGTTCTCCTTGTATGTTATGGGATATCGAAAATGTAATTGCAGGGGTGAAAACTCGATTTAAGGCTCAGCCTCATCTTGTACATCCAGATCGATCCGACGCGTCTCCTTCACCGTGTTAAGAACGATTTGGGTGCGGGTGGCGCGGACTCCGGGAAAATGCTGAATCTCTTCGCGCAGAATCCGGCCGAGTTCTCCCGTGTCAGCGGCGCGAAGCTTGACCAGATAGCCGTCAGGACCAGCCACCTGGTGGACCTCCTGCACTCCAGCCACCAGTGAGAGACGCTCGCCAAGCTGGCCGTTGCCGGCGGGATCGACCTCGATAAACAGGAAAGCTGCCAGTCCCTGAGCAAAGGCCACCGGGTTAAGACGCACCTCATACCCTTCAATGATGCCGTGCTCCTCCAGCTTGCGAATGCGTTCCAGCACAGCCGATGGCGCCATCCCGACCTGGCGGGAGACCTCCGCATTGGGGATGCGCGCTTTTTCCTGAAGAATGTGCAGTATCTGGAGGTCTATTTCGTCTATTGTTCTTGGCATACTCATAATAACAGAACAATATTCTCTTGATTGGTCAGTGTCAAGAATTAACGCAGCGGCGGTTGCTTGTTTTAATCAGCAAGCCAGCCTGTAAAAACAATAGCCCCGGCAACCTGTTTGGCTGCCGGGGCTACTATAGGCTTGGAGTGGGAAAAGGTTTATTTGTTCAAAAATATTTTCAGGGGCCTACCTACCGGCTGCTGATTTTTCAAGAATTGCCCCCGCTCCATACCGTAACGGCTTTGGTTGGGTTCCCTGAAGATCTCCTATCTTCATTCTTTCCCGTTCAAACGGCTTCAGCGCTAATCGACGCGCTGTTTTTTGGTGCGCCCGGTTGAGCGCGTGGTTAGGCATGTTTCCCACGTTTCATGGATTGCTTCGCGTACCACGTCCGATAGTCTCAAACCTTGGGCGAACTGTTTCAGAGCATCATTCATAAGTGTCTGGTAGTTGCCGCCGAGCATCTCTGCCCGTGCCTTGAAGGTCGCCAGCACATCGTTGTCAACCCTCATGGTTATCCGGGATTTGCCGCCAGCCTCAGCCTGAAGCTTTGCAAGGTGTGGCGTATCGGCAACCGGATTGGCATCGGAAAAATCAAAATCTTTGTATTTGTCGTACATTTTGTCAGAACTGGCTTTCATAGCGCCTCCGTTGCGGCTCATTCGCTTTCCAAGCCGAGATGATTCGAATTGTTTCTTCCCTGTAAGTGTAGACGACCATCAGGATTCGGGTTTTGCTTCCAATACCTAGGAGTTTGTCGGACTTAGGAAGTCGTAACGAAAATTCGGCTGGGCGAGGACAGATTTTGACGATTTTGCAGGTCAATAGTTGTTCTATTGACCAATAAAGCGACTAAATATGGTCCGTCCAGACGGATTTGCAGTAGATTTACCCTAAGTTCGACAGACTCCTAAAGTAACGTACCGTTGCTCATTTCCTGAGTCGCTGTCCTCGCGTGTCAACGCAAAAGGATCAAGGAGAACATGTTGGGCCTCATCAAAGGTCACACCGTCATGATTCTTGGGGTTTGATGCAGCCTTTGTTGAGTCCCAGGTGATTTTCATAATTGAATTGTATGCACAATAGTATGTACTGTCAATAAATGTTTAAACATTGTATTGATGCTATTAGAACTCTTCACGCCAGACTTCAATAACCTTCTCTCAGCGGCCTCCCTGATGGTCCAGCCTTAACTTACCGGCTGCCTGATGATGGTCTTCAATTTTTCAGGCGCCGTTCGGCGGGGGTCGCTCAGGTAGATCTCGTGGTCCTTGACGGAGGCGGAGTAGAGGTGTTTCAGATCCTTTTTCAGGTCGGTTTTGGACATGCTGATCTCCTATATCTACTGCAATTCCAAGACAGTTTCTAATTCCGGTTTACGGGACTGGCTTCCAAAAACTCCGTCACGCCGATTACCCGCCCATACACACTACCCAAAGCAGCCAGAAAAGCGCCATGCACCTCGGCTGCCGGGATGGTTGCGCCATTAAAACTCAGATTGCGGGTCGCCATGGCGTCATGCAGCAAGATATTTTGAAAGCCAAGATCGAAGGAGGCGCGGGCTGTGGCGTCCACACACATCGAAGTCATCATTCCGGCCAGCACTAACTTTTCGATGCCCAAACCGCGCAGATACTCCAGCAGCGGCGTCTCGCGAAAACTGTTGGGGAAATTCTTGACGAAAACAATCTCCCCCGCCAACGGCGCCACACTTGGATGGATTTCGCTGCCGGGTGTCCCGGGAAGGAAAAATGTTGCGTCGGGGCGGCTCGAGATGTGCCGAATGTGAATAACCGGCAGGTTGTGGTTGCGGAAGCAGTCGAGTACCTCTTTAGCCCGTTGGCCGGCAGCCTCAGCTCCCACAAGCTCCATATTGCCGCCGGGGAAATAGTCATTTTGAATGTCAATCATGACAAGTGCTGTGATCATGTTGATTTCCTTTTATTCATTTTTTGTATTATTCATGATGCGGGAGGCATCGCCTTGACGGCAGCCTGGTTTCCGAAACGGTCAGAGGGAATTCAAAATTCAATCAGCTAATACCGATCCGGCTGATTGAAAAAAGTCATGTCGGCATAGCCGGCATAGATCCTGCCGGAATGCCGAACCCCCTGCGGAATAAAATAACGGTCACCCTTGGCATATGACTGCTTTACTCCATCGATCACCAGGTCAATTCCACCTTCCAGAACCACTCCCCACTGACTTTCATGCGAATGTTCCTGCAGTTCGACATCCTCATCAAACTCCATGAAAATGATCTGATGACTTTCTGCCTGGGAAAGATAAGCGGTTATGCCCTTTAGGTGAATATCAGCTTTCCGCAGATTTTTTATCGGGTCGGGCAAAAATTTCCGACATAGACTATCTCCTTTAATATCTAATCAACTGTCCAGTTTTATTTTTGTTTTATAGTTTTGTATAGGAGCGCGTTAATTTTATCCCACATGGCAAGAATCACCGAGTTATAATTTTCAGAAAGTCAATTGTTGCATCACCGAAGTCGTGCATTAAAATCTGATACAAGCCACAACTATGTGGAGCCGATTTTTCGTTTCCCAGTGAAGCACGCAGCCCGCAACAGGCCCCCTGGATTCCGGGTTTTCGGTTGAAATACCTGCCTATCAGGAAGAGTACTAATACGAGGGAATAAAGCCATGTCATTACTCAGCACACTCGCTCTTGCAATGGGCAGTTCATGGGTCTCGGGAATTAACTTGTATGCCTCCGTGGCCACCCTGGGGCTACTTGGCAGATTTGCCAATCTTACGCTGCCCGGCGAACTGGCGGTACTGACCAATTGGTGGGTTATCGGAGTCGCACTGTTCCTGTATCTGATCGAGTTTATAGCCGACAAGGTTCCATTGGTGGACACCAGTTGGGACCTGATCCACACCTTCATCAGAATTCCTGCCGGGGCAGTACTTGCTATGGCTGCATTCGGAGATTTTAACCAGGGGGTGCAAGCTGTTGCATTTCTGCTTGGAGGAGGTTTGGCGTTAAGCTCCCATGGCACAAAAGCTTCTACACGGGCTGTTATCAATACCTCCCCGGAACCGGCGACCAATATGATTGCAAGTCTGATGGAGGACGTCGTTGCTGTCGGATCGATACTGCTTGCGGCATTCAATCCGCTACTGCTGGTCGTGGTGGTTGTGATCGGCCTTATAATTTCGCTGATTGTACTGCCCAAGACTGTCAGATATTTTCGCGGGGTTATCGGAAAAATTCGCGGAGGAAGGGGAACGACCGTTCAGTAATGTATGAAAAGTTGGTATCGGTTTGAAAAATCTTCCTACGGGCTTATCAAAATAACAGTAAATGCAGTACCCCGCGAATGAGTAATCCTACCACGAAACCGGCAATTGCCGGCCTTGCCACTGAAGCGCAACGTTGACCCGCCGAGATCAGAACAGCAACACCGACAAGATCACAGGGGTTTGTCATAAAACCAGCCATCCTGTTTAGTTCCTGGGTAGTTATGGCACCCTCCTTAAGCAGATTGATGGTAACCCCCATCATTGCTGTACCACCTGCCAGATATTTCGTGGCAAGAGGTAAGACGGCAACCGCCGGGAAGCCGATTAGATGGAACAGCGGGGTCAGTATTGTCTCCAGCAGAGCAATGGCGCCAGTGGTCTTGAGAATATTGACCAGAAAGATCGCCAGAATCAGCATCGGAATAGTGTCGAGAATGACCTTCACCGCTTCCTGACCACCAACTATCATGAGGTTCAGTATCGTTGTCTTGCGCGCCTTTTCCTGAACCGGTTGGAGGGCAACCTCAGTGTGGCCCGTATCATCTACGGATCGGGCAAATAGATAGTATGTCGCCGCAGCCGCTGCCAATCCCCCGACAATAGAGGTCAACATAATTACCCCCAGGTTCAGTCCGACAGCCACCATGGGGAATACCACATTGGCCTGGGAGAGAGTCAGAACCATGGCCAGGGTAGCCGCAATCTGCCGTTTCGATGTGCCATCTTTTTCCATAATCGAGAATGTTGCGAGCGGAGCAGCAAAACTGACCAGCAGCATCTGCACGATGGCAAAGGCTCCGGCTCCCGGAATACCGAAAAGCCTCAACAACGGCTGTACGGTCCGGGCAACCAGAGCCAAAATGCCGCGAGCCTCCATCACTTTCATGATGGCCATCATAATTACCAGTACCGGCAACAGTACGTAAAATGCGAGATCCAGACCAGCCTTGCCGGATGCCAGCATAATTTTAACCAGATCTTCCAATCGAAAATTTTCCTTTGCAATGTAGCAGGTTGTTGTTCAGAGCCAACGGAGTGCCCCCATGACCTGCCAGACCAGATTTTTCGGATGGTCAGCGTCCATGGAGCTGGTTAGGACAACTCTTCCCTTATTCCATATTCAAGGGCTGACCCCATTATTGCTCTTATATTCACATATTCAAGGGCTGACCCCATTATTGCTCTTCGTTGAATAGTTACTGTGGGAATTTCAGTGGTCATAAGATGTTTGTCGCTACTAAACCGATCTGTGTAACGATCCTTTCATTTGGTTTTCATTCGGTTTTCCCCGGCGGTTACAACCATATATTTCTCTGCCGCCATTATGGTACCGCCTCATTACGCCACCTTCGGCTCTTCCGCTAACTAGGGTTTTTCAGCTTTATTTTGCCTTTGACCAACTCATAATTGAGCGGTTCACGCGCGCGCGTGAATCGCTCATCTTCCCAAACGGAACATTTCTCCGCTCACCTTATCTCATGCTTCAACTACCGCGTTAACCACATGCTTGATCAATGCGTGTATTCCTCCCGCAGGTAACGAGGCGACAGAATAGCTGTTCGACCAGTTGCTTGCAAGAGCAAGCTGAAACTAAAGCTAATTAAAAGATGTAGAGTAAAGCGAAGATAGGGCAGAGGCCCGCACACCATCAAAAAAGGGACACCCCTTAGGAATGTCCCTTTATGTACGAAGTGTTTCTTATTCTGTGTAGCGTGTAGCTGACACCTACTGTGTCCTATTCATTTTCTCTGGGACTTGACTCATATAAACAAATTGTTTATATTGTGTTCATGATTTCGTCATTCGCGAACAAAGAAACGGAAAAACTCTTTACAACGGGGAAGTCCAAAAAACTTCCTCCGGAAATCATCACCCGTTCGATCATGCGCTTGACGCAACTAGACAGTGCATGCGAAATTACTGATTTGCTATTACCCCCGTCAAACCGCCTTGAGACCCTCTCCGGCGACAGGGCGGGGCAGTGGAGTATCAGGATTAATGACCAGTGGCGAATATGCTTTCGGTTTATCAACGGTGAAGCATCAGAAGTCGAAATAACCGACTACCATTATTAGTTAGAAATCTTTTTCTGTGATTTTAAACAGAAAAAGATTTCGTTAACGCACTTATCCAGTTTATCTGGGCTAGGAGAAACTTTATGGCTATCAAAAACGGACTCCCCCCCATACATCCAGGGGTCTTCCTGAAGGAAATTCTTGATGAACTTGGCATGTCGCAGAATGCTTTTGCTCATGCAATTGGCGTCTCACCCATGCGAATATCTTATGTTATCAAAGGCTCGCGTCCTGTTACAGCAGAGCTGGCAGTTCTTTTCGGCAAAATATTCGGCCAGACACCGACCTACTGGATGAACTTGCAAACCAGCTTTGACCTTAAGATCGCTCAAAAAGCAATGGTACAGAGGGTGCAACAAGTACAGCCACTTTTGAAGGCTGCATAGCACGCTTTCCCAATACCTGCTCTGTTTGGTGGAATATAATCACCTTGCAAGGTAGTTAAGAAACATCATGAGGACCTGAGCACATATAAAAAGGGACACCCCTTAGGAATGTCCCCTAAACTTACTTATATTTACTTGATTTAGATTTACCTTAAGATCCTACCGACCAAAGATCCCTTTCAAGCCGCGCTCGATAAGCTCCTGCTCGGGAGCTTTCGGCTCCCCTTCCTTTCGTTTCATCAGCTTCTGCTCGATCGTCTGCTGCAGCTTTTCCCGTGCTTTTGTCCTCAACTGCCCTCCCACCATGCTTGCGTCGAGGCGGAATTTCGGCGCTGAGGTTGTTCCTCCGACCTTGACCGGAAGGACGCCCCACCCTTTTTCATCGGTGAGAAACTGACCAATGTTGCCACCAATGTTACCCCGCGCCACCTTGCCGGTCAGCTCGGGAGAGATGCGTGTGACCAGGGACATATCGAGACTCTTGTCGAGCCCCACTGTGCCTGTGGGGGTGAGTCTCACATCACTGCCGGCAACGTCGCTGTCCAGGACGGCCTTGCCACCGGAAACCCGGAAGGTGCCGGCAAACTTGTTGAAGCGTATCACCCGCAGCTGTTCGAGATTCAGGAACGTGGCAAGTTTCTGCACCATACCGGCCCCGGTCAACTTTCCATTGGTAACAGCAAAATCTCCCTGCCCGGCGAGATTCTTTTTAAGCGAAGCATCCCGGATCCCACTGCCATTGAGCTGTGCATTCAAGGCCATTGTTCCGAAAATCGTTCCGGCTGCTTTCGGAGAAAATGCGGTGACCACAGGGTCGGCTTGCACCCCCTGCACCGTGAGGCGGGTCGAATAAACATAGCCCTGACGGCCCAGGTCAATGCGGGCAGTATCGCTGAACGTGCCGCCCGCCACCTGACCGCTGAACTGGTCAATATCCAGGACATTATTGGCCAGACGATATTTCAAGAGAAGCTGGCTAACCGGCAGCCCTTTGTAGGAGGTCTGTCCCAGACTGACCGAACCGGTTGCCTTCACGGGAAGCTTCATGGGCGCCGGCTCCGGCTTTGCGGCTCCTGCAGTCCCTTCAGCCGATTCCTTCTTACTTATAAAGGGCGCCAGGTCAAATTTGTCAGCCTTGACCGTGCTTGTTATCGAAACCGGTTTTCCAAACAGATTGGCAGCAGCAAGCGCGATGGTAAGCCGCTCTTTTCCCAGGCTGAGCACAAGATCTTCCGAAGTGACTGTATCCCCCTTCAGAACAAGTTTTCCTGACAGGACCGGGCGCTGCCCTGAAACGCTAAAGCTGACATCCTTCATGCGCACCTCGCCACTCTTCAGCAGTTCTTTTGGTGCCGCCACTGGTCCCGCCAGGGTCAGACTCACATTTATGATGCCGGCAGGGTCATATGCTTTTGCTTTTGCAGCCAACTCAGCCGGCATGCCGGCCATTAACTTCTTCAGATCAGCATCAACTACCCGGAAGACAGCATCCAGAGCCGGCTTTTCAGTAGCATCGGCTATCTTGCCCTCAACTTCCAGCGAAGCACCGGAGAATGATGCTTTTGCCTTGAAGGGAATCGGCTTTTTGGGGGAAATGTCATTGGATGTAAACTCTACTGCGCTCAATGTGTAGCGAGATGGAGCAGCAGCCTGTTTCGACTTGTCTTCATACACAAGTTCACCCTTTGAAACCGCCACGGTGGATACCAGCAGATCAATATCTGCCTTCTCTTTAGGCTGTTCTACCGGTGCAGTCTTTTCTTTCTTCATGATATCTGAAAAGTTGAAACTTCCATCCGGCAGTTTGACGATCCTGATGCGGGGTGTTTCCATGCTGATCTCATCAACTACGATCCGTTTTGAAAGCAGCGGCCAGAACTGATAACGCAGCTTGACCAGATCGACAGCCACAAAAGTCTCTTCTCCCTCCTTTTCCATAATCACCACATTGTTGAGTACAATGCCGGAAAAGATACTTACTTTTATGTCTCCAAGACGCACCGGCCGATGCAGCGCCTTCTGCGCCAGGGGAATCACCGTTTTTTTTACCCGCTCGGGTGTGATTATCATCTTTGCCAGGAGAAGGACTCCGGCAAGCAGTGCCACAATCACGCCTCCCGTTATCCCTGCGATCTTGAGAGCTTTATTCACGGCCAGCCTCCTCTATTTATTTCACATGTCGTTGTTTGATGACGGAATTCATCCTTATAATTTAGCAGGCTTCCCGGCAAAGAACAGGGGGTTACTGGTCATCCAGCGCGTATCTTTTGAGAACAATTGATTCAAAACCTGTTCGTTAGCAATTTATCACCAATCAGCTGGACAATGATATACCTCTCGCATTGCAGATCCTCTATCTCCAACTATACTTACAGACAAGACAATTAAGAGGCTGTTCAGGTTGTTCAAAAATAGTCAGATCATCGCACCCGGAGAAAGACCCGCGGAGGCGCAGCAGCGCTACGTCGCACAAGGTGGCTTTCGAGGACAGCGGTGAGATGGCTGTTTTTCAACAACCTGCTAAGGGAGGCACATGAAAAAAGGGGATCTTACCTGTTCAATTCCCATGGCAAAGCTGCTGGCCGGCGTGCCTCAAGACGCAGAAATCGGCTCAGTTGCCGTCTTTGTCGGAATGAAGGGGGGCGGTGTCTACATGGGCTCACAAATGGATGCCAATCCCGAGTCGATGGCCTTCATGCTCAGCGCCTTCAGTGAAGCGAAACGCTCGGTAATTGAAAGCATCATCCAGGAGCACGGCATGGAAATGCTTGTTTCGGTCATGTTCTTTCTGGCTGTCAGCAACAGGAACACACAAGAGCTGGATGGTGATCCTGCAGATGTTTTCAAGCGCTATTTTGTTCCACGGCCCGAGGAAGACGAATAAAGTTATAAATCTGCCCGGCATCTGCCGGGAAAGGAACACATATGACGCCGGACACAACTGCATCTGGAATTTTCACCACTTCAGTGGCTTTGAGCAGCACCCTCAACAGGATAACCCGTAACGACGGGAACCTGTTTTTCTCCCAATATGGCGAGGATGATGATTTCCCTTTGAAACTGAGGCAAAGCGCCATCCATGAAGCCGCTCATACGGCTATGGCTACCTTGATTCGTCGCGGCATCGTTCAAGAGGTATTTATAAGTGAAACTGCAGTGGCCATAACCGAAATCGATGAGATGTGCGATGAACTCAATACCTCCATGGAAGGTCTGACAGGAGGCGTTCGCTTTCACAAGATGCAGACCACGGTATTCGAGAACGGCCTTATCGCCTACAGCGGATTTTTTGCCGAGTGCGAAAACATCTTTCGTAGCGGACTGGAACTAGAACCGCTCCTGCCAAAGTTACGGGAGCAGGCTGCCCATGACATCGATCGCTTTCAGGCCCTGCTGACTTCGGAAGGGCTTTCAAGCGCTGAAATTCAGAATGTCGTTATCGATATTGGCAGCGCGCTGAAACATTACTTTGACAATGGTATCTGGGAACAGATTGTGAAAGTAGCTGAAGCGCTGCTGGAACGGAAAAGTCTGACAGGGGATGAAGTGCTGGAACTGCTGCCGGCTACCGTTCCGGAATGATTGGAGGTCGCCAGCAGTTGACCCGGGAGGATTTTATGAAAAGGAATCTTTTTGTCGGAATACTACTCTGCATGATCTTTGCACTCACCGCCTGTGGCGGAGGCGGCGGTAGTGATGGAACAGCCGGGGGCGACACGGGCAATGGTGGTGGCGGAGGCGGTGTGGCGGCGACCTCTACCACACAAATCCTGAGCAATCCAGCCCTTGATGGGGATATTGCGCTCAGCTTGCAGGGACAACCAACCCTTGTTCAAGGAAATGCAGAAATACTATTTGCCGGAATCCACCCTGACACAGGCGATGAATACCGCACCTTCCTTAATTTTCCATTGAGAAATGCCAGCGGAATTCCGGATAATGCCGTTATCGTTTCAGCCAAACTTGACTTATTCCTTGAAGATATCATTCCCCTGCCGCTGAATAACAACATACCAATTCGTATCGAACTAGTCTCTTACGAGCCACCGTTAATTGCTACTGATTTTGACCGCACCCAGCTTCCCACTCTGATTGCCACTCTTATCACTCCTCCAATTTCAGAGGCGGATCGTCAGCAGCATGTGGCGACGGATGTAACTGCACTTATGCAGGAAGCGCAACGACTTGGGCTGGTTAATTTTCAGCTCAGGATATCTCGGGACCCGGTTGACGTGTCTCCTGGTCTGATTGTGATCAATGACACGCTGAGTGCAGACAGGGAGTTTCTGGCCCCGCTGGTGGAAGTGGTGTATCAATAATGCTGTGAAGCCTGTTCCGGAGTGGTTTTAGCAGCAGGTTTCACGACAGGCATATTCTGCCAACTCATCGTAAATGGCAGCCAGAACCATGAAATCGCACCATTTGCGGGCTATCTCTTTGATGATGTACATGACGAGAAAAAAGCCGTTTGCTGCCATGATGGCCCAGACTGTATTGAAATGCCTGTAGTTATCCTGCCCGACGACGCGGTAGGAGAAAAAGATGCTGGCAATACAGAAACAGACCGTGCTGAGCGCCAGGGGCACCTCAATGCCGCAGCGGGGATTGCTCATCAACCTGCAGACTTTGGCGTAGCTTTTCGCCACGCAACCGATCTGGCGAAAGGTTTCTCCAACCTGTGAACGATCAACCCTGCTATACACTGCAAATCTCAGCGCTTCCAGCGCCCGTTCCGGTCCACTCACCTTCCGGGCTTCAGCATATGTATCGACAACCTTGTCCAGCTCTTCCAGACCAATTTCCATTTTAGCCTCCACTTCAGGCCAGCTCTGTACTCTTCTTTTTCGCACCATTCCCCCTCCCAACCCTGGGAAGGGGTTTAGATATTTCGCTGGCACTAATCATAACCCCCTCTAAATCGCCCCTTATCGAAGAGGAGACTTCACCTTAAATAAGGGGGGACCGAGGGGGGTTAGATTTTTAAGACTATCTGCCCTTGAGCATGTCCATGGCCTTTGAGAGCATTCCTCCCTCTTCCGGAACAGAACCGTTGGGGGTCAACTTGTCTACAAAACCGGGCAGGTGTTCGGAAAGCTTGGAGGTAACCTCTTCCTGGGGGATTCCCGCCTTGTCAGCCAGATTTTGTAACCTTTCGCTGCCCAGCCCTTCCCTGATTTGATCCGGAGAAATAGCCTGATTCTGGCCGGTGCCGACCCATGAAGAAACAATCCCGCCAAGACCCTTTTGCTGGAACGACTGAACCAGTCCCTGTAATCCACCTGACTGAGGATCGGAAAACATTTCCATAAC
Source organism: Pelotalea chapellei (assembly GCF_018531195.1). Lineage (GTDB taxonomy): Bacteria > Desulfobacterota > Desulfuromonadia > Geobacterales > Pseudopelobacteraceae > Pelotalea > Pelotalea chapellei. The sequence continues at coordinate 36,483 of NZ_JAHDYS010000014.1, read as the reverse complement.
CCCGCCCAGAAGCGATGTAGTCTTGTTGTCACTGCCTTGCTGCTGGCCACCCAGTCTGCTGGTAACTTCATCCATAATTCCCATGATGATCTCCTGTAGTTGGTAGTGTGACCACGAGGTCAATGTAAAGTCTACTGCAATTATGGAAAGCTGAAAGGAGCTAAAATGACACCTACCTACTTTCTTCGGGATCCGCCCAGAATTCGGCCACATCCTTGAGAATACTGGTAGAGATCAATTCCTTCACATCGGTTTCAAACCAGTCGGCCGGCATGGCGCGACTATAACTTGCTTCAGTGAATCTGCTGTCCATGAGCACAATCAGCCCGCGATCATGCTCGGAACGGATTACCCTGCCGGCAGCCTGAATGGCTTTGGCCATGGCCGGGATCGAATAGGCATATTCGAATCCTGCACCGAAACGTCGCTGGTAACACTCCCGCATCTGTTCTCGTTCAAGATCAAAGGTCGGCAGAGGCGGCCCGACCACAAAGGCGCCGATAATCATCTTACCAGCATAATCGACACCCTCGGAAAAAGAACCTCCCTGAACGGCAAAGACAATGGTCGGAGTACCTTCAGCGCGCAGATGATCCAGCACAGCCTCCAACTGGTCGCCTTTCATTCCCCGTTCCTGACGCAGCACCGTAAATCCTTCCGGTGGTTGAAACAATGCTGTCACCCGTTCAAGAAACTGAAAGCTGGGAAGGAAAACAAGATAATTGCCGGCAGCCAGGGCAACGATACGCTGTATGGCATCGGCAATGCGCGGGTAATTCCGCTCCCTCAAACCATAGCGAGTGGAAACCTGGGGGATGATCAGAAGTTTACGGTTCGATGCTGGAAAGGGAGAGAGGAACTCGGCTGTCCGTGTTTTTTCCAGATCAAGTCCGGACAACTGCACGTAGTATTCGAAAGGCTTGAGTGTAGCGGAGAAACCAACAACCTGCTGAAATTCCGCATAGCAATCCTTCAGCATGGCAGATGCATCGCAGCAGGTAATGCGCACCATGCCCCCTGCAGGATGGGAATGGTAAGTAGTGAAGAACTCCTGCTGCTCAGGATCTGCCGCATACTCCAGGGTCTCACTGAACTCGGCCCAATAAAAGCAGAGCCGCAGGATGACATCCCGATGACGCAGTTCCGTATCGGACTCCAGATAGCGTGACAGAAACGCCCTTAGGCGAGCATCCTGTTCAAGAAAACCACCGACCGGTGGATCGATTCGAACCGCATGTGCTTCTTTTGCGCGGCAGGCTGCAATGGTGCGGAGGCAGCCATCCAGTAGTTCCTCGGCTTCTTGCCTGAAACGGGGCGCCAACAGGTGGATTTCCTCGCGCATCTTTTCCAGCACCAGGGAGGAAAGTTCCGGAGAGTAATACTCCATGGCCCGTCCGGGAAGATTATGAGCCTCATCAATCACTAGGTCAGGCTTACCGCTCTGATCCACAACCAGCGTATTCAGACGCCCCAGCGCTGAACGCGGTGCAAAGACATAGTTGTAATCGCAGATAACCAGATCCGCATCCCTCGCGCTCTCCAGTTGCAGTTCAAAAGGGCAGACCTGGTACTGTTCGCCCAGGGTACGAAACAGACGTGCTTTCAGTTTCCGCTTGCGTGACAGGAGCTCGCGAATCCCCCCCTGCTGAACCTTGGTGTAGTAATCCCGTGCAAATTCGCAGAATTCAGGGTTGCACAGCGGCTCGCTTTTAAAACAGATTTTTCCCTTGGCGGTAATGGTCAGGGAGGTGAGCTTGACGCCCGCCTTCTGAAGGCGGACAACTGCATCTTCCGCCACAGCATGCTGACTGTTTTTAGGCGTCACGTAGATTACCTGCTGACCCCGCTCCAAAGCCTCTTTCAGAACCGGATACAGCACGGCCATCGTCTTGCCGAGACCGGTGGGGGCCTGAATAAGCATCGGCCTCCCCTCGTTCATCCCCTGCTCGATTTCCTGCATCAGCTCAACCTGGCCCGGCCGTGGGTTGGCAAAGGGAAAGATAGTCTCACCCGCAGTTTTACGCCTGCGAGCAGTGCGTTTCTCGACACGCCGTGCTTCGGCAGTCAACTCGGTCAATCGGCGCTCAAGCCATTCTTCATACAGGGAAATATCGAGCACCACTGCCAGGTCGGAAGATTGCCCGCTGCGCGACGAGACCAGATGCAGGGTCAACAGAGGAATCACCCTGTGCTCCCGCCAGTACAGATAACCGTATGTCAGAAGCTGCAGAGAATAGGGATGTTCCAGCGGGTTGCCGGACAATCGGCGTTGGAGGTCAGCGAGGTTGAAAGCGCTTTTGATTTCTTCAATGTGTGGCGGGTCGTGACGAAAGATGCCGTCCATGCGTCCGTCAACCCGAAAACAGTACTGATCCCGATCGAATAAACTGGTGATAGGGACTTCGGCCTGGTAGAGCGGATCAGCCTTGGCACGTCTTTTCTGAACACGTTGGTGGATTTCACGGCCATCGGCTGCGGCCTGGCCAAGCCCCGAATGGGTGTCGATGCTTCCGGTGAGAGGTGAAGGAACAGCAAAATCCCGCAAGGGAATAATGATTATTTTCATGGAAGGGTGTTCATCTTTAAGTTGTCCCGCCGTTCATTTAAACTCAATCTTATAGTAAAGATCAGCACCGCTTTCGGTGCCGGTCTGGGTTTCGATCTGCCAGTTTTTGTAGATATCGTAACGCAGCAGAAAGAGATTGCTTCCTGCAAAAATTGACCTGCCATAGCTGATATACAGTTTGGGGGTCAGGTATTTTCCCACAGTTACCATGGTCTGGGAAATGCCGGCGGTCTGAGTGGTCGGCGCAGTACCGGGGGGAGCAACCTCAATCGGCTTGTATCCCATCAGGCCGGACTTCTCCTTGCCGGCTGTCTGAATCTCCAGCGTACTCAATCCGAGACGACTCTTGATCTGATCCTGCAGGACAGCCGACTGTCCCGAAGAGAGTAGTACACCGGCAGCCTTGGTCATCAGACCGGCCTGCTCTCCACTGCTGCTGCCAAGCGGATGTCCCAGAACCACATAGGCCAGAATATCCACATCCGGCATGGCGGGATCGGAATAAAGCTTGATTACCGGCGCCAGCAATGTGCCCCCCACCGTGACGCCTGCTTTCACATCCCCAACCGTGCGCAAGGCGAGAAAATCAAGCGTCGGCCGGCTGATCGATCCGCCGGCATAAAAGAGCCGACCGCGCTCGATGTTCAAATTTACTCCGTAGGTCTGATAACGTCCCTTGACGACCTTGATCTCGCCTCTGCTGGTGATGTTATCCAAGCTGTGCATGGCGATATCCATGCTCCCGCCAAGCTGGGCATCAATGCCTTCAAGCTTGACCAGGACCCGGTCGCCAAGCACCAGACGCACCTGGACATCCAGTTCAAGGGGGGACTCTGGTGCGACCGGCTTGCTCCTGCCTTCCAGGATCACATCACTGCTGGGTGCGATGGGGGCCTTGGTAGGCGACCCGGTAATGCGGAACTCCGGCAAACGTACTTCCCCGCGAACTTTCAGGGTCTTGGGAGTTCCTTCAAAAGTGAGCTGGGGTGAGCTCTGGATCTGGAGTTCGGGAAAGTACACCGTCTGAAACGAGTCTCCGTTTATGCTGCCGCGGTATGAAGAGAGCTGCCACCCGGTGAGTTGGAGAAGAGCATTTCCGGTGATGGCCCCCGAACCGGACCGGGCACGGAAGGAATCAATGCGGATCAGGTCTTTCTCCACACGGGCAGCAAGCTGGACATCCTTTACATGGATGCCGGCGCTGGGCAGATATGCGGCGGCCCGCGCCAGTTGCACCGTGCCGTTTATCAAAGGCTTTTCCCATTGCCCGGCAACTTTCAGGTTCAGATCCACATCACCGCTGCTTTCCTGAACTAACGCCGGGAACATCGCCGTTATGATGCCTTTTTCCCGAAGCTGGCCGTTCAAAGAAGCCTGCAGTGGCCCATTGGGCTTGAACGCAATCGGGAGGCGCGCCGGAAGTGGCAGATTGAAATCACCCTTGGCTTGACCCACATCTGTCAACGCCAGGTTAAAGGCCCCGGAGAGCGCTTCGTCGCGCCACGACCACCTAGCAGTGGCTGTTCGCACTGCAGCAGTCATCTCCCCTTCCGGTCGCTTCCAGCGCACGGTTGACGCGCTCAGCCCGCTTTCCCCCTGCAGCTCGAAACGCTGCCCCGGCAACATCTTTCCTGTTGCGCGGCCATTGATTCGTCCAGTCAGAGAAGCTGTTTCCGGCAGCCAGGGTCTTAGCAGAGCCAGGTCGAGCTCCTTCATCTCCAGAGAGATATTTCCCTCCCCAGGAAGCTCCAGGCGTGCCGGCGTTGAGGAGGCAAGATTCCCCTTGAGCAGACCTCCTTTATCCAGCTGCAGCTCTATTCCACCCTTTAGGCCATGCTCGTCACCGGTTAGTGTCAGATCGCTGCGCCTGAATTGTATGGTGTGCCCCTGCGAAGTGATTGAACCCTGGGCAGAAGCATTGCCGGCAACATTAATGCGCTTTTGAGGCAAAAGGTGAACCCGCAGATTTCCACTGCTGGAGCCTTTTAATTGCACATCTTTCAGCCAGGCGTCTGCCCGGGAAAGCTTTACCCCCAGCCATTTCGTCCGAATCCCCCCCTGCAGGGGGTTACGGGTCAGGTTAGCGTCAAGCTCGATTCGTTCTAATCCGGCACTCGTGATAACCAGTGGGGAAATAGTTATATTTTTCTGCCCCATGGTAAGGGCAACAGGCGCCTCAAGGGCCCAGGCTCCGAAGCTGTCGCTACCCGAAAAGCGCGTGATCTCACCTTGCCAGGTACCGCTGCCGTAGGCGCCGTTCAGGGCAAGCTGGGCTCTGGCTGCGGCAGAAGTCATGGCCAACGTCACCTTGTGCTGCGCCACTGTTCCGTCTGCCCCCAGCCTTACAACCCCTGCCTGGAAATTTCCATAGGTCAGCTGACGGGCATCTGCCGTCAGATGAAGCGGCTGGCCGGTGCCCGCCCCCAATTGTCCGGAAAGATCCAGCCCCGCTACTTTCAGGTCATTCAATGACAGCGAACGGCCACTGGCACTGAATTCCCCGGCAGCACGACCATCTCTCCACGCCAGCCAGCCGTTGGCCCGCACTGCACCGGAAGCTCCCGGAACCAGGTTAGATAGCTCCTGCACCCGGGCGGTCACGTTCAGGCGTCGTTTCAGCTCTCCATCAGCATGCAGGTCGAAACCCTTGCCCTGCAGATCAAGCCTGTTGAGAAGCAGATTGTCGTCTGCAAATTCAGCCTTCATTGCCCCGGTCAAAGGCTGCCCGTGCAGACGGCTTTCGAGAATGGTGGCGTGCAATGCACCATATGGTGCGCCTTTGCTCGGCCAGGTCATGTCCCCTGCGAGGTTGAAATTCGCCACACCCGACCAATCCTTGGCAAGGCGGGCCGGATTGATGTTTCTGGCCCTGAGATCACCGTGAACCTTGACGCCGTCGTTCCAGGTTGCCTTAAGATTCCCCTGCAGCGAGCCATCCAGCAAGGCACCGGTCAGGGGAGAAAGGGTCAGGCCATTCCGGTTACCCTGGAATTCGGCAGCAAGACGTGCCCCTTGCCAGCCTTTCACCCGGTTAGCCAGGTCAAACCTGCCTTTGTAGGTATCAACGGTACCACTGATTGTTACTGTTCCATTCAGATCGGTCGGCAGATCAACCAGCGGCTTCAGGTCAAGCCCCGCTGTGGCCAGTTGCAGTTTGAGAAGGGGCTCTTTGGCAGCAAGACTGAGACTCCCCTCCCCCGTTATGGTGCCGGCCAGGCCTTTGCTGACAAGATTCAGTTTGCGCAGATTGAACGAGCTGCGGGTCATACCAAGTTCACCGGTCAATGCCACGGCCTGCTCTTTTCCCTCTTGCTTCCCGACGGCGGTCACCGTAAGGCTGCCTGCAACCTGCTCCGGCGTCCTGGCAGGCAGTAGCCGCGTCTGCAGGTTAAAACGATTCAAGTTGCCAATTGGCTTAGGTGTCATCGCTGCAAGGGAGGCCGACAAAGATGGTTTTTTCATGCCTGCCTGAAGAGAACCTGAAACAGAACCGGAAGGGGAAACTATTGCGAGATTTGAAATGGATAGAAGCATTTCCTGCCATGACACCGAACCGGACATGCTGTTCAGGATAAGAGGTTCACCATGATCATGGCGGTAGCTGAGCCGGTCGATACGCAGATGGTTGACTGTCGCATCAAATAGTTCCGCAATATGGGGAGGTGTTGGCCAGGTGAGATCAGGAGGCGTGGTGCCGGGTGGACTGTCGTCCTGAACACGCACACCGGCAAGGATGAGATCATTGATGCCAAGGGTACCTGACATGAGCAGCAGCGGCTTCCAGCGAAGATCGAGACTATCCATCTCCACTTGCAGCTTGGGCATCACGATACGCACGGCTGAAAGATGCAGACGGTCAACAAGCCGCCCTTGCACATCCCCGGAGGAAATGCCGATACCGCTGTAACTGGAAGCGGTACGCAACAGCCAGCGGGCACCATTCGTGGTGCCAACTATCCACCCCAAAATTGCCGTGCAGAGCAGAAGAGCCAGAAGGAGAGTGATCGGTATGAGTTTCAGCAGCTTTTTCATGAAAGGCCAAAGAAAGTTTATTCACCACAGAGTCACAGAGGACACGGAGAAGGTCTAAAAACAGTCATGCAGACTTCTTGAGGATACAATTGTCAACTTACTAATTGGTTGGAGGGGCGAACCGCGCCCGCCTTAAACGGATATTGAAACAAGGACGTATGCCATACGCCCTACTGGGTCCCTTACAACTGAAAGCCGACAGTAAAATGGATGCGATAACCGGGATGATCCACACCTATTTGTCGGGCCACGGAAAGGTTGATCGCGCCTACCTGGCTGTAGTAATGCAGACCAATGCCGGCTCCCTGAAAAAGTGTGACATCGGAAAGTGTATTAAAAGCATTACCGGCATCATGAAAAGCCGAGATGCCCCAGTTCTGGAAAAGCGCCCGCTCCAGCTCGATACTGCCGGTCAGCAACTGTTTCCCACCTGCAACCTTACCGCTGGAATCGGTTGGCCCCAGAGACTTGTAGGAATACCCCCGCACGCTCTGGTCACCTCCGGCAAAAAACCTCAGTGTTGGCGGAATGTCGACCAACGGATCGGAGAACAGGGTAGTTCCGACCCTCACACGGGAGTGGAGTGAAAGCCGCCAGGGAAGCGGCAGCAGATGGCTGCCTTCACCGATACATTGCAACAGGCTGGTATCAGAGCCGATAAACTGATGAGTGCCGCGCACATCAACGGAGAACCTGAATCCGGAGGTGGGATGAATCAGATTGTCATAGCTGTCCTTACTGAACCGGATACCTGGCAAAACCAGGCGGCTGCTGGATTCCTGGGTGCCTATGGTAAAATCTTCCTGCTGAACCCTGAGGTAGACCGTTCCCAGTTCACCCTTGCCGAAACTGTGATTTCTGGCGACCTCCACTGCGACCAACCTGCTGATATAGGCCGTTACATCCTCCTGCTGCAGGTTGAGCTGAAAGGTAGTGGAGCTTCTGATATCCCGGTAATCCGGCACGATGTAGCCGGCGGCCAGCCCCTGCAGGCGTTCTGCAACATACAATTGTGCGTTGAGTTCATGCCCTTTGTGAAACATGTTGAGGTCCCGGTAACGAAGCGAGAAGCGCGCTCCGGTATCGGTACCGTAACCGACCCCGGGTCGCAGGGTTCTACGGGGCGCCTGTTTCAACTGCACCAGTACCGGCACCCTGAAATCTGTGGCTTCGGCTTTTTCGGGCAGTACAACCACCTCTTTAAAGCGTTCGGAGTTAGTCAAGTTGAGCTGTGTCTCACCCAGTGAAGCATAGGAAAAGACATCACCCGGAGCAAAGGAGATATAGCGCTTGAGAAAAGGTTCGGGATAATCCGGCGCCCCCTCGATTCTGGTGCCGTTGAACAGGTATCGTTCGCCTGTTTCCATGACCAGCTTGATCCGAGCGCTTGTCTCACCGGGTGCGATGCGAATCTCATGTTGGGGAAAATCGGCATCGAGATATCCCAATGCCTCTGCTCTGGTTTTAAACACGGCTTTGGCTTTTTCATACTCCTGCTGCAGCAGAATGCTGCCTTTTTGCAGCGGGAAAGCAGCTGCCAATCCCTGCAATGAACTCTGGCCGGAACCGGAACCATGTAGTTCAACCTGCACATCCGCCACCCGCACCGGCTCACCCGGAACCACTGCCACACGTAGACGGTAACGCTCCTTTTCGAGCGGTTCCATTACGACTGTGACGTTTGCGTTGTAGTAGCCAAAAGGTTCGAGGGCAGCACGTACCTTTTCATCGGCCTGTCCGCTGAACCGCTGCAACCAGAGCCGGTTAGCCTTCCCTTCGTGCACCAGGCCGGGGGGCAATGCAAGCGCAAGTCGCACATTATCCAATGCAGGACCCTCCACTCCCTCCACGACCAGTTCCACCGGCTGAGCGGCATGAACAGGAAGTGCAAGACAGAAGAGCAGGCAGGCTATTATAAAAGGCAAGGTTTTTAACATTGGTTTTGAATTATGAAACGTATAGATCTTATGGGTCCTATCCAACCATGAATGACTTGAATTTGGCTATTCGGCGACTATGATACCCGCATTTTCTTCATCTGTCAGTTCATGCCAGATGGTCACAAGACTGGCAAATACAACCGGACCCATAATCAAACCGAGAATGCCCATTGTGGTAGCACCACCTATTGCTCCCAACAGGATCGCCAGGGCGGAGACATCAGCCTGCGCACCCACAGCCAGGGGTCGGATGGCATTATCCGCAAGTCCTACAAAAAGAAGACACCAGAGCGCCAGAAGACCTGCAGTCAGATAAGCCCCCTTCAAAACAAGAAAAACAGTCAGGGGAACCCAGATAACACCTGTGCCCACAACAGGAACAACAGCGGCAATAGCGGTCAGTGCTCCCCAAAGGATGGGAGCAGGTACATCGGCAACATAATACCCGATTCCCGCAGTGGTTCCCTGTGCTATGCAGGTATAAATCGTTCCTAAAAAAACCGCGGAGACAGTGGACTGAACTCTGGAGAGGAATCTCCGCACGCGCTGTTCGTTACTTGCAAACCGCCGGACCGCAGTGGCAAGAACCCGTTGTCCGTCACGGTATATGAAAAACAGGATAAACAGTGCTACGGCCAGAGTAAACAATATCGAGGCCAGCCCCTTGGCAGTTGTAGCCGCTGCGTTAAGCAGAACGGCTGAGGCATTGGCCACAATCGCTTCGGTATGCTTGGCAACGTTGATGCCGTTTCTCTCCGCAAGCTCGAGCAGCCGGTTGAGGTAAGGAATTTTACTGATTGCCCCCATTCCGCTCCGGGTAACCTCCTGCACCAGATTACTGGCGTCAGCAAACCATTGCGGGGCATTGTTGGCAATGGAAACTATCAGGCCCACCACGGGGAGGATAAAGCAAACTATTACGATAAGCACCATCACTCCGGCAGATGTGCCGGGACGGTCCGGAAATCGCTTCGCCAGGCGATCATAAAGGGGAATGGTCGCAATGCCGATGATGAGTGCCCAGGCAAGTGGCTTGAGTACCGGAGTCGCCAACAAAATGACCAGCCAGGCAAAAGCCAGTGTGGCCAGGGCAGCAATAATGGTCAGATATATTTTTTTATCCATTTTAGCCCCCGCAGGTTGTTGAAAAACAGCCTAGAACCATATCACACATTAAAAAGCCGGGAGCTTTAAAAGCGCCCGGCTGGATGCATCAATTAAACAATTGCTTTCTCAGAAAAAGAAGTAGCGCACGCCAAAAGTTGTATTCAAGCTGCTGGGATCAAAATTCCCGTGACCAGCTGAGCTCTTGATGTCTGTCTCAGGAGCTATGACAGCTTTTACTTCGGCCGTCACGGCCAGGGATTTCATCAGGAAATAATCAACGCCGCCACTGACATGAACGCCTACGGTTGTATCCACATCATGTGATTTATAGTCGCTGACCAGAATGTCAAGGCCGGCACCAATATAGGGGACCAGCTTGTTTGCAGGAGTGAAGCGGTACTGTCCGCCAAGTGAAAAATTGGTCACATCAAAATCGCCGGCGTTTCCTCCATTAGGATAGTCCGAGCCGTACGATGAATGGGTAATGTCAAACTCTACTGCCGTGGTGTCGTTCACTCCGTAAATGAGTCCGCCACCGCCTATGATGCCGATATCCGGTTTGATCCTCAGGTTTTCAAAATCACTGTCATTGGGAGCAGTGAAGCCGATTCTCAGAGTTGCACCGGCTCTTCCCTTGATACTGTCGGCCATTGCCGAACCGGTTGCCAGGGAGACTGTTGCAGCCATGCAGGCCAGTACCATCAGTTTTTTCATTACGCATCCTCCTTGAAATTTATATATGACCGCTGAAGGTCATTTGTACAACTAACATGCCAGTGACCACCATGGGACATTTGTACTGCAAGTCCTGGTATTATAAACAATATTTAACCGGTGTCAAATCGATGGTGGCCACAGGACATTTGACGGATCCGTCTAATACGACCGATCCGTCAAATGTGCCGTTGGAGGCGTACCCACAAATAGCATCAATCGATATCACAAATAATCATTTTGTATCAAAATGTAGCAGTCAAGACTTGGTTTCCACATCTTCCATCCCCAAACATAATGCTGCATAAATACGCGCAGCTGCCAGTACCTCGCCAAAACTTACCTGTTCATCAGGCATGTGTGCGGTTTCAAGTATTCCCGGGCCAAGTATCAATGGCTTGATACCGGCCGCAAAAAAGAGGTTGCCGTCAGAATGGGAACGGAAAGCATCCAGGCGAAGAGGCAGATTGATCCTTGGGTATACCTCCTCCAGCAGTCTGGCCAATTCGTTGTCAGTTCCAAGATTGTAACCACGGGACACGAAATTGAAGGCGATCTTCAGGTCGAGGCCCGGAATATAACGATCAGCACCGGAAACAATCCGTCTGAGTGATTCCTGTACATCTGCCGGATCAATATCTGGAGGAAGGTGAAGATCGATCCATGTTTCACATCGGTCCGGCACGACAAAGCCCCCCTGGGATGAGCTCATCTCACGAATGGAATACACAATTTCCGAAGATTTCCGGTCGAACAAAGAGTCTTTGCCCACATGCAGCAACACACGCAGCATTGATTCCACGGCATTATGTCCCAATTCCGGAAGGGAAGAATGTATCGTCTGACCCTTGGTAACAAAACCTGCTTCCAGATAACCATAATGGGCGAAACAGGCCGCAAGCCCTGTCGGCTCCCCGATCACCACCCAGGGGACACGACACGTCTGAAGAAAAGTCATGCTGCCATCGCCGTTTTCTTCTTCTCCCACCACCAGCAACAGCCCTACTGCCGGAAGCTCCGCCGACTCCAGCGCATCAATCAAGGCCAGCCATGCCTCAACCATTGAAGCGCACCCCCCTTTCATGTCGGCACTTCCCAGTCCACGAATAATACCGTTGTCCACTTGGGCGCCAAAACCCTCCAGATCCCGGGCTGGAACGGTATCCACATGGCCGACCAGATATAGAAGCGGCTCACCTTGTCCCATTGTAACGCGCAGATTGTAGCGCTGGTCCTCCACTTCCTGCCGTTCGACCTTGCATCCTGCACGACTCAAAAGTTCTTCCAGATAAAGGAGGATATCCTCTTCTTTTCCGGAGGGAGAATAGATATCCAGCAGCTCAAGGAGTATCTTGTGCAGGCGTTCCGCGTTAATCGCCTGCCAGACTCTATCCAGACGGGCGTTCATGCCTTCTTGTCCTGTTTCTTTCTACTTTTGAGCGTCATGTTATGGGTCATGTAGACATGCTCCTGAACATTGCCGAATCCCTGTTTTTCGAAGAAACGAATCGCCGGTCTGTTGTCGGCAGAGGTATCCACGATAACCATCCGCACTCCCTGCTCTTTCATGCGACGCTTGATCTCCTTGAACAGTTTGCTGCCGACCTGTCCCTTCTGAAGGTCCCTGCGCACCCCAAGCCAGATCAGATAGCCGTACTTCCAGGAGGAGTGATGCTTCTTGACCGTCGTCCCGAGAGCAAAACCAAGAATCTTCTCCCCAGCCTCAGCTACCAGGCATAGATCGCTATCGGTATTAAAGAGTGTGGTTACTTCATACTCATCCCAGGTACGGTAAAGACTCTGGGCATCGGCTGCGGTAAAGACTTCCTCCCCGATATGAAACACCTCGGAAATGTCATCAATGGTCATCTCCCGGATTCGCAGCAGATCTTCGCTGCCTGAAGGGGCACCTGGCATGGAAACTCCTTGGATTATCCTGAACTTTCCATGACTAATACATCTTTCATACCGAAAGCAGTTTATATGCGGAATAGACTTAATAAGCTGAAAACAAACCGAAAAAATCAGTCTAAAAAACAAGATATAATTAAAACTGTTAAATAATTCTTCATATGTGACGGGACTTTCACATTTGACTGAAACAGTAGAAGGGAGAATGGGAGATGAGGTGGAGAGTAAGTAATTGAATCAGGAAGCGGCGCACCACCAGCCGTGGTAGCTGAAAGGAACATGATGTTTCAGGTGAATTTCCGCCACCGGACCTTCAGTGATCCTGTCAGCCCTGAACAGGGCCAAATAACTTTTAAGGGTTGAACTGTCATAGACTTCCGTCATCAGGTAGCCCGGCTCTATCGGATCACCAGGACGATAGTCGTAGCCGGGCAGAGGTACGAACACCGGCTCACTGCAGTAGGAACCGGCACCGAAATCATAACTTTCAATGCGCCCCGTTGACATGTCGATACGGCAGACATATGTCCAGAAAAACTCTTCAGGCCTGGTTCTGACCATATAACCGAAACGGTAGGGATAGCCGCGGTGCCGTTCATTTACCCGTGGCCATTCAAAATTATCGTTGCATACTACCTCTTCCCGCAAGGTCCTGCGGGCAGGATCTATCAGATAGCGACGCACCTTGCCCGGATGCCCATGGTTTCCCCCGCGACCGGTCATGACCGCCGTTACCACGGGATCGCTTCCCACAAAATGATCCGGGTTGTCATAGCCGATGAAATCTACCTCGATCAGGCCTCCACGTTCATGGGCATTGAATGAATGCCACATATAACAAGCCTGACTCTGCAGCATAACTGGTGGCTGGGTGCCGTCTCGCTCCAGCACCATGATCAGATTGCCCTGCTCCGGCTTCCAGCGCAGCGACTCCGCCAGGCTTCGCTGACCCAACAAAAATCCCCAGAAGGCGATGTCCACAGGATGAAGGGTGAAGATCAGGTATCGACCCGAAACGGACCAGTCGTGCATGTAGATGTTGCGCGGCATGGGGATCGTACGATGCGTTCTTAAACGGCCGTCGGCGTTGAAAACCGTTACATGCAGCTTCGGCTTGGGACCGTAGGCGATGCCGAAATGGAGCCATTCTCCGGTGAGGGGATCAAATTTAGCGTGGGCTGCGTAGATGGTCAGGTCCTTGGGGAGGCCAAGGTAGGAGAGCCCGTTCGTTTCCAGGGTATCGGGATCAAGCTCGTAGGGGTAGGAGCATTCATCGAAGGCGTACAGGCGACCATGCCAGGGGAAGACCGTTATGCCGGCCTGGGGCTTGAGATCACTCCCTCCGGGAAAGTTGTTCCAGATTCCGCCGGGAGCCTGGGTGCTCCAGCTTGGATAGAGAAATTTGCCGGCCCGCTCTTCGTCAGTGAACTTTTCGGTGGCAACAAACCTGTTCTGGTAATGGACCCCATTGTCATGAAAGCGAAAAGCCTGCACCATACCATCGCCATCCAGAAGGTTGCGTTTGCGCAATCCACCCCTGTCAAAGAGCCCCGGCCCGTTGCGGTAAAGGGTTCCGCGCACTGCGGCGGGGATATCTCCCACGACCCTTGCTTCGTAGCTGTGCTCTTCATGCAGCGAAGTAGCCATCCCGAGATAAGGACGCTGGCTATCGCCAAAGTCGGCGAAGACATCCTTTCTCAAGGGAGGACTTGACGCGCACCCGGCACAGGCCAAAGCCAACGAGACTTCCCCTGTCATCAGCAGCAATTGACGGCGGGAAAGCATGGCATCTCCTTTTCGAAGTCCCAGCAAAAATGTTGGAGCAGGCTAAAGGCAATCTCTCGCAGAGGCGCAGAGTCACGCAGAGAAAGGCGAAAAATACAAACATTTTGCCTCACGAAACGTCCCCGAAAAAGCCGGATTTTTAAAAAACGGTTTTTTCAGCTCGCCCCGCTGCGACCGCCCGAGGCCAACTTGCCGTGGATAATCTTAAAAAATGATTTATCGATTAGAATCAAGGCCTTTAATCCGGCTTTTTCGAGGAATTTTCGTGAGGCTAATGTTTTTGCTTCATGCCTTTCTCTGCGATACTCAGCGCCTTGCCTAGAGGCACCTACTTCCGGCTGCGTGAGATCGACTTTAATCAGCATTTAATCCGGCCTTTTCGAGATTTTCCACGAGGCTAATTAGTCTTTAGATTCCGCGTGCGATGGGCTCTAATCCTTAACTCCGCCGGATACCGAACTTACGCATCCGGCCGCGCAGTGTGCTGGGATTGAGACCTAAAATAAGCGCTGCCCCCCGCTCCCCTTCGATACGCCAATTGGTTTTTTTAAGCACCTGGATGATATGCTCCTGCTCCAGCTCATCCAGCGCCTTGACACCCTGCACCTCATCAATGGCTTCCCGCCGCGGAGGATTCTCGAAGCGGTCAAGCAGATGAAGAGCTGTTCCGGGACTGGTGATAACCGCCCTTTCGATGACACTCTCCAGTTCACGCACATTGCCAGGCCAGTGATAACCCTCGAGATTGTTTAAAACATCCTTTGAAACGGTCTCGATCGTCTTTCCCGTTTTCTTGCAGAACTTGGAAACAAAGTAATTCACAAGAAGCGGTATATCCTCCTTGCGCTTGCGTAGCGGCGGGACAGTAATGGGAAACACATTCAGGCGGTAGAAGAGGTCTTCCCGGAAGCGGCCATGACGTATTTCTTCCTCCAGATTTCGGTTGGTAGCAGCGATTATGCGGACATTGACCTTGATGGTACGAGGACTTCCCAAACGCTCGAACTCCCCATCCTGGATGACACGGAGCAGCTTTGTCTGCAGCTCCATCGGCATTTCTCCGATCTCGTCCAAAAAAATGGTGCCACCATCCGCCAACTCAAAGCGCCCCATCTGGCGGTCGTTTGAGCCGGTAAAGGCCCCTTTTTCACGGCCAAAAAGTTCGCTTTCTATCAGATTCGCCGGGAGCGAGGTGCAATGAACCGTGACCATGGGACGGTCTTTGCGGGTACTTCGGCTATGGAGCGCCCTGGCCACAACCCCCTTGCCGGTGCCGGTTTCTCCCAGCAGAAGCACGGTCGTATCCTGGGGCGCTACCTGCTCCACTCTGAAGAAGATGTAATCCAGAGCCGAACTGCGGCCGATGATTTCACCAAAATTATATTCCCGATCAATATCCTGCTGGAGGTAGATATTTTCAGCCTGGAGTCGATCTTTGAGCTCTTTTATCTCGGCATAGGCATTTGAAAGCGATTCCTCCGCCTTCCTGCGCTCCTCGATTTCCCGGGAAAGTCGCTCGTTAGCCTGGGACAACTCTTCATTTCGTTCCCGCACCCGCAGATCCAGTTCGTCATTAGCCTTCTGCAGCCTTTCTTCCAACTGCCTGCGAACCGTCACATCCACTATCGAAGTAAGGACCGCAATACCATTTCTATTGCCGGCGTTTATGGCAACACTCTGCAATTGGCCGCAGATTATCGAACCATCCTGTCCGGTAAGATTTATCTCGCATTTCAGCGTGCTCTGCTTATGAAGAACCCAATTCAGGTGGTTGACGAAAATCTCCCGACCCGCCTGGTCCGCCACAAACTCCACGAACGGCTTGTTCAACAAGGGGTTGATATCTGTGCCCAACATATGGGCCGCGGTGTGAGTGGCGCCGCGAACACGGCCCAGGGTGTCAAAGGTGAAATAGCCAATTGGCGCGGAATCGAACAAATCGGTAGAAATATGGAGGGAGGTGAATCCGTCGGTTACCGTGTCCAGCTCTTCGTGCTGCATCTGCAGAGCACCCTCATGGGGCGAAGCATCCTGAAAAAGCTGGCCGCCGGCATGGGTTCGCGATGACGGTTGCTCGCTGCTCTTTCTTTCTGAAGGAATATAGGCTCTACGCGGCGATTGTGCCGTTATATCTTCATTCATTCATTCCCCACAACGCGTCCTGCAGTTGAGGGTTCGTCATCCTCCGCGCCTGCAGACACAGACAATTTCGTCGACCAGGGCGGCATCTCCCAATCCGTCGGAAAAATTCAACGGTTTCTGAAAAAACAGCCCGAGAGGCATTAGAATCCGATTATACCAGAAAATGGCCTGCCTGCTCTGATGGCGCAAAAACCACATGCCACATTTAAGCAGCCAGGGATTTCCAGGCTGCATTCCAAAAGGCGCACTTTGCTCCAGAACAAGGCGATTCTCCGCCACGAAGGCCAGCACTTCCTGAGGATCAAAACGATGGACGTGGCCGACAAAGGCGTCAAATTCACACCATCTGCTCTTGTGCAGAGGTACGGAAAACACCAGGGTTCCTCCCTTCTTCAGAACCCGGCTTAGCTCGGCGAAAGCCAGCCTGCTATTGTCCACATGCTCGATGACATCAAAGGCGCAAACCAGATCAAAGCTGCCTTCATCAAAGGGAAGCGCACACACATCACCACATTGCGCACTGCCCCCCTGTTCCTGCAAACGGCCCACGGCAGCAATACTTTTATCGACGAAATGCGAATCACGAACCGGCAGCCTGGGACGCAGACCTGGTCCAACCTCCAGTCGCTGAGATCCATTCTGCACCAGGCTTGAGATCAACGGCCAGGTATTGAAGCGTTCCGGAGTTTCCAGGCGGGTACGAGACCAGAGGTGATCGTAAAATCGGATGTTTATTGCATCAGCGTCTGGCGTGTTCATAAGGAAGGATCCGAAGACAGATTTTGTCCCTGTCCCTGAATGGATTCAGCGAAAATGGTGGGAGATCCTGCCTTGGCGCGACGGGTATTCGGCCCTTTGCGCAGGAAGTTGTAGGCAAGGCAATTCAATCGATGGGTGGGCATGCTGAACACCCTGGAGAAGATGGATGGCCAAGTGTAGGTTTCCCTGCGTGCTTCCTGCCAGCCGCGCTGCAGCCGCTCCGCAGTCATCAGTTTCGGCTGGAAAACGACTTCGGAATGGTTGTAGCGGCTCCAGTCCGTATGCAGCAGACGGCCTTCTTGCTGAAACCGACGAAAGAAGGCGGTGCCGGGATAGGGAGTAAGCAGATTGAAAGTCGGCACTCCCGGTGAGACTTCACGTACAAAGCGGAGCGTATTTTCAAAAACACTCTCGTCATGATCGTCAAAACCGAAAATAAACGAAGCTTCCAGAATGATGCCTGCATCCCTGACACGCTTGATCAGATCAGCCTCGGTTGAGCTGCCGGAAGCTTTGGAAAAATTGGAATATTTTCCGGAAACCGACTCGATTCCCACGAAAAGCCCGATGCAGCCGGAACGAGCCACCAGCTTGAGAAGTTCGGGATCCTCTGCAAACCGAAGGGAGGTTTGCGAACCCCAACGGATACCCATTTCAGCCATTCCTTCAAGAATGGGACGCGCCTTGGCAGTGTCTCCCAACAAGTTATCATCTAAAAACACCACCAGCTTGCGAGGGAACGAACGGATCTGAGCCAGAATGTCTGCCGGATCCCGATAGCGGAAACGATTGCCGAAATAAGGGGTGACCGTGCAGAAGTCGCAATCATAGGGGCACCCTCTGCTGGCCTGGATGGTCTGGGTGGTGAGATAGCGTTTGCCTTCCAGGATATCGCGTCGTGCCCAGGGAACCCGAAGCAGGTCGTCGGTGGGTAGTGCGGCGTGGTAGATGCGGCCCAGCCGGCCTGCCAGAAAATCGTCGAGCAATCCAGCCATAACCGGCTCCGCTTCGCCGACAACAACAGCATCGGCATGAAGCAGCGCTTCTTCAGGAAGAACCGTGGGGTGCATGCCCCCCATGATAACCGGTACCCCTTCGGCTCTGTAACGATCAGCTATTTCATAGGCATGGGTGGCCTGGTGGGTCATGGCCGTAATGCCGATCAAGTCATAATCGCGGCCATAGGGAACCTCGTCCTGCAGCTCGTCCACAAGCGTTACCTCCCAGTGGGAAGGAGTCGCTGCTGCAACTTGTTGGAGAGAATGGTAGGGAAGCTGAAAGTTGCGCTCCCATCCCAATCTATGGGTAGCAGGGTAGATCAGAAGCAGGCGTGGGGCACGAGAAGAGTATGATTGTATCATTGCAATCCTGTGGAAGTGAACTCACCCTCCCCTTTCAAGGGGAGGGCCTGGATGGGATGGGAACAAGTTATACATTATAAAATATAATCTGTAGATAAGAAGTTGGAACGACGTTCACGCACAATGGCACCGATCATATCCTTGTTCTCAGGCTGATCCTTGGCCGCTACAAGGGTACGTATGGAAAAGGCACGCAGCGCGTCGGAGACGGAAAGAGTCCCCACGGCAGAATCCTTTCTTCCGGTAAAAGGAAAAATATCGGGGCCGCGCTGGCACTGACTGTTGATGTTGACCCTACAGACCTGGTTGACAAGCGGATCGATCAGCGCAGAAAGCTGCTTTCGATCGCGGCCGAACAGGCTTACCTGCTGTCCGTAGGGTGATTCAACCATATAGCGAATGGGATCTTCAATATTTTTAAACGGGACCACAGGGATTACAGGGCCAAACTGTTCTTCGTGATACACCCGCATCCGTTCGTTCACCGGGTACAATAACGCAGGATAGAAGAAGGTGCCATTGACCATGCCCCCCGCCTCGTTGATCACCTCGGCACCTTCACGCTCCGCGTCTTTGACCAGCTCCGTCAGATAACCGGTCTTATCCGTTTCCGGCAGCGGCGTCAGGGAGACAGCGCATTCCCAAGGCATGCCGAATCCAAGATTGCCGATGGCCCGGCTGAATAGTTTCAGAAATTCATCCACCACGTTTTCATGCACAAAAATAATTTTAATCCCAGTACAGCGTTGGCCATTAAAAGCAAGTGAACCGGCAATACATTCATCTACAGCCAGCCTCAGATGTGCATCGGGCAAAACAATTGCCGGATTTTTTGCTTCCAGCCCCAGCGAGACCCGCAAACGGTGCGGCCGCGGATGAGCCTTCTGAAGCGTATCAGCCGCTTTGCTGCTGCCGATGAAAGCCAGGACATCCACTTTGCCCGAGGCCATCAGCGGAGGAGTTATCTGCCGACCGGCGCCATAAAGAGTATTGACAACACCCGGCGGGAAGGAATCCCTGAATGCTCGCAAGAGCGGCTGAAAGAGCAGTACCCCATGGCGTGGAGGCTTCACGATGGTGGTATTACCCATGATCAGCGCCGGAAGCAGTGTAGTAAAGGTTTCATTGAGCGGGTAATTGTACGGTCCCATGCTGAGTGCCACCCCCAGGGGAGCCCTGCGGATTTGTCCAATGATGCCCTGCTCGATCACAAAACGCGAGGAGACACGATCAAGCTCCTTGAGAGCGTCGATAGTATCGACCATGTAATCGATCGTCCGATCGAATTCCTTCCGTGATTCCACAAGCGGCTTGCCAATCTCCCACATGAGAAGCTTGACGACCTCGTCCCGCGTTTCCTTCATTCGCCAGATAAACTCCTGAACATGTGTGATGCGGTCGGCCACAGACATGGTCGGCCAGAGTCCGCGTCCACTGTCATAGGCTGTCACCGCAGCATCCAGAGCCGCCATTGCCTCCTTTTCTCCCATCAGCGGAAAACTTCCTAAAACCTGGCGAACCGCGCCCCCTGAAGTGGCAAAACAGACAGGAGACAGCACCTCCTGCACCTCTCCCTTCCAGGCAAGTATTTCTCCATTCAAAAGATAATCGGTCTGATGCAGCGGAACGGCTGTTGGCCTCGCATCGGAAGGAACAGCATCCGCAGCCGGAAAAATGCGTGCTATACGGTCTGATATGGACATGACATCTCCTTGTCGGGCAAGTGCGCTGTAACTCCTTTTCGCACAGGGCTTCCCCCCTCCCAACCTCCCCCCGCTTGGGGGAGGAGCGTGTTCCCTCCCCTGGAGGGGGAGGGCTAGGGAGGGGGTTTTAGATGTTACTCAAAGTAGCGCCTGATTCTAAACCCCTATCTCAACTATTTCAGCAAGTAGGACATCTTTTGAGCTGCTCGGATACTTTTCGGAAATGGAAACCGTAAATGGCGTAGGTGATGGAAAGGGGGAAAAGGCGCGGCTTGCGAATAAGAGTCCAGGCGAGCAGCTTCCAGAAGTGAACTCGTTCCCGGCCGATGATCCCAAGAAACAGCATTGATTTGAAAAAAGCCCCAAGGTAACCGTGCTGCACGCGAAAAGGTCCCTTGGGCTGGGGCCGGTACTCCTTAAGCAGCTGAATTACCCGCCGGTAGAACTGTCCGGGTGAATAGATGTTATCCAGAATTGCCTGGTACCCGTTGATAAGCCGCTCGGGCGCCATGCGCGGCACGAAATTGAGATCTGCCGAGGTATTGCTCCCACCCCCTTCGCCGATCAAACGCCCTTCCTTTCCCAGCCGCTCGTACAGCCTGGTTCCGCGCATGGCGGAAAGAACCCCGACCATGGCGGTCACAATTCCGCTCTCTTGAATAAACCGTATCTGTTTCTCGAAAATGGAAGGGGGATCGCTGTCAAATCCGACAATGAATCCTCCATGTACCTGAAGGCCAGCCTGCTGAATATGCTTCACCGAGGCGAGCAGATCACGGTTTTTGTTGGGGGACTTGCCGCTCTCCGCCAGTCCATCCTCATGAGGTGTTTCGATACCGATGAAAACCTCTTCAAACCCGGCTCGAACCATCAGCTGCATGAGCTCGTCGTCATCAGCCAGATCAATGGATGCTTCGGTGTAAAAGTAGAAGGGATAATCATTCTGTTCCATCCAGTCGATGAGTGCCGGCAGCGTTTTTTCCTTAAGGCGGTTCCGGTCCCCGATGAAATTATCATCCACGAAAAAAACGGCCCCGCACCATCCCCGCTGATGAAGACTATCAAGTTCGGCAATCAGTTGAGACAGCAATTTGGTCCGGGGAGCGCGTCCGAAAAGCACGGTAATGTCGCAGAACTCGCAGTCAAAGGGGCAGCCCCGGCCATACTGAATATTCATGGCAGCATAGTGACGTGGATCCACCAGCTCCCAGAGCGGAAGCGGAGTTTCAGCCAGGTTGGCGCGACGAGGATCATTGTAGATACGACGCGCCTGATCTTGCCGCAGATCATCAAGAAAGGGCTTGAGATTCACCTCCGCCTCTCCCAGCACCAGATGATCTACCCCGGGGAACTGGTCATGATAAGCAGTGAAGAGGGGCCCTCCCGCAACAATCCTGACATCTGCCGTGTGGCAGCGTTCGATCACCTGGCGCGCCGATTCCTGCTGGACACTCATGGCGCTGATGAAGACATAGTCGGCCCAGGCGATATCAGCATCCTCCAGGGGGTTGACATTCAAATCAACAACTTTTTTCTCCCATTCATCAGGAAGCATCGCCGCAACGGTAAGAAGCCCCAGAGGTGGAAAGCTTGCCTTGCGTGAGATAAATTTGAGTGCGTGGCGAAAACTCCAGAAAGTATCGGGATACCAGGGATAAACCAGAAGAATTTTCATATGATGAACTCCCTCCACGGTCAGTCTCTCCGAATTTAGGTTTGAGTTATGAACTCAGGTTTTTTGTTCTCCAGCCTTTAGGAGGCTGTTGAAAAATCCAGGTTGTTCAAAAATAGTCAGATCGTCGCAACCGGAGAACGCCCCGCGGAGGCAGCCCCCTCTCTATCTCTCCCCCGCTGGGGGAGAGCATGCCTTGCCCTCTCCCTGTGGGAGAGGGATTGGGTGAGGGCCGCAGCGCTACGCCGCACAAGGTGGCTTTCGAGGACGGCGGCGAGATGGCTGTTTTTCAACAACCTTCTAGCGCCTGCGCACTTCCCCACCACCCCTGCCGGGTGAACCTCCATCAGGGACAGACGGCGGAGAAACTGAAACCGGTGGTGGTTCCAACGGCTCCTGTCTGGGCAACGGTGCCTGTCGCGGCAAAGGAACCTGATGGGGCAATGATTTAGATGGCAAGGCGGGAACGGAAGGGGTAGCTGGCGACACCGGAGCATTTCTTTGCCCGCTGGCCCCATCCCTGCCTCTGGTGGTAGAACCGGAACGCTGATCAGGCTGATTTCTGTGAATATTGTTGCGGGGTGCTTTGGTTCGCGGCGCTTGAGCCCGTGAGCCTCCCGATCCAGTTGCCCGCGGAACAGGACGCCCCGGAAGCTGGCGGCGATTACGGGGGGCCTGACCGATCCGGTGTCCACCGTCATGCAGCATACGCCGGTTGATGGTGATAGTACGGTACCTGTTATTGACATAGGTGGTGTTCCTGATGACATAAGGACTGGAACGGCGGACCCACCCTCCCCCATTCCAGCCGTGATAATAGATGCGGCGTCCGTACCAGTCACAATCGCGATTCAGCCAGGAACCAATCGAAAACCCGATACCAAAACTGATCAGGCTATATGATGGATAGGCCGGCTCGTAATATACAACTTGTGGATCATAGACAGGGATGTAGATTCTTTCCGGCTCAGCGGGGTAGATCCTGACATACCCTCCATCATCGACCACCTGGAGCTGAGAGGAAGAAACCAGGTTACCGGCATCACGTGCTTCTGTCCGCAGGGTCTGGATTGCAACCATCACTTCGGCTTGCTGGTTGGCAAATGCCTCGCCCAGAGAAACTGTCCACTCTTCCTGTTGATCCAGCATGTACAGCACATCAGGATAGTGGGCGATCGCCTTGACGCTTACATCCCATGCCTGACCATCTATGGCCGCGCCACCTCCGTACTGCCTGACCAGAATCGCGGCTTCATGTAACTGCTCAATAAATGTTGCTGCCGGCAGGATCTGGGCGATCAACGGATCCGGATAAAGGGCGATCGGTGCCACCAAATCTTCAATCTCGCCGACTGAGTAAAGAACATTTCCGGCTGTTTCGTCATTCAAACCCTGGGCCCAGACCATCTGTAGGGAGAGAGTCAGAAAAATAAATAAACTGGTAAAGGCAAAGATTTTTTTCATAGGATCTCCATGGTATCTGCATCCCTCAAAGTGGGATTGACGCTACCATGAAATAACGGGGAGAGGCAATCAGAAGCCCTCTCCCCGATAAGATTCAACTAATACTGGAAAAAATCAGAATCTGAAACCAACATCAATTGTCGTGATGTATCCGTTCAGCTTTAAATCTTTGCCGCCAAATTCAGGTTCTGCCCAGAGGTATTTTCCTTCCAGACCAACGAAAGTGACGTCGGTGAAGTTGATATTAAAGCCGGCACCCGCATGATAACCAAAGGTGACATCCGTTTCTCCCTTGAAAGCTGAGCTGGTTCTGCGGACATCCGCATCAGATATGTAGGCTCCTATACCGAACAGGCCGTAAGGTTCGAAAACGCCCAGGGGCAGGAGTAATTTACCGGTTGCCACCAGGGGAACGACCCGCAGCATTGCATCGGTTCCGGCAGGAAGAACAGGAGAGTTCTTGCTCTGGAAGTACCCGGCACCCAGTTCAACTGCCATGAAAGGGAAGAAGTAGTGGCCGACCGCAACCTCACCGGTAAAACCGGCCTTTTTCCCGAAGTCGATATCGTCCAGATCGCCCTTGGTGCTGGGAGAGTAGATACCGCCCTTGATCATTATGTAGCTGCCGGTCCTGTCTTTCCAGATGCCGGCCGAACCACCCGGAGCGACATCCCGGGATGTCCCGGACTGACGATCGGTATCGTCCAGGTGCTCCATATCGTCCATGTTGTCCATATCGTCCATATCATTCTGGTTTTCGAGGTCATTGTACAGTGGAGCCCCTGGGGCTGTGTCAGTGCCCGGGGTCGTATCAATTACACCTGGAGTAGTATCTACTGCGCCCGGACTCGTATTAATGCCCGGGGACATATTGATCGAGGGATCCTGCGGATATGCGGAAGGGGAATCGATGATTACCTCATCCGCCTGATATTCCTGAGCCAAAGATACTGTCGGCACAATGCCTATCAGTGCCGCAGAAAAAATAAGTGAGACTGCTGAAATAATACGTGTCGTTTTCATGGTTTCTCCTTGTGCGTGAGATATCTCCGGAAAGAGAAGGTTTCTGATGAAATTGATAATTCCAAGTACCATGCCAGAGCAGCCAGTCACGCGCATGCCTCCATAGACCTGAAATTACGTTGATTTCTAACCGAAGCATTAATTCGCCATCAGAAGCCGCCACGGTATCCGCCATATTCAACAGAATCCGTCACATACAGTGGAGCAGCAGAAGAAAAGAAATTATGCACTCCCTTCTTCAGCTCTCATTCGAACACGAGTAACGCAGGCATGCCCCTTTTCATGTTCGTGGTTTTTTCCAGCCTGATCCGCCACGAGCTTGCTTTGAAGCCAATCTGTTAATGCACCGCAGCCATCTGTGCATTCGGGAAGATACTCATGGTCCGTGTAATCGAAGTCCATTGCATGCTCCTTATAAGCTGAGGCCGAACCGATTTGAGTTTGAGTAGAGGTTTGACCTGCAGAAAATTGAAAGGACATTGGCATCACAGCGAAGTCAAGTATTGCAGCTATCCCTCTCCCACGAGGGGAGAGGGACTTGGGATGGTGTCAATCAGCGGAAATATTCGCGTGCCACATCACTGAGCGCATTGACAATAGGCTGTGCATAGCGGCTCGGCTGACTGCGGCTCTTGGTCATGGAGGCAATTGTAAGCCCGATACCAAGACCGGCCCCGGCGGCAATCAATGCCACTTTGCCGGGATTTTCGCGGCTGTAGTTAAGGGCCTTGTCATACGTACCGCTCAACTCGGTTGATGTCTTCTGATAAGCCTGGCTTACCGCCTGTTTTGTCTTGCCGTAGAGCTGAGAACTGCGCTCGCTGAGGTCCTGCTGACTGGAGCTACTGACAGATTCACCCGGCATTGTCTGTTTCGGATTTTTAAACTGATCTGTTTCCATGTTTTCCTCCGTTCATAGTGGTTGATGACTCCCCAGTGTGCCTGGTGAGAAGGATGAAGGTGTATTGTATTCCGAGACTTTGGCTCGTGGTTGTGGCGATTCCACGAGACCCGGTTCGTTCAACACCCCTTCGGTGACTGCATTTTGAAGCCAGCGTGTTGCCATCTTACTGGCAAGGGCAAGCATGGCCATTTTGACAACCCCCTGGTTTCCGGTTTTGGCAACCGATCCGGCTGCCGCATCCAAAAGCTTCTGCAAAGGGGGTGTACGCTGCTTGTACATTCCGGAAACCAGAAAACCGGCACCAGCGGCGGCCCCCAGAGCGAGATAGGGCGACCGCCTTATGTACCCACGCCATTCCAGTTTCTGATGAATGAGGTCTCCGATCTGATCAACGGTATCGGCAAGTACCTCACGCTCCGCAATAATATCCTGACGTATTTCCTCGGCACTGCGATGGGTATTATTTTTTACGTTCATGTCATCTCTTTCAGCCATTTCTTGGTCTCCTTCAGCGTCTCGATTGTCTGTTGAGGCGCAAGGTGCGATTTTTTAAGCAGCCCCAAGCCCACGAAGGCAATAATGGCTGCGATGACAACAAGTGCAATGCCGGTGACAAGTGCCGCTATGGCGGGTGACATTACCGATGCAAGCCCGATAATAATTGCGGCACAGAAGGCCAGGAGCGCGATAAAGGCAATCAGGCCCCCTATCGCCATCAACATTACTCCAGTGCTAATTGACTTAAGAGCTTCACGCACTTCCTGTTTAGCCAGTTCAATCTCATTCCTCACCAGAGTGGCCGAGTTATGAGCTACCTGGGTCAGCAATTCGCTTATCGATTCCCGTTGCATCGCAATCCCCTTTGCAGGTTCTTCAACCTGAACATCAATTTTAAAGATGTATGCGATTGGCGGTCTGTTTACCTGCGCCTCAGTAGAATACCGACAAAAAGTCCGGCAGCTCCTGCCATAAGCAGGCTGCGACCCGGATTCTGGCTGACGTAGTCCCTGATTTTGATATCGGTCTTGGCACAGTCATATTCACGCACACGTTCCGAAGAATTTTCCAGCCAGTCGGAAGCCTTCTTCGCATAGCGGGCCATTCCTGGTTGCGCGTCCGGGGCAAAAGCCTTTTCATCCAGTTTGACTGCTGTGGTATGCAGCGTGTCTGCAATGACATCCCGGATTTTGTCCAGCTTGCACGGTGTCTCGCCAATCGCGGCATCAATGGTGCTGCCGCTGCCCAGCCTCACATTCTCTGTTTCCATAGCTCACCCCCAGATCTGAAATTCAACAACAAAAACAAGTTAAATCGGCATGGAGATCGCGGCTGCGGTTGGTAGTGGCCGTTCATTTTTTACGAAGCTCCATAACCGGATGCTCCCCGGCGATTTCCTGCCGATACTCGCTGCCGTTTACTTTACGGTTGCGGCTGATGACATCCTCGCTCGGCACCTCACCGCTGTTAAGTATCTGCTGGCAGGCTGCATAGCGCGGATTTTCCGGAAGCTTGTCAGGCGACCCGATCTGGGTTTCAAAGGCGTTCCAGGTAACCTGCGTTTCCAAAATCTGACGCACGTACTCGATCTGTGATGAAAATTTCAGCGGTTCAGGAAACTTGGCCGGAACCACCTGTTCGGGTTCGACTCCCATTGTTCGGGAAACCTCGGCGATTGACTGAAGATGGGTTAACTCCATGCCAAGATGCAATTCCCAGATCTGTTTCACCTTATTGTCCCGTTCCTCGTTGAGGAACGACCAATACAACCAGCACTCGTTGTATTCATGCAGAAGCGCACTCTCAATCCATGAGGTGCTCGGATCGAGCAGCGATTCATACTGGGTGACATGCTGCTCCTCGATCATGCCGATTTCCTGGTACAGCCCCCTGCCCACCTCGTCTTTCTGCGTATTGCCAAGGTTCATGTAAAAATTCATGGTCTGTTGTTCACCAGCCATGAGTGTCAGAATGTAGAGCTTGGTCAACGGATCGGAGGTATGGCGGCTGGTCGGCTTGCGGACATCGTCAAAGGGATGGCGGTGCTCCTTGATAGTTGGACGACCCGGCGTTATTTCCGTATATCGCCCTACCAGCTGTTCCGCTTTTAGTCCCTGGGTCATTTGAAGGAGATTTGAATAACGGTAGAGATGGTCAAAATCTTCCAGCAGGCCAAAATCAAAAACCTGCTTAACGTATTGGTCAGGAACATGCGCTGCCAGAAATGCGGTCAGATCGACAGCAACCTGCTCATAGCCGATGGTTGTTTCAAGAGGAGTCTCATCACCGGGTGAAAGCCAGTTGATGGCCTTCTGCTGCTGCTGCTCCACTCTCCTTGTCATGGCTAGCTGCTGCTTCAGTTTTTGATCCGAAAGATTACGGGCAAACTGATGGGAAAAAATAGCTCCCTCCACCTCGATGCCATTCATCAGAATTATTCGCGCCCTGGTATAGGGATGAACTTCATTCTTATTATAAGGCTTCACATTCAGCTCAGACCAGGGTCGAAGCTGCTTGTCAATCGGAATGCCGCGTTCCTTGAATGGGTTTAGACTCATAGAAATCTCCTCTGTGAGTTGGATTTGTCCTCAGGTAACTTTTTCCTCACTCTGTGCGCCAATATCACGCGCGCCCGTACGCTCCATTATCTCTTTGGCTTTTTTCTTCCATTCGGAATCGTCTGAATGAACGGAAAGCAGGATGCCACCCTCTTTGAGCCGCCCCTCATAACGTTTGGCTTCATATTCGGGCATTCCCATTCCGATCAGCGCTCCTGCCACTCCACCAACCACTCCGCCTGCTCCGGCCCCTGCCAGTGCTGCCATGATAGGGCCAGCGGCAATGAATGGGCCTGCACCGGGGATTGCCAGCATGCCGATGCCGGCCAGCCAGCCTAAGCCGCCACCAAGTATTGCACCGGTTCCTGCCCCGGCCGTAGCTCCTTCAGGAGCCTTAGTCTCTTTTTGATGAGCGAATTCCTTTGTTCCCTGGGTATCGGGAAACAGCACCGAAATATCGGAGTTCCTGAATCCAGCATCCTTGAGTGTGTCCACTGCTGTTTCCAGCATTCTGCGATCTGTATAAATTCCGTACACGGCTATATTTTTCATGTGTTGTTTCTCCATTAATTTTTCTCAGGGGCTATCTGAATTTCATTGGTCACCCTGTCTTTGCCGGCCATCTGTACCGCTATCGCCTCGATGGCATTTCTTTCCTTCTCGGA
Source organism: Pelotalea chapellei (assembly GCF_018531195.1). Lineage (GTDB taxonomy): Bacteria > Desulfobacterota > Desulfuromonadia > Geobacterales > Pseudopelobacteraceae > Pelotalea > Pelotalea chapellei. The sequence goes on along the minus strand of NZ_JAHDYS010000014.1, from coordinate 8,180 downwards.
CCTGACCGGACCTTTGAGAGTCACCGTGCCATCCTGAGTAACAATCTTCACATTGCGGGCATAGCTTGAAAGTTCGGGATTCCTGGTCACTGCCCGCCTGATCCTCTGGCTGACCATACGGTCCGCAGGCTTCTCCCGCTGTTTGTCGGCAGTAGCCTCTCCTCTGGAGCTTTCCCTGCGATTCACCTTGGTGTTATCAGCATCTTCCTTTATGACTTCCGCCGGACGTTTTGTCGGGTCCTGTTGCTGTGCCCTGCCCTGCGTCGTAACGGAGAGCAGCACCGCTCCGACGAACATGACTGCACATATGGATATTCTTCTCGACATGAGGCCGTCCCTTTTGATCTGTGGATTTCCCTCCCTTAAAAGCGAGGGAAATTGTGCAGTTGCTGACTATTTAACGACAAGTGAGTTCGCAACCGAAACAACACCAGGTACTGAACGGGCGACTTCTCCCGCTTTCTGAACAGTCTGCTGGGAATCAACAAAACCGCTCAGCTGCACCTGACCCTGGTACGTTTTGACGGCAATCTGAAAAACCTTCAGGGTCGGCTCCTCAAATATTGCGGATTTAACCTTGGTGGTAATAACCGAGTCATCAAGAACCTCCCCTGCGGTTCGATCTTTTGCAGGTTCATTCTTTGGAGTAGACGCACATCCAACAAAACCTGTTGCGAGAGTCAGGCAGACCATAAGTTTTACAATGGAATTTAATTTCAGCATGGGATTCTCCTTTCATGGTGGCGCACACGGCCGAGCTAAAAAAAAGGCCGGGAGCCTGAAGAAGGCGAATCAACCCCCAGCCACATTAATATAAAGTCCTTAGCAGCAAGCATGCCGACTTTTTGAATCAAAGTTTTCCTTAAAAAAACAGTAACTTGATCCAAAACAGTGACTAGGAGTTGAAACAACTATTTTAACCTCCGCTGAAACTCTTAAAATTTAAGCTGTAATAACAGCTACTTATAGATTGTCGTTTTTTTGCCACGGCAAAAAATTACACCCGTTTTTCCTGCTATTCACTGCTGATTTTCTCAAGCCTCCTGTTAACTTCCTGCCAGTTCACATTATTCCAGAATGCCTCGACGAATTTGGGCCTTTCATTTTTATAATCAAGGTAGTAGGCATGTTCCCAGACATCGATGACCAGCAGAATGCCGAACATGGGATACACATTGGTGTTGTGTTTCTCCACCTGCATGACAAGCGGTCTCCGGGTCAGCTTGCAGTAGGTGAGCGCTGCCCAACCCGAGCCCTCGGCGCTGATGGCGGTCTGGGAGAACTGCTTCTTGAAATTGTCGAATGAACCAAACTCCTGATCAATAAGAGCTGCCGCTGCTCCCGACGGATTACCGCCCCCCTTGGAAGTCGGAGCCAGATTTTTCCAGAACAGCGAATGAAGCAGATGCCCACCAATGTGGAAAGAAAGCTCCTTATAGGTAGCCTTGGTATCGAACTCCCGGGGTTCGGCTTTCATTTTATCCAGTTTCTGAAGAATGGCATTGGCGCCATTCACATAAGAGGCATGGTGCTTGTCGTGATGCAACTTCAGTAAATCCTCGGAAATGAACGGCGCCAATTCTCCATAGCCATATTCAAGTTCAGGCAGTACATATTGCTTTTGATTCTCCATGCATCACTCTCCTGTAAATTTATTATGAGGCCCGCAGCTCCGGGTTCCTGATCATTTTCATCGTCTCGCGCATAAATGCAGGCAGATCGCCTGGTTCGCGGGATGTGACCAGGTTTCGGTCAACCACAACTTCAGTATCTTCATAGAGCGCTCCGGCACCTTTCAGTTCTTCCGCCACGCTGCCGTAGCATGTGGCATGGCGTCCCTTGAGGAGCCCTGCGCTCACAAGAATTTGCGGACCATGACAAATGGCTGCTACCGGACGGTTTTGCTCCATAAAGCTGCGTGCGATTTCCAAAGCCTTTGCCTCTTTGCGCACGCTCTCCGGCGCCTTGCCTCCCGGGAGCACCAGCAGATCATAATTGTCACCGCTGATCTCGCTCAGATGCCTGTCCACGGCTACCTCATAGCCATGTTTTCCTGTTATGCGCCCATGTTTCATTGAAGCGACATGAACGGTACATCCTGCTTCCTTGAATCGATAGTAAGGAACCAGCAATTCCGTATCTTCAAAGTTGTCAGCACTTATCATGAGTACATTCATTCCTGCACCTCTCTCATAATGGATTACGTCCCTGGATGATGCGTACCAGCACCATGATTATGGCGATTACGAGCAAAATGTGGATAAGACCTCCAACCGTATAGGATGTAACCATTCCCAGCAACCACAGCACGATCAGGATTACAGCTATTGTCCACAGCATGGAATCACCCCCTTTAGCAACAGAACTATTCATTCGGACAGTTCCTGATATGTCCACCCAAGGTAGTTCCAACAATCATGCCAGAAAGGTAAGATCAGCGTGGGGAGCCAAAGACCTTGCTTTATAGATATTTGCTTCAACAGGTATTTAAGTTTGGGGAGAAAGCCGTTAAAAACGGCCATCGAATGCAACGGAACCGTTGCATATGAAGAGGTGGAAAGAAGAGCGGTAAAAGAGGTTTATTAGAAAGGTCCCCTTTAGGCCTTTTGGGCCTTTGAAGGGAGATGGGGGGATTTGCCGTTTTCGGAGGATTAGAAGGCTGTTTGAAAAACTCAGGTTGTTCAAAAATAGTCAGATCGTCGCACCCGCAGGAAGCCCCGCGGAGACAGCCCCCTCTCTATCTCTCCCCCGCTGGGGGAGAGCATGCCTTGCCCTCTCCCTGTGGGAGAGGGATTGGGTGAGGGCCGCAGCGCTACGTCGCACAAGAGGGCGACCGAGGACGGCGGCGAGATGGCTGTTTTTCAACAACCTGCTAAAAGTGGCCCGGCTTGAAAATAGTTTTCGTTTCATCTCCCGGCAGCCCGCGACCGCAACAGTATCCCTGCACCAGATCGCAGCCCAGCTCTTCAAGAATGGCGAGTTGATCAGAATGCTCGACACCTTCAGCAATAGTCTGCATGCCCAGCTCGCGGGCCATTGATATGATAACCTTCACTATCGAATAGGACTTGGGGTCACGGGCGATATCCCTGATAAAGGAGACATCTATCTTCAGGTTATTAAGCGGCAGGCGAGCCAGATAGCTGAGAGAGGAATAGCCGGTGCCGAAATCATCGATGGAGAGTCGAAGGCCAAGTGCGCGCAGCTGTTCAAAAATTCGCCTGGTATACTCTACGTCGCTGACAAAGATGTTCTCAGTAATTTCAATCGTCAGGAGATCTGTTTCAATTTTTGACTGTTCCAGGTGCCCCTTGATCCGCTCCACCAGGTTTTCCTGTCGGAACTGGGAGGGAGAGAGATTGACCGATACCGGCACAATATCAAATCCCGCCTCACGCCATTCCGCAAGCTGACGGCAGGCTGTCTGGATGACCCAGTCACCCACCTTTACAATCAGACCTGTTTCCTCAAGTACATGAATGAAATCTCCAGGCGGCAGAAGACCTTTTCCGGGCCTGTTCCACCTGATCAGCGCCTCCATCCCTTTTAACAGACCGGTCTTGATGTCGAAATAACGCTGGTAGTGAAGTACGAATTCCTTATTGGCCACGGCATGGTACAAATCCCGTTCCATGGCCAGAAAATCCCCAGCCATGATGTTCATATCAGATGTATAAAAGCGGTAGCTGTTTCCGCGTTGTTCCTTGGCCTTGAACAAAGCCGACTCTGCACACTGCATGAGGCGTTTTGAATCATTGCTGTCCGAAGGACTGACTGCAATCCCCATGCTGAAGCCGATGATGATCTCTTCATCGTTGCACAGGTAGGGAGTGGAGAGTACGGTGAACACCCGTTCGATGACAAGTATGGCATCCCGCATGGCATCGATTTCATTTAAAAGCAGACTGAATGAATTCCCGCCATACCTGGCGACCGTGTCACCGGGCCGAACCGTCGTGCTCAGCCTCTTGGCCATCTCCTGCAGCATTTCATCCCCAACCAGCACCCCATAGGTCTCATTGATGTACTTGAACCGCTGAGGGTCGACGATTGCCACCACTACTTGCCTGCTACCCGAAGTGGGAATGGAAAGGGTCTGGTGGAGACGGTCGAAGAAAAGTGTCCGGTTGGCAAGACCGGTAAGGACGTCATTGTAAGCGAGGTAATCCAGACGCTCCTCCATCCGCCGTCGTTCGCTGATGTCCTTGCCTGTTGCCACAAAACTCGCAATTGCGTCCTTATCGTTCAAAAGAGGGGTAATGGTTTGGTCCAGGTAGAAAAAGGTACCATCTTTTTTCCTGTTGATGATGATGGAGCGAAACACCTGACCGGACAGGATCGTGTTCCACATTTCCCGGAAGAAGCCGGCATCCTGTTTGTCTGACCTGAACATCCTCGGATTGTTGCCCAGAATTTCCTGGCGGCCATAACCGGATATCTCCTGCACAGCGCTGTTGACGTACTCGATATTCCCCGCGACGTCGGTAATCAGTACCCAGTCCTCCCCGGTCTCAACCGCGGCCCACAGCTTGTTCCGCTCATCTTCGGCCTGTCTTCGTGCCGTAATATCGTTGATCATCACCAGGGCGCCGACATGATCCCCATTGTCATCGAAAAGTTGGCGGGTAGCCATGGTGGCCCATCGGGGTGAGCCGTCCCTGTGCTTGAAAATGATTTCGGAAGTGCCGGCAGTTGAAGATTCCTGCCGCAGCAGCGTTGATGCCGTCTCCCGAGAGTCTTCGTCGAGAAATTCAAGAAAGGGCTCATTCATCATTTCGATGACACCGTAGCCCAGCATCTCTGCCATTCTACGATTGACGAACATAGTGGCACCTTCCAGATCAATCGTCAGGATACCTTCCTGGGTCGTCTCAACGATCTGACGATGCATTTCTTCACTTTTTGCCAGAGCCTCCTGAGCCTGCCTGCGTGCAGCCCGCTCACCCGACTCTTCAAACGCCCTGCGAATCACCGGACCAAGTCGGGAAAGACGATGTTTCAGCACATAATCGGTTGCTCCCAGTTTCAGTGTCTCAATGGCATGTTCCTCTCCCAAAGTGCCACTGATGAACACAAACGGAATATCCGGTGCCTGGTTCTGCGCAATCCGCAGCGCCTCCAGCCCATTGAAGGCAGGCAGCGCATAATCGGAAAGAATCAGGTCGGGCTTGAAGGCGGCGATGGCGTCTATGAATGCCGTCCTGCTGTCCACCCTCTCAAGCTGGCACTTTATCCCTTCGCGGCGCAGCTCCAGCAGGATCAGTTCGGTATCGGTGGGAACATCTTCAAGATTCAGAATACGGATGACAGAAACCATGGAAGTAACCTGCTCCTCACTGCTTTAACAGGCTGTTGAAAAACAGCCATCTCGCCGCCATCCTCGAAAGCCACCTTGTGCGACGTAGCGCTGCTACGTCTCCGCGGGGCTTCCTGCGGGTGCGACGATCTGACTTCTGAGTAACTTCAACATAACCTACTGAAATCACATAAGCGGCACTACTGAAGTTACTCTGCGAAAAATCGGCCCCGAAGGGGGCGTAGGTCGTTATTTTTGAACAACCTGAGTTTCATCAGCCTCTTGATACTACCTGAATCCGTAACGCCAGAGCGCTGGAACGCAAGGGATGCCGGAGTCGATCGTCGCATGCCCTGCAAAACGATGATTGTGCCGGATGTCATGGATAAGCTTCATTGAGCACCAGCCAGTAGAGCCCCAACTGCCGTACTGCGTCTGCAAAGCTGTCGAATGAAACCGGTTTGCGCACATAACTGTTGGCGCCCAGATCATAACTTCTGATCACATCTTCCTGCTCGCGGGAAGATGTCAGTATCACGACCGGCAGATGTTTAAGCCTTTCATCTCCCCTGATGCGCCGCAGCACCCCCAATCCATCAATCTTGGGAAGTTTGAGATCCAGCAGCACCACTGCCGGCACATCGTTCACATCACGGCCAAGATGCTCTCCCGTACCGAACAGATAATCCAGCGCCGCCGCGCCATCCCGCATGACGATCATTTCGTTCTTGAACTCGGCTTTTTTGAAGGCTCGCATTACCAGCAATTCATCGTCGGGATTATCTTCAACCAAAAGAACTCTTCGTTCGCTCATAACAACTCCAAACAACCTGTCAAGGTTGGCCCGTCCCCAGAGTGAAATGAAAGATCGCTCCCACATCCGGCTCTCCTGTGGCCCATATTCTACCGCCATGGCGATTGATAACGCGCAGAACGGTTGCCAGGCCGATGCCGGTTCCCGAAAACTCATGAGCGCCATGCAGACGCTGGAACGGTTGGAACAGATTGTCCGCATAATCGGGGTTGAAACCTGCTCCGTTGTCTTTGACAAAGTAGACTGTTTCCCCATTCTGACCCGACTCGGAGCCAAACTCGATACGGGGTGATTCCCGCTTTGAGGAAAATTTACAGGCATTGCCCAGCAGATTGGCAAGTGCAACTTTTAAAAGGGGAGCATCGCCGAACCCGATCATGCCGGGCCTGATGATGAACTCCGCCCTGATGTCCGGATCCTGTTCCCTGAGCTCATCGACTATTTTTTCCGCCAACTCCGTGAGATTCACCGCGCCCAGGTGCATTTCTGTGCGAGACAGGCGTGACAACATCAGCAACTGGTCGATAAGCGCACCCATGTTCTGGGATGCTGCACGAATCCGCTGCAGATAATTTTGCCCCTCCTGGTCAAGCTGACTGCCATAATCTTCGAGCAGGGCCTGGCTGAATCCATCCATGGCACGTAAAGGTGCGCGCAGGTCATGGGACACCGAATACGAGAAGGATTCCAGCTCCCGGTTGATCACACCCATCTGGTCTGCGTGCTGCAGCAGTGTCACGTTAAGTTCTTTGATCCGGGCCTCCCCCAGCTTGGCCTGGGTTACATCCCTGATCACGGCAAATGCAAGAGTCTCTTCATTGATCTCAATAAAGCTGAGCATGATATCCACCGGGATTTCGACACCTTGACGGGTACGACCGAAGAGATCCAGTCCCACCCCCATGTGACGCGTACGGGGATCATCGAAATATCCCCGCCGGTAGTTCCGGTGATGTTTGCGGAATCTTTTCGGAATCAGCACTTCGACATGCCGGCCGATCAGTTCATCACGCCGGTAATCGAAAAACATTTCAGTCTGCCTGTTCACTTTGCGGATCACCCCATGTTTGTCCACCACCACCGTGGCATCCGGAGCGTTCTCGAAGAGTTTTTCAAGCAGAGTCAGATTATTCTCGTTATTTTCTGGCATTGAAGAATTATAGCAGATCTTTTTGTTTCAGAGACTGGGTTTTAAATGGAGGTTGAACAGCCTGGTTGGCACCCAGGAGTAAAACTACTAAGGGTTTTAATTTGACTGGAACGTTGCACTTGTTTAAACTATGTCTAAACAAAGTGAAAGAAGGAGTACAAATATGGCACAAGTAGAAGCAATTCTTGATCTGAAACAATGGGGCAATAATCTGGGGGTACGCCTGCCGGTTAACGTCGCTCGTGCAGCTCACCTGCACATCGATCAACGGGTTCGTGTTGCCGTAGAGGAAGGACATGTGGTCATTACTCCGCTTGTCGATACTCCTCTAACGCTTGAACAGCGTCTTGCCCGGTTTGATCCCGTAAAACATGGCGGCGAAGTAATGGTAACCGACGAACCGTTGGGGGCTGAAAAATGGTAGCGCCTGCAAAACCGTCTATTATAGACAAGCGGGCCTGGGTTCCGGAGCGACAGGAGATCATCTGGATCAACTGCAACCCCCAAGCAGGTAATGAAATGCGCGATTTGCATCCGTTTCTTGTGCTGTCTCCGCGTATATTTAACGAACGCACATCATTGGTTATTGGACTACCCATGACAACCGCGGAATACAATGCCGACAACCCTTTTGCTGTTGCTGTCGGAAATGCGCGGGGCAAAAAATCTGAAAAAACCAGCTACGTTCTCTGCCATCAGCCCAAATCCTTTGACTGGCGCTGCCGCAAAGCATCGCCTCACCCGCTCAAACGCCTGCCGGATCTTCAGTTTTCCGAGGTCTGCACCCTTCTGAACCAGATTGTGCAGTTTGCTTAGCTCCACTGCATTCTTCCCCCTCCCTAGCCCTTGTATATTCAGAGGTAGAGGGTATGGTTTTCCTTAACAACGGTGCACGGGACATGGCAGCACGACTGCCCTCT
>NZ_JAHDYS010000013.1 GCF_018531195.1 Pelotalea chapellei | reverse complement strand
CCATGATCAGGGACAACCGCCGCTGGAACGATAGTTTTTATGCTTTCACTTGACAGAGAACACGGTTGCTCCGCGGGGCCTTCTCCGGTTGCGACGATCTAACTATTTTTGAACAACCTGTGATTTTCAGCAGACTCTTAGGCACCAATGTCATAGTTTTCCTGCTTTCCTCCGGAATACATATGAGGTCGTTGGCGAGGCTTTAATTGAGGTGCTGTAATGCTGACAAGTCTAGCACCGCACTCCGGACTGTCAAACTTACGGAGGGTGATTTCAGGTGCCTGCATCACTTCCAGTCTGCTTTGCAGATCATGGATTGCAACCGTGAAAATGCTTAAGCTTGAACCGCGAAGGCCAAAGAGGTAAAACTGTAAAACTACGAAGAGATATGCAGTGATTAAGCAGGAGGAGTAGATGTTCTGGTCTAAAAAAGTAAAACCGTCACTGGAAGGAATGGAGCTTGCCGAGGTGTGCCAACTGGAAGCTGAGGTGTTGTATCGCTCCGGAAAGTATCATTGTGCCGAAGCGGTGCTGGAAGTAATAAGAAAGCATTTCTCCCCCGAGACACCTGAGGCGCTGATTGGCACGGTTGCAGGTTTTGGGGGGGGCTCCGGAGCCGGATGTATTTGCGGAGCGGTATCAGGGGGCACTGTTGCGTTGGGTCTGGTGCTTCAGGACAAAAAAGTCACTGCTCACCTGACCAAAGAGCTGCATACCTGGTTCAAGGAAAAGTATGGAGTGACCTGCTGCAAGACCATTCGCCAGACACATAAAGGCATTTGTCCTGTCCTGACCGGAGAGGTGGCGGGGAAGATTGCGGAGATGTTGGGGAGGATATAAAATTGCCTTCCGTGTGATCTCATAATGCACGTACAAGTAGTGTCACCTGAGTGGGAAAGATGAAAAAATCATAATCAAATTATGTATACCTTGACTGATTGTACGTAATGCTGTAGTAGAGCCTACCTGCAGTTTGGGCATGGCAGAAGCCAAACCGACAAAAAACAAAAAAAATAACCAACTCTCCGAGCCGCTGCACCTACCAGGGAAACCCCTCATGGTGTACGGCCTATGGGTGCCGCGGGAAACGGCTGTGCCTTCCTTTTGAACAGGAGAATCTCGAATCTAACGAATAGCTATTCGTGCGTGCGGGACTCTTCCAACCGGAGAGTCCCTTTTTTTTTATTTCAATGGGATTGCATGCACTAGCCAACTGAACCGCTTACAATTTTGCAATAACTCTCCGAGCCGCCGCGCCTAAAAGGGAAATCCCCTCATGGTGCCCGGCCTATGGGTGTCGCTGGAAACGGCTGCGCCTTCCTTTTGAACAGGAGAATCTCGAATCGACGAATACTATTATTCGCACGTAGGGGACTCTTCTAACCGAAGGGTCCTTTTTTTTGTTTCAGCGCACTCAGGATTTGCCTGAATTGATGTTCATGAAATGTGCAGCACGGGGAAACCCGCATTTAATACCCAAGGAGGAAGTCGTGAAAAGAGGGATGTTGGCAGTCGCAGCGCTGGCCGCTGTATGTGTTTCCCAGAGTGCCGGGGCAAAGACACTTGAGGAAGTTTTGAAGGAAAAAGGGGTGATTACGGAAGAGGATTACAAGGAGGTTCAAAAAAACAGCCCAAGCAAATATAAGCTGGGCGAAGGTTTCAACTTCACCTCTTCTGATGGCAAGTTCAGCAGCTCAATCGGGGCTTCTTATCAGCTCCGTTATACTTTGATGGACCTTGACAATGTCAATGACACTGCTGCTAAGCAGGCGCAGGATTTCAGTAAATTTGAGCTGCGGCGCATAAAGCTGCTATTTAATGGTTATGCGTATTCCAAGAATCTGACCTACAAGATGTCCCTGAATTTCGCCAATATCGCCGGAGGAACTACCAACAATGGCGGGCTTCTGGAAGAAACCTGGATAAACTACCGGTTATTCGACGAACTTCAGTTTCGTTTCGGCCAGGATAAGGTCCAGTTCGGCAGGCAGTTCATTACTGCTTCCACGGCACAACAGTTTGTAGACCAGTCGATTGTTACAAATGCATTTGTACCGACTTATGATACGGGATTGATGGTGCATGGCAAGATTGCTGGTGGTATTTTCAACTACAACATCGCCGGCTTTGGTGGAGTCGGTCAGAATACCTACCGTACAACCAACGATAATGCCCTTGCTGCCCGGATTACCGTAAACCCTTTCGGTGAAATGAAATACTCCGAGTCCGATGTGGAATACAGCGATAAACCCTTGTTGTCAGTAGGTGCTAACTATTTCAGGGATACAATTTTTATTGGAGAGAGCAATAATCTCGGCTTTGCCAAGAGCACCGGATGGTACGGGATTGGTAGTCCTCTCATGACCGCTTCCCAGAAATTTAGTGCCGGTGAGTCCCTTGATTTTAATACCTTTGGCATTGATACGGCCTTCAAGTGGCGCGGGCTATCTGTAACTGGTGAATATTTCTCCGGCGAGGCAGATGGACAGCAATCCCGGCACAAACTGCGTGCAGAAGGTTTCTATGCTCAGGCTGGTTATTTCGTGATCCCGAAGAAAGTTGAACTTGCCTATCGTTTTTCATATCTTGATCCTAACCGCGACGTGCTGAACGATCATTGGACAGAGAACGCAGTGGCGGCATCATGGTATATCAATAACCACAACCTCAAACTTCAGGCTGATTATACCAACGTCCATAAACAGTCTGGAATTGCATCCACCAAAGGTGCAAACCCGACTGACGACAACCAGGTCAGATTCCAGGCTCAAATTTTGTTCTGATCTGCAGGTGTGGCAGGAATTCAACTGGTGCAGGAGATATTCCTGCACCAGAGAGTGGCGGGCCAGCCAGGTAAAATAGAAACTATTATTGTGAACGAAGGAGAACACAATGAACCGATTTAAAAAGATGTGGTGTGCTGTTGTTGTGGTGCTTACATTCATCGTCGGTGCCGCTTCCCTGGCGGCGGCAGCGCCTAAGGCGCTGATTCTCGCGACCACTACCAGCACACAGGATTCGGGCCTGCTTGATGTGCTGATCCCGGCTTTCGAGAAACAGAGTGGCTATTTTGTCAAGACCATTGCGGTCGGTTCCGGTCAGGCCATGGCCATGGGAAAGAAAGGCGAGGCGGACGTGCTGCTGGTGCACTCACCCGATGACGAGAAGAAATTCATGGTGGAAGGGTTCGGGGTTAACAGACGACTCGTCATGCATAACGATTTCGTGATTGTCGGACCCCCAAATGATCCGGCAAAGCTTCGCGGTACGAAGACATCGGCCGAGGCAGTCAAAAAGATTGCTCACTCCGGTTCATTGTTCCTGTCGCGGGGGGACAACTCGGGCACCCATGCCAAGGAGAAAAAGCTCTGGAAAGCCGCGGGCATCAATGCCGAGGGGCAGAAGTGGTACCAGCAGACAGGACTCGGCATGGGAGAAACTCTCAATGTAGCTGCCGAGAAGAAGGGCTACGCCCTGACCGACCGCGGGACGTATCTCGCCCTGATAAAAAGGCTGCGTCTGGAGATCCTCGTGGAAGGCGACCCCTCGCTGCTCAATGTCTATCACGTGATTGAGGTGAATCCGGTAAAGTGGTCGAAAGTTAACGTTGCAGGGGCCAAAGCATTTGCCGACTTCATGGTCTCGCAGAAAGTCCAGAAAATCATCGGCACCTTCGGAGTAGACAAATTCGGTGCCCCTCTCTTCTTCCCTGATGCCGGGAAAAAACCTGAAACACTGGGACTGTAGTGGACCTCATCATTGAAGGCATCGCCAAGGCAATTGCTCTGATCGTCACCCTTGATCCGGAAGTGCTGAACATCACCTGGCTCTCACTTAAGGTATCAGGGTGCGCCACACTGATCAGTCTCTTTTTGGGCATTTCCTTCGGCACAATGCTGGCGCTTGCCGATTTCCCCGGCAAGCGCCTGCTGGTGAGTATCGTCAACACCGGCATGGGTCTGCCGCCGGTCGTGGTTGGCCTTTTTGTCACCATTTTTCTCTGGCGTAACGGACCGCTCGGCTTCCTGGAGATACTCTACACCCCTGGCGCCATGATCCTTGCCCAGGCCATTATCGCAACTCCCATCGTCACAGGCATTACCGTCGCCTCAATCCAGAACCTTCCCGCGAACCTGAAACTTCAGATTCTTGCCCTCGGCGCCAGCCGCGGACAAATGGTCTGGATGCTGATCAAGGAGGCACGTCTTCCTCTGCTCGCCGGAGTCATGGCCGGCTTTGGCGGGGTCATTTCCGAGGTGGGAGCTTCCATAATGGTGGGGGGCAACATCAAGGGATATTCGCGGGTCTTAACAACCGCAACAGTAATGGAAGCCGGCCGCGGCAATTTCGATGTGGCAATCGCACTGAGCCTGATTTTGCTGCTGCTCTGTTTTGCGATCAATTACCTGCTTACACGAATCCAGCAGAGGGAGCGTCCACGATGATTGATACGGCCATGCTCCTGGAAGCAAGAAATCTATCGGTAAAGCGTGGCGGAGTTCAGGTGTTGGATGTTCCTGAATTTTATCTCCGTGAACGGGAAGTGCTGTCGCTGATCGGGCCGAACGGTTCGGGCAAGTCGACGCTTCTGTTAACCCTTGCCTGTCTGCTTCAACCCATAACGGGGGATGTACTGTATCGGGGAGAGCAGATCGTCTCCGAGCGGTCCAAGCTGTTATACCGTCGCCGGTTGGCCATGGTCTTCCAGGAACCGCTGCTGTTTGATGCGACGGTATTCGATAATGTGGCTGCGGGTTTGAAAATTCGTCGCATGACGCGACGGGAGATTGACAGGCGGGTAATGGAGACCCTTGAGCTGGTTAACATGGTGGCATTTGCAAAGCGCTCCGCACGCAAGCTGTCAGGCGGAGAAGCTCAGCGGGTGAGCCTGGCGCGCGCCTTTGCCATAAAGCCTGAAATGATCTTCCTTGATGAGCCGTTTTCCGCACTGGATCCCCCGACGCGTCTGGCTCTTACCGAGGATCTGGAAGGGATTCTTCGTGAAACAGGGACCACGGCAATCGTGGCAACCCATGACAGGCTGGAGGCGCTGCGCCTGTCAAACAGGATGGCAGTAGTGAGTGGTGGAAAGATCGTTCAGAGCGGATCCCCGGTGGATGTGATGCATCGTCCCGCCAATGAGTTGGTCGCAGCCTTTGTCGGGATGGAAAATGTACTCAGCGCCGAGGTGCAGGCAGCCTCAGTTGGTATGCTCACTCTGTCGATCGGGAAACAGCTGATTGAGGTTGCAGGTAACGGATCACCGGGAGAGATGGCTGTGTTTTGCATCCGACCCGAAAATGTAACCATCACCACCGACAATCCGGGGGGGGCAACCAGCGCACGAAACGTATATCCATCAACCATTACAAGGATCATCCCCATGGGGGTCTACAACAAGATCTGGCTGGACTGCGGCTTTTCCCTGGTGGCATACCTTACGCCGCAATCCGTCGGCACACTGCACCTTGAAGTGGGAAAACAGGTCCACGTTTCTTTCAAGGCAGCTTCGGTTCACCTCATACGTATTGGAGACTAGAGGGCTGTCGGACTTAGGAAACCGTAGCGAAAAGTCTGACAGGCTCCTGATGTTGTTTCAGGTCCACCGCTTCTTTCGCCAGGGGGCAGAAATATAGCAATAAGTGCAGGGTTGGGCTGCCATTTTTGGTGGTCCGTTTTTTTTTCTGCTTTAAATCTTGAGTTGGGAAGGTTAGTGAGGAAGGGCTGCCGGCGGGGATGCTGGAGAAAGCTGCGCCGGTTAAGCGCAGCTTTCTCGAAATAGATTAAACCTGTTTTTAGAGGCCTTTCAAATCTTTGCCTGCTGCAAACTTACCACTTTTGGATGCGGCGATCTGAAGCTCAGCACCGGTCTGTGGGTTGCGGCCTTTACGGGCAGCACGTTCTGAAACGCTGAAAGTACCGAAGCCTGGGAACGTAATCTTGCCACCTGCTTTGAGTGTTTCTGCGACAGTTGCCACGAAAGCGTCAACAGCCTCAGCTGCGGCAGCTTTGGTAAGCCCGGTTTTCTCTGCTACTGATGCGATGAATTCACCTTTTGTCATGTTCGCTCCTTGTGTTGAAGAAAATAAAATTTAATAGGGTTGCGGTTTTTAACATAGATATCTTGCTGGGTCAACGAACATCATGGTTTTTTCGCTGTCAGAAAAGGAGTTATGTGAAAAAAACAGTTGATCTGTCCCTAAACCTCATTTTTGACCATTAAAAAGCATTCATAACCTCTCTCCTTGCTAACTGCCGCGTCCACCTTTCCACCTACGATAAAACCTTCGCTCTTTGACTTGCGTCAATAGTCGCGTTCCAAGGAATGGTATTATCATTGTCAGCTGAGGTTATATAACGACCTGGAAGTTATCTGAACGTGGTTAAAAATTTAGTTTTTAAAGCGAATTTAAAGGATATCTATGAAACTCATTATCCGCAGCACTTTGCAACTCACATTTATCATGCTTCTTATGGCTCCGCTGCCGGCGCTGGCCATACCTGCAATCACTTGTCACTGTTTCACCGACCGCTCCTATGATCCTGCACGCCCAACCATGGCGGATCCTTACTTTTTAGCTACCAGTCAGAACTCTTTCTTTGCGGCTGCCTTTAAGATCGATAAAAAGATGATCGTTATGAAGAAACAAAGGGGCGTATCTGCAACTGATCTTTGGGTTTCGCACTGGTTGGCGTCCAAAACCGGCACCGACCCGGAGTCGCTGTTACAGGCGCGAAAGACCAAAGCAACATGGCAGCAGGTAATAACTCCACTGCGAGTTCCTGAGAAAGCCATAGGAAAACAGTTTGCTGAAGCATTAAAAGCTAATGCCGCTGATGACCGCCTTGCTGATCTCGTGGTTGATGAATTGTTGTTGCGTTTCCGGTTGTATGGGGAAGCGGAGTTGGGAACGATGCGCAAAGCCGGCGCAGGAAATCAGGAGATCATACTTGCCTCCCTGATTGCTTTCAAAACTCGGCAGCCACCTTCAGCCCTGTATCATGAAGTAAAAAAAGGCTCTAAAAGTTGGGGAACACAACTTACCTACGCGGACATCGCTCCTGCGGAAATTCAGAAGGAATATGAGGGCCTGATTAATCGTAACAGATAGATCACTTCTGTAACTGCTGTACCTCCGCATCAAGGTCTTACTCTCTGGGAGGTAGCTAGACTCTTCTGTTAACCCGGATATTATTTAAGAGCGAGAAGTGGAGTTGGTTGTTCTGATCCCCCAGGTGCGTTGCTTTCGGGAGGTTGATATGGATGTCGTCTGCTTGCGAACTTTTTCAGTCGCTGTTGCCTTTGTCATCATGCTTACCGGTTGCACACGATCTCCGTCTGCCAAATTTTACACATTGACCCCGCTTGCCCCTCAGGAGACCCTGCCATCCGTCCAGAAAGCACCGGTTGCAGTCAAAGTCATGCCGGTCACAATTCCCGATTATCTGGACCGCCCGCAGATTGTTACGCAAACGGGTACCAACTCTCTTAAAACAGCCGAATTCAACCGTTGGGCCGGCTCGTTGCGCAATGGTATTTCTGCTGTGCTGGCGGAAAACCTTGGGCTGCTGCTTGGGTCTGATCAAGTTTCTGTACATCCGGGAATTGGCAGCAAGAAAGTCGATTACTCAGTAAACATGCAAGTGGTGAGACTAGATGCCCTGCCGGGCGATAAGGTGTTTCTCAAGGTGCAATGGATTGTCTCGCCGGGGCAGGAGGGTAGGGGGCCAGCTCCACAAACCCGAACTTTTTCCGAGCGGCTGAGTGACAGTAGTTATGAAACCTTGGTAACAGGCATCAGCAAAACGCTGGAACAGGCAAGCCGTGAGATTGCAGGGGAGATCAGCGGCTTGCGGAACGAAAAGTCAGATAAGTAGCGCTGGAGTGGCTTTCGTCTAGCTGAATCCCATGTATCGATACTCAAGCAGTAAGGCCGGCAACCTGTTACAAGTTGCCGGCCTTATTGTTATCGTTTTTCAACAACGCCTTGCTCTAACCCATCGAATTATTTTCTGCCGGTTTTTCTAATCCCGGTGCCCCCCATGTCTTCCATGTTCTCCATGTCCGTCACGATGACCACCACCATCCCAGTGATCGTCACTGCGGCCCCCATCACCGTAACAGAATGGCCAGATACAGATACAACCCGATACCGTCAGCACGACTAAAATAAGCAGCGTCCAATATAAAAATAATCGTTTTTTCATTGGCATTCTCCTTTGTTGCAAAGCAGTACTACCTAAAGTATCTGACAATTTTTACATTCCGCAAGACTGCAGCATCCGTCTGGAAATGGGTGCCAGAAGTAACGGTAGCAGGCATGCCGGGCAAATTCGAGATTATGGCAATAGCAGGAGAAAGAAGATTTGAAGGCAAAGGTTTGTCTGGTTGATTGGGAACTTGATCCGGTCAGGTTCGAAGCAGGTAAGGGAAAAGATGGTCAGGCTGGTAATGCCTTCTTCAACTCCGCTGCAATCAGCGGAGTTTGCATTGTCTTGTAAGTTTAATCAGGCTTGCCGATTTTTTTGTACAGCCAAGGTGTCAATACAAGCACAAGCAGCACTGTTGCTGTGGTGGAACCAACTATTAATCCGATAAGCATCAATTCAAAGTTTTCCATTTTGATAACCCTCTACCTGATATGTCAAAGCCTTTGGGTGCATCTGATAACTGATTATAAGGCTTTTAGCGGTAACAGCACAACCCGGATCATAGTCATTGACAAGGTTGGCGAAAGATTGATTGTCGGTGGGATGGTCAAAATGAAAGGGGGCGGCATGAGCCGCCCCTCGTATAAGATTTATCGGTACTCGCGATACCGTGGTGCCTCGTGTGACCATCCACGCCTCTCACCGTAATCGCAGGATTGTCTCTCATAATAACGATCATGACTGTGCCGTCGGTTTTCGTAGACAACCACCGGTCGGGGATCTCGGTAGACTACGGTAGTCTGAGGCACGTAATGCGGCCTTTGCTCATAGACAACTGGCGTCGGGGCAATTGTCACTGCCAGTGTTGAAAGAATGGTGGCCGGAAGCCACAGCGGATTCAGGATTCCGCCAGGAACGTTGCCGGCATAGGCTGTACTGGCCAGCATGCTTGAGATCAGTGTTATTACTATTACCTTTTTCATAACGGCCTCCTGTGATGTGTGTGTTGTCAAATAGTCTTACATAACGCATGCCAAAGAATGGAACTCTTCCAAGTGCCTGAATTGTCTTAAAACCTAGACTGTGTCTGCAGGATTGCGGCTGATTTCAACCTCAATTGCGGCATACATTAGTTGTTTTGGTCCTGCAATGCTGATTTGCAGCGGTCTGTTGTCCCCCCCCGAAACTATTGATCTTGATCCCGCTTACTTGTTGTCCGGATGGTTTAACATCCCGGCTTCCCTGATATAGTTAATGGAGAAATTCCAGTTAATTACCTCAGCGAACAAGGTGTTTTTCATAAAGATCATGCTGCAACATTATAGAGGTCATGATGAGACCGGCAAAAAAATACATTCTGATCAACACCCTTATTGCACTGGCAGTTTTGATTACCTATTCGCTGGTTGCCGTTGCACGGTTTCAAGACGAACAGCAGAATGAAGCAGCCAGAGAGCTGGAACGTTCGCTGGCAACAATGAAAGAACTGCTTGCTGCAAAGGGAGAATTGAGAAAGGTGAACGGTACACTCATGGCGGGTGATTATGTCATTAATGGAAATTATGAGATTCCGGATATTATCGAAGAGATATTCGAGGGAGCGGCAACAATCTTTCTTGATGATGTTCGGATTTCGACCAATATCCGCACCAGTGATGGAAAGAGGGCAACAGGCACCAGGCTGCAAGGCCCCCCTTACCAGACTGTTATCAAGGAAGGCAGGCGGTTCACGGGCGAAGCCTTGATTTTAGGGGTGCCTTATCTGACGGTGTACGAACCCATCAGAGATCAAAATGGGAAATTGATCGGCATCCTGTTTGCGGGAGTAAAGAAAAGTGTGCTCATCGTTACGCTTCATCATCTGAAGACGCAGCTGTATCTGCTACTGCTTGTGCTGATATTGGTCATGGCCATTCCTGCGATTTTAATCACTCGTCTTACTTCAAGGGAGGAAGAGGCTCGACATGCCCAGGTCAAATTTCTTCAAACCCTTATGGATACTATTCCCAATCCTATTTTTTATAAGGATATTCATGGAAGGTTTTTGGGTTGCAATAAAGCAACCGAAAATGCTCTTGGAGTGCCCAGAGAACAGTTGATTGGAAAGACGGTTGCCGATGTGATCGGAGGGGAACCGGGAGAAATACACCGCCGAACGGATGACGAGGTGATAAGTAAAAGCGAAATACAGATGTACGAGGCAAAGCTCACCCTGAAGGATGGAAACCTGCACGATGTCGTTTTCTATAAGGCGGCTTTTCCAGATGCTGTAAAAGGGGTTGGTGGTATTATCGGAACGTTCGTCGATGTGACGGATATCAAAAATTTTGAAAGGGCGCTAAGAGAGGAAGCTGAGTCGAGATGCCTGCATGTGGCTGCTCTGGCCGAAAAGGACAAGATGCTGATGCAACAGAACCGGCAGGCAGTAATGGGCGAAATGATCGGAAACATAGCTCACCAGTGGCGGCAACCTCTCAACACGCTGGCTCTGATTTTTCAGGAATTGCTGATTACCTATCAGGGGGGCGGGTTCACCGAGGAGTACCTTGCGACCAGAACAGGCAGGATCAAGGATCTCATTCACCACATGTCTGAAACGGTGGACGAGTTCACGAAATTTTTTCGTCCGGGGAAGGCGGCCGCTCCCTTCATGCCGAGCCAGGTCATAACCAGAACCCTTGGGCTAATAGAAGCCAGCATGAAGAATATAGAGATAGAGATCAGGATGAATGTTACCGCCGATGCCGAAGTGGTCGGCTACTCCAATGAATATTCGCAGGTCATTTTGAATGTGATCATGAATGCCCGGGACACCTTTTGCGAACGTGAAATACCATTGCCACGCATTATCCGGATTGATGTCACTACTTCAGCGGCTTCTTCGCTCGTGACCATAACGGATAATGCCGGAGGCATTCCAGATAACATTCTCGCTCATATATTCGACTCATATTTCACCACCAAAGAATCCACGGGCACCGGCATCGGTCTTTACCTTGCCAGAACGATTATTGAGAAAAACATGAACGGCATTTTGAGCGGTCAAAATACAGTGGATGGCGCAGCTTTTCGAATAGAAGTGCCTTTAAAAGGAAGCTAACCCCATGCAGTCACAAGCAGCGATACCACCCGCGGTCGCTCTAAAAGCCCATGTGAACCCGTTTGACAAGGCGGGTTTTTTGTTGTCAGCAGTTCTGGAACACATATAAAGTTTCCGGATTAGAGACACTTTCCTGCTATAGTGACACCACTGCAAACATTCCAGGGAAAAACATGAAGCCTCTGTGCACCCGTAAATCCATAGTAAGCGCCTCAATACTGGTATCCCTGACTGTGCTGGTCTTCTGCGTATCAAGCGCCAATGCAGGAGGTGTCCTTACAGCGGAGCCCCCCAAAGAGGCAGCTTTTCGTAAAGAGTTGAAGAAAGATCTATCGACCTTCAATATCACCGTGGAGGTGACGGAACATGATCTTGCCAGTAACCTGAACCGGATCATCCCCAAGGAACTTTACCAGGGATCAGCAACGGTCAGTGGATTAACCACATCGATTCTCAGAAACGGTCCCATAGTGGTAAGTGCAGCAGATAACTATCTGTATGTCACCCTGCCGGTCACCATCTCGCTGCATTTCGGTACCTTCGAATCCCCTAAAATTGCCAATAAGCTTAAGTTTAGAATGAACGCCGGGATCAGCCCTGACTGGAAGATCAAGGCGGATGTTTTTTACCTGGGACTCAGTGAACTCCTTGCGGATAGGGTGGGGATAGGGCCGGTTTCCATAAAACCACGCAATGTCGTGGATGGAATCATCCAACCGGTACAACGCATTCTGTCAGATCTGGTAAGTCAAAAACTTAACGAGCAATATCCTCTGAAGGCACAGATAACAGCGGTGTGGAACTCGGCATACAAGCCGATTCTGCTGGATAAAACCAACAGCGCGTGGTTGCGGCTTACCCCTCGTGACGTACTGATGTACCCGTTTTACGCTCAGAAGGGTCTGGCCAAAATCAACCTTGGGCTTACCTCTTTTGCTGAACTGGTAGTAGGGCCGGAACCACACGAAGGCACACCGCTGCCACTTCCTGCCCTGAAGCTTGCCCAGGGTGCAGACCGAACATTTCATGTGATCCTTAACACCGAGCTGTTCTACAAAGATGTGCGCAGTATCGCTCTACCTCTTCTGCTCAACAGGGAACTGGGCAGTGACGGGAAAAGCATTATCCTTAAGGATCTCGAACTGTACGGTAACGGCGATCGGCTTGTTATCAAGGTAGAAGCAACCGGATCCCTGGAAGGGCTTTTCTTTCTCCATGGCAGACCGGTTTTCAACTCCCAGACCAACCTTTTTTCAGTTGAAGATGTGGATTTTGAAATGGAAACCAGGGATCTGCTGCTGCAATCAGCAGACTGGTTTCTGCATAGCACCATTAGAAGCAGCATTCAGGAAAAACTCAATATTGACCTTACCCAGCGCCTGACGCAGGTTCGAGAGATGGCCGGCAAAGCGATGGAGCGTTATAAGTTGGGGGAAAATTTGTATCTGACGGGGACAGTGAGAACAATACAGCTCAGCGATGTACTGGTGCAGCAGGACAGGTTATTAATCCAGGCGAATGCAGAGGGTGAAACAACCATTCTTTTCAAGTAGGGGCGACCGGCCGGTCGCCCCTACTTTCAAGTTAGTTTAACTGAAATCAAGGGAATACAGTCACAATGACCGAAAATAAGTTACCACTGCAAAATGTAGGACCTGGCGGGGTTTGGTATGTGCTGGCAGCAGCTGTGTTGTGGGGAACCACTGGCACCTCTCAAGGATTAGCGCCTGCAGGAGTTGCATCGACCACCATTGGGGCAGTACGCCTGGTCGTCGGGGGGCTGGCTCTGTTGACGCTGGCAATACTTCGAGGCAGCTTTAAAGGAGGCAAGCGTTGGCCGATATTTGGCACGCTAATCTCTGCTTTTTTCATAGCTGGTTATCAACTTTGTTTTTTTGCAGGTGTAGCTCGTACCGGCGTTGCTGCCGGAACTATGGTAGCAATCGGTACCGCCCCAGTAGCTGCCGGAATATTGGGGTATCTGATCCGACGAGAACATGGTGGCCTCCGCTGGATGGCAGCTACACTTCTGTCGGTGGTCGGCTGTATCCTTCTAGCAGCCGGTGGTGGAGGGCTTCAGAACAATGCGATAGGTATTGTGCTGGCATTGGGGGCCGGGCTTTCCTATGCTGCCTACACGGTAAGCATTAAAGGGCTGTTGGATCAACATGCACCCGATGCTGTCATGGCAGTTGTGTTCTGTCTGGCAGCACTGTTATTGTCCCCACTGCTTTTTACATCATATCTCGGCTGGCTGGCTGAACCGCGTGGAATGGCTGTGGCACTGCACTTGGGTGTTCTGGCGACAGCGGTTTCTTACGGACTCTTTGCCCGAGGGCTGAAAAGCATCAACGTAGGTACAGCCGCCACCCTTTCACTCGCAGAACCATTTACCGCGGCAATATTGGGCGTGGTGATTTTGAGAGAACGTTTGGGCTTATTGCAGGTGTCGGGTGTAGTGTTGCTATTCAGTGGGCTGATCTTTTTGGCACTCGGAGAGAAAAAAGCAAAAAAAATGAAGCTGGCAGACACTGAAAACCTTATAGAAAAAGTACCGAACTTCTGATCTTTGGATACAAAAACCGATTTTCAGTCAGTGAGAGAGCTTGAGATTGACATGGTCCATTCTTAGACGGTATCCGCTAAAATACTGCAGCAATTCCCCTCCAGTTACAAAGTTTTTCCCTGCCTTTTGTATGTCTGTTTACCGTTATTCTCTGCAGAATTCCAGAAATGATTGCGGAGAAAGTGGCTTGCTGAAGTAGTAGCCCTGGACCATCTGGCACTGGCAGCGAGCCAGATGCTGCAACTGGTCGTCGGTCTCGACCCCTTCCGCCACGACCCTTAATTTCATGCATTGAGCCATGCTGATGATCGAGTTGACTATGGCAGTGTTGTTCTGGTCGTGGGGTATCGTGGAGATAAAGCTGCGGTCGATCTTCAATTCGGTGACTGGCATCCTGCGCAGATAACTGAGTGAAGAATAGCCGGTGCCGAAATCATCGATTGAAAGTGAAATACCCAGATTTCGAAGTTTTGTGAGGGTAGTAATGTTCTCTTCGATATCATCCATGACAATACTTTCGGTCAGTTCAAGACAGAGACAATCAGGACTCATGCCTGTCTCTTCAAGAATTTTGACGATCGTCCCGGGCAGGGTGCCGGATTTGAACTGGGGGGCGGAGATGTTGACGGATAACGTGAAAGGGGGCAAACCAGCTTTTTGCCACTCGACATACTGAGTGCAGGCTTGTTTCAGAATCCACTCGCCCACTGGAATAATCAGCCCCGACTCCTCAAGTAGCGGAATGAAATCCGATGGTGGTACCAGGTTGCCGGCACTGCGCTGCCAGCGAACCAGCGTTTCAACACCGGCCATTCTGCCGCTGACCACATCTATCTGGGGCTGAAAGTGCAGGATGAATTCGTCGCGTTCCAGAGCGCGCCGCAAAGAGGTCTCCATCTCAATGCGCCCTCGTACATGTTCTCCAAAGGCGGGATCGTAAAACTGGACAGTAGTGCGACTGCGTTCACCTGATTTGCGGATGGCAATATTGGCGCACCTGAGCAGATCCTCAACCCCATTGCCATCACCTGGCCAGCGGGAGATCCCCAGATTTGCCGATACGAACAGCTCTTGTTCATGTGCCGCAAACGGCAGGCAGAAAGCATCCTTTATCAGGGAGACTAGATATTTGACCCGTGTATCACAAAAGATGGTCAGGATGGCAAATTCGTCTCCTCCCAAGTGGGCAAGAGTATCCCTGTTACTGCAGATGGCTTTGAGCCGCGTGGCTACCTGGCACAGCAGATTGTTGGCGATCTGATGGCCGAAGTTCGCATTAACAACCTTGAAGTTGTTCAGATCTATCAATATCAGACATAAACGTCGTCCCATCGCAGTCTGCTTTTGAAAGAGCTCACTCAGTTGCAAGCGATTGGGCAATCCTGTCAAAGCGTCATGCATTTGCAAATGGTTAAAAGCGTTTTTGTCTGTTTCGCTTGATTGCTGTTGCTTCTTCAACTCGTTTGCACGGCTAAGAACCGTGTGGCAGATATCCTCAAGTTGAGACAAGCGCAGCACCGGCTTGGTGATAAAATCCCATGCGCCGCGTTTCATGGCCTCGACCGCATCATTCACCATGCCGGTTCCCGAAAGGACAATGATCGGTGTGTGAGGGCTCTCCTCGCGCAAGAGCGGAATCAGGTCCAGCCCATGACCATTCTCCATGTTCAAGTCCGTGATGACGAGGTCCGGCCGGCGCTGTCTGAACAGGTTGAATCCCTCCTCGCCGCTGGCAGCCTCATGCACAATGAAGCCGCTATCTTCCAGATAATCCACGATACTCCGCCGCTGGCCTGCATCATCTTCAACCGTTAAAATTGAAATCGGAACAGATGGCGGTGTCATTGGCCAACCTTTACCAATTGCCGGATGGTGAGTGAGAATGATTTCAGCTCTACAATCGGCTTGTAAACCACGCCATGCCCCAACTTGCGTAGTCTTTCCGGCAGCTTGTAGGAGTTTTTGCCGGTATGGATCATGAAACGAGTGGCGGGATGAAAAGCTGACCCATTGGTAATAAGTTCTTCACCGTTCATGTCTCTCATATGCAGATCAACCAGTGCCACATCAATGTGGGTCGAGGCGAGCACCAGCAGAGCTTCCTGGCCGCCGGAAACGCAATGTACGGTAAAACCTTCATCTTCCAACCAGGTGGAAAGGCAGGTATTCACCAGTTGATCATCATCAACCAGCAATATTGATATGGGACGATTCATGCCGATCCTTGTTAGTGAAAGGTTTATTTAAGGTGGTTTTGTCTTCATGCCTGGAGGCGTGATCTGCTCCGGTATGGAAGGTGGCGTGAGTATCAGTCAGTCTGGTGATAATGTCCGTGACACGCATCCCTGCTGCTGAAATCATCTCCAGTAGTTCAAAAATGCCGCGCTGTTTCAGGTAGTGCTGCATCTTTTCAAAATCCAGACCTGTTTCGGCAGCGACTCGATCGTTTGCCGTCAGGCTTCCCGAGATCCGTCGCTCAATGTTCTGAATATTCTGCATGATGACGCCGAGCGGGTTATTGATGTGGTGCGCTACTCCGGCGGCCAATCCACCGGTCACCCTGGTTTTTTCCATCTGGATCGTGATCTCCTGCCGATGTTTTATCTCTGTTAAGTCGCGTACCGTTTCGATTGCGCCGGTAATAGCGCCCGAATCATCCACAAGATTGCGGGCTTTGGCCCAGAGGAACAGCCCTCCAACCGGAAGGTGCGTGACGAACATCGTGGCCTCGACAACATCGTTCGTGCGGCTGAAGTATTCGTAGCCTTCCTCCTGCTCCTGGTCGGATGCGATGGAAAGGTCTATCAACATGGGGCGGCGTGCGCCGTAGAAGGGGAGGGAATATTCGAAATTCCCTTTCCCGACCATGTCCTCTGATTTTACTCCGGTCAATTCCTCGGCAGCCTTGTTCCACGCAATGACGGTTCCGCTCGTGTCTATCGCCCATGTGGCGTCAGGCAGGAAGTCTGAGATCTGAAATAATTGTTCCTGGCGCTGCGGTGCCATTCCGATAGTGCGGTTCATTGTGCCAACTTCATCCCTTTCCGGAACAATGCAAGACTGTTTACCCTCTCAATCAGCTTCATCGGATCAAAGGGTTTCGTGACGTAGTCGGTAACATATTCCTGGATGCCTTCCATCTTGCAGTCCGGTTCACCCTTGGCTGTCAGCATGACGATGATGTTTCCGTCATATACGCCGCGCTTCACAATTTCCCGGATGGTGTCCCATCCATCCATGCCGGGCATCATCACATCCATCAGAATGATTCCGCGGAATCCATTTTCCAGATGCCTCAGGCATTCCTCGCCACCATCCGCGGCAACTGCCTGAATGCCTTCGAACTTGAAAAGAATATCGACCGATTCCCTGATGAATTCGTTGTCATCGACAATCATCACTTTAGTGCCCATGGTTTTCATGCTCCTCATGTGTAAGTTCGCCTTAAATTGATATTATTGCAGGGGCAAGGTAAAAAAGACTGTCATTCCAAATCCTTTGCCCTCGCTCTCTGCCCAAATGGTGCCATGGTGGTTGGCAATGATCCTCCTGCAGATTGAAAGGCCAAGCCCTGGAGAATCGAGATCATGTCGAGATCGATCCACTTTGAAAAATTCATCGAAGATGTTTTCCAGATCGGCGGGATCAACTCCAATTCCATTGTCGCGCACTGCTATGGTTATGGTGTTACCGGTCTGTCTGGCTCCAATCTGAACCACCTCCCCGGTTTGTGAGTGATGGACGGCATTGGTAATCAGATTGTTAAACAGTTCGATGAGCTGATCGGCAACAGCCACCACCACAAGTTCAGGCTCAATGTCATTTTCACACC
The DNA here is from genome assembly GCF_018531195.1 of Pelotalea chapellei. Lineage (GTDB taxonomy): Bacteria > Desulfobacterota > Desulfuromonadia > Geobacterales > Pseudopelobacteraceae > Pelotalea > Pelotalea chapellei. The sequence continues at coordinate 108,970 of NZ_JAHDYS010000013.1, read as the reverse complement.
TGATTTTTTTCTGGTCGAGAATGTCCCTGTTGCTATGAATGCTCGCTTCAACTATGCCAGCCAGCTTGATATATTCGAGCAATCCCGTGGTTGAGATAGACAGTTTGACGAGTTTAAGTGCTTTTTCTGTCAGTTCATTGATTGCCGCAATGCTCTTGCCGCAGATTTCAACCATCCGTTTCAAATCCGGATCCACAATCTTTTCTTTGATAAGAGGTATCAGTGCAAACAGCGGGGTAATCGGAGTTTTCAGGTCATGCCCCAGCTGAGTGACAAATGTCTCCATCATCCTGGAATGATGACGCTGGGCCTCAAGCCGTAACCGTACCTCTTCGGCATGTTTTTGATCGGTAATGTCCCGGAAGTACCAGATTCTTCCGTAATATTTTCCATCTTCATCAACCATTGAAGCTGAATAGCGGTCGATGATCACTCCCCCCTTGAACGCAATCTCGTCTCTACTGGAGGTGTCCTGATTCTCGTAAATAGAGGACACTTTTATCTGAAAACCTTGAGGGTCTTCCGCCAGCTCTGCAACAGCGTTAATAACCGGTCCGTGTAAGCCTGTTTCCAGCAGGGACGGGGGAATATGAGTTAATTCCAGGAATCTTTTGTTGTAGGAAATGATTTTGAAGTGTTGGTCAACAGCAAGGATTCCATCAATCGACGAGTTCAGTTGGGTCGATAACAGGAGGTTTCTGAAGCGTAATTCATCCTCGACACGCTTGTATTCGGTAATGTCGCGCATGGATTCTATGCCGCCAACCCTGTTGCCCAACTTGTCGAATAGCGGTGCTGCGGTTCCCCAGATATACCGGCTTTCTCGACCGTTAACCGACGGAATGCAGGTTTCCGTAAAGAGGGTTCGGCCGACCTTCTTGATATAGGGATACAGTTCGTCCGCGTTTATTTTTTCGAGGTCTGCATCAATCAGATCGATCAGGATGGGACGCCGCTCGCCATAGAACGGTTCGGCATAGGCATAATCCCCTTTTCCCATTACTTCATCCTTGCCGACTCCGGTCATTTTTTCGATTGCCAGGTTCCAGGCGATGACACGCTTGTCCTTATCAACGACAAACGTGGCGTCGGGAAGAAATTCAATGATATCGTTCAGCTGCTGATATGCATTTTTAATTTCTTCTTCAGCAGCCTTGCGCTCGGTAATATCCAGAATGACCCCGACCAACCCCTCAACCGCACCCTGTTGGGAGTGAAAGGGTGCCTTGTAGAAAATGACATCGTGGCGGGCACCGTCGGCAGATACCATGGAGCCTTCGTATTTCTGGATTCCCTGATTTTCGAAGAGTGTCTGGTCTTGTTGATGATACCGTTCGGCAAGATCCCGGGGCCACAGATCGAAACAGGTTTTGCCGATCAGCTGTTCCTGTCGCATTCCCACATATTCTTCGTATGCTTTGTTAAAACCGAGGTACCTGCCTTTCGCATCCTTGTAAAAAATGGGACTGGGAATGGTTTCCATCAAGGTTTTGAGGAAGTTGAGACTATTGGCCTCGGTCCGTTCGATTCTTCGGGTAAGTTTTAGCAACAGGAAAGTGGCAATCGCGAAACTGATCAGCAATACAGCCAGCATGATCATGATCGGTGTCTTGATTTGATCGAACTTTTCCTGGAAAGAAACCTTCTTTACCCCGACGAACAAGGCTCCAATGACCTTGCCGCTGTGGTCCTTGATCGGATCATATGCAGTCAGATAGGGATGGCCGAGAATAATGGCTTCCCCACGATACGGCCTGCCTTCTCCAAAAACTGCGGAATATGCCGGACCGATGAGACGTGTGCCAACGGCACGCTTTCCCTCGTCATCCATGACATTGGTCGATACCCGTATATCGCCCATAAAAACGGTTGCTACTCCGCCGAAAATTTTTTGTATTTTGTCGGGTACTTCAAAATTGGCATTAACAACATGATCACCAATCAGTAATTGCCCGCCAACTGACTTGAATTCTGTGCCTTTGTACTTGTAAAACTCCCAGAATGTCATGATGCATTTTTCGAGGTTTTTATGCTCTTGATGCAGATCTTCCGCATAAAAGCGGTTGAGTGAGAACATGGCAAAAACCACGATCATCAAGAGCGTAATCAAGCAATTTGACGCAATCAGTTTTGTAGTCGTTCGCATAGTTGGTCACTGTAAACAGAATCAGATTCTGTTTTAGAGGCAGATGTTAGGTTCAAATCCGAGTCTGGGATGCAGCTGCAGGGTGGCTGGTGCCTGTAACGCTTGTTTTTTAGCAGCAGGGCTTCCCCCCTCCCAACCTCCCCCTTTAGGCCCTGTGGGTCCGCTTGGGGGAGGAGTGTGTTCCCTCCCCAGGAGGGTTAGGGTCAGGGAGGGGGTTTAGATGTTACATGTTACTTTTTCCTAGCACGTAAGATGCCATGGTTATAGCACTCCGCGTTTCTCATTAAAACAAGAAGTTGAGTCAGCGGCTGTATCAGGAGACTTGTAAACTATGTTGCTGCTTTGGCGGCTCTTGAAAGGAATGAGTGTGATTTCAGGCTATTGCGATGTGCAACGTTGTTGCTGAGCAACGATGTTGACAGGGTGGGAATCAGCTTTCGGAGAGTCTTTTTTTGCGGTTCAAAATCTTGTTGAGCCCCTGGCGGGTAATCCCCAGGTGTCGAGCGGCAACGCCCTGATTTCCGTTGGCAAGCTCCAGGGCTTGCCGGATCAGGCTGGCCTCTGCTTCCTTCAGGGTTGGCAGCCGGTCCCCGGGAATCTGAGGAGAAATCTCAAATGCAGGTGTTGCACTGTTGTGCGGCCGTCGTCCATCCATGGCCTGGATGAAATATTCCTTGGCAAGGAGGCCGCGGCTGTGGCGTGCAACAGCGTCATAAACCAGTGCCTTCAGCTCGCGTACATTGCCGGGAAAATTATATGTTGCGAGATAAGATGGCAATCCTGAGGAAATGGCTGGGACATCCTTGTGCAGCGCTATGGCTGCCTCTGTTACAAAAAGCTCGAGTAACAGCGGGATATCTCCCTTGCGTGCTTGCAGTGGCGGGACGTTGACCTGGTGGGTACAGAGGCGGTAGAACAGGTCCTGGCGGAAACGGCCTTCGTCGACCAATGCATGCAGATCACGGTTGGTTGCGGCAATGATGCGCGCGGTGGTTTTGCTGGGGCGATCGGAGCCGAGGGGATAATATTCCTGTTCCTGCAACAGTCTAAGGAGTTTGATTTGTGAGGATTCGGTCAATTCCCCGATTTCATCGAGAAAAAGGGTGCCGCCGGCAGCCTGGGCGATGACTCCTTCCCTGACCCGATCGGCTCCGGTAAAAGCTCCCTTGAGATGGCCAAAAAGAGTATCGGAAAAAATCTGATCGTCCAGCCCCCCCAGATTGACAGCCACAAGCTTGCCGGTGCGCCGACTGGCCGTGTGAACGGATTGTGCAAGCAGCTCCTTGCCGGTGCCGGTGGGGCCGGCGATCAAAACCGGCTGACTGGTGGGGGCGATTGCTTCAATGTATCGAAAAATGCGCAACATGCTTTCATCTTGGGTGACGATCGCGGCAAAGACCTCTTTATTCTGCAGATGCCCGTCCAGTACCTGCTGGCGAAGAGCCGATACTTCATGGCGCAGTTCAACCGTCTCGAGAGCCCTTTTGGCAATGAGTTCCAGTTCTGTCAGATTTAAAACAGGCTTGGTAATGAAATCCCAGGCTCCTGCTTGTACGGCTTTAATAGCGTCAGCAACGACATTGATTCCCGAGATGAACACTACTGGTGTCTCAGGGCTCAGTTCCTTGACCCGCCGCATGAATTCCAGTCCGTCCATCTGCGGCATCAGCAGATCAGTAAAAATAAGATCAGGACGATGCTTTTGAAAGCTTGCCAGTCCTGCCTGTCCGTTGACTGCCCCGATAACCCGATAACCGCAGTCTTCAAAGAAGAGGGAAAAACTTTCCAGGATTGCTTCATCGTCATCGACTATGAGTATGGTTGCACTAAAGATATCGCCCCCCGGGGAATGGAACTATATGTCATTACCGCGGATCACTGATTGAATACTCGACAGAAATTGTTCGGTAGTGAAGGGTTTAGGCAGAAAGTTGACATCGTTGTCCTGCTTGCCATCATGAAGCGTCATATCATAGGTGTAGCCGGAAATAAACAGAACCGGCAGTTCGGGGCGTTTCTCCGTTAGCAGCTTGTACAGCTCCGGACCGCTCATCTCGGGCATGATCACGTCAGTCACCAGGAGATCGATGAGGCCTTCATAGGAATCTGCAATAGTTTGTGCCATCAGGGGGCTATCAGCGCACAGGACCTTGTACTGATCCGGTTCAAGCATGCTGAGAATCATTTCTCGAACCATCCAGTTGTCCTCAACGATCATAAGCGTTTTCTTATCCATCTTTCGCGATTGTTGCGGGACGGCCGGTCCGGGGGGAGAGATCTGAAGAGTTTCCCCTTTATTCTCTGGAAGATAGATCGTGAATGTGGTGCCTTCCCCCACACTGCTTTGTACCTGGAGATAGCCGTCATGCTGTTTTACGATGCCATAGACAGTTGCAAGCCCCAATCCTGTGCCATGTCCGACCGGTTTGGTGGTGAAAAAAGGTTCAAAGATGTGGCTCAGAATCTCATTGTTCATGCCACAGCCATTGTCTGAAAAGGTAAGCATGACCTGTGCCCCCGATTTCATGCCGGGATGCAGCTTTGCATATTCATCACCAATAATGACTTGTTTTGTCTGCAGGGATATCTTCCCGTTTCCCGTAATTGCGTCCTGAGCGTTTACCGCCAGATTTACCAGAATCTGTTCGATTTGTCCCTGGTCCGCCAGGATATGCGAGGGGGTCGGTGATAATTGCAGGTCGATCTCGATGTTTTCACGGATGGTGCTTCTCATCAGGTCTTGAAGCGAAACGATTATTTCATTTAAATCGAGATAGCTCATGGATAACACCTGTTTCCGGCTGAAGGATAACAGTTGTTTGGTCAGCTCTTTGGCTTTGTGGGCTGAAGAAATAAGACCATCTATTTTTTTCATGTTTGGATCAGCATCGGAAAAGGATTTTTTGATCATGCCGGCATACACAAAGATGGGCGTCAGCAGATTGTTGAAATCATGAGCGATTCCCCCTGTTAATTGCCCGATCGCTTCAATCTTCTGCATCTGTCGCAGTTGTTCCTGAAGAACGGAATGTTTTTCTTCGGCGCGTACTCGTTCAATGGCAATACTTGCCAGATGTGCTGCTGATTCTATGAGAGCAATTTCCTCGTGGCCTGGAGTATGCGGTGTTTTGTGATATGTGGCAAAGGTTCCAAGAAGCTGCTTGTCGGAGGCCAGAATCGGCTCGGACCAGCACGCCAGCAACCCGGCTTTCTGCGCCGGATCAAATCCTTTCCAGAAAGGATGCCCTTCAATTTTCTCAACAATCACCCTTTTGTTCAGGAAAGCAGCAGTGCCGCAGGAACCTGCGCCCTGCCTGATCTCAAGTCCATTCACTGCTTCGTTGTAGAAGTCCGGAAGACTTGGAGCAGCGCCGTGTAGAAGATGAGTGCCGGCTTCATTTGCCAGAAGCACTGAGCAGTAGGAACCGCGAATTTCCTGCTCAACAAAATGGACCAGATCCTCGAGCAGATCTTTCAGCGGTAAGTTCGTTGCAATTTTTTCCAGAATGGAAAGTTGTGACTTTTCTCGCTCCTGAGCCCGTTTTCGGTCGGTGATGTCTTCATAGATACCCAACACTCCGCTTACCGCGCCGGATTGATCGACCAGGGGAACCTTGGTGGTGTCGACCCAGATGCATGTGCCGTCGGATTGTTTCTGGGTTTCTTCTATATGGATCTTATGTCTGTTGTGCTCCATGACCTCGCGATCATCGGCACGGTAAGCATCCGACTCCTCTGGCCGCCACGGAAGATCATAATCTGTTTTGCCGACGATATCTTCGGAATTGGAATATCCGGCTCTTTGGGCAAATATGTGGTTACAGCCAAGGTAGGTAGAGTTTGTGTCTTTCCAGAATACGGATTGAGGCACCGAATTCAGGACGAGCGACAGCATGTTGCGGCTTTGATGGAGTTTTTCCTCAACCTGTTTGTGCTCGGTTATATCCAGCATGATACCGCGCATTATGGCAGGTTGCCCATTGATCATCTCAACGCTCACGTTGTCGTTCAGCCAGACGGTCCTGCCGTCTTTTGCGAAAAAACGGTACGAAAAAGCATGGTTTTCGCCACGTGCGGTCATCTGCCGGCAATAGGAAGGTGCCCATTCACGGTCGTTGGGATGCAACCGCTCCAGCCACCAGGCAAGATCGATCCATTCCTCAGGCAGATAGCCAAGAATATCCTTTGCCTGTGGGGAGACATATGTCCAGCGGTCGCCCGGAATGTCATATTCCCAGGTAATGCCGGAAATGGATTCAGCAAGAGCACGATAGAGATCCCTGTTTTTTTCAAGGGCCTCTTCATTGGTTTTTAGATTATTCAGTTCAAGCTGCAGTTTGAGGTTTTCGTCTCGAAGAACTGCAAAGGCGTCTGCAGTGTTCTTCTTGAAGAGCTTGCCCCTCGATAGCAGCAAGAAAGTCAGTATGGAAATCAGCCCGGCAACAGCCAGAACTGTCGGCAGTGAAAAATAGATCAATTCATTTTCCTCGCGAGGCAGCCATTGTCAGACTAGTGGTGTGCGACAGCACATAGCTTCTGTTATTCCTATGTCAGCCTTCTTGCCCGGTTTAATTTGCTTATCGTGCCGCATTATTTCTGCTCAGTCTACTCAATTTCTTTTACTCTTTGGCCTAATTCGGTCATGTGGCTGGATCTGACGATTATAGAATAGAAGCTCCTGTCAATTTGATCAATGTAAATATCCGTTTATTATGCAGAGTAGGTGTGGGCAGCGGTTGGAATCCATTGTGCGACTAAGGCAAATGACGTAGGAGCTGAAAAGAAGTTTGAAGTGGTTAGTTCATTTGTACAGCTGCTTGTACAAACCCCTTAAGGACCACCACCAGTACTATGGCTGATAAAGAGTGATATCATTGTCTCAGAACTGGCATCAGGCTGGTTTCTGCCATCTCAACACTAATAAGGAGGATCATTATGATTAGGCGTGTATCGATGGTGCTTTGTCTGTGTCTCATATTATGTGCAGCCACATCCGCATCAGCAAAAGTGTCCGGTCGTGAGGTGGATTACAAGGCCGGAGATACGGTGCTTAAAGGATATCTGGCGCACGACACCGCCGTGAAGGGGAAACGGCCTGCCGTGCTGGTTGTTCATGAGTGGTGGGGCCATAACGAATATGCCCGCAAGCGGGCCCGAATGCTGGCTGAATTGGGGTATGTCGCGCTTGCCGTTGATATGTACGGGGATGGCAAGACAGCCCGGCATCCCGACGATGCAGGCAGATTCGCAAGTGAGGTAATGAAAAACAAAGCGGTCGGCGAGGCGCGCTTCAATGCCGCTCTTGATTTCATCAAGCAACAACCAACAGTCGATTCTGCGAGGGTTGCCGCCATTGGTTACTGTTTTGGTGGCGGAGTGGTATTGCACATGGCCCGGCAAGGAACGGACCTGAAAGGGGTCGTCAGCTTTCACGGCAGCCTGGGGACCGATTCCCCGGCCAAACCGGGCATGGTAAAGGCCAAAGTGCTGGTATTCAACGGTGATGCGGACAAGATGATTCCACCGGAACAGGTGGCTGCCTTTACGGAAGAGATGACCAAAGCCGGGGCTTCTTTCCGTTTCGTGGGATATCCGGGGGTATTGCACAGTTTCACTAATCCCGATGCGGATGCTTTTGCTACAAAATATAAACTGCCCATGGCGTATGACAAGAAAGCGGATCTGGATTCCTGGGCTCAGACGAAAGTGTTTTTAAAGGAGATCTTCTCGAAGTAGAGGTTTGGCAGCTGAGCTTTACATTTTCTGCCGGATACGAACAGCGCAATGGAATGGCGTTACTACCCTGATCGGGGATGGTATTAGCCAACCTTGCGCTGCTTCTTTTTGCGCGAAGCAAAAACAGCAGCCATTCCTTTTGTATTTAAAAAAGTTATATGATTCAGGCATGTTATATGTGCAGGAGGACGAAATTAAGGTGGACACTGGCATGCAATATGTGTATTTTTATGCACCCTGAATTAGAAATGGTTATATGGTCATACCTAATGTGGTGCCGGCTATAACCCGGCTCTTGTTCGGGACCATAAAAAATTTCCATGTTATGATTAATAAATATCGGAGGTACTTACATGGCCAAATCTGGAAAAAAAGCTCGTGCGGTTGACCATACCCTGCGTAAGGCTCCGACCGGAATCAAAGGATTGGACGAAATAACCGGTGGCGGTCTGCCCCAGGGGCGTCCCACGCTGGTTTGCGGAGGCACCGGGTGTGGAAAGACGCTGCTCTCAATGGAATTTCTGGTGCGCGGGGCACTGCAGTTCGATGAGCCGGGTGTCTTCATGTCCTTTGAGGAGAAGTCCGAAGATCTGGCGAAGAATTTTGCTTCACTCGGTTTTGATCTGGATGATCTGGCTGCTCGCGATAAACTCACCCTTGATTACGTGCATATCGATAAAAGCGAAATAGAAGAGACAGGTGAATATGACCTGGAGGGTCTCTTCATACGCCTTGGTCTTGCCATTGATTCGATCGGTGCTAAGCGGGTTGTGCTTGATACCATCGAGGCGCTGTTTTCCGGGTTGTCCAATGAAAATATCCTGCGTGCGGAGCTCAGGCGCCTGTTCACGTTTCTAAAGGACAAAGGGGTGACCGCCATTGTTACCGGCGAGCAGGGAGAACGCACGCTTACCCGCTATGGCCTTGAAGAGTATGTCGCCGACTGCGTCATTTTTCTGAACCACAGCATCACTCAACAGATAGCAACCCGCCGGATGAGGATCATCAAATACCGCGGGTCGTACCATGGCACCAACGAGTATCCCTTTCTGATCGATGAACAGGGATTCTCGGTCATGCCGATTTCTTCCCTCGGTCTCGACCATCCGGCTTCCACGGAGAGGATCTCCTCAGGCGTCAGTCGTCTTGATACGATGCTTGGGGGGAAGGGCTTTTATCGGGGAAGCAGCATCCTGGTTTCCGGCACTGCCGGGACAGGAAAATCCAGCCTGGCTGCCCATTTTGCCGATGCCGCCTGTCGGCGCGGCGAGCGTTGTCTCTATTTTGCCTTTGAGGAATCACAAAACCAGATTGTTCGTAACATGCGTTCTATTGGAATTGATCTTGAGCAATGGGTCCACAAGGGACTGCTCATATTCCTAAACAATCGTCCCACTTTGTATGGCCTGGAAATGCATCTGGTCACCATGCATAAGGCGATTGAGAGCCACATGCCAGCCGTTGTTGTTATAGATCCCATCTCCAATCTGGTGGCTGCGGCCAGTGAAGCAGAAGTGAAATCAATGCTCTCACGTCTGATCGATTATTTGAAAACAAAGCAGATAACGGCCTTTTGCACTGATTTGACCACGGCCGGAGGAGGGCTGGAAAAAACTGAGGTCGGCATTTCGTCACTGGTTGATTCCTGGCTCCTGTTGCAGAATATCGAGGCGAGCGGTGAAAGGAACCGCGGTCTCTACATTCTTAAATCGCGCGGAATGGACCACTCCAACCAGATCCGCGAGTTTATCTTGAGTGACAATGGTATCCAGCTCCGTGATGTATATATTGGTCCCGGCGGGGTACTGACCGGTTCATCCCGTCTTTCACAGGAAGCGCGGGACAGGGCGGAAGTGTTTGAGCACAAACAGGCGATAGAGCGAAAGTATCGTGAAGTTGAGCAGAAAAAGGTAGTGGTTGATGCGCAGATTGCGGCTTTGCAGGCACAGTATCAGGCTGAAAAAGAAGAGTTGGAAATGATAATAGCCAGGGAAAATGAGCGAGATGAGGCTTCTGCTGCAGGAAATCTGGCCTTGGCCAGGAGCAGAAAGGCGGATGAATTTACTACTAGGCCTGAGACTATCGGAAAAACGGGTAAAGGTGGGCGTAAATGACGGCTTCTCAAAAGAAAAAAACGGCAGAGGCACAGCAGTCGGAACCGGTTGAAGAAAAATGGATGCTGAGACTGTATGTTGCTGGACAAACGCCGAAATCGATAACCGCATTTACCAATTTGAAGAAGATTTGCGAGGAACACCTGGCAGGGAGATATCAGATTGAAGTCGTCGATCTTCTGATAAACCCTAAACTGGCCAAGGACGATCAGATCCTGGCCTTGCCAACCCTGGTGCGGAAACTCCCGGAGCCGATAAAAAAGATCATTGGAGACCTCTCCAATACCGAGCGAGTTCTGGTGGGGCTGGATGTACGACCGATCTCCTGAGTGATGGAGATCCCGGAGGGGAAATGAAAGACGGAAAAGATGATCAAGAAACCGGGATTCAGGATTCTACCAAAGAGTTTGAAATGGCCGTCAGTAAGACGGACGAAGGGTGTTATGTACTCCGTCTTTTCGTATCCGGCATGACGCCTAATTCTCGTAAAGCGATCGATAACGTAAAGAAGATTTGTGAGGAGCATTTGAAAGGGCGTTATGAACTCGAAATTATAGATATTTATCAGCAACCGATTTTTGCCAAAGAAGGACAGATCGTTGCTGCTCCCACACTGGTAAAGGAGCTTCCCCTGCCGCTGCGCAAGTTCATCGGAGATATGTCCCAGACGGAGCGGATACTTGCAGGTCTGGATTTGAGAAAGAAGAATCAGTAGCAATAGCCCGAGTCAAAAAATCAATATTATTCAAGGTGTCTGGATGGCAACTGAAATAAAATCTCAAGCAGAACTACTTGCAGAAGTTGAAGAACTTCGTTTTCGTCTTCAGGAGGCTGAAGAGACTCTGCACGCAATTCGAAGCGGGGCAGTGGATGCCCTCGTAGTCTCCATGCCGGAAGGGGAACAGATATTCACCCTGCAGGGAGCTGAACATCCTTATCGAGTTCTTGTTGAAACTATGAATGAGGGGGCTGCCACGCTTTCACCCGAGGGTACCATCCTCTACTGCAACAGACGATTGTCAGCCATGCTTGGGGTACCACTTGAAAATCTGATCGGCTCTCAGCTGCAATCCTACGTGGCCCCTGCTTATCATGAACCTTTCATTGCCCGTTTTAAAAAATGCACGATAGAGTATGAAAATGAGGAGATGGCTCTGATTACCACCAGTGGAAGCTATCTTCCGGTGTTATTCTCCTGCTCTGTCGTTGAGCTTGGGAACAGTCAGGGGATGAGCATAGTTTTCACCGATATCAGCGCACGAAAACATGCTGAGGAAATCATACTTCGCTTGAACCGGTTGTACGCTGTGCTGAGTGCGATCAACCATGCCATTGTTCATACTGACGACCGCCAAGCTCTTTTTCAGGAGTTCTGCCGGGTGGCCGTTGAGCTCGGCGGTTTCAAGCTGGCACTGGTAGGATTAGTCGACAGAGAGTCGGAATCATTGCGGATCGCTGCTTCCGCCGGAGAAACGGCATACGTCCAAGGGCTCACAATTTCAATCAAGGATTCGGAACCTGAGGGTATGGGCCCTTCCGGCATAGCTGTGCGTGAAGGAACCTCATATATCTGCAATGATTTTTCCAAGAGTACGATTACCAGCCCCTGGCAGGAAAAAGCTCGTGCGCATGGTATACACTCCTCGGCTACAATTGCCATCAAAGAGAACCAGAAAGTGATTGGTGTGCTGACTTTATATTCCAGCGAAGTCAATTTTTTTGATGCCCAGCAGGTGGAGCTGCTCCAGCAGATGGGTTCAGAAATTTCATTCGCTCTTGACAACTTCCACCAGACTCAGATCCGCACAGAAACGGAACAGGCTCTGCATCGGGAGACCGTCGAGCGCCTGCAGGCTGTGGAAGAGTTGAGCAAAAAGGAGCAGATGCTGATTCATCAGAGCCGCCAGGCAGCCTTGGGCGAGATGATCGGCAATATCGCCCACCAGTGGCGTCAGCCGCTAAACACTCTGGGGCTATTGGTTCAGCAAGCCCCGCTGTTTTATGATCTTGGCGAGGTGAACAAGGAGTTTCTGGAAGACATGTCGATAAGAGCAATGAAGGCTATTCATCATATGTCCCAGACCATCGACGACTTCAGGAACTTCTTCAAAACCGATAAGGAAAAAGTTGTATTCAATGTGAAGGAAGTAATTGAAAAGACGCTCTCACTGATGGAAGGAAGCTTTCAGGGACAGCACATCGAGGTCGTCGTGCAGTCTGAAGGAGATCCGGTTATATGCGGCTATCCCAATGAATTCTCCCAAGTGTTGTTGAACATACTGGTTAATGCGAGGGATGCGCTGACAGAGCACCACATCGACAGGCCCAGGGTTCAGATCACTGTAAAAACGGAAGAGAGCAGGGGGGTGGTAACCATTTCCGACAACGCAGGCGGCATACCTGATGAGATCATCCACAAAATTTTCGATCCCTATTTCACGACCAAAGGACCGCAGGCCGGAACCGGAGTCGGACTTTTCATGTCAAATACCATCATCAGGAAGAATATGGGAGGCCAGCTGAGCGTGCGCAATGTTGAAAGGGGCGCAGAATTCCGAATTGAAGTCTGGAATGGCACGGAACGCAGGGCAGTCCCCCGGTATTCCTGAACTGCCCAAAAAGTATGGCCCGCCTGCCTATAAGACCACAAAAAGTTGAGCCTCCTCTTTTTTGGTTTACACTTAATAAAATATCTTCAGCTTTTAAATAACCATCTCCATGCCGCACGCATCTTTTGCTTCGTCGGGAGACGTAATGGTGGAAAAAGATCATCTCGACTCTCATCAGCTCAGGCAGACAAGGGCACTCAAGCAAGCTATTCTTGATTCTCTGCCGGCTCATATTGCCGTTATCGACAAGCAGGGGATAATCGTCATTGTGAATGGCCCCTGGAAGCGGTTTGCCGAAGAAAACGGAGTCCCTTGGGTTGAATCGGTCTGTGTAGGGGCCGACTATGTTGCTGTCTGTAAAAGAGCTGCAGAAGTGGCCGATCCTCTGGCGAAAGAAGCGCTTGAGGGAATTCAGTCGGTTTTACAGGGGCAGCTGGAAAGTTTTTCGCTCGAATATCCCTGCCATTCTCCTGATCAAAACAGATGGTTTCTGATGACCGTTGTAGATCCTCACTACAACGCTCTAGGAGCTATCATTTCCCACATCAACATCACTGAACGCAAATATTGGGAAGAGACCCTCCTCCAGTCAGAAAAAAAATTCACCACTATTTTTCAAAATGTTCCCGCGCTGCTCGGCATTACTGTTCTGGCTGACGGAGCACTGGTGGAGGTAAACGACACTTTTCTGCGGGTAACCGGGTATGAACGCGATGAAGTGATTGGCCGTACAACAGTGGAGCTCGGCATATGGGACAACCCGGATGATCGGAAAACTGTGCTTGAAATCTTGAGCAGGCAAGGTTCGGTCCATGATCTTGAATTCAGATTCAGAACAAAAAACGGAGATTTGCTCATTGGACTGATATCCGTAGAGTTGATCGAGCTTAAAGGTGAAAAACATATTCTGACAATGCTGAAGGACATTACCGAGCGCAAACGAATGGAAGAAAATATTCAGGAATTAAATCAGGAACTGGCAACGCACGCCAAAAAACTGGAAGCTCTCAATTTAGGATTGTCAGCATTCAACTATACGGTTTCCCATGATTTGAAGACCCCCCTGAACAGAATGATCCTTCGTGTGCAGATGATCGAACAACTTTATGGTGACCAGCTGAATGAAGAGTGCAAGAAGGATCTGCATGCTATATTCGACGGCGTAATGCAGATGAATGACCTTATTACCACGCTTATGGATTTTTCCAATTGCACCTGCACTGATCTCCAGCGGGAGAATATCGATCTCAGCCTTATTGCGCGTGAAGTGGCAGGAGATCTGTCACTATCAGAGGCTGGAAGAAATGTACAATTTGATATAGCAACAGGGGTGATGGTAAATTGCGATCCGAAGCTGGCCAGGATCGTGCTGGTAAACCTGCTGGGCAATGCCTGGAAGTACACCAGCAATCAGGAACAGGTGATAATAGAATTTGGTGTTCGTGACATTGAAGGAAGCTCGTTTTGTTTTGTTCGTGACAATGGTCCCGGATTCGATGAATCAGAGGCTGAAAAGCTCTTTATCCCCTTTCATCGCCTGCCGGGGACTGAAGAACATAAAGGTCATGGCATCGGGTTAGCTACAGTAGAAAGAATTGTTGCTCGACATGGCGGGAGAGTTTGGGCTGAAAGCCCACCAGGCAACGGTGCTGTTTTCTATTTCAGTTTTGAGTGAATCAGCCGCATTGTTATCTGTAATTGCCAGCAGTTTTCTCATCCCTTAAAGCCTGGAAAAATTCCTGCCGAACTGAATTGATGAGCTCTTACTATGCGCACAAGTGCTATGATATTGAGGGTGCGGTGTTGGTAAGAGACGCCGCGCTTTTGGTGAAGGATACAATGCTGGAATTAATTGAAAGGAGGAAAACAGGCATGGCGAAATTAACCATTGTGGCAAAAACAGTTGCAAAAACCGATTCGGTGGAGAGTGTCAAAAGCGAGATGCTGAAGCTTATCGCACCGACAAGGGAAGAGGAGGGGTGTATTGAGTATTTTCTGCACCAGGATAATGAAGATCCAACCATACTGATTTTCTATGAAACCTGGGAAAATTATGCCTGCTTTGAAAGGCACATGAGCACACAGCACTTTAAGAACTATGTCAACACTGTCGGCAGCATGATCAAAGAGAAGGTGGTATATAAAATGACCCGGGTAGGATAGAAAATCCTTTTTCCCTGGCCCAGCTGTTTCGGTGCCTGGTTTACTGTTAGAGCATGCAAAGGAGTTTAAGATGAATGAATTGAATACCGCCTACACACGTACCTCAACTCAGGTGATCGTAAGACAGAATACCCTCATCCGTCAGGTTTATGCGTGGATGGGAGCTGGACTGGCCATCACGGCTTTTATGGCGCTAATCACACTTTCTTCACCCGCGATACTCAATCTTGTCCTGGGAAACAGGCTCGTATTTTACGGCTTGATGATCGGCGAGCTTGCCCTGGTGTTCACCCTGTCAGGTGCAATAAACAAGTTGAGCGTTGCGACAGCCACGTTGCTGTTCGTTGCCTATTCAGCGCTCAATGGAATCACCCTTTCCACTGTTGCTCTTGTCTATACAGCCAGTTCGATAACTTCTACCTTTGTTACCACTGGTGGCATGTTCGGAGCCATGAGCCTGTATGGATATTTTACCAAACGGGACCTGACCTCGTGGGGCAGTTTTTTGTTCATGGGATTGATCGGCGTGGTGATCGCCTCGGTGGTTAATATTTTTGTCGGAAGCAGTCCGGCTTCATGGGTTATTTCCGGCATCGGTGTAATTGTTTTCACCGGTCTGACCGCCTACGATACCTGGAAGATTAAAGCAATGGCTGCTCAAGGAACAGAGGGCAGGAAGCCGGCTATCCTCGGTGCATTGACACTCTATCTCGACTTCATCAATCTTTTTCTGATGCTACTCAGGTTTACAGGAAATCGCCGATAACCTGGAAATTCAACCGAGCCCTCGAACCCATTAAAAAGGCCTCCACACTTAAGGAGGCCTTTTTTGCAGCATCAGATGGTAAGTTGTCCTCAAGTCACGATTGATAACAGAGCCTGGGCCAAAAGAATTTTGGCGATCATGGCCATGGGATAGACCGAGGCGTAACCGATATTGGGAAGATCATTGTCGGTCTGCTCCAGTGCATAACCGAGCACTGCAGGCTGAGTGAACAGGCCGGCTACCATGCCGATCAGCAGACTCATCGGGATTCGCATCAACCGGTGGCCGATCCAAAGCGTTGTTACTGCAGCAATTAATGTTAAGACGGCACCGGCGAGAAATATCGTAATGCCGCCGCCATTCGTAAATGTTGATAGGAACCCGTATCCGGCCCTGGTACCTATTCCTGCCAGGAAGAATACAAGTCCAATCTGCCTTAAAGTCATGTTGGCACTGTAAGGCAGTGTCCAGACCAGTTTGCCGGTTCTACCGATTGTTCCCAGGATGAGTGCGACAATGAGCGGCCCCCCCGCAAAACCAAGCCGAAAGGTTATCCCACCCGGCAATGGAATCGGTATGATACCGAGCAACAGTCCCAGGGCCAGGCCAAAACTGAACGTCAGGATATCGACTTCACTTACCGCACGATAAGAGTCGCCGAAATAATCACTGACGGCATTCATGTTATCTCGTGGAGCCAGAACTCGAACCCGATCGCCAAGCTCCAAAATCGTATCACCATGGGCCAGAAAATCCGCGTCGCCACGGCGTATTCTGGTTATCATGGCGCCGTGCTGTTCGTTCAGATGCAGAGTTTTTATTTTGCGGCCCACCACCTTTGGATTGGATACAAAGATTCGGCGGGTGTCGAACTCGCTGCGTTCGAAGTGGATATCCTCCGAACTCTGGCCACCAAGAAAATTCATGGCAGCATCAAGGTCCTCCTCGACACCGACAACGGCAACCTGGTCGTCAAGCTCGAACCTTGCAGAAGGGTTCGCCATCAAAAAGCGGCCTTTTCGTTTTATCCGGCCGAACATCACATGCCAGTCATGTTTTTCGTTCAATTCCTCTATTGTAGCAGCCAGCGCTTCCTGGTTTCTGACTCTGGCTGTGCGTACATTGAGGACTTCGTTGAGCGAGCCGAACATGCGCAATGACTTTGCCTCTTTCACATAATCGATATTCCAGAGTTTCTGGGCAATTGAAATGGCAATAACCACACCGATCACACCCATGGGATATGCTATGGAATAGCCCACCACCGGTTCGGTTACGAGTTGGTTAAGGGTTTCTTTGGGGGCCAGATGCTTGATTGTCTCAAGCGCTCCGGCCAAGGCTGGCGTATTGGTGAAACTGCCGGCAAACATGCCGACTGTTATGGTCGCTTTTAAATGAAAGATCTTCTGCACAACGACCGTTAGAGCAGCGACAAATATTAAAATCCCGGCTATCAGGAGGTTGTTGCGCAAACCTTCGCGCAGAAGCGAAGCAGTAAAAGAAGGGCCGCTTGAGAGCCCGACTGTGTAGACGAAGAGCGCAAGTCCCAGTACGTAAATTATCTCCGGGAGTTTCATGTTTGGATCAAGGGATCCTATGGCAAGGCCGACAAAAAGAACCGCAGCCACCCCGAGGCTACTGCCGCCAATCCGGATGTGGCCGAGCGGATATCCGATGGCCGCTACCAGGAACAGAAGTATCAGCGGGTTCTCAATCAGTATTTTAATCATGCGGCTGTCTCCAACGAAGATTAAAAGAATTGTGAAACGTACATTAATGAGTACATCATATTGCTAAAGAGGTTCAATAAAAAAGGCAGCAGACAAACGATTCATTTTCCGGCTGTCCCCGGAAAGCTTTCTGTAAGTATAACTTTTCAATCATAAACTGCACCTCTGTTCGTCAAATTACATGTCCCTTTCCTCCTCACAGGAACGGCTAACCCCACCTGTCCTCCTTTAGGTCCTGTGGGTTCCTTAGCTTAAGGGGAGGGACGCTTCGGGCGCTGCTTTCAGTATTTAACCAAAGAACTTGCCATCGCGTCTCCCTCTTGAGACAAGAGGAGGATAGGAGGAGTTATGAGATTTGTGAAGTCTCACCCAATTCCCTAATCGCTTCAAAAAACAAAAACGCCTCGTTTTCACATTGGAAAACGAGGCGTTTATTTTTAAAAAATGTTTCTAGGCTATTTTGAGGGTGCATCCACAATGGTCGTGCCGGCAGCATCCAGCGCTTCCTGCATGGCGCCCCCCATCCGGGTAGGGCTGGTGGCGACAACCACACCGCAATCATTGAGGGTCTTGATCTTGTCTTCCGCCTTGCCCTTGCCGCCGGTGATGATGGCGCCGGCATGGCCCATGCGCTTTCCTGGCGGGGCGGTAACGCCGGCAATAAAAGCTGCCACCGGCTTTTTCATGTTTTCTTTGATCCAGTGAGCCGCTTCTTCTTCGGCTCCACCGCCGATCTCACCGATCATGAAAACCGCCTCGGTGTCAGGGTCTTCATTGAACAGTTGCAACACGTCGATGAATTTCATGCCGATGATCGGATCGCCACCAATGCCGACACAGGTGGATTGACCCAGGCCGATATCGGAAAGCTGCTTGACGGCTTCATAGGTGAGGGTGCCGCTGCGGGACACCACCCCGACTTTACCGGGTTTATGAATGTACCCAGGCATGATCCCCAATTTGCATTCACCGGGAGTGATCACCCCGGGACAGTTGGGACCAACCAGCCTGGTTTTGCTGTCTTTCTGGACCGCCCGTGCCATGACCATGTCCCGCACCGGAATCCCTTCGGTTATGCAGACTGCCAGATCCAGTCCAGCATCGCACGACTCCAGAATTGCATCCGCCGCACCTGGAGGTGGAACGAAAATCATGGATACGTTGGCCCTGGTATAGCGTACCGCTTCTTCTACTGTATTAAATACGGGGATACCATCGATATGAATCCCTCCCTTACCAGGTGTCACCCCGGCAACGATATTGGTGCCATAGGCGCGGCACTGCTGGGTATGAAAGAGGCCGCTGCGACCGGTGATGCCCTGTACGACAATTTTTGAGTTCTTGTCTATCAGTATCGACATGCCTAGTTTCCCCCCTGACCCAGCATTTTAACAATTTTGCCGGCTCCGTCACCCAATGTTTCCCCAATCTGAACATTGAGCCCCGATTCCTGCAGAAGTTTCTTGCCTTCTTCTACATGGCTGCCGTCCATACGCACGACGATCGGCAGGATGCATTTGACTTCGGAAGCGGCCTCGATAATGCCCTGGGCAATGACATCACAGCGCATGATCCCGCCAAAGATGTTGACGAAAACTGCTTTGACGTCCGAGTCTTCCAGGATGATTTTGAAGGCTTCGGCTACTTTTTCACGAGTGGCTCCGCCCCCCACGTCCAGGAAGTTAGCTGGTTCGCCGCCAAATTCCTTCAACACATCAAGGGTAGCCATGGCCAGGCCGGCGCCGTTGACCATGCAGCCGATGGAACCGGAGAGCTTGATATAGGCGAGGTCGTATTTGCCAGCCGTAATTTCCAGCGGATCGAGTTGGGAGTAGTCGACCATGTCAGGGTATTCCCGATGACGATAGACTGCATTATCGTCAAAGGACATCTTGGCGTCCATTGCCAAAAGCCAGCCAGCCTTGGTCACCACCAGAGGATTGATCTCCACAAGAAAGCAATCCCTTTCAAGGCAGCACTTGTACAGATTGAGCAGCAGTTCCACACAATCCTCGCAGACAACGCCGGTCAGCCCGAGGGCCAGGGCGATCTTGCGCGCCTGATAGGGTCTCAGTCCGGTGAACGGATCGATTGTGAGCATGTGGATTTTTTCAGGGGATTTTCGTGCCACTTCCTCGATTTCAACGCCCCCTTCTGCCGAGGCGATCAGGCAGTAGCGGGAGGATTCTCGATCAAGGGTTATGGAGACATAAAATTCCCGAGCAATTTCTACCGCTTCCTCGATCAGGATGCGGCGAACCTTCAGTCCTTCCGGCCCGGTCTGGATGGTGACCAGTTTTTTGCCGAACAGTTCCTTGGCCACATCGTTGGCCTGCTCAGGATGGTGCACTACTTTGACGCCACCCGCCTTACCGCGTCCACCTGCATAGATCTGGGCCTTGATGACACAGTGGCCCCCCATCTCCTTGGCCGCTCGTTCCACCTGATCGGCAGTCAGGGCTACACGGCTGCGGGGAATCGGTATCCCGAAACCGTTGAGGATCTCCTTGGCCTGGTACTCATGAATATTCATGGAACGCCCCCATTGGAAAGTTTTGCGAAACTATAACAGCGTAATATTTTGTATACAAGATCCTTTTATTAAAGATCAAAATATTTATTAAAAGTAAAAAGCAGGAATCAATTTCCTGCTGGCTTTGACTGCTGCCGGTTCAGCTTGGCATATTCAGCTTCCGATGCTCGCAGGTACACGGGCAAAAGCTGATCAGGTGCGGCGGGTGTGGCATGCCGGGCTAAAACTGTACCATTCCCGGCACGTCCGACGTTATGCGCAGCAGAAGCAAAAACGGCTCGTGCTCCCAGTGTTTCGCTGATCAGGTCATGGTAGCGCAGGGCACCTTCTCCGGCAAAAATGACTGGCGCATTGCCCCATGGTTCGAGCAGCTGAAGAAAACGCTCCGGGGGAAGGACACAATCCTGAATCAGTGGAAGCGGAATTGTCTGCGAAGAGTCGAAGAGGGCGGCATACACTTCCTGTTTGCGGGCATCCAGCATGGTGCAGACAAGTGACGGGTTGAGCGCGAAATTCATGGCGAGCAGGGCCAGTGATGAAAAACCGGCGCATTTTTTGCCGGTTGCAAGGCTGAGTCCCTGCAAGGTTGCTAGGCCGGCACGCACGCCGGTGAAAGAACCTGGGCCGACTGAACCGGCAAAAAGATCGATATCTTCCATGGCAAGCCCCGCAACATCCAACAGACGTTCTATCTCAGGAATCAGACGAGCGGAAAGGGACCTGTCGCAGAGGAAAACCGATTCGGCGACCAGGGCTGCGTCACGTGTTATGGCAACACTTGCCAGGGAGGTTGAGGTGTCGATAGTAAGGATATTCATGGGGCACTCGCATTGATTGATGTAGGGAAGAATATGGAAGATGGGAACATATTTACAAAGTGACGGCTCAAGCTAAATCAAGAGTATCCCTTTAGTGGATTGCGAAAAGTGCCACAGAGGAGGAGTGTTTGCAATATCTAAATCTGTCAATGATTGCGGCTTGGCATTCCATGCTGCTGTCTCTCACACCATGCATAATGCTGAATCGCCCACCCAGAAACGCTGTGCGTTCCCGGATGGGCGATTAGATTCCAGCTGTTATTCACCTGCTTTTATGGACGGGTGGCAATCCCTGTGCCTGCTGCAGCATTAAACCATGCAGCAGCGTTTGGATAAACTGCGGCATCGATAGTAATTGTGCCGTCAAATACATGATTATCAAGCCAATCGATAGAGTCGAAGAGCAGACGCTTCAGGTAAAAACGGTTATGGGTATAGCCGCCTGGGTCTTCAGTGACCAGGAGGGAGTTCTGGACTGCACCATAGGTATTGACGTGCAGCGCATTGATCTGAGGGGTAGTTGCTCTGAGAATTGCTGCTCCGGTGTAATTGGGCTTATTGGGAACTATATTGTCCAGGTAGTCAGTCAGCAGTTTTCCGGCTTGCCGATACCCAAGAGCTTCCTGATTAAGCGTTGCCGGTGTCATGTCGCTGTGGCAACCGTTGCACACAGCCTGGCTGTTGATTGCAGTGATGGTCCCGCTGGTGTTTTTGGTGACCACTTCAAATGTATGGCTCTTTGTTGATTTCATGTGGCAGCTTACGCACGGGCCTGCACCTGTTGTAAGACCAATGTTTGGATGGGCGAAGAAGGCAGGCTTTGTATAGACCCGGCCGTCGAATTCGAAACCAACATGTGTCAAATCGGCATACAGATCTGCACCGGTCGGAGCATGGTGACCTTCAAAGCGGCTTGAACGAACGGACTGGAAGTTGCCGCGGCCGCTGTGACAGACTACGCAGAGGTTGGAATCTCCGATATTAGGTAGTACTACGGCAGCAGCAGCAGTCAGACCATCGACAGTCGCAGGAGCCGGACCTGCAAACGGATCGGAACCTCCACCAGGCACAAGGTCGGAATCATAGGTGTATTCAAGCGTTTGGGCACCTATCACACGCCGGGTCCAGCTGTAGTTAATGTGGCAGGCCGAGCACATGATGGTTTCGTTTTTCTTGTTATTGCTCATGAGCGGGGCATTGGGTGTTACTGTTGTGGTGGAGGTATTCGTCGTCGTATTGGTCGTCGTCAGGACACTTGCTGCACCACTGGAAACTTTTTTATAGCCGCTGGTTGTATGGCATTTGGAACAAACGTCACGGCTGGCAGTTGTCCAGGGATAATGCGAGTTGACACTGCTGGCATTGGCATCGCCAGGAACATATTTTGTGCTGCCGTGTCCCGAGTCAGCCCAATCCCTGTTGTACTGAAGAAGTGTGGTTGTGTCATGGGGGTTGTGGCATTGACGGCACTGAACTTCAGGTGCATCCGTCTGGCTGATATACTGGGCGGCCAGGCTGGTTGTAAAGTTGGAGAAATGCGGCGTTCCAAGTCTGACGACGGTATGACAGGTCTGGCATTGAGTGTCGGGAACGGCCTTAATGATTGATCCGCCCTGTGGATGACCATTGTTGATATGGCAGGCCGTACAGGCGGCACCATTCTGCGTATTATGAGCAGATCGCTGCCATTCGGTGACAATGGTTCCTCCGGTTACAGGAGAAATCTTGTTCACGGCATGGCACTCAATGCACGCGGCAGAGGCCCTGAAGGTTTCGGATTGGCCGCTGCCCTCTTTTCTGTCGGAACCACATCCGGCGGTTATTGCCACCAGCAGCAGCGAAAACAATGAAAACATCCTCAGTATCTTATTCTTCATACCATTCTCTCCTTTCTGTGGATTTTCGTTGGGCATCTCGCCAGCTAATGGCACACCTTGCATGTATTGTTGTTCCTGTTGCTCTCCTTGAATCCTCTTGGATGTGGGCTTACTTTTGCACCACTCGTTGCACTGTGGCATCGCAGACAGACATCGCCGCCGGCGTGGCAGCTTTGGCATGACTGCAGATTTCGTCGTGCTTCGGTGGCATGTTCACTGGTCCACATGAAGGTTTGGGTGTTGCCGCTCCGCAAATGTGACTTGATCCGCATCGAGCTCCTCGGAAAGCGGCTGTGGCAGGAGTTGCAGAACGCTCTTTCATCATGACAACGGTAGCATTGCTGCGGATTGTCCAAGGCCTTCATGGGATGTATGTTGATAAAGTCGCTGCGATGGTTTTTGGGCTTGTAATCCCGCCCGAAATTGGACTGATTCAGGTTTTCGCCATTTCCGCCCCCCTGGTGGCAATCCAGGCACCAGGCCTGATCATGGCACTCCCCGCAGTTGTTGCCGGCCTTGCTGGCCAGAACCCGGTGGTTACGAACGAAATCTGCCTCATGGTTTGGAGAAATTCCCTCTCCCTTATGGCAGTCATTGCATTCCCCTATATTCATCCTGGCATATTCCTTGTGTGCCATCTTTGCAGCAAAAGACACCTGCTGGAGATACACAAGGGCACATCCCAAAAGCACAACCATTGCAAAGATCTTTTTCACCGGCGCCTCCTTTCTAAAAATCATAGTTGAACACCGCGCGCCCCTGCCAGTCATTGCTGAAGCGCACGTTGACATTATCCTCAACCCGTACGGAAGCGGACATTTTGTCAGTAAATTTGTACTTTGCTCCGCCCCAGTAACGTCGTGCAGTTTCTTCTCCGGTCGACCGGTCACGTTCATACACGTCGAAGTGCAATCCCGCCGCCAGCTCCAGCGCTTTGATCGGGTTGTATGTTACTTCTGCAATTCCACCATCCAGTTTGCCGCCGTAACCGTTGCGGTGGTTGTAGGTCAGGTTTAACATCAGGTTGCTCAGCGGACGCAGACCCAGGCCAACTTCGACGACATCAGCTGTGCCGTCGTTGCCGAAGCCGCCTTCGCCGTAGTCCTGCCGGTTGTAGCCGCCATGAATGGAGATCATGTCGTTAACGGTGTAATCAACCCGGAAGACCCCTTCCTGGTAGCGGTCCACGGCAAATACCGAATAGATCGAGGTGGCATCGAATATTGGATAACTCTGGTACCACTCACCCGTCAGAACGAGTTTTGAGGTAGGGAATACTTTTACTCCTGCCAGCATCTCCATGAACGTTTCACTGACAATGTCATATCGTGTATTGGCATACACCTTGACAGCATTGAACAGGTATTGCTTGAATACGCCCCCCACCTGATTCCTGGCCATGCCGCTCTTATCAAGCTTCAGGAAATAGCTCACTTCGGCATCTGTATTCTTGAAACCTGTCAGATAGGCGGCAGTACCAAAGACAAAATCCTCCTTGCGCGTTCCTTCGCCATACAGATCAAAGAAAACGTTCCTGCCACCCATGATGGAAAATCCAACCGGTCCCACCTTTCGCAGTTCGATCTGCCCGCCATCGATCAGCGCCGTACCTGCAGCATAATTAATCCACTGCCTGCCTAGCCTGATATCAACCTTGTCGTACAGTCCCCGATAATCGCCATACAGGTAATATAGTCTCCCGTTCAACCCCTCACTGTTGCGCACATCCTGGGTCACCCGGCCGTACCCCTGGAAGGAAAGCTTTCCCTCCCTGTCAACATTAAGGACCGACAGATTCAAGTACTGTGCAAATTCCGCCTGTTTTCGCTGATTGAAAAAGTTGTTGAACCACAGAAGCTGAGTGGAGCTCCTGCCATGCACTTCAGCCGCTCGTGCCGGTAATGCGGCCAGTAGCGGAAGAAATGCCACTATGCACAGAAACCATTTCAGTGCCATTTGATCGACCTCCTTTCTGGTTTGATGGAAATAAATGCTTCGGCTGGAGTGCATGTCACACAACCTTAGGGGTAATTATGAAACAAATTAAATAAATTTAAAGTGCATAAGCAAATTTATTTTTATTTTTCTATGTTGAATGCCGTCCAGATGTCCAAACAGGAATATGTGTGCGCTTGTCTAGTTTCCGTCCGGAAAGGGTTCTTTTTCGCCCTGGTGGTGTCAATCTTCGGGATTACTTGTGCGGCGTACCTATGTACGCCTCACAAGTAATCCCTTGATTTCCTTGCCAGGACAAAAAATTCCTCCTTTCCGAATCGGAAACCAGCAGTTCCATCCGGAGTCTCCGGATGGAAACTTGTCTAATTGGGAAAATGTTCAATACTTATCCGTAGGAATGCATGGAAATCCGCACGGAGGAAACTACCCGATGGCTCCCCACGATAATCTGATTCAGCACATTACAGCGGTTAAAGAGCAGCAAAGATCGTTTGAAAATGCCTTCCAATCTGTAGCGCGCATGATTTTGGGGGGCGGTTTTGAAAAGGTCGTGGTGAATGGCAGGACTACCTATGACTTCAAGATCTTTCGCAGCGGCAGAAAGCACACCATCGGCATGTTTGACGAGATCAACAGCTTTGTTTCCTATGTAAAGGATGCTGCCGAAGGGGGCTCCAGCAAGGAAATGGCCTTTGTTCTTGTTGGTGAACCGGGAAACGGGAAAACGTTTTTTGTGGAATATCTCTGTTCCTTGTATCGCTCTTTTCTCTCCGCACCGCACAACCGGCGCTATACCTTCCGCTACACCGGTCTCAATCAGCTGGAGCATTACGGCAAAATCAAGCTCTATGATTCCCAGACCTATGAAGATCCCATGATCCTGGCCATGAACTTCTTTGAACCTGCGGAAGAGAACCGGCGGTTCCTTGCAGAAAAAGGTGGCTTTAGCGAGGGGGAACTGGAGCGGGTTTACGGAAATTATCGTCCTCTTGGTGCCTGTAGCGGATATATCTGGAGCGAGATAAGGGATTTTTGCGGGGGAGATTTGGATAAAATGCTGGGATTCGTAGAGGTGATCCCGGTGCCGATGAGTGAAAGTCTGGGCACACTCACCGGCAAGTATCCAGCCAAGGACAAGATCACCTCCTCTTCCGTCGATCTTCTTGGGGAGGAATCAATCCAGCGGCTACTGTACATCAGCGACACAAACAACCCGTATCGCTTTGACCTGCGGCGCGGTGCACTGGCGAGGGTCGCCGGGGGAGGTATTCATTTCTCTGATGAGATCTTCAAAAACAAGAAAGACCTGGTGCAGGTGTATCTGGGGGTAATTCAGAACCGTGCCATCGAGATGGATGGTTTTAAATGGCCGATCGACACCTTGATCATCGCCACCAGCAATAACTCCGAGTTCAATCGGTTTCTCGCGGAAAAAGAAGAGGCGCCTATCGTGGACCGCTGCCGGATCTGCTATGTCTCCCATAACACCAACTATAGGCTGCAGGAGGGACTTACCTCCTATGCCATCGGCAGCGATACCAAGACCACCCTGACAAGTGAACCTCTGCACCAGGACCCGAACCTGAACTATGCCGCTTCGGTGGGAGTGGTACTTACCCGCTTCCCGCGTTCTGAAAAACTGACTTCTATCGAAACCATGAAACTATCTGCAGGAGAAATTGCCGGTGAAAAGAGCATCAAGGCCCTGGCAGAGGTAATCGATACACTGGGCCAGGAGCCTGATATCACCAAGCGCTTCGGCCAGAAGGGGCTGGGCCACCGCAGCCTGGGCCGTGCGGTTCAGCTGCTGGTGGAAAGTTCGGAAACCAACGAAGGGCGCTGTATGGTGGCCTATGATGTTTTCAAGACGCTGGAGCGGGTTGTATTGGATTATGTGGTCGATACCAATGACAGGGCCAAATACCTGGAGGATCTGAAGGTTGCCAAGGGTCTGTACCGGGAACGAATCATGACCGAGATGTTCAATGCCTACATGGATGAGCCCCATGCCATTCGCCGGGATGTGATGAATTATGTCAACATGATCATCGGCATCGATGCGGAAAACCTGGGGCCCGACAGGATGTGGAAATACAAGGATCCCCAGAGTGGCGAGTTGAGGGCGCTGAAGATCGATGAACGTTATGTGAAGAGTGTTGAGGAGCGCATCGGACTGAAGACTGAGGAACAGCGAGACTCTTTCCGCACCTCCATCCGAAAGATCTATGGCCAGAAGATCTCTATGGATCCTAACTATGACTTCATGGACAATCTGGAATTGGTAAAGGCCATCACGGAGGTACGGCTTAAATCCGACATCGCCGGTGCCGGCAGCCTCATCGGCGCCCTTGCGAATCGTACAAATGAAGAGAATCAGAAGTTGTATGACCGCATGATCAATACCATGCTCAATAAGCTTGGGTACTGCCGTACATGCGCCCAAAAGACGATTGAGTACTTCTGCACTCAGGAAGATGAAAATTGATATTCAAATTCGGCGGAGGAAGAGCTTTTTTTCAGACTATTGATCACGCGAAGCCACGAAGACCACAGAGAACGGTATTTATAATAAAAACATCTTCGTGCCTTTGTGCCTCTGTGTGAGAAGAAGTTCCATATAAAGATGAAAAATCTACCTGATGAAAAAATTGATCCAGTGCAATCAAACGCAAATTTGGTGTTGTCTGGTTCCGAGGCACGTTTGCGGAAGGAACATGATACCGTTGGAATGGAACACGGGGTTCCCCCGGAGGAACATGAAGAGAGCCTCTTCTCTTCATTCAACCGCAGCCCATATGCCTTTCATGATCTGTTCATGCTTCGTCAGGCCGTTGCTCCTCATGCGTCGGTTATCGTCCAGATGAAGACACTGGACGAGCTGCTGGAGCGGGACCGGCGTCGGGAAAAGGATGGCTTCCCGCGCAAGATACAGGTTGGTCGACTGGTAAAGGCCAAGCGGGGTGCAAAGGGGCAGGTGGTGGTTGTAGTGCCCTCAACAGAAGAGGAGAAATTTTATCATGATGCTGTCATCCGCCCCCCGGATGAAGGTCGCAATGCAGGAGGGACCGGAGATGAGGAAGAGGGGGAGGTGCTGGGGGAACAGCAGGCACGAGATGACGAAGGTCAGCCTGGTGGCGGTCCGGGGCAGGGTGGAGAAGAGAGCCATGACATGGAGTCATCCGCCTATGAACTTGGCAAGACGCTGACCGAGCAGTTTCAGCTGCCCAATCTGAAGGAGAAGGGGAAACGTCGTTCTTTGACTCGTTACACCCATGACTTGACCGACAGGAACCGGGGATCAGGGCAGATTCTGGATAAAAAAGCAACTTTGCGCAGAATCCTGGGAACCAACCGCGCCTTAGGAAATATGCCGGATGATCAGCCCGTTGACCCCACCCGTTTCCTGATTGCCCCATCGGACAAAGTCTATCGAACACTTTCCATGGAAAAGGATTGGGAACCCCAGGCGGTTGTTTTTTTCGTGCGGGACTATTCAGGCTCCATGGCAGGAAAAGTTACCGACTTGGTGGTGACTCAGCATGTGCTCATTTACAGCTGGCTGATATACCAGTACGCAGGACAGGTGGAATCAAGATTCATACTTCACGACACGCAGGCGAAGGAAGTCCCTGATTTCAACACCTATTACAACTCCCGTGTGGCAGGAGGAACCCAGGTCTCCAGTGCCTATCAGTTGGTGAATGAAATCGTGGCGGAGGCTGGACTGGCCAGAGATTACAATATCTATGTCTTCCACGGCACCGATGGCGACGACTGGGACACCCATGGAGAATTTGCTCTTCCGGAACTGGAAAAAATGCTTGGGTACGTAAGTCGTATGGGGATCACTATAGCCGAGCATAGCGATATGACCGGAGGAACGGATGTAGCCCATTATCTTGAAAAGTCCGGTTTATTGAAATCAAAGCCTCATCTGATCAGGATGGACGCCATGGAAGAGAGTGCGGATGAGGGGAGGGTGATAGAGGGAATCAGGAAGCTTATTTCTTAATAATATGGAACGGTCTTTTTCCGCCCTGGCGGCGTAAGTCTTCGGAATCGCGTGTGCGGCGTAGCGCTGCTACGCCTCCGTGCTCTTCCTCGACAGCCTTGCCAGAACGAAAAAATCCGCGTTCCACGGATGAATATACGGATACCACATGGAACTGATCAATCAACATACCAAGACGATCATGGAAGGGTGCAAGGAACGGGCGCGCGATGCGGGGCTCTCCTTCACTGATGAATCACTGGAATATATTGTCACCAATCGTGATCTGCTGGAGTTGGGGCCAAAGGTGATGATACCGACTCTCTATGATTATTGGGTGCACGATGTGGAGGTGCTTCATGCAAAGGGCACCTACGAACTCTATCCCCACAACCCGTATGAAACTGTCATCAATACACGCCCTCCCATTTCTTTTTACAACGACAATAATCCGGATTGGCTCAATGTGATGATTTTTTATCATGTTTTGGGCCACATCGATGTCTTCCAGAACAATCTCTACTTTCGCAATACTTGGGATTACGATTTTACCGGCCAGGCTCTTTCCGACAAACGGGTTATTGCACGACTGCGCTCGGAGAAAGGACGCTGGGTTGATTATGTCATCGAATTTTCCCGTGCCATAGACAATCTGGTCGACTTCCATGGTGAACTCGCGGAACTTTTCGTTTCTCAGGAAGCCGGCTGCTCCGCACGTTTGAACTACTACTTCGACGTGTTCCTGCAGTCGGTGAAAAAGGTTTCCATAAGTGAATATGTGCGGGAAATCAACCGTTACAACGAGAGCATGAGGAACTTTGGTCCTCTGGCTGAAAAAACCTTTTTTGCCGATGCCGAGCGGCGCTATCCTGAGCTGGAGAGCCATTTTCTGAGGGAGAAACAGACGCAACCATCCCGGCGTGACCTGCTTCGCTACCTCCTGGAAAAATCTGAATTTCTGAATCGGGACGAAAATCAGTGGATGAAGACAATTCTTGAGATTATCCGCAAGACTTCTCTCTTTTTTCAGCCTCAGATCAGGACAAAGATCGTCAATGAGGGATGGGCCAGTTATTGGCACGAAAAACTTTTTCTGCAGGACGACAGGATCAAGGGACATGAGGTGGATTTTGCCCGCATTCATGCCGGAGTCACATCCCTGCCACGCGTGGGAACTAACCCCTATGCCCTGGGCATGCGGCTGTTCACCTATATCGAGCAGCAGGCGGACAAAGGGCGTTTGTCATTTGATTTTCAAAGGGTGAAGGACAGTAACACCCGCAAACGCTTTGATACAAAGAACGTTGGAGGCCAGGAAGCCATCTTTGGTGTCAGGGAAAACCTGGGAGATGCCCTTTTCATCAAGAACTACCTGGATCAGGATTTTCTTGACCTGCACAAGCTTTTTGTTGTCGGCAAGCGTCTCGACCGGAGACGAATGGTCTGGCAGTACTACGTGAAAAGCCGCAAAGCTGAAGATTACCGGAAAATGCTGATGGATACCCTCTACCATCCACCGGTCATCACGGTCGACCCGGATAAGGGCGATGGAGATCTGTATCTGGTACATACTTTTGAAGGTAAACAACTCGTACAGGAGTACATCGCCTCCACCATGATGGGGATCGAATATCTATGGGGCCGGCCGGTTCATCTGGAGACCAGTGTTGCACAGGTGGATGTGGTACCTGAAACCGGGAATGAAGGTGTTCCCGACGGAGCGGTTGTATGGCAGCGGGTTTTGTTTACCATGGAAGGAAAAACACTAACCCAAAAGGTGCTTTAATCCATACTGATTCTGTACGTACTCGACCATAAGCCGGGCAGCCTACAACATCCGCTACGGGAGACACATGTCAAACATTGACAGAGCCATGGTTCATCTCAACCGCAAGATCAGCGAGCGGGAAACGAATCACAGCATATCCTTTGACGAGTTTCTGGAAAATCTGGCAACGCGACCATCATTGGTGGTGCGCAATGCCTTTCAGGCTTTTCATGACATGGTGCGGGAGTATGTGAGCGTGGAGCGGGATGAGTATCCCAACGATCCGGAATCGATCAAATATGTGAAATATGACTGCAGCAGACTGTTCGTAAATGGTACTGATCGCCCCTTTTTTGCAGACAGGCTTTTTGCCAACCGTTTCATCCAGCACGTTGATGCGATGAGGAGCAGTGCACGGCAGAACAAGATCTATATTTTCGAGGGGCCACCCGGTTCAGGGAAAAGCACTTTTCTCAATAATTTGCTGCTGAAGTTCGAGGAATACTCGAACAGCGACGCCGGTATGCGCTATGAAGTCGTCTGGAAACTGGACAGCCGTGGTCTTGAACAATCCCGGCACGATATGCCCGACCTGTCGGGGAACCATAACGGGAATCGGGAACGTGGCCCTGAGCTGCTGGAGATACCATGTCCTTCTCACGACAACCCGTTGCTGCTGATTCCCCGTGAAGATCGGCACTCTTTCTTTGATGAGCTTTTTCAGAATGATGAGTTCAAGCAAAAACTTTTTTCCAGCAAAGAATACGAGTGGCTCTTTCGCGACATACCGTGCACCATTTGCAGTTCCCTTTTCGATTCACTGGTGCAGCGGCTCCCCTCTTCACTGGATGTTTACCGTATGATCAATGCTCGACCATATCGCTTCAATCGTCGTCTGGGAGAGGGGGTAACGATATTCAATCCGGGTGACAAAACTCTGCGCATGAATGTTCTCGGTAATGATCATCTCCAGAACAGGCTCGATGCTTTGCTGGGAGATGCCTCTCCCGTCCGGTATCTGCATTCAAGTCATGCGAAAACAAATAACGGCGTCTACGCGCTGATGGATGTAAAAGCATACAATGCCGAACGGCTCATGGAGCTGCACAATATCATCAGTGAGGGTATCCATAAGGTCGAGGATGTGGAGGAGAATGTTTCTTCCCTGTTCATTGCCCTGATGAACCCGGAAGATGCCAAGAGCATAGTGGATTTCCAGTCCTTCACCGACAGGATTGAGTTCATCCACATGCCATACGTCATGGACCTGAATACTGAGGTGGAGATTTACCGCAACACCTTTGGCAGGCATATTGACGACAGCTTTCTTCCACGGGTACTGCACAATTTTGCCCGCGCAATCATTTCCACTCGTATGGGTACAAATTCACCAGCACTGCTGGAATGGATCTATGAGCCGGAGCGATATGGACAGTATTGCGATCATAATCTTCAGTTGCTAAAGATGGAAATCTACACGGGGCACATTCCTTCCTGGATCACTGAAGAGGATCGCAAGCGGCTCAGTGCCAAGCGTCGGAGACGGATAATCGACGAATCTGAACGGGAAGGGGTGACCGGGTTCTCCGGGCGTGATTCACTGCGTATTTTCGGGGATTTTTTTACTGCTTATGCCCGTAGTAACAAGCTTATCTCCATGTCGAACCTCGTCACCTTTTTTACCAAATGGAGGACCGATCTGAATGAGGCGTTGCCCGAGGGGCTTCTGGACTCTCTGATTCGCAACTACAACTATTCTGTTCTGCAGGAAGTTAAGGAATCGCTCTATTATTTCAACGAAGATCAGATCAGTCATGATCTGCTCAATTACATGTTTGCTGTCAACTTTGAAATCGGTTCAGTGGTGGTGTGCCGTTTTACCAATGACCGGCTTGAAATCACCGAAGACTTTCTGCGCTCCATTGAAGCGCGGTTAATGGGGACTACTGTAGAAGACGACGTGCGACTGGCATTCCGTCGTGAAACCCAGAAGGAATATGCGTCGAGAACATTGACTCAAGAGATACTGGTCGAGGGAAAGGCTCCTCAACAGACTGGCCTCTTTCGCTCACTGCATGACAGTTATGTGCACAATCTGAAGGGTAAGGTGATGGAACCGTTCCTGGATAATGCCAATTTTCGCAGGGCTATCAAGGATTATGACACAGTGGCGTTCAATATGTATGACAAGCGCATACGGGATGACGTTTCCTTCCTGATAAACAATCTTTGCGCACCTCGCTTTCACTACACCAAGCAGGGAGCACGGGAAATGTGCGTCTATGTCATCGATAATGATCTTGCGCGCAGGTATCCTTCCTGAACAAAATAGAAGGGAGAGGGCCTGTAAACAAAGAAAGGGCGACCCGTTGGGGCCGCCCTTTCTTTGTTGTATGGCAAATAATGGAGCAGTATCAGCCCTGTCCTACAAAATATCTGATGATGTCATTGTAAAAAGCCAGTGCCATCAGGCCCAGAAGCAGCATCAGGCCGATCTGCTGAGCATATTCACGCACCTTCTGGTTCACTGGTCGGCGGAAAATTAACTCCCAGAAATAAAAGAAGAGGTGCCCTCCATCCAGAACAGGCACGGGCAGTAGGTTAAGAACCCCAAGGTTGATGGAGAGCAGGGCCATGAACGCCAGGAAGTTGGATCCGCCAGCAGCGGCCTGTTCGCCGGCCATTTTTACGATCATTATTGGCCCGCCGACACTGTCCATCGGGACAACACGCTGGGCCATCTTAATCAATGAGGTGAAAGTGAGATCAATCACTTTCCATGTTTGAGCCGTTCCCTTGGAAAAAGCGTCAATCGGGCCATATTTTTGAGTGATAATTTCCGCGGCAGAAGCAACTCCGATAGCGAATCCGCTTACCTGCTCTCCGAAAAGATTCTTTGATACACGTGGTTCCGGAATAATGCTGAACTGTTTGTCCTGCCCTCCGCGCTTCACACTCAGGCTGATTGTCTGGCCCTTGCTGGCGGATATCATTTCGGCTATGTCATCCCATTGTTTAACAGGTTTGCCATTGATTCCGGTTATTACATCATCCTTTTGGATCCCTGCCCGCGCCGCAGGTTTGTCCTTGATGACATCACCAATCTTGGCTGTGACTGTAGGCACACCGAGCATGCAGAGCAGGATGAAAGCGAGCCATGCAAAGGCAAGATTGAAAACAGGTCCGGCCATGACAATAGCAATACGCACCAGGGGAGGCTTATGAAAGAAGGAACGCTCTTTCTCTGCTTCGGTCAGTTCGCGGGGCCCTTCCACAAGCTCGCCAGATTCTTCATCAGATACGTTGGAGTCTGGTGTTGCCTGATGATGGGTTTCTCCCCCTTCAATGAATCCGGTTTCGCCAAACATCTTGACGTATCCCCCCAAGGGGAAGGCAGAGAGAAGGTATTCGGTCTCACCGATCTGCTTACTGAACAGCTTGGGACCAAAGCCGAGGGAAAACTTTTCCACTTTGACCCGGAAAAGTTTGGCAAGTAGAAAATGTCCAAGTTCATGTACAAAAATCAGTACACCAAGGGCAATGATTGCATAAATGATTGTCATATCAATTCACCTGTTTGAGGCATATTTCCCGTGCCATCTCGCGTCCCCACAGATCGGCCTGGAGTACTTCCTCGATACTGGCCAAAGGATGGGCATGATGGGCGTTCATGGTCTCTTCGATGATGGTGGCTATCTGGATGAAACCTATCCTTCCTTCTAAGAAGCATTCAACGGCAATCTCATTGGCTGCATTCATAACCGCGGGCATGCTTTCTCCTTCACCCATGGCACGATACGCAAGTTCCAGGCAACGGAACTTTTCCGTATCGGGTTTGAAAAAAGTGAGCCCTGAGAATGTGGTCAGATCCAACGGCTGCACGCCGGTAGCAACACGTTCTGGATAGGAAAGGGCATAGGCGATGGGGGCCTTCATGTCTGGAGAGCCAAGCTGAGCAATGACGCAACCGTCGATATATTCTACCATGGAATGAATGATACTCTGGGGATGGATATTAACATCGATTTTTTCCACAGGTACATTGAACAGCCAACGGGCCTCGATTACCTCCAGACCTTTGTTCATCATGGTCGCGGAATCGATCGAGATCTTTTTCCCCATACTCCAGTTGGGATGATTGAGGGCATCGGCTACAGTTACCTGAGCCAGCTGCTGTACCGGAGTATTCAGAAAAGGTCCACCCGAAGCGGTCAGGATGATCTTGCTTATATCCTGGCTCCGGTGCCCCTCAATCGACTGGAATACGGCGCTGTGTTCGCTATCCACCGGATACAGTTTGACGCCATATTCAGCAACCATGTCCATGAACAGTCGGCCGGCGGTTACCAGGGTCTCCTTGTTGGCCAAGGCAATGTCCTTGCCTGCACGGATCGCGGCGGCAGTCGGCACCAGGCCAGCAGCACCCACTATGGCAGCCACTACCATTTCGGTATCCGTAGCCGTAGCTGCAGCAATCAGCCCTTCTTCTCCGCCCAGTATGGTGACATCAAGACCGGGGCAGAGAGCCTGCAGGCGTGGTATGTCATCCGGCGATGCAACCGCTGCGATGGCTGGAGCGAACTGACGGATTTGCCGGGCGAACAACTCCAGGTTTTTGCCCGCTGTCAGGGCAACAATTTTAAAACGATCGGGATATGCGGCGACTATTTCAAGGGTGCTGACACCAATGGATCCGGTTGAACCCAGAATGGAAAGCATTTTCATTACAGAACCTCGGGTACGGGATGTGTTTCAGAGTCTGTCAAAGACAAAAATTGCATAATAGTAGGTGGCCGGGGCAGCAAAAATGATGCTGTCCAGCCGATCCAATACGCCACCGTGTCCGGGAATAATGCTGCCGGAGTCCTTGACCCCGAAGCTGCGTTTGAGCAGGGACTCGAAAAGGTCGCCGGTCTGGCCGAGGATGCCGATGATAATTGCGGTCAGCAGCGCATCGACCATGGAGAGTTGGGGAAAAAAGGTGAACTTGGCCAGCATGGTGCCGCCAATACTGCCGACTAACCCTCCCAGCGCGCCTTCGATGCTTTTCTTGGGACTCACCATGGGGTAGAGCCGGTGTTTTCCAAAAGCACTGCCGCTGTAATAGGCCGCTGAATCATTGGTCATCACAATCAGCATGACCACCAGCAGCCACTCTGGCCCGTGTGGAATAAGTCGCAGCATGACCAGGTGCATGAGCAGCAGTGGGATGTAAAGGAAGCAGAGGGTGGCATAGGAAATATCCCGGGCCGCAGTAGTGATGTCCTTGATGCGGAATAGGAACAGCAAGCCGAAAGCGAGAAACAGACCGGTGATAACTGCCAGAATCAGTTTTTCCTGTCCCAGAAAGGGAAGGAAAATGAGCAAGGTTCCACAGGGGGCAGCCCACCACGATTCAAATGCACGATCAGGCAGAGCCATGCTGTAAAATTCCTTGATGCCGATGAAAGTAAAAATGCCGAGAAGCCCGGCGAAAAGCAGCGGACTTCCCTGTACAATACTTAGGATGACAACAGGCAGGAGGATAAGTGCGGTGATAAGCCGTTTGATGTTAGTTCCTTTTACTGATTTGGTCGCTGGTCTTGCCGAAACGTCGCTCCCTGGCCTGGAAATCGGCCAAGGCTTTCTGGAATTCGTTTATAGTGAAATCCGGCCAGTTCGTCTCGGTAAAATAGAGCTCGGTGTAGGCCAATTGCCAGAGGAGGAAATTGCTGATGCGCATTTCTCCGCTGGTGCGGATCAGGAAATCGGGATCAGGCAAACCGCCCGTATCCAGATATGAACCGAAGACATCGGTGGTGATCTCATCAGGAGAGCATTTTCCGGCCACCACATCGCGTGCAAGCCGGCTGGCGGCCATGCTCAGCTCCTGGCGGCCACCATAGGAGAGAGCCAGCGTCAGCAGCATGCCGGTGTTGCCGGAAGTCTGCCTGATGGCTTCGTCAAGGGTGGCATTAACATCATCCGGAAGATCGCTACGGTTGCCGATGACGTTGTAGCGGATGTTTTTGCGCATCATGCGCGCCGTTTCCTGGCGGATGTACTTCTTGAGCAGCGTCATCAGCGCACGAACTTCCATAGCAGGACGTGACCAGTTTTCCGAAGAGAAGGCAAATAGAGTCAGATATTTGATTCCGAGCCGCCACGCCTGTTCCACCACCATGTTAACAGTTTCGGCTCCCCGTTGGTGGCCTACGATACGTTTGAGCATGCGTTGCTGAGCCCAGCGGCCGTTGCCGTCCATGATGATGGCCAGATGGAGCGGCAGTTTCTCAGGATCAAGATTCATCAGACTTCCATGACCTCTTTTTCTTTGTGTACTACCGCTTCGTCAATGCGTGCTTCAAAACTTTTAGTAACTTCCTGGACTTCTTTTTCAAGTTTTTTCAGCTCGTCCTCGGTTACACTTTTTTCCTTTTCCAGTTTCTTCAGACGATCAATGGCATCGCGACGGATGTTGCGCAGCGCCACTTTATCATCTTCGGCCTTCTTTTTGAGGTCTTTGACGATTTCCTTACGCCGCTCTTCAGTCAAGGGAGGCAGGTTGAGGCGGATCGTTCGACCATCGTTGGAAGGGGTAAGCCCGATGTTGGAGTTCAGAATGGCCTTTTCAATGGCCGGAATAATTTTGGCTTCCCATGGGGAGATGGTGATGGTGCGTGGTTCTGGTACTGCCAGGGTTGCAACTTGGCTGAGCGAGGAAAGGTTGCCGTAGTAATCCACCTTGACGGAATCAAGGACTGAAGTTGAAGCACGACCTGTGCGAATCTTCTGAAATTCGTTTTTTAGGACGCCCAGGGTCTTTTCCATATTAGACTTCATATCACTGAGTACGGTAGTTGGCATGTTCATTCTCCTTGTACAATGGTGCCGATTTCTTCGCCGGTGATCACTTTTTTGATGTTTCCTTCGGTGGTCAGATCGAAAATGATGATGGGCAGTTTGTTATCCATGCAGAGTGAAGTGGCGGTTGCATCCATCACCTGTAACCCACGGTTGAGGACATCAATATAGGTAAGTTCCGGGAATTTGACGGCAGCGGGGTCTTTCTTCGGGTCCGCCGAATAAACGCCGTCCACCTTGGTTCCCTTGAGGATTACCTGGGCATTGATTTCCATTGCACGCAAACTGGCGGCCGTGTCGGTGGTGAAGTAGGGATTGCCGGTTCCGGCGCCGAAAATAACAACCCGTCCCTTCTCCAGGTGGCGCATAGCGCGGCGCCGGATATACGGCTCGGCAACTTCTTGCATGGCAATGGCAGATTGGACTCGTGTTGGTACTCCGGCTTTTTCGAGGGCATCCTGCATCGCCAGAGAGTTGATCATCGTGGCGAGCATTCCCATGTAGTCGGCGCTGGCCCGGTCCATCCCTTTTGAGGATGCTGCCAGTCCTCTGAAAATGTTTCCTCCGCCGATAACCAGGGCAAGCTGTACCCCAAGGTCAACAACTTCGCGAATTTCTTGAGCAATCGTGGTAATGATCTGGGGGTTGATTCCGTATCCCTGGGCGCCTGCCAGCGATTCTCCGGAAAGCTTCAGAAGAACCCTGGTAAATGACGGTCTGCTCATGTCGTTTCTCCCGTCTGATGTATTGGATGGAACTTAAAAAAAAAGCCGGCCATTGCGGCCGGCTTGTTTGTTTAATTAGAGGCCGGCAGCTGCCGCAACCTCAGCGGCAAAGTCCGATTCTTTCTTTTCCAGTCCCTCACCAAGAACAAAGCGCTCAAGACGGGTAATAGTGACCGGCCCGCCAGCGGTTGCTCCGATCTCTTTGACTACCTGCTGAATGGTTTTGTCTGTGTCCTTGACGAAAACCTGCTCATTGAGGCAGATTTCAGCATAGAACTTGTTCACCTGCCCATCGAGAATCTTCTCGATGATGGCATCCGGTTTTCCGGATTCTTTCGCCTTGACACGGTAGATTTCTCTTTCGCGCTCAAGCACGTCAGCGGGGACCTCGTCACGGGAAACATAACGTGGCGCTGCAGCCGCAGAATGCATCGCGATGTCACGGACGAAGCTCTGCAGTACTTCACGGTTTGCGTCGGTGACAGCGGGGCTGGCAATCTGGACCAGTACACCGATTTTTCCACCGGCGTGAATGTATGAACCGACAATGCCATCGCCTTCGACATCAAACTTGGCAAAACGGCGGATCTGGAGGTTCTCACCAATGATGGAGATGGACTCGCTCAGGTAGGTCTGAACATTTTTACCCTGATCTCCAGAGTAGGGCTGTTCCAGCATTGTTGCACAGTCAGCAGGGGAAGTGGCCAGGATGTGGCGGCCAATGTCGGCCACGAATGACTGGAATTTCTCGTTTTTGGCTACGAAGTCAGTTTCACTGTTCACTTCCAGAAGAACACCATTCTTCAGGTTGTCGGAAACAAACGCTGCTACCATGCCTTCAGTTGCTGCGCGGCCAGCTTTTTTTGCTGCTGCTGCCAGGCCTTTCGTACGGAGGAAGTCTATCGATTTCTCGAAATCGCCCTCATTCTGCTCAAGTGCCTTTTTGCAATCCAGCATGCCGGCCCCGGTTGCTTTTCTCAGTTCGTTTATCTGCGTTGCGGTAATAGCCATTTATATATCCTCCTTCCCTTGATCTTTATCGAGCACAAGAAGAGGAGGAACGAAAGATCTGCCTTCTACCTTCCGTTCCCCCATCTGTCTTCGTTGGATTAATCTTGATCTGTCAACTTAAACAAACCGTTTTCGATTACGTTGCCATTCACGGAGAATCCAGATTATGCAGCAGCAACTTCCTCGACCTTCTCGGTTTCTTCGGCAGCACCTTCTGTGTCGGCCTGCAAAGCTGCGTTACGAGCCTGGCCGCCTTCGATAACTGCATCAGCCATTTTGGCAGAGAGCAGGCGAATGGCGCGGATAGCATCATCATTGCCGGGAATGACATAGTCGATGGGATCGGGATCGCAGTTGGTGTCAACAACAGCTACGACTTTGATGCCAAGCTTGTTGGCTTCCTGAACGGCAATTTCTTCATTTTTTGGGTCGATTACGAACATGACGCTGGGGAGCTTGTTCATCCCTTTGATGCCGCCCAGAATTTTCTGCAGTTTCTCGCGATCCTTTTCAAGCAGGAGGCGTTCTTTTTTGGGATAAGCTTCGATGGTGCCGTCTTCGAACATTGCATCGATTTTTTTGAGGCGGTCAATACTCTGTTTAACGGTGGCGAAGTTAGTCAACATTCCGCCTAGCCAGCGCTGGTTGACGTAGTACATGCCGCAGCGCAAGGCTTCTTCCGCAACGGAGTCCTGGGCCTGTTTCTTGGTGCCCACGAAAAGTACAGTGCTACCGTCGGTGACGGATTCTTTGACGAAATTGTAAGCGGATTTGAAGTAGCGGACGGTCTTCTGCAGGTCGATGATGTAAATGCCGTTACGTGCCCCGAAGATGTAGGGCTTCATTTTGGGATTCCAACGCTTGGTTTGGTGGCCGAAGTGAACGCCGGCCTCCAGCAGTTCTTTCATACTGATGCTTGACATGGTCTTTCTCCTTTGGTTTGTCCTCCGCCCCGTTATATCCCTGCCAGCCACAAGGGACACCGCCGGTTTTCTCAGGGCGTGTGAATTGAAAAGCAATAATTTATATCAAATGCTATGGGGTATGGCAAGAGCAATTATTGTATCTGCAGTCTTCCGCATGAAATGGCGTCCAGCGGGCATGCGGCCGTACAAGCCCCACAGGAGGTGCAGCGCGAAGTATCTAGCATAGCTGCGTGCTTGCGATATCCCGATACTTCAAGGGTTAAAATTTTTTCAGCACAGGCTGCTACGCAGCGCCCACATCCGGAGCAGCATCCCTTTTTCATTGGAAAGGTGTCGGGCAAGATGTTCAGAGTCCGAGATCCATCTGCTTCCACGTATATTCTATCTTTCTTTTAGTGCGACTGAAGGGGTAATAGCGCGGACAGGAGGCGACCACTGCGATGGAGGCCTGTTTACAAGTGCGGCGGCAGGATGTGCAGAGCTTGTTTGCGACAGGTTTGCTGGAAATGTGTTTCTTGCTCATGAGTCGTGTACCACAGCTGTTTCAGAAGCGGGGCGGCTTGACGCTCGCCCCGCGGGATAATTATCCTACGAATCTCACCCAGCCGAATGTGTCTGCAATCCTGCCTGTCTGTATGCCGGTGAGAGAATCATAGAGATGTTGGGTTACTTCACCGACTTTACCAGCGGACAACTGCAGGCATTCTTCCTTGTAACAAAGTTTACCGACAGGAGTGATGACTGCGGCGGTACCGCTGCCAAAGGCTTCGGTGATTTTACCGCTCCTGATGTCTGCCATCAGATCATTGATCTCGAGCGGGCGCTCCTCGACTTCATATCCCAGAGTAGGAGCCAGTTTGAGGACAGAATCACGCGTCACTCCCGAAAGAATTGAACCGTTCAGCGGAGCAGTGACAATTTTCTTGCCATAGGCGAAGAACATGTTCATAGCCCCGACTTCCTCGATGTAGCGCTGCTGACGGCCGTCCAGCCAGAGAACCTGGTCGTAGCCCTTTTTCTTGGCTTCAAGTCCAGCCTTCAAAGAACTGGCATAATTGCCGCCGGTTTTGGCTTCACCAGTTCCTCCGGGTACGGCTCGCACGTAGTGATCTTCAACCATGATGTTGACCGGATTAAAGCCTGCGGCATAATAGGGACCAACAGGTGAGAGAATTACATAGAAATAGTAGTGATCAGCCGGTTTGATACCTAGTACAGGATCAACGGCAATCATGGTTGGCCTGATATAGAGTGAAGTTTCAGGCGAAGTGGGAATCCACTCCCTTTCAAGAGCAACCAGTTGCTCAATACCTTTCAGAAAAAGTTCTTCCGGTATCGGAGGCATGCACAGGCGATCTCCGGACTGGTTGAAGCGGCGGGCATTCATTTCGGGGCGGAACATTGCCACACGTCCATCAGCCCATTTGTAAGCCTTAAGGCCTTCGAATATTTCCTGGGCATAATGGAATACAAGGCTGGCGGGATCGAGTACAAAGGGGGCATAGGGCTGAATGCGGGCATCGCACCACCCTTGGCCGGCTTTCCATTCAACCATCAGCATGCGGTCGGTAAGGATTTTGCCGAATCCGAGCTGGCTTTCGTCGGTTATTTTTTTCTTCATCTTTTCCGCAGGCAGCGGAACAATTTTAATGTCCATTATATGCCTCCAAGTTGTCATTAAACCGATTTTTTTTATCATATCAGCCAGGTCACGGCAAGGCGAAAAACCTTGTTGACAAGACTGTACCAATCATGGTTTATTCCCTGGCCAAAGGCTAACTATTTAAAATAACTTGAAATTTTTTAGTTTGACTAAATTATCCGGCATTCTTTGAAGTATCGATGACACCATCATCAGGAGGACTCATTATGCAGAAGCATAGATTTCGCAAGATCATGGCCGCTAACCGCGGTGAGATTGCGATCCGCATTTTCCGGGCTTGTACAGAGCTGGGCATTAGCACCGTGGCCATTTACTCTGAAGAGGACAAGCTTTCCCTGCATCGCTACAAGGCTGACGAGGCCTATCAGATAGGCAAGGGCAAAGCTCCGATTGATGCCTATCTGGGTATCGATGAGATAATCGCTCTCGCATTGAAAGCAGATGTTGATGCTATTCACCCCGGCTACGGTTTCCTGGCTGAAAATGCCGAATTCGCCGAGAAATGCGAGGCTAATGGAATCTGCTTTATTGGACCTACTGCAGAAATGCAGCGCGCCCTGGGGGATAAGGTTGCTGGCCGCAAAGCTGCCATTGCTGCGGGCGTAACTGTTGTCCCTGGGACGGAGAACCCCATCGAAAAGGAAGAGGAGGCGCTTAAATTTGCCAAGGAATTCGGCTATCCGATCATTATT
The DNA here is from genome assembly GCF_018531195.1 of Pelotalea chapellei. Taxonomy (GTDB): domain Bacteria; phylum Desulfobacterota; class Desulfuromonadia; order Geobacterales; family Pseudopelobacteraceae; genus Pelotalea; species Pelotalea chapellei. The sequence continues at coordinate 66,903 of NZ_JAHDYS010000013.1, read as the reverse complement.
AAGGCGTCTGCCGGCGGAGGCGGCCGCGGCATGCGCGTGGCGCACAACAAGAAGGAGCTGCTGGAAGGACTGGTGGCTGCAGGCAGCGAGGCCAAGGCTTCATTTGGCAATGCCGAAGTATTTCTGGAGCGCTACCTGGCAAACCCCAAGCATATAGAAGTACAGGTGCTGGGGGACAACTTCGGCAACCTGGTGCACTTCTTTGAACGTGACTGCTCGGTTCAGCGCCGTCACCAGAAAGTAGTTGAATTTGCCCCTTCTCTCTGCCTGACTCAAACCCAGCGTGAGGAACTCTGTACCGCTGCCTTAAAGATCGCTGGCCAGGTCAAATATCGCAATGCAGGTACGGTGGAATTTCTGGTGGACCAGGAGGGAAATCATTATTTCATCGAGATGAACCCCCGCATTCAGGTTGAACACACTGTGACCGAAATGATCACCGGTCGTAACCTGGTGCAAAACCAGATCCTGGTAGCCTGTGGACATAAGCTCTCCGATCCTGAGATCAACATACCGAGCCAGAGCGCCATTGACATGCGCGGTTATGCCATCCAGTGCCGCATTACCACCGAAGATCCGACCAACAATTTCTCTCCCGATTTCGGGGTTCTGACCACCTACCGTTCGGCGGCCGGCTGTGGTATCAGGCTTGATGCGGGCAATGCCTTCACAGGCGCCCAGATAACTCCCCATTATGACTCGCTGCTGGTCAAGGTCAGTTCCTGGGGCCTGTCCTTCCAGGAAGCTGCCCATATAATGAACCGCGCCCTGCAGGAATTCCGTGTGCGCGGTGTTAAGACCAACATCGGTTTCCTGGAAAATGTGGTCACCCACCCAGTGTTTCTCAAGGGTAACTGTGACACCTCTTTCATAGAAAAACATCCTGAACTGCTCCATATCCGCGAGAAGAAGGATCGCGCCAGTAAAGTGCTCAACTATCTGGGCGAAGTAATTGTCAATGGTTCGCCCGGTATCGTAAAGCCGCTCAGGTCTGCCGAGCTGATCGAGGCGCGCGTGCCAGAGATCGACTATACCAAGCCACGGCCGTCGGGAAGTCGGGACCTGTTCATGTCCCTTGGGGCAGAAGGTCTCAGTAAGTGGATTCTTGAGCAGAAAAAACTTCTTATAACCGATACCACCATGCGTGATGCACACCAGTCCAATCTGGCAACCCGAGTGCGCACCCATGATCTGCTCAAGATTGCAGAGCCAACCTCCTATCTCGGGGCAGACCTGTTCTCCCTGGAGTGCTGGGGGGGCGCCACGTTCGATGTCTCCATGCGCTTTCTCAAGGAAGATCCCTGGCAGCGCCTGCACAAATTGTCCGAGATGATTCCCAACATTCTTTTCCAAATGCTGCTGCGCGGTTCCAATGCCGTTGGCTATACCAACTATCCTGACAATGTGGTGGAAAAGTTCGTGGAAGAGGCGGCCAATTCAGGAGTTGATATCTTCCGGGTATTCGACTCCCTCAACTGGACAACAGGCATGAAAGTGGCCATGGAGGCGGTGCGCAAATCCGGCAAGATTTGCGAGGCTGCCATCTGCTACACCGGAGATATCACCGATCCGCGGCGGGACAAGTATCCGCTTGAATATTACGTCAACATGGCAAAAGAACTTGAAAAAATGGGCGCTCACATACTTGCCATCAAGGACATGGCAGGCCTGCTCAAGCCGATGGCTGCCCACAAGCTTGTAAAGGCGCTCAAGGAGAACATCGGCATCCCGATCCATCTGCATACCCATGATACCTCCAGCAACGGCAGTGCGATGCTGCTTAAAGCTGCCGAAGCCGGTGTGGATATCGTCGATGCTGCCCTGTCGTCACTTTCGGGCCTGACCGCCCAGCCGAACATGAACGCGCTGGTTGCTGCACTGGAGGGAAGTGAGCGTGATCCATTGGTCAATGCTTCCGGTTTGCAGAAGCTGGCTAATTACTGGGAAACGGTTCGAGACTACTACGCACCTTTTGAATCAGGTTTGAAGAGCGGTACGGCCGAGGTGTATCATCATGAAATTCCCGGCGGTCAGTATTCAAATTACAAGCCACAGGTAGCCGGTCTCGGCCTGATCGAGCGCTGGGACGACTGCAAGGAAATGTACCACAAGGTAAACATGATGTTCGGCGACATCGTCAAGGTTACTCCATCTTCCAAGGTTGTTGGCGACATGGCCATGTTCCTTGTCAAAAACAATCTTGAACCTGAAGACGTGTTCACCAGCAAGGAAGAACTGGCTTTCCCGGAATCCGTGGTCGGCATGTTCAAGGGAATGCTCGGCCAGCCCTACCAGGGGTGGCCCGAGGAACTGCAGAAGATTATCCTCAAGGGAGAGCAGCCGATAAGCTGCCGTCCCGGCGAGCTGCTGGAACCGGTTGATTTCGAGGAGGAGCGCCTCAAGCTGGAGGAAAGAATCGGGCACCGTGTGGACGACAAGGCGCTTATTTCCAATATCCTCTACCCCCATGTTTTTCCGGAGTTCGACCGGCACCGCCAGGAATTCTCCGACATTTCGGTAATTCCTACTCCCATCTTCTTCTACGGTCTGGAACCGGGCCAGGAGACCTCACTGGATATCGAACCTGGCAAGACCCTGATTATCAAGCTCAACGCCATCGGAGAAGTCCAAAAAGACGGTACCCGTGCAGTGTATTTCGAACTCAACGGCAATAATCGCTCCGTGATCATTCGCGATCAGTCGGTTCAGACCGATGAGAAGGCTAGCGAAAAGGCTGATAAGGGCAATGCCAACCACATTGGCGCCCCAATGCCGGGCAAGGTGCTCAAGGTGAATGTCAGACCCGGGGATCAGGTCAGGGCGGGTGATGTTCTGATTGTTACCGAGGCCATGAAGATGGAAACCAATATAAAAGCCAAGGCTGACGGCAGCGTGGCAGAGGTCAGATTCAAAGAAGGGGACAAAGTGGAGAAAGAGGATCTCGTCATAATGATGAGTTAATCTGTACTTCTTTACTGCGAAAAATGAACGCCCTGTCTCCTTTCCCGAGGCGGGGCGTTCGTTTTGGCGAATCGATGATGGTCGGAAGCGAGAAGAGACCTTCTCTTAACCGATTGTCACCCGGTTGCGGCCGGACATCTTGCTGACATACATCAGACTGTCAGCGCGGCGGGTAACGGATTCGGGAGTGTCGCCCGGAATTCCGAGCGTGGCACCCAGAGATGCGGTGACGGAGAGTTTCGTGGTTCCGACCATGAGGTAGCTGCGCTGGATGAATAATCTGACGCGTTGGGAGATGGATTTGAGCAAAGTAGGATTAATGGCGGGAAGCAAAATGATGAACTCCTCGCCTCCCCAACGTGCAACAATGTCCGTACTCCGCAAAAGACCGGCAATTGTTTTACCCACCATGATCAGGACGTCGTCGCCGGTCTTGTGTCCATAGGTGTCATTGAATATTTTGAAATGATCGATATCCAGGAAAATGAGGCCAAAGGAAATATTATGGTTCTGCTGCTCAAGGATTCTGGTCTGAAGAGTGATATCAGCATAACGCCGGTTACCAATGCCGGTCAAGCTGTCCAGATAGGCTTCCAGCTTGAGAAGTTCAAGCTCCTTCATCAGCCTCATTGAGTTTAAATTATCCGTAAAAACTTCCATTCCGCCGATTATTTCCCCTGCACTGTTACGTACAGCGGATATACGGACTGATACCGGAAGGCGGTGTCCCTGTTTGTGGTGCAGATAGACATCGGCCTCGCGAACGCTGCCGTCAGCCAGTGTTGCTGCCAACGGGCAGCCGGAAAGGCAAAGCTCTCGGCCATCTGCATCGATATGACGCAGGATATTGTCTGCACATCGTCTCCCGATAACCTCCTTTTTTTCAAATCCCGTGATTCTCTCGGCCCCCTTGTTCCAGATCGTGATGCACCTGTCTTTGTCTACAAAATAAACACCGTCAAAAAGGTTTTCCAGGATAACGTCAGATGTTACCTCGATCATAACAATGGCTCCTATGCCTCGCAACGGCGCTGCTGATGAGTATGTTTCCGGTGCCAGCGTGTCTTAATCTAGCATATCGGGTGTTTATATAAAAACGTTTTATCCCTGTTTGGTGAACCTGAGCGCATTTTCCAGAAAAGATTTGCCATTGTTCACCTGTTCATAGCATAAATGTTACAGACACTCAGGAGGACAGCATGCAGTTTTATATAGATCCCTATTTTCCCGATGATATACATGCTGTCGGAGATTCAGGTATGGCCGGTTTTGAAGAGAAAAGGCCGCTCTACCTTTCCGGCGGCAAAAAATTTATGACCCAGTACAGGGAAGAAATCAGGAAATTGCATTCCGCAGGCGCATCGGGTGCTGATGTAGCCCATCTGATCTGTGACATGACCGATGTACTCATCAACAAACTGTTTCATTGCATTCTTGAGGACATCGACAGCAGTCATGCACTTCCTAATCATATCGCCCTGGTTGCAGTGGGGGGCTACGGCCGGGGAGAGCTGAATCCCTATTCGGATATCGATATCATGTTTCTGTATGACGGCAATGTTCCGGCTTCCCATATTGAGGACATTGCCCAGAAACTGCTGTATTTCCTTTGGGACATGCGGCTGGATGTAGGTTATTCGGTTCGAACGATTGCAGATTGTATCGAGATGGCTGCTGCCGACAGCACGGTCAAGACCGCCCTTATTGATGTCCGCTATCTGTACGGGAGCCGTCCATTATTCGACAATCTCAGAAAGGTTGTCTTTACCCAGATCCTGCCCAAATCCAGTGATAAATTCATCAAGGAGAAAACCGGAGAGATAAGGACACGCCGTGAGAAATACGGGTCCACAGTATATCTGCTGGAGCCGAATCTCAAGGAAGGAGAGGGGGGGCTGCGGGACCTGCAGAGCGCAATGTGGGTGGCTCGCACCAAGTACAAGTTTAGCGATCCCAAGGAACTGATCATCAAAGGGATTCTGACTGAGGAGGAGCTGGAGAGCTATGACGCGTCTCTCAGTTACTTATGGAGAATCCGTAACGAGCTTCATTATTTCAGTGCTCGCAAGACCGACCAGATGAATTTCGAGGCTCAGGTCCACCTGGCCCGCTTCTTCGGTTACCACGATCATGGCAGGGTGCTGGCGGTGGAAGATTTCATGCGCGATTACTACCGGCATGCCAACCGGGTGGAACACTTTTCCTCCAGTCTGATATCGCGCTGTATCTGGAGGGATGAAGGGGCACTCAAAATTCTCGGTTATTTTGTCCGGCGCCCTGTGGGAGATGGATGTTTCGTGCTCAAGGGAGAGTTGATTGTTCCGGATGAGTCGGTGGTTGAGAAGAATCCCGTAGTGCTGATGAGAGTGTTCGAGTTGGCGCAGAAACACGGTGTAAGTCTTAACATCCGGGTCAAGGGCCTGGTTCGGCGAAGCCTGAATCTGGTCAACGACAAGTTCCGTCGCAGTCGAGAGGTCAACCAGGCCTTTATGAATATCCTGCGGTCACCCCGCAATGTGACCGAAACTCTACGCACAATGCATCACCTGGAGTTCCTCAATCACTACATTCCCGAACTGGAGCATATTTACTGCAAGGTCCAGCACGACATTTACCATATCTATACGGTCGACATTCATACGCTCTTTGCAGTTGAAGAAATTGAAAAAATGCTGAATGGCGAGTCGAAGAAACTGCTGCCCTTTGCCTGTGAAATTGCTGCCCTGGTCGGCAAACCGGAGCTGCTGCTCCTGGCAGTCCTGTTTCATGATATCGGAAAGGGAGAGGGGGGCGGTCATGCCGAGAAAGGCGCGGCCATGATTCCGACCATTGCCCGCCGCATGGGGCTCTCTCGGGAAGACAGCGAACGGCTCATGTTTCTGGTGCGCCAGCACCTGCTCTTTGCCCACATATCCCAGCGTCGCGATTTAAATGACGAAAAAATGATCATCCAGTTTGCACGGCAGATGGAAACCAGCGAAAACCTGAAGATGCTCTTTTTGCTGACAATTGCCGATGTAAGGGCGGTTGGTTCCGATGTCTGGACAACCTGGAAGGCGCTCCTTTTCCAGGAGCTTTATGACAAGTCCTTTAATGTGTTGGAGCGGGGAGATTTCCGTCTGGAGGCAAGCAGTGAACGGGTTAAAACCGTCGTTCGCAAAGTGACGGAATATCTGTCGAACGACTTCTCTGCAGCAACGGTGATGACCGAGCTCAAGGCCATGCCGGTCAGGCTGCTGCTCTCCAATAACATCCCGCTGATATCCGATCATGTCCGCCTCCTGATAGGGGTGGATCAGTCGGACGTTCTCATGCAGGTGGTGCATCGTCAGGAAATGGACTGTTCGGAATTCACCATCTGTACTCCGGATGTTCCGGGACTGTTCTCGCGCATAACCGGTGTGATGGCTGCAAATGGCGTCAATATTCTTGGTGCCCAGATCAACACCAGCCGCAACGGCAAGGTTCTGGATATTTTGCAGGTCAACTCGCCCCAAGGCATCATGATTACCGACGAACAGCGTTGGCAGAAGGTGCAGGATGACATGCGCAGGGTCATTCATGGTGAGATCAATGTGGCTATCCTGGTGGAGAAACGCCAGCGTCCGTCGTTGCTTACGGTACGCCCTGCGCCGCGCTTTGCGACCCGGATCGAGTTCGACAACGAAGTTTCTGAAGATTACACGGTTATCGACATTTATACTCACGACAAGGTGGGGCTGCTGTATCTGATTACCAGCACCCTGACCAGTCTCGGGCTCTATATCGGCGTTTCGAAAATTTCCACTAAAGTTGATCAGGTTGCCGACGTTTTCTATGTGCGCGATATCTTCGGGCACAAGATTACGGCAGAGGAGAAGCTGGTTGAGATCAAGAACCGCCTGGAGACCGCCATTGAGGAATGGGTGTAAGCTTACGAAACAACTTCAGAGCTTCAGAGGAGATATGCCATGCGAATGATTTTTGCAATCGTTGCACTGTTGTCCGTCTCTTTGTCCTCGTTGTCCTTTGCAGCGCCCGTTTCGGCTGCCACACCTGGAGTAACTGAACTGAAATGGTACGGTCAGTCCGCCTTCCGCATCATTACCCCAGGGGGGAAGATACTGTTGATCGATCCCTGGATCACTAATCCGGCCAACCCCAATGGGAAAATGGATCTGGAAAACCTGGGAAAGGTCGACTTGATACTGCTGACCCACGGGCACGGTGACCACATCGGCAATAGTGTCGAGATTGCGAAAAAGAGCGGCGCAGGGTTGGTGGCAACCTTTGATTTGATGAAGGCCATGGTCAGCTATGCAGGTTTTCCGGAGAAGCAGGCGGACCGTGCTATGGCGGGCAGTTTCGGTGGCGAAATCACGCTCCTGAATGGTGAGGTGACCGTGCGTTTCACTCCGGCAGTTCACGGCGGGAGCATGGACACGGACAAGGGGCCGGTCTATGCCGGCCATCCGGGAGGTTTCCTGATTTCGATCAAGAACGGTCCCCGCATCTACCACACCGGTGACACCGATCTCTTCAGTGATATGAGCTTGCTGGCTGGCAGTGTGGATCTAATGATGGTCTGCATCGGCGACAAGTTCACCATGGGACCTCGCCTGGCCGCCCAGTCGGTCAAGCTTGTCCGCCCGAAAATGGTGATTCCCATGCACTTCGGTACCTTCCCGGCACTGACCGGCACCCCGGAGCAGTTCAGAGTCGAGCTTGACAAGCTTGATCTGGGAAACGTCATGCGGCAGATGAAGGTCGGGGAGACATTGGTGTGGAAGTAGGCATGCGTTTTCCGGGGTGGATCTTCTTGTTTACCCCCGGATCATTTCCATTCGACATTCCAAATGCGACGCAGTGTACCCGAAGAAACGAAGGATATTACTTTAGTTAACTGCATAGCGACGACATCGGAAAGATATTGAAAAGGAATAACCATGATCTTGGATTTCAGCTCCTTTGAAAAAGCCCTCATCTCGCTCCAACGAGTTCTTGAACGCAGCAGTACTGTCCCTGGGGACGAAGATATCCGCGACGCATGCATACAGCGTTTTGAATATACGTATGAACTGGCTTTCAAAATGCTCAAGCGCCAGTTGGATCAGGAACTCCCCTCCCGCGAGGAACTGGATCAACTCTCCTTCAAGGAAGTTATCCGAGTCGGGGCGGAACGGGGGCTGATAATTAGACCCGAGCGCTGGTTCGACTACCGCGACAAGCGCAACATTACCTCCCACACTTACGATGAAGAGAAAGCGCGGGAGGTTTTCTCCATCCTGTCTGATTTTGCTGCTGATGCCGCTGATCTGCTGGCTCGCCTGAAAACCCGTCATGCTTGACCTCACACCGCACCACCTGACCGAGGTTCGCCGCATTCTCCTACTTCATGTTCCCGGCCGCAGGGTATGCGCTTTCGGTTCGCGCGTGCAGGGAAACGCCAAACCTTTTTCCGACCTTGATCTTGTCGTCATGGGGGAGGTGCCGCTCGACTTCCGGCAGTTGGCTGTGTTGAAGGATGCTTTTACCGAGTCCAATCTTCCTTTTCGAGTTGATGTGATTGATTGGGCATCTACAAGCGACACGTTTCGAAGGATTATCGAGGGGGCGTTTGAGGTGGTGGCAGGGGAATGATATATAAGTTTAATGACCATCAGTATTCCAGGATGTCCTTGTTTTGGGTTTTTGCGATTAACCACAAAACATATTTTGCTGCAGTGGGGAACCTGATCCGTCAGGTTACTCTCGACCTTTCCATGTGAGCCGATGAACGACTATCTTGATCTTTTCATCAATTACCTGGCAGTGGAGAAAGGACTCTCCTCCAACACACAGGAAGCTTACAGCCGTGACCTGTCGCGGTACCTGGATTTTCTCGAAAAGTGCGGCAGGACAGCGTCCGCAGAGATCACTTCCGCTGACATTGCATCTTTTCTGGGGCACCTCAGGAACGGCGGCATAGGCCCGCGCAGCCGTGCACGGTCCCTGTCTGCCATCCGCATGTTCCACAAGTTTCTGATGATTGAAAATTATGTCGACAGTAATCCTGCCACGATCATCGAGGCGCCGCGCACCCTTCACAAACTGCCGGAGTTTCTCAGTGGTTCGGAGGTGGATGCACTGTTCAGCGCCTGCGCTGGGGACTCTGCCGAAAACGTTCGTGATCTGGCCATGCTGGAGCTGCTGTATGCCACGGGTCTGAGGGTGTCGGAGCTGGTCAGCCTCAAGTTGCGCGAGGTCAATCTGGTCGCAGGCTATCTGATGACAACGGGCAAGGGGAGCAAGGAACGGCTTGTCCCCATTGGCGAGTCAGCCTGTCAGCAGGTTGCTGCATACGTGGAAGGAACTCGCTTTAGACTCGATCCCCAGGGGCACAACATCCATCTTTTCCTTTCCCGCCTGGGGGATGCCATGACCCGCCAAGCGTTCTGGAACATCATAAAGAAGCGCTCTCTTTTGGCCGGCATCCGCAAGAATATCTCCCCCCACACCTTGCGGCATTCGTTTGCCACCCATCTGCTGGAAAACGGAGCAGATCTTCGCAGTGTGCAGATCATGCTCGGCCATGCTGATCTTTCCACCACCCAGATCTATACCCATGTCACCCGGGAACGGTTAAAAAAGCTGCATCAGCAGATCCATCCGCGGGGTTGATGCTCCTTATCAGCGAGGGCGGCAGGTCGTTGTGGTTTGTCTGGCGGCATGATTAACCTTGAAACTCTGACGCTCTTCTTGTATAAATTACGCTTCTGTTTTTTGCCCGCAGGCATCCGCTGCAAATAGTAAATCCCTAATTTTTAAGCAATATAAACAAGCAGCTTTATGTTCTGGCCGCTTGTACTGGAGCCTGTGTGAAAATCTGTTCGCTGGCAAGCGGCAGCAAGGGGAACTGTCTCTATATCGAGACCGGTGATACACGGGTACTGATCGATGTAGGCCTGTCCCTGCGCGAGACGTTGCTGCGCATGGAGGAGCGGGGTCTGGATCCGGCCGGCGTTCAGGCTGTTCTTGTTACCCATGAGCATATCGACCACATCCGTAGTGCAGGTTCCTTTGCCCGCAAGTTCAAAATTCCTGTGCTTGCCAGTCACCTGGTTCACCGCAAGGCGGAAAAATACCTTAAAAAAACCAGTGTCATCGAATTTGAGTCCGGCTGTACAATGAACTTCAGGGATATCCGGATTGATCCTTTTCCGATAACCCACGATGCCTGTGACCCGGTCGGTTTTGTCCTCGAATCGCATGAAGGAACCTGCGGATCTGCGACTGACCTGGGAGTAGCGACGCGTCTGGTAACCGAGAAGCTGCGCGGCTGTCGTTTCCTGTATATCGAGTCCAATCATGACATGGACATGCTGATGAACGGTCCCTATCCCTGGGAGCTGAAGCAGCGTATCAAATCCCGCCATGGCCATCTATCCAATGCAGAATCACTGGAGCTGCTGCATGAACTGGCCCATGAGGGGCTGGAGGTGCTGGTGATGGCCCATCTCTCCGAAGTGAACAATCATCCCGATCATGTTGTTCGTTCCACAGGGAGCTTTCTGGCTGATCAGAATATCTGCGCACCGGCTGTTATCATCGGTGATCAGTTCCGGGCCAGCCAGGTGATTGAAATCTGAATTTTTCCACTATGCTTCTTCTTTCTTGCTTCTACGTGTACTTATCAAAAGCTTTAACCACGAAGAATATGAAGGGTCAGAAGCCAAAACTTAACCTTGATCTTAAGCTTGTATATTTAATCCAAAGGAGTTTTTAAAATGATCCCACGTTACACCCGTCCAGAGATGGCAAAAATCTGGGAGCCGGAAAACCGGTTCCGTATCTGGCTTGAAATCGAGACTCTGGCATGTGAGGCCCAGGCAGAACTGGGCGTGATTCCCAAGGAAGTGGTGCCGGTTATCCGCGCGAAGGGCAACTTCAATATCGAGCGAATTGATGCCATTGAGGCCGAAGTCAAGCACGATGTCATTGCTTTCCTCACTTCGGTGTCCGAGTTCGTCGGCCCTGAAGCGCGTTTCATTCACCAGGGGATGACCTCCTCCGATGTTCTGGATACCTGCCTGTCGGTCCAGCTGGTGCAGGCTGCCGATGAACTGCTGGCCGACCTTGACATGCTGTTGGAGTCTCTCAAGCTGCGCGCCCTGGAGCACAGGGATACGGTCTGCATGGGGCGTTCGCACGGTATTCACGCTGAGCCGGTAACCTTTGGTCTCAAGCTGGCTTCCTTTTATGCCGAAATGCAGCGCAACCGCGTGCGTCTGGCGGCTGCCCGGGAAAATATCGCCACCGGCGCCATTTCAGGAGCGGTCGGCACTTTTGCCAATATCGATCCTTTTGTGGAAGAGTACGTCTGCGGCAAGATGGGACTTAAGCCCGAGCCGGTTTCGACCCAGGTCATCCCGCGCGACCGTCATGCGGAATATTTCTGCGCCCTTTCCATTATCGCCTCCTCCATCGAGCGCATCGCCATTGAGGTGCGTCACCTGCAGCGCACTGAAGTGCTGGAGGCGGAAGAACAGTTTACCAAGGGGCAGAAAGGCTCTTCAGCAATGCCCCACAAACGCAATCCCATTCTTTCCGAGAACCTGACCGGCCAGGCCCGCTATGTCCGTTCCTTCTGCATTCCGGCCCTGGAAAACGTGGCGCTGTGGCATGAGCGCGACATTTCTCATTCCTCGGTGGAGCGCTACATTGCTCCTGACGCTACGGTTGCCCTGGATTTCTCCCTGCGCCGCCTTAATGGCCTGATCAAAAACCTGGTGGTCTATCCAGACAACATGCTCAGGAATCTCAATCAGATGAAAGGACTGGTCTTTTCCCAGAAGATCCTCCTTGATCTGACCCAGTCCGGTGTCTCCCGTGAAGATGCCTATCGACTGGTGCAGAAGAACGCCATGAAGGTTTGGGAAGAGGGGAAGGATTTTCAGACCGAATTGCTGGCAGACCAGGAAGTTGTCGGTGCCCTGGGTGAAGCCAAGATTCGCGAGTCTTTTGATCTCAATTATCACCTCAAACATGTAGCCACCATCTTCAAGAGGGTCTTCGGTGAATAGACTGCTTGCATTAATTCAGGGATTGTTTTTTCCCCAGGATACAGATGACACCATGCTGCTCTGGGCCAAGGAAATTCTTGGCGCCCTGCTGATTCTCGCATTTTTCTATATGCTGGCACAGCTGGCAGCACTGGCTCTTGGAAAGTGGGGCAAGAGGCTGGCGAGTTTTACTTCGACAGATCTTGATGATCGCATCCTGCAGCGCATCATTCCCCATGTGTCGCGCCTGCTGATCACGCTCGGATTTTATCTGGCCGCCCAGTCACTTCCGCTGCCGGGAAAGGCCGTACCTGTCGTTTCAGGAATCATCTTTATTGTCCTGGTTGTCATCGTCTTCAACCTTGCCTACCATATTCTTGATGAGCTGCTGAAATGGTATCTGGCCGGCAAACAGTCTGCTGATAATGCTTTGCTGTCACGCCAGATGGTGCCCATCGTGGAGAAGATCGCCACGCTGTTCATGATGGGAATCGCACTGATCACCATTCTTACTCATTTCAACTATGATGTGTTCTCCCTGGTGACGGCATTGGGTATCGGTTCTCTTGCTATCGGTATGGCTGCCAAGGACACCTTGGCTCACATGATTTCAGGTTTTACCCTCATGCTGGACCGCCCTTTCCATATCGGAGACCGCATCAAACTCTCCAACGGAACTGTTGGCGATGTAATTGATATAGGTCTGCGCTCTACCAAAATCCAGGGGCTGGATGCGACGCTGCTGATCATTCCCAATGCTGATTTGTGCAACTCTACCGTGATCAACATGGTGAGACCGTCATCTGTTACCCAGGGTCGTATCTCTGTTGGCGTCGGATATGGCAGTAATATTGAGCAGGTCAAGAACCTGCTGGTGGAATTAGCCCGTGAAGATGCTGAGACCATTGAAGAGCCGGGGCCGCTGGCCCAATTTACCTCATTCGGCGAAAGTGCCCTTAATGTCGTGCTGCTGTTCTGGGTGAGCGATCCAAACCGCATCGGGGCAGTAACTGATCGTCTGAACTGTGCCATCCTGAACCGCTTCCGCGAATCACAGATCGAGATCCCGTTTCCCGTCAGAACGGTGATTATGGAGAAGGAACTACCATGCCCAACAGAATAGAAATAGCCCTTAAAGATGGTGTCCGCGATGCCCGTGGTGAGCGGATCAAACGGGAAATCGAACATTTTCTGCACCTTGCGGTTGATGAAGTGCGCACTATCGACGTCTATACCGTTGATGCGGCCCTTACACCCAATGAGCTGGAGCAGGCTGCTGCAGGCCCGTTCAGCGACCCGGTCATTCAGACATGGAGTATCGATCGCCCACTGGCCCATGGATTTGACTATGCAGTGGAAGTAGGTTTTCGTCCCGGTGTGACAGACAACGTGGGGCGTACGGCCCGGGAGGCTGTGGAATATCTCACTGGAAGGAAGTTTGCTGCCGGTGAAGGCGTCTACTACGCGGTGCAGTACCTCTTCAAGGCGCAGCTGCAAAGCGCTGATGTCGATAAGATAGCCACCGGCCTGCTCTGCAATACTCTGATCCAGCGCTACAGCGTGCTTTCAGCGTCTGACTTCATGGCTAGGCGCGGATTTTCTGCCACAGTACCAAAGGTCAGTGATTCGGTAGGGACGGCCGGCCGGTCGCCCGTGCAGGAAATCGACCTGAACGTTTCGGATGAAGAGCTGATGCGGATCAGCAAGGAGGGGGTGCTGGCCCTGACTCTGGATGAGATGCAAATCATTCAGGCCCACTACCGGGATCCGGAAGTTGTGGCGGCCCGTTCAAAGATCGGCCTGGGAGCAAAGCCGACTGATGTGGAGCTGGAGTGCCTGGCCCAGACCTGGTCGGAACACTGCAAACACAAGATTTTTGCCGGCACCGTTCAATATGAAGATGAAAAGGGCAACAAGCAGGAGATCAAGTCCCTCTTCAAATCGTTCATTCAACGTACTACCAAGGATGTGCGCGAGAAGCTGGGGGAAAAGGATTTCTGCCTGTCCGTTTTCAAGGACAATGCCGGAGTGATAAAGTTCAACGAAAAGCATTCGCTGGTCTTCAAGGTGGAAACCCACAATTCCCCCTCGGCCCTTGATCCCTACGGCGGGGCTTTGACCGGTATCGTCGGCGTGAACCGCGATCCTTTCGGTACAGGCCAGGGTTCCAAGCTGATCTTTAATACCGACGTATTCTGCTTTGCCGACCCGTTCTATGAGAAGCCGCTGCCCTCACGCCTGCTGCATCCCCGCCGCATTTTCGAGGGAGTAGTGGAGGGCGTTGAACATGGCGGCAACAAGAGCGGTATCCCGACTGTCAACGGCTCACTGGTTTTCGACGATCGTTTTGCCGGCAAACCGCTTGTTTTCTGCGGTACCGCCGGGCTGATGCCCGCCGAAGTGAACGGCCAGCCTGGCCAGGACAAGTTCATCAAGCCGGGCGACCTGATCGTGATGACCGGCGGCCGCATCGGCAAGGACGGCATCCACGGCGCCACCTTCTCTTCTGAAGAGCTGAACGAGAATTCACCGGTTACTGCCGTGCAGATCGGCGACCCGATCACCCAGAAGCGTATGTTCGACTTCCTGATCCGGGCACGGGACAAAGGGCTGTACCGGTTCATCACCGATAACGGTGCCGGCGGGCTCTCTTCATCCATCGGCGAGATGGCTGGAGAGTGCGGCGGCTGCAGGATGGACCTAGCCAAGGCGCCGCTCAAGTATCCGGGACTGACCCCCTGGGAAATTTTGATTTCCGAAGCCCAGGAGCGTATGTCCCTTGCGGTGCCCCCCGAGAAGGTCGATGAATTCCTGGCCATGGCCGGCAGGTTTGGCGTCGAGGCAACGGTGCTGGGCGAATTCACCGACAGCGGCGTGTTCCATATGCTCTATGGTGAGCGTACTGTGGCCTGGCTGCCGATGGATTTCATGCATGAGGGCTTGCCCCCCATGCAGCTGCCGGCAAAGTGGACACCTCCACAGCACGATGAGCCGGTGCTGGAGGAAAAGAATGACTATACCGCTGACCTCAAGGAGCTGCTGTCATCGCTCAACATCTGCTCCAAAGAGTCTGTCGTCAGGCGTTATGACCATGAGGTGCAGGGTGGCTCGGTGGTCAAGCCATTCACCGGCGTAGCTAACGACGGCCCTTCGGACGCGGCTGTAGTGCGGCCGATCCTGGAATCTTTCGAAGGTGTGGTTACTGCCCACGGCATCTGCCCGCGCTATTCGGATATCGATACCTATCACATGACCGCCAACGCCGTTGATGAGGCGATGCGCAACTATGTTGCCGTGGGAGGTTCGCTTGATCTGGTGGCCGGCCTGGACAACTTCTGCTGGTGCGATCCGGTCCTGTCCGAGAAGACTCCCGACGGCGACTACAAGATGGCCCAGTTGGTGCGCTCCAACCAGGCACTTTACGACATCTGCATGGAATACAACCTGCCGCTGATTTCCGGCAAGGACTCCATGAAAAACGACTTCTACGACGGTTCCACCAAGATTTCGATTCCGCCGACGCTGCTTTTTTCGGTGATCGGCAAGATTGAGGATGCCAGGAAGAGCGTGACCATGGATGTCAAGCGACCGGGCGATATCGTCTATATTCTCGGAAAAACAGGTAATGAACTTGGGGCTTCGGAGTATCTCACCCTCAAGGGCTTCACCGGCAATACGGTGCCTCATGTGGATGCAGCCAAGGCATATCGTCGCTATCAGGCCTACCACCAGGCAGTACTGCAGGGCGTGGTTGCATCCTGCCATGACCTCTCCGACGGCGGCCTGGCGGTTGCAGCTGCAGAATCAGCCTTTGCCGGAGGATATGGCCTGCAGATAGATCTTTCCCGCATGCTCTGGAAAGGGGACGCTGCTGCCCGAAACGATTTGGCGCTGCTCTTCTCCGAGTCAGCTTCCCGGCATCTTGTTACTGTCCGGCCGGACCAGCGGGAGGCATTCGAATCAGCCATGAGCGGCAACTGCTTTACTTCCATCGGAACGGTAACCGAGGAGAAAGAGCTGGTTATCACCGGCCTTTCCGGCGCTGTCGTGGTCAAGGCGGATCTGGCCGGGTTGAAGGAAGCCTGGCAACAGACGCTGCGGGAACTGTAGCGTATTGTGACCGCAACCATCCATCATACCCTTGCCACTGTTTTTGGTTTCCATGAATTTCGGGCGCCCCAGCAGGAGGTTATCGAGCGGATTGTTGCGGGTGAAGATGTTTTTCTGGTCATGCCGACCGGAGGAGGCAAATCCCTCTGTTACCAGATTCCGGCGCTGCACCGGAATGGATTGGCGATTGTCGTCTCACCGCTGATCTCTCTGATGAAGGACCAGGTTGACAGCCTGGTTGCAAACGGTGTGGCAGCCGCTTGCTTCAACTCCTCGCTTTCGGCAGATGAAGCGAGGCGTGTATCACTGCAGATGGAGAAAGGCGAACTGAACCTGCTTTATGTGGCTCCAGAGCGGCTGATGCAGGCGGATTTTCTGGAGCGTCTGGCAGGGATGCAGCTTTCCCTGATTGCAATTGACGAGGCCCATTGCATTTCCCAATGGGGACATGATTTTCGTCCAGAATATACGCAGCTTGGCCGGTTGCGCGGCCTGTTCCCACGGGTGCCGATCGTTGCCATGACCGCCACGGCTGACCCGGAGACCCGCAAGGACATCATCCGCCAGTTGGGCCTTGAGCAGATGACGGTGTATGTGGCGGGCTTTGACCGTCCCAACATCACCTATACCGTGCTTCCGAAGCACAAACCGTTCAACCAGCTTGAAACGTTCCTGGCCGGCCGGCGGGATGAGGCCGGTATCGTCTATGCCCTGAGCAGGAAGCGTGTCGAGCAAATTACGGAACGCCTGCGGAGCGCCGGAATTGTTGCCGGTGCCTATCATGCCGGACTTTCAGACACAGAGCGCAAGCGGGTGCAGGATGCCTTTCAGCGTGACGATCTGCGGGTTGTGGTGGCGACAGTGGCGTTCGGCATGGGTATCGACAAGCCTAATGTGCGTTACGTAGTCCATTTCGACATGCCAAAGAGCGTGGAGAGCTACTATCAGGAGACCGGCAGGGCGGGGAGGGATGGTTTACCCTCCGAGGCTCTGATGTTGTTCGGCATGGGTGATGTTATGACCGCCCGCGCGCTGATCGAGAACAGCAACAATGCCGAACGTGTACGGATCGAGATCCAGAAGCTGAATGCCATGGTTGCCTATGCCGAGGCGTTGACCTGCCGGCGTCGGGCACTGCTCTCCTATTTCGGGGATCAGAGAGACCATGACTGTGATAACTGCGATATCTGCACAAATCCTCCCCGGCGCTTCGATGCCTCGGAACATGCCCGCAAGGCCCTTTCCTGTGTCTATCGGGTCGGCGAACGCTTTGGTGCGGGATATGTGATAGAGGTTTTGCGCGGCAGCAAGAGCCAGCGCATCATTGACCTGAAACATGACCGGCTTTCCACCTACGGAATAGGCGCCGACCTTTCGGCCGGTGAGTGGGAAAACATCATCCGTCAGCTGATCCATCTCGGCTATTTGGTGCCGGATTACAGCCGCTATGGTGTGCTCGGTCTCTCTCCTGCTGCGCGTCCCGTTTTAAAGGGTGAAACAGAGGTTATTCTAGGTCTGCCCCGTGAACCCATAAAGGTTGCCGAGCGGGTACAGAAGCAGGTTGCCGCAAAAAAAGTGTACGACAAGGAGTTGTTCAATGTCCTGCGGGCTACCCGCAAGGCAATTGCCGACGAGGCGAGCGTGCCCCCTTTCGTGGTATTTTCCGATGCGACTCTGGTGGAAATGGCTTGCATGCTGCCGGGCAATGAACGGGAACTGAGGCAGATCAGCGGAGTGGGGGATCATAAACTGAAGCTGTACGGAAGAGCTTTTCTCGAGGCAATTGCCGAATATCCGGCACTCGCTCAAACCTGAAAAAGCGATCCGGAAGGTTGAAATATTCTAAAGGACACGCCGGTCGCGATTTAGTAAGATGAACAAGATTGCTGCTGATAATCAAGGAGAACAGGAATATATGGCACAGACACGCGCAATAGTCATAACCGGCAACGGCACCAATTGCGAGATGGAGGCGGCCCACGCCTGCCGTCTTGGCGGCTTTGACGAGGCGGTTATCGCCCATATTGCCGAAATTCTTTCCGGCGAAATCCGGCTGGACGATTTTCACTTCCTCAATCTCACCGGCGGCTTTCTGGACGGTGATGACCTAGGGAGCGCCAAGGCACAGGCCAACCGCCTGAAGCACGCTACAGTCGCCGGCACAGGGGAGAAACTGGTAGAGCAGTTCACCCGCTTCATCGCTGACGGCAAGCTGATTCTTGGGGTCTGCAACGGATTCCAGCTGATGGTCAAGATGGGCATGCTGCCCGGATTCGATGGCAACTATCTTTCCCAGACAGTGACCCTTACCCATAATGACTGCGGACGTTTTCAGGATCGCTGGACCTACCTGAAAGTTGACTCCGCTTCCCCATGCATCTTTACCCGCGGAATCGAAAAAGGCATCTATCTGCCCATGCGACACGGCGAGGGCAAATTCATGTGTGATACGGATGAAACATTGCAGCGTATTGAGCGCGAGCATCTGGGAGTATTTAGATATTCGGACCCTGACTATGCAGCAGCAGCCATGGAATTTCCTGCAAATCCCAATGGATCCCAGAATGCCATTGCAGGTATCTGTGATCCTAGCGGACGTCTGATGGGGCTTATGCCGCACCCTGAAGCTTTTGTCCACTATACCCAGCACCCCCGCTGGACCAGAGAACAGTTGCCGGAAGAAGGGGATGGATTGATTCTGTACAGAAACGCGGCCGAATACGTGAAAAAGAATCTTATCTGACGAGCAGGGAAACCTACAGGTTACCTGCATGGAGAGTTTTTACTTATGAATCTGTCCCGGCCACACGAAGAATGCGGAGTTTTTGGCGTTTATAATCATCCCGAGGCATCCAACCTGACCTACCTGGGTCTGTATGCCCTGCAGCACCGCGGCCAGGAAAGCTGCGGCATTGTATCCTCTGACGGAAACACACTTCATGCCCACAAGCGCATGGGTCTGGTGGCTGATGTTTTCGGCAATCAGGATGTTTTCAAAAAGCTTCCCGGAAGTTCGGCAATAGGACATGTGCGTTATTCAACCGCAGGTGCTTCGGTGGAGAAGAACGTTCAGCCGATCATGGTTGATTACTCGCGCGGTTCCATTGCCGTGGCCCACAACGGCAACTTGGTCAATGCTCAATTGCTGAAGGCGGAACTGGAAGCCTACGGCTCCATCTTCCAGACCACCATGGATACCGAAATCATCATTCATCTGCTGGCCATTGCCCGCACCAACTCACTGGAAGACCGCATCGTCGAGGCACTCAATCGGATCAAGGGAGCCTACTGTCTGCTGTTCCTGACCGAAACCCGTATGATCGCCGTGCGGGACCCCAACGGTTTCCGGCCGCTCTGTCTGGGCAAGATCGGCAACGGCTGGGTCGTTGCGTCGGAAAGCTGCGCACTTGATTTGATCGAGGCTGAATTCGTGCGGGAAATCGAGCCTGGCGAGATGGTAGTCTGCACCAGCGATGGCGAGATCAAATCCATGTTTCCCTTTAGAAGTGTGGAGCCTACGCCGTGCATCTTCGAGTTTGTCTATTTTGCCCGTCCCGATTCCTATATCTTTGGCAAAAATGTCTACCTGACCCGCAAGGAGTTGGGGCGTCAGCTGGCCCGGGAGTACAAGATAGATGCCGATGTGGTCATAGCCGTGCCCGATTCCGGAGTTCCGGCAGCCATGGGCTATGCCGAGGAGGCTGGTATCCCCTTTGAACTGGGGCTGATTCGCAACCACTATGTTGGTCGGACTTTCATCGAGCCTGCCCAGGCCATCCGCCATTTCGGAGTAAAAATCAAATTAAATCCGGTGCGCGAGATACTGGCAGGCAAGCGAGTGGTGGTGATTGACGATTCCATCGTGCGCGGCACAACCTCGCGCAAGATCGTCAAGATGGTGCGTCAGGCCGGAGCAAAAGAGGTGCATATGCGCATCTCGTCTCCCCCCACCAGCTATCCCTGCTACTACGGCATAGATACTCCCAATCGCAAAGAACTGATTTCCTCTTCCCACACCCTCGAGGAAATCTGCAAATATATAACCGCCGATTCACTCGGTTATCTGTCGGAAGAAGGACTTCTGAAGTCGGTCGGAATGAACAATACCAATTTCTGTAAAGCCTGTTTTGCCGGAGATTATCCGGTTGCATTCCCCAAACCTGCGGACCTGCCGCAGATGGGACTTTTCGAAGAGGGGCAAAAATAACCATGAGTGAACGTGAACGACTGAAGCAGATCATACTGGAACTTTCCTACGAAAAACGCCTGGTAAAGCTGGCCTCGGGACGCGAAAGCGATTTTTACTTTGACGGAAAACAGACTACGCTTCATGCGGAGGGTGGCTTTCTGGTGGGTAAACTCTTTTATGAGGCAATCAAGGATGTGGAAGGTGTTGAGGCGGTGGGTGGCATCACCCTTGGTGCAGACCCGATCGCCACCGCTACTTCCATTGCCGCACATCTTGACGGCAAGAACATGCATGCCTTCATCATCCGCAAGGAACCCAAGGGGCACGGTACCGGCCAGTGGTTGGAAGGGCGCAAGAATCTGCCTCCCGGTACAAAAGTGATCATTGTCGAGGATGTTGTCACCACTGGTGGTTCTTCCATGAAAGCTGTTCGTCGCGCTGAAGAGGAAGGGCTGAAGGTTCTGGGCATCGTTACTCTTGTTGACCGTGAAGAGGGTGGCCGGGAGAACATCGAGGCTGAAGGCTACTGGCTGCGGACGATCTTTACCAAATCGCAGCTGGTCAGTTAATGGCGGAAAAACAGCGCCTGGATAAACTGATGGTCGAGCGTGGTCTGGTCCCTTCACGGGAGAAGGCGCAGGCTTTGATCATGGCGGGTCAGGTGGTTGTGGGCGATCACGCGGTACACAAGGCGGGGCAGCAGATTGCCGGAGATGCGGAAATACGAATCAAAGGTGAGGTGCTGCCGTTTGTGAGCCGCGGCGGTCTCAAGTTGAAGAAGGCGCTGGATGAATTTGATGTAGATGTAACCGGTCTGGTGGCCATTGATGTAGGAGCCTCTACCGGCGGGTTCACTGATTGCCTGCTGCAGGCCGGGGCAGTCCGGGTGTTTGCAGTGGATGTCGGATATGGTCAGCTGGCCTGGAAGCTTCAGCAGGACCCCCGCGTAGTCAGCATGGAAAAGACCAACATCCGCCACCTTGCACCCGAACAGCTTGATGAACAACCGGATCTGGCGGTTATTGATGCTTCATTCATTTCCCTGACCAAGGTGTTGCCGTCCACTGTCCAGATTGTAAAGCCGGGCAGTCGGATTATAGCCCTGATCAAGCCGCAGTTCGAGGTAGGCAAGGGAGAAGTGGGTAAGGGGGGCATTGTGCGTGACCCTTCAGCCCATGAAAAGGTCATCGAAAACATCCGTCAGTCTGCCAGGGAAATGGGGCTGAACGTAGCGGGTGTGTGTGAATCTCCCATAACCGGTGCAGACGGCAACCGTGAATTCCTGATCATGTTGGTAACACCTGAAAAACAAGATTGAGGAGGCTGATGTGGAAAACTGCATTTTCTGCAAGATCATTCAGGGCGAGATTCCGGCAAAGAAGGTTTTTGAAGATGAGCAGATTCTGGTAGTGGAGGATGTATCTCCCCAGGCTCCCCTGCATCTGCTGATCTTTCCCAAGCGGCACTTTGTAAATTGCCTTGATATGTCTCCTGATGATGATGCTGTCGTTGGGTACATCTTCCGTAAGGCAGGCGAGATTGCACGGCAGAGGGGCGTTGATGGATCAGGCTTCCGCCTTGTGCAGAACAATGGCGCCGGCGTGGGACAGTCAGTTTTTCACATTCATTTTCACCTGTTGGCAGGGCGCACTTTCGGATGGCCTCCGGGCTAGCGGGAAAGGATATGACAATGACACGAGCGTTACTGGTATCACTTGCTTTTCTGTCTGCCATGTCCCTGTCAACGGCGGATGCTGAAATTTATACCTGGAAAGATGCACAGGGGACGATGCATTTTGCTGAAGATCTGGGAAAAGTTCCTCCCAAATTCCGCAAGAAAGCCAGGAAACTTGATTCAGATGATTCTCCTTCTGTGACGACTCCTTCATCACCTTCAGTGACCAAAAAGCCGGAAGCACCGGCAGATCCAGTGGCACCATCTGTTGCAGGCAAGGGGGAAGCTGTAGGCGGCGAACGTTTTGCCGGCAGGACATATGACCAGTGGAAAAAGGATCTTGCAGACAGGGAAGCGGCAATGACAGATATCCGCAAACGAATTGATGAAATTGTCCCCCAAGTGCAAAGCCCTGCCCTGAAAAGGGGAGAGCAGGAAAAACTGATCTCTGAGCACCGCGCTCTGGTCAAGCAGTTTAATGAGATGAAGGGACAGTATAATCAGCAGGTGGAAATCGCCCGCAAGGCAGGACTAAGGGTTGATATTCAACAGTGATTCTACTAAAAGCAGGCACAAAAAAAGGCCCTTCGGATGATTCCGGCGGGCCTTTCTGCTTTACGGGAGCGGATTGTTACCTTGGGATCAGTTTATTGAACAGGCCGGGAACAGCCATGTCCATGGTCATGGTCATGGTCAGAAGGATCATGATGATAACTGTCAGCCAGGCAATAATGTTGAATGCCGGTCCGTTGACATAGCTGCCCATCAGGTTCTTGTCGTTGATCAGCTTCAGCATGAAGATCAACACAAAGGGGAGCACAGCGCCGTTAACGACCTGTGAGATGAACATGATGGTCAGCAGCGGGGCGTTGGGTATCAAAATCAGACCAGCGCTGATGGCGATGATTATGGTAAAGAGCCAGAAGAATTGAGGGGCCTGTTCGAAATCCTTGTCCACTCCCGACTCCCATCCCATGCCTTCGCAAATATAATAGGCCGTGGAGAGCGGCAGGATACAGGCTCCGAAGAGTGAAGCATTGAAGAGGCCAAAAGCAAAAAGAGACGAGGCGTGCTGCCCTACAAGAGGCTTGAGAGCCATGGCAGCATCGGCGGCTGTTTCGATTTTAAGCCCATGCAGGTGGATGGTTGAGGCACAGGCTACCATCATGAAAAAAGCCACCACAATTGCCATGATGCACCCGAAGATTACATCGATGCGGGAGAAGTTGTAGTGTTCCGCAGTGATGCCTTTTTCCACCACTGCGGACTGCTGATAGAATTGCATCCAGGGGGCTATGGTCGTTCCGATGATGCCGATCAGAGTCATCACATATTTACTGTCAGGTTGGAAAGTTGGGGTAACAGTGGCTTTGAGGACAACATCCCATTTGGGGCCGGCCATGAAGGCGGCGATGGGGTAGGCGATGTACACCAGGCACGCAACCAGGAAGACTTTTTCCACAACCTTGTACGACCCCTTTACTATCAGCAGCCAGACAGCCACTGCACTGAGCGGAACTGATATGTACTTGCTGACGCCGAAGATTTCAAGACTGGCGGCTATGCCGGCAAATTCAGAGATGGAATTGCCCATGTTGGTAAGGAACAGTGCAATCATCACGTAAAAGGTGACTTTTACGCCAAAGGATTCGCGAATCAGGTCGGAGAGACCTTTTCCGGTAACAGCGCCCATACGGGCGCACATTTCCTGAATTACAACCAGTGCGATCGTGGTGGGGATCATCATCCACAGGATTGAATAACCGTAATTGGCAGCCGCGAGAGAATATGTGGTGATGCCGCCGGCATCGTTGTCCACATTGGCGGTGATTATGCCCGGCCCGAGGATTGCCAGAAAAATCATGATATTTCGCGGGCTGAAGCTTTTCAGCGGCTTCAGGAACCTGAACTGGGAGAGACTGGAGAACATTGAAAACCTTCTGAGCAGCTATCTGCGCTTGATCTTTATTATCTGTGGCAGGTAATGGGCAAGGACATCGTCCACGGTGACAATTCCCGCCATGTGTTCATCCTCATCCAGTACGGGAACAGCAATGAGGTCGTATTTTGCCAGTGTTTCCAGCATATCTTCCGGCTCCGAGTCGACATGCACGAATTTTACATTTTCTTCCATGATGTCGGTTAGCAGGGTTTCCGGCGAATTCAAAAGTAGTTCCTTGAGGGACACAACCCCCTCCAGTCGATCTTCCGAGTCAACGATGTAGCCGTAGTACACCGTCTCCACTTCTTCAGCACATTCCTTGAGCAGTTCCAGGGCGCGCCCTACAGTAATCTGGGATGTCAGGCGGAAGTACTCAGGGGTCATCAGGCCGCCGGCAGAATCTTCCTCATGCTCCAGCAGTTCCTGAATATCCTCTGCATCCTCCTGGTCCATCATATGCAGCAGTTCCTGGGCTTTCTGTTCCGGCAGGTCGCTCAATACGTCGGCAGCTTCATCCGGTTCCATCTCTTCCAGAATGTCGCTGACCCGTTCATCATTGAGTTGGCTGATAACCATATTGCGCATGTCAGCTTCAAGTTCGTAGAGAGTCTCCCCGGCAGTTTCGGCGTCCATGGATTCAAGCATCATTCTGACGTTTTGAATGGGGATGTTTTCAATGATGTCAGCAAGGTCGGCAGGATGCATTTCCTTCATCTGATCGCGGGCAATATTAAGGGCCAGTTTGGAGGAGTTTGCCTCCAGAGGCTGTACGTACTCCCAGCTTATTTCAGTGTGAGGTATCTGCTTGCCTATGGCCTGCGCAAAGCGCTCTCCGAACCCTTCGTAGCCCAGTCGTCGCAGCAGGCCGCGAAAGCCGATGTCAACCGAGAAAATACACAGTTTCGCATTCAGGTCTCCCAGTTTGATGTCGTTGACCCGCACAACCTTGGCGCCATCCACGTCCACGATCTGCTTGTCGAGCAGATCGCGCTTTACAAGAATCTCCCCTTCACTCGGCTCATAGTCGGAAAGCCCGCGGGGGCGGACACCGCTGCAGGAAATAACCACGTGAGTGAAAAGAGCTACTTCATTCCAGGGGAGCGTCTTGAGGCCTCTGCGCGATTTGATCACAAGATGAGAAACTTCGGGAAATACCTCGCCCGGCACCATGATCAGGTCGCGCAGTACTCCCATCCCGTCACCCTTGCTGTTGATGACCAGGCGCCCGATTACCGAGCTGAGATATATTTCCTTGAATTCTGTGGTGGTCATAGGCAGTCCGGAAAAAACAAAAGGCCCTTCCGGAGAAGGGCCTTGAATAAATGATGCGACGCCACTTCCCCCTGGTTGGTTTTCGGCAGTGCACAACGTAGGATTGGGACCAGCTACATTGGGTTAAGCCTTAAGCCGACAAAACCTGTTGACCGCATTGGCGTCTTTCGACGTTTCTGGGTAGTAGCCTGTGTTTGTGCAAACGCCTCATTCTAACGAGGAATTGTATGTATTTTACTCTTGCGGATGGAGGGAAGGACATGCCCTGCGTCAGCTTGAAACGATCAGTTTTATAACATTAATAGCCTGAAAGGGTAAAGCTAAATCTCCAGCATGATTGTGGCTGGTCCTGCTCAGATAGTCTGTCTGGCAGGTTAGGCAACCAGTTCACGCAGGTCATCCGACCAGAGCGCATTAAACTCTCTCTTTCCTTTTCTCACCGGATCTGTACCGACAGTCACCCAGCCGCTGTTTCTTCTGAATCTAGCAACCATACCGGATTCAATCATTGAATCCAACATGTTGTCTTTGACATAATCATAACGGTTATCTGTGTATTTGACATGTATGAGCATAATATCTCCTTAATCTTCAAGGATAGGGATGTTACTAGGTACAGTTTACCTGCAAACATCGCCGTGAAAGATCAGAAGATGTCCTATTCGGCCATAGGCGAAGTTCTCATGGCCCGTGCGGATTGCCTTAATCATTCCCTTTTGGCCATCTATCTGGTAGTATTCAAAACATTATGGGCGAGAAATTGATCTGCAATAACAAGAAGGCCTATCACGACTACTTCATCGAAGACAAGTTTGAGGCCGGCATGGTGCTCCAGGGAACGGAAGTTAAATCCCTGCGCGCCGGAAAAGCCAATCTCAACGATTCCTTCATGATGGTGAAGAATGGCGAGGCGTACCTTCACAATCTCAACATTTCGCAGTACGAATTCGGCAACCGCCAGAATCACCAACCTGATCGCCACCGGAAACTGCTGCTGCATCGCAAGGAAATCGACAGGCTATATGGCAGGATTCGGGAACAGGGTTATTCAGTTGTTCCTCTGAGATTGTATTTTAAAGACGGACTTGTTAAGGTTGAGATCGGTCTGGCCAAGGGAAAGAAGAATTACGACAAACGGGAAGATCTCAAAAAGAAAGATACACAGAGAGAAATCTCTCAAACGTTGAAAAGCAGGAACAGGGATTAAGGGAAGAATCAGGTTGAGTTTGAGAATTAAGGTTGAGCGTAACCTTAATCCTGAACCTCAGCCTTAATACTGATTTCAGGGGGTGTAAAGGTTTCGACGGGGAAGTGAATTTCTGGATTGCACCGGGTCGGGGCAGGTGGCCGACCTTAATAAACCTGCAACGGCTTAATTGCCGACAATTATAACACTCCTGTTGCACTAGCTGCTTAACAGGCGTCCCCAATGAAGATGCCGGTGGTACAACGGGGACGTCATTCACTACCGGATAGGGATGCGCGACGCCCGTAGCGCAACCCGAGATCAACGGGACCGCCGATCAACTGCTTTGTCAGGTGCGCAGGTGATCGGTTAAATTGAGCAACTGACTAACGGTGTAGTAATTCAGTTTGTAGGTTCTTCGGACAGGGGTTCGACTCCCCTCACCTCCACCAATTGAAAAAGCCCCTGAGAAATCAGGGGCTTTTTCTTGTTGAATGAATCTAAATCATGGTGTGTTTAAAATTTTACAACAACAAACTCCATCGCAGTACGCAATAAAAAAAGCCGCATCTCTATTAGATGCAGCTTTTCTTTATTAAACTGTAGAACTTAAATTACTTTGCAGCAGGTGCAGCAGGCTCAGCAGCAGGTGCTGCATCTTTTTTCTCTGCTTTTTTGGCGGCTTTCTTTACTTTTTTGTGCTTCTTGACAGGTTTTTTTACTTCTTTTTTCTCAACAGTTGCAGGAGCAGTTGCATCAGCAGCAGGAGCAGCAGCATCAGCAGCAAATACTACAGCAGAGAAAGACATGGCAACCAGCGCAGCAACGATTGAAGACAGAACTTTTTTCATTTGAATTACCTCCAGAGTTTTTTACTTCCTTGATCATAGCTATTGCATCAGCAGTGCCAAACCACTGTTAAATACTTTAATAGCAGAATATCAAGTTGTTATCTTCACTGGCCTCAGGTCTTACGGAGATGTATATTCTGAATTGAGTTGTGAATCACCTGATTTGAAGTAAAAAGTTTTAGGACGTGGGTTCGACTCCCGGCACCAATTGGAAAAAGCCCTTGAGAAATCAGGGGCTTTTTCTTTTTGTTCGGATTAAATCAATTGAAACGAAATCTTCCATGGAGTAAACAGGATGTATTCATTGTTATGATGCAGTACCTCAGGAGCGGCCTCCGATTGTCACCCACCCCCGAACAGGAAGCACGCCAGGAAATTGACCGCATGCTGGAACAGGCCGGCTGGTTGGTGCAGGACGTGAAGAACGTCAATCTGCATGCCGGACGGGGTGTGGCTATCCGCGAGTTCCCGCTGGAGCGCGGTTTTGGTATCGCCGAGTTCCGCACCAGCCCCATGCCGCGCATCGCCGTTACCGTGGACATGATTGCCACCGGCACCGACATCAAACCATTTGAAATCGTATTTTTCATGCGAATGATCCGTTCCCGCTCCTTCTTCGAGCAGATGAAGGGACGCGGAGTTAGGGTAGCCGAACTGATCGAGAAACCACCGTATCTCTGGCGCATCGACCGCTTGTGGGATGCCTATGCGGCGCTGGAGCAGTCCAAAGTCAAGGGTGCAGGCAGTCGGCGACTCTGGACGGACATCGTTTCGCTGGTCCGCTTTGCCCTGCATCAGGAACCGTTGTTAGAGCCGTTTGAGGAGCATGTCCATGAACGTTTTGCCGCCTGGATTGCAAAGCAGGAGGCGCAGGGGAAAACGTTCAACGCAGAGCAGCGCTGGTGGCTGGAACGGATTCGTGATCATGTCATCGGCAGTATCGAGATTGGGCGGGATGATTTCGAGTTTACGCCGTTCAAGGAGAACGGCGGGATAGGGAAGGTGTATCAGTTGTTTGGAGAAGAGTTGTGGGGGATGCTGGAGGAATTGAATGAGGTGCTGGCGGCATAACTATCGTTTGCATGGTCGTTGAACAGGTGCTATTATCAGGTCAGATAAAAGCACCTGTCAGGAGGTCGTATGAACACTAACACGAAATTCTCCGAGGATATCATTCCCCTGTCTGATTTGAAGGTCAATCCGGGGCGCATCGTCAGCCAGGTAGACAAGACCCGCCGGCCGGTGCTCCTGACGAGCCGGGGCCGGGGAGTAGCCGTCGTGCAATCCATTAGGGATTTCGAAGAAGAAACCGAGGAGCGGGCATTCCTGAAGGCGGTTGTACAGGGATTTGTTGACGTCGAACAGGGGCGGACCGTCAGCCTGGCCGACGCTAAGAAGCGTCTTGGTTTGGAATGAACACATGGTACGCAGGACAGTCATAGAATTTGCTGAATCGGCAGTTGGCGACCTTGAGGATATCCTTGCCTGGTATGCCGACCAGCAGATTCCCGAGGTGGGTAAACGCCTAGTGCGAGAGGTTGTCTCCCAGGTGGAGCGCCTTGCCGATTTTCCGGAAAGCGGGCGCATTGTGCCAGAGTTCGGGCTAACAAAGCTGCGCGAGATCATTTACCCGCCGTTCCGCATTGTCTATAGGATTGAAGCCGCCCACATCTGGATTATCCGTGTGTGGCGCAGTGAGCGGTTGTTGAAGTTGCCGGGCAATCTGGAATGAGTTGTTTGGAGAGGAGTTGTGGGGGATGCTGGAGGAATTGAATGAGGTGCTGGCGGCGTGAGTGATACGTTGATGCAGGTTGTAGGGGCGAAGCAAGGCTGTATTTGCTTCGCCCGATTTTAGAATGATGGCAACATTGTTGGCAATTGCAACAAGGGCGAAGCAGGTGAATCATTTGCTTCGCCCCTACGATAAATGTACGAACGGATTGATATGCCCTACAACTCCGCCATACACCACCGCCGTTCCATCCGCCTGCGGGCATTCGATTATCGCAGCAACGGCACATATTTTATTACAATTTGCGCCTTCCAGCGGGAAAGCCTGTTTGGTGAGGTGGTGGATGGTGATATGCGGTTGAATCGGTTGGGAATGGCGGTGGATGCCTGTTGGCAGTCAATCGCGAATCATTTTCCGAATGTGCAATTGGATGAATTTGTGATCATGCCGAACCATTTTCACGGAATCATGAATATCGTCGGACATGTAGGGGCGAAGCAAGGTTCATCTGCTTCGCCCGGTTTTGGAATCGAGGGTAACAATGTTGGCAATTGCAACAAGGGCGAAGCAGGTGAAGCGATTGCTTCGCCCCTACGAGACGGAACGGTATCCGGCTCGTTGGGCGCTGTTATCCAGAATTTCAAGTCGATCTCGACCAGGAAAATCAACAAAATACGCAACAACCCCGGTTGCCCGGTGTGGCAACGCAATTATTACGAACACATTATCCGCAGCGAATCCGACCTGACCAACATCCGGCAGTATATTGCGAACAATCCCCTGAAATGGGACATGGACGATAACAACCTGGTGAATGTTCCGTAGATCCGTATTTTGTTTGTAGGGCGAAGCAAGGTTCATCTGCTTCGCCCGGTTTTGGTGATGATGGCAATATTGTTGGCAATTGCAACAAGGGCGAAGCAGGTGAATCATTTGCTTCGCCCCTACGAAAAATGAATGAACAAGGAACGATTCCTGTAATTGACCAGGGCGAGGCGTTAAAGTCTTGCTACCCTAATGCAACAAACGCCACCCTTAGAGGCATCGCTGAGAATGCAGGGGGGAGGGCGTGTGAAAGCCGTTTTAAAAGCATCTAAAGATTAAAAAAAGGCTCCCGTTTTTTCGGTAGCCTTTTTTTGTTTGAATTCCCTGCTCTGCCCGGTTGAGCTTTCGAAAGATCGGCTGATCTGTAATGAAATTTTAAAAAAAATTATAATAAAACATACAAATTAATCGAATAGAATTGACAAAAATTAATTCTATGTGGTACTAAGCCTACCGGTACTGAAACAGCGGAATGTGCGGGTAATGATTCAGAATTATGTAATGTGTCTGTTATTTTCTCTCTATTAATACCCTCCCTTCGCACCACAAATCCAGCGCTGTTTTTCTTCAAAATTAAATAATTTTTCAAAACTTTTTCTGGAACAGCTCTTCTATTTTTCCAGTGGTAATGCAGCCACTGATTTCTGCTCCAGTCTCTGGTATCTGCAACCATTTAAACCGGGCAAGGAGTTTCATAATGCGAAATTTTGTTGCCGGATCTGCCTTGGTCTGTCTGTCAGTTTTGCTGACCGGCTGTTCCTCGGGTCCACTCGTCATCGTTCCCCCGGATTGGCGGTATGAAAAAGATGCAATCAATTTGAATATCAAGGCGGACAAGCATCTCAACGTTTATCAGAAAACTTCTCATGCACTGCTTCTGTGCGTCTATCACCTGCGTGATACCAATGCATTCAACCAGTACCTGAATGAAAGGGATGGTCTGACGAAACTGCTTGAATGTGGCCGCTTTGATCCCTCCGTGGTCCTGGCTCGGCAGATGATTATTCAGCCGGGACAAGAGCTGACTCAAGTGATGGATCGAGCCGAGGGAACCCGTTTCGTGAATATTGCAGCCGGTTATTACAACCTGCGTACGGACCAGGTGACGCGCTCCTATCCTGTGCCGCTTGATGAAGTAAAGCGTGGCGGCAACCTGATCCAGACAACAAAAAAACTGACAATTGATCTCCGTTTGGGACCTGCGGCAATAGATGGAACCCCGGAAATTCAGGAGGCAGGGAAGAAAAGATGAAGATCCAGTCACCGCTATTCTGGCACCAGGGGCTTTTTCTGCAGCCCCAGCACTTTCAACTTCAGGACCAGGCTGTCCAATCCCGGCTGATACCGTTTCAGCATTATCTGCAACCTCATTTTTGGGGAGTCGGCTCGATGGAAATCGAAAAGAGCGCTCTAGGAAACGGAAGCTTCAGCATCCTGGGAGGGCATTTTCTCTTTCCTGACGGCAGTTATATTGAACTCCCCGGCAACGCCCGCATCGAGCCGCGACATTTTTCGGAAGGTTGGCTGGAGGGGGGGAAACCGCTTCAGGTTTATCTTGGACTGAAAAAGTGGCAGGAGATGGAGCCAAATGTCACCACAATTACCCGGCGGGAAGAGATGGCACAGGCGGCAACCCGCTTTATTGCCCAGACCGATGCTGAAGAGGTGCGGGACCTGCATGGCGGTGGGCCGGATGGCCAGGTGAAGCGACTCCAGTATGTGCTGAAGGTTTTTTGGGAGAATGAGCGGGAGCAACTCGGTGACTATCTTCTGATCCCCGTGGCCCGACTCGAGAAATTCGGCGCTGCGATTCGTCTTTCACCCTCTTTTGTCCCCCCCTGTCTGGATATAAGCGCTGGCGCATCGCTGGAAAAGCTGGTTCGGGAGATACGCGATCAGCTGGCGGCGCGTAGCCATCAGCTGGAACAGTACAAGCAGCAACGGGGGGTGCAGACGGCTGAGTTTGGCTCGCGCGACATGGTTTATCTCCTTGCTCTTCGAACTCTCAATCGTCACGTTCCGCTCCTCTTTCACCTTACGGAGTGCCAACCGGTTCACCCCTGGGCAGTCTACGGGGCGCTGCGGCAACTCATCGGTGAACTCTCCTCATTTTCACTGCGCGTTAATCACCTGGGCGAACTGGATGGCGGCTATCAGATGCTGCCTGCTTACGATCATATGGCGATCTGGGAGTGTTTCTCCGCGGCTCAGGACCTGGTGACCCAACTCTTGAATGAACTGACCGCCGGACCGGACTATGTCGTGAGGCTAAACTTCGACGGTGCCTATTTTGCCGGGGATCTGAAGCCGGCCCATCTCGAAGGTGGCAGCCGCTATTACCTGTCCCTCAAGACCGGCGAAGAGCTGCAGACCTTGCTTACCTCCCTTGAAACCAGCGCAAAACTGAGCGCCCCGGAACACTTGCCGGTACTGGCCTCCCGATCCCTGCCGGGCCTTGGGCTGATTTATCTGCCGGTGCCCCCCCAGGAACTGCCGCGTCGTGCCAATACCGTCTACTTTGCCGTCGACAACCATAACAATCAGTGGGACCTGGTGTCCCGTAACCATTCCCTTGCCCTTTACTGGGACAGTGCACCCGAAGATCTTGAGGTGGAGCTGATGGTTGTGGAAAAGGCGCGCTGACAGGAAAAGAACACCCCATGGGAGCTACACGATGCACCTGACAGATTGTTTCATGGAATTATTCGCCTATGTCACCAACTTTCTGAAGACAGTGGCTGTCAAACAGCCATCCCATGATGTGGTGCGGGGATCTGTGTTTCGCCTTCTTGCCCGGAGCGAATCGCGGGTTGGGCAGGGACAGTTCTCCAGGGAAGATTTTGATCTGGCTCGTTTTGCAGTCTGCGCCTGGGTGGACGAAATGCTGCTGGGGTCTCAATGGGAGCAGAAACATCTCTGGCTGCGGGAACAGCTGCAGCGCACATGCTTTGGAACCACTGATGCCGGTGAGGAGTTTTTTGAGCGTCTGAACGGTCTGGGGCTGCATCAGCGTGAGGCGCGGGAGGTTTTTTACCTCTGTCTTGCCCTCGGCTTCACCGGCCGATACTGCACCCAGGGTGATGAATACCAGCTTGAGCAGATCAGGACGGCACAGCTGAAGCTGCTCGTGGGAAGTTCCGTCGGTCTCCCATCACTGGAACGGACCGAACTCTTCCCTGATGCCTGGCCGGCTGAGGCTCCCATCACGGCTCAGACCCACCAGCCCGCACGCTTCTCCCCTTTGTCCGTCGCATGCCTTGCCGCTCCCGTTGTCCTGTTCGCCATTCTCTTCCTGGTCTACCGCTTCACGCTTTCCGGCGTGGGGGAAAATTTCTTAAGGACGGTGCCGTACTGAGATGAAAGAACTGTTTCTCAAGTCATTCAAATGGGTACTCATCCTGGGAGGGCTGCTGCTGGTCGGCCTGATCGTCTTCGGCGTGGTTCTGGTACTTAATTGGCCCTGGTGGGCCGCCCTCTGTCTCCTGCTGTTGATTACCGCCGCCTGTGTCGGTCTTTATCTGCTTCGTGCCCTGCTGCTGCGGCGTCGGGAGCAGTATTTTGTCCAGGAAGTAGTTGAGCAGGATAAAAGCGTTCTTCAGGCGATGGGGGGGCGGGAAAAGGAACATGTTTCTCTGCTTATGAAGGAGTGGAAGGCAGGTATCGCCATCCTAAAGGGGTCGCACCTCAAGCGTCAGGGCAATCCCCTTTATGTTCTGCCCTGGTATCTGATCATGGGCGAAAGCGGATCGGGCAAAAGCACCAGCCTTGCCAGTGCGCGGCTCGCATCTCCCATGACCGATTCAACGCGGGGCGCCGATCGCTCCGGTACCCGCAACTGTGACTGGTGGTTTTTTGAAGAATCCATTGTTCTGGATACCGCCGGCCGGTATGCAGTTCCCATTGATGGAGAGAAAGACCGGGAGGAGTGGCAGAAACTGCTGGCGCTTCTCGTCAAATACCGGCGGCGGGAGCCCTTGAATGGCCTGATTGTCACGGTGGCGGCAGACCGGCTGCTCAATGGATCTCCAGAGACCACTGCCGAGGAAGGGCGGACGATGCGCCGCCGCATCGATGAACTGATGCGAGCCTTGGGCATTCGGGTGCCGGTCTATGTGCTGGTTACCAAATGCGACCTGATCCTCGGGATCGATCGCTTCTCTTCCCTGCTTCCCGACGCCTCGCTGCGCCAGCCGATGGGAATGATAAACCGCGAACTCTCTTCAGATGTCGCAACCTTCACTGCAAAAGCACTTGCGGGAGTCACCGAACGATTGAGAAGTCTCAGGCTTCAGGTTCTGCACCAGCCCGGCGCACGGGAGGCAGGTCCTGCTCTCACCCTTTTCCCGGAGGAATTTGCCGTACTTGGCGACGGCCTCACCACCTTCATGGAAGGTACATTTCGTGAAAATCCATATCAGGAAACCCCCATCCTGCGCGGGCTCTTTTTCGCCAGCGGCCGTCAG
Organism: Pelotalea chapellei; assembly: GCF_018531195.1. Taxonomy (GTDB): domain Bacteria; phylum Desulfobacterota; class Desulfuromonadia; order Geobacterales; family Pseudopelobacteraceae; genus Pelotalea; species Pelotalea chapellei. The sequence continues at coordinate 32,677 of NZ_JAHDYS010000013.1, read as the reverse complement.
GAGGGAGTTCCCCTGTCACGCTTCTGTGAAACAGTTGAACAGGTTGCAGAGCGGACCGAGCTTCCCGGCACCAGCCGCGGACTCTTCCTGCATGACTTCTTCGCCCGGGTTCTGCCGGCAGATCGCCGGCTGCTGTTTCCTACCCGCCGGGCAGTCCAGTGGCGTTCCGTCACCGGCAATCTGGGGCTGGTTTCATGGATGCTTTGCGGAGTGGCGCTGTGCGGCCTGTTGTCCTTCTCGTTCGTCAAGAACATGAGCACCGTCAGGGAAGTATCTCGCCAGTTCGAAAAGACTTCGCGTCTTTCAGGCGATCCGGTCAGCGACCTGCTGGTGCTCGATAGCTTCCGCCAGGGCATTCTTAAGGTGGAGGAACGCAATGGCTCATGGTGGATTCCCCGTTTCGGACTCACCGAGAGCGTCAAGGTCGAGCGTGCACTCAAGGAGAAGTTTTGCCGCCAGTTTCGGGACGGTTTCCTGATCCCCTATGATCGGCAACTTGCAGCAGGTGTTGGCGGTCTCTCCGGCGCAACTCCCGACGAACTCTACGCCCAGTACGCCATTCACCTCGCCCGGCGGATCAATATCCTCAAGGCCAGCATGGAGGGCAAGCCGGTCGGCCAACTCCAGTCGATGCCCCAGGCAGCTTCGGTTTCGTTCCTCAGCAGCGAAACCCAATCGGCCAGTGAAGCTCGCAAGCAGTTTGGCGTCCTTTATCTGCATTACCTCGCCTGGCGGGCGGATTCACCCGATCTGGCGAAAGAGATGAACCAGCTCCAGGTATGGCTTCGGCAGATAATTCCTCTCAAAGGGCAGAGCCTTGCATGGCTTGCTCCGTGGGTAGACCGGTATTCCGGCATACCTGGAGTGACATTGGCGGATTTCTGGGGGGGCAGCGTGACGTTCTCCGGTGAGCGCACTGTTCTTCCTTCATTCACCCGCAAAGGCAAGGAACAACTGGACAGAGCTGTGCAGGAGGTCGAGACCGCACTTGGCGATTCGCGCCTGCTGGCCGCTTCCCGTCAGAACTTTGCAGCAGGTTACCGCACTGCCTGTCTCGGATCGTGGCAGGCATTTGCCGCCATGTTCCCTCGTGGATCGGAGCGGCTGCGTGGCCATCGTGAGTGGCAGCAGGTGGCAGCCAGGATGGCCACGGAGCAGAGCCCTTATCTTGCTCTGATGAACCGGATGACTCAGGAACTGGAAGTTCTGGTCGGCAAAGAAAGCGTGCCGCCGTTCGTTTCCCAGGTCTATGCACTCCAGTTAGCCAGAGCCGGCGGCGCGACCTCTGGCGTAGTCACTAAAACCGCTGACAGCGGCAAGCGATTGATCGGTTCCATTGGCCAGAAGTTAGGCGCAGAGGCGGTTGCCAAGAACATCGAACTGCCGCTGGCAGCATCCAAGACGTGGCAGGAGTACCAGTCTGCCCTGACAGCCATCACCCCGGCCGCTTCGTCCCGGCAGGCGGCGTTCCAACTCGCTACCCAGACTTTTGGTGATGATCCGGCCACAGGCAAGAGTCCTTTTTATGCAGCAGCGAACGCCGCGGCCCGCCTGAAGGCTACCCTGGGGGGAAATGCCGGGGATGAGGCTCTCTGGCGGCTCGTTACCGCACCCCTTGATTATCTCTGGAGCTATGTTCGACAGGAATCGGCCAGTCAGCTTCAGACTCTCTGGGAGGAACAGGTTTTGGCTGCCACCCTGGGAATGACGCCCCAGCAGGCCGGGCCGATACTGTTGGGAGCCGATGGTCTCGCCTGGCGCTTTGTCAAGGGACCGGCCGCACCTTTCATTCGTGGTTCCGCATCGGGCTATGCCCCGCGGCAAGCCTTTGGCGGTTCATTGCCGCTGGAAGGTTCCCTTTTCTCCTTCCTGACCAAAGGCGCCAACGTGCAAGCCGGAGCAGCCGGCCGTCAGCCCAACTACTCGGTAGCAATCAAGGGACTGCCTACCGATGCCGACGCCGATGCCAGGATCAAGCCGCACGCTACAAGGCTCGAAGTTCAGTGTGCCGGCCAAACCCAGACCCTGGTCAACCGTAATTTTCCCGTTGGAAAAACTTTCTACTGGTCTCCCGACACCTGCGGCGACGTCATCTTGCAGATCGAAGCGGGGGATCTGGCACTGACCAAGCGTTACGGCGGCTCCGAAGCTTTTCCTGATTTCCTCAGGGAGTTTTCTTCCGGCTCTCGCAATTTTTCTACACGTGAATTTCCCGGGGAGCGGGACGCCCTGTCACGCATGGGGATCACACACATCAGGGTCAATTACCAGTTCATCGGCAGCGGTGCGGTCATCAAGCAGGGTGGCGCAATGGCCGGTGCTACGGCGCCCCGGCAGATCGCACGGAGTTGGTAGTGCATGTGGTTGATTTCCCATGCATGTGCTGTGAACGGATGCGTTTTTTAAAGGCACTGACCAAAGACGAAGAATGGCGATAAGCATCGTGGGATGTCGAGAAAGATCAAATTCTGTAAGTCAGGTGAATCATGACCCCCATTGTAGAAAATTTCGGCTGGCGCTGGTCAGCTTTTGGAAAACATCCGGCAGCGGCAGATTACTTTCGTCTCGGTGAAAGCTCCCCTTTTGTAGAGGGGCTCACTACCTGGGTGGAGAGTGGTTACCGTTTGCTTGCGGGACAAAAGGAAGCGTCGCTTCCGTTCTGTTCATGGCGCTTCTGGGCCCGGGGCTTTGGCAAAGAGTCCCTGGTGCTGGGATTGGTGCGTGTTTCCAGCGACAGCCTTGGTCGTCCCTATCCCCTGTTCATCATGGGGAGCGGTCCTCTTGAGGGGTGGGAAGAGCGCTGGGACCTGCTTCCCTTTGCAGGTGAGCAGACCTGGTGCCAGATCGAGTATCTGGCCACCAACACATTTGAAGATCTGAAGAAACTGGAGGAAGGGCTTCAGACCCTGCGCCCACCGAACCCGGCGTGGGACGAACTGCTGGCCCAGCGCACCGGCCTGAACCGGCTTGGGTCCCAGCGCGACCCGTATGCTTCCTTCCTTGACCTGCCCGAATTGGAGCGACTTGCCGCGACCCACGGAGGTAAAGGAGAGCTGCTGATATCCCTGGATCGGGGACCGGTCAACGACAAAATAACTCTTGTGAGTCTCTGGCACCAGTTGACATGTGCTTCGGCCAAGGGGGTGCCCAACGCTCTTTTCATGGGGGGAGGCCTGGAACGTTCGTTCATGGCCGTTTACCGCCGTGCACTGGCGCCCGGCGATTTTCTCCAGCTCTGGTCGACCTCCGCGTCGGGAGGAGTAACAAACAGCATCGGAACGGAGTACGCAATGGATATCGCAAGTCTTGGGAAAGATCCGGTCCGCCCTGACCAACCGGTGGGGCAGGACGTTCGGTACGAGCCCCTTTTTGATACCCTTCAGGCAGAGGTGGACAAGCTGACTTCTCCAGCCGTTGCCGGCGCTGTTGACTGGGAGAAGGTTGTCCGGCTTGCTGCAGACATCCTTGCAACCCGCTCGAAAGACCTGCTGGTGGCAAGCTATCTGGCGGTGGGTCTTGTTCAGACCCGCAAGGGAGACGGATTTGCCCTCGGGCTCAAAGTGTGGCGGGATCTGCTGGAACATTTTTGGGCAGATCTTTACCCGGTACGGATGCGAGGGCGGCAGCGAAGTGTCGAGTGGTGGATCGAGCGAACCGAGGTCGCACTCAGGCAGCTGGATGACGAAATACTGCCCGCCCCGCAAGCGGTTGTGGTCGGCGAATCGTTGGCGGCTATCGAGCGTTTGCTTGGCAACCTTCTGGAGAATGCTCCCTCACTTGGGGCCATCCGGGCACAGATTGACCGTCTGACCGGCCACATTTACACCGAGGAGCTGAAGCCCGCCCAGGTCGCAAAAATTACCCAGCCAGCCCATGACACCAATACTCCACTGCTGCCGTTGCGAATCCCTTCGGTGCCGCCGATGCCTGTAGTCGATGATGTCATCTCATCCCCATTGGAGGTAATCGATGCGGGGCTCAAGCGAATGGGTGAAGCTGCCGGCCAATTGCTGCAGCAGGATCCGGCCAGTCCTCTTCCCTACCGATCCCTGCGCGTCGCGGCCTGGATTACGGTTACAGCTATGCCGCCGTCAGTGAATGGCCGTACCAGGATTGGGGCGCCTGAGCCCCAGGTCCAGACCATGCTCCAGGAACTGGCAAAACATGGAGATGGAGAGGCGTTGCTGAAGGCGTCCGAGGCCCGGCTTATACAGTTCATCTTCTGGCTCGATCTGAACCGGCTTACGGTCGATGCTCTCTCCCGTCTTGGCGACCGCTTCGCCGCTGCCCGCGACGCTGTCTGCCGCGATACTGCTTCATTTCTGCAGCGATTGCCCGGCCTTGAAGAACTCTCTTTCTCCGACGGCACCCCCTTCGCTTCCCCGGATACACGACAGTGGCTTGCAGGGCTGGTTTACAAGGAAACTGCACCCGAACGATCCGTAGTGGCAAGCGAGGCCGCTTGTCGGGAGTCTGAAATTGATCGGGAAATGGAAGAAGCTCAGAGGCTGGTACGCGGGGGCAAGCTTGTCGATGCGGTAGAGCATGTCCAGAAGCGGCTTCGCAAGGGTGCATCGCGAAAGGACAAGCTCCTCTGGCGTCTGGCAATGGCCCAGATGCTGGTAAATGCCGGTCGTTCCAGGCTGGCTCTGCCGCATCTGGAACAGGTTATGGAGGAGATTGAGTCCTTCAATCTGGAGGAATATGATCCACCACTGGCCCTGCAGGGGCTCAAGCTGGCCTGGCATGGATTCGAGTCCCAGGCCGAGCCGCATTTCAAGGAGAAGGCCGTGGAGACCCTACACCGCATTGCCCGCCTTGATCCGGCGGAAATGGTGCGGCTTGCGAAGGGATAAACGTTCAGAAGTATCTGCAAAAAATCAGTTCATATATGTCGGTTAATAATTCGGATTCAGTAATAAAAGGAGGAAGTCATGAGTAAGGAAGCATCTGTAGCGCCCAAGGAGAGAGTAAACATCGTCTACCGTCCAGCTGACGGGGACGGAAAAGAGGATGTGGAACTGCCGCTGAAGATGCTGGTCATGGGGGATTTTACCGGTCGTCCTGACGATCGTCCCATAGAAAAACGTGATCCTGTTGCCATCGACAAGGATAATTTTAACGATGTGATGAAGGCCCAGGGCATCACGCTCAACCTGTCGGTTCCCAACAGGCTCGTGAGCAGGGAAGGGGAAGAACTTCCCGTCAGCCTGAAGGTTGAGTCCCTCAAGGATTTTGGTCCCGAGGCGGTTGCCGAACAAGTGGAAGAGATGAAGACCCTGCTTCAACTGCGCGAGGCCTTGCGGGCTCTCAAGGGGCCTCTTTCCAATGTTCCCGAGTTCCGCCGGAAAATTCAGGAACTGATCACTGACGACGCCACACGCACCAAACTCTTGGCCGAAATCGGCCTAGCGGAAGGGTAGGGGGAAACCATGAGTACAGTATTGAACAGCGCAGCATCCTATGACCAGACCGTGGGTGAGGCCTCCCTGCTGGAGGAGATCGTCCAAGCCACTAAACTGCAACCTGCCGATGAGGCCTACTCCATCACTAAAAAAGGGGTCGAGGCGCTGATTGCACAGCTTCTGGAACCGGGAACCGAGACGCCTAAAGTGTCCAAGGCGATTCTAGACGACATGATCGCCGAGATAGACCGGAAACTGAGCCGCCAGATGGACGAAATTCTCCATAACGCAGAATTCCAGAAACTGGAGTCATCCTGGCGTTCACTGCACTTTCTGGTAGACCGCACCGACTTCCGCGAAAACAACCGCATCGAGATCATGCATGCCACAAAGGAAGATCTGCTGGATGACTTCGAGGATGCGCCCGAGGTGGCTAAATCGGGCCTCTACAAAACCATATACTCGGCCGAGTACGGTCAGTTTGGCGGCAAGCCCTTCGGCACCATCATCGGCAACTACGAATTCGGCCCCGGTCCCCAGGATATCAAACTCCTGCAGAATCTTGCCGCGGTGGCCGGCATGTCCCACGCCCCCTTCATCGCCGCCACCGCCCCACAATTTTTCGGGTGCGATGACTACACGGAATTGCCGAACCTGAAGGACATCAGCTCCATCCTGGAAGGTCCCCAGTACACAAAATGGCAATCCTTCCGCGAGAGCGAAGATGCCCGCTATGTGGGACTGGCGCTTCCCCGCTTCCTCCTGCGCCTGCCCTACGGTGAAGCCACCAAGCCGGTGAAAAGTTTCACTTACGAGGAAAATGTCTCCGACAGCCATGAACGGTACTGCTGGGGTAATGCGGCCTTCGCCTTCGCTACCCGGATCACCGACAGTTTTGCCAATTTCCGCTGGTGCGCCAATATCATCGGTCCCCAGGGTGGCGGTGCCGTCCATGACCTGCCGCTTCACCAATACGAGGCCATGGGCGCCATCCAGACTAAGATCCCCACGGAGGTGCTGGTCTCGGAGCGACGTGAATTCGAACTGGCCGAGGAGGGATTCATCGCCCTCACCATGCGCAAGGGGAGCGACAACGCCGCTTTCTTTTCCGCCAATTCTGTACAGAAGCCGAAGTTCTTCGGCAATTCCAAAGAGGGAAAAGAGGCCGAGCTCAATTACAAGCTCGGGCTGCAACTTCCCTACATGTTCATCGTCAGCCGCCTGGCCCACTACCTCAAGGTCATCCAGCGGGAGCATATCGGCACCTGGAAGGAAAGGGGCGACCTGGAGAACGAGCTCAACCTCTGGATTCGCCAGTACGTCTCTGACATGGATAATCCCATGCCCGGCGTCCGCAGCCGCCGCCCGCTGCGCCAGGCCCAGGTAACGGTCGAAGAGGTCCCGGGCGAGCCGGGTTGGTACCGCGTCGGCCTCAAGGTCACCCCCCACTTCAAATACATGGGGGCCTACTTTACGCTGTCATTGGTCGGCAAGCTGGATAAGGAGTGAGCCGCACGCTGAGGGTGAATTCAAAGAACCTGAATGCAGATAGAAGCCTTTTCATCGGCTCTATAATAAGGTGACTTATAGCGTTACCTAAACCACAGGAGGTAGTACACAATGGCAATGCCCGCACACCTCACCCTAACCGGTGAAAAACAGGGAAAGATCGAAGGTTCCTGCGACATGCATGGACGTGAGGGGACCATCCTCGTCTACGCAATGGGTCACGACGTCACTATTCCGCGTAGCCCGACCGACGGACTAGCCACAGGCAAGCGCGTCCACGGACCACTGACCATCACCAAAGAGTTTGACAAGAGCTCACCAAAACTCTACCAGGCTCTCTGCACCGGCGAGCACCTAAAAAACGTTACCCTGAAATGGTACCGCATCACCAAGCAGGGCACCGAAGAGCATTATTTCACCCACGTGCTTGAGGACGCCATCATCGTATCCATCCGCCCTTCCATGCCTGTTACGCTTCTGGCAAGCAACGAGCCTTTCCGTCATATGGAAGACATCTCATTCACCTACAAAAAAATTAAGTGGACATGGGAAGCAGACGGCATTGAAGCTGAAGATTCCTGGTCAGTACCCAAATAATTTCAAGTTCAATCGGAAGATTCCGAGGTTTTTAAACCTCGGAGGTCTTCCACGACTGGAAAAGGGGATTATATGAAATATCGATGGGTTGTTGTAGCAATGGTTCTGGTCTGTATGGGGCTGGGCCAGAGTGCTTTTGCTGATGAGTTGAGCCTCAAAGCAGGAGATACCATCCAAAAAATACTGGAAAACTCCAAAGGAAAGCAGGTCACACTACGCCTGGCGCACGGTGAAGAGATGACCGGTAAAGTTCGCTCCGTCACCAAAGAGCTTGTGCTGTTGTCAGAGCTAAGTGACCGTAATTATTACGATGGAATCATTGATGTCGGACAAATTTCTGCGGTTGTCATGCGTGTGAAGAAATAAGATGCCAAAAGAGTCGATGCAAAGGCCAAGAGGAGGAACAAAAATTGGCAAACAATTTTTACTCATATTTTAGGCAAAATATGGAATCCATGAACCTTCCAGCCCCGGAAAATTTGTTTGGCACGTTAGGTTTAGCTGTAGCAAGTGCTAAAACTATACTTTCTGAAATAGACAAATTTGGCCCAACAGTGACCGTAGCAGAACTTATTGTGGCGGGAACCAAGCTTGAAATCCTCGGTGTAATTGGTGCTTGTTCCGCAATGTTCTATGCTGGTGCTGTTATTGGGAGTATTGCTGTCGCAACTGGACGTTCAATCTCTGGCGGTGTGTCAATTGCAGACGTTGTATTTACCGCCAATCAATACAACCTCAATCGCACTTGGCTAACAAGCGCATTAGCCAGTGGACGTTAATCATATGAAAGACTCTATTTTACTCCTCGTTACAGCCTCTTGTGCAGCGTTAGTTGCATGGTTGTTTTGGTGTTTTGTTGGAAAAATAGGTTTGGATGCATTTATATTTTTTGTTTTGACAGCTTTGTGCGTAGACAACATACGACTAAGACGCAAACTCCGCAAAAATGAGATTAATTAACAAATGATGCAATTTCAAGCAGCTACCTGACGTGATTGAAAGTAAACATGGGAAGCTGACGGCATCGAGTCGGAAGATTCCTGGGCTGAATCCAAGTAGGATGTTTCCGGGGCGGATGCTTGGCATCCGCCCTTTGCGCTTAAAGAAGAAACACTTTGTCAGATAAAGGCCGCGGTAAACAGCATGCATGAAGAACGATTACTGGAACGGATTCGCTCCGCCAAATGTGAGCCGCTGCGCCGTGGCGGCGATAATCAGCGGCGCTGCATGGATTCAGTGCTGTCGCACCTGCAGCGGATTCTCAACACCCGCCAGGGCAATGTACCCATTGCCGCAGATTACGGGGTTCCCGATTTTCTCGACTTTCTCCAGAGCTATCCGGAGTCGGTGAGCGCAATCGAGCGCAACATCAGGAACGCAATCGACAGATACGAACCGAGACTTTCAGGCACCAGCGTGAGTTACGTTCCCGATGAGGAAGATACCTTGACCCTGCGGTTTCAGATTGTCGCCAGCCTGACCATAGAAGGCGGGCGGAAGATCTTTTTTGAGACCGTTGTCGACACGGATGGCAGAATCCATATTCACCGGTGAGCATCCCCGCAGATCCCTTTCAGAGGAAGAAGTGACCAATCCGTTTTTTCATTCAGATCTCAGCCTGTTGCACGAGTTTGCAGCGGAGTTTGCCAGCGCCAATCCGGCACTGGCTCCGCTTTTAGATGACAAGAAGACCGATCCGGACGTAGAGCGGCTGCTGGAAGCTGTTGCTTTCCAGAACGCCATGCTCCGCCGGAAACTGGCCGATGATTTTCCGGAATTGATCAAAACACTTGTTCAGCTGATTCTGCCCCATTACCTGCGCCCGATTCCTGCCACTACTTTAATCGGATTCACTCCCGGTTCAGGGTTGGAACAAACAATCACCATCCCTGCCGGTACCCAGTTTGCTTCGGCGCCGGTGGACGGTACAGCGTGCCGCTTTACCACAACCGCTGCTGTGGAGCTGCACCCCCTTAGACTTTCCAATGCGACCTTTACACAGCTGCCGGGGCGGATGGGTGAGATTCGCCTGGACCTGGCGCTGCAGGGACTGCCGCTGTCCCAGTGGCGTCCAAAAAGTCTGCGGCTGTTTCTGGGAGGTGATCAGGCCACAGCCAGTGAGCTGTATCTGCTGCTCAGCCGGCATGTCAGCCGTATCATTCTGACTCCCCGTGACGGCGGTGCCGACTGCGTGCTGTCGGCGAATTGTCTCAGGCAGGCCGGATTCATCGAAGGTGAGGAGCTGCTTTCCTATCCCTCCCAGGCCTTTCCCGGCTACCGCTTGCTCCAGGAATATTTCAGCACTCCCCAGAAGTTTCTCTGTTTTGACCTGGACGGCTGGGAACAGTGGCGGCAGCGCGGGGAGGGGAGCGACTTCACGGTCAGCTTTGAACTTGAAAGCCTGTCCATTGGGCCGCAACGGATACGATCTGAAAATTTCATCCTGCATGCCGTCCCGGCCATCAATCTGTTTGCCCATGATGGCGACCCGGTGGTGGTCAATCATCGCAGCTCCCGGTATCCAATCCGTCCGTCCGGTCCCAACCCCGTTCACTGTCAGATTTTTTCCGTTGATCGGGTAACCGGTTACACACGTGCCAGCGGTCATCAACGGGACTATCTCCCCTTCGAGTTGTTCGGCGGAGATATCAACAGCGATCCGATCTATCACCTACAGCTGGCCCAATCCCGTCAACACGGTGGTTATGATGTACATATCGGCCTCAACGTTTCGCGAGAGGTTACTGCTGCGGAGGGGGTATCCCTTTCCATTGACCTGACCTGCACCAACGGGAGTCTGCCCGAAAAGCTGCGTGTGGGGGATATTCGCGAGCCGCTTGCCGCTTTGCCTGATGGGGTGTCGGCCTGCAATATCACCTCGATCAACCCGGGCCAGAATCCGCCCATGGGATCGGGCCTGTTGCGGCAGCTGACCAGCCACCTCTACCTGAACCACCTCTCGCTGGAGCGAGTGGACCATTTGAAGGCGCTGCTGGAGTTGTACGTGTTTCCTGGCAAGAACGGCGCGGCTGGAGCTGCCAATCTGAAGCGGATAGCTGGGATAGAATCAATGACGGCGGCCGCCGGCGAACAGCGGATCAACGGGATTGTGATGAGGGGACGGCACTTAAGCATCAGGGTGCGCCAGGACCATTTCGCCGGAGCGGGTGACATGTACCTGTTCGGCTGCGTGCTGGATCAGTTTCTGGGGCGCTCTGCCGCAATGAACTGTTACACCCGTCTTGAACTGGTTGAGACTCTAAGGGGAGGAATCTGGCAATGGCCGCCACGGCTTGGCAATCACCCTCTCCATTAATCGACGACCTGCTCGCTCGCGGGCACGAATTTTCCTTCGACCAGGTCATGCGTCTGGCGCGCAGTGTGCTGGGACCGGACACTGCTCCGGAGTTGCCGGAAAGTGCCTGGCAGGAGCGAGTCCGGGTGCGGCCTGATCTCTCCCTCGCCTTTCCTGCGGCTGACGTGGCGCGGGTAAAACAGGATGGCGCGGGACTGCTGATTGAGACTACCTTTCTGGGGTTGTACGGTTCTTCCTCGCCCCTGCCGACCCATTACACCGAAGACCTGCTGGACGAAGCCGGTGCCGACTGCTCGGTCAGCCGCGATTTTCTGGACATTCTCCACCAGCGGATGTATCAGCTCTACCTCCAGTGCTTTAACAAGTACCGCCTCTTCAATCAGGTGGTGGAGGAACAAAACCCTCGCGACCGGGAGCGGCTGTTCTGCCTGATCGGCCTGGGTGAGAAGGAGTTGCGCGAGGGACTGCCGGACGCCTGGTCATTGGTGCGATACGCCGGGCTTTTGAGTCAATTTCCCCGTTCTGCCTCGGGACTGCAGACCTTGCTGCGGGACGCTCTGGGAGTGCACCGGGTGAAGGTGGAACAATGCGTTCTGCGTCAGGTGCTGATTCCGGTTGACCAACGGATGAAACTGTCGCTTAGCGGAATGTGTCTGGGGATGAACAGCATCCTGGGGAGCGAGATGCCGGATCGTTCTGGCAAGTTCCGCATTCATCTCGGCCCGCTGAAGAAAAAGGAGTACGACTCCTTTCTGCCCGGCACCCCCCGGCATGAAAAGCTGGTGAGACTGATCAGGCTGTACATAACAGACCCCTTGGACTTTGACCTGAAGCTTGTTCTTGCAGAACGCGAAGCCGAGCCGATCCGGTTGGGCGAATCAAACGGTGCCCGTCTGGGATGGAATAGCTGGTGTTTTGCCGGTGATGCGCTGGATGAAACCAGTGCCTTGTTCCCCCTGGCACACTCTGCAGCGCAAACGACCACGACTGTTGCAAAGGCCTCCGGCTGTCCGACTGAAAGAAAAGAATCGTCAAAACTGATCGACTATTACCAACAGGAGCTGGCAATACTTCGCGATCTGGCCACCGGCTACGCTGAGGTACATCCGGAGCTGAGCTCCATGGTCAGCGGACATCTGGCCGATTCCGGAGTGGAGCGGCTCTTCGAGGGAACTGCCTTTCTGAATGCCAATCTTCGCCGAAAGCTGGATGATGATTTTCCGGAGATTATCCACGAGTTGACCGAGGCGCTGCATCCGTGGGATTTACGCCCGATACCCGCTACAACCATCGTCGCCTTCAGTCCCAAGCCGGAGCTGGTGCAATCACTGCTGATTTCCGCCGGAGCCGAAGTCGCATCGATTCCGGTGCAAGGCACCAAATGTCGGTTTCAAACCTGCTTCGACGTAGTAGTTCACCCTTTGACGCTGCTGGAGACATCCTTCTCCCAACCATCCGGCCAGGCTCCCTCTATCAGGTTGCAATGCGAATTGCACGGCATGGGTCTTTCCGGCTGGAAAGTAAAGACACTGCGCTTCTTTCTCGGCGATGACTATCCGGCAGCCTGTGATATGTACCTGCTGCTGATGCGCTATCTGAAGCGTATTGTGATCACTTCACTCGACAACGGCGCTGCCATTGAGCTTCCAGCCGACAATCTAAAGCCGGTCGGGCTTGCTGATGGCGAAAGCATGCTCACAAAAGAACCCAGTCTCCTGCCTGGGCATCTGCTGCTTCAGGAGTACTTCCTGTTTCACGACAAGTTCCTGTCCATCGACCTGACCGGTTTGGGGGCCTGCCGCTCCCTTGGCGGCGGCTCCCGGTTTGAAATAAGATTCGAGCTGACCGCCACCCCGCCGGTTGTACCGCAGGTGAATGACAAGAGTTTTATCCTGTTTGCCACTCCGGTGGTCAACCTGTTTGAGCATCAGGCGAAGTCGATATCATTTACAACCGAGCTTCAAAAACAAATAATACGCCCAGTCGGGGAACAGCCCAGCCATTACCAGCTATATTCAGTAGATCAGGTTGAAGGCCTGGCCAAAAAAAATTCAGCTAAAATCACATACAACGTACAAAACCCATTACTCCGACACACCAAAGACAGTCATATCTGCAACATCACTCGAAGCAAATCACCTGACGGAGATGGATTCGATACATTCCTTTCAATTCCACCGCTCAAAAACGAAACCAATACCTCCAGAACAAAGCTCAATATAGATCTAACCTGTACCAACGGAACACTACCGGATCAGCTAAACATCGGCGATGTTTGTACGGCAATTAATGGCACTCCCGAATCCGTCAACCCTATGAATATAACGGCTGTAACAGCCGCAACTTTTCCGGAAAACCGACAAAACCGTCAATGGAGTCTTCTTTCCGGTTTTTCATTGAACAGCATCTCTTTGAATGGGGTTGATAATTTCCTCGCCATAATAAGGCTCTTCATCCTTACTAATTGCAGAGATTTGACGTTTGTGGAGGCAAATAAAAAAAGGATCGACGGGATTATCGAGATTGAGGTACTGCCGACCGACAGGCTCATGAAGGGTAGGATGTTTCGCGGATATGAGGTCTGCCTGAAACTGAATGGTGATCATTATACAGGATCGGGCGATCTATACCTGTTCAGCTCGGTTCTGGAACGGTTTCTGGGTGGGTATGTTACGCAGAATTGTTTCATTCGACTTGTTGTTGAGGAAATCGGCAAAGGGTATCGGCTTGAGTGGCCTGCGCGGATGGGAGATCGGTGCGTACTGTAATTCAATAAATTGAGGGAAATTTAATGGCTGAAATTGCTGGTAAAAGGAAACAAGCGCCAGGCGGCTTAGGACGACATAAAACCGGTCCCAAGCCTGTCGACATCAAGATGCGTCAGGAAAAACGGATTGACGAAAACAAACAGTATCTGGAAAATTCGAATGTTAAAGCTTTCCTTAGTGCAATTGCAGAAGCTGAGAGTGGAGATTACAACTTTGAATATGGTGCAGTAAAAGGCAAAAAAAACGATAAATGGCGATTTTCTGATTTTTCAACACACCCTGGTCCTGGTTACGGTGGCGTGAGCACACCAGCGGGCAGGTATCAAATCACCCGGCCTACTTGGCGACAACTTGGGGGAAAGTTAGGCTTAACGGATTTCTCTCCTACAACGCAAGACTTAATGGCTATCGAGATGCTGAGAGAACTTGACATTATTGATGAGATTGTATCGGGTGATATTGATTCCGCTTTAAGTATAGCTTCACATAGATGGGCAGCGCTGCCACAAGGTCCTGGGAAACCTAATCGACACCCTCCTCAACCTTACATGAAGTATGATAAATTCGTGGCGACTTACAAGAATCAAGGGGGGAACATAAAATGAGGTGTCTTGCGCAGAAAACAATTCATCTACTGATTCTTCTAGTAATTGTTCTTCCGACTGCTGTTCATGCAAAGGAATTAGAGATAGGAATGTCAATTTTTGCTGCTCGAAAATTGCTAATAAACAAAGGCTGGAGACCAATAAATATTAAGGACAAGATTCTCCCGAATAGCGAATTAGAGAAAAGTTTTCTAAATGCTCATATTATCGAGGTTGAAAGCTGTGCCATGGATATGCCCAGCTGCATATTTAATTACAAAAAAGGCGACAAGTGCCTTCGGCTTTACACCTTGGGCGAGGAAATTAAAGATATGCGTGTCAATTATTGGACATATGACTGTGCCGATAAGAACATCAAAGCTCAAAATAAGCAGCCAGATTCTGCAGACAAAAAGGAAGAAATGGGAAAGCCGTTTCTAGATAATGGAAAGCCATTTATTGCTATTCGAAAATTGCTCATAAACAAAGGATGGAAACCAGTAAATGTTCATAAAAGTGATGACTACAAGTCGAATGACATGACTAGTAGATTATTAATTTATAATATTATTGAAGTTGAAAGCTGCAACATAGACATGCAGAACTGCATATTTAATTATAAAAAAGGCAAAGTGTGTCTTCGACTTTTTACAGTGGGGGAGGAAATAAATGATCTGAATGTCAACTATTGGACTTTTGATTGTCTCGATGAAGACTAAATATGAACTGTCTGACATAGAGACATACGTTAAAAGTATTTCTGCTTATAAAATGTCCAAGGTTGTATATCGGTTCAATCAATATTTTAAAGGTTAATTACTAAAGATCATGAGAAAGTATCGTAATTATTTGTTCATTTTTTTCATGATTTCAGCCGTAGTAGTGCCAAAGCAGAAGCACTAAATTATAAAGTCTCATATTGGACCAAGGAGTCAAGTATGGCTTACAACCCGGCCTCAGAGGCGAAATTTTTATTTGAATTATTGGACGTTGATTATGATTTGTCGGTAGTTGATTTTGATGTCACAGAAGCAGTATCCGATATTTTTGTAGTTAATCTGACTCTTGCCAGCAAAGATAAGATCAATTTTGAGGATGTAAAACTTCAAGAAGGATCATTGACTGTTGTAGGTGGTATCGGTGCCAGCTTTAACGATGAATCAGGTGATCGTTATTTTCATGGCATTATCCGCAAATTCAAACATTTCGGCACATCTGGAAGATTGCAGCTCTATCAAGCACAGATAGTCCCTTCGCTCTGGCTGCTCTCTCTGAAAGAGAATTGCCGAATCTTTCAGGACAAAAAACTTCAAGATGTCATCGGGATACTCCTTAAAGAGCAGGATATAACCAGTGACTTGTATGAATTCAGACTTGACCGGGCCGATATATTCATAAAATTCTCGATACAGTATCAGGAAACCAACCTGAATTATCTCTCCAGGCTTCTCGAACACGAGGGCATACACTATTTCTTCGAGCATTTCGAAGACAAACACGTCCTGGTATTTTGTGATAGTGAGGCCTACTATCAGGAGATTACTGGTCAGTCCTCACTGGTTTTCAACACTAACGGCCTTGTTGCAGAAAAGGAAAACGTCTTTGCCTTTAATATTTCAGAACGTCTCCGCCCAGGAAAACTCGCCCAAAAGAACTATAATTTTAAAACTCCTTCCGTAGATCTTTCAACCGAACATAAAGTAAAAATAGAAAAAGATTATGAAGTTTATGAGTATCCAGGCCCATACGGTGAAACAGCTTCTGGGCAGAAACTATCCCAAATTCGCCTGGAAGAGATACAGGCTTTGGGGAAAAAAGGACATGGCAGCAGTTGCTGTCCTCGTTTCCAACCGGGCGCCACGTTTACCCTAGCGGACCACCCGCACAATGACTTCAATGCTGAATACTTTCTCTTCAAGGTAACACATGAGGGTGAACAGCCCCAGATTCTGCAGGAGCATGGATCAGGAAGTGGCGCCCATTATTCCAACAGTTTTTTTGTCATTCCGTCTTCCGTAACCTACCGACCTGAGCGCACCACACTTAAACCTATGGTCCCCGGCCTCCTGTCCGCCATCGTCACCGGCCCCAAAGGCGAAGAAATCTGGCCTGACGAGTACGGCCGCGTCAATGTGCAGTTCCACTTTGACCGCGAAGGCAAGATGGATGAAAAAAGCTCCTGTTGGTTGCGTACCATGCAGTTCTGGAACGGTACAACCTGGGGCAGCCAGTTTATTCCCCGCATCGGCGACGAAGTGTTGGTTTCTTTTATCAATGGCGACATGGATTATCCCATCATCACGGGCAGCGTCGTCAATGAAGCCAAACAACCCAACTACAGCCTACCCGCCAACAAGACCCAAAGCGGCATCAGGACCCGAAGCACCCCCGGTGGAACTGCCGCCAACTTCAATGAACTGCGCTTTGAAGACAAAATGGGCTCGGAGGAGGTCTACCTGCAGGGCGAGAAGGACTGGAACATCCTGATCAAGAATGACAAGGGGCAGAGGGTTGGACATGACGAAACATTGACTGTCGGCAATGACCGCTCAAAGTATGTCGTTATGAACCAGAGCGAAAGCATTGGAGTCAACAAGACTATTCAGGTGGGTGTAAATCACACTGAAACCATCGGCGCCAACATGACCCTGACCGTCGGCAGCTGCCAGACCGAGACGGTGGGGATCAACTCCATGGAAACCATCGGTGCTGCCAAGGAACTGTCCATCGGTGGTTTGTACCAGGTCTCTGTCGGCGGGATCATGAACGAAACTGTTGCCGGTGCAAAGACCGAGGAGGTCGGCTTGGCTAAGGCGGTCTTTGTCGGTGCAACCATGGCCGAGAATATCGTGGGCAGCAGGACAACAAACATTGGAGCAGATCTCACCGAAACCATCAGCGGGAAGTATTACTCAAAGGCAAATGAATATGTCATCGAAGCGCCCAAGATCACTTTCAAGGCCGGTTCTTCAACCATCACCATGGATGGCAGCAGCATTACCATCAAGGCCAGCAAGATATTCAGCAACTAAAGCTTAACAGGAAGTGGTCCGGAGATTAGATGTGAAAAAAGTGCACGTTACAGCCTTACAATTTGAAGAAAACCCCCCCCCCATCGAAGGATTACGCGTTGGCAGAATTGTGCGAATCAACGAGAGCGGACTCATCCTCGTCGACTATAGCGGAAACAGCCTGGGTCCGATTATTGCCCGAACCACCTCCTCGTCCAATGCAAAACTCCTTGGCAAAGGTATACCTGCGGGCCGGGAAGTATTGCTCGCATTTGATAACAACGACCCCAGACATCCCATCATTGTTGACACCATGTATTCCCTGATTGAAGAGATTACAGAACCGGCAGCCACTGCTCTTGAAGCTGAAAAACCGCAAGAGGCAATCATAGACGGACAAAAAATATCATTTGATGCCGAAAATGAGATCGTGTTGCGGTGCGGAAAGGCAAGCATCACCCTCACCAGGGCAGGAAAAATCCTGATCAAGGGAGAGTATGTTCTCAGCCATTCCTCGGGAGAGAACAGAATCAGAGGCGGTTCGATATCAATCAACTGACTACAAGCATAATTTCTCAATTTGTCGCTGAAGCGGCATTCCTGTGGGTACTCCGCTCAAGGTTAGTTGATGCGCCTCATTTCTCTCTTCAAGATCTGGCACAGCTTGACGAACGCCTGGAAGCCCACCTTGACGGCCTGCGTGTAGCCGGAGAAGCGGGCTGGGGTATCTGCAGAGATGCCCTTGACGGCCAGTATGCGGAAACTTTTTTTCCCGCCGCTGTTCTGGCATTTGAGAGTGGAGATAAAGACCGCATTCAGGTGGTAATTGAGTCGCTTAACAATGATCCGGCATGCGCTAAGGCACTTATCTCGGCACTGGGTTGGCTGACGTATGAACAAGCTGCACCGCTCATTGAAAAACTGCTCACGGATCAATCAGCGTATCTTCGTTACATCGGCATAGCAGCATGCGCCATACACCGCCACGATCCCGGGCAACATTTGAACAAGGCCGCATGCCATGTGTATCCGCTACTGATTGCGCGTGCTCTCCAGGCCTATGGTGAATTGGGCAGAAGCTGCGAACTAGATAATTACAACCTGCCTAACCTGCTGGCAGACAGTGATAACGGGATACGTTTTGCTGCGGCCTGGTCGGCATCCATTGCAGGTATCCCTGCTGCGGTTGAAACACTGAAAAGCTTTGCGGCAACAGAAGCACCTTACAGCGTAAAAGCTCTGAACACAGCCTTGCGGCAAATGGAACAAACTGCCGCCATCACCTGGCAGAAACAGCTTGCAGATTCGCCCGCCACTATCCGGCTTGCAACCATCGGCGCGGGTGTCATCGGCGACACTATTCTTGTCCCCTGGCTCATCGAACAGATGAAGACACCGCAGCTTGCACGCATTGCCGGTGAGGCCTTTACTTTGATCACCGGCATCGATAACGAGCTTGACGAGATGAAAGGTGCCCAGCTAGAAGGTTTTACCGCTGGGCCTAACGATGATGCAAAAGATGACAACGTAGCGCTGGATGCCGATGAAAACCTGCCCTGGCCGAATGCCGGACTGATCGCCGCCTGGTGGGACAACAACAAAGGCAATTACCCGAGCGGAACCCGCTATCTGCTCGGCAAAACTGTCACAGTGGACCACCTTCGGCAGGTTCTGAAAACCGGTCTCCAGAGACAACGGTCGGCAGCCGCACTCGAACTGGCGATCCTGCAACCCGGTCGGCCGTTGTTTGATGTACGGGCGCGAGGATGCAGACAGCTGGCAGCAGGTGGCAGCGCATGAAGACACTGGCGATGACAGCAGTAAACAGTATTACCGCCGTAGGGCATGACGGCCGCATGACTGCGGCCTCTGTCCGGGCAGGGATTTCCCGTTTATCGGAATATGATGACTATTTGGATAGTGATGGTAACCCCATTACCGTGGCACGCATCAGAGATATTGAGGATGACAACCACGACACAGCCTCGCGTCTTAGCAGCATTGCGTCGAAGTGCCTTGAAGAGATGCTTGGGGATTATTTTAAGGATTGTACATCAAGGCCTTCAACATTCCATCTCATCCTGGGTGTCGCCTCGGAAGATCGCCCCGGTCCACGCTATGAAGAAAGTTGCCTGTATCCGCTAAAAATGGTCATGGATGAATGGGCTGACAAGGTCGAATTAGAAGTTGTCCCGCAAGGCAACGCTTCCATGCCATATGCCCTTGCACAGGCAGCAGAGCTGATTGAAAGCAATCCGGCAACCCTGTGCATCATCGGCGGAATCGATTCATTGCTTAGAGCTTCAACCCTGAACTGGTTCGAACAGGCTGGCCGCCTGAAATCTGTCAGCTACGGACGTCATCAGGGGCTGATTGCCGGGGAAGCGGTTGGTTTCATGATCATCGAAGACCCGGCACGGGCAGAACAGGCAAGCAGACCGATACTGGCGCGCATCACTGCGCTTGGCTTGGCGGAGGAATCGTCACCACGCGCATCAAACTCGCCAAGTCGGAACAGTGGACTGACCGACGCCTGCCATGCAGCGCTGAGTGGAGTGCAAGACAAGGAAATCCGCGCCATGTTCGGCGACCTGAACGGCGAGAATTCTCGGGCAGTGGAGTGGAGCATGGCTGACATGCGCTGTTTCAAAGAGCGTTATGAGCAGAGACAGCTCTGGACACCGGCCAATTGTTACGGCGACATCGGCGCCGCCAGCGGCACGGTGATAGCAAACATCGTTACACAGGGCTTTACACGCGGATGGCTGCAATCACCGGCTCTGATGTTTTGTTCCGATGACCATGGTTCATGCGGGGCATTGGTTCTGGAAAAAGGCTGAAATCAGAAACCGCCGACATCGTAATTGGAATTTGTGGGGGGATCATGGAAGTTTTAAGCACATTGGAGAATATGGAAAGCACTATCGGAGATCTGAAAAGGACCCGCTGCGAGCAGCGTTTCAAGATTATCAGTGACTACAAGGATGCCTTCGGGTCCAACTTCGACAAACTGGCGTTTCTGAACTATTCAACCGGCCAAAATGACGTAACAGGCGCCATGCTCCGTGATGCCCAGACCGGCTGCGAGATCTACGAGAAACTCTGTTGGGACGGAGCAGAGCATAATAGCGAACACTTTCATAAATGCGGCTGCAAACAGTTTGATGAGCAACTGCAGTTTGTCTCAGAGAAAAAGGTGCCGCTCTCCAATATCGACTATAGATTGACACTGGCAGATGGCAGAAGCGTGAGAGGCAGAACAGATAGCGACGGAAAAACCAAACGCATCAAAAGTGCCACCAAAGCCATTGCCATTGAAAAGGCGGAATTTTTTGTGCCCGACAATATTCCGAGATGCCCCGATAGAATATGTGATTCGGGCAAATCGGAAGAGGCCATAAAAACGATTGAGATTGAAGGTATCGAGACTAATCAGGAACAGGTGGGAAGTTCGGTTCAGACAGTGACGGTGAAAGTTAAGTCACGCCCGCTTACGGCCGGTGAAGTCGCCATGGCACGGCTGGTTTTCAAGGATTCCGTCAATTACTCCACGGTCAAAATACACAACGGTGAGTATCTGCCATTTGGGTTTCAGGATGATAATACTGCGATGACACCCAATGGGGGGATGTATTTCAATTCTGACAGATTTGTACATGATTTTTCAATTGAAGATAAGTATTCGAAAATATGGTTTATGCATGAAATGACACATATTTGGCAGTATCAGTTGGGCTATTCGGTCACGTGGCACGGGTTCTGGATAACGATTTCCGGTGGTTACATTGGAGGACGTGCTTATAGAATTGATCCGTCAGAGACAAAAGACAGCCCGGATAAAAACAAGATATTTTCTAACTTTAACATGGAACAGCAGGGCAGAATTATTGAAGAATACTTCGGCGCAACACATTTAAATGACACAAGGTTCTTACAAAACATGCCGTTCTATCAACGCGTCTTACAGGAATTTATAAGGAACCCCAAGAATGCAAGACTTCTTCCGTAATGGCCTTATCTGTTGTCTTGTCGTGCTGTTGCCTGCAACAGTTATCGCAAGGTCAAACAAAGATGCCGATGCTGTGGTTACCTTACGTGACGACAAGCCCTGCTTTTCCTATCCTAAGGATGAGGAAATACTGAAAAGACCATATTCGTTTAGCTATCTCGGTGTTTCAAAAAATACCGGTGGGGTTGTATGGGAGATTCAGATCACAAGCTATGAGAGGAAAGGTCTGATTGAACCGAACAGCCCGGAAAACTGCATTGGATACGGGATTGTCAACCCCGGAATGAAAGAGGACAAAGCAGCAAAACAACTGCTGCCTGACTTGCCATATCATGTGTTTATAAGTGTTGCAGAAGCACCCGGAGGGAGGAACAGTTACGACCGCAAGTTTGCCTTAGATTTCTGTATTAGCAATAATGAAAAAGGAGAACCGATTATTCTTGGTGCTTCAGGGGACGGCAAGGGAATGTGGCATTGCCTGAAGCCGGGCGAAACCCGAAAGCGTGGTTTTTGGGGCTGGTTGTTTGGGAAGTAATCCATATTCAAGTATTGACACGAATACAGGGGGCAAGCAGTCATGGGAAATTCTACAGTTTTTGCAAACGGTCAGGGGATAACCAATAAAGGCAGTGGAGCTGTTGTCGTAAGCGGGCCGGATGTCTGCCTTACCCCGATGGGCAGCTCGGTTGTGCCGATACCTTACACCAACACCGCCCGCTCCGCCACGCTGGCCGATGGCACAAAGTCGGTGAAGATAAACGGAAACATGGGTGCGATAGACGGATGCTGTTACAAAACCAGTACCGGCGATGAACCCGGCAGCAAAAAGGGCGTGGGTTCCGGCACAACCTGTGGCAAAGCCGAGTTCATCAACAGCTCATTCGACATCAAGATCGAGGGTAAAGGGGCCTGCCGCAACTCCGACCCCATGACGCAGAATAATAAAAATGCCATGTAGAAGCACCTTATCAGTAAAGGAGTACCATAATGGGAGTAAACAACGATTCAACCGCTGACAATTCAGAAGCGACACAAACAGTGCCACCTGATAGTGCTGACTTCTGCTGCACAGTAATAGAGCATCTTTCATGGGATGCGTACGATAAAGAAAAGAAATGCTTCACACCCTGCGACAGTAAAAATAAACCGATAGCGAACAGAGCATTGAAAGTAAAAATGCCAAGTGACAGCATTGTTCCAATGACCACAGACGCTAACGGTTATATTGAAATTAAGGGCGAGAAAGCAAATGCAAAATTTGAGATAACCTTTGAACCGGAAAATGCCAAATTAAACAATAAATTTCTTCTTTTCCATAATGATATAGCCGTAATTAAACCACTCGAAGCAGAGTAACGACAATCGAGGCAGAACATAATTCGTCCATTGCAAGGATACAGCATGCCTAACGAGAAAACAGACGCAACGGAAAACCCAAAGCAGAAGAAACGAACCGAACAAAATGATCCCAAGGGTGCTGTATTGAAATTCATCAAGCCGGATATGCTGTGCGGAGAAATACATCAGATAAGTGTCTGGCAACCAACAGTTATCATTGATTCGCACATGCATATTCAGAGTGGTCACTGCGCTACGGAGCAATTTGTACAATACCAGGGACCGCTTGCGCCGGTTCAATCCGGATTGAAGTTTTCCCGTGGCTTGATAGAGGGCAGTGGCGAAATTTTCGGTGGGTTGTTGACACTATTTGAATGGTTTGCAACAAAACCGGTTAAACAAATAGCAAAAGTTTTCAGCGACAAGCCCGAGAACCCACAGGAGGGGTATCTTACAAAAAATGCGGTACTGGACCTTGTAACGATGCAGGCCAAATCAACGAGTGATATTGCGGACCTGTTCATAAAGGAGAGAAATAATCTAGTCGATGATTATTTCAAAAATCCGGAGAAATGCCCATTTTACAAGGATGCACCTTACCTGTTCTTTTCTAGTGTCGTCATGACCATGGATATGGAATACAGCCACATAGACGGCTACTTCGGCATCAGGGTTTATAATCCGCTCTTTGAAGAGGGCCAACCCATTGATGTCACCCAGCCTTCCCGCTATTGGTCTCCCGCACATGGTAAATGGGTAGAAACATACGATTACGAAGGCAATCCGATCAACGGCAGGGTTCTGGTAAAACCGCGTAACAAGACGGTTTACAAAAAAATTGACGACCCAGCCAAAGTCGTTCTGATCGATAAGCTTAATAGCTTTAATGATTATAAAGAAATTGAAAAAACCGGAATCATCATAGGTAATTGCTGCGACCCGCAAAACGGAGAATTAAGGCGCGTCAGCATAGAGGCTGCTCCGGTGCTGATGTCCGACGCTGAAACTGAAAAATATGAAAACTGGGAGAAACAACTCAAATCAACAGAAGAAGCAGTCATCAAGTATCCGTTAAAATTTCTGCCCATGTTTCACTACGACCCTCGACGTTGGCAATTTAAAGGGGAAGGCGTCAATGCAGACCTAATAACAAAAGTAATGGGCGAAAATGCACTTTATCTGGGTTTCAAGATGTACACCGCTCAGGGATTCCGCCCATGGGACGTACGCCGTCTGCCGACTTTGAAGGATTTTTACGCGAAATGCTGCAAGAACGGCATCCCAATCATGAACCACTGCACCCCCGGAGGTGCGAGATCCCATGAAGACAATGAATTCTACAACTTCGAACATCCCTTTGATGATGAATTTGAAGAGCAGGAACAACGCAAAGGTAAAAATCAAAATACATACTTTGAAGACAACTTCGTTTCGCCCAAAGCGTGGGAAAAGGTATTTAATGCAACTGTTGATCTCAAAGATGGAAAGCAGCCTCTAAACACCCTGCGACTCTGTCTGGCACACTTCGGCGGGCCTGCAAAACCAGGCCCTGAATGGAGTCAGCAGATCATAGATATGATCACAAGTAACAAGTATCCCAATCTGTACACCGATATTTCATCATCCTTTGCAGATGAAAAATTCCGTAAATATTTCAAGGAACTTTTCACAGGTAAATTATCTGAAGAACAAAAAAAGAAAATGAGAAGCCGGATACTTTTTGGAACCGACTGGTACATGACACTTGCATACGGTGCATTAAACAAGAAAAACCTATGGGATTACTGTACCGAGACCAAAGATTGGCTGGATACATTCGACACCAGCTTGTGGCCATACTTCACCCAGTACAACCCATATAGGTTTTACAAGCTGGAGACCGAGGTTCCGCGGATAACTAAGAATATAATCAAAAAAATGGAAAAGAATAAGAAGGTGTTTGAAGAACTTGAAAACTATCAAATTGAAGAAATAGAACAAGAAGCCGCCTGGATCCAGGCGGCCAACAAGGCCCATGTCTGCTATGAGGAGACACCATGAATTGCATAAAAAATATTTATCTGATCATTATCTGTACTCTGTTATTTTCAACTATTGCACACGCTCATGGAGGTAAAAAAATGGAATCCACATATTTGTACGAGATAAATGACTTTAAATCAGCACAATCTCTATTGCCAAAATCTTTTAGCATCGGCGGCTACCGCAACGTGTCCATCTTTCCAGTACCCCACAACAATGCCGTAGGCAGTAACGACATGGGTAACGCAATCACCATCATCTCCTTTCCCAAAGGCAAGATCGACTACGACAAATATTTCCACAATGCAGAAGACATAATAGGTAGCGGAAAATATATGCCACCGATATCACAAGACCTCATTGGCTTTGGCCAGGAAAGGGTTTTTCATCTTTTTGATTTCAAACGGAAAATCTACCGCAAATACCGAATTGTCTTTCCTGTCACACAATACATAGAAAAAATCGCCATAGCCGATGCCAAGCAGAGGCATTTTTTATTCGAAATTGAGTCGCAAAAACCGAACACCAAGGATCCATTAGATGTAAACTCATACTTGCAACTACTTGATTTAACTGGAGATTCACATAAGCTGATAAAAGAAATTGATATAGGTAAATCCATATGGACAACCACAAAAGATAGGGTTTTTGTTTATAACCTCG
The DNA here is from genome assembly GCF_018531195.1 of Pelotalea chapellei. Lineage (GTDB taxonomy): Bacteria > Desulfobacterota > Desulfuromonadia > Geobacterales > Pseudopelobacteraceae > Pelotalea > Pelotalea chapellei. The sequence goes on along the minus strand of NZ_JAHDYS010000013.1, from coordinate 7,455 downwards.
AATCAGAGCAATTGCAGGTATTGGACCTAAATCTTGAACCTGCCCATCATCCACTGAAAGATGTAATAAGGCAGAATAAAGCTAAAATTAGTTTTTCAAGGATATATATACACCAGTCACTTCCATTTGCAGTTCTTCGTGGGAAGAAGGGTGCTGTATATATTGGTTGGGGCAAAGATAAGAATACTGTCCCACATCTTCTAATTAGTGGGGCATCGCAGTTTGCATTCTCACCAGATGGTAAGTGGCTTATTTTAAAATATGATCGTACTGGTCCTGCAAAAACCTTCATCATGCCTGTATCCGAAAAGTACCCCTACTACCTTGGCTCGCCGATATTGATTTCTGATGAATCTTTTCCAGATAGATCTGGTTCCTGGACAACTAACCCTACCGGCTTTGTTGGCACATCTCTTGACAGAATCTACCATTGGGACTTGGAAAACCAGGATTATCCCGGCAAGGGCAAGATGTCATTCCATGACTATATCGTGCAGGAAGACATGAAGAAGCTGACCAGAGAAAAGCGGCAGGGGTTGGGTAAGTAGAAGACAAGGATAAGTAAAAGGGAGAAAGCTTTGTGGGCATTGTCAGACCAACATTAAGGATCATAACCATTGCGGCTTGTTTAGGTGTGATGGTGTTTTCTGGCATCGCCCACGGAGGAAATAAAATGGATCCCGAATATTTGTATGAAAGAAAAAATTATCAGACAAAAGTAATAGCCCTGCCACCCCAAACCTTCAAAATAGGTGGCCTATTTGGCGGCCACAACCACATATCCATCTTTCCTGTACCGCAGGACAACGCCGTTGGCAGCAACGACATGGGCAATGCCATCACAATCATCTCTTTTCCGAAAGGTAAGATAAGCTACGACAAATATTTCCGCAGTGCAGACGATATAATGGGCGGTGGAAAATATCTGCAACCCATTTCACAAGACTTAATTGGATTTGGGCAGGTAAGAGTATTTCACCTGTTTGACTTCAAGAAAAAACTTCACCGTGAATACCCTATTGTCATCCCAGTTTCACAATACATAGAAAAAATTGCCATTGCCGATACACGGCAAAGACATTTTATTTTTGAGATTGAGTCGCAAAAAGAAAACCCAAAAAACTCATTTGACGTTGATAAAAGTCTTCAATTAGTGGACCTGAGTAGTGATAATACAAAATTGATAAAAGAAATTCCAAAGGTGCGTGGTACCACATGGTCAACAACAAAGGACAGGGTGTTTCAGTATCACCCTAAAACAAAACAACTAACAGTTCTGGATATGAACTTGGAACCGTCGCATCATCCGCTTGAGAGTGCGGTAAAGCAATATAAAGACCAACTGGAATTTTCATTCCTAAACATTCATCCAAACCTACCGTTTGCTATTTTATCTGGTGGAAAAATTGGCTCCACCTTTATTAGTTGGACAAACGACAGGACTAATAATCCACATTTGTTGATTGCAGATGCAATAGATTTCACCATATCCCCTGATGGAAAATGGGTTGTTTTCAAGCATTATTTTAACTCAAACACCAATCAAACCTACATCATGCCAGTCTCAGAAAAATATCCTCACTTCCTTGGTACACCGATATTGCTGTCAAATTATTCTTTTGAAGTCGGTCGGGGTGCCTGGACTACCAATCCAACTGCCTTTGTCGGCACATCCCTTGACAAAATTTACCGTTGGGACCTGGAAAACCAGGATTTTCCAGCCAAAGGCAAAATGTCGTTCCATGATTATATCGTGCAGGAAGACCTGAAAAAGTTAACCAAGGAAAAGAAGCAAGGGCTGGGAAAATAATTGAAGAACTTCGTGGGCAGTGTCAGGGCAACATTAGCAATCCGGGGCCACAAATGCCGAGATAGGCGAAAAATTTGGTGGTATTAGTTATTCGGCGGTTGCCAAGATATCGCAGAACTTTTCAAAGCAGTTGATACGCGATAAAGCGTTGCAGAGGGAAATCAAGAAAATTCAGCAGCAATATTCTATTTTCAAGGGCTGACCCCTTTACTTTACCCCTATTTTCAAGGGCTGACCCCTTTACTTTACCCGGCCGAGAAGCCAAAAAACAAACCAACGGAAACAGCGAAAGGTTCACAACAAAGTATGAAGACTTACTATATGGGTAGATTCGCCATTGACGTGCCGGCGGAGTTTAAATTGGCGGTACAGAGCCAACGATTCAGGCTTACTGAAATTGTAGAATATCCAAACGTTAAGGATGCTGAACAAGAATGGCGGAATCATCTCGCCAAAATTGAAAAGACGAAGAAACCAAAAGGCGTAAATAAAATCATAATCAAGGAACTACCGATAAATAAGATGGGGAAATGGGCCAAAGGAGTGCTCTATTACAGCGACAGTATGGCTGATGATGAATGTAATTGGGATATTTTCGTTTCTTATGGAAACAGTGCTGCACTGTTTCCACTTAAAGGCCTTCTTGACAAACAGCAATCAATGTTTACCTGGGTGCAGGAAATTGCCAATGCTTACATTCCAAATTTGAATCAAAGATCAATAAAAGGAAATCAATTTCATACAACACATGGTTCTATTGATTTGCTTTACAAACGGCAGGAAGAAACCTATGCCCGCTTTGAAGGGCACCCGTTTGGGCTCAAGTTGGAAATTCAGATGGAGGAAACACACAAGGTGGAAGAAACAGGTGTTATGGATCGGTTGACGGCATCGCTGGCCACCAATTTTGCACCTGGTGTCGATGTAGACAAAATAAGAACCGGCAAGCGAACAGTTGCAGGCCTTTCAGGGCAAGAAATCGTTATTAGTATGAGTGGCAAAAACGATCCAGAGCTGTTTTTTGCCTGGGACTATCAAGGCAAAGAAAATTCTGGGGAACATCCTGAAATCAAGATTGGGCTTGAATGTTCTGATGGGAACCTGGAAGAGAAACTCAAAATATGGGACAAGACGCTTGATTCCTTCCGCCCTGTAACTAAATGATTTCAATCACGGCAACACAGAAACGACAGGGAATATTAAGGAGGAAATTTTGCGGATTTTACATCAACTAGTGTTAGCGGCGTTTATAAGTCTGGTCCTGAGCGGATGCAGCAACGCTGCTGAGAAAAATAAAATCAAACCAACGGCAACACCGAAAGGAGCGCAACAAGGTATGAAGACTTACTATATGGGAAGATTCGCCATTGACGTGCCGGCGGAGTTCAAACTGGCGGTACAGAGTCAAAAGTTTCGATATATTGAAATAACGGAGTTTGACTGGCCACAAAACACACCTCGGGAAACAGCAAGAAAACAAATATGGGGCACTAAAATTGAGGAAATAAGCAAACTCAAAAGTCCAAGAGGAATCAATAAAGTCCTAATAAAGAGCAAAGACATTAATAATGTAGGCAAATGGTGTAAGGGCGTACTTTATTATGGCAACAATATAAGTAATAAAAAAGGCCAATGGGACGTACTGATTGATTTTGGAGCAGTTGGGTTGTGGTTAAAACTATCTGGTCTAGTTGAATATGAACAGGAAATGCTTACTGATATTTTAGAAATGGCTGCCTCATATGATTTTTTAGGTTCCGACAACCATAAGACTTTAACCACATCAAAAGGGTTTTACTCGCAAAAAGGGGTATTTACTCTTCCCTATTTGGAACAGGAAAAAACCTATGCCCGCTTTGAAGGGCACCCTCTGGGACTCAAGTTGGAAATACAGATGTCGGAAACACACAAGGTAGAAGAAGCGGGTGTAATGGATCGCTTGGCAGCTTCAATGGCTGCTAATTTTGCTCCTGGTGTCGATGTAGACAAGATTAGAACCGGCAAGCGAACGCTAACTGGCCTTGTCGGGCAAGAAATTGTTACTCGCATGAGCGATAAAAACAGTACGGAACTGTTCTTTGCCTGGGACTATCAAGGTAAGGAAAATTCTGGAGAACACCCTGAAATTAAGATTGGGCTTGAGTGCCCTGATGGGAACCTGGAGGAGAAACTTAAAATATGGGACAAGACTCTTGATTCCTTCCGCCCTGCATATAAATAATTGAACAGATTAACATTGAAAGAGAATCTGCCATGTCAAATGTCCCTAAATCTAAGGAAGTGGGAAGTAAAGCACTATATAAACCTGTCGAAGGCTTCGAGACAGAGAACCAAAACCGTTTGGTTATTGAGCGTGAAGTACTTCCTATCATCTTTGTACCGGGCATAATGGGCAGCCGATTAGGAGATCCAAAGGGCGTTACGGCCTGGGACCCAGATGATGCAAAATTCATGTTAAAAAAGTATGGCCTGTTGTGGGCAGCTACTGCAAAAAGCAGAAAAGATCTAATCATCGGTAGTGAATTTAATCAAGGCTACCTGCACGTTTTAAACGATGACACCAAACACAATGCGGTTTTTGCCGACGAAACTGACACGACCCGTGGCAAACGCGGCTGGGGCGGAGTGTCGTGGAACAGTTATGGTGACATCCTCAAGACATTGCAGACTCGTGAATGGGATCAGTCGGTGAATCTTTTCTACGAATTTCCAGTTCACGCCTTTGGCTATAACTGGACCGCATCCAACTATTTTGCAGGAGAACAGCTTGCTGCAGAAATCAAAAAGGTGATCAAAGAGTATGTCGACGCGGGAAGAAAGTGCGAAAAGGTGCTGCTTGTAACCCATTCCATGGGTGGTCTGGTGGCGCGTTCTGCCATGGAGCAAAGGACAGCGTATTTGGTGTCATTCACGGCGTACAACCCTCGGATGGCTCACCTGCCGCCTACTGGCGGATGAAAGGCGGATTTGATCGACCGCACACTATTCCGGATATTGATTTTATGCAGTGGTTTAGGAATCCGGTCAAAACATTCAATCACTTAAAGGGGAAAATGGTCAACAGCGGGCTCCTGGGCATTCCCTTTACTGATCTGAAAATCGGTGCAGGAAATATCACCGCTTGGGTATTGGGGACTGATGGTGAAGAAGTAACCGCCCTTCTCGGCAATATGCCGGGCGGTTTGGAACTGCTCCCCAATAAGCAGTACAAGAACAATAATGGCTGGGAACGCTGGCTGGAGCTGCTTGATGCCCAAGGCAACCGGACGGCATTGCCTAAAGCTAACCCGTATGAAGAAATCTACAGAGGACAAGATATTTACTATCGCTTGGTCAATCCGGAATGGTTGAACCCTGGTGCCATATCAAAGTCTGGTAAAAAATATCAAGGTTCAACTTCATGGGATTCTTATTTGGAGTGTTTAGACGAAGCCGAACAGTTTCACGACGCTCTTGCCAAACTTCCTGAAAAAGCCCATCCCGAAACCTATCAATTCTATTCATCGGGCATTGCTAGCCCCGACCGGGTGGTTTTCACCAGTGCAGACGACACGATTTGGGAAACGTTCAAGCGGCTTTTTTCTACGGCGAAAACAAACGCACCGGATGACCTCAAAAGCGAAGCAACATCGTTGGTTTTCAAGTCAATCAAGGAAGCAGGAGCCTCTTTGTTACCAGTACTGATCGATGCTGCCGCATCGCTGCCCAGCGTGGCTGGAAAGATTGCCGGTTCAGCCCTGATAACGGATTCCGACTGGTACGCCAACCGCGGCGGCTACCGGGACCGCGTCGATACCGACAATATCCCCACTAAAAAAGGTAAATTGCAGTTGGTAACCATGCAGCTTCCCGATGGCGCTGGAGACGGCACGGTACCTGAATCGTCGGCCATGTCGCTCAAACTGGGCGAGGATAAACAGCGGACCTTTTGCATTGCCGACATGCGTGAGTTCGAGTCGTCGTTCGTGGAGAAAAAAGCGAAACGCCTCAAGCCGAAGAAAAAGGTGGACTTTGACGAGGGGTACTTCGATCGGGGACATGAACCAATATACAAAACCAAGAGCGCCCAGTTCATCACCTTTACCGCTATCGAAAATATCTGCCGGAAAGAGATAGATCGGATACTGAAGAAGGGGTAATCAGATAATCGAAAACATCACCCCATCTATTACCGGGGTGATAATTAACTTTTCATTATTACAGTCTGATCGGAACGTAATTCGATGAATATCATTAACAACTCCCCCTTTTCAGCCGCCCCTTTTTTCCTCATGGATAAAAATGGCGCCGAAACCCTGCTGATAGTAGTGAAAGGCACCTGGTCCATCGGCAGCGACGGTACACTCACTATTGCCGACGAACAGATACCGATCCTCTCCGAGCCGGTTTATTCCGGCGAGCCGGGCCAGTCGAGCCTGATCTATGACACCGATGTTGTTCTGGAAAAACCGGGCACGGACTGCGTGCTAATCGGTCACGCTTGGCCCCCCCTCAGCGGAGCGCCGCATGTTGATGTTACTTTTTCCGTGGGGCCGGTTAAAAAGCAGGCCCGGGTGTTTGGGGATCGCAAATGGATGAAGAGTGGAACGGGAGCTGCTTCCATTTCAAGAGTTACGCCCTTTGAAAAGATCCCCCTGTGCTGGGAGCGCGCCTTTGGTGGGGCAGACACCAACCCACCGGATCCGGCGGATCATCAGTACTGCCTGGAAAACCCGGTTGGGCGGGGAATCATGACCGGCACGTCGAAGATTACTATTGATGGCCAATTGTTGCCGAATATCGAGAATCCGGCTGATCTCATCCAAAGTCCGGATCAGCGCCCAAAGCCGACAGGTTTTGGGATGATCGCCCCCTACTGGCAGCCGCGCGCCGGTTTCGCCGGGACCTATGACGAAAACTGGCGAAGGACTCTCAACCCGCTGCCGCCGGCAGACCTGGACCCGCGCTTTTATTCAAGCGCCGCGCCCGGACTCTGCACCCCGCAGCACCTGACCGGCACGGAGCAGGTACTGGTGGAGGGAGCATCCCGGAACGGTGTGCTCCGCTTTGAGCTGCCTGGGGCAACTCCACGGGCCTCGGTGCGCTTACGGCAGAGAGAAGATGATATCCCTCTTCGGTTGGATACGGTCATTGTAGAACCGGATGAAGCGCGCTTGGTATTGATCTGGCGAGGGACAGCAAACGTTCACGGCAAGGTGAATGAAATTTATTCAGTGCGAGTCGAGTAAAATTTCTGAGCGGCAATTCTAAAAATGGGCCTTTCGGTTAAATCAACGAAGGATGTTTCAAATATTCTGACCCCCAAAAACAACGATAGGATGAACAGGAAACGTGTCAAACACATTCAAAACCCGCATTCTGCTGACCTTGCTTGCAGCCTCGCTGGGCATTTCAGGCTGTTCAATTAACCAACAGATTCCACCGCCCGTATATGCTCCCTACACCGATTAGTTGCCCTGCACAAATCGTATCGGGCGCTGTTTTGACGCCACCATTGGAGGCTATCCCGTGATTGCGATTGCCGATAAAGCACGGCATGAGCAGCTAACCCGCATGGCGCGCGAGTCAAGTAGAAACTAGGGACACTTCCCAGTTTTTTGTGGCCTTCCCGGTTTTTTGGGTCTTACTGGCTGATTTAATTGAAA
>NZ_JAHDYS010000012.1 GCF_018531195.1 Pelotalea chapellei | reverse complement strand
AAAGGCGCAAAGACACGAAGGAAAAGCATGCCCGGACCTTTAACTCTCTCTTTGTGCCTTCGTGGCTTCGTGTGAGATTAATGTTGTCCTGAATTATTTTTACCGGAAGGATCATGAAGTGACACAGAGCCACGAAAGCCGGAACATACGTTTGCCAGCGACTCTCAGCGATCGGGAGTTCCATCGCTTCAGCAGTTTCATCTTCGAACATGTCGGCATCAAGATGCCGCCGGCTAAAAAAATAATGCTTGAGGCAAGGTTGCAGAAACGTCTCAAGGCTCTTGGATTGGAAACGTTTGAAGAATATGGCAATTACGTGTTCAGTCAGGAAGGGAACGCCAGCGAGTTGATTCACCTGATCGATGTCGTGACGACCAACAAGACTGATTTTTTCCGCGAGCCTGCTCATTTTGAGTTCCTGGTAAAAAAGGCGCTCCCCACTATTTTGGAGAACCGGGGAGATCTGTCGCGTGATCCGGTGCGGATCTGGAGCGCCGGTTGTTCTACCGGAGAAGAGCCTTATACCATGGCAATGGTGCTGTCTGAATTTGCCGACGGGTGCTCCGATTTCCGTGCAGCCATATTCGCCTCCGATATCTGTACCCAGGTCCTGGAGACTGCCCGTCGGGGGATTTATCCGGAAGAAAGAACCGATCCGATCCCGCTCAACCTGAAGAAGAAATATCTGATGAGGAGCAAGGAAAGAAGCAGTGACCTGGTGCGCATTGCCCCCCATGTGCGTTCGCTGGTTTCGTTCCGCCGGATCAACTTCATGGATGACGATTTCGGCATGGCTGAAAAGATGGATATCATTTTCTGCAGAAACGTGGTGATCTATTTCGACAAGCCGACCCAGCAGACCCTGATGAGAAAATTCCATCGCCAGCTAAAACCGGGGGGCTACCTGTTTATTGGGCATTCTGAAACTTTGAGCGGTCTTGATGTTGATTTCAAGGCTGTGGCTTCGACTGTCTACCGGAAGAACTGACTGAGGATGCATGAAAGAGCTGATCGCCTCCCATACCTGCACGGCCTATCTCAAGCCGGGCGAAGTGATTGTGGCACGCAAGCCGCTGCTGGTGTCAACAGTGCTCGGCTCCTGCATAGCGGTGACCATGTACTCCCGCTTGCACAGGGTCGGCGCCATCTGTCACGCCATGTTGCCTGATGGCGGAGTGGGGAACGAAGATCTACGGTATGTCGATACTGCAATTCATCACATTTATCGCAAGGTAGTGGAGTATGGAGCAGGCAGCGAACTGGAGGTAAAACTGTTTGGCGGAGCCCGGGTGCTCACGGTGGGTGACTACAGCTCGACAAAACTTACTGTCGGTGAACAGAATATAGCCCATGCTCAAAAAGTGCTTGGCCTGCTGGGGCTTAAAATCACTGCCAGCGATACCGGCGGCCTCCGCGGCAGGAAGCTTTTTTTCTGTACCAGGGATGGTGGTGTGTATATACGGATGATGCGCCGGGGGAAGGATATTTCCGACCAGGAGATGGCGATATGAAAAGGATCAAGGTGCTGGTGGTGGATGATTCGGCGCTGGTACGTCAGACCATGTCGGATATCCTTGGTTCCGATCCTGAAATCGAGGTTGTAGGTACTGCTGCCGATCCGATCCTGGCCGCCGAGCGCATGAGGACCGTGATTCCGGATGTAATTACGCTGGATGTGGAGATGCCGCGCATGGACGGTCTGACCTTCCTGCAAAAGCTGATGAGTCAGCATCCAATCCCGGTGGTGATGTGTTCGACCCTGACCGAACGGGGCAATGAAACCGCCCTGAAGGCACTGGAGTATGGCGCGGTGGACATCATCACCAAACCCAAAATGGGCACCAAACAGTTCATCGAGGAGTCGCGGGTACGCATCTGCGAAGCGGTCAAGGGAGCTGCTGCTGCGCGCCTGGGAACCTTGAAGGCCATGCGCACCACAAAGGAAGTAGCACCCAGGTACACCGCCGATGTGATCATGGAAAAGCCGAATGCCAGGGCCATGATCCAGACCACCGAGAAGGTGGTTCTGGTGGGAGCCTCCACCGGTGGTACCGAAGCGCTCAAGGTGTTTCTGGAAATGCTCCCGGAAGATACTCCCGGCATTGTCATTGTTCAGCACATGCCGGAACATTTTACCGCCGCTTTTGCCAAACGGCTTGATTCCATTTGCCGGGTGACTGTCAAGGAGGCCCAGGATAATGATACGGTTGTGCGGGGCAGGGCGCTGATCGCCCCGGGCAATCACCATGCGCTCTTGAAGCGCAGTGGAGCCCGCTATTATGTTGAAATCAAGGATGGCCCCCTGGTTTCCCGTCATCGTCCATCTGTTGATGTGCTCTTTCGATCGGGCGCCCGCTATGCCGGCAAGAACGCGGTTGGTGTGATCATGACCGGCATGGGTGATGACGGTGCCCGCGGTATGAAGGAGATGTTTGATGCCGGCGCCATAACCATTGCCCAGGATGAGGCCAGCTGCGTGGTATATGGCATGCCGCACGAAGCGGTCAAAAAAGGGGGGGTCCACAAGATCATGCCCTTGCAGAATATTGCGGCTGAGGTACTTCATCTCTGTTACTAATAGGTTGTTGAAAAACAGCCATCTCGCCGCCATCCTCGAAAGCCGCCTTGTGACTTCGGCCTGCGGCCTCACCCTTCGGGCGCCTTCGCGGTCCACTTTCACACGTGAAAGTGTGCGGCGGATTGAGTTCATGCCTCCGCGGGGCATTCTCCGGTTGCGACGATCTAACTATTTTTGAACAACCTCTGATTATCAACAGCTCCCTCTGTTGCTCCGTTGCTCCGTGTTATTCCAGCCGTTGTTTTGGTACAAAAAAAGGCCAGGCTGATTGCCTGACCCCTTCTTCATTTTAACTTTGAATATCTTTTACATCTCCATGATCACCGGTAAAATCACCGGCCTGCGCTCGATGGTCTTCTTGAAGAAGCGCCGCAATGCCTGGCGCACGGCCTGCTTTACCTCTTCGCAGTCGCAGCGCATCTCGTCGTTGATCTCTTCCAGAGCGGTGGTCACAATGAAGCGCGCCGTCTCCAGGTAGTCCTGGCTCTCGTCCTCGAACACGAATCCCCGCGAAACTATATCAGGTCCGTAAATCACGGCCCCGCTGGACTGGTTGATACCGATAATCACCACGACCATGCCGTCTTCCGAGAGGTGTTTGCGATCCTTGAGCACCATGTTGCCGACATCGCCGATTCCCTTGCCGTCCACAAAGACTCTGCCCGATTCCACCTTTTCGACGATGGCTGCCGTATCGGCATAAAAGGAGATGACATCACCGTTGGTCGCCAGCAGGCAGCGTTCCTCAGGGATGCGTACATTGCGGGCCAACTGGATGTGTTTGATCAGATGGCGGTATTCGCCATGGATCGGAATGAAGAAGCGCGGCTGGACAGTATTGAGCATCAGTTTCAGCTCTTCCTGGCTGGCGTGGCCGGAAACGTGCACTTCGGATACTTTTTCGTGGAAAACTTCGGCTCCGCGGCGGTAGAGGTGGTTGATCAGTTCGGATATGGTGCGTTCATTACCCGGAATGACTCGGGATGAGAGAATAACGGTGTCTCCCCGTTCCAGTTTGATCTGCTTGTGGTCATCCATGGCGATGCGCACCAGGGCACTCATCGGTTCGCCCTGGCTGCCGGTGGAGATGATGCAGACCTGTTCCGGCGGCAGGTGGGGAAGCTCTCTCAGGTCCATCAACATGTCGTCGGCAACGGTCAGGTACCCGAGCTGGCGGGCGATGCGCACGTTGGCGATCATGGAGCGGCCGTTCAGCAGGATCTTGCGGCCATTGGCAACAGCCACGTCAACGACCTGCTGAACGCGGTGAATGCTGCTGGAAAAGGCGGCCACGATCACCCGTCCCTTGCAGTTGGGGAAGATCTCCGCAAATGCTTCGCCTACATATTTTTCGGAGAGGGTGTAGCCTTCGCGTTCCACGTTGGTGGAATCGGACAACAGCGCCAGCACACCCGCTTCACCATAGCGGGAAAGGGAGGCCAGATCGGTCAGCTGACCATCCACCGGGGTATGGTCGATCTTGAAATCGCCTGTGTGAATGACGACTCCCTCGGGGGTGGTGATGGCCAAGGCGCAGCCATCAACGATGGAGTGCGCCACACGCAGGAATTCCACACTGAAGCAGCCCAGCTCCACGCTTTCCCGCGGGGCCATGACAATCAGCTCCACCTGGTCGTCGAGCTTGTATTCGCGCAGCTTTTCATTGACGAATCCCAAGGTCAGGGCAGAACCGTAGACCGGCACGTTCAATTCCTGCAGCACAAAAGGGAGTGCGCCGATGTGGTCTTCATGACCGTGGGTAAGGCAGATGGCCCGTACCTTGGAGCTGCGTTCGCGCAGCCAGGTGATATCGGGAATGACATAATCTATGCCGAGCATGTCGGGCTCGGGGAACATCAGACCGCAGTCGACAACGATGATGTCATCCCCGCACTCGTAGACCATCATGTTCATGCCGATTTCGCCTAATCCACCCAGGGGGATGATCTGCAGGGGGGCATTTGCTGCTGAAGATTCCATGCTATTACCTTTCTTGTTGCAGCGGGGCGAGTGCGGCGATTTTCATGTCGCAGCGCCTGATCCAGTCCTGACCCGGGGTGATCAGCCAATGAGCTGCGTAAAATGAGCTGCGCAGGGAACGATAGGCAATCAGGGCCCTGGTGATATCCCCGATACGCTCATTGTATTCGGCAATGTTCCAGAGTTGCCGGGCGGCATGTTCCATTGCCGGGTGCATTGGAATGTACATGTGCAGGGCGGATTCGTAGCCGGCAACCGCACCCGGGAAATCCCCGCGCCGGTATGCGTCGTCTCCCAAGGCCAGTTGGTTCTGCATGCGCCACCAGGTCCCGGCGGCAAAAATGAGGCTGCAGAGGATTCCAATGACGATTCCGTTGGCAAGGATTGTTTTAACGTGATGGGTCATATGCTCACTGTTTGAAGAAATCGGGAATGGCTGTCAGCAGAATCCCTATGACGGTGGCGATGATACCAAGCAGCACCACCAACGCGGCAACGGTATCCATCGGCCGGGGCAGGCGGTGGCTGGCCGGAAGCCCCCAGACAACGGCTGCCAAACCTGCAATGATCAGCGGGGTGTAGAGAAGACCGGTCATCACAGCTCCAGGGATGAAGAGATAGCGGAATGCACCTGCGTCATCAACCGGCTTTCCGCTTCGTTTCGGGATGCAGCTGACGCCGGTAGTATCGGGGGATGCAGGGTAATGGTGATGTTGCCCGGATAGATCCGGGTGCGGCCGGCCGGATTGATTCTGCCGCTGCCGTTGATGGTCATCGGCACCACCGGAACACCTGCCCGCTGAGCGAGCATGAATCCGCCCCGTTTGAAGGGAAGCAGCTGATAATTTGTGGAGCGGGTGCCTTCGGGAAACATGACCACGCTTTTGCCCGACCTGATGATAGCTGCGGCATTGTCCATGCTTTTAAGGGCTCTGCGACCGTCGCTGCGATCCAGCGGAATATATCCGCCGCGGCGCATGGAGGCGCCGAATACGGGAATATCGAAAAGCTCTTTTTTGGCGATCATGTACAGCTGCCGCGGCATGGCTGCCAGGAGTGCCAGGATGTCGAAATTGCTCTGGTGATTGCTCATGAAGATCACCGGGCCGGCAGGTATGTTCTCCGCGCCGACCACGGTAACTCTGACAGCCACCAGTGCCAATGAAAGACGAGCCCAGAGGCGGGCGTGGGCAGCATAGATTCGGCCGCTGGCATCAAACAGGGTGCCGATTATTGCGCTTAAGGCAAACAGAAATGTCAGAGGGATGAATACCGTGAGAAAGAGGTATGCGCGTGCCATGGGGAAACTCCAGTTATTAGCCAGTTTCCGTCCGGAAAGGGTTCTTTTTCGCCCTGGCGGTGTCAATCTTCGGGCTTACTTGTGACTTCGACCGTGGGTCTCACCCTTCGGGCGCCTTCGCGGTCCAATTTCACAAGTGAAATTGTGTGGCGGATCATGAGAACCTCCGCGCAATCCCTCGATTTCCTTGCCAGGACAAAAAATCCCTTCTTTCTGAATCGGAAACCAGCAGTTTCTCACCCGGAGTTTCCGGATGGAAACTAGCTGCATAACTTACGTTGTTCCCGAAGTTGAGTCAAACTAAAACTCTTTAATTTCATTGGCTATAGAGGGCGGAAGTAGCTGGATCGGAAACTCTTTTCACTTGGAAAACGACTGAAAGGGGATGCGCGGGGCAACCTCAAAATCCCCAGCTGATGCCGAACATATGCAGGTCAAGGCCGGGGTTTGATACGTGGGGAGTAAGCAGATGACCGTTAGAGATGTGATGCAGCCGATATTCTGCGCGAATGCCATTGTCGAATCGGTAGGAAGCGCCAAGATAGGCGCCGAAAACCACTGGAGTTCCGAAATCGTGTTTTCCGAAGCTGCGTCTGTCCATTATGTTTACATTCACCCCCACATCAAAGGAGGCTCCCATATCGGATTTATTGAAAGATACTCCAGGCCCGCCTGAACCGATAAAACCGGTCTTCTTTCCGCCATGCAAGGCTCCCACGGAAGATTCAAAGCGCGTCCCGATTCCCCACCCCTCAGGACTCCGCCACTCCAGAGGAATTCCGTAATTGAAAAAGAGATCGTACTGTTGAAAGTATTCCGATCTGGCGGATGCCGAGAAGGCGGTTCTCAGCCCCAAATCGTTCCATTTTTTGGCCAAAACATTACCTGGGGCAAAAGCAACCAGCACCAGCACCATTCCTGCTGCCATCGCCTGTACTATAGACTTCAACTGTGACTCCTTGATAATCAAAATTAGGCGCAGCACATAAATTTCTAACGCCGCTATCGAAATTTGTCAAGGAGGTGAGGAGCCGGGAACCGTTACAGGAGAGGTTGCGCGGCGGTTTAGCCGCGGCGCCTGCTTCCGTTGCGATGAGCTGAAGCAGTTTTGATTGTCTTTTTGCCGCTGCGTTTATGAAAGGCGAGTTTTAATGATTTGGAGGAAGAAGAACGGACGAGTTTTTGTTTCGCGACCTTTTGTTTGACGACTTTTTGGGGCAACAGCTGAATTGCAGCAGGTTTGAATTCCTGAATCAGTTCCTCAAGCATCCTTTCCGTTTCCAGGACAGGGGGCAGGGCGGGATAATTCCCAAGGCTGAAACTGGCTGACGCAAGGGTTGAGACATTGCGGCGCAGCTGATTGAAGACGGAAGTTTCACGGTAGTTGAGGCGGTTTGTCAGCAGTATCACGAACAGATCCTGCGCGGGATCGATCCAGATCGAGGAACCGCTGTAGCCGGTATGGCCGAATGATTTATCTGAAAACAGCATTCCCCGCGGCGCCGAATAGGGAGAGTTGATATCCCAGCCCAGGCCACGTACAACACCGTTGCCGGACTTATAGGGCGAACACATCCTGGTGACTACCTGTTCGGAAAGAATGCGTTTTCCGTCCAGTACGCCTCCTCCCAGGATCATGCGGGCATAATTGGCCAGGTCATAGGCAGAGCTGAACAGTCCGGCATGTCCTGCAACGCCGCCCAATCGTCGGGAATTGTGGTCCTGGACTATGCCGGAAGTCGGGTCTGTGGTTGGTGCAATGGTGCTGGCAAGGTGGGCCGGTGGCAGAAACATGGTTTCCCGAGCGTTGAGCGGTTCGTAGATATTGCTGCGGCAGTATTCATTGAGGGGCAGACCGGAAACCCGTCGAACCATCTCCCCTAGAAGAATGAAATTGATGTCGGCGTAATTGAAGCGCTCCCCCGGCCGATTGCGGAACTTCTCTCCCGCGGCCCGCTGGATGGTCGTCTTCATGGGATCATCGCCGCTGACGTTGAAATCATTCAACCCCGAGGTATGGGTCAGCAGGTGGAGCAGGGTGATATCGTCCCTGCCGGCATCTTTGAATTCGGGAAACCAGCGTGAGATCGGATCGGAAAGAGCAACTTTGCCGCTGTCCAACAGCGTCATCACTGCCGGAGTTGTGGCAACTACTTTGGTCAGGGAAGCAATATCGAAAATGGTATGCTCGTTGAGAGGTGGTGCCGCAGCATTCGAGTTAAGCGCACCTCGGGCAGAGGCATGCAGGATACCGTTTTTGTTGCCGACAACCACGACTCCGCCGGCAATCAGGTTGCGATTGATTGCTCTCTGCAGAAGTGTATCGATGGTGACCGCCTGGACTGGTTCATCGCTAGCATGAAGCAGGGATGGGACACAGAACAGGCATGCAAGCAGAGCAAGGTAGATGAGGTGCATGAAGCTCCTGTTGCAGTTAACGGGATTGATGATGAGTACCGGCACCATAAGGGATTTATGAAGCCAATTATGTGATGTGTGTCACTGGAGCAGGCTTTTGGGCAAGCCGGATTCTAGTTCTCATCGGATGGAAATGCAAAAGATTAAGACATTTTGTCTCATTTAGCCTGGCGAAATACAAGAAAGACATCAACTTTGGAACTCAGAGAATTAATATTTCATTCTGCCGGAAATAAAGGTACTATAGCCGCCCTTATTTGCTGAAATGTCTCTTTTCATAATGGATCTCAGTATAGATGGACAAAAAAAAGGAGTTTAATTATGGCAAGCCTCAACAAAGTCATGCTGATCGGCAACCTGGGCAAAGACCCTGAAGTCCGCTACACCCCCTCGGGACAGGCTGTAGCCAGTTTTTCCCTCGCCACAAGTGAGAAGTTCAAGAGCAAGACAGGCGAGTGGGAAGAGCGCACTGAATGGCACAATATCACCCTGTGGGGAAAGCTGGCCGAGATCGCCGGGGAATATCTTTCCAAGGGTAAGACGGTCTATATCGAGGGACGTCTG
Source organism: Pelotalea chapellei (assembly GCF_018531195.1). Taxonomy (GTDB): domain Bacteria; phylum Desulfobacterota; class Desulfuromonadia; order Geobacterales; family Pseudopelobacteraceae; genus Pelotalea; species Pelotalea chapellei. Next base: position 123,008 of record NZ_JAHDYS010000012.1, on the reverse strand, counting down.
CAGACAAGGAAGTGGCAGGACAAGAGTGGTAACGACCGTTACACCACCGATATCGTCGGTGACAAAATGCAGATGTTGTCCGGCAAGGGGGGCGGTGAACGGCGCGAGCCAGGTTCGGCTCCTGCGGCCGGAGGGAGTGGCGGTGGAAGTAGTTATGAAGAGCCGCCGTTCCAGGATGATGACATCCCGTTTTAATGGTTGTTGAAAAACAGCCATCTCGCCGCCATCCTCGAAAGCCACCTTGTGCGACGTAGCGCTGCGGCCCTCACCCAATCCCTCTCCCAGCGGGAGAGGGCAAAGCTTCCTCTCCCCCTCTGGGGGAGAGATAGAGAGAGGGATGGCCTCCGCGGGGCGTTCTCCGGTTGCGACGATCTGACTATTTTTGAACAACCTGAGTTTTCAACAAAATCCAAATAAAATATGAAAACACATTTTTGGAGTTTTCAGCCGTAGACCTTCGGGTTTACGGCTTTTTTATGTCCTATTTCTTTTTATTTGCAGCACCCTCTGCGCTGGTCAACAAAACATACTTCTTGACCGTGCGCCGATCGAGCCCGGTTTTCCGGGCAACTTCTTCGTAGGTGCCGACGCGTCGGTAGAGTAGCCCGCAATATTCTGCCATCAGTTGTTGCGCATCCATGCTGCCGGTCTCGATGCGTGCCATCAACCGGTCGGCTGGGTCGCTGGTGGCTGATGTTGCCATATCTCCGCGATAATGACGGGTGATGATGATGCGTCGTATGGCCTGTTCCAATTCACGTACATTGCCTGGCCAGGTGTAGTGCTGCTTCAGATCACGGTTGAGCGTCTCCCGTACCAGGCGTACATGAGAAGCGGCAGCCTCGCCGATCATTCGTTTCAATATGCTGCCGATCAGCGCCTCCAGTTCGGCCGGTTCTTCTTGAATACGCTGCCTGAGCGGCGGGACCACGATGATGTCGGAGCAGAGCCGGTAATAAAAATCGTCGCGAAACTGGCCGGAGCGGCGAAGGTTGTCCAGTGGCCGATTGGTGGCGGCAATAACGCGGCCCTGGAAACGTTGACGCTCATGGCTTCCCACCGGGGTGAAGGTTCGTTCCTGAATAACTTGCAAAAGCTTGATCTGCACCGGTATGGAGACGTCGCCAATCTCATCCAGAAAAATGGAGCCGTGGGGTGTGCAGCGGCTGAAGATACCCTCATGGTTTTCGATGGCGCCGGTAAAGGCGCCTTTTTTGTGCCCGAAAAGTTCCGATTCCAGCAGGGATTCCGGGTATTGGGACAGGTTGATCGGAATGAAATTGCGGGTGAAGCTCTCGCAGAAACGACCGCTGCGACCGTCGAAGGGGATAAAGCCGGAGCGCCCGATGGCAGCGGCAGCCGCTCCTTTGCCGGTACCGGTTTCACCGAGCAGCAGCGTGGAAAAATCCTCCATGCGGTTCCAAAGGTGCTGCTCATACCAGTTGATGTCGCAGGTGAAAATGTTGTTCCAGAGCTGCAGCCGCAGGCCGTGCATGGATTCGGAGAGGCCGGTCAGTGCTGTCTCGATGAAATAAAAAGCGCGTCGGATCTGGTAGAAGATTCCCAGGTAGCGGTGGCAGCCACTTTCGCTGAGCCCCAGGGCAGCTATGGCGCCCAGCAGCTCTGTGGCAAAGGGGATGGGAATTGGTGCGTCACCAGCTGCCATCTGCTTTAGAATGAAATCGTCGAAGGTCCGACCATAACGGTGGTAGATGTCGAACAGGAAAACTGTTCTGAGCAACTCCTGGTCATCCTTGGCATGAAGCTTCAGGTCGTCGCGTCCCGACTTTTTCAACAGTGCAAGCCGTTCGGAGATTCGGGCGGTGACCTGCTCGAGCAGATCATTCCACGGCATGGCAGCGTCAGTTCCGGCAATCTTCCTGTCCAATTCCACCCTGGCCTGGCTGAAAGGATTGGTAAAAGCCGCCTGGCCGACCATTTTGAAAAAGTCACGTTCAACAGATGTCAGCAAGGTCTTTGTCATGCATATTATGTACATCATCCAGACATTCAGTGTCAATCAAGCTCATCGGCACCCGTTGCAATTTCACTTAACCTGTTAAAAATGCGGGTATTGCATAAATGTTGGCCTTCTGGCATGTTCCCTGAAACAGATGCAGGCATAGAACAATTTACAATCCACCAGGAGCATCCTATGCGATCATCTGCCCCCCTCATTGACATCCACTGCCATACCGCCGGCATTGGCGCCGGCTCCAGTGGCTGTTTTGTCTCCAGTGCCATGCGCCGCAATAAGCGCTTTCGATTTTTTCTCAAAACATTCGGCGTGACCGAAGCGGAACTTATTGACCGCGGTGATGAACTTGTATTGGAACGGCTGTCACAGGGCCTGGCCGAATCGCGGCACGTAACTGCCGCAGTGGTGCTGGCCATGGATGGTGTGGTCAACGCACGTGGCGAATTGGATGAAGCCGCGACGGAGATTTATATCCCTAATTCCTTCCTGGGGCAGGCCTGCCACAACTACTCGAATCTGTTATTCGGGGCCAGCATCAATCCCTATCGACGGGATGCACTGGAGCGGCTTGAGCAGGCTGCAGCGGATGGAGCCGTACTGATGAAGTGGCTGCCATCCATTCAGGGCATCGACCCTGCCGATCCACGGCTCAAGTCATTCTACCGCCGCCTGTATGAGCTGAAGCTGCCGTTGTTGACCCACACCGGTAACGAGGAATCCTTCACCCGCGCCGACAACAGCCTGGCTGATTCGCTGCGGTTGCGTAGTGCTTTGGACGAAGGAGTCACGGTCATCGCTGCCCATTGTGCCAGTAATGGAAAGAACGAAGGGCAGCCAAACATGGAACGCCTGCTGTCACTTTTCGCAAAGTACCCAAACCTTTTCGCCGACTTTTCCAGCCTGACCCAGGTCAACCGGTTGGGACACCTGGGCAAGGTGCTGCGGCACACTCGTATTCACGATCGCTTGCTGTATGGCAGCGACATGCCGATCATCAACAGCTTTATCACTTCCCCATGGTGGCACGCTCGCCACATTCCCTTGTTGGAAGTACGGCGCATTGCCAGCATTCGAAACCCTTGGGATCGGGATGTGGAGCTGAAGATGGCGCTGGGGGTGACGGAGGAAATTATGGGCAACAGTGGCCGGATTGTAGGGGCGGGGTCCCCCCGCCCGATCTTGCCCCCGCCCGTTTAAGATAAAAGGCACAGAAACAAGGCAGGGCGCGGAAACCGCGCCCCTACAAAACAATCTAAAGGCACAATTATGAAAATGGGCGAAATATCAACCAACAAGCTTCCCCACTCCTTCGGTCGACTGAACGTTACCCAATTCCTGGGGGCGATGAACGACAATGTACTGAAGCTCCTGATTATCTTCTGCCTGATTGGTGTCAAGGGGGCCGACAAAGCCGGAGTGATCACCGCCACCGTCGGGGCGGTATTTGTGCTGCCGTTTCTGCTCTTCTCGGCTCCTGCCGGCTGCCTGGCTGATCGGTTGGCCAAGTCGCGCATTATTGTCGCCATAAAGGTAATTGAGGTAGTGGTGACCGCTTTGGCGGTTGCTGCCTTTGCCGCAGGGTGGCATGACGGTTTGTATGTCGTGATATTCATGATGGCGACTCACAGCGCTTTTTTTGCACCGGCCAAATATGGCGTAATCCCGGAACTGGCCGGTCGTGAACAGCTCTCCCGCGCCAACGGCCTGATCGAGTCCTTCACTTATCTGGCTATCATCTGTGGGACAGTGTCGGCCTCGGCACTGACCCAGGCCGTGGCTGGACGCTACTGGATAGGGGCACTCTCCTGCCTGATGATCGCTTTGGTTGGCCTGTGGGCGGCATCGGGCATGGAGGTCACCCCGCGCGCCGATACTAACCGAAAAATAGCTTACTTCCCGACAGAGATCCTGCGCACCCTGCTGGCTATCCGCCATGACCGGCATCTGATGCTGGCGGTCATTGGTCAGGCGTATTTCATGTTTATAGGGGGCTATGCCCAGCTCAACCTGATTGCCTATGGCATGCAGGGACTGGGGCTGTCCGAGGCCCATAGCGGCTACCTTTTTCTGGCTGCTGCCCTCGGCATCGGCGGCGGATCGCTCCTGGCCGCCAAACTATCCGGTCGCGATGTGGAATTCGGCATTGTTCCCATCGGTGCTGCCGGCCTGACTATCGCCCCTGTTTTGCTGCATGTGGTGCCCTCGACGCTGCTGTCCTGTCTGGCAATCCTGGCGCTGTTTGGCGTGTCGGCGGGCCTGTTCAGCTTGCCGCTGCAAACCTTTATTCAGTTCCGGGCCGAGCCTGCCAAAAGGGGCGAGGTATTGGCCGCTTCCAGCTTTGTCAACTGGGTGGCGATCCTGATCGCGTCGGGACTAACCTGGCTGTTCAGCGGGCCGTTTGGCTTTTCGGCGGCCCAGGGATTCAGCGTCGTCGGTATCATAACCCTGGTGTTCACGCTGATATCATTCTGGGTGCTGCCTGATTTTCTGCTGCGCTTTATCGCACTGGCTGCCATGCGCATCTTTTATCGTTTTCGCATCATCGGAGCTGAAAACCTGCCGGTAGGGGGACCGGCACTGCTGATTCCCAACCATGTCACCTGGTTGGATGCCTTGCTGCTGACCGCCACCAACCAGCGTCGCATCCGTTTCGTGATGGAGCGGCGCATCTACAATACGCCGCTCTTGAGCGGCCTGTTCCGGCTGATGGGGGTCATACCGGTCTCTTCCCAAGATAGCAAGAAAGGGCTGCTGGAGTTCATGCGGCAGGCCAGGACTGCCTTGGATGAAGGCTATCTGGTCTGTATTTTTGCCGAGGGACAATTGACCCGCAACGGCATGCTGCGCGAGTTCCGCGGAGGATTCGAGCGCATCGTCAAAGGGACCGACTATCCGATCGTCCCGGTCTACATCGGCGGCGCCTGGGGCAGCATCCTTTCCTATGCCCATGGCCGGTTGCTGTCACGTCTGCCGGCATTCTCCCCCTATCCGGTGAGCATTCTGTTCGGTAAGCCGATGTCTTCCACCTGCACGGCCATGGAGGTGCGCCAAAAGGTGGCTGAGCTCTCCTGCGATTATTTTGATTCCCGCAAGGCGAACCGCAAGCCACTGGAGCAGTATTTTATCCAATCAGCCCGGCAGAACTGGACTCGCAAGGCTATTGCCGACACATCGGGCAAATGCCTGACCTATGGAAGAACGCTGGCCGGGGCTGTGGCTTTGGCAGGTAAACTGGAGGCGCTGCTGGCTTCCCCCCCCTTTACGAAAGGGGGATCGAGGGGGATTTCTGCAGCTGACGGCCAAATCCCCCCCAGCCCCCCTTTCGCAAAGGGGGGAGCGATTGGCGAACATGTCGGTCTTCTGCTCCCCCCTTCCGTGGGGGGCGTACTGGCAAACCTGGCCCTGATGCTGATGGGCAAGGTTCCGGTCAGCCTGAACTACACGGCTGCCGAAGGTTCCCTGCGTTCGGCTGTTGAACAATGCGCAATCACATCCATCATCACGTCAAAGGCATTCCTGGAGAAAATGCCATCAATGCCGCGGCTGGAGGGAATGATTCTGCTGGAGGATCTGCTGCCGACCATCACTTCCCTGGACAAGTTCGTGGCCCTGATGAAGGCTCGTCTGTTGCCGACACGCCTGCTCTGCACGCGGGTCGGATTTACCCCCGACAGCGTGGCCACAGTGATCTTCTCCTCCGGCAGCACCGGCGAGCCCAAAGGGGTCATGCTGACCCATCACAACATCATGTCCAATATCGAGGCGTTGCGCATGGTGTTCCGGGTCAGCACCGCCGACAACGTCTGCTCGGCTCTTCCCTTCTTTCATTCGCTGGGCTTCACCGCCACCCTCTGGTTTCCGCTCGCCTCCGGTTTCTCGGCCGCCTATCATTCCAATCCCATTGATGGCGAAAAGATCGCACAGGTGGTGAGGGAGCACAGGTCAACCTTGCTGCTGGCCACGCCGACTTTCCTGCTGGCATACTTGCGTCGCGCCAAGCGAGAGGATTTCGCCTCTCTGCGACTGGTGATCACCGGCGCCGAAAAGCTTAAGGCCAAGGTGGCCGATTCCTTTGAGGAGCGTTTTGGTGTCAGGCCGATGGAAGGCTACGGCGCCACCGAACTGGCGCCGGTCATCACGCTTTCGCTGCCCGATGTCGAGGTGGGGGGCGTGCGCCAGCATGGTTCCAAAGAGGGTAGCGTGGGGCATCCGATTCCGGGTGTGGTGATCAAGGTGGTTGATCCGGAAAGCGGCCATGAATTGAAAGCGGGCGAGGCGGGACTTATGCTGGTAAAAGGCCCCAACGTGATGCTTGGCTATCTCGGCAGGTCGGATAAGACCGCCGAGGTGATCCGTGACGGCTGGTATGTCACCGGCGACATCGGCGTTATGGACGATGACGGCTTTATCCGCATTACCGACCGTCTGTCCCGCTTCAGCAAGATTGGTGGAGAAATGGTGCCGCACGGCGTGGTGGAGGACGAACTGCACAACCGACTGGGGCAGACCGGAGTAGTGGCGGTGACTTCCGTGCCGGACGAGAAAAAGGGGGAGCGTCTGGTGGTGCTGTTTACCCGTGAAGCGGCCGATGCCGCAACCCTGCAACGCCACATGGCCGAAAGTTCTTTACCGAATCTGTGGAAGCCGGGGCGGGACTGTTATCTGGAAGTGGAAAATCTGCCGATTCTGGGCACCGGCAAGTTGGATTTGAAAGGGATCAAGGAGCTTGCTTTGGCGGCCGTGGGGGGGTGAACTATTGGCATTGGAAAATGTGTTTGCTTTAACCAAATGGTCATATAAGATTCTCCCCCAGGCCAAAAAATTGATATATTTCAAGGATAGCCATGAACGAATCCGGCACCTACAAAAAGCTCCGTCCGAGCGGCGGCTACCGCGATTTGCGCTCGTTTCAGGCCTCAACGATCGTGTACGACGCCACGGTGTCATTCTGCGAACGTTTTATAGACAAGCGTTCGCGTCTGGTTGACCAGATGGTGCAAGCCGCGCGCAGTGGCCGGCAGAACATCGCCGAGGGGAGTCGGGCAGCGGCCACCTCCAGCCAGACCGAGCTGCGGCTGGTGAATGTTGCCCGCGCCAGTCTGGATGAACTGCTGCTTGACTACGAAGATTTTCTGCGGCAGCGGGGCAAGCGGCAGTGGACAAAGGACGATCCCGAGGCAAAAGAGGTCAGGGGAGTGGGGAAGAAGCTTCATCATCGGTCGGATCGGACTGATCGGGCTGATCCGACCGATCATGAAGCTTATGCTGCTTGGTTGCAGCACAGTGACCCAGCTATTGTTGCCAATGCTATGATCTGCTTGATCCACCAGACCAACTACCTGCTTGATCAGCAGATCAGCGTTCTGGAACGTAGTTTCGTCAACGAAGGGGGCTATAGCGAGCAACTGGCGGCTGCAAGGCTGCAAAAGCGAAAAAGCCTTCACCCCACTGATCGGTCCGATCCGACCGATGAAAAACGAAAATTTCCGCCTTGCCCGAAATGCGGCAAACCTATGGTGGTGCGAACCGCCAGGCAAGGAAAAAATGCAGGCAGCCAATTTCTCGGATGTTCAAGCTATCCCCAATGTAGAGGAATAGCGGCGGTGTAATAATCAGTCGGATCGGACCGATTGGACAGATCAGACTGATCTGGTAAATTTTTCCGCAGCATGGCTTACATTTATTGATTGCTAAGCATACATTTAATGTACATTTTTCCTAAATAAAACTTTCCTTCCAACGTTCTTTTCCTGAACTGACTCTTTTGAAAACAAACACTTACATTCCTCGCTAACCTCTGGCACGCTCCCTGTAATACGTTCAATGAAACATTAACGAACGCTTCAGGAGGCTGTCATGAAAATCTCATCCGTTAAACTGCCCACCGTTGTCATCTGCCTCGCCATGCTGGCCATGCTGGTCACCCTTTCCAACAACGTTGCCCACAAGAATCAGCACAACGCCCTTGTACAGTCAGACTCCGATCTCCCCGGCAGTTATTCCACTGCAGTAAACACTCTTTACACCAGCGGGAGGTGATCCTGATGCTCTGCACCAGCCTGCAGGCAAACTTCAAAACCATCGCCTTCACCGGACTCTGCTCGGCCGGGGCCGTATCGGTGACCCTGCTGGTCGCCCACCCGGTCGATATTTATGGGGGTCTCTCGGGCATATCGGCCGGGCTCCTGTCCTTTGCAGCACTACGTTTAATCAGCCAGGGCTCTCCGCTAAGCGGGATTGCCATGCTTGGCGGCATGCTCATCAAAGTCTGCTTGGAGCGCCACGGCCTGTCGCTGTCAGGGGTGGGGCCGGTCTGGCAGGCGCACTGCGCCGGGGCTGCCGCGGGGGCGATGGTTGTTGCAGTTTCGAGGGGACACTATTTGCTCATATTCGGAAAATCCGCCGGGAGGACACCATGACACTTCTATTTACAGCCATCGGCATCATTGTGGGCGGCATGTTGTTTCACTTCGCCGGCGCCCTCTCCGGCGGCATCATCGGGTTTTTGTCCGCATACCTGCACGACCTGCGGCAGCGGCAGGAGGCGGTGGAAAAAGAACTGGCCCGCCTGGCTAGGCGCCTGGGTGAGCTGACGAAGGAGGCAAAGCGGGAGAACTTTGCTCCTGCTTACAGTGAAAAAATGCCCGATGAGGTGGTCCGCGTCCAGGCTGATATGCCTGTTGACGACGAAACACTCTCATTTACCTTCATTGCCGCTGAGCCGGCGAAGGAAGAACGTATATGGAGGAGGCCGCAGGACATGCCGGTCAAACCGGAACAGCCCTCGCCCCTGGAAAAATGGCTCAGCAGCCTCTTCAATGGTGAAAACTTGCTGGTCAAAATGGGTGTAGTGATCCTCTTCTTCGGAGTTTCCTTCCTGCTGAAGTACGCGGCCCAGCACGGGCTCTTCCCCCTTGAACTGCGCCTGGCTGCGGCCGCTCTGGGGGGCTGTGCCCTGCTAGCCATCGGCTGGCAGTTGCGGGATGATCGCCCGGTCTACGCCCAGGTGCTTCAGGGGGGCGGCAGCGGCATCCTCTACCTGACCGTTTATGCGACCATGCATCTTTATCAACTGATTCCGGTCGGTTTCGGCTTTGCGCTGCTGGTGGCCATCTGCGCCCTGTCCGCAATTCTGGCGGTTGCGCAGGACTCCCGTTCTCTGGCTCTGATGGGTAGTGCCGGCGGCTTTCTGGCGCCGCAACTGGCCGGCATCGCCAGCAGCAGTCCGGCCATGCTGTTGGGCTATTATGCCATTTTGAATGGCGGCATCCTGGCCATTGCCCTTCGCCGGGCCTGGCGCGAGCTGAACCTGCTCGGTTTTGTCGGCACCTTCATCGTCAGTGCCCTGTGGGGCAGCCAATTTTACCGCCCTGAGCACTTTTTCAGTGTGGAACCGTTCCTGGTGCTATTCTTCCTGGTCTATGCCACTTTGCCGGTACTGTATGCCCGGCAAGAGCCGACGCTGCTGGATGGCTACATTGACTGCACGCTGGTTTTCGGCACACCGATCGTGGTCTTTGCCCTCCAGTCGGCTCTGATGCGGACCTTTGAGTATGGCATGGCCTGGAGCGCTCTGGGGGTCGCCGGCTTCTACATCACCCTGGCAGCCCGAATGTTCCGCAGCGAGCCGGGCCGCCTGCGCAGCCTTGTGGAGGCCTTCCTGGCACTGGGCACTGTTTTTGGAACCCTGACCATCCCGCTGGCGTTTGATGGCCGCTGGACCTCGGCCGCCTGGAGCATAGAAGGGGCGGCACTGGTCTGGGTCGGCCTGCGCCAGCAGCGTAATCTGGCACGCGCCTTCGGCTATCTGCTGCTGATCGGTTCGGGGGTGGTGTTCCTGGCCCATGGCGGGCTCACCAGCGGAGTCTGGCCGGTGTTGAACGGCTCCTACATCGGCAGCCTGCTGGTCAGTGGCGCGGCGCTCTTCAGTGCCTTCATGATCAGCCGCAATGAAGAGACTCTTTCGTCATACGAAGGCCTTGCGGAGCCGGCCCTTTTCGCCTGGGGAATCATGTGGTGGTACGTCAGCGGACTGTGCGAAGTGGGCGCGCACACCTCGAGCGACCTGACATTCGGCGCTTCCTTAAGCTTTGTAGTCATCTCCTGCCTTGCCTACAATTTTTTGCGCCCCCGCCTCGATTGGCACCTGCTGGAATGGCCGGCAATCGGCCTCCTGCCTGCAATGATCTGTTTCGCACTGCTGCAGGCATTCGCTGGAAGCCGTTACCCCTCCCTCCATGGCGGCTGGTTCGGTTGGCCTTTGGCCCTGGCTGCCTGGTACTTCATCCTGCACGGCAACCGGCAGCGTCAGCCGCAGCTTCCCATCCTGGTCCACATCACACCATGGTGGCTGATATCGGTGCTGGCTGCCTGGGAGCTCCATGGCCGGATCGCGGCCCATCTACCGGGGATGGAGACGTGGGCTCTCTGCGCCTGGGGCGCTGTTCCTGCTCTGATGGTACTGCTGATCTCCCGCCGCGGGGCAATACTCCCCTGGCCGATAAAAGACAACCTGAGCATCTACACGGGAGCCGGATCGGCACCACTGGCCATGGCAGCCTGGCTGTGGTTGCTGTTCGCCAACCTGACCCAGGCCGGCAACCCCTGGCCGCTCCCCTACCTGCCGCTGATAAACCCATTGGATGGCACCTCGCTGCTGGTACTGGTCAGCCTGATTGGCTGCTATCGCGCTATTCACAGGACCGTACCGGAGCTGTCCCAGTGGTTGCCGCAGCGGGAAAGCGGCATGGTTCTGGCCGGGACCGGCTTCATCTGGCTGAATACGATCCTGCTGCGCTCAGTCCATCATTGGTGTGGTGTCCCCTTCACCGCCCATGCCCTGTTCGCCTCCCTGACGGTCCAGGCCACCCTTTCCATCTGCTGGTGTCTGCTTGCCCTGACGGTCATGACCTTCGCGACCCGGCGGGGTTTACGCCCGGCCTGGCTGGCGGGAGCCGCACTTTTGGGCGCGGTACTGATCAAGCTCTTCCTGGTGGATCTGTCAGGACATGGCAGCGTGGCCCGTATCGTATCGTTCATCGTGGTCGGTATCGTCATGCTGCTGATCGGCTGGTTATCACCGGTGCCGCCCCGGGAGGCAGGAGGCGTGTCATGAAAGACATTACTCGCAAGCAGTCGAGGGAAGCTCTCTTAACGCTTTTGGGTTTTACCTTTGCGTACTTAGCGAACTTTGCGCGAGTCCGCTTTTCGGGGTTACGTCTCACTGAATGCCTGTTGATGCTCCTGCTTGCCACAGGCACCCCGGCTCTGGCTGACAATCCGCTTCAGTTGAATGATTTTGCCCGGATGATTCCGCTGACGCTCTCCGGCAGGGGGGCTCTGCACGAACTCCCGCTGCCGGCCGAGGTCTATGCCCGGAGCGAACGGAGTGACCTGGGCGACCTGGCCGTATTCAACGGCGCCGGGGAGATCGTGCCCTTCACGCTGCTGCGGCCGATTTCCGCCAAAGCGACCCTGGTCCAGCAGGAACTACCGCTCTTCCCGCTCAGTGGTGCGGCGCTCCGGCAGCCGGGCAGCGTCGCCCTGCTACTGCGGACAGACCAGCATGGCAGCGTTGTCAATCTCAACACGGCGGCAGGCACAGCGCAGGAGGCGACGATCACCGGCTATATCGTGGATGCCAGCGGGTTGGATCAGGCCATCGCCGGTTTTGACATCGCTCTCGCACCCGGATCAAAGAGCTACATGGGCACACTGCGGGTGGAGACCAGCGACGATCTGCAGCAGTGGCGACAGCAGGCCAGCGGGGCGCTGGCAGCCCTCTCGGCGGGAGAACGGCAGCTCAGCAGGGACCGGATCGAATTTCCGGCGGTGAAGTCCCGCTACTTCCGGCTCACCCTCGGCCCGGAGCCGGGAGCGCCGCGTCTCGCATCGGTAACTGCCCGGCTGGAAACGCCGCAGATGACAGCGCAACGTGAAAGTGTGAGTTACCGGATCGTGCCGGTCAAAGGCAAAAGCGGCGAGTACCTGGTCCGGAGCAGCGGTCACATGCCGGTTGACCGTCTACGCCTGGTCTTTCCGGATGAGAACAGTCTGGCCAGCGTCACCCTGCTGTCGAGGCCGGACGACAAGTGTCCCTGGATCGAGCGTGGCAGTGGCACATTCTACCGCCTGCGTCGCGACTCCGGTGTTGTGGAAAGCAGTGCGCTGGAGATCGCCCCGACCTCGGACCGACAATGGCTGATCCGGGTCCACCAGCCCAGCGGCGGCCTGGGTGGCAATCTGCCGCAGTTGGAAGTCGGCTGGCAGCCCCACCGGTTGATCTTCGCTGCCCGCGGAGAAGCACCCTTCCGTCTGGCCTACGGCAGCGCCCGCACCGGGCAGGTCAGCTTGGGGGACAGCACTATTGCGGCAGGCCTGGAAAGCTGGGAGAAACAACAGATTAAACCGCTGCCGGCCCAGGCCGGTGGTTCGCTGGAGTCGGGGGGCAGGCAGGCACTGCGGCCACGAATCGCGGACGCTACCTGGCGCAAGGTGCTGCTGTGCGGGACGCTGTTGCTGGGTGTACTTCTGCTGGCCAGGATGGCCTGGAGGTTATTGCAGGAAATGAGATCAGCTGGGTGACAGGAAAGGTTGAGGGAGGGTTTTTGATAATCGAGACGGAGAGGAGGAGGCTGTAGGATCAGGCTTTGAAGATTTGAAGATTGTCTGGAAGTTCAAGTCTTCAAGGCCCGCTCCCAACGACCCCAAGGCTGACCCTTACCAGCAATCGAGTACGACTCTGCTGATCATGTCCGTAAGGTTCAGGAAAAAAGGCGAAATCTTCTTTAAAGGGAAAATCTTCAACGTTCCAAAAGCCTTAAAAGGCCATCCTGTTGCACTGCGACCAACAATTAACGATGGCATTTACTCAGTTTATTTTTGCCATCAGAAACTAAAAGAATTGATCTAAAAAGTGCTACCCATGTCCCCGAACATCAGTAACCCTTGACTCCGGTCCATACAAAGGGAGGGCCGGGGTGGGGATGGGTTTCTTTCGGCTCCGCTCAGAAGAAGCGCGGGGTCAAGTCTTGAAAAGTAAGTTTTTGCAGGAAAGTGATTTTTCAAAACCTGACCCTCAGCCTGAGCTCTTCTGCCTACCATAGCATTTCTGGTTTTTACTTCATGAGTTTGTTATAAAAGGTTGTTGTTAGCGGTGATGGGCGGAATGCCTATAGGCAGCTTTTGCATTGCTGAATTGCACATTGAACACGGGATAAATGTTCCGGTTGGGTGTGAACTGCTCAAATGAGTTGAACAAAAAGGTAAAAGAAGATGATTGCTGACTCAATGACTACCTGCAAGTTTGCTGGAGAACGATTCTTTAGGCTTTATCACAGACATTGTGTTTCGCCGGATGACGACACCTTATTTAGCCTACTTGACGCTATTCATAGTCTGAATGACAAGCTTCAAAAGGCAACTTCTGACAACTTCTTTGAGTGCCACGAGTTCATTGCATTAAAAGCACTGCGAAATCTTTTCCACCACGGAGCTGAGCTAATCAATGAAGTTCGCCCCATCTCGGTAGCAAGCCTGCCGATCAGCACCGATCTCATGTTTTTGTGCTTGGTGCCGAGAAGCCTAGTTTTGCAATCAATCGAGCGTCTTGACAAGAAAAGGAGGGTTCAAGATGAAGCGATCATACGCTCGACACTCAAGTGGTACGGAAACGTAGTGAACATCAATCCTTGCCTATTCAATTTCGCTGTTCATGCGTTTGAAAAATTAAGAGCGATTGGTTTCAAATTTGAGGGTGACGAATATGCGGAGTTCGAGCACAGCTATCAGTTTGAAGAAGAAGGCGGGCATTCTCACTTTGTCACAGGCGACATCAGTTGCCTTGCAGGCAACGTAGAAGAGGTTCTCTCTGTAGCATTCGCGGATATCACCTAAACAGGATTTCAACGCGGATGACCGAAAGCAAAAAATCTCACAAAAAAACTATGCGTCTGAATGATACTATTCGGCCAGAATAAAGGAGAAATACACATTGAAAACTCCGGTCATTTTTCTTGTCATATTTTTTGGTCTGATGAGCATTCAATCGCGTGCGCAGAGCTTTGATACTAAAGACCCGCGTTGGAAGCAGCTGAGTCAGGCCTACGGGTTTGCGTTAGCTCAACAAGACTCATTGGAGAGAATAGAAAAGAAATTTCCGGATCTTGCAAGAGATGTGAAGGAAGCTTGGCTTTCATATTATTCGAGCGCCCTTGGAGAAAGCTCGAAGACTGTAGAAAAGGAACTAATAAAGGAAGCAGGCGAAAAATGGCCTGAAATCAACAAGCAAATGAAAAGCCAGTTGAATGATCTTAATACTCGACAGGAGATCACCCATCCCCAAGCCGTGGAGTTTCTTAATGAAGTTCGTGAACGATCAAAAGGCCAAATACCAAAAACATTGCTCAAAACTCTTTTGTCGTCAAACCCAAGGTATTTGAAGAACCCGTCGAGCGAATTAACAGAAGGGTGGAAGCAAACTTTTCGGACTAAGGGGCTTGCTGATGCTAAAGGGGTTGATTGTTCTATCTCATTGCCTGAGAGTTGGAGCAGAAAGGCCGGAAATAGACCAAACATGGTTCAAATGTTTCAAAGTGGAGCTGGCCATGGTCCTATTCTCAGCTCGTTGATGGTGATGTCTATTCCCCCACCCAAACTTTCAAAAAATGAGCAGAAGGACTTTTTCACACCGTCAGAACTGAAAAGCTCCATTCCTGATGGTGGAAAATTTATTATGTCAAAAAACATAACTCTTGATGGTGCACCAGGTGCAATGGTTGTTTACGACCTTACGCAACAAGGTTTAGAAACAACTACTAAGTCAAGAGTTACTCATTTCGTGACTATTCATAATGACAACAAGATGATCCTTCTTCAGTTTATGGCGATCAAGTTTTCCGACAATTTCAGCACACTCGATCAAATTCAAAAACTGTATCTTCCTACTTTCAAACTTATTGCAAGCAGTCTTGTGTTCAATGACCGATTGTAAATAGAAAATCAGCAGGAGTACAATGTCCAACTTGCGGCTAGATCAGGGTCAGCCTATGGCGTTAGGCAAATCGAGAAAACCCAATTTACCCCAAAAATCTGAAACTGCTCCTGAGTGAGCGGGAATTGCCCAAAAAGGAGATACAACATGTTTAGCGTTTCTAGTTGCCCCAGGTGTAATGGAGGAATGTTTAAACTCGTAACACAGGAACCACAAGGATCAAGATTTAAAATCAACTTTATACAGTGCTCATCCTGTAATACTCCGGTCGGAGTGACTGATTTTTTCGACACCAGCACCCAATTAGAAAAACAAGAAGAGTCAATTAAGAAACTTGATTCTCGCTTGTCGAACATTGCGCACACACTGTCTCAGATTGTTCATTTTCTGAATCAACGAAGATAGCAGTACGACAATCAAGAAGGATTGATTTTTCCACGGTTATCAAGTCTTTTGCCTCTTGAGTTATGGATTCGTTTATCATTTTGTTTTTCTCCTTCGGGGGTGGAGGAAAGGCGAATGCCTAACCCTTATAAGGCCCCCGTTGGGTGAAAAGATCGCAAAAACAGCTTTCTCTATAAGAATAGCAACGAGGAACATCTCATGAACATACAGGTTAAAAGCGATCTCCCTACAATCTATGCCGATATGAGCGTGTTTCGTTATCTGGCTTATGGCGAGATTGCAATAGAGCAGCCTGAGCGGTTTAGGTGGGTATATTCACATGTGCATCTCAATGAAATGGCACGAGGTGGAAATACGGACGCTCTTGATGGTATGCGACTCTTAAAAGCAGTAGAAATCTGTAATGTGTTAAATGGAAAGTTTGAGTCGGTGGGTAACATTGTATTGAAACAGTATCTTGATCCGAGCGAACGCTACCGGCAACATCTTGATGCCATTGCAGGACACGAAAACTCAGATGATTTCTTGGTAGAGCATCTGCTGCGGATATTTGGTGCAGATAACTTCGTGGAATTATCCATGACCCCAGAAATGCTTCGCAATCAGATCGACCATCTAGCGAGTAGACTGGACACAGCTACAAGAGGTGAATTAGTGGCACGTGCAGAAGTCGTGTCTGCCGATATGAAACAATGCATCGACCTACATTTACAGAAGAGGCGCCCCATAGATCAAACACGTCTGCAAATGGGGTTGACAAGTAGTGTTAGAAAAGAAACTGAAAGCTCAGATTCTCCGATCGATGCAATTTGGGAGATTATTGGTCCATCTATGGGAGGCATTCCAAAGGATCAGTTTTTTGGATTTGAGCGAAACCCGTGTATCGAGGGGTTAGAGCACACACAAGAAGGGGCTTTGGCTGGTGCACATATGGTGTTGAATCTGTTAGGATTTAGCCCAGACAAGGGGTTGTCTAAGCGCGACCGAATTAGAAATATTATATCAGATGGCCAACATGTAGGCATGGCATCGTATTGCAATGCATTGTTGTCAGGTGACAAACGATTTTGTGACAAAGCAAATGCCATATACACCCATGCTGGTTCGCAAACAGCCGCGCTTTGGTTTCCATACAACTCCAACGGATGCCTAATTCGCCTAGATGTCCCAAATCCCAACCAAGAAGAAGCACCGGCCTAAAACGCCGGTGTTCTCCTCTGGCGTTTTCGCAGGAAAAACTTGCTTGTGTCGTTGTAAGAGCAGGAGTTAAAAATGAACCATACTTCTTTTACTGAACTTCTTCAAAGTTCTCGGTGCATCCTCGGGGAGGGTGCGGTAATCGAGCGTCTTCGGCGTAACATCGACTTGGAGCTCGACCCTGCCTTAGTTAATTCAGCCTTTATCTACGAGGATGCGAAACGTGCGGCGCTTGAGATTATCTACCGGCAGTATCTGGACATAGGTTGCAGTTTCGACTTGCCGATTCTCATATCCACCCCAACCTGGCGGGCTAATCGGGAACGAATTGAAGCGGCCGGTTATGCCGGAATTGATGTTAATGGAGATAATGCGCGATTTTTCGCCGGGCTTCGGAGCAGCTATGGAGACTACGCTGAGAAGATTATTATCTGCGGATTGATGAGTTGCCGCGGGGATGCATATGACCCTGCTGCCGCGTTGGCTGTCGGCGAGGCGCGGGAGTTTCACGCCTGGCAGGCCGAAAGGTTGGCTGGTACAGATGTTGATTTTCTGCTCGCCGCCACTCTTCCGGCTCTCAGCGAGGCAACCGGTCTTGCATATGCCCTGGCCGCAACCGGCAGGCCGTACCTGCTCAGTTTTGTTGTGCGGCCTGAAGGAACACTGCTGGATGGCACTCCACTTAAAGACGCAATTGCTGCCATTGATGCCGCCGTAACTCCTGGGCCTTTGGCATACATGATCAACTGCACTCATGCCTCTTTTACCAGAGCAGCGCTGATGCACGAAGTCAACTCATCCCCCTTGGTTCGGCAGCGGATGATCGGCCTGCTGGCGAATACTGCGGCGTTAAGTCCCGAGGAGTTGAATGAGAGCGCCTGTCTTGTGGAGGAAGATCCGGCTGTCTTCGCCAAATCCGTTGCCGAACTACATTCGGAACTGGCCTTGAAAATTCTGGGCGGGTGCTGCGGAACCGACAACCGGCATATCCGGTCTCTGGCCGCTCTGCTTGCAGGAGGTCGCTCTGGCGACAACTGTTGGGATGAACAGTCCGAAGAGAAGAAAACTATCGATCATGCTTCAGAATAAGTAGATTTGCATTTTTTCGTGTTAATACATTGACCAACTCCCACAGAACTTCTTTCTGAGCCTCTTTGGTCAAAAAAATATCAGACTGGAATATCCCCATAATGCATAAATATCTTATTGTCCTTCTCTCTCTCCTACTCCTGCTGTCATTTACAGTCCCTGTATCCGCCGCTGCGCCGGCCTCACTTGCTCAGGTCGTCACGCCGCTGATCGACTCCCATCCCGGCAAATCGGGCGCTTATGTGCTGGAAAAGGGAGAAGAGGCCCTGCGGGCCAGGGCCTGGCTGACAGACCATGCCGCTCGGAGTATCGATGTCCAGTACTTCATCTGGAGCTCCGACAACATCGGCATCCTGGCCAGCGAGGCGCTGCTCAGGGCGGCCGAGCGGGGGGTGAAGGTGCGCGTGCTGGTGGATGACCTGCTGATCGATGCCCCGCCCGACTCCATGCTGGCCCTGGCGCTGCACCCCAACATCGATATCCGCATCTACAATCCCCGTTTGAACGTAGGCACGTCCAAAGTCAAAAAGATCGGCAACGTGGTCACCGGCTTGCGCACCATTAATCAGCGCATGCACGACAAGACCGCCCTGTTTGACGGTCAGGCCGGCATCACCGGCGGCCGCAATATGGCCGATGAGTATTTCGATTACAACCACAGCTATAATTTCCGCGACCGCGACATGCTGGTGCTGGGACCGGTGGTGGCTGACATGCAGGCCAGTTTTGCCCGCTTTTGGGAAAGCCCCCAGGCGGTGCCGGTGGAAAAACTGCTGGCAAAAGCGATGAAGCAGATGACTTCTGAACGGGCGACAGCAGTGTACGCCGGTCTGCACGCTTATGCGGCCAAGGGTGAGAACTTCGCGCCTGAGGTGCGGCAAGCGCTGGAGGAACTGCCCGCCAAGTTCAGCCGCCTGGCGCAGGGCATTGTGTGGGATGAGGTGCGGTTCCTGTGCGATCTGCCCGGCAAGAACAGCGCCCGGCGACGCTTTGACGGGGGCGGCCGGACCACGGCAGCCCTGGTGGATGAGCTGAAAAAGGCCACCAGAAGCGTTACGATCCAGTCGCCTTATCTGGTCATGCCCAGCGGGGCGCTGGAGATCTTCCGCGATCTGATCAAACGCGGGGTCGAGGTGCGCATCGTGACCAACTCTCTGGCCTCAACCGACAACCTGCAGGCCTTCAGCGGATATCACAAACAGCGCAGGGCGATCCTGAAGAGCGGCATCAAAGTCTTCGAATTCAAACCCGACCCGGCCATCAGGCGTGAGCTGATCGAACGCTTTCCCAAGCTGGAAAAAACCGCACCGATCTTTGCCATCCATGCCAAAAGCATGGTTATCGACGGCACGACGCTCTTCGTCGGCACCTTCAACTTCGACCCCCGTTCGGCCAATCTCAATACTGAAGTGGGGGTGCTGATCCGCAACCCCGTTCTGGCTGAACAGGTGGAACTGAACATCATCCGCGACATGGCGCCGGAAAACAGCTGGAGCGCCGCCGACAACGCCGATCGCTTCGCGCCGCCGGAAAAGCGCCGCAAGCTCAGGTTGTGGAAAACATTACCGCTGGAGCCGTTTTTGTAGCAGGTCGTTTAAAGACAGCCATCTCGCTGCCGTCCTCGAAACCCCCTTGTGAAGGATACGCAGCGGAACTGGACTATGGAAATTTTTGTACATTCCTGGAGAGGTTTAACAAGGAGCCCTGCCCATGAGACTTCCCTCACTGATGCTTGCCATACTGCTACTCATCCTTGTGGCCTGCCCCGCCTGGGGTGCCGATGCCTGCCGTGGGCACCTCACGGCTGTCCACGGCCAGGCGGCGAACAATGCGCTGCAGAACGAGCTGGCAGATTTCCGCATCCTGGCAGAAAAGACCCTGACTCTGCGGGCCGAAACCATCAAGGTCGGCATGGCCATCAAGGAAAAGCTGGACAGGGGTAAGCCGCTCTCCGGCGATGACATCGCCCTGATCAATACCGGCATTAACGAGCATCTCTCCTTGCGTCAGGAATTGCTGGCAGTGGCCGAGGCCCACGAATGCTGGCTGGATGGCTCGGAAAAAGAGTTGTCCAAGCAGGGAATTTCCCCTGAGATGCGCCTGAATGGAATCATGCTGTCGCTCTCGTCAGCCATGCTGCTGTATGACAACTACCTGTTGTCGGTTTCGCTCTTCGAGGGGGACAGCAAGCTGCGTCGCATCCTCAACGAGCGCGACTCGGGCTATGCGGTCACCAGCGCGGCCCTGGCCAAGGTGACCCTTAATTACAATTCCATCGCCAACCGCGCCCGGGCGCGCAAGGCGATCAATTTCTACGAGAAGGAGTCGGCGCGCTTCAAGACCGCCCTGGAACGCAATCCGGACAGCGCCTACCTCAGCCTGCTGATCAACCAGAGCCCTTCCTACACGATGGTCAAGAAGTGGTCCCCCCTGTATGTGGTCAGCCGCAAACTGGGTTTCCTCTCCGGGGTCACCACCGATACCCTGACCGGCATCGAGCGGGAGGGGGTTAGCCTGTTCAGCATGGTCTTCGGCAACGCGGTTGGACTGGTGGAGACCAGGAAGGGCAAGCTCTACAAGAAGAAAGAGGTGCTGGCCAGCGTGCGCGGCAGCCTCCAGGCAGGGGACATCCTGCTGGAGAAGACCCCATTCCGGCTGACCGACAAGCTGATCCCCGGCTACTGGGGGCACGCGGCCATCTGGATCGGTAGCGAAGCGGAACTGAAGGAGCTGGGCATCTGGGACCATCCGCTGGTGGCCCGCTACCGGGATGAGATCCGTGGAGGACGCCTGGTGGTGGAGGCGCTGCGCTCGGGGGTGGAGATGAACACCCTGCAGCACTTCCTCAACATCGACAGCATCGGCGTGCTGCGCAAGGCCAACCAGAGCCGCGAGGGGCGCGCCGGCACCATCATCCAGGCCCTGCGCCAGGTGGGTAAACCCTATGATTTCAACTTCGACGTGGAATCAAAGGAGCGGGTCTACTGCTCCAAACTGGTCTACCTTACCTACAGCGGCATTGAGTGGCCGACCAAGAAGTCACTGGGGCGCACCACTTTTACCCCCGATGATGTGGCGATCAAGGCTGCCCGTGACAAATCCCTGCAGCTGGTGACTTTTTACCATGACGGCAAACGGGTGGAAGATGGACCTGTGTTGCGCATGGCGGAGCTAATGGGAGTGGCTGGGAAATAAACTGATGATTGTCCTGTATCTGGCCAGGACCGGCGATGCTCTCACAAGTAAGCTTGGAAGCCTGGTCCTGCCGCCAGTGGTCGGAACTGGCAAATAACTGCGTTGCCCCCGAACATTGTTGCGTCCCCCGCATCTTACGCCTTTTAAACAAGAACTCCTCTTCCAGTATCAATTCAATTTTCTATTCAATTAAATTTGTTGTCACATAATAATATATTGAAAATAAAGCATTATTATCTTATTTTATCTATTCATTATCTATTCAAAAAGGCACCACCTATGCGAGTCAGTGATCCTGACAATCCAGACCGGTTACTATCATTCCTGGGTACGGGAATATATTCCGCGCCGGAAATCCAGCAGCGCTTTCGTTGCAGCCAACCCACGGTTTCTCGTTTACTCGCGCAACTGGGCGACAAGATAACTATTATTGGGAACTCACGGGCACGGCGCTACACAAAAACACGTGACGTACGGGGTCTTGGTGGAGCATTTCCAATTTTTAAAATTGACACCGAAGGCAATGCCCACCTGATCGGGACGCTCTACGCCGTTGCACATGATCATTTCCTCTGGAACCCTCTCAATGCTCGTGAACAACTGTTCCGGAGCCTTCCCTGGTTTATTGCCGACCTCCACCCCGAAGGTTTTGTCGGCTGCGCTTTCGTACGCCAGTTACATGAGCAATTGGGGCTTCCTCCGCGCAGCGTTGACTGGAATGAAGATCACGTTTTGTGTGCATTGGCGCGTAGGGGCGAGGACCCCATGGGGAGCCTGGTCATTGGCCGGGAATCCATTGAGAGATACTTTCGCTTGGTCCGCGAGTTACCCGCGCCAATCCGGGAAAATGAAATTGCCGATACCTATATGCGCTTTGCCCAAGAGGCCATGGACGGCCAGCCGGTAGGATCATCAGCGGGTGGAGAGCAGCCCAAATTCACCGCCACTATCGAGCGCTCGGGAGAAGTTCGGAACGTCCTGGTTAAATTTTCTCCGCCTGTCAGCACAGATGAAGGAAGACGCTGGGCCGACCTCCTTATCTGCGAGCATCATGCTCTGCAGGTGGTACAAAACTCGGGCATCAATGCAGTCCGCAGCAACATAATCGAAGCAGGTGGCCGGGTATTTCTGGAGGTGATTCGCTTTGACAGGACCGGACTGCTGGGGCGCCTGCCGATTATTTCAATGCGAGCGATAGACAATGAATTCTATGGTTTTCAGGATAACTGGGTTAATGCCGCAAACAGAATGGCAAACGATGGAAGGCTGTCAGCCCAGGATGCTGCTTCTCTCAGGTGGCTCTCGGTTTTTGGCAGCTTGATCGGCAACAACGATCAGCACTTTGGCAATGTCTCTTTGGTTATGCTTGATGGCAGCAGCCTGTTCAGGCTTGCTCCCGCCTATGATGTGCTTCCTATGGTCTATAGGCCGATTGACGGGGCTGTTCCCTCACGCCCTTTCACTGTACCTGCGGTTGCTCCCGGCGCTCCTAACGAATGGTCTTCCGCACTTGAAAGTGCCGGCCAATTCTGGAGCCAAGCCGAATCCGATATCCGCATTTCCAAAAAATTTCGGAAGATCTGTTCAGAAAACTTCAAAATAGTTAAAAGATTACATGCCGGGCCCCGGTTATTTGCATAAAGAGCTGGCCTATCCCTTTTTGGAATTGTAATGTTTCGCTTGATTCTGCTTGGCGTGTATCGATGTGTTGCGCATGGCGGAGTTGACGGGAGTGGCTGAGAAGTAAGCAGGGGATTGTCCTGTATCTGGCTCTCCAGTAAGGACAGTTTGCCGAACTCACAATATTTCAATTCGACAAAGCAAGTTACGATTGTTATGCTGTTTTTACCATTTATTGAAAAAAGCCTGTCAGACCTTTGCTGGCAGGCTTTTGTATAAGACAGAGGTTCTGTTATCAGCGACCTGTCCCGTCTCATTCCGCATATTTGTGCCCTGGCCTGGCGTTATGCCGGTGGAGCTTTTTTTCTGCTGGCCACCAATGCCTTTGCCCTGCTGATTCCCTGGTTTCTCAAGCTCGCGGTGGAGGGGTTGCAGCATCCGGAGTCGAGCCGGTTTTCTCCCGGCGCCTGTGCCGTGGTAATCGTCTTTCTTGCAATTGGTCATTGCGTTACCCGTATCTTCTCACGAACCCTTATTCTTAACGCAGCCCGTTTCATCGAATTCCGCATCCGGGAAGAGCTCTTCCAGCGCCTGCTGCTACTGGATCTCTCCTTCTTTTCCTCCACCAGGACCGGTGATGTCCTGTCACGTTTTTCCAATGATCTGACCAATGTGCGCATGTTGACCGGCTTCGGCATCATGAGCGCCCTGAATACCTTCATTCTTTATATTTCAGCAGTGACGCTGCTCTGGCGCATTCATCCCTGGCTGACTGTTTGTGCGGTGGCGCCCTTTCCGGTGATGGTGCTGGTGGTGAAAAAGGTCAGTCAGAGGATGTACCAGCGTTCGCTGGGAGCCCAGGAAGAACTGGCGCGGCTGAGCAGCCTAGCGGAAGAATCGGTGTCATCAGTACGCCTGATCAGGTCCTATTGCCGCGAGGAGCATTTTCAGGCGCTGTTCGAGGATGTGGCCAGAAGCTATCTGGAGCAGAATCTGGGTATGGCGCGGCTGCGAGGGCTGATCATACCGGTCATGGCACTGGCAACCGGAGCGGGGACGTTGGTGGTGCTGTTCCTTGGAGGCCGCCTCGTCATACAGGGCGCCATCACTCTTGGAGATTTCGTGGCGTTCAGCGGTTATCTGGCGATGCTGGTCTGGCCAACGGCCATGCTGGGATGGATCCTGACCCTGTCGCAGCGCGGTGCGGCTTCTCTTTCGCGTTTGTCTGAAATTCTGGCAGCTGATTCAAAAGTAACGGATGCCCCGGATGCGCTGGACTTGAAGGAAGTACGCGATTCAATCGAGCTGAACCAGGTTTCCTTCTCTTATGGAGATACCGTGGTGCTGGCTGATATTTCCTGCACAATAAAAGCGGGAGAGCGTGTCGGCATTACGGGTCCGGTTGGCAGTGGCAAAACAACTCTGCTCAGATTGATTCCGCGCCTTTTGCCGATCAATGACGGCATGATTGTTATTGACGGACATGACATTAATCGCATCTCTCTGGCAAGCCTGCGCAGCAGGATCGGCTACGTCCCCCAGGAGGCATTTCTCTTCTCGCGCAGTATTCGTGAGAACGTTGCCTATGGCGACCATCAACAAGCGGGAGATGTGGCGGAAGCTGTTCGTCAGGCCGGTTTCACCGAGGATGTGGAGAAGTTTCATGAAGGGCTGGAAACGATGGTGGGGGAGAAGGGGGTGGCCTTGTCAGGAGGGCAGAAACAGCGCCTTTCCATTGCGCGCGCTCTTTTGTCCGAACCTGATATTCTGCTGCTGGATGATCCACTCTCTGCTGTTGATGCGGCTCGGGAAGAGGATATTCTGGAAGAGCTCGGCCGTTTCTACGGCAATCGGACAGTGTTGATAGTTTCCCACCGCCTGTCCGCGTTCAGGGATTGCCATCGGGTACTGGTGCTGAAGGAGGGAAGGATCATTGAACAGGGAAGCCCGGTGGAGCTTCTGGCTCAGGAGGGAGTTTTTGCTGGAATGCATCGTGAACAATTTGAAAGCGGAGACCGGTAACTGGGGACTAGTGAGCTGTAACATCTAACCCCCTCCCTAACCCTCCCCCTCCTGGGGAGGGAACGCGCTCCTCCCTCCAGCGGGGGGAGGTTGGGAGGGGGGAAGCCATGGTGTGAAAAAATAAGAGGTAACATGATGCCAGGGACCCAGGACGGGGAAAAGCAGTGAAGCGGTAAAGAGCATTGCCTGGTCCCCGATCCCAAGTCCCTGTCTTTAAAAAGGATATCCAAGACCTACAAAAATGGCTGGACCGCTACGCCCGATCCCCATATCGACTCTTCCTACGATATTTGGACGAACAATGGCGCGGAAACCGATGCCGGGATTGAATTCGAAATTATCCAGGTTAGCCTTGTCCAGTGATTCCATCACCGCCCCCAGATCCACGAAGGGGGCAATTTCCCAGTCGGCAGTAACATTGAATATCTCCCACCGAAATAGTCTGATGCGCTCCTCCAGGTTGCAGAGAAAAAAGCTGTTGTCTATGAACCGGTTGCGCCCGTAGCCACGCAAGCTGCTTTCGCCCCCCAGAATACTCTGCTCCAGGAAAGGGACATTGCCCCCCAGGGTCTGATTGTACATCAAGCGAAAAATGCTGATGTAACGGGCATTATCCAGGGGGATGTAGCCTTTGAATTCTGCTTCATAATGCCGGTACTCTGAAACGCCACCCAATTCCTTGAAGCTCGGTTCTACGGATAATTTTGCATAGCCGCCTCTGGTGGGGGTGTCACGGTTGTCAAGGGTGCTGTAGATAAGGGATAGACGCAGGGTATGGGCAGTAAAACCTTTTAGACCCGGTACCTGTGCTACGGTAAACTCGTCTCCGGTATAAGGAAGTTTTTTCACCGCACCCCGGCGAATTTCCACATCACGCAACCGGTCTCCGATCACAACCTGGAAATGCTCTCCAATAGGAAATCCGGCTGCCAGGTTGTAGCCGATTTCCTGGTCGGTATAGTTTGTCTCCTCCTGTTGCGGGCTTTTGGCATTGAATCCATAGAACCGCGCCGAGCCATCTGCAAAGGCAAATGCAAAGAGGTTCAGGTCGAGTTTCTTCTTCAGCAAGGTCATGTCCTTGAACCTGGCCTCGTAATCGTAGTTTATTTTTGTTGAATGGGAGAGGTTGAACTCAAGGTTCCGGTTGGGCGCCGGATAAAAAGCTCCATAAAGCGATGTAGTGATGCCGAAGTTAGTATTCTGGTTTATCTGGGGGGCCAGCAGCGTGTTGATCTCGTCCTTTTTATCATGAATCAGAAAGGCAGCCAGAGCGCCGGTGGTGATCCCTTCATTGGGGCTGGAGGCGATTACCGGTAGTGGAACTGTGACGACCTTTACGGTTTCTGCACAGTCTTCGCAATCCAATATCGGTAAAGTATCACGCTGAAGATAGCTGGTGCAGCCGCAGATCTGGCTGGCGCAGAGCAGCATTCCAAGAACAATAAGCTTTGAAAAGGTGGAGAAATATCTTGTGTTGGGCACTGTAAGCATAGTCGAGATATGTATCACCTGCCTGTAAGAGGTGTCAACAACCTGCTGTGAAATGGGCACTGATAGCGCTTGTTTCCGCAATGCCGCTGGGCTATACTTTTTAATCGATTTTTTCCCGCCACCCTCACTGTAGGTACCCATGAAACTCAATGCCAAGCTCGTCATAATCATGATGTCACTGCTAGTCCTGACCATGCTGACACTCTTTATCCTGAACCAGTTTGCCCAGAATGACCTGGTCAACGAGATCCAGGAAAGTTCGCAGGAAATCTCCAAAGCCGTGCAGATGAGTATTGCGGATCTTACCTCCGAGGCCGAAACATCGCGCCTGACGGAATACCTGCACCTGGCCCGCGAAAAAGGGATCAACGAGATCAATATCATCAACAGTGAAGGTGAAATCATTGACTCCTCAGACCCGGAGAAAATCGGCAAGACCCGTGAATTGAAAAAACTTGAGAAAGGTGTTCATGCGGCACCGCGTACTAATGGAGGGTCAATTCTCTCCCAGAGACGCTACGAAGTGGTGGTGCCGGTCATCGTGGGCGACGAGCACCTGGGTTATGTGCAGATCAACATGCTGCTGGATAATATCCGCGACATCCAGCACGCCAACTTTATCCGCCGCCTGTTTGCCACCTGCATGGTGTTTACTGTGGGTATTGCGTTGATCGTTTTTCTGGCGCGACGCTATACGGAGCCGATACATAATCTGGTGGAGGACTTTAAACGCGTTTCTGCCGGAGACTTGTCGGTCACCATACCGGTAACCAGTGAGGATGAGCTTGGCGAACTGGCGGACGGCTTCAACAATATGGTGGAAAAGCTGCGCGAACGCGAGGTGCTGGAGAAACGGCTCTATGAAGCCGAGCATCTTTCCCGGGTAGGCCAACTGGCTTCCGGAATTGCGCATGAAATTCGCAATCCCCTCAATTATATAAGTCTGGCCATTGACCATATCCGAGCTGAAATGCTGCCCTGTTGCGGTGACAAAGTGGGTGAGCTGACCGAACTGACCGACAAGATCAAGGAAGAAGTGCGCCGGGCCAACTACATGGTGCTTAATTTCATGAATTATGGCCGGCCGCTCAAGTTGCGCCGGACGTTGACCCCTTATAAGGATATCCTCGACAAAGTACTGCCGTTGTTGAATGAACGTCTGGCTGAACAGCGTATTTCCATCGTAATAGAATTGGAGCCGGACCTGCCTTTCCTGTGGGTGGATCAGGAGCTCTTGCGCAACTGCATTCTCAACTTTATCAACAATGCTGCCCAGGCAATGCCTGGAGGGGGCCAGATAACCCTGGGTGCCGTGATGGGCGCGGAGAACAAGAGTGTGCTGTTGACCTTCAGGGACCAGGGGTGTGGTATTGGTGAGGAAGATCTAGGGAAAATATTCCAGCCCTATTTCACCACCAAGGATGTCGGCATTGGACTTGGTCTGGCTATTACTGAGCGGGTCATCAGGGAACATGGCGGTACAATCAATGTAGAGAGCAGCATGGGCCAGGGCACGACGTTCATTGTGCAGCTGCCAATGAAGCCGGAAGAGGTGTAGAGGCCGGTTCTCGCACGGAGGCACAAAGGCACAAAGTAAGCCTTCATGCATGATCCTATACGGATGTATTTTCTTAGTGTCTCCGTGCCTCCGGGTGATCATTGTTTTTGAAGCTAAAATTCACACAAAGGCACAAAATAAGCCTTCATGCATGATCCTATACGGATGTATTTCCTTAGTGTCTCCGTGCCTCCGTGTGATCATTGTTTTTGAAGCTTAAACCTGAACTAATTACTTTTCGCAGCCGAGGAACATATGAACAGTGTCAAAAAGCAGGGCAGTATCCTGATAGTGGACGATGAGAAAGGGCAGCGGGACATTCTCAACATGATCCTCCGCAAGGAGGGATATGACATTGTTGATGTTCCAGGGGTGCGCGAGGCGATGGAGCAGATGGAGCGGCGGGAATTCGACCTGATCCTGACTGATCTGAAAATGCAGGGGCAGAGCGGCCTGGACCTGCTGGAAATCGTTCTGAATGAGGACCCTCAGCAGTGTGTCATAATGATGACAGCCCACGGTACAGTTGACTCGGCCGTGGAAGCCATGAAAAAAGGCGCCTTTGATTATCTGGAAAAACCGCTGGAGCGTGAAAACCTGCTCCTGACCCTGCGGCGTGCCTTCGAGCGTATCCACCTGGTACATGAGAACCGGGTGCTGCAGAAACGGGTTGCGTCCATCCAGACCATCCCCAACATGCTGGGTGAACATCCCAAGATGCGCGAGGTATTTCGGATAGTTACCAAGATCGCGGCGACCACCTCAACGGTACTGATTGTGGGGGAGTCGGGAACCGGCAAGGAACTGGTGGCGCGTGCCATTCACGAAGGCAGTCAGCGCAAGGACAGGCCCTTCATGGCCATCAACTGTGCGGCAATTCCTGACACGCTTATTGAAAGCGAACTGTTTGGTCATGAGAAGGGGAGTTTCACAGGTGCCAACGCACGTGAATTCGGAATTTTCGAAGCTGCCAACGGCGGCACGGTGTTTCTGGACGAGATCGGCGAAATGAACGTAGCAATGCAGGCCAAATTGCTGCGAGCCATACAGGAAAAAGAGATCCGTCGGGTAGGGGGCAAAGTCAATATCCCGTTGGATGTGCGCATCGTATCTGCCACCAACAAGGAACTGGAACAGGAGATCAAGCGGGGAGGCTTCCGTGAAGACCTGTTCTACCGTCTCAACGTGATTCGCATCAACCTGCCTTCTTTGCGAGAGAGGGGTAACGATGTCAAAACTCTGGCAGAATTCTTCGTCAAGAAATACAGCCAGGCCTCAGGAATCGCCATGGATGGCATTTCAAAGCCCGCACTCAAACTGCTGATGAATTATGCCTGGCCCGGCAATGTCCGCCAGTTGGAGTCTGTCATCGAACGTTCGGTGCTCATGGCGGAAAGTAACTATATCGGGCCAGAGGATCTGCCTAGCGAAATTACCGCAACCTCGCTTTTGGCAGGTGGTGTACCCTTTGATCTGCCGCCGGAAGGGATAGATTTTGAAGCCCTTGAAAAAGGTTTGATCATCAAGGCTATGGAACGTGCGGATTGGGTAATCGGCAAGGCAGCACCACTGTTGGGGATGAGTTACAAAACCCTGCAGTACCGCTTGGAGAAATTCGAGATTGAGCGTCCCGAGAAGCGGGGCAGAGCATAAATGGGTGGTGAGATGAGCGAAAACGATCATCAGCTGAGGATGAAGGAAATTGCCGGTGATATTTCTGCTCTTGGAAGGGATCTGCTGCATGCGGGCAGAGTAAATTCTGCTGCTGTTCAATTTAAAAAAGCTCTTGGTCTGGTCAGTGACGATGCCGATGCCACCCTTGGCCTTGGATACTGTTTGCATCAGCAGGGAAGGTATGAGGAGGCTCTTGCCCTGTATGACAGGCTGGTAAAGGTTTCTCCAGGTTGTGCGGCTGGATGGAATAACCGTGGCACAACTCTGCTGGAGATGTGCCATTATGAAGATGCAGCCAGCAGCTTTATCCGAGCCCTGGAAATTACACCAAATCTTCATGATGCCCGTATTGCCCTGGCGACCAGCCAGCAAGCATTGGGGCTGGTGGATGAGGCCCTAAGCTCTTGCGAAATGGTGCTGGCCGCTGTTCCTGAGCATGCTGAAGCCCATTGGAATCGGAGTCTGCTGCTGCTGCTGAAAGGAGAGTATCGGGAAGGCTGGCGGGAATACGAATGGCGCTGGCAGAAGCGTGGCTTTACCTCGCCGCAGCGTAACTTTCTTCAGCCTCGCTGGAACGGTGAGCCGGCTGCCGGAAAAACTATTCTGATTCATGCCGAGCAGGGCTTTGGCGATACACTGCAGTTTTGCCGTTACGTTCCGCTGGTCGCGGCCCGGGGGATGCGGGTAGTTTTTGAGTGTCACCCGCCGTTGGTAACGTTGATGCGATCCCTTGAAGGTGTTGATCAAGTGGTGTCTATGGGCGAACCTTTGCCGGCGTTTGATCTGCATCTACCGCTGATGAGTCTGCCGCTGGTTTTTAAAACCGAGCTTGAAACTGTTCCAGCCACGGTGCCTTATCTGAATTCTCCGACGGGCCAGACATGGCACGGAGGTCAAATTGTTGACAAAAATATCAAAATAGGCCTCTGTTGGGCCGGGAAACGTTATCCTGATCTCCAGCGCAGCTGTCCCGTCGAGTCTTTAGCCCCTCTGGCGGATCTTGATGGCATCACGTGGTACTCATTACAATTGAGCTGGAAAGATAAAATACCTCTGCCCATTAATGATTATACCGTCCTTTTTCAAAATTTTGACGACACAGCAGGCCTGATTTCACAATTGGATCTGGTCATCACCATAGACACAGCAGTTGCGCATTTGGCTGGCGCACTGGGCAAACCTACTTTGCTGATGCTCCCTTTCAGCGCCGACTGGCGCTGGCTGCTGGACAGGGATGACAGTCCCTGGTATCCGACAATAAAAATTTTGCGGCAGAAGAGCCAGAAAGACTGGTCAGAAATAATACTGCGGGTTAAAAACATGCTTTCCGAACTACAGGACGATATTTTAATTTAAATATTCAGCTGCAATTCCCCTGGAAGGTTAGGGTTGTCCGCTATCGCTTCAGCAGGCAAATCGTGATCGTTTGTCTGCGGCAGTACGGATTTGTCTGGTAAAAGGCTTCTGTCACGGTCAAAACAGAGATCTGTTTTAAAGAAACAGGAAAAATGGCCGATATATTATCAGGCAGTAGAAACTGTAGCACGGAGAACTGATATGGCGGATTCATTCGACTCCAATAACGATCCATTTGCAGCGTTTGGGGTAGACACCAGCAGTCAGCGAGCGCAGATGGCACAGTACGCCCTCATGCAGGCTGCCAATTACATGCAGAACAAAAAAAACGACCAGGCAATCGCTTCTTTCAAAAAAGCACTGGTCATGGACCCTCAGAACACTACTGCCTATACCTACATAGGTAAAATTTACCAGTCCCAAGGTAAAAATTCTGAGGCGATCAAGGCGTTCAAAGAGGTCGTTCGAATACAATCCAACCCCTACGTTTCGGATAATTCTTCAAACGCCACCTCGTTGGTAGATGCACATATTAATCTTGGAAATGCCTACCTGCAGGACAAACAGTATGCAGCATCGGAAAAGGAGTTCAAGACTGCCGCCAAGCTCGATCCGACCAATCCGCTGCCCGTGTATACCTTGGGGCTGCAGTATTCCAACACCGACCGTCTGGCTGAGGCAGAGACTCAGTTTCTCAAGGTGAAGAAGATCTCTCCCAGGGACGGCAACGTCTATTACGCCCTAGGGATGCTCTACAACAAGCAGGGACGTTATGATGAGGCGGTAGATAATATTCAAAAGGCCTTGACTCTGAAGAAGAAATTCCCTGCTGCAAATTACGAGCTCGGCGTTGCCTATGACGGGCTGGGTAAAACTGATGATGCCAAGCAACAGCTATCAATCCTGAAGAGCTCCACAGATGCCGGTGCCTATACCTATTACCAGAACCTGAAGACCTTACTGAATAAGCCGGGCATGATCGCGTTGGACACTAAGAACAGCGGCGGTTTCTCCGGATTACTCGGCCCTAACGTTCCGCTCTGGATGCTCGACCCGACCATGCTCACGCAACCTCAATCCGGTAGGACATTCTCGATCAAGATCTCTTTCAATGCCGCCATGGATGTCTCCTCGGTAACCAACACCCAGAACTGGACCATCTCACGTGCCAACAGCGTTAAAGGTGGCTACTACAACAACACCTTGCCTGCATCTGCGAAAGAAGCAGCGCTTCCCCCCAATCCCGAGATGGTAGTTTATGATGCCGTTAACCACGAAGCGACCGTAATATTCCGTCTGAACCAGAATTCAGCCGGTAATGCCGTCATCGACCAGTCCCATGTGGTTTTCAAATTCAGCGGCAAGGATGCCTTGGGCAGGGTTATGGACAAGACCGCCGACGAGGTCGACGGCTTCAGCGTCACCCCCTTCTGATTATTTTGTGGCCATAATGCAGCCGCTATTGTAGCATTACAGCTGAATACCACCAAGGGAGACTTGTTTAGATGATGAATAGCCAAAACCTGATTCTTATAGAAGGCGCCGCCACCTATGAAAGGATCCTGAACGACATCCGTGAAGTCGAAGTAGACGAGGCCATTCGCAATCTCAAGGACTTCCTCAAGATATATCCCGACTTTGCCCGCGCCCATAATGATCTGGCTGTGCTTTACCACAGGGCAGGTGATTCCCTCAAAGCGCTGGCCCATCACGAAAAGGCCCACAAGCTGGATCCGGCCAATATCACCTATCAGAAAAATCTGGCTGATTTCTACTTCGTCGAACTCGAGTGGACCGGCGATGCCATCCACATCTATCTCGGGATACTGAAAGACAACCCGTTTGATATCGAGGCGCTCAATGCATTAGGCTACATCAGCCTGCAGATCGGCCGCAAGGAGCAGGCCCGTCAGTACTTCAACCGGACCCTGCAACTGGATAGCTACAACCAGAGTGCACAGCAAGCCCTGCAGCAGCTGCTTCCGCCAGGAGAGTCAGCCTCTGCTCCGCAGCCTGCAGCACCACCTGTTCAGCCCGCCCAACCTGCACCGACAATC
The DNA here is from genome assembly GCF_018531195.1 of Pelotalea chapellei. Taxonomy (GTDB): domain Bacteria; phylum Desulfobacterota; class Desulfuromonadia; order Geobacterales; family Pseudopelobacteraceae; genus Pelotalea; species Pelotalea chapellei. The sequence continues at coordinate 90,375 of NZ_JAHDYS010000012.1, read as the reverse complement.
CAGCCTGCTCAACCGGCGCCAGTGGTCCCTTCCTTCCAGGAGCTCTTCAAAGCAGCCCAACCAGCCCCAGTGCCGGCAGCTGCACCGCCCCAGCAGAAACAACAGGGTGAACCACCCCGCTCTGCTGATCAGCTCTACAGGGAAGCGCTCCAGCTGGCTAATTCGGGCAAGACGGATGAGGCGATCCAACTGTTGGAAAAAATTGTCCAGCAGAGTCCGGACCATGCCGTAGGGCACAACGACCTGGGGGTCCTGCATCAGAAAAGCGGGCAACCCGAGAAATCGCGGCTTCACCACGAGGAGGCCGCCAGACTTCAGCCTGCCAACAAGGTTTTCCAGAAGAACCTGGCCGACCTTCTTTACGCCGAATTCGGGGAAGTTGAAGAGGCCCTCAACATCTATGTCCGTCTGCAGGCCAAGGCACCACAGGACATCGAGATCCTCAAAGCCATTGCCTCGATCTGCCTGAGCATCGGGAAGGAGTCGGATGCCCGGTTCTTCCTTGAGAGGATTCTGACACTGCAGCCGTGGGACCGCGAAGCCCAAGAGGCGTTGAAAGAGTTGAAAACAGCTGGTAAGGACAAGATATAGAGATGAAGGTTTCAATGCCCAGCGGCAGGGCCTACGGCTGGGGAATAGCCGGCAATTACCTCACCAGCGAGATAGCCAAACTCCCACCCATTGAAGGTGTTACCTTACATTGCATCAGCGGCCATGATTTCCGGCCGATGAACCCGGCCGACTGGAACAGAATCAACATCGGCTACTGCTTTTTCGAGAACGACATCGAAGCACTCCGCCACACCCGCCGCGCCGCCCGCGAATGGGATTTCATCGTGGCCGGCTCCTCATGGTGCGAGTACCAGCTCAGGATCGGCGGTGTCAAAAACACCACCACCATCCTTCAAGGTATTGACCCCGCCAATTTTCATTACCTTCCTCAGCGGCCTGAAGATGGCCGCTTCATTGTCTATTCCGGTGGCAAATTCGAATACCGCAAAGGCCAGGACCTGGTGATCGCAGCAATGCGCGTTTTCATGCAGCGCCATGATGATGTCTATCTGGCCTGTTCCTGGATGAACATGTGGCCCTTTTCTGTAGCCACGATGGGGCAGTCGCGCTACATCCAGTTCAGTGCGACCGAAGAGGAGTGCATGACCATACTGCAGTGCACCCTTGACCAGAACGGGATTCCTGCCGATCGGGTCTACCTGGCACCGTTGATCGACAACACCCTGATCCGCCAGATCTACCAGCAGACCGACATCGGTATCTTCCCCAACCGCTGTGAAGGTGGCAACAACATGGTCATGTGCGAATACATGGCTTGCGGCCGAACGGTCATCGCCAGCGATGCAACCGGCCACGCCGATGTCATCACCGGCAATAATGCCTTTTCCCTGACCAGCTACACCCCGATTCTGGCCCACGATCTGTCCGGGCAACCTGCTGGGATCTGGCACGAACCCTCTGTCGAGGAGCTGATCGAAAAGCTGGAGTTGGCCTACCAGAACCGTGACCTCTGTCAGCAGAAAGGCAAGATAGCTGCTGAGGACATGGAAAACCTCTCCTGGGAAAAAGCAGCCCGTGATTTTCACACAATTGGTGCGAGACTTGCTTCCGAACAATAGCCGCCAGTATCTATCAGGACCTCAAGGAGACTGCTGTTAATGGATATAACCTTCAACCAGCTTGCCAAGCTGGTATCTTTTATTGATGACATCGAAAGTCAGACTTACCCTGAAGCCCCCTCTTTCATTCATTCAGACATCACCGGCAAAGTTCTGGATATTCTGCTTCCCAAACTTCCTTTGAATTCAAAAATTTTAGATGTCGGCTGTGGCCAAGGCCCTGCCCTCGACATCTTCAAAACAAAGGGATACCAATCAGCTGTGGGCATAGCCCTTAATAACGAAGATGTCTGCATCTGCCGAAAAAACGGGCATAACGTAAGTAAGATGGACCAATCATTCCTTGAATTTTCCGATGCTTCATTTGACTTTGTCTGGGCCAGACATGTTATCGAACATAGCGTCTTTCCGTATTTTACTTTGTCGGAATTTGCCCGGGTGCTGGCATCTGGAGGCATGCTCTACCTGGAAGTGCCTGCACCTGAGACATCATGCCATCATGAAACAAATCCCAACCATTACAGTGTTCTCGGCCGCGGCGCCTGGCTTTCCCTGCTCAATCGCTGTGGTTTTAATGTGAATGACGATGTGCGCTTCGGCTTTACAACCCCAATGGGGCCGGATGAATACTGGGGTTTTATCTGCACAAAATCATGATTCACGAAGAATTCACGGGTTAAGGGATCATTACATGAGCACCACTCCTCACGTCTGGCTTGCCTACGCCGCCTATCCAATAACCACAGCCATATATTTTGAACGTGCACTCAGACGGTTTTGTCGCGTTACCACTATTGGCCCTTCACTGTCTGATGAGGTGATAGAGAAATATCGGCTCCAGAAGATGAAGCAGCCCCTCAAAGAGCAGGACATTGCCACGGAGCCAGCTCCAGACATGGCAATGATCCTTGCTGCCACAGACCCCGCCAACCAACCAGATCTGTATTTCTGGATCGAATCGGTAAAGGGCTGTTATCCGTCAAATCTCAATGCTCTGCGCTGTCCCAAAGTCTGCTACCTCGTTGATAGCCATCTCAATTTGGCAACCCATCTGGAATGGGCGAAACAGTTTGACATGGTTTTTATTGCGCAGAGGGAGTATCTGGACGAGTTTCGCAAACTGGGCATGAAGGCATACTGGTTGCCTTTGGGATGTGATCCCGAGGTGCATCGTCGTGTCGAAACAACAAAGATCCACCAAATCGGTTTTGTGGGAGGAGTGCCAGCCGGATCGCGCCGGGAAGCCTTGCTGAAGAGTCTTGCCAGCCAGATACCTGTCTATTACGAGCGCTGCTTCTTGGAGGATATGGCCCGTGTTTTTTCCGAGTCACGTGTCGTTTTCAATGAGGCGATCAGGAATGATCTGAATATGCGGGTGTTTGAAGCCATGTCCACCGGTACGCTTCTATTGACCGATATGGCACGCAACAGCGGTCAGGATGAACTGTTTCATGACGGCGAAGATTATGCCGTATATAAGGACGGCAATATATGCGATACAGCATGCTTCTATCTGGATAACGAAGAGTTGCGCGAGCAGATTGCCTCACGCGGGCAGCGTCTGGTTCACAATGCCCATACATATGCCCATCGGATGGAAGATCTGCTGGCTGTGGCCCTGGGTGGCAAGCCTGATACCTTTTCAGCAGCAGAACTGCGCCAACGTTCTTTAGCAGGTGTGCCGGATATCGACGCCGAACTTCCCGCACGGGTGAACATAAGCAGCGCCAGACGCAGTTTCATTATCCCGGTGCTGGATATGTCACCGGCCAGTGAATATAACATCCTGACCCTGCTCAAAGATCTGGAAGGAGTTGAGGGTGACGTGATCGTTGTCTTCAACGGGCAGGAGGTGGGAGAACAACTCAAAGATCATCCTCGCATCGATCGCTATGCCATCATGAAGCATAATATAGGTGTGGCCCGTGCCTGGAACCTCGGACTTGAAATCGCTGCCACTCCTGTCGTCTTCATCCTTAATGCAGACCTTCACGTCGAAAGAATGGCCATAGACACCATAGAGCAAGCCTTGCTCTCTCTGCCTGATGCGGCCTGCGTAGGACCTCAGGGTTCGTTTTTCGATTTTGCCCTTGCCAAGGATTATACATATTTTGATAAAGGGACCTTCAACCAACCGCTGGAGGTGGATGCGGTCTCCGGCTTCTTCTTTGCCATCAAGCTTCAGCATTTCAACGAAAAAATTATCCGGTTCGAGAACGCCTTTACCCCATGTTATTTAGAGGAATGGGATCTTGGGTTACAGATCAAACGGGCCGGTCTTAAAAACTATATAGTACCTACCAGTGCCTATGACCACCACTGGAGCGGCACCATCCGAGCCCTGAGAGAAATCAATTTTTACGAAAAAGCCGAGACAGCCGGAGAGATCCTGCTGCGCAACCGGAGGTTGTTTCTCACCAAGTGGCGCAGCATCACCAGCCGGGAAAACAGCCGGCACTTACTGGAAAGCGGGTTTTTAAATTATGCATCGAGACTCGCTCACAACCTGATGGTTCAAGGAAGATTCGATGCCGCTCGCCAATTGATCGAATCCGTCGATCAGCGTTGTCCTGGCGCCCCTGAAATGGCTGCGTTGGGAAGATTAATCGGCGTGATGGCCAGCAAAGCCGGAGATTAGGACGAGATTAGGCTTGAAGGGAATAATATGATCGATTATATGCTGTCCAAACTCGAAGATCAGATGCGCCAGTCGCTTAATGTTCAGCAAAAAGGGAAGCTTTCTGAGGCCTTGGGTGAGTATGAGCTTATCCTTGAGGCGCTTCGTTATTACGAGGAGCTGGGATACAGCCAGAGAGTGGAGGATATCCACTCTCTACTGCTAAAAGCCCAGCAGGATCCTGCCTTGACGCTTTACTGCCATGCCCTGGTTCTGTACTACCGTCGGCGTTATTCCAGCGCACTCGAGGCCATAAAGTCTGCTGTGGCTGTAGCCCCTGAATTGATAATCCTGCACGTACTGAAAGGCAGAATTCTCACTGCTCTGGAAGATCTGCCGGCCGCTTACGCAACGTACCAGCAGATTCAGGAGTTGGCCCCCGCCTGGAATGGGGCGAACGACAGTTTCTTCATGCTTTCTGCAGAAAATGAAATGCCAGGTCCGGATTATTACGACTGGCTGCAACGTTTTCATCACTGGCTTCAGCCCTCCACCTATGTTGAAATTGGTCTGGGACATGGCCGCTCACTAGCACTGGCCGGAGCAGAGACAAAGGCAATCGGCATTGATCCCTATCAGGGTTTCTGGGAGAGGCTGAACTATGTCTCTCCACATGTCCCGGCAACACTCTTCCCACTGACCAGCGATGACTTTTTCGAAAAACATGACCTGACGGTGGTCCTCGAAGCCGACACCTTTGACCTCGGCTTTATTGACGGTCTTCACCTTTTTGAACAGGCGCTGAAAGACTTTATCAACCTGGAGCGGTATTCCAGAAAGGATTCGGTGATCCTGATCCATGATTGCCTGCCGATCGCACCGATCGTCGCCGAGCGGGAACGATGCACCGGGTTCTGGACCGGTGATGTCTGGCGCATCATCCCGTGCCTGAAGACCTTCAGGCCGGATCTGAAAATATTCACCATCCCCACCAAACCATCGGGGTTGGGGGTGGTGACCAACCTTGATGCAACGTCCACCGCCTTGGCTGATAATTACGACGAGATTGTGCGTTATTACCTTTCATTGAGCTGCCCGGAAATCTTTGCTCAGCGACGTGCCGTATGCAATGTAGTATCGTATGATGAGAACTCCATAAAAGAGCTACTGAAATGCCACTGAGTAATCGGGGGCCTCAATCTGAAAGAAGCCTTAGCCCGGCAATATTGAAACCATTGTAAGCTCAATGAGGGATGTCAGCAGTGACGCTGAAGAGTCCTACCGAAAGTACTGGAGTGAGACAGGGGTATTATCGAAAAACACATATTAGACACTTTGTTAAGAAAACGGTTGGTGGAGTAAATACACTGTTTCCCGATTTCAACTCCCAGCCTCAACATTGAGCTACTTCAACACAAATGTATCACGCCTGGAAGTCCGACAACCTCCTAGAGATTATTCACTATGACAAATATAACCACACCGCCCAGGAAAAATTGCCATTTTGCAATCTAATTATATTCCTTGAAAAGAATATTTTGATCTAATTGGAATGGTTGATGAATTCATTCTTTACGATGATGTGCAATATACACGGCAAAATTGGCGAAATAGAAACTTATAAAGTTCTCTGTGAAAATTTGTTCCAAAGGGACGAAGGTCGCTATTTACTGAAAGGACATTTAATGGAAAATCCGAACAAACCCGAATTTTACAACAAACTATATAATGGCATATGGGAAATCAATGGCTACTCGCAGCCTTATGAATATGAAGAAGCTAGCAGGATTAGTTTCTATGACAATTTGTTGCGGTTGCCTTTCTTCGATGGGGAGGGAAAAATACTTGATGTCGGTTGTGGTATGGGAGGAATCTTCAGTGCCCTCCCTCCAGGTAATAAGTTTATAAAATTTGGGATCGATTTTTCACATGTAGCAATAGAAAAGTTAAAGCGCCGAATTCCGGATGGCACTTTTGTAGTCGGTGATGTACACGCTCTCCCGTTTGAAAATGATTGTTTTCTGAAAGTGATATGCACTGAAACCTTAGAACACGTTGATAAGCCATTTACTGTCATTGCGGAAATGTTTCGTATCTTGCAAGGTAATGGCAAATTACTCATCACCGTTCCTGAAAAAAGCCTGGACCTTCCGTCTGAAAGCTGGCCGGGCGGTATCAGTGTTCATATTAACCAATTCACAGTTGAATCTTTGTCTGCAATGGTTTGTGATAATGGCTTTGTAATTGATTCGACTGAAATCATTGACAGAGAAATTTGGCTGATTGCATCGAAACCGAAAATCAATGATAAATGCAGGCGTACAAAGACACAGTATAGTCTTTATGACGTTAACTCCGACATTCAGATGGCCAGAAAGCTTTTTGGACAAGGAAGCTATTTAGATGCTTTCGATCGGTATGAGCAGCTTGCAGATGCATATCCAGAGCATACGATTGAGATCCTTGCCGAAGCATTCGACAAATATGAAACCCTTCCTGATAAACACAACAGATACCATCTTTATCAAGCAAGGCATTTTGATTTTGGCATACAATCCTCTGATAAGGTGCTGGACATCGGCAGCGGCCATCTTCCGTTCCCGTTCGCCACACACCTTGCAGACCTGGCACTGGAAGATGGCAATGTGGGTCGTGCGGGGATTCCCTTCAAGTACCTCGACGGAAAACCGGTCTACGAGTGCAACATCGAGAAGCTTCCCTTTGCAGATAAGGAATTCGACTTCGTCTACTGCTCTCATGTCCTCGAACATACCGACAGTCCTGAGAACGCCTGTCGGGAGCTGATGCGCGTAGCAAAACGGGGCTACATCGAAACACCTACGCGCGGAAAGGATCTCTGGCTGAATACGGCCGAAATTAGCAATCACCGCTGGGCCGTCGAGTGTGTTCACCAAAAGCTGGTCTTCACCGAATACATTCCCCATGAGATTCAAGGACTCAATTGCAACATTTTGATGAGCATGCACTGTTCTCCACAGACCTTGCGGGAAAAGGCCTTTTCCGCGCTTGTCTACCTCAAGGCGGATCTTGTCAACACAATGGTCTACTGGGAGGGCCAGTTCGAGTTCGAGGTGAGACGGCTTGCATCGGAAGAAAAGCCGGCTGCGCCGGTTTCTTTTGCCGCTTCGACTCCTCCGGGTGGGCCTGTAGACACTCTGGGTGTAGCTGTCCCCTTTTCGTGCATCTTCCTCAATACCTATTACGACGGTTTTCTCAGCGAGCATTACCTCAGAAACTCTGTCCTTGCACAATGCACATATCAAGAACAGAAATTGTCTCTACAGGATAGCTGTTTTGGCGACAGCGACTTCTATTCCGAAGGGATGAAAAAAGCCGGGTGGCAGGCTGAAGACCTGATTCTCAACTGCCGGCACCTACAGGACGCTTGGGCGCGGGAGAACGGAAAACCCAGTGAAGGCCTAGCCGTCGCCGTCGAACAGATACGGTTAATCAAACCACGGGTAGTTTACCTCCAGAATCTCGGTTTGGCGACCAAGCAGTTTCTTGCCGAAATCAGACCGCATACCGACCTGATTGTCGGTCAGATTGCCTGTCCTATACCGTCACAGACTGACATTTCAGGACTTGATATAATCTTTTCGTCTTTTCCCCATTTTGTAGAAAGATTTCGCGCGGCAGGAATTACCTCCTACTATCAACCCCTGGCCTTCGAGCCTCGGGTACTGAAATCACTGACTCATTTCGCATATCAGAAGCGCCCTGTTGAATGTTCATTCATAGGAGGAATTTCTCCCATGCATGGCAAGGGTTACCAACTTTTGGAACAGCTTGCGGTCAGTGTTCCGATACATTTCTGGGGATATGGCGCTGAAACATTGCCCCCGGGATCTGCCATCAGGAACAGTCATCATGGCGAGGTGTGGGGCCAGGAGATGTTCTACCTCCTGGGGGCATCGCGGATTACGATTAACAGGCATATCGATGTGGCTGAAAACCATGCCAACAACATGCGCCTCTTTGAGGCTACCGGCTGTGGAGCCCTTTTGATAACGGATTACAAGGATAATCTGAACGAGCTGTTCGAAATCGGGCAAGAGGTTGTGGCATACCGCTCACCAGAGGAATGCGCAGAACTCATCAAATATTACCTGGCTCACCCGGTCGAGGCCGAAAGAATCGCCAGCGCGGGCCAGGCTCGTACCCTGCGTGACCACACCTATGATAATCGCATGAAACAGACCGCCGAAATCCTTGAGCGCCATCTTCGTTATCGCCGGGAAAAGGATCGTTTTCCGGCGCCCGACTTGGCGAAGATATCCTATGGGCATGCCGCGATTGCGGAATCGGACATCACGCCGAAACTGACCTCGGCATGGCAGGACGCGAGTATTCCCGACTTGCAGAGGGCACTGGTGCAGAAGGAGCTTGCGGAGATGTATCAGGGGAGAGTTCCAGTGGTGTTCCAAGTGGTTGCCGATGCCCTGATGCCCCATGTGGCCCCCGGCAGTTCGGTTCTGGAGATCGGCTGTGCCAGTGGCTATTACTACGAAATCCTTGAATATCTCCTAGGCAAACGGATCGACTACACCGGTGTGGATTACTCGGAGCCGCTCATCACCATGGCACGGGACTACTACCCCACTGCTAAGTTCTTTATTGCGGACGGGGCCTCCCTCTTCTTCGCCGACCGTCAGTTCCACATGGTAGTTTCCTCCAGCGTCCTGCTCCATGTACCTAACTGGCGTCAGCACATCTTCGAGACGGCACGGGTGGCTGCCCGGTTCGTCGTGGCGCACCGGACCCCGATTTGCCGGCGAAAGCCGACCCAGTACCTGAAGAAATTCGCCTACGGTGTCGAAACCGTCCAGTTCATTTTCAATGAAGAGGAATTTATCAGAGAGTTCACCGTCAACGGTCTGAGCCTCATTCGAACCCTTGAATACCATTCTAACCTCGCCGACGATTCGTACGAAGTGACCTACCTGTTCAGGAAAGACGGAATCCGTTCCATTCTCTGACCAAAAGGATGATCGAATGACTCTCGATGCTGAAATAGAACTTACCTCCTTCTGTCAGCTAAACTGTCCCTTCTGTAGGACCGGTGGTGCCCTGAGGGACAAGTACCAGCACGTTTCAAGGGGAATGATGAGCCGAGAGTCTTTTCAGAACATCGTCACCAAGATCCATGGTCTCCGTAATGTTCTCCTCTACAACTGGGGCGAACCGTTTCTGCACCCTGATCTTCTCTGGTTCGTGCAGCAGACCAAACGCGCCGCCGTTACGTGCCAGCTCAGCACGAATATGCATATCATGGACGAAGCGCTGGCCGATGGACTCGTTAAGGCTCAGCTCAACCGCCTACTCGTCTCGTGCGACGGGATGACCCAGCAGTCTTACGAGCAATACCGCCGGGGTGGGAATCTGAAAAAGGTCCTGGACAACACCCGAATTCTTGCTGAGGCGAAGAAACAGCTCGGCTCGTCTTTTCCAGAGATTACTTTCCAGTTTGTGGTGAACAGATTTAACGAGCATGAGGTTCCCTCCTTCGAGCGCTTCGCTAAGGAACACGGCGCCGACAGCGTCTTGTTCGTAAATCTGTGCGCTTGTACGCCTGAAGGCTACGAACAGTTTCCTAGCTTCGAGCCGGAAGATTCCCGCTGGGCACGGTGCTGGGTCATCGGTTCGGTCACCGCCTGTCGCCAACCCTGGAACCACGTCTCGTTCGACTGGAATGGTGACGTGTACCCTTGCTGCAATCCCTCTGGCATATCCGATTACCGCATGGGGAACATCAACGAATCCTCCTTCGATATAATCTGGAACGGCCCCAAGTATCAATACGCACGGAGGTTCTGCACAACGGGGATTGCCGAGGACAACGGCTTCACGATCATGTGCCACGCTTGCTACAACAGGTTCCCCAACCGGCGCATGCGGGAGAACGACATGTACGGCCCGTGCCTTCCGCCGCCCGAGGAAGGCGCTCCGGATTGCACGATCGAAAAGCTGGCGGATGCGCCGGTTCAATTACAACCAAGGACGGGAGAAAGCATGTTTTGGGATGACATCCTGCTGGTTACTGAACAGATAGAGAAATACGGCCTGCGCAAGCCTTTTGCTGACTTGGGTGGAATGGAGCGGCCATGCATCGCCGACTACGGCCTCACGATCGCGACCGGTGATCAGAATGCGCGCTACGTTTCCCTGACGCAGCGCCCTTTCGATCACATTGACCGGGAGTATATGATCCTCAACCCCGACAAGGGAGATCCCTTCATTGAGGATCTTCCCTACGCCTATGCCAATGCCTTCGGCACGGCGGTTTGTCTGAATGTACTCGAGCATGTGCAGAACCCCTTTCGGGTTTTTGCCGCTCTTTACCAGGTTATGCAGCAGAATAGTCTGTTGATAGTAGAGACGGTCTTCTCTTTTCCATACCATCCCTCGCCCAACGACTACTGGCGCTTCACCCCCGACTGTCTCCGTTATCTGGGCGAAAACGCTGGATTCAAGGTGCTAGAGTGTGGCTGGCGGATGACGATTTCTGCTGACAAGGGGATTCTCAACATCGCAAACAGCGAACCTCAGGATATTCGGTCGGTCTATGCAACCTTCACAAAGGGGGATTTGAGCCCCCTACCGGGGGGGACGTTCCCGCTCCCCGCCAGGCACTCGTCGAACCCGGCTGCACTGAATATTATCAACGGAAGGCAACCATGAGCTTCACCGGCAAAAACGTTCTGATAACTGGCGGTCTCGGCTTCATTGGTTCGAACCTCGCCACGCGTTTGGTGAAACTCGGAGCCGAGGTCACCCTGGTTGACAGCCTTATCCCCGAGTACGGCGGCAACCTCTGGAATATAGAGCCAGTTAAGGACAATGTGCGCGTCAATATTTCCGACGTTCGCGACGAGCACGCCATGAAGTACCTGGTACAGGGACAGGATTACCTGTTCAACCTGGCAGGCCAGACCAGCCATGTTGACTCCATGAATAACCCTTATCCGGATCTCGAGATCAATGCCCGCGCGCAACTCTCGATACTGGAGGCATGCCGCCGGCATAATCCGACGATCAAACTCGTTTTTGCAAGTACCCGCCAGATGTACGGCAGACCCCAGTACCTACCGGTAGACGAAAAACATCCTCTTGCACCGGTCGATATCAATGGTATCAACAAGATGGCCGGCGAGTGGTACCATCTGCTGTACAACAACGTCTACGGCATCCGTGCAGCAGTGTTAAGGTTGACCAATACCTATGGTCCGCGAATGCGGGTTAAGGATGCCCGCCAGACTTTTCTGGGTGTCTGGATAAGACGGATTATTGAAGGGAATCCGATTCTGGTTTTTGGCGACGGGCAGCAACTGCGCGATTTTTCATATGTTGACGATACGGTTGACGCCATGTTGTTGGCCGCCCTGTCGGATCAGGCAAATGGCGAAATTTTTAATGTTGGCTCAGATATTCCGGTTTCTTTGAAGGAGACCGCGGAACTTCTCATCAAGGTTGCTAATTGCGGAAATTATGACCTGGTGCCGTTCCCCGATGATCGCAAGGCAATCGATATTGGTGATTATTACGCCGACGACAGAAAACTGCGCGGAATGCTAGGCTGGCAACCAAGCGTAAACCTTGAGGAAGGATTGCGACGCACTGCCGACTACTATAGGGAGCATCATGGCCATTACTGGGAGGAAAATCATGGTGCCTGATCTGATTCCGGTCGCCAATCCAGGCGCTCAGTTTCGTATTCATGCAGATGAAATCCGTAAGGCAATCAATTCTGTCCTGGATGGCGGTTATTATATCCTCGGTCCGCAGGTCCGGGCTTTTGAAGGTGAGTTTGCATCGTTTTGCGGTGCACGGTTTTGTATAGGTGTTGCCAGCGGTACCGATGCGCTGGTGCTTGCTCTGCTCACGGCTGGTATTGGGTATGGAGATGAAGTTATCACCGTGTCGCACACTGCTGTTGCAACGGTAGCAGCAATAGAGCAGGTTGGCGCTGTTCCGGTCTTTGCCGACATTGACGCGGTTAGTCGCTGCATGAATCCTGAAGCCATTACCTCCCTGATCAGCTCCCGTACCAAGGCAATCATTCCGGTGCATATCTTCGGCCAGCCGGCTGACATGCCTGCAATCATGGCTCTGGCGGCAATGCACAAACTGTTTGTCATCGAAGACTGTGCCCAGGCTCACGGCGCTGAGATCGATGGGAAAAGGGTCGGTACATTTGGTCATGCCGCCACGTTCAGTTTTTATCCCACCAAAAACCTGGGAGCTATTGGAGACGGCGGCGCGGTAGTGACTAACTCGCCTGAATTCGCCGATACCTGTCAGGCTTTACGGGAATATGGCTGGAGAGAACGCTATATCAGCTCGATCTGTGGGCTCAACTCCCGACTTGATGAGATACAGGCCGCCATACTTCGTGTAAAGCTTCCTCATCTCGCAGCCGGTAATGCCCGAAGGCGCCATATTGCAGCTGCCTATCGGCAAGCGCTGGATGAAAGCCGGATTGTTCCCCCGTCGCATATAGATGGCACGCTTCATGCTATGCATCTGTTTGTAGTTAAATGCGAGGAGCGGGAAGATCTGGCACGGCATCTCGCCGGGCACGGGATCTCAACTGGCAGGCATTATCCGCTGGCGGTTCATCAGCAACCGGCATATTCGGGGCGCATTCGTGGTGCCGAGTCGTTGCCGGTTACCGAGCGGCTTTACGAGCGATTACTGAGTCTGCCGCTCTTCCCTGAACTGACAGATACTGAAATCGAGCGGGTTTGTACCGCTTTGAAAAGCTGGACAGGCACAAGGAGTCAAAGAATTATATGACCCGCACGTATTGCACCTACTTTGATAGTAACTATCTGATGAAGGGGCTTGCTCTGATTGAGTCGCTCAATCAGCGGGAAACGTCGCCGTTCCGCCTTTTCGTGGTCTGTCTTGATGGACAGACCCAGTCTATCCTTGAAAAACTTGACCATCCCAATGTGGTGCCCGTCCCTTTGCAACGTATCGAGCAGGGTGATGAGGCGTTGTGCTCGGCTCGGGGCAACCGTTCCCTTGTTGAGTACTATTGGACACTTACCCCGACCGTGATTCTAAGGTTTTTGGAAGAGGTTCCGCCAGGTGATTCGGTCACCTATCTCGATGCGGATCTATTCTTTTATTCCTCCCCAGAACCTATTTTTTCGGAGTTTGTCGGCCATTCGGTCCTGATACACGGTCATCGATTTCCTCCTTCACTCAAGCATTTGGATGAATATGGAAAGTATAATGTTGGACTTCTTTGCTTCCGGCGTGATGAGAGTAGTCTTGAAGTCTTGAGTTGGTGGCGTGATCGCTGTAACGAGTGGTGTTACGCCCGTGCAGAAGATGGAAAGTTCGGAGACCAGCTTTATTTGGACGATTGGCCCGAGCGCTTTAGCGGCGTCCATGTGCTTGAGCATGTCGGTGCGGGTGTGGCTCCCTGGAATCATGAGCAATACGCTTATGGAGTGGATGCATTCGGAACGGCGCTGGTGGATGGTTGGCCGTTGATATTCTACCACTTCCACTCGTTCTTTTTTGTTACTGAGGGAATCGTTGTTCCCGCCAAGATTCCTGCGTATCCCATGCGGGAAGAGGTAGTCCGATTGTGTGTTGCGCCTTACCTCGATAGCCTTATCCGTGGCATGGCGGCAATACGAAAGATTGTGCCGGATTTTTGTTCGGGACTTGAGAACAAGAACGTCCTTGGCCCTGACCTGACCTTTGTGGCACGCAACGAACTGGCTCCGGCGATCCGAAATATAGGGATCAATCACCCCACATTCGACCTGGGTAATGGCTGGGAATGCCACGCTTCCAGGCAGATGACCTACCCGGGAGTCCAGCCAAGGACAACGTACCTATTTCCTGAAAGTGCCTTGGCGCACAAGTGGCTCGACGGCTTGAAGGGGTTGGAAATCGGCCCGTCGGCGCACAATCCTTTCGGGCTCAATACCCGCAATGTTGGGATACGTGACGAGATCTATGAAAATGAGCAGCTCTCGCTCGTAGGAGAGGCAGCCAGACTGGATATCGTAGCCCGCGCCGACGATATCCCTCTGCCGGACGAATCAGAAGACTTCATCCTTTCCTCTCACGTTATCGAACACTGCCCGGATTTGATCAAGACTCTTGTCGAGTGGTATCGGATCGTGAAGTGTGGAGGGTATATCTTCATGATCGTACCCCACCGCTACGCGGCGCCATCCGACAGGGGGCGTTCGCTGACTGACTGGCCGCATATTCTCGTCGATTTCCAAAAGAGCACAACTGACTTAACGGAACCTGAAGCAGGAAAGTTCGGCCATTGTCACTACCATGTGTTCAGCCCGGAAACCATGAGGGATTTCATTGGCAGAATATTCGGCAGCCGCTTGGTGCTGGTGGATTTTCAGGAGTTTGATGACAAGCTGGGCAACGGCTTCACGTTGGTATATCGCAAAGAAATCCCCAACTCAGCGTCACTGCCGTGGGATTATGTGTCTCACTGGAAGGTACCGATTTTGAATGCTTCCCACGGCATCGTGGTTTCGGCCATCGTTTCCACCTACAATGCCGAACACTTCATGCGTGGCTGCCTGGAAGACCTTACCGGCCAGACCCTGTTTGCCAATGGCGGCATGGAGATAGTCGTAGTTGATAGCGCCTCGCCCCAGAACGAAGCAGCCATAGTTCGCGAGTTTCAGGCACTTCATGGTGACAGGATTATCTATATTCGCACCGATGTCCGTGAATCCATCTACCAGGCATGGAATCGGGCTATACGGGCCGCACGGGGACGCTATATCACCAATGCCAATACCGATGACCGCCACCGGTCGGATGCATTGGAAATCCTGGCACAAGAACTGGACAGTCATCCGGATGTAGCCCTGGCCTATGCCGATGTTTTTGTAACCAACTTGGACAATCAGGCCTTCGACAGCCACATCCGGTGCGGCTATCACCTCCGTCCAGACTACATGCCGGAGATCATGCTCTCCGGGTGCCACATGGGACCTCAACCTATGTGGCGTAAGAGCATCCATGATGAGATAGGCTATTTTTCTGAAGATCTTCGATCTGCGGCTGATTACGAATTCTGGTGTCGTACGGCTTTGAGGCACCAATTACTGCATATCCCTGAATTTTTGGGGCTTTATTACGAAAACCCTGCCGGATTCTGCAATGCGGATATGGGCCTGAGCCGAAAAGAAACCGCTGCCATACTAAACACTTACGCCGGGCACTTTTCGCCACCGTTACGAAATTATACCAATAACCTCCAGTATCGCGGCAATGCTTCCACAAGGCACTACGTCAATATCTGCATGGTGACCTATAACCGCCTGGAGTTTACTAGCCAAGCCATTAACGCTCTGGTGCTTCATACGGATTTCCCCTATGTACTTACTGTCATCGATAACGCCAGTTCGGATGGCACCCGTGAATACCTGTTGGAACAAAAACGGATGGGTGTCATCAAAAATTTGGTGTTGCTGAATGAAAATGTGGGGGTTGCCAAGGCATCAAACCTGGCCTGGAGCCTTGAGCCTGAAGCAGCCTATTATCTGAAGCTGGATAACGATATCGTCATCCAGAAGCCGGGGTGGCTGTGGGAGATGATCAGGGTTGTCGAGGCGGTAACCGAGGCCGGTGCGGTAGGGTACAACTTTGAAACAACCAGCTATGAAGCGGCAACTGCCTATGGAGTTCAGTTCCGTCCGAAATCGAACGGCAATCTGGGTGGTGCTTGCATATTGATCCCAAGACGGACGCACGATCTTCTCGGCTACTGGTGCGAAGACTATGGCCTTTATGGAGAAGAGGATGCAGACTACGGCGCACGAATAAGAACGGCAGGACTGTACAACCTCTACATGGAGGATGAACTGATTGGTTTGCACCTGCCGGCAGGGCGGGCGGCAATCATTGATCATACATTCACTGCCCGCGATGGGTATGAAGAGAATATGCATGCCGAATATCGAGCCTGGAAAGACGAGGCAAGAAGGTTAAACGTGCTTTCCGGCAGATATATTCGCAATGTCGAAGGCTATGCGCAAAAAGGAAGTGCCGTTTATCTCGATTCAGCTTTTGTAAGGGCATGGCATGATAAGCAGAGCATGCAGGCTGATGAGAACTGCCATATTATTGGTGATATTCAGTCCGACTCAACTAAACAAGCAGGCTGCGGGACTGGTGGCGCGCCGGTAACGATGCACTCTGCAAAAACAAAAATTGGAATTTTCGGCAGCGCCCCGTTGGTCTGTGCCTGCCCGGCATTGCGCCTGGTTTCTCCCCTTACATATCTGCACGAAACGGAGGGGTTGGAAGCTGTCAATATTGCAACGCTTCTTGAGACAGCGCCAGAAAGTCTCGAGGATGAACTTAAAAGCATGAGTGCCTTGGTTTTGCAGCGCTCCAAAATTGCTTTTTGGCCGTACCGCGATTTCGGCCCGTTCCTGGAAAGGACACGCACCAGGCTCATCCTGGAAGTCGATGATGCTATGATGCACGCTCCGGAAACGAACCCGCAATATGCATTTTTTCAATCCATGCAGCACGAGTTCGAGGAGTATTTCCGGCATGCCGATCTTATAACAGTTTCCACGCCGTATCTGAAGGAGCTGTATTCACACTACAATCCGAATGTAGTTGTGCTGCCCAACTGCATCGACACAACAATCTGGCCGTGCGAGCCGCCCGCGCAGTCAACAACTGAGGGACTGCCCATAAAGATCCTTTTCAGTGGAACGCCTTCACATGTTGAAGATTTCAGGGTCCTGTCCACTGCGATCAAGCGGATTCTTGAGGAATTTCCACAGGCGGTTGAACTGATCATCTGGGGAAACATGATACCTGAGTTCGCAGGTCACCCGAGTGTCCGCTTGATCGAACAGTATGTAGATAATTATGCGAGCTATGCCGCAACCCTTGTGACCCTGAAGGCTGACATCGGCATTATCCCCTTGCAGGACACGGTCTTTAATCGTGCAAAATCTGCCATAAAATGGCTCGAATATTCTGCGTGCGGCATTGCGGGGATTTTCAGTAATGTCGGCGAGTACGGAGATGTTATGAGGCATGGCAAAACGGGGCTTATGGTGGAAAACAACGATGCTGATTGGTATGCCGCGATAAAGGAGTTGATAGTGAACCGGCAGCTTCGGTCCAGTATTGCCAGGGAAGCATACAACGATGTGATGTCCGGATATACGGTGGCACATAATGCCCACAAATGGCTTGAGGCGTATAAAGTGTCTGGATGCATCTAATGGATAGGCACCTCTGCCGGGGCTGTTAGTGATATGAGTTCATGTGAAATAAAAATTAGCTCGGCCATCCGCCTGCACCAGGCCGGACAGTATGAAAAGGCCGAAGCGATATATCGTGATGTCCTCGTTGCTGAACCGGATAATTTCGATGCTCTTCATTTGTTAGGTGTACTCGCTTCTCAAGTCGGCAGGCCGGATGAGGCGTTAGAACTGCTCGGTAGAGCGGTCCAGAAGCACAAGGCACAACCAACGGCACTGATAAGCCTTGGAAACACGTTGACATCTCTGGGGCGCTATGACGAGGCTGTGAAAAATTACCGCCACGCCCTGGACATTGAACCGAACTGTGCCGGCACCCATTATAATCTGGGCAATGTGTTGCACTTTCTCGATCGCAACGATGAGGCCGTGGCGTGCTACCGGAAGGCGCTGAACATCAAGCCTGACTACACGGACGTATACAATCATTTAGGCAACGTATTCAGGAAGCTCGGGCGTCTGCTTGAAGCAGAGGAGAACTTCCGCCGGGCCTTGGAGTTGAATCCCAATGCGCCGGGAGTCCATAACAACCTCGGCAATATCCTGATGGATCTTGGCCGATTGGACGAGGCAGAGTCAAGCTTCCGTCGGGCGCTTGAACTCAGGCCGGATTATTATGACGCCCATAGCAATCTTTTGCTCCTCCAGACCTACTCTGTGCACCATGATGGAGATAGCCATCTGGAGCTTGCTCGCAGCTATGGGTGCATGGTTGGGAGGCGCGCAGCTGAGAAATTCACTTCCTGGACCTGCGAACAACCGCCGGAACGTCTTCGTGTGGGGCTCGTATCCGGGGATTTAAATAATCATCCCGTCGGATACTTCCTGGAGAATGTCCTGGCGCAGCTAAATACATCCCGCATCGAGTTGTTGGCCTATGCCACCCAGCGCACATGCGATGACCTTACTGCCCGCATCATGCCGTCCTTCACCGAATGGCGACAACTTCAAGGCCTTGACGATCGGGCCGCCGCACATCTGATACACGGCGATGGCGTGCATATACTGATTGATCTTGCCGGACACACCGCCCATAACCGGTTGCCGGTGTTTGCCTGGAAGCCGGCGCCTATCCAGGTCTGCTGGCTGGGATATGGCTCGACCACCGGAGTAGCTGAAATCGACTATATCTTGGGAAATCCATACAGCACACCCACAAAAGACGCACATCGCTTCACCGAAACCATCTGGCAGATGCCCGAAACCTCACTCTGCTTTTCTCTTCCAAACGTCAATCTGGAGGTGGCGCCGCTCCCGGCACTGTCGAACGGCTTCGTTACCTTTGGCTGTTTCAACAATTTGGCAAAGTTGAACGACGAGGTAGTGGGGGTATGGGCAAGGATCTTGAAAGCAGTGCCTAATTCCCGTCTTTTCCTAAAAAACAAGCAGTTGGGAGAGTCTGCCGTCTGCAGGAGCGTCATCGAGCGATTTGCGGCGCGTGGAGTATCAGGGGAGCGTCTGCTTCTGGAAGGACGTTCTCCCCGTGCTGAATATCTGAAAGCATATAGCCGCGTAGATATTGTTCTCGATCCCTTTCCGTTTCCTGGGGGAACGACAACCGTTGAAGGCCTGTGGATGGGCGTCCCCTTCATTACCAGGCAGGGAAATCGGCTTATTTCGCACCAGGGAGAAATGATTGCTCACAACTGCGAACTCCTTTCCGGGTGGATTGCCAAAGATGACGATGAGTATGTGGCAAAAGTGCTTAATTTCTCCTCTGATATGGAATATCTTAAAGGATTGAGAGCCATACTGAGACGGCACCTTCTTCTATCGCCGCTTTTCAATGCGTCCCGCTTTGCCCTGAACCTGGATGCTGCATTATGGGAGATGTGGGAGCGTTTTGAAACGTAAGACCTGAGCAGCGACCTGATTCCCTCCCGTCTGCAGCTATTACTTCATAAGGATTTTCATGACACCGCACACAGTCGTAAACACACTTGCTCCGGGAGATCTTGTCTTTGATGTTGGAGCCAACAGGGGTAATATGGCTGAGGCCTTTCTGGCCGCAGGCGCACGGGTTGTCTGCATCGAACCTCAACCCCATCTGGCTGCAGTCCTTCGCCAGCGCTTTGCGGGTAATTCCCGGGTCACCGTGATCGAAAAAGGTCTGGGATCGTTGCGCGGTCGCTCCAGCATGAGCGTATCGAGCCAGGCCGACATTCTGAGCACCTTTGCCGAACACTGGAAGGTTGGCCGGTTCAAGGACATGGTCTGGGACCAGCAGATCGAGGTGCAGATCACCACCCTGGACGATCTCGTGGCCGAGTTCGGTATCCCGCGGTTCTGCAAGATCGACGTCGAGGGCTTCGAGCGCGAGGTGGTAAAGGGACTTTCCTCGAAAATCGGCGTGCTATCCTATGAATTCACGGCGGAGTACCGTGACCACTCGATGGAAGTGCTGGAGATGCTGATCCGTCTGGGGTATCGCCAATTCAATGTATCGCTGGGTGATCAGCCGGATTTCCAGTGGCCGGAATGGGTTCCCTATTACGAGGTGGTCGAGGCGCTGACACTTTCCCAATCCCCCGAATTGTGGGGGGACATCTATGCGCGTTGATAGCGGCAGACTGATTGTCTGGCCCAACAGCGGCTTTGCCAACAGATTGAAAAGCCTTGTCAGCGCTTCGTTGCTGGACGAGGAGTACCGGGTCTACTGGCCATCGGAAAATTTCTGCGGCCTCAGCTTTGGTGATATCTTTGCCGACACCTGGCGGGAGATCGACCATATTCCGGCGGACTCCCCCCTGCTCAATACCTGGCGCTTCGAACTCCCCGCAGAACTTCGCAGTCTGCTCCCCCTGCACTTCTCCGACTGTTCGACCGGCTACAAAGGGATCGATTTTCCCGGCGACAGTGAGTCAAGAACCATCGATTTCGAATACCTGCGGATACCCCAGCCGATTCTGATGGCCATGCGCGCCCGGTTTGCGCAGCTCAGGTTCACCCCGGAGATAACGGAGCGCGTCGAGGCAATTCTGGAGCGGATTCCAGGACCTTTCGTCGGGGTCCACGCCCGGACCTGGGTGGACGAACCGGAGAGACGACAGAAGTGGTTCTGCTTCGATGATTTTGCCAGAGCATGCGTCCCCTTTCAGCAGCAGAACATGGTGGTCTCCAGCGATGATCCCACCTTCATCAGCAGCCTCTCACAGGCACTTGACAGAGAGCTGATAACTATGCCGTCCGGCCAGAGAGCACCCAAGCCATGGCAGCAAAACACCCGTGATGAGATGCTGGACGACATCGCCGAGCTGCTGGTGCTTTCCCGTGCATCGGATCTGGTGCTGACTGCGCTCTCCACCTACTCCGAGGTGGCCTGGTTCTTTGGTGGATGTGCGGCGAACATCCATTTCGCCGATCCCTCGTTCCAGCACAAGGGACATGCCGCCCCTCAGCAGAACCGCGACATCAGCTGGGTCGAAGTGGCCGGAAATCCCTCCTATTTCCTGGCGCTGATTCAGGGAAACCATGCCCACCTGGACCACCTGGGGGCAGGAGTCCACAGGATAGGTGATTACTTTGAGAAATACAGCGGGTTCATGAAGAGAAGCGGACCAAACGATTACATGATCGATGTCGGCGCAAACATCGGGCTGTCAGCGTTTCCCGTTGCATCGCTCAAGCGACGGGTGGTCGCCTTCGAGCCGGTTCCGGGCAATCTGGAGGCCATGAAACAGACCGTTGCCAGGAACGGGTTCGAGACCGTGACCCTGATCGGGAGCGCGGTCTCCTCCCATGTTGGCACAACCCACCTGTATGTCCCGGTGGGGAGGGCTGACAATTCCTCTTTCGGCGAAGAGGTCGCCAACGCCAACGTGATGAGCCCCCATGTATCCCGGCTCCAGGTTCCGACCGAGACCATCGATCACTGGGCGGAAACGGAAGTTCAGCATTTTCCCCCTGGAGATGCCCGCCTGATGAAGGTGGATGTCCAGGGGTACGAGATGGCGGTCTTCACCGGTGCCAGAATGTTCATTGCGGCATGCCGCCCCCACCGGAAACTGATCATTGAGTTCGAGTTCGACCCAAAACTGACCAAGATGGCCGGCTATCAGCCTGTCGATCTGCTGAACCTGATCCATTCCTATGGCATGGAGATCTATTACCACGGCACCCTGATTCCTTCAGAACGTTATGCCGATTTCTGCAGCCATGACATAAATGCTGACCTGGTTGCACTCTTCTCGTCAGGAGGCTCGGGGGAGGGGTGCGATCTTCCGGCCGGCGCTTCCGAAACGTGCGCTATCAACGAGGGGGACGCCATGTACGACCAGGATTTTTACAACAGCCAGATTGTCGGTAGCCTGCAGTCGGCCCAGGTATTTCTGTATCACCTGTTCTCGCTTTGGGGCGTTCCGGGGAGCGCAGTCGACGTCGGGTGCGGACGGGGCACCTGGCTGGCAACCTGCCTTGACATGGGGGTAAAGCGCGCTGTCGGTGTCGACGGTGACTGGAACTCTGCAGAACTGATGATCGACCCGAGGATCGAATTCCACCGTGCCAATCTGGAAAAGCGGCTGGTGCTGAGCGACCGCTTTGATCTGGCCATTTCTCTGGAAGTGGCTGAACACCTGCAGCCGGAATCGTCAGACGATTTCGTGGAATCGCTAACCAGCCTGTCCGATGTGGTGCTGTTCGGCGCAGCTTTCAGCGGTCAGCCCGGGGTCAACCACATCAACACCAGGCCCCACAGTTTCTGGGCAGAGAAGTTTTTTTCCCGCGGGTATGTGCTGTTCGACCTTTTCCGCCCCGTATTCTGGAATGATGACAGGATTGAACCCTGTTATCGGCAGAATACGTTTGTCTACGTGAAACCAGCGCATCCCCTGCATGATGCCCTTGTAAGCCGTGGTTATGTTCCTGATTGCGGCAGCCTGCTGCTTGACTGCGTTCACCCTGCCATTTATCTCGGGCTTCTCAACGAATATATGAAACTGCAACAGACCTTGGGGCTGGGAGTGCAATCCTCCCCTGCAAATACAGCCGACAGTACTCCCGGTACAGGCGAGCCTTTATCTGAACCGTCCCATGGTGTAGGCCAGCTTGTTGAACAGGCTGAGGATCTGGTCAGGCAAAAGAAGCTTGATGACGCGGTCGATGCCTATAGACTGGCCCTCGCGCAAGAGCCTGACAATCCGGAATGTCTGCTCAGGTTGTCACATGTCCTGCTGTTGATGAAGCGTCATGGGGAAGCGGCCAGCCATGTGGAACGCCTCATTCAGGTAACTACTGATTTTGCTTTCGGATACTACCTGATGGGATTTATTTGCCGTGAGTTGGGGCGTTGGAAGGAGGCGCGCTCGTACCTTCTGCGCGCTGTTGAGCTTGACCCATCGCACATATATGCCCGGGTGCTATGCTGCATGTCGTCCTTCACGGTTTGCATGGATGAGGCCGAAGCGCTGTCCATACTGAATGGCTATGCCGATGAGCTTGGCGAACTCATACGCTGCACCCTCCTTGAGACTGCCGACCAGGTCAATAATGCCGTTGATGGCATCGGCGCGCTGGCGCCGTTTTTCCTGCCCTACCTCGGCGGCGATGTCAAGGATCTGCAGCAGAAATACGGGGCCTGGGTCTGCTCCATAATGGCCGCGAAGTATCCGGAACTTACCCGGCCGCTACCAGGGCGACCCGCCGGCGGCAAGATACGGATCGGCATAGTGTCCCATTATTTCCACAACCATTCCAACTGGAAGATCCCCATCAAGGGGTGGCTGGAGCAGCTTGACCGGGAGCTGTTCTCGATCCACTGTTTCCACAGCGGAGAAATCAGCGATACAGCAACTGAATCAGCCCGTTCCCTGGCCGACTCCTTCATCCAGAACAGTGACGTGGAAGCGCTCGCGGCGGCAATTCATGAGCAGTGCTGCGATGCGCTGATCTATCCGGGAATCGGCATGGACACCAATACCTTGAAATTGGCGGCCCTGAGGCTGGCACCGGTGCAGTGCGCCTCATGGGGGCATCCGGTGACCACCGGAATGCCGACCGTTGACTACTATCTCAGCAGCGGCTTGATGGAGCCGGAGGATGGGGAGGGGCACTATTCGGAGAAACTGGTCAGACTTCCCAACCTGTCCATATGGTACGACCCCCCTGAAGCGGTTGCCCGGACTTCATCAAAACTCATCCTCCCGGGGCTCGCACAGGGTGACATTGTTTTCCTCTGCTGCCAGAATCTTCTCAAATATCTCCCCGCATACGACTCGGTTTTCCCGGCAATAGCCGCACAGGTCAAGGCTGCCCGTTTCGTGTTCATTGCCAGCCCAGTCGCCGAGCTGACGGACAAATTCCTGTACCGTCTTGATTTGGCCTTCCAGTCCCGGGGATTGCGCGCCACCGATCACGTCACTGTTGTGCCGCAGCTTGACGAGGCAGCTTTTTCCGCGCTCAATGCCCGGGCAGATATCTTTCTCGACAGCATAGAATGGTCGGGGTGCAACACCGTTTTTGAGTCGTTGCCGTTCAACAAGCCGATAGTTACCTTTCCCGGCCGCTTCATGCGGGGGAGGCACGCCTATGCTGTCCTCAAAATGATGGGTACCGAGGAAACTATTGCCGCAAACCCGGAGGAGTATGTTGCCATTGCGGCAAGGCTGGCCCTGGATCCCCAATGGCGGGCCGAGGTTTCGGATCGGATTTCCCGCAACAAGCACAGGATCTACCGGGACAGAGAGTGCATCAGCGCCCTGGAACGCTTCCTGATCGATTGCCGGAGAATGCTGAGATCCGCTACAACCGGGCCGCACCCCTGCTCACGAGGTGGGATCTAGATGGCGGTCTCATTATCTGAACAGCTCGCAAATCCGGTCGAGGATTGCGGCGATGGACTGGAGCGCCGTTTTCAGGCCGCCTTGAACATGATTGATACCAACCCCAGTGGGGCCGTAGCCCAGTTTGCCGACCTCCTTGTGCAATTCCCCGACGACCCTGCCATCTGGTTCAATCTGGGACGGGCCCATGACGCTGCCGGCCAACATGCCGAAGCGCTGACTGCATACCGGCAGGCCCTGCTGCTGAACCCCGACAATTCAGCCATCCTGTTTATGATCGGAGACCATCTGCTAAAACGAGGGTCATTCCCAGAAGCGGAAGCTTATCTGCAGAAGGCCCACGAGTTGTCCCCCCAGTCCATCGAGATCCTTCTCGATCTCGGCGGTGCCCTGGTTCAGCAGGGAAAGACTGCGATGGCATTTGATTGCTGCCGGAAAATGATCGCCATAGATCCGGAAAATGTAGAGGCGACCTACAACCTCGGCTATTTGCAGCTCCGTACAGGAGACTATCGGGCCGGTTTTGCCAATTTCGAGGCGCGTCTCGGCATGAAAGCCTTAAAGATAGATGAAAGGACATATTCCCAACCGCGCTGGGATGGCTCTCCCCTGCAAGGCAGAAGCATCCTGATCCTTGGCGAACAGGGGATGGGTGATGTGATCCAGTTCTCCCGGTATATTCCGTTGGTGGCCAAGCGGGGCGGCAAGGTGATTTTCGAAGTTGATCCGCCGCTTGTCCCACTGTTCGAAGGTTTCCCGGGAGTGACCCAAATCGTTCCAAAGTCTCTGCATCCGCCTCTGACCGATGTTTATATCCAGTTAATGAGCCTTCCTCATTTTTTTGGAACAACAATAGATTCGATTCCGAGTCAATGTACTTATATCATCCCAAACCAGGCGAAAGTGGAGGAATGGAAGCAAATTCTCTCTCCTTGGACCGGTCACCGCATAGGAATTGTATGGCGAGGTAACCCCAGAAACCCAATAGACAAACTGCGTTCATGTTCGTTGCCTCTATTCTCTCCACTTGCAGATATTTCAGGAGCGCGCTTCTTTAGTCTGCAACTTGGTGCAGGATCAGAAGAAATCGCTTCCTTTGCGGCCGGCAATGAGCTGATTGACGAAACCAGCCGTTTGAAAGATTTGTCCGATACTGCCGCTTTTATCGCCAACCTTGATCTTGTCATCGGCGTTGATACAGCAGTGACTCATCTGGCCGGGGCAATGGGAAAGCAGGTCTGGGTCATCCTGCCTCATGTATATGACTGGCGGTGGCTTGTGGGGAGAAATGATTCCCCATGGTATCCGGGAGTGCGGGTATTTTGGCAAGAGCACCACAATGACTGGACCGGTGCGATATCCCGCGTCAGGAGTGCGCTTGAGCTGTGGCTGAGAGAGAAGGAGATTGGCCAGGGGGACGATGATATCGAATCCCTGTACCTCCTGGGCTGCAGACTCAAGGAAGGTGCTGATTTGGTGGGGGCTGAACGTTGTTTCCGCCGGATTGTCGAACTTGCCCCCGACCTGCCTGATCCCCAGCACAGCCTGGGGGTGGTGTTGCAGATGCAGGGCCGTCCCCAAGAGGCTGTTTTCCACTACAGGGCTGCCGTAACCGAGGATCCCTTTTTTGCCAAGGCCCTCTACAATCTGGCCAATGCGCTGTTTCAATCCGGCAATTCCCGGGAGGCGGTGGAAACTGCTCGTGCACTTGTCCGGTGCGATTCGGCCCATGCCGATGCCCACTGGCTGCTCGGCATGCTCCTGCTTCTGCACGGGGAATACCCCGAAGGATGGGCGGAGTATGAATGGCGCTGGCAAGCCAAGGCATTCCTTGCCAAGATTCCGGACCTGGGGCGTCCGTTATGGGATGGCTCACCATTGGAAGGCAGGACCCTGCTGATCCAGATGGAGCAGGGACGGGGCGATATGATCCAGTTCGCCAGGTTCGCCTCCATGGCGGCAGCCAGGGGGGGAAGGATAATTGTCCGCGCAGTGCCGGAACTACTGTCACTGCTTGCAACCGTCGAGGGTGTGAGCCAGGTGGTTGACCAAAACGGGCCGCTGCCTGCTTTTGACCTCCAGATTCCTGCCATGAGCCTGCCACATGTGCTGGGGACAACTCTGGAAACGATCCCCCCGACCCCCTATCTGCGGCCCGATCCTCACAAGGTTGCGCTGTGGCGCCGGGAGTTGCCTGTCGACGGTAATTTCCGCATCGGACTTGCCTGGCAGGGGTCATCGGAAAACAGGGATAATCCGAACCGGTCATGCCCCCTGGCGGGTTTTCAGCCATTGGCGGAACTGGAGGGGGTAACCCTCTATAGCCTTCAGATCGGCGAAGGTTCGGAGCAGATCGCACTCCTGCCCGATAGCATGAAGGTGATCGAACTCACCGATCGCATTCATGATTTTGCCGACACAGCAGCTTTTATCGAGAATCTCGACCTGGTCATCAGCGTCTGCACCTCTGTAACCCATCTGGCCGGGGCCATCGGGAAGCCTGTATGGACCCTGCTTTACTTTGCAGCGGACTGGCGCTGGCTTCTGGAGAGGGACGATTCTCCCTGGTATCCATCGATGAGGCTTTTCCGTCAGACAGCTCCGGATGACTGGGCCGGGGTGATCGCCAGGGTGCGGCAGGAGCTTGCACAGCAGCTCGAAAATCCCGCCTTCCATAACCAGCTTGGGATCTCGATGATGGGAAAAGGTGAGCCTGCCAGGGCAGAATTGGTATTTTCCCATGCTGCGGCACTGGAGCCGGGATATGTGGATGCTTACTGCAACCGGGGTGCGGCCCTTGATGCCCTGTCCAGATTCGATGAAGCCATTGAGTGTTATCGTCTAGCGCTGCTGCACCAGCCAGATTTTCTTCAAGCCCTGTTCAATATGGGCAATGCTTACCGCTCATGGGGTAAGCTCGATCAGGCAAGTGCCTGTTACAAACGCTCGCTTGAGCTTAAGCCTGACTTTCTACCCGCCCTTCTCTGCCAAGGGGAGATCGCCAGAGAAAAGAAGATGTACGATGAAGCACGCAGGTACTTTGAGCAGGCCCTGGCGATCGATGGCTTGTGCCTGGAAGCGATTCAGGGAATTGCCGAAACGTATCAGGCTGAGGAGAAGTTCGAGGAAGCCATCACCGCCTATAGCGTTGCTCTGGACCGAGACAAGGATTGGGTGACCGGCTGGAACCTGCTCGGGACCGCATTCCACAGCCTGGACAGACTGGAGGAAGCGGAGTCGTGCTATCGCCAGGCATTGGCGTTGCTTCCAGACCAGTCCACCATGCTCAACAACCTTGGCGTGGCATTGATTGCGCAGGGGGAGCTGAGCAAAGCAACGGCCACGCTTCGCCACCTAGTTGATTTACAGCCCGATTATGCTGAAGGACATTGGAATCTGGCTGCCGCGCTTCTCGCCGGCGGCTACTATGGCGAAGGTTGGAAGGAGTTCGAGTGGCGCTTCAGGAAGACAAACCCGGTGCCGGAGCGGGGATTCGAGCAGCCCCGTTGGGATGGCTCGGAACTGAATGGTAGGACGATCCTGCTGCACGCTGAGCAGGGTTTCGGCGATAGCATTCAGTTTGTGCGCTATGTCCCGCTGGTTGCACAACGTGGCGGCAAGGTCATTGTCGAATGCCAGGTGCCGGCTTTGAAACGGCTGCTGGAATCTGTCTCCGGTGTAGCTGCTGTAATTGTTGCCGGTGAACCGCTTCCGCATTTTGATTGCCACCTGCCAATGATGTCTCTGCCGCTGGTTTTCGGAACAATCGTGGAGACCATTCCCGCCCAGTCTTCCTACCTGTCCCCATCGTCGGCGGATGTTGAAGCCTGGCGCCAGCGTATCGGGCAATCCCGCAAATTCAGGATCGGATTGGTCTGGTTTGCAAAACAGAGCCAAGTCCTTAATCGGAAACGTTCCTGCCCGTTACATATGTTTGCGCCGCTATGGGATGTTCCCGGAGTAGAGTTCCACACTCTGCAGATTGGGCTGGGTGCAGATCAGATCAATAGTTTCAGTTCTGATCATCCAATCGTTGATCTGACGACGCATATTCAAGACTTTGCCGATACAGCCGCCTACATGGCGAACCTTGACCTGATCATTACAATCGATACTGTCACTGCTCATCTGGCCGGCGCTCTTGGCATTCAAACGTGGGTTGTGCTGCCCCATGTGGCTGAGTGGCGTTGGCTGGAATACCGCCATGACAGCCCTTGGTATCCCAGCATGCGACTGTTCCGTCAACCCTGCAGGGGGGATTGGTCTTCACTGATGGCCTCGGTGGCCGAGGCTCTGAGCAACCGAGTGCTAAACTTGGGGAACAGTGGTGTCACGACAGAGGCAAAACCTTATCAGGAGGGCATTACCCATCAGACAGCCCTGCTTCGGGATGAGGGTTTGCTTGTTGGCCTGGCGTGGACCGGGCGGCTTGACAACCCGTTGAATCGCAAGCGCAGCTGTCCCTTCAGCGCACTGCGGCCCCTGTTGGACGTGCCGAATGTCACCTTCGTGAGTCTGCAGCTGGAAGCACCGGAGTCGGGGAGTGCCCGTTTATTGGATCTCACGGCACAAATTCGCGATTTCGAGGATACAGCGGCCCTGATGGCAAAACTTGATCTGATAATTACAATCGACACATCGGTTGCACATCTTGCTGCGGCCACAGGCCGCCCCACCTGGGTGCTACTTTCTCACGTTGCTGACTGGCGCTGGTCAATAGATCGAAGTGACTGCCCCTGGTATCCGAGCGTAAGGCTTTTCCGGCAACCGGACCACGGTGATTGGGGCAGTGTCATTCGTGAGGTGACTAGTCGGCTGGCGAAGCTTTCAGCCAATCCGGTTGATCTGCACGGCAAAAACCTAACCGCTCCCCGTGCCCATGGCGGGCTTTCCCGGGAACGTCAATTTCTGGAACAGCAACTGGAAAACCATCAGGCGACGATGCGTATGAATACCAACTCTCCTGATGCGCACCTGGATGTGGGTGCCTCGCTGGCGCTTCTTGGCAGATATGCCGAAGCAGTTGCTGCCTTCAGTCGAGTGCTGACGCTGCAGCCAGACCATGTTGCGGGACATCTGAATCTGGCATACTCCCTTTTGGCATTGGGCAGATACCGAGAAGGGTGGGAGCACCTTGAATGGCGCCTGCAGAGGCTTTCGCCAGGCCAGATTCCGCCATGGCCTATGATTCGACAGGGACAACTCGGCACACATCCAAAAGGCACCTCGGTTTTAGTCCACTGCGAGCAGGGCTACGGAGACACGATCCAGTTTGTCCGTTATCTGCCAATGCTGGCCGAGGCAGGTTACCGTGTTGTGGTAAGCTGCCAATCGCCTCTGGCATCTTTGGTAACCTCAGTATGCGGCGTCAGCGAGGTTGTCTCCCACGGTGAGATGCTGCCGACATGCGACCTGCAGGTACTGATGCTGAGTCTTCCAGGGCTGTTTTCCACTACGTTGAAAACTGTCCCGGCTGAAACGCCCTACTTTCGGCCCAGCCAGCTACGCCTAGAGACTTGGAATAACAGGCTAAATACTGTCTTACGCAATAGGTGAAAAAAAATGCTAAAGTAATAATCAGCGAGGACGATACGAGTTGTAAGCGCAGAAAGCGCAACCGGTAAGAATACCGGCAAACCAGAAAGGAGCATTACCATGGCAATTTCAGACATCTCCCTCACAGCAGGTATGAGAAACAACCTCCTCGGCCTCCAGCAGACAGCTAGACAAGTTTCTCTTACCCAAGAGCGTCTGGGCAGCGGCAAGAAGGTTAACACCGCCCTCGACAACCCGACCAACTTCTTTGCTGCACAGGCAGCCAACAACCGCGCCAGCGACCTCGCTGACCGCAAAGACAGCATGAGCGAAGCAGTTCAGACCATCAAAGGCGCTGACAACGGCATCTCCGCCATCACTGCCCTGATCCAGTCCGCTAAAGGTCTTGCCAGTGCCGCCCAGTCAACCAACGATACCTTGTCACAGGCAACCTATGAGAGCCAGTTCGTCGCCATTAAGACCCAGATCACCACACTGGCAAGCGACGCCGGCTACCGCGGTACCAATCTGCTCACCGACGGTACCCTCTCAATCGAGTTCAGCCAGAAGACCGGCGATGCAAACCTGACCGTCAACGGTTTCAAAGCAGATGCTGCATCTCTGGGCGTCACCTCCGCTGCAAACTGGGCCGTTGTTGGCAACGTAACGCAGGCACTGTCAAACATGGACGGCGCTCTGTCCGTTCTGCGCACCAAGTCTTCCACACTGGCCAGTAACCTGTCCGTCATCACCACCCGTCAGGACTTCACCGCCAACATGATCAACACCCTGCAGCAAGGTGCTGATGGCCTTACCCTCGCCGACATGAACACAGAAGGGGCGAACATGTTGATGCTGCAGACCCGTCAGTCTCTGGGTACTACAGCTCTGAGCATGTCTTCTCAGGCAGCTCAGTCAGTACTCCGTTTGTTCTAATTATCATCAGCAACCTCTTAACGGGGAGGGGGAAACCCCTTCCCGTTTTTTTTGAAGGTCCTTCAGGAGGCGTTGTATGGAAATTAATACCGCCGATCAAAGAATTACTGCCATTGCTTCTCAAAATCTGCTTCCGAATTCACTCTTCCCCAAACAGCCGCAGCCCCAGCTATATTCCTCCAAAACAGACGGTGTGACTGGAAATGATAAAGTCACCATTCAGCTGGAAATTTCCAGAAATACATTGGACACACTTCAAAAATTTGGTAGTGTCGATGATCTTCTTGTCTCAACTGCAAGAAATGTTAGGCAGACAAATGAGACGCTGAGTGAAGGGGCAAAGCTGATAGATGAAATGAAAGTTAAGCTAGAGACTATTGTTAAGCAATATCCCCCTTTCCTGCAGGGAAGTACGGAGAGAATCGATCTTCTTGCGGGTTACAGTGGTTTGCAGAAAGAAATTACCAGCCTCATGATTCCTCCACCGCCGCCCCCCATATATGAAAAGGTCCAGCACTTGTGGGATAATTTATTTTCAGGACAATCCCACAGTATCCAGTTGCCCCAGCTTCCCAACAATGTTCCTGATTCGCATGTAAAGGTTGTTGTGGAACAACTTGACAGTCTTAAAAGTCAGGTAAGCCTTGTCCAAGAAGCAATGGGAAACAGCATTAAAGGGATTTGACATGTCACTGAAAGTTGTTCTTAAGCCGCACGAGAAAGTGATTATTGGAGGGGCCGTTTTGCGGAACGGCTCTATTGCATCCCATCTTCATGTGGAAAACAAAGTTCCTGTTCTTCGCCAAAAAGACATAATGGTGGAGGGAGAGGCCAATACACCATGCAAGCGTATCTACCTGATAGTTCAGCTCATGTACATAGGTGATGGCCTGACCCCTGAACTCTCTCAAATTTATTGGACTTTGGTGGAAGATATTGTAAAGGCAGCACCCAGTATGAAAGACTTGCTTTCCTCAATTAGTCAGTTTATTGTTAATGGTGAATTTTATAAGGCCCTGAGAAAATCAAAAGAGTTGATTTCATACGAAGAGGAGTTGCTAAGACATGTATCAGAACGCAGCTAATGCTTATATTAATATGCAAAAAGAGAGCTTAAGCGGCAGGGAACTGGAAGCTTCTGTACTTTCACGTGCTGGAATTATGCTGAAGCAGGTACAAGAAAATTGGGCGGAATCAGATCGAGATCAGAAACTATTAGAAGCAGTAAAGTTTAATCAAAAGGTATGGAGTTTTTTTCAGGCTGAACTCTCTGACCCAGAGAATCCATTGCCGAAGAAATTGCGTGAGGATATTCTTAACTTAAGTATTTTCATTGACAAACGATTGTTTGAGATAATGGCGTATCCGGATCCTGAAAAGTTGTCCATAGTAATCGATATCGACTTCAACATCGCTGCAGGACTCCGCACTAATCCAGAGTAGAAACAGGAACTGGTACAAGGGATCAGGGGACTAGGGACCGGTAGACACCTCTCACACCTCCCACGTCCCCGATCCAGTTTGCTGCCTCATCCCACCGTAAGACTGTATCCTTTGTTCTCCAGATACCCCACAACCTCCTTGATGTGCTCATAGCCCCTTGTTTCAAGTTCAAGAGATACATCTGTCCGCCCCAAGGCAAGTGATTTTGAACGACGGTCATGGTTGATCAGGAAGATATTGGCTCGAGTGGCGGCGATATCAGCAGAAAGAGTAGCAAGAGCTCCGGGAAGATCATCCAGTTCGATGGTCAGTCTGAGGTAACGCCCAGCTGCCAGCATGCCACGTTCAACTACCGTAGCAATGGTTTTGACATCGATATTCCCGCCTGAGAGCAGACAGACTGTCTTGCCGCTTATTCCCTTGATTCTGCCGTGCAGCAGTGCCGCGAGGGGTACTGCCCCAGCCCCCTCCACGAGTAACTTTGTTTTTTCCAGCAAAGAAACGATTGCCAGGGCTATTTCCTCTTCCTCAACAGTAACAATTTCATCCACAAGGTCACATATCACCGGCACAGTCTTTGTGCCAGGCAACTTTACGGCAATACCGTCTGCCAGGGTGATGCTGACAGCTTTTTCACAAGGCTGTTTTTTTTCAAAAGATGCAGACATTGAAGGAGCGGCCATGGATTCGACGCCAATGATGCGTACGTGGGGTGCCATTTCACGAATGGCTGCTGCCATGCCGGCAATCAGTCCTCCTCCTCCGACCGGTACGATCAGATTCTGCACGTCAGGAAGTTCTTCCAGGATTTCAAGGGCAATGGTGCCCTGGCCGGCCATGACAAGTTCGTCATCAAAAGGGTGAACGAACAGCGCTCCTGTGGCACGTTGCGCTTCCCATGCCGCGGCGCAGGCTTCATCGAAATTTCTTCCGGTCAATACCACCTCTGCACCGTAGTCCCTGGTGGCCTGCACCTTTTGGGGAGGAGTAATTTCCGGCATGTAGATCGTGGCTTGCACACCCAGCAGGTCAGCAGAAAAGGCGACGCCCTGGGCATGATTGCCGGCCGATGCAGTGATGACTCCCTTTTTCAGCGCCTCCCGCGATTGGGAGGTCATGAAATTGAGGGCGCCCCTGATCTTGAATGAACCGGTTCTCTGCAGATTTTCACATTTGAAGAAGAGCGGTGAGCCGAGCAGATCGGAATAGTAATGGGAATACATCAGCTCTGTCTTGCGGACGCGCTTTCTGAGCCGGTCATAGGCTTCATGGATGAGTTCGTTAAGCATTAGAACCTGAGCCCAGCTCCACCGGCGATAAAGTTCAACTGATCGTTAAACTGGCGGCGATATTCGACGTTAAGAAAAACAAAAGGCAGCAGGGGATATTCCAGGCCTGCAACAACAACCGGAGATCCTGTGGAGGCATGCTTGTCGCGGAAGATCAGCGCCTGTCCGACACCGACATAGGGCTGCAGCAGCGGCAGTGGCGCGCGAAGCTTGACGAGAGCGGTTACAGGCATGGATTCATCTCGTCTGGCGGACGAAACATTCTTATGATCCAGTAGTACATAACCCATCGTAGCGCCAACGGAAAATAACCTGTTGATGTGATAATCCGCAAAAACCTCAGTGGAAAAACCGCTCGTGCCTGCTGTGGCTCCTGCCCGGACACCTGCACTGATGGTGTCGGCGGCAAGCGCACCGGAAGCGAGTGTGAGGATCAGAAGCAGGGCGAAAAGTGTTTGTTTCATGACTAAATCTCCTTGTCGTAGGGCCATGGTATGGCGAAAAGAACAGCAACATTAAATTAAAAGCGCGGTAATCATACCCACAAACAGGACCTGGTTCAAGAAGTTCCGGTTCAGTCGGAATGGAGTGTTGAAATGGTGTGTGCTCTCCAATGTAAAATGTGGTACATACTGGAGTCAACATTATGGAAGCAGGAGCGGTATGTATCTCATTTTGTCCAGCATTTCACCGATTATGCCCATAGTATCGACAGTCACTGAAAACAGTAACTCTGCTGCTGAATTCTGTTGGAAGTTCGGCAATGGTTAAGAAATTGCCACCCTCGAAAATCAGCCGGGAAGGTTATCTTCTGCTGTTACTTCTGATCTGTGCTGGTTTCATTGGAAATTATTGTGCTGTCAGGCTTTTTATAGGCTTCAACTACCTGTTCGGCAGTATCTTTGTCCTTCTGGTCGTACGACTGTATGGGGTTCGATGGGGGCTATTGGCTGGGGTAATTGCATCATCCTGGACGATGGTTCTTTTCGGTCATCCTTATGCTATGGTCTGGCTCTGTGGTGAACCGCTCTTTGTCGGTTGGTTGTTGTCACGGAGTAAATCCCGGAATATCATCCTCTGCGATTCGCTCTACTGGCCTTTGATCGGAGCGCCGTTACTCTGGATGTTTTTTCGCTATGTGATGATGGTGCCGCTGCTGGGTACTGTAACCGCCCTGATGATGTACTGGGTGATCGGCATCTCCAATGCTTTGGTGGCCAGTCTGCTGCTGACCTCTTTTCCCCGACTCACAGCCATCGTAGAGTCTGACGAAACCCACTCCACTCCTATCCACCAACTGATATTCAACCTGATGATGGCTTTTGTAATGATACCGGCCATTATCATCCTTATTATTCAGGGCAGGGATTTTGAAAAAAGGTTTCTGCATGGAATGTATGACGAGCTGGAAAATAACTCACGTATCGCACTGTATGAGCTACGCCTGTTGCAAAAGCAGGAAGGGGGCGAATCGGTATCCGGGGCGCAACTGAACAAAAGCTTGCGGGATATGCTTCTGGTAGCACGGCGTCAGTCCTTCCATGAAATCACACTGCTTGATGGTGCTGGCAAGGTGATTACCAGCACAGCTAAAGAGCGCCTATCGCACGAGACATTCGATTTTTGTCCTGACGGAGAAATCAGCAGCGTCACTGACAACGGTATCCAACACTGTCTTCCCAGAGTGACATCCACGTTGCCGCTCTGGCAACGCGTCCAGAGGTCATCCTATTTAGTTCGCTTACAAGTGGGGAGTGACACTGGCTGGACTATTGTAGTAGATACTCCCTTTGCCCCTTACCAGAGACTGCTTTTTAAAGATCACAGACGGGCGCTGCTGGTGGTGTTAAGCCTCAATATGCTCATTCTTGTAACATCTCTGTACACCTCCCGTCGGTTGGCAGCACCGCTGCGTCATCTGTCACGGTTGACAACCGATCTGCCTGAGCGGTTGCTGAAAGATAAACTGACGTCATGGCCGGTGAGCACGGTTGCGGAGATCGAGCAGTTAAGCAAGAATTTTCAGGTCATGGCGGATGCTCTCAGCCAGAAATTTCAGGAAATATTTTCTGCAAAGGAGCAGTTGGAGCAGAGAGTCGGCGAGAGGACACAGGAACTTTCCCGCACCAACAGCGAATTGCAGCATGAGATACAAGAGCGCAAACTGACCGAGCGACAGCGTGATCATCTGATGGATGAGCTGGTTAGCCAGGTGCACTTTCTGCAAACGTTGATAGATGCGCTCCCCAATCCTGTTTTTTATAAAGATATCAATGGCCTGTATCAGGGATGCAATAAGGCATTCGAAAAAAGTTGGGGTGTAACGCGAGAGGAATTGGTAGGTAAGACGGTTCATCAACTATTTCCGGCTGCCGTAGCGGAGGTGTTTCACAAAGCTGATCTTGAACTGTTTGAACGTTGTGGGGTGCAGGTTTTTGAAGCCAAAGTTCCGTATGCCAGTGGCGGAACACACGATGGTATCTTTTATAAAGCCACCTTTAATGACAGCAGGGGAGAATTGGCCGGACTGATCGGTACCGTCGTTGATATCAATGACAGGAAACGGGCCGAGGCCGAACGCGACAGGCTGATGCAGGAACTTCGGCATAAGAACAAAGAACTGGAAGGCATTGTTTACATCGTCTCACACGACCTGCGCACCCCGCTGGTAAACATCCAGGGATTCAGTCGCAAGCTGGGCAAGAGTTGCAAAGAAGTGGAGCAGTTGGTTGAATCATTGGAACTGCCAACCGGAATGAGTCGGATATTTGACGGACACTTGCAAGAAGACATACCAAAATCTTTAGGATTTATTGCCAGCAGCATAGAAAAAATGGACGGTCTGTTAAATGGTCTCTCGCGGCTTTCCCGTTTGGGGCAAGCGGCGCTCAATTTCGAGACGCTTGACATGCGCCTCATTTTGGAGAAAATTGTTTCTTCCATGGCTTTCCAATTGGAAAAAGCGGGCGCCAGGATTGAATTATATTACCTGCATGACTGTAATGCCGATGCCGGTCAAGTCATTCAGGTCTTCAGCAATCTTCTGGATAATGCCCTTAAATATCGTTCTGCTGAAAGACCTCTTGTCATTAAGGTATATAGTGTACAATTCGCTGAAAGTGTCCGCTATTGTGTCGAAGATAATGGCATTGGCATTGCTCGGGAACATCAGATGACGATCTGGGATATTTTCCAGCGACTCAATCCAACTGACACTGTGGGTCAAGGGTTGGGGCTGACCATGTCACGACGGATTATCGACAGACTGGGGGGCTCCATCTGGGTGGAGTCGGAACCGGAGGCAGGAAGTTGTTTTTATGTTGTTTTACCCGCTGCTGAAACCGACAAAAATAAATAGTTTTATCACTCACTACTGTTGATCCGGAGGCGTTTAATGTGCGGTATTGTCGGTTATATTGGGGGTCAGGAAGCTACCCCTGTAATTGTTGAAGGATTGAAAAAACTTGAATATCGCGGATACGATTCTGCGGGTATTGCAACCTTGATGACTGGCGAGGCCGGAATCCGGCGTAGCGAGGGCAAGCTGATAAATTTGGAGAACCTGCTCCGGGAGCAACCCCTGCATGGAACCATCGGCATTGGACATACCCGCTGGGCAACCCATGGCCGCCCCTCCGAGATCAATGCCCATCCCCATAAAGCCGGGCATATTATCGTCGTGCATAACGGCATCATCGAGAATTACCTTCAATTGCGCGAACAGCTCAGACAGGCAGGACACGTATTCAAGAGCGAGACTGATACCGAAGTCATCTCACACCTCATCGAAGAAACACTTAAAACGGAACCTGATTTCGAAAAGGCGGTGCGGCTGGCTTTGACCGCTCTGCATGGCGCCTATGCGGTATGCGTTCTCAGTGAGAAGGAACCCAAAACCCTCATAGCAGCCAAGCTTGGTTCGCCCATGGTTGTTGGATTGGGGGCTGAGGAATTTTTTGTTGCTTCCGACATTCCCGCTATTCTGGCACATACCCGTGAAATGGTTTTTATGGAAGATGGCGAGATGGCGGTCTTTCGTGACAACGGCGTATCCTTCTCAACTATCGCCGGAACTTCGCTCGACAAAAAGCCGCGCCATATCGACTGGTCCCCTTTGATGGCTGAAAAGGGGGGCTACAAGCATTTCATGCTCAAGGAGATCCACGAACAGCCGCGCGCTGTACGCGACACTATTGCCGGCCGTCTTCTGGAGAGTGAAGGGGATGTGTACCTGGAAGGATTGAACTTCAACGACTGTCAGTTGGCGGCTGTCAAGCGCATCATCATCATAGCCTGTGGTACTTCCTGGCATGCTGCGCTGGTTGGCAAATTCTACCTCGAGGGGCACTGCCGCATACCGGTGGAAGTGGATATCGCTTCCGAATTTCGCTACCGCAATCCGGTCATTGATGAAAGCACGATGGTAATGGTCATCTCTCAATCGGGAGAGACTGCCGACACCCTGGCCGCATTGCGTGAAGCCAAGGCGCGGGGCGCCATGAACATGGCCATCTGCAATGTAGTTGATTCCTCCATAGCCCGTGAATCAGCGGGAGTGATCTATACCCATGCCGGTCCCGAGATCGGTGTTGCCTCGACCAAGGCTTTTGTGACCCAGCTGACCGCCCTGTACCTGTTCACGATACGTATGGGGAGATCCATCGGTACGATTGACCTGGCGGCAGGCCAAAGCATGATTGCTGCACTCAAACATGTCCCGGCCTTGCTGGAAGAGGTTCTGACTCTGAATAGCCTGACCGAGAAGATTGCCCGCAAGTACATGAACGCGCGGGATTTCCTTTACCTCGGCCGTGGCAAAAATTTTCCAATCGCCTTGGAGGGCGCGCTTAAGCTCAAGGAGATATCCTACATCCATGCCGAGGGCTATGCTGCGGGGGAGATGAAACATGGTCCCATCGCCCTGATCGACGAAGAAGTGCCGGTGGTCATGCTGGTACCGCGCAGCAGCAACTTTGACAAGACGCTTTCCAATATGGAAGAAGTCAGCGCCCGTGGCGGCAGGGTAATAGCCTTGTGCACCACAGGAGCTGAAGATATTGCCGGGCGAGTTGAGGATTTTATTGAAATCCCCAGCCTATGCGAAGACTTGGACCCGCTGCTGCTTTCCGTACCACTGCAGCTGCTCGCCTATCATGTTGCAGTGCTCAAAGGGACCGACGTTGATCAGCCGAGAAACCTGGCCAAAAGTGTAACGGTGGAATAGTGTAGTAGGAAGGGTTTGTTGTTGTTGTTTGTTGTGGTGATAATTCATGTCACCGGAGGACAAAATTAATGTTACCAATTAGTCAGAAAAGGGCCAATTGACAATCTGTAGGGGCCGCCTACAGATAAGGGCCTACAGCAAATGCTGTAGGCCCTTTGTTTTTGGTGGTGGAGATGAGGAGGATCGAACTCCCGACCTATGCCTTGCGAAGGCAGCGCTCTCCCAGCTGAGCTACATCCCCATTTATGACTGTTCCGGCTGCAGTAGCGGCAGAGTTACTGTGAAAATTGCACCCCTTGCGCCATTGGTGACTTGGAGGGTACCACTGTGGTTGATCACAATTCGGTTGGCAATTGCCAGACCCAGGCCTGTACCATTAGGTTTCGTGGTGAAAAAGGGCGCAAATATCTTGGAGAGCATGTCGACCGGAATCCCTCCGCCGGTATCACTTATGCTAATCGTCACCAGGTCTTTGTCCAGAGATTCTTCGAGGGCAATCGTTATGGTGCCGCCATCCGTCATTGCCTCACACGCATTCAGCAGCAGGTTGAGAAAGACCTGCTTCAACTGATGTGCATCTCCCAGCAAGAGCCAAGGGTGGTTTCCAAGGGAAGCTGACAACTGCACGTTGTAATCTTCAAGTGCCGTGGTGCAGCCATCAAAGCATTCTTTCAAAATTTCTCTTAGTTCACACAGATTGTAGCAGATGGTCGGTTTTCGGGAGTAAGCCAGAATATCCGATAGCATCTTCTCCAGGCGACTAACCTCCCGGACAATGGTCTCAGCATAACGGTGTTCACGCCCTTCAGGGGGCAATACCTTAAGCAGGCGCGACGAGAAACCTCCGATGGTGATGAGGGGGTTTTTGAGTTCATGGGCCATGTTTGCCGCCATCTCGCCGATTGCTGCCAATCGTTCGCCATGGAGGAGACGTTCTCTTGCATCGCGCAGATTGGAATGCGCTTCCTCGATCCGGTTGTAGAGCATCGAATTTTCGATGGCCATGCCGGCCTGGCTTGCAAAGAGCTGCAAAAAATGCAGATCATCCATGCTCAGCTTGTTGCCCGAGTTCGGATTATCCACCACAACCATTCCCAGGCTCTTCTCACGCGAGAGCAGGGGTACGGCTGCAAAGGAGGTGGCGCCGAGCTTGCGAAAGGAGGCACAGCTAGGACATTCGATGCAATCCACCTTGTCGGAGTGATAGAGGCGGTTTTCCATGACAACTTGCCTGATTACAGGGCAGTCTGCGGTCACTTCGATACGCATGGCTTTGATGTTCGAGCAAATTTCTGCTTCACGCTGGCGGGAAATCACTTCATCGCTGATATCCCAGCGACTGAGGAGAGGATTTTCTTCACCACCGACGACAACAAGATCGGCTGCAGAAGACAGGGTAACTCCAAGCATACCTTGAAGAACACCGGATTTTTCATTGAGAAGAAAGAGCATGGCGCGCTCGAAAAGCGGCGGCGTACCGGAAGTGAGGGCAGTGAGAATAAGGTGGGTGAGTTTGTTGAGACGGATTGTGGATAGAAGGGTATTACTGAACTGGTATAACAGAACCAGTTCAGTAAGCTTTTTGTCTGTAGCTTTGTTGGGAATGCCAGGATCGTCCATGCGGGCACCTGCTGCGGGAAAGGAGGATAACAGCAGTTACTGACGCTTTTCTTTTTGTTCCTCTTCCATCTTGCAATTAATGCAGAGCGTAGTTACCGGACGCACTTTCAGACGAGCCTCACTGATCGGATCGCCGCATTCCTCGCAAACACCGAACTCCCCGGTATCGATACGATCCAAGGCATCCTTGATCTTGTTGATCAGTTTGCGCTCCCGGTCGCGGATACGTAATTCGAAATTGCGATCCGACTCCTGGGTAGCCCGGTCGGTAGGGTCGGGGAAATTGGATGCGTCTGAGTTCATTTCGGTAACAGTTTTGCCTGCCTCACCCAAAAGGGCCTTCATTTCATCATTGAGGACACTTCTGAAATACTCAAGTTTTTCAACTTCCATGGCCAGCTCCTGACTTTGTGTCGAATTGGATAATATTAAAGATTACCGTGGTTCAAGTCCAGAAAAAAATAGCTACTGCATAAGCAGCTGCATCGCTTCATCAACCGAGCCAACACCCCGCAATGCAATCTTCCCTTTTTTGAGCCTCTTTACATTTCCAGCAGGAAGAATACATGTTTTGAAGCCAAGTTTTTCAGCTTCAGCTATCCGCTGCTCCGGCTGGGTTATGGCTCGCACCTCTCCTGCCAGTCCCACTTCTCCCAAAATTACAGTATGCGAGGGTATCGCTTTATCCAGGTGACTGGAAGCTACTGCCATGATCATGGCCAAATCAACAGCCGGTTCATTCAGGCGGACTCCACCTGCAGCATTAAGGAAAATGTCCTGCCCGGCCAGGTGTAGTCCGACTTTCTTTTCCAGTACCGCCACCAGCAAGGCCAACCGGTTGTGATCCACCCCGATTGTTGTACGCCGGGGAACACCGAAGGATGTCTGGGTCACCAAAGCCTGCAGTTCCACCAGCAAAGGACGGGTTCCTTCCAGGGAGGAAGTTACGACGGAACCGGAAACATCCAGTGGGCGCTCGGAGAGAAACAGCTCCGAGGGGTTATCCACACAACGTAACCCTTCCTGCTTCATCTCAAAGACACCGATCTCGTTTGTTGAACCAAAACGATTCTTGACCGCCCGCAGTATGCGAAAAGGGTGACTGCCATCTCCTTCGAAATATAGCACTGTGTCAACCATGTGCTCCAGAACCCGCGGACCTGCTATGGCGCCATCCTTGGTGACATGCCCTACTATGAAAATCGGTATGCCGCTTCCCTTGGCAAGCATCATCAACTTGCCGGCAGATTCCCGTACCTGACTGACACTGCCGGGGGCAGATTCAAGACTCGAGGTCCAGACCGTCTGGATAGAGTCCACAACCATAACGCGCGGAGTGAGTGTGGTCGCATGAGACAGAATGGCTTCCAGAGAATTTTCGGCCAGGATTAATAAATTGCGGTGGGAGGCCCCCAGGCGCTCTCCCCGCAAACGTGTCTGGGATGCTGACTCTTCGCCGGAAACATACAGCACCTGTTTTTTATCGTCCTTGGCCAGATTATGCATGGCCTGCAACAGAAGTGTTGATTTGCCGATACCCGGATCGCCACCAATCAGCACGAGTGAACCGGGAACAATGCCCCCACCCAGTACACGGTCCAACTCTCCGACACCTGTTTCCACCCGGGTTTCCGATTGGGCAGGAACATCGCAGATCGGTATCGGCCGTGACTGTTCCCGTATAGAAGAACCAGGTCCCGCTTTAACAGTAACTTCTTCGACCATGCTGTTCCATGAACCGCAATCGGGACACTTACCCAACCATTTGGGTGACTGGCTGCCGCATTTCTGACAGGTAAAGATGGTTTTCTGTTTCACTTGTTTTCCTTGCCTGACTGTAACCCTCCCGCAAGTTCTCTTCCAGATGCAGTAAATTGCAGGAGGTTGATAACAACAGAGAGCGAACCTGAGGTTATATTGACAAAAAACGTTTTAAGTATATTATTCCCAATCCTATTGTAATACCATAACTGAATTATCCTGATAGAGTCTGTTCCTGCTCTGTTCGAGTGAATCACAAGGAGAAACAGCATGCCTCAAGCTATCGAAGTAAAACCTGATCTATTCTGGATCGGTTCAGAGGATCCGGAACTACGGACATTTGATGATCTTTTTCCGACTGAGCACGGTACCACCTATAATGCATATTTGATCAGAGGGAATGCAAAAACAGCTATTATCGACACAGTCAAAGCCAAGCGTGTCGATGAATACATGGACAAGGTCAAATCACTGACCTCACTCGACAAAATTGATTACATCATCGTCAACCATGCGGAGCCGGATCATTCCGGTTCGTTGGGCTATCTGCTGGAGCAATGTCCCGAGGCGACGGTAATTTCAACCCAAGCTGCCAAGAACTTTCTGGCCAATCTGCTGCACAAGCCGTTCAAGTCCCTGGTCATCAAGGATGGCGACACAATCGACCTTGGTGGTCGCACCCTGCGTTTCATCACTGCTCCTTTTCTGCACTGGCCTGACACCATGTTCACCCGCCTGGAAGAAGAAAACATCCTGTTTACCTGTGATGCTTTCGGGGCTCATTATTGCTCACCCGGAAAAATTTTCAACGATGAAAATGAAGACATAACGTCAGCACGACAGTTTTATTTCGACTGCATTTTCCGCCCCTTCAAGGACAAGGTTCTGGCTGCAGTAGAAAAAATTCGCCACGATGTGATCGACATGATTTGTCCCAGCCATGGACCGATCATCAGACGGGACCCGTGGAAAGTTATCCAGCAGTTCGAGACATGGAGCA
The DNA here is from genome assembly GCF_018531195.1 of Pelotalea chapellei. Taxonomy (GTDB): domain Bacteria; phylum Desulfobacterota; class Desulfuromonadia; order Geobacterales; family Pseudopelobacteraceae; genus Pelotalea; species Pelotalea chapellei. The sequence goes on along the minus strand of NZ_JAHDYS010000012.1, from coordinate 47,230 downwards.
AGCCGGTTTCCCACTCGAAAAAAACAGTGATCCTCTACCTTTCACCCCACGGCAACACCGAAAAAATGGCCCAGGCCGTTGCTGCCGGGGCCTCTCTGAATGGCGTAGAAGTAATCAGCTTCCACATCAGCCACTTAAGCTCAAACGAGATCCGAAATCTGATGGAAGATGCTGACGCCCTTATTTTCGGCATTCCAACCATCGTCAGGGATATCCCCAAGCCGATGTGGGACGTGCTGGCCTACCTGAGCACCGTCAAGCTCAAGACCAATATAGCCGGCCTGTTCGGCAGTTACGGCTGGAGCGGTGAAGCCTGTAAAATGGCTGAAGAGCGACTTAAAAGTGTAGGTTTCAAAATTTCCGAGCCAATCGTGAAGGCTCCGTTCAAACCCACAGAAGAAATACTGGTCCAATGCGAAGCGCTCGGCAAGGCCTTGTCAGAAGAGGTTCTGAAAAAAAACTGACAGGCTGTTTGTTTTGAAATCAAAGCACTGTCTACATGCCGTGCAAATCCCCTGGAGAAACTGATCAGGGGATTTGCACGTAATGCCAAGGAAATTGCGTGAAAAGACTCATCCTGATACTGCTGCTGATCTGCTGCGTCTATGCAGCATATATAGGGATCACTCTGGCATCTCTGCCGCCAGTCTCCGAGCTTGCGGCACGCAGCTTTACACGCACCATTCAGGTCAAGGACTGGCATGGCAGCTACCATGCTTTAGTAGTAGGCCCCAAAAATCGGCATTGGACACCATCCGGTCGCATCCCTTCCGAAATGAAATGGGCAGTGATTCTGGCAGAGGACAGCAATTTTTACAAACATGAGGGCTTTGATGTGAAAGCCATCAAAGAGGCCATCAAGTATGATTTAGAGAAGAAGAGTTTTGCCAGAGGTGCTTCGACCATTACCCAGCAGGCTGCCAAAAACCTTTATCTTTCGCGTGAAAAAACCATCACTCGCAAGTTCAAGGAAATATATCTGGCATGGCGTATGGAACAGGAACTCACCAAAGGGCGCATTATCGAGCTTTATCTGAATGTAGTTGAACTGGGCCCAATGGTGTACGGCATTGGCCACGGCGCGCAGTATTACTTTGGCAAGCCGGCTTCAGCCCTCACTCCGCGGGAGTGTGCTTTTCTGGCTGCCATGCTTCCCGGCCCGCGGATAGCGTACAACCCCTACAAGAACCTGGGACGAGTACTGAAACGATCGGACATGATCCTGAAACTGCTTCGTCAGAAGGGAGTCCTTAGTAATGATGAATATGCGGCGGCCCTCGCCCAATCGCCGAATGTTGGCAGACTTCAGGCCAAAGTGGACAAGAGTATAGAAAAAGAGGCCGTGTTCGCAACACACTCTTCTGCTCAGGCACCGGTTGAGCAGACTACAGAGGATGACCAGCAGACCGGGGATACCGGGGCACAGCCGAATGGCGAGCATCCGGCAGCGACCGAGCCTCCGCCACCAGAACAACAAGATGCACCGGCGGCGCAACCTGCCGAGCGCTGAAAACCACTACTGAACTGCAAAGGCATGATCTGATAGATGGATACGACAATGACAACACCTGCAACAAAAACAGATTTCAAAAATCTGACCCTTCCCGCTCTGGAACGGTTCCTCCAGGGCAAGGGCAAGGAGCGCTTCCGCGCCACCCAGATATTCAAGTGGATATACCAGTTTGATGCCCGTTCCTTCGGCGAGATGACCAACATCTCCAAGGACCTTCGTCAGGAACTGGAAACCACCGCCTGGATCAGCAATCTTGAACCTGAGGCCGTGGAAGAGGGAAGCGATGGTACCCGCAAATATCTTTTCAGCCTCGGAGATGGTAATGCCGTTGAATCGGTATTAATCCCGGACGAGGGACGCAACACCCTATGCATATCCTCCCAGGCCGGTTGTGCCATGGGATGCGAATTCTGTCTGACCGGCACCTTCAAGTTGACCCGCAATTTGACAACTGCCGAGATCGTCAACCAGATCATGGCAGTGCGACGGGATGTTCGGAAGATTGGCGAAGAGATTCGCAATATCGTTATGATGGGTATGGGAGAACCGCTGCACAATCTGGACAACGTGATCCCGGCCATCCAAATCATGATCGATGGAAACGGGCTGCAGCTCTCCAACCGCCGGGTTACCGTATCCACATGCGGATTGGTACCTGAAATGGAACGACTTGGGCGTGAGATACCAAATGTCAATCTGGCGGTATCGCTTAACGCAACCACTGATGAGCTGCGCAACAGGATCATGCCGATCAATCGGCGCTACCCGATCAAGGAGCTTCTCGATGCCTGCCGGAAGTTCCCGCTTCCCGGCCGCCGCAAGGTAACCTTTGAATACGTGATGATCGGAGGCATGAACGATACCCTGGAGGATGCCAAACGACTGCTGCGCCTGACCAGCGACATCCCCAACAAGGTTAATCTGATCCCGTTCAACGAACACGAAGGATGTGGGTTCAAAGCGCCAACCCAGTCCAGCGTTGATGCCTTTCACAAATATCTGATCGATCGTAATGTAACGGTCATCACCCGCAGCAGCCGCGGTGATGATATTTCAGCAGCCTGCGGACAGCTGAAGGGAAGACTAGGGACTGGCGACCGCAATGCCGCCAGGGAAGAGTGATGACAGAGGAAAACAGAAAAAGAATTTACTTTCTGGGGCGCCAGCCGGTTTTAAACTGCAAGCGCGAAATCGTCGGGTATGAGCTGCTCTTCAGATCAACCTATCGCAACGCCGCCACCATCACTAACCATGATGTTGCCAGCGCGTCAGTCATATCCAGCATCCTGGCAGGGTTTGGTCTGGGTGATGTGCTGGGAGACAAGATGGCCTTCATCAATGTCAACCAGTCGCTCTTTTTTTCTGAATTACTGGAAGTGCTGCCCCATGGGCAAACCATCCTCGAACTGCTTGAACTGGTGACTATGGATGACAAGCTCAGGAGTCGTTGTATTGAGCTGAAGAGAATGGGGTTCAGACTCTCATTAGACGACCACATCTATGCACCGGAGCTGGAAGAATTTTACAAATTAGTAGACATCGTCAAACTGGATATACTCGCAATTCCACCGGAGCAACTGGCGGAAATGGTAGGAAAACTTCTGCGTTCGCCAATACAACTGGTGGCGGAGAAAGTTGAGACAGCAGCTCAGTTTGAAGCATGCCGCAAGATGGGGTTCCACCTGTTCCAGGGGTTTTTCTTTCAGCGCCCGGAGATGCTTCGACGTGACTGCCTTGAACCGGCAGAGCTCGAGATGCTGCAACTGCTTGACCGGCTGAGAGACAACCCTCAGACAGCCGAAATTGAAGAGATCTTTCGCCGCAGTCCTTCGCTTTCATTTCACCTGCTCAAGCTGGTCAATTCGGTAAACATGGGGTTGCGCCAGAAAATCAAAAGCCTGCGCCACGCCATCACACTCGTGGGGTTGGACAAACTGCGCCACTGGATACACCTGGCCCTGTTCGCCACTGTTGACAGCCATAATCGTGGCCTGAACAACCCGCTCCTGGAGATGGCGGCAGTGAGGGGACGCCTCATGGAGCGCCTGGTCAAGCAACATCACAATCCTGACAACCACGATTTGACGGAAGCTGCCTTTATGACAGGAATTTTTTCTCTCTTTGATGTTCTCTTCAATGTATCCATGGAAGAAGTCATAAACGGGTTAAACCTGGCAACTGAAATTAATGATGCACTTTTGAAGCGACAGGGCCATTTGGGGCAGCTGCTTTTGCTGGCAGAAATGGTGGAGCAGGCCAACTTTGCAGAAGTCGAACGCCTGCTGACAGCTATCGACATACCGGTTGAAGTGCTTATTGATTCCCAGATGGATGCCTTCAACTGGCGGGGGATGGTGGCAGCCTAGCCAAAGTTCCACTCTAAGAAATTGGTCTTCAAATATAAAAAGGCTTCCAGGTATTCCCGGAAGCCTTTTTCAGTTTGATGCTCTGTCTTGTTACCGTTTTATTTCGGACCCGTAAGAGTTTCAGCACGTCGGGTACGGTACTCCACTACCGGCTGGTGGGTTGAACCGCGCTGAGGGCGACTTGCTCCCGGTGCTCCCGACTTGCCGGGACGGGGAGCGCCTTCCCAGGGTTTGCCTTGTCCAGTTGCTGTTCTTGGTTTGCCACCCGGTTTTCCAAAACGGTTGCCACCCGGACCGCCGGAACGACGCGCGCCATTACCGCCGGAAACCCTTCTCAGCGCTGACAATGGAGCAAGTCCATCGATATTCTGTTCGGGAAGACGTTTGCCGATGAATCGCTCAATGCGCTCCAGGTAGCTCAATTCCGATGAAGAGACAAATGAAATGGCTACACCGGTTGCGCCGGCGCGGCCGGTACGGCCGATGCGGTGAACGTAATCCTCGGCAAAGCGAGGCAGATCGAAGTTGATTACATGGCTGATGCCGTTCACATCCAGACCGCGTGCAGCTACATCGGTAGCGACGAGCAGGCGGATGCCGCCGCGGCGCATGCGTTCGATGGTCTTGTTGCGGGCAAATTGATTCATGTCGCCATGCAGGGCGGCAGCCGGATGGCCGGCATTGCTCAGCTCACGAGCCAAATCATCGGCATCGCGCTTGGTTGCTGAGAAAATAATGGCCCTGGTGAGTTGCTGATCGCTGATCAGGTGGCGCAGCAGTTCTTTCTTGTGATGCAAGTTGTCAGCAACGTGGAGGCGCTGCTCGATCAGATCGTGAGACTGGGTGCGCACAGCCAGTTCGACGCGCTGTGGATCGCGCAGCATTGTCTCGGCCAGCTTGAGTACGGACTTTTCCATAGTCGCGGTGAACATCAGAGTCTGACGATTGCTGGGTGCCCGGGAAACGATCTTTTCCATATCTTCACTGAACCCCATGTCGAGCATGCGGTCAGCTTCGTCCAGAATCAGCATCTCCAGACGATCAAGTCTGACGCTGCCTCGCTCCAGGTGATCCAGCAGACGACCAGGAGTGGCAACAATGATATCAACCGGGGCAGAAAGCAGGCGCAGCTGTTCGCGATATGGCATGCCACCAAGGATCGATCCGCAGCGAACCCGTATGCCGCGACCGTAGTTACGCGCCGCATCCATGACCTGGCCGGCCAATTCACGGGTAGGAGTCAGAACAAGCACTCGGGGGCCCTTACCAGGCACGGTTGATGGTGTGCTGAGACGCTCAAGGGCGGGCAGTACAAAGGCAGCTGTCTTACCGGTTCCGGTCTGGGCAGTGGCAATCAGATCTGTTCCTGACAGAACCAGTGGAATTGATTGGGCCTGGATTGGAGTTGGAGAGGTGTAGCCACAGGCTGTTACTGCCTTGAGAATGGCCGGGTTGAGGTTCAGTTCTTCAAACGTCATGCGTGTTCCTTTTCTGGGCGGTGTCGGGGTGAGGAGCGCACACAGGCCGCGGGATCATACGGCATGATCCACGGATGGAGGACGGCGGTTCCGCGTGAGCAAGGCTGTTCAATACCACGTACATCAGGAGATAAAACCTGAAAGCTGCCGGGTATAAATCTTCGCCTGCCAAACGTTCTGCCAAGTTCAATAAAGGGGATTGAATCGGGGTCGGTAAGCGATGATCAAAAAGAAAACGGCGGACACCTTGCCGCCGTTCGTGTGACAGTCTGCGAAGATAATAAGGAGGTTTCTGGAGAAAGGCAAGCCATTTTTTTTAATCTGCTAATGCATAGATGCTCTCAAGTGGTTCAAGTCACGATTCGCAGGGGAAAATAATTATTGAACTTTAGCATGCAAAACCGTAAAGTCACCGATGCTTTTGCCCACGGGTTACTCCTCGCAGAAAGGAAATTGCAATGAGCACTACAAGCATCGGCGTCATCGGCGGCAGCGGCCTCTATGAAATGGAAGGACTGGAGGATGTAAATCATGTTACCGTGACTACTCCTTTCGGAGCCCCGTCTGACGAATTCATAACAGGCGTGCTGAACGGCGTGCGCATGGTATTCCTGCCGCGACATGGTCGTGGGCATCGCCTGCTTCCATCCGAAGTCAATTATCGCGCCAACATCCATGGCATGAAACAGCTCGGTGTAGAGCAGATCATTTCCGTGTCGGCAGTGGGCAGCCTAAAAGAAGCTATTGCTCCGGGACACATCGTAATTCCCGACCAGTTCATCGACCGGACCAAGGGCATTCGCAAGGATACATTTTTTGGCGACGGCATTGTGGCACACGCCGGCTTTGCCGATCCGGTCTGCCATCTTCTCTCGGATGTCCTCTACTCCGCCGCCATAAACGCCGGCGCCACCGTCCACAAAGGGGGAACCTATATATGCATGGAGGGTCCTGCTTTCTCAACACGGGCCGAATCCTTCTCGTATCTGGGTTTGGGTGCATCGGTTATCGGCATGACCAACCTGACCGAGGCCAAGCTGGCCCGTGAAGCTGAGATCTGTTACGGCATCATTGCTCTTTCAACCGACTATGACTGCTGGCATGATTCACACGAAGATGTCACCGTTGAGGCGATCATCCAGATCATCCATCAGAACGTGGCCATGGCTAAAAATATCATCCGTCAGGCGGTCGCCTCCATCGCAACGGAACGCAGCTGTTCCTGCGGCAGCAACATGCAGCATGCAATCATCACAGACAGAGCGGCCATAACCGATGATGTAAAACAGAGACTTGACGTAATCGCGGGCAGATACCTGTAGATTCTGACGGCCTGAAAAAGGAGCTTTGCATATGAGTATAGTCGTTGTCGGCACAGTTGCCTTTGATACGGTAGAAACCCCTTTCGGAAAGGGTGAGAATGTTCTGGGGGGCTCGGCCACCTACTTCTCTACCTCGGCAAGCTTTTTCACCGACGTTTCGCTGGTGGCTGTTGTGGGTGAGGACTTTCCCCAGGAACACGTGCAATTCCTGCAATCCCGGGATATCGATACCGCCGGCCTCCAGCGCATACCTGGTAAAACATTCCACTGGACTGGTAAATATGGTTATGATCTCAATGAAGCCCAGACATTGGATACCCAGCTGAATGTTCTGACCGAGTTCAGGCCAAACCTACCTGAATCCTACCGGGATGCTGAGTATGTTTTTCTGGCAAATATCGATCCCGATCTCCAGATGGATGTGCTTGATCAGGTGCGAGCCCCGAAACTGGTTGCCTGCGACACCATGAATTTCTGGATATCATCCAAACCGGAGTCGCTTAAGAAAGTCCTTCAAAAGGTTGATCTTGTCGTGATTAACGAGGGAGAGGCACGCCAGTTTACAGGTGAAGCCAACCTGGTCAAAGCGGCCCGCAGCATAATATCCCTGGGGTGCAAACGCCTGGTGGTAAAGCGGGGTGAATACGGTGTGCTTATGTTTACCAAAGACTCGGTTTTTGCCGCGCCGGCGTACCCGCTGGAGCAGGTATTCGATCCGACCGGAGCCGGAGACACCTTTGCCGGAGGTTTGATGGGATATCTGGCAAATACCGGAGATTTGAGCGAAGACGGTATCCGGCAGGCGATCATTTTCGGCAGCGTAATGGCCTCCTTTAATGTGGAAGATTTCAGTCTTGAGCGCATGAAGCGGCTGGAGTATCGTGAAATAGAGGCCCGCTACAAGAACTTCAAGTCACTGACCAGCTTCAGGGACATAGAGCCCCTCTGACCATCTCCGGCGCCTTTATTGACAACAGCTGCTCAATTTGTTAGTTTGGCGCCGATTTAACCCTGTTTTTAAACGGATTTACATGATCACACGCCTGCTGTACTTCATCTTTCTGCTGGCACTGGGAACTTCAGCCGGATGCGCAACAACCGGCCATCCCGAGGGGAATCAGGCTGCCTATCATTATCAGATGGGTCTGTCATATCTTGGCGAGCGCAACTACACCAATGCTTTGATTGAACTGACCGAGGCGGAAAAGTTGGATCCCGAAAACCCGGAACTGCTCTATCACCTGGGAATGGCTTATCTGGGGAAAAAGCGGCCCGATCTGGCTGAAAAGCGCCTGCAGCGCGCCCTGACTCTCAAACCCAATTATGCTGTTGCCCGCAATGATCTGGGGGTGGCCTACCTGGAGCTGAAGCGGTGGGATAATGCAATTCAGCAGTTCAAGATCGTCAAAGATGACATCTTTTATGACAAGAGTGAAGACGCAACCATCAATCTGGGGCTTGCATATCTGGGAAAAGGTGATTATCCCAAGGCACTGGAAGAACTTCGTTCAGTAGCGGCACTCAATCCGCGTAACCCTGTCATACGTCTTTCCCTGGGGCGAGTCTGGTTTGCCATGGACAAACTTGATCAGGCCATTGCCGAATACAGCAAAGCGCTGGAGATATACAATGATTATGGTGCAGCTCATTATCACCTCGGCCTGGCGTACCTCAAGATGAATAATCTCGAAGCAGCGAAAGCTTCCTTCAAAGAAGTCCTCCGTATTTTCCCCGACTCGGACCTTGGGAGATTATCCCAGGGCTATCTCGAACTGATCAAGTAGCGAGGCCGGCTTGACCGAGACATCATCCAATCCTGATTATTCCACCCTCAGTTCTCCTGGTGCCATCCTTAAGCGATGTCGTGAATACCATGGAATTACTTTGGATGAAGCGGCCGAGGCGACAAAGATCGGGGTTAACTACCTGCTGGCGCTGGAGGAAGACCAGATCAACAAGTTTGCCAGCCAGGCGTATCTCAAGGGTTTTTTGCGAACCTATGCTACACATCTCGGTCTCAATGCAGATGACATGATGCGGCTTTACGAAAAGCTGTACGCACCCGCGGAAACCTCCAGTCAGGGACCGGATCAGCCAAACAGCACTGCATCCCGAAGAAGGCAGCGTATCCCATGGAAAAAGCTGACCTTGCCGGCGGGCCTGCTGATAATGATACTTATCAGTTCAGCAATTATAAATCGTACCGTGGTGCCGACTCCGCAGCATGCTGCCCCTCTTACAACAGCATCATCAGTCCCGGCAGTGCCAGTTCAGCCTGTACTTTCCAGTGCCCGAAGCACTTCTGCTGTTGAAAAAAGTAAAACAGTTTCTGAACCAGCAGAGGTTCCGGTCAAAGAAGAAGTACGGCCCGAACAACCCATTGTACGCAAGGCGTCTGACGCAGACAAAACCTTTGTCCTGCGCATGAAAGTCATTAGTAATAGCACTTTAGCGGTGACCATTGATGGTACCGCAGCACAGGATTATGAATTAGCCGCTGGTGATGTCATCGAGTGGAAAGCAGACAGGAACATTATCCTCGAGCTATCCAATGCCGGCGCAGTTGAGGCCGAACTTAACGGCAAGACTCTCAAACCTTTCGGCCCCACAGGAAAAACGGCTTACGTAGTCCTGGATGCTGAGGGAGTTAAACAGTGACAAGCTTTACATCAGCAAGGAGACTGCCATGCAGATAGCAGCACGTTGCCGCAAATGTGGACGAATCATGAATAGTGAGCGTATCGATAATTATCGGGTCAAAATGACCTGCCCCTGTGGTTTCTCCGACTATCGCACCATGATGGAAAAGGTAAAGACGGTTAATCCTTTTTATCAGAAAGCTAACTTCCTTCCTTATGTGGAGAGTGAAAAGGGGAAAATGGTCTTGACCATGCAACGCGCCAACCGTGAGCATATGGAGATTATCTCACTGGAAGAAATCAGTATGCTGGTTTCATCCGATTTTGAGCTCGCGGAGGTGCTGCAGTCTGTGGCAACCAAACTTGCTACACAGTTGAATGCCAGTGTTTGCAATATTTACCTTCTTGAAGAGGGTGAACTTGTGCTGACCGCCACCCATGGCTTCGAACCGGAAAAGATCGGAAAGATCAGACTCCGGCTTGGCGAGGGAATAACCGGCACTGTTGCACGGGAAATGCAGCCGCTCAATCTTTCCCGCGCGTCACAGGATCCGCGCTACAAGGTCTTCCCGGAGCTGAACGAGGAGAAATATAACTCCATGCTCTCCTTCCCGATCACCGATAAAAAGGATATCTATGGTGTCATTAATCTGCAGACAACTTCCATGCGCAGCTTCCCGGAAGATGAGATCTATTTCGTCTCCATCATTGCCAATCTGATTCTCTCTGCTATCAAGCTGCGACAGAAGGTTGCAACCTCCAAGATCGCCAGGGACACAAACCCGGCAGCTTGACAAACACAATCTCGGTGCTAAACTTGTTTACTTCTTATTTATTAATCGGGAGTTCCTGTGGTCGAGCAAAAGAAACATATTCTGATTGTCGATGACGAAGAAAATGCCCGAAATGGCCTTGCCAAGCTGCTTTCCCGCGAAGGCTATGAGATTTCCACCGCAGCCAACGGCCACGAAGCACTGAATTATCTCCGGAGCAGGGAAGTCGAACTGATCATTACCGACATCAACATGCCAGAGATGAATGGCATCACTTTTTTGCGCGAACTTAACCGGACACACCCGGCCAGCAATGTTATCATGGTTACGGCCTACGGAGAGGTTGAATCATATATCGAAGCCATGAATCTGGGAGCCTTTGAGTATGTAAACAAGCCGGTCAAGGTAGAAGAACTGATCAAGATAATAGCAAAGATCTTCAAGGAAAAATGAATCAATAACTTTTGACCCCAGGAGGGTATGCTATGAAAACTTTTGATAAAATTCTGGTTGCTGTCGATTTCTCTGAAAACGCTGCCTATGCTTTTGATTATGCCCTGACCTTGGCTCAGCAGTTTGGTTCTCATTTGACCATCATGCATGTCATCAACGAACCGGTTGACCTGCGCGGATTCTATGTACCGCACATTTCCTTCGAACAGCTTGAAAAGGAAATCGAAGCGGGTGCAACCACCATGATGGAAAAGTTCTGCCACGAAAGGTTGGGGAGCTATACCGCCTATGATACCTCTATCGTCAGCGGCATACCGTATGAAGAGATCACTCGCAAGGCACAAGATACGGGTGCATCTCTGATTGTGCTGGGTACCCATGGCCGCACCGGTCTTGACCACATTATTTTTGGCAGCACCGCAGAGCGCGTCGTTCGGGCAGCTTCCTGCCCGGTGCTGACAATCCGACTGCCGGCTGAGTAACAGCAATTTGAAAGCTTTTTGATCAAGCCCGTTCAATCTCTTCTACAATCCCTGGAGCTGCATAAGCTCCAGCAGGCCCGAAATGCCATTTATTTATCGTAATATCACCCTTTCGCCCCATGAGGATGAAACTGCCCTGCCCGCCTTGGTTGCAGCCCGCATCGGTGCAACCTCTGCCGTAATGGGCAGCTTTCGCATAATCCGCAAGGGTGTTGATGCCCGGCAAAAAAACCGGATCAAACTCGTCTATACCGTCTCCTTTACCGTTGCCGATGAAACCTCGCTACGCACCCGCATGGCAAAAGATCCCGCCCTCTCTTCCCTTGAATGGCAGCCGGAACAGCAGCCGGAGATTTTCACCCCGCTGTGCTCGAATCGCCAGATCGTCATTGCAGGGAGCGGCCCAGCAGGTCTTTTCGCCGCACTGCGCCTGGCGGAATACGGACTGACAGCCACGATCATCGAACGCGGCCAGCCCGTCGAACAACGCGCCCTTGCCGTGCAGCAGTTCTGGCGAAGCGGTCTGCTTGATCCTGAAAGCAACGTACAGTTTGGCGAAGGGGGCGCTGGAACCTTTTCCGATGGCAAGCTCACCAGCCGTTCCAAAGATCCGTTGGTTCCCTGGGTTCTTGATCGCCTCGTTGCTTTCGGAGCCCCTCCCGAAGTGAACTACCTGGCCAAACCGCACATTGGAACCGATCGTCTGCGACGGGTAGTAAGCACTATCCGCCAGTATCTGCTGGAAAAAGGATTCCAGATCCGTTTCGGCTCCCGCTTGAGCGATATCGAGACCCGTGCCGGCACTCTCGCTTCAGTCACCATCAATGATACTGAGCAGATGCAGTGCGACCTGCTGATCCTGGCAACCGGCCACAGTGCCCGCGACACGTATGAGATGCTTTTTAGACGCGATGTCCCCATGGAGCGCAAGCCGTTTGCCATGGGATTGCGGGTGGAACACCCCCAGAGCCTGATTGACCGCATCCAGTACGGCGGACCGCGCCATCCCCAGGTTTCGGTAGCTGATTACGCCCTGGCCTGGAACAACACCGCTACCGGCCGCAGTGCCTACTCCTTCTGCATGTGTCCCGGAGGTGTTGTCATCGGAGGAGCCTCCGAAGCAGGAGGGGTCGTGACGAACGGCATGAGTGGCCAGAAACGCAATTCACCATTCGCCAACAGCGCACTGGTCGTCAATGTGACCGTGGAGGACTTCGGCGGCAAGGATCCCCTGGCCGGCGTTCGTTTTCAGCGACAGTGGGAGCGCCAGGCATTTGCCGCCGGCGGAAGCGACTATCAGGCTCCTGCCCAGAATCTTCTGGCGTTCATGGGGCTGCCCGGGAAAAAAACGGCTTCCAGCACCTACCGGCCCGGCATCATCGAAACAGAGCTTGATTCCGTGCTGCCCCCCTACATCATCACCACTTTGCGTGAAGGAATCACCTCCTTTGATCGTCGCATGCGCGGCTTTATCAGCGCAGAAGCGACCCTTATCGGCATCGAGTCGCGCACCTCCGCTCCGTTGAGAATTCTCCGCGACGAGCACTACCAGTCGATCGGCCTGAAAGGGCTCTATCCAGCCGGTGAAGGAGCAGGCCATGCCGGCGGCATCATGAGTTCAGCGGTTGATGGGGTAAAGATTGCAGACAAGATTGCAGCGAGTTTCCAGGTTGGATAATTAGTGCCTCACCGGCAGGAGAAGCCATCACAAAGGAGTATCACGTGGCAAAACAATATATAGCCGATATCAAGGATCGCGACACTGTCAGCGCCGTGTTTCTGGTCAAGGACAAGATCATGGCCATGGCCAAGAATGGCAAGCCTTACATGAATCTGCGCCTCATGGACAAAAGCGGAGATGTGGATGCCAAAATCTGGGATAACACGGACTCACTGGACAAGCTCTTTGACAAGGACGACTTTGTCCAGGTGCGCGGCAAGGCATCGGTTTATATGAACAAGATGCAGGTTGTGGTGGCGGAGATCGTCAGGATTCCTGAAGAGCAGGTTAATTTGGCAGATTTCCTCCCCGAATCCCCCCGCAGCATCACTGAAATGACCGCTGAGCTGCACGAAGTTGTGATGACCCTCTCCAGTCCTCCCCTGCGCAAACTGATGGAACTGTTTCTGGCCGATACCGAATTCATGGGGCTCTACTGCATGGCTCCGGCCGCCAAGGCCATGCATCATGTCTACCTTGGGGGACTGCTGGAACATTCCCTCGCCCTGGTCAAACTGGTAAAGACTGTTGTGCCGCTGTATGGAGAGGGGATCAACGAGGACCTTCTGGTGGTGGGTGCTCTGCTGCACGACGTGGGCAAGATTCATGAGATGAGCTATGCACGCGCCTTTGACTATACCGATGCAGGTAAACTGCTGGGGCATATCACCATCGGCGTGGAACTGGTGGAAGATCGTATCCGTCAGGTGGATGGCTTCCCGCGGGAGTTGGCCATCCTGCTGAAGCACATGCTGCTCTCCCATCACGGGCAGTACGAATATGGCTCGCCCAAACGCCCCAAGACCATTGAGGCAACCATCCTCAATTATCTGGACGACATGGATTCAAAGATCAACGGCATCCGCGCACACATTGCCAAAGAAAACGCCAGCACCTCCCGCTGGACCGCCCACCACCGTCTGTATGACCGCTACTTTTTCAAGGGAAACGGCATGGATGAAGAGCAGGAGGTGCAGTGCATATGCGAAGATACAGCCCCTGCCGAACCCTCCAGGGAAAACCATTCCGACCTCCGGACCGCCAATCACCAAAAAACAGGTTTCAACAATCAGCCCCTGAAGGCGCTGGAAAATATGAACCTGTTTAATTCCTGACAATAAAAAAAGGCTCCTCAATGTACTATGACAGTACACTGAGGAGCCGGTAAAACCTTGGCGGTTTCTACTACAGAATCTTGATCTCCCCGTTGCTCAGTTGCTCCGTGTTAATCCAAATCCAATCCTCATAAAAATCAAACTAAAGCGTCAGCTCTGCATGTCCATGATACAGTTCGTCCCGCTCCCGGCTTACGTCGGCACTCTCCAGATATTCTTCAAAGTCCATAACCCGATCAATCACTCCGCCAGGGGTAATTTCAACAATCCTGTTGGCAATTGTGGAAACAAACTCGTGGTCGTGTGAAGCGAACAGCACTACCTCGGAGTAAGCGATCAGTCCGTCATTCAGGGCGGTGATCGATTCCAGATCCAGATGGTTGGTCGGTTCGTCGAGGATCAGGACGTTCGCACCGGTCAGCATCATGCGTGAGAGCATGCAGCGCACCTTTTCGCCTCCGGAGAGGACGCTGGTCTTTTTCATTGCTTCTTCGCCGGAAAAGAGCATCCTGCCCAGGAATCCGCGGGCAAAGGTCTCACCCTCGGTAGGAGGTGAGTACTGCCCAAGCCACTCGATCAGAGTCAGCTCTTTTTCAAAGTAGGCGCTGTTCTCCTTGGGGAAATAAGCGTTGGTGATCGTCACCCCCCACCGGAAGGTTCCCGAATCCGCCTCCAGCTCTCCGGCAAGAATCTGGAACAGAGTCGTCCTGGCCAGGCTGTTGCCCCCCACAAAAGCGATCTTGTCCCCTTTACGAACGATCAGGTCGAGGTTGTTCAGCACCTTGACACCTTCCACTTCCTTGGTCAGCCCCTGAATTTCCAGGATGATGTCCCCGCAGGGGCGTTCCGGCTTGAACACCACATGGGGATATTTGCGTGAGGAAACCGGCATATCCTCAAGCGTCAGCTTGTCGAGGAGTTTCTTGCGGGAAGTCGCCTGCTTAGCCTTGGAAGCGTTGGAGCTGAAGCGCTGGATAAAAGCCTTCAGTTCATCGGCTTTTTCGGAAAGTTTGCGGTTTTCATTCTGTTTTTGCTTCAGATTCAGCTGGGCAGCGTGATACCAGAAATCGTAGTTGCCGACATAAACCTGGATGCGGCCGAAATCGATATCAGCCGTATGGGTGCAGACCTGGTTCAGAAAGTGGCGGTCATGGGAAACGACGATGACAGTGTTGGGAAAGCGGAAGAGAAAGTCTTCCAGCCAGGAGATGGACTTGAGGTCAAGGTTGTTGGTCGGCTCGTCCAACAGCAGGACATCCGGGGTCCCGAACAGCGCCTGGGCCAACAGCACGCGCACCTTGTCCCCTGCCTCCAGCTCCTTCATCTTCTTCGAGCGCAGCTCCTCGGGGATGCCTAGCCCGTTCAGCAGAACTGCCGCCTCGGACTCGACCTCATAGCCGTTCATTTCGGCGAACTCGCTCTCAAGTTCGGCTGAGCGGACCCCGTCTTCCTCGCTGAAATCTGCCTTGGCATAAATCGCATCGCGCTCGGTCATCACGTCGTACAGGCGTTTGTGCCCCATGACGACGGTGTTGAAGACAGTTTCCTCATCAAAAGCGAACTGGTCCTGACGGAGGACCGCGATGCGCTCCTTGCTGCCGACGGTGACCTCACCCTTGTCAGCTTCGATTTCGCCTGAAAGAATCTTCAGAAATGTTGATTTACCCGCCCCGTTGGCGCCGATCAGACCGTAACAGTTGCCTGGAGTGAACTTGATATTTACATCTTTGAAAAGGACGCGTTTGCCATAGGACAGGGTTATATTTGATGCAGCTATCATGGTTTTGTTCGACTCCCTTGGATGAAAAAATAAAGACCACAGGATCAATCCTGTGGTCACGTGGCACTAACTATAGCACTACTGCCAGGTTTGCGGCAATCCCTATTTGTTTCCAGCCTGTTCGGCGTGAACATCAGGAGCGGGAATCAGCCGATCAGCCCCCTGAGTACTGCCAGGTTGACGGCGTCCATATCCTCGTTGTCCCCCTTTGGGGTTTCCAGGATTTTGGGAACAGCGGCAAAGCGCGGATCGTTGAGGATAAAACGGAACGGGTTCAGCCCCAGTTCCCCCTTGCCGATATGTTCATGCCGGTCAACCCGTGAGCCAAGCCCTTTTTTGGAATCATTGAAGTGGAAACACTCGAGACGGTTCAGACCGATGATGGCATCGAACTGTGCCATGGTATCGTTGTAACCCTCAATGGTGGCAGTGTTGTACCCGGCGGCGAAGGTGTGGCAGGTATCGAAACAGATGCCGAAACGGTCGGAGAAGCGCGATCCGGAAATGATCACCTGCAGCTCCTCGAAAGTACGGCCAAGGTTGGTTCCCTGCCCGGCAGTGGTTTCCAGCAGCACCCGCCCCGTGAACTGGGGGACTTCGGCAAAAAGCTGATCAAAGGCGGTGATAACTCTTTCCAGGCCGACTTCAGGAGTATCCGTCAGATGTGAACCGGGGTGCATGACGATCTTGGGGATGCCGAGCCGCGCACAGGTCTCCAGTTCGTCCCGAAAAGCCATCAGGCTCTTGTCGCGGATATCGCCTGGTGGGGCAGCCAGATTGATCAGGTAAATATCGTGTGAGATGACTTCGTGCAGACCGGAGGCGGCAAAGGCTTCACGGAACACGACAGCAGCGGCATCAGTAACAGCCTTGCCCTTCCACTGGTTCGTGTTGCGGGTGAAGACCTGCATCACATTGCAACCGGCAGCAACAGCTCTTTGAATGGCCAGATGCATCCCACCGGCAATGGACATGTGGGCGCCCAGATAATCGCTCATTTCTTCCTCTCTTCAAGTAAACACTGCTCAAGCTGTAAATTGGTTTTCTTCGCGCCTTTGCGTCTTAAGCGAAGCGAGCGAGCGAGAGCAGTTGAAAAAACCTTTTCTCACACAAAGCCGCAAAGACGCTAAGTGAAGCAATTCATTTATAGAACAGATACAGAGCCACAGGCTTTTTAATCTGTTTTTTCCAGTTCAATATAATTTCCGTAGAAATGTACATCCACCTCATCTCCGGCTGCACACCCGCTGCTTTGTTCCGGCAGCACCGCAAGCGCCGTAGCGTCGAGCATTGTTTTGAGAATAGCGGTCTGCTGATTGCCGGCTGATGATGCATGCCAGCGCCCTTCTTCCCGCTCCAGCCGGAGTCTGATGATCTGTACCTTGCCCGGCTTCTTGCGGACATCATCCCGCAGAACAGCCTTGAAAAGCGGACGGAGCACCTGCCGATGGCCCTGCATCTTGAGCAGTGCCGGACGCACGAATTCTTCGAAAGTGATCATGGTGGAAACGGGATTGCCCGGCAGCGAGAACACCGGTCTGGTGCCGTGCATTGCAAAAGCGGTCGGACCACCGGGCTTGATTCCGACTTTCCAGAACACCTGCCGTGCGCCCAGCTCTTCGAGAATATCGCGCACCAGGTCGCAATCCCCGGCCGATACTCCCGCCGAGGTAATCAGCACATCGGCTGCCAGTCCCTCGCGCAGTTTTTCCAGATGGCTCTCGCGGTTATCCCGCGCAATTCCCAGGATCAGCGGAGTACAGCCGGTTTCACGCACTGCCGCAGCCAGGGAGAGGGTATTGCTGTTGATGATCTGGCCCGCCCCTGGTGTTGTGCCCAGCTCGACCAGCTCATCGCCGGTGGAAAGAATGGCCACGATTGGACGACGGTACACCGGAACCAGAGCCATGCCAAAGGTTGCCAGCATGTTTACTTCAGGGGGGCGGATGATTGCGCCTGCCCTCACAAAGGTAATACCCGCAGCAACATCCTCACCGCGAAAACGCACATGCTGGCCCGCCTTGACCGGCTCCAGCAGCGTTACCCGCTGCTGGCCGTTATCCGTCTCCTCCACCGGTACGACGGCATCACAGCCGGCTGGTATCGGTGCACCAGTCATGATTCTGATGGCACAGCCCGGCTCCACGGTCATTCCCTCGGCTCGTGCCCCGGCCGGCAGAAAGCCGCTTACCTGCAGACTGCATGGTATGCCCGTACAATCCCCGGCACGCACTGCATAACCGTCCATGGCTGAATTATCCCACAGGGGCATGTCCCACGGTGCGACAAGGTCTTCGGCCAGCACGCGACCCACCGCGTCCAGAAGCTGGACCCGCTCAACTCCCAGGGGAGAAACACTGGCAAGTATCGTTCTGCGTGCTTCCTGGTAAGAAATCATGGTTATTCTCCTGCATTAAAAATAGGATTCGCGAATGCAGATCAAACAGTACCATAAGAAGCAACCGCGGCCAAACCTTGATCGGCATATGTGTCCGGATCTGCAGTTTTACCTGGATTCGGGATCTTCTTCGATTCTAACCTGTACCTGACGGATCATCTCGTCAACGGAGATTTGCAATTCGGGATCATCCAGGGTTAGACCTTTGGCACGCCGCAAGGTCTCAAGTGCCTCATTCAGCCTGCCTTCCTCTACCAGCAGACAGCCAAGATTATAATGGGCGCTGCCATAGTCGGGCTTGAGCTCCAGCGCTTTCAGCAGCAACGTGTGTCCTTCCCTTTTCATTCCCTTTCTCAGATAGAGGGTAGCCAGGTTGTTTGCTGTCCTCGGATTGCCGGGATCCCGTTTGAATGCCTCACTGGTAGCGGTCAGGGCTTCATCCAGCCGATTAAGATTGCTCAGGGCAATACCGAGGTTCATGTGCATTTTAACATAATCGGGGAAGAGTTCCGTCCCCTTGCGCAGCACCGTCGCGGCTTCTTCATGACGACCCGACCGGGTGAGCCAATAGCCCAGATTGTTCCAGGCCCGTTCCTTGCCGGGGCTCTTGGCAACCGCATCCCCCCAGATGGAGACATTATCGGCCCAGAGCATATTGCGTCTGACAGTTGCACCACACAGCAAGGAAATGGCAATAACGACAACCACAGCCGCTTGTACCGGCTTGAGCAGCTGCCTGGTGACAAGAGCTCCGCCGGCAGCCAGGAGTGTAATGAAAAAACCGATGGAGGGCAGGTAGATACGATGCTCCACAAGCAGATCCTCCAGTGGAATCAGGCTTGATTCAACCGAGAGTGTCACAAAAAACCAGAGAATTCCGAAGGCTGCCAGTCTGCTCCAGGGGGCGCCATTGTCCCGTCGGGAACGCTGCCAGAGAAACAGTGCAGTTCCGAGCAGTATCAGCAGTAGAAACAGGGGCAACATGACCTGCATGCTGAAAAAGTCCCGGGCAAGGATATAGTCGTAATCAATATTCTGTCCCACTGGAAAAAACAGCAACCGCAAATATCTTACGATAACTCCGAATTGGGTCATCAGATATTCCCAGCGTGAAGTGCCGCTGAAATTGACCAGATTGGTTGGATCGCTAAGAGCTGAGAACCCGGCTTTGTGTGCTGATGCAGCCAGACGCATAACCATTAAGGGGATAACTGCCATGGTTGCACTGAAAGGAATCAATCGGAGCAGACGTTTTTTCAGATTTCCTGTGAAAAACATTAATTCCAGCATCAGCAGAACCACCGGAAGGGTGAAACTGGTTTCCTTGGTCAACATGGCCAGCAGCGTGGCAATAAAAGAGAGTACCAACGACACTACACGTATTGAGCGCCTGTCGCTCAGGCGGGCCTGAACATACAGCACCACGGCTCCAAGATAAAAGAAGCACGCCAGGGGTACAAAGCGCTGAATGATGTAGGTGACCGCCTGGGTCTGGAGTGGGTGAGCAATAAACAACAGCGCCCCGAACAACGGGAGCAGCGAGAAATCTTCAGAAGCACTACGCATTCGTTCCGTCACCCAGGAGGTGGTCAAGAACAGTCGCAGGAATTGAAACACCAGCAGCGCGTTAGCAATGTGCAGAAGCAGGTTGACGAGATGATAGCCTCGCACATCCAGTTCATTAAGACTGAAGTTGATGGCAAAGGTCAGATAGGCAACCGGCCGCAGGAAGAAGTTATGCTTTACGTCCTGATTAAGGGACAGGTTGTTCAAAAGAGAGGGATCTTTGAAAAAATCATAGCTTTTGATAGCGGGGTTCAGCACGAGATAGATTTCATCATCGAAATTGAAAGGCGCTGTAAGTGAGCCGGCATAGATGACACTACCGACAATAATTATAATCGCGATCTGGATCAGCAATGCGCGTTTCAACATGCTACCCCCTTTTTCGCCTGACCCTGGTTATCCGGTTTTTCCGCCACGGCAAAAACCGACAGACCAAAGGGCAGGGGCAATGTTCCAAGGATTCGATTTTCCTGACACACTGCATGTTTCAGCAGGCGATTGATTAACCGTGGAGGGGGACTGAGGTCAGACTGCACCTGATCCGGATTTTTGCTGGACTGGAAAAAGGCGAGCACACTGCGATACGCAGCAAGGAGAGGAAAGAGCAGGCAGAGGCGATAGCTGCAGAACCTGATCGTAAACCCGGCCTCCTGAAGCAGCTGGACTACTTCATGTCGACGATAGCGACGGCGGGTGTGCACTGCAATGTCATGGCTGCTTCTCAGCGACTCAAAGGCGACCAGGTTGAGCAGCACTGTTCCTCCGGGGCGCAGAGCCCGGTAAAACGAAGTAAGCACCGTATCCTCCCGCTCGATGTTGCGATGATAGAGCACATCCATGCAGGTTATCACGTCGTAGCACTCACGCCCCAGATCGGTGCAGTTCAGGTCAGCCTTGAAGGTGGTTTCAATGCCGTTCTCCCGGCAAAGCTGAAGGGCAAGATCGGAGGAATCACATCCCGTGACTGTGCCGAAAGATCCCAGTAGTCGGCAGAGGCGACCCGTTCCGCAGCCTGCGTCAAGGATCGAAAGTTTCCCTTTCCGGTCCCGTTCGGCGGCAACCACCCGCGTGACCAGGTCATGCAGTCCACGGTACCACCAGTGGCTCTCTTCCAGAGTCGCCATGACCTTATACTCACGCGGATTCATGGGCTACCGCTGAAAGAAGGCACGTATCGCATCTATCACCCGCAGCGCCTCCCCATGGCCCAAGGCCGGGAACATTGGTAAAGACAGGATCTCACCGGCCAGTTGTTCCGTAACCGGCAGGGAACCGGCTTGATACCCGAGAAAGCGGTAGCCGTCCATGAGGTGGATCGGTACCGGGTAATTAATGCGCGCCTCGATGGATTGTCCGCCCAGGAACTCCTGCAGCCGGTCGCGCTGGTTGGTGCGGATGGTATAGAGATAGTACTGATGGCTGCAGCCCTCCCGCACAACCGGCAGGCGAAGATCCCCTACCCCGGCCAGGCCCTGATCGTAGATGCGGGCGATCTCCCGGCGCCGCCTCACAGCCTCATCAACACGCTGCAGCCGGTAATCGAGCAGGGCGGCCTGAACCTCATCCAGCCGTGAGTTGTATCCTTCCTCCCGGGCATAGTAGCCATCCTGCATGCCGTAAAAGCGCAGCCGCCTCAGGCTTGCTGCACAGGCATCATCGCTGGTGATCACCATGCCGCCATCGCCGAAGCCCCCCAATATTTTCGTCGGATAAAAGGAAAAGGCTCCCATGGTACCGATGGCGCCGACCTTTTGTCCGTTATATGTGGCTCCTGTCGCCTGGGCGCAATCTTCAAGAATGGGGATCCCCCGGTCGGAAGCTATCTTCTGCAGAGGGGCCATGTCCGCCGGGTGACCACAGAGATGCACCGGCAAAAGACAGCGTATGCGGGAAGTAATCAACTGCTCGACTTTGGAGGGGTTCATCAGGAATGTATCTGCATCAACATCCACAAAAACCGGACGGCACCCTGCGGCTCTGATGGCGGCCACTGTCGGCACGGCGGTGTTGGCCACGGTCAACACCTCGTCACCCTGGCCAAGACCGAGAGCCTTCAGTGCCAGAAAAAGTGCATCGGTGCAGGAGTTGACACCAACGCCATGGTCAGCGCCACAGAAGGCGGCAAAATGCTTTTCGAAATTCTCCACCTCCGGCCCCAGCATCAGCCGACCCGACGAGAAAACCCGATCTACAATCTCCAGAACATCCTGCCGCTCCTGTTCATAATCTGAAAGGTACTGCCAATTTGCAATTTTGGTCGTGGCCATAAGGGTTCCTTCTAAATGAGACAGGCCAGAATGCTGCGTGCGCACGAGTTAACGCTATCCCCCAGGTTGAGGAAAAAACCCAATTCTTCCTCGGAGAACCAGCGGAAGTCAGGTGGAACTTCAAGCTGCTCATCTTCCGGCAGTTGCAGGATACAGTGCCGGTGCTGCTCCCGGTAAAATCGGGCTCCTTCCTCGGCTTGCCAGCTTTCCCGCAGCACCTTGAAACGTCCCTTACCGGTAAACTCGTCAAACAGGAAGGGCCTGCTCAACTTCTGGTTGCCCAGGTAGTTCATCGGGGTGAACTGAACGGTTGGCCCGATCTGTACCGAGGTTCTGTTGCCGGCGTCCACCTTGGCCTGCATCAGGAAGTACCGTCTCTCGTTGCGCAGTTTCATCAAAAGACCTATGACTCCCGTTCCTATAGGTGCAAGAATCGGCTGGTTCCATGCAACCACTTCCCGACCGGTACATTGAACAGAGAGGCCGACGATGTTGAAAAAACGGTTTTCCCTATGCCTGATTATCCCATCCCTCCCCATGGTCCACTCGGAAAGGGAATTCATCGGCTCACGCTTTAAAAAAACATGATTGGCAGCACGCTGATCATCCAGCCACTGCACCGCGTCATGAATCTGAGTCAGCCGGGCAGCACTGTATTTGGCCTTTTGCAGCAAAGTATGGGGAAGATCAATCATCTCTCCAATTTCAGAACTGACATCCTCAATCCGGAAATTGGAGCAGGCTCCACATACCAGACTGGATAGAACGCTGCGGGTGCAGGCGTGGAGCAGGTTGTCCCGTGTCATGAGCTGGCTGATCTGGCGCAGGGTCAGCCAGATGAAGTTGTTTCCCGGCAAAGGTGGAGCTTCATTCAGCCGCACAATCATGTTGCGGTTCGACTTGAAGAGAAAACGCCCGCCATCCTCTGTTTGCAGTTTGGCGAACATGACCTGTTCACGGGGAGGATCCATGAAATATTCAACCAGCGGAGTAGCAGCGCCGCCATGAGCGCGGGTGTAGTTGCTGTAGGTGGCCTGGACCGTGGGAGAAAGCTGAAGGGGGCCGATATTGCCCGGTTCTTCCTTGGCCTGCAGGCAGAAGTGCAGCACTCCGTTTATGGGCGCCGCCAGAATGCCGAGAATACCAACTTCCGGCTGATCGATGGCCGGCTGGTCCCACGTGATTTCACCGCATGGGCCGCGATGCCTGACCGTAATGCCGGTGACCGTGAAAAAACCGCCGCTTGAATGAGCGATATTCCCCGTAACCGGGTCGACTCCCCATGCACCCATATCCCCCAGCGGCACAATGGAAGCCTGCATGCAGGGTTGTGCCCGCTGCTGTCTGATCCATTCATCCACCCAAAGGTCATCGTGCAGGGCCCGTTGCAGTGTCCGGGAAAGAACAAGGTCAATCCCGGCCGCAGCATCTGCCGGAATATCGCCATCTGGCACCTCGTCCACTCCGGCCCGATCCATCAACAGGCCGAGGAGATCTTCACGCTGTTCCGATTTATCTGACATGGGGCTCCTTTGCCGGCACGGTCTCGGCAACCCGGGAAGAGGCGCGGGCAGTAAACTTCTCCCTGATAATGAACTGGGGATCACGGTTTACGATCAGGTAGATTCTGCCGACATATTCTCCGACAAGGGAAATGGCCAACAGTTGGAACCCACGAAAAAATGCTGTCGTAGTTGTAAGTTTGTCGAAATCGGTGGGATCGGGAGTTGTAGGTATTATGATATCAATCGTGGTATCGACGGCCATCACCACACCGAAAATCGTCATGCAGAAACCGAACAGACCCATGAGGCGCAGCGGTATCAGTGAAAAACTGACCATCATGTTGCCCCACAGGGAGACCAGCTTCATCAACGTGTAACCCGATCTGCCTTCCGCACGCTCACTGTGGGTCACCTGTACAGACCCGATATTCGAAGTCGTGCGCAGGATGATGCCATCGATATAAGGATCAGGGCCGCTGTGCTTGGCGATCTCACGCACCATAAACCTGTTCATGATCTTGAAGCTCGAAAGGTACAGTTCAGCCGGCTTTTTTAGAATGTGTCTGGCCATCCTGTCGTTGAAGCGACTGCCCAGGTTTCTGAACCAGTGGTCATTCTTTTTGCCGTAGCGTGCATAGACTACATCGTATCCCTTTTCAATCTCCGCAATCAGTATTGCGATCTCTTCCGGCGGATTCTGGAAATCGTCATCCATGGTCACGCACAGATCACCGGTTGCATGATTGAACCCTGCCATGAGTGCATTATGCTCCCCGAAATTGCGCGCTAACCGGATATAGGTGATTACCTGCTCGAATTCCAGCTGAACCTGACGGCAGACACTGTCGCTTTCATCGCAGCTGCAGTCGTTGACCAGCACTATTTCCAGAGGATATTTGTGGTCGTACAGCCTGATCAGTTCGGCGCACAATCGGGTAATTGTCTTCTCGGCATTGTAAACGGGAATGATGACAGATAGGGACGGAGTAGCCATGATGCTCCAGTTGGTTGATGCCTTCCTTTACACTATGAAGCTGCTGGCGGCATCGCCGGTAGATAGCGAAATCAGATTTTTATGGATGCGTCTGTATAGGAAAAACCGATCAGATGGAAGAGTTCACGAATACATTTCGCACAATCAGTCAGGATAGACCAATGGCAGGTGGTCCCCGATATGGGGGTGAACAATGGGAGGACTGCGAGGGAAGGTTATGGTTTGCACATGTATATATGGAGCGGACAGACGCAGGAATTTTGATGAAAAGGGAGCTGGCGCAGATGAACGGGGAAATTGGGAAGAAGCCGGTTTTTTGGCTTTTGGCAGCCAGCGTGCAGGAAACGGTCGACTCGTGGGCATGTTTATGAACGGATGATCGGAGACCCGACAAACCCTGCGGGCACAGGTGGAAAAGGCCGAATGATATCGTCAGCAGAAGAACTATTGTGATCGAAGTAAAAGAAAGCGATTTCAATGTATTCGTTCCTGTTTTCATACTTCAGGGCAGGATATCAATAAAAATTTTCAAATTCAACTTCAGTAAAACTAATGAGTAACCCTTTCCCTACTTGTATTAACGAGGCATACTCGCTTTTCAATATCACGACTTGACTCGGCTCCTCTTTCCGGGCTACATATTTGTGTATATTATCTACTCAGGAGCCGTCATGCCTTTGGATACCAATTTAACGATGCTGCGAAACAAGATCACATCCTACGGAAAAGAAAACCAGGGTGAACTGCTTTACGCTCTGGCCGAAGGGGCGCAACAGCTTTCCGGCAATGAATGGATTCGCATATACATGGAAGATCTGACGCGGGGAGCCCTTTCCTGTGTACATGTCACCGGGTTACATGCCGAAGAACTTCGCGCCATATCCTTTCCGATCGTCTCATCGGAGGCAGTTGTTTCCAGTGTATTCGTCAGTCAATATCCTGTGGATTTTAAGACAACAACCCACGCCGCAGAGACTGATCTTCAGTTTGCCAGCCGTTTCGGTTTTCGTTCCAGCTATGTGATGCCGATTGTCAGCCTGGGCAAATCAATCGGAGTTCTGTGCATTGATCAGGACCATCCGGGTGAAGTGCTGGAGGCAACCGCAAAATCCCATCTGGCGGATTTTACGGGATTCGTTGCTGACCGGCTTGACCAGGCCCGGATTTATCATCAGCAGGTCCAGCTGGCACGCAGGTTGGAAGAATACAAAGCACGCGAAGCGGCCGGCATGATGGTCAGATCAGCAGTGAGACTGATCAAGAAGGTATCGCTGGCCTCGGTGCTGGTTCCTCACCAACGGGAAGGTGCGGGTCATTCCCTGGACATTCTGGCCAGCTATTCGGACGATGAAAAGCTCAAGAGCCTCTATGATCAACAAGGGAACCTGAATCTGACGAAAGGTAAATCTTTTATCTCACAGTATGTCAACGATCAGGGGGTGATTACCGATAATCGCCTGCTGAAACCGCTTTTTGTGGCTGACCTGACCCAGCACAACCTGCAGAAGCGCGCCTTGACCGAATCAATGGCTCTGCGATCCATGTATGTGGTACCCCGTTATGAGCCCGACAGCCGGCGTATCATCTGTCTGTTGAACTATTATTCCAACGAGCTGTACCGTTTCACGGATTTCGAGATGGGTCTTTTGCAGACCCATGCCGAGATGGTGGAACGGGTTATCAGCGAAGTCGGCGGCGAGCATCTGGAGATCCGGGTTCTCTCCGAGATCACCGACCTGCTCAACGAGCGCTCTGAAAGCCTGCAGCCATTTCTCACCAAGGTGCTTTCCAAGGCAACCGAACTGATTGGCGCAGACACCGGCAGCATCGCCCTGGTAACCGAGCGGGACGGAGCCAGGTGGCTGGTTGTGGAAGATGAAAACGGCACTATAATTGGCGCCAAGAACAAGGAGTGGCTCAAAAAGTACATTCCACCTTTTCTGGTGGGGGGTGAGGAACTGAACCCCGAAGAGCGCAGCCTGACCGGCTATGTTGCCCATACCAAACAGCCCAAGGCAATTGCCCGGGTGGAGATGGAGCAGCAGGCGGGAGGATTTCACCGCTCCATGAGCGAGCTGCTCAAAAGCGAGATTGCCGTACCGGTTATCTGCGACGATGAAGTGATTGCAGTTATCTGCCTGAACTCCCTGCACAATGATTATTTCCGCGAGGAACATCGCCGTATTCTGCAGATTATCGGCAGCCTTACGGCACGTCACATATCCGATCTTCAGCGCATTGAAGGACTACAGAGTGAAGTCGACCGCCTGGCAAGCGACGTGGCCTACAAGGATCCGCATGTTTCCTCTTACCGGCTGGGCAATATCATCGGCAACAGCCCCACATCACAGGCTGTTGTTGAGTTTATCAACAGGGTTTCGACGCCGCTGTTCAACCGGATCACCTTCTGGAACCGCAACAGCCTTCAGGAAGCGACCATCGGCCTTCCTTCCATTCTGGTAACCGGCCCGACCGGGTCGGGCAAGGAGTTCTTCTTCAACAATCTCTACAACAAGCTTAACAGCCTCTATCGTGCCCAGATAAACAGCAACGGAGAGCTACCGGTCAAAAAAACCAATATCGCTTCATATTCGGGGGAACTGACCTATTCAGAACTGTTCGGGCACAAAAAAGGCTCATTCACCGGTGCCTATAACGACCGGCGCGGAATTTTGGAAGAAACCATCGGCGGGATCGTTTTTCTTGACGAAATCGGCGACGCTGATCCCAAAACCCAGGTGCAGCTGCTTCGTTTCCTGGACAACGGCGGTTTTGTCCGGCTGGGAGAAAATGTGGAGCGCTACAGCCGCGTACTGGTGGTGGCGGCCACCAACCGTAACCTTCCAGAAGAAATGGCCCGGGGTAACTTCCGCGAAGACCTCTTTCACAGACTCTCGGAACTCTCCATCCGGCTGCCGTCACTCAACGAGCGTCGCGAGGATATCTCGGACCTTTCGGTGCACTTTCTAGGCAAGCTCTATCGCACCTACCGCGGAGAATCCGATCCGCTGGAAACACCACCGGTCCTTTCTGAAGATGCCAAGCAGGAGCTTATCCTGCACAACTATCAGGGCAATGTTCGGGAACTGCGCAGTATCCTGCTGCGGGCGATGTTTTTCCGTACCAAGGATGTTATCAACGGTGACGCCATCCGCATGGCCATAGCAGGAACAGCCGCCGGCAACCTTACCTCCCGCCGCAGTGATGTCAAGGAACTGGATGACAGACTGGCAGCCTCTATCCTGGAGCGGATTTCGGGTGGCAGCGATTTCTGGACTGAAGTGTATGAACCTTTTTCCAGAAACGATATTTCCAGGGAAACGGTGCGCGTAGTTATCGATAAAGGACGGGCATTGTCAGGCAAAACCATGCCGGCAGTGGCACGTTATCTGAGGGCGGTGGCGGAAAATGATGATGCGGCAGAGGCCCAGCGCAAGCTTTTCAAATTCAAGAATTTCCTCTACAAGACCGTGAAGGTATGAACTCAAGCCTGATCAGGAGACAAAAATCCCCGCCGGACTTGTTCCTGCGGGGATTTTTTTGAACCCAGATGGTGCCGATTCGCCGTTTGTCTTTCCCTCAGCGCATTATCAAATTTGGGCAGCTGATTTATTCCACCTCTCGCGACAAAATCTGATTGCTGTTTCAACGGAAGTAGCTGGTCTTCGAGGGAAATCTGTCCTGAATTCCAAAAAGATTAGGTTTGAATTTAGCCCGGTTCATGGTATCAGGGACATATTTCTCATTAGCCCCAGAATTAGAAGGATTGGCTTTGACTTCCCGGTATTTGCTCATACGTCTCAGACATAGAACGATGTGGTCCTGGTGTGCCACACTCCTGCTGGTACTGACACTGGCGCTTGACGTTACCGTGCTGCAACCTCACGCTGATGCCGTTGATCTGCCAAATCGCACTATCCGTGTTGTCATGGACGACAACTACCCCCCTTACAGTTTCAAGGATTCAGAGGGTCGTCTCAAAGGGATACTGCCTGATCTGTGGCGGCTGTGGGAGCAGAAGAGCGGCATCCATGTCTCGCTTTCAGCCATGGACTGGGCCGAGGCCCAGCAGCGCATGAAAGCCGGAGAGTTTGATGTAATCGATACAATCTTTCGCAATGAACAACGCGAACAAATCTACGACTTCACCAAGCCCTACGTAAATCTCGATGTGTCGCTGTACTTCCGTTCCGACATTTCGGGTATCAGCGATATCAAGGACGCGAAAGATTTTATCGTGGGAGTCAAGGCGGGAAGCCATGCAATCGGTATCCTCAAATCCAGAGGCATCAACAACCTGATTGAGTTTAATAGCTATGAGGCGATCATTGCAGCAGCTCGCGACCATAAGATCAATGTTTTTACGATGGAGAAAGTACCGGCACACTACTTTCTCTACAAGTTTGAAATCTACGACCAGTTTCGGGAGACCGATCCCTTCTACACCGGCCAGTTTCACCGGGCAGTACACAAAGGCGATCTTGCGCTGCTTGAAACCCTTGAAAAAGGCTTCAATGCAATTCCACAGGCCGATTATGATGCAATTGAAAAGCGCTGGTATGGCGTACCGCTTCTGACCCCAAGCCTGCTGCGTCATGTGGGGATTGGCATCTGCCTGGCTCTTGCAGTCATTGCAGGACTTTTCCTCTGGTTGTGGATGTTAAAACGCACGGTAGTACAACGCACCGCCGACCTTTCAAAAACCATTCAGGAGCTCGATTACCAGAAAAATTTGATATCCAATGTAATCAACGGTACCACTGATGCCATTTTCGCCAAGGATTCATCATGCCGCTACCTTCTTGTAAATAATGAAGTCCAGCGAATTTTCAATCTTCCGGCCGAGGCGATCATCGGCAAGGATGATACTGCCTTTTTTCCGCCTGCCGAGGGTGAAGTCCTGCTGGCATCTGACCTGAAGATCATGGGACTTGAGGGTCCCGTAACCCAGGAAGAAGAACTCACCACAGTCGATGGCAAGCGTATCTACCAGGCAACCAAAGGCCCCATTCACGACAATCAGGGACAGACAATCGGGCTATTCGGTGTCTCCCGGGATATCACTGAGAAAAAACGCCTGGAAAAGATTCTGGAACAGCGGCTGGATTTTTTAACCAATCCTGTTGATAGAAGCGGACCGATACATTTTAATGATCTCTTCGATCTGGAGGAAATACAGAAGATTCAGGACGCATTCGCACTGGCAACCGGGGTTGCCTCATTGATCACAGATACCAATGGGAAACCCATTACCGAGCCGAGCAATTTTTGCCATCTGTGCAACATCATTCGCAAGACGGAAAAGGGACTTGCCAATTGCCATCGATCAGATGCCATGCTGGGCAGGATGAACCAGGACGGGCCGGCTTTTCAACCCTGTTTCAGCGGTGGGCTGATGGACGGTAGCGCCGCAATACATGTCGGCGGACAACACATTGCCAATTGGCTGGTGGGCCAAGTCCTGGATGAATCAACCGACATGAGCGCCATGATGGCCTATGCACGGGAGATTGGGGTTGATGAGGAAGAATACCAAAAAGGGCTCTTGCAGGTCACCCGCATGCCCAGAGAGCAATTCGAGAATGTGTGTTCCGCCCTTTTCCAGATTGCCGGACAGCTGTCCAAAATGGCCATGCAGAATGTCAATCAGGCCCAACATATCTCGGAGCGGAAGCAAGCTGAAGAGACACACCGCCACCTGGAGGAACAGCTGCGCCAATCCCAAAAAATGGAGGCTGTGGGACAACTGGCCGGTGGGGTTGCCCATGACTTCAACAATATTCTGCAGGTAATCATGGGATACAGCAGCCTGCTGCTGAAGAACTTGCCTGCCAAAGACTCGACCAGACAAGCTGCAGAGCAAATCCTAGCTTCCTCGGAGAAAGCAGCCCAGTTGACCAAGGGCCTGCTGGCCTTCAGCCGCAAACAGATAATGGATCCAAAGGTTGTTAACCTTAATGACATCGTCCGGCATGTACAAAGCTTCCTCGTCAGGATCATCGGTGAGGATATACAGTTCAAGGCTATTCTGAATGAAGCAGATCTACCGGTTCGGGTTGACAAGGGGCAGATCGAACAGATCCTGATCAACCTTGCCACCAATGCTCGCGATGCCATGCCTAAAGGTGGAGCGTTGACCATAGAGACAAGCCTGCAAGAGGTAGCAGCCCAGTCTGAAAATGAAGACATGCATGATGGTCGTTATGCCTGCATAACACTGACCGATACCGGTATCGGGATGAATGAAGAAACCCGGCTGAAGATATTCGAACCTTTTTTCACAACCAAGGGAGTCGGGAAGGGAACCGGTCTTGGAATGGCCATCGTCTATGGCATAGTAAAGCAGCATAATGGTTTTATGGATGTCTCCAGTGAACCGGGCCTTGGCACCACCTTCAGAATTTATTTTCCGATTGTGGAAACAGTACAGGAAATGCAGGGGGAGCAGTCGGTGCAACTCTCGCCTCGAAAGGGGTCGGAGACGATTCTGGTGGCAGAAGATGATGCCGCCGTACGGCAGCTCGTCGTTTCCGTGCTAACCTCTCATGGGTACAAGGTGATAGAGGCCGCAAATGGACAAGAAGCGATCGATAAATTTATTGCGAATCCCAACGGCATCAACCTGATCCTGATGGATATGATCATGCCCAAGAAAAACGGCAAGGAAGCCTACGACGAGATCAGCCGTTTGCATCCCGGCGTAAAGGTGCTGTATGCAAGCGGCTACACCGCCGAGTTCATTCAGGATCGGGGGGTGCATGAAGAAGGGATAGATCTGATCATGAAGCCGGTCCTCCCTGTCGATCTATTGAAGAAGGTCAGGGAAATGCTGGATTCCTAGAAATCTACGTTGAGAGACACCGTCATGCATAGATATCTCCACTACGAAGAACCACTGTTTCGCCCCCCCTCTGAGGCTCGCAGCCTGATACTGCAGGCAACCATCGGATGTTCTCAGAACAGTTGCAAATTCTGCGGCATGTACAAAATGAAAAGGTTCCGAATCCGCCCGGTGCATGAGCTGGTTGCCGAAATCAATTCCTTTCCGCTGCAGTACCGGCCATACATTCAAAGAGTGTTTATTGCTGACGGTGACGCGCTGGTTTACCCGCAAGAAGGACTGATTGTTATCCTGGATGCACTGGCGGCCGCATTCCCGCGCCTCAACCGAATCGGAGCCTATGCTTCTCCCAACAGCCTCACCAATAAGAGTGAAGAGGAATTGGTGGTGTTACAGGATAAAAAGCTGCGCATTCTGTATTTTGGACTGGAAAGCGGGGATCCTGAGACACTCAGGGCTATCGATAAAGGCTATCAACCGGACGAGATGCTCACCCTCTGCCGCAAAGCTCAAAAAGCAGGAATGAAGCTGTCCATCACAGCCATTCTTGGACTTGCAGGACAGACCAGAAGCACTGAGCATGCTATTGCCACTGCCGAATGGATCAACGCCTTATCCCCAGAATATTTCTCGCTGCTGACCATGTTCAAGCGCCACAACGACGACTGGTTCCGGACAATCAAGCCGCTCACCCAGGGTCAGATCCTGGAAGAAGCAGTGACCATGCTGCACAGACTCGAGCCCCATCGTACCATTCTGCGCTCCAACCATGTTTCCAACTTTCTGAATCTTGCGGGCAGCTATCCAAAGGATCGCCAGCGACTGATCGACACTGCTGAAGCCGCCTTGGCCGATGCTCGCAGGGACCCGCTGTGGTTCAACGAGATTTCCGGGTACAGCGAAGAGTATTATTAAACCACGCCTCTCCCCAGAAAAATGGGCCGCCGCACATGTCATCGCTGACCATCATTTTTTCACATGCAACAGCGATTTTTCTTCCTTTTGAACCCTTCCTACACTTTATTCCACCGTTACACATAGCTACTATATGACTCAGAAAATCCTTTTTGTCCGCCTTGGTCGAATCAAATCCCTTTCTTACTATTGAACCCCTTAAAGTTGTCAAATTCATGCAGTTGTCCAAGTTTCGGATATAATGGAAATAATTCTTTTGTCTTGAATTCATTTCCAGCGTCGACCAGAGGAGACTCCAATGTATTTAAAATCATCCTCAAGACTACCACTGGTTCCCTTTATGTTTTTTCTTTTAACCCTGACTCCATCACAAAGGTTTTTCGGCAAATAGTGGGAATGGGTCCAGGTAAATGTAATCCGAATTACGACAATAACTGGTCCGCATGGCAAAGACTTGTCGGGCTGAAATAAAGGAGAAATCGAAAATGAAAATTCTCATCGCAACAGTCACGGTCGTCA
Organism: Pelotalea chapellei; assembly: GCF_018531195.1. Lineage (GTDB taxonomy): Bacteria > Desulfobacterota > Desulfuromonadia > Geobacterales > Pseudopelobacteraceae > Pelotalea > Pelotalea chapellei. The sequence goes on along the minus strand of NZ_JAHDYS010000012.1, from coordinate 14,584 downwards.
TGTTATCTGCCGGAAACATTTTCGCCGAAGATGTCATCGTTTTGCCTGCAAAAAATGGCAACGTTGAGTTCCATCACAAAAAACATCAGGAAATGCTGAAAACGTGCATGCCTTGTCATGAAAAAAAACCGGGCAAGATCGAGGTTTTCGGCAAAGACTTCGCCCACAAAACATGCAAAGGATGTCATGAAGAAAGAAAAGCCGGACCAACCAAGTGTAATGAATGTCACAAAAAATAATACATTGATTGTGTCATTGGTCGGCAACCTACCTTCTGCCTGATCTGTTTAATAACCGTCCGTCACCAATCCGAAGGACGCGGTTAGTGCTTGCCGCGCCCATCGGCTTGTATTGATGCGTTCCAGGTCTGGGTTCCAGTTCTTGTCTCTGTTGGGGAATGCGACGAGGATTTACAATGACTTGTTGAACTGGCGCTCATACGAACCGTTGCTATCGAACCGACCTTTATGAGTGTCGGAATATTGGCAGCTATTGTGATCATCAGGACATTTCTCAGTTTTACCCTTGAAGTGGAAATCACCGGAAAGTGGCCATGGTCCCAGTGTAACAGCAAAGATTGATTTCCTTTTGCCCCAATGCTTTTATCACTAAAGCACCTGATTTTACTTCTGTAAAAGCGCCTCTCCTTGTAAACCTTGATTTTACTCCGCACTCATAATTTTTAAATATAGCGTATTGACTATATGCTGTTTTGAATATATAAGATTTTATATATTCATTTCAGATGATTAAAATCCAATTAAAGTTGTCACAGTCGGGATTGTTCTTACAATTACGTTTATGCCGCCAGCATCTATGAAAAGAGGAGGGACCAGGTGAAGAAAGCGCTTTTACTAATGCTTGCGTGTCTTATTGCCGCAACACCTGCCATAGCTGGTGCAGAAGCAATTTCCCTGCGCGAAGCTGTCAATCGGGCGCTCAGCGGAAACCACTCGATAAAAGCCGCCCGCTACGAACAGGAAGCGGCGCGACAAGGAGCCGCCGCCAGTCATGGCCGCTATTGGCCAAGTGTCTATTTTGAAAGTGGAGTCTCCCTCTCCAACACGCCTAGCCGGGTCTTTATGATGAAGCTCGATGAGGCCCGCATCAACCCATCCTCTGATTTTTCTGCAGAACGTCTGAACCACCCCTCCGCCCGTGGCGATTTCAGAAGCGCACTCGCCGTTGAACAGCCGCTTTGGGACCGGCAAATAGCCACCGTTGCTGAATTAGCCGCCAAGGACGCCGAGGCTGCTGAGACCTCACTGGAATTTAACAGGGAGACCATCGCTTTTCGCGTCTATAACGCTTACCTCGAGGTTAGAACCGCACGGGCGGCCCGGGATATGTCGGAGCATGCGGTAGCGGATGCCCGTGAGCATAGTCGCCTGGCGGCTGTGCGGGAAAACGAGGGCATGGGTCTCAAATCCGATGTACTCAGGTCGGCTAGCGAACTTTCAGAGGCGGAACAGCGACTGGTAACGGCTGCCAATGATCTTCTCATAGCCCGGCTGAGGTTGAATCAGGTGATTGGTGGCCCTCAGGGGGAAAGTATTGATATCACGGAAGAGCCGAGGTTGGCGGAACCTTCCCAGACCTCAGATGCGCTGGTTTCTACTGCGTTTAAGAACCGGCCGGAGCTAAGGGCAGCCCGGAAATTACTGGAAAAAGGTGAGCTTTTGGTGCGGCAAGCCAACAACGCCTACCTTCCCACGCTGTATGCCGGCGCAACCTACCAGATCAACGACCGCGACCTTCCTCTGGGGTGGGATAACGATTCCTGGAGCCTCGGGATTAACCTGCGCTGGGAGATCTTTGATGGCCAGCGCAGGTCTCACGACAAAAGGAAAGCCGAATTTGCCCATGATGCCGTTGCTGAAAGCTTTGAAAATGCGCGGAGAGACGTGGCGCTGCAGGTGCATGAAGCCGTTTTGCGCCGACAAGAGAGCAAGCTTCGCCTGGCATCGGCGCGGCAGGCGCTGGATGCTGCTCAAGAGGGGGTGCGTTTGGTCGGTAAGCGTTTTGCCAACGGTCTTTGCACCATGGTGGAGCTGATGGATGCCGAGTCAACTCTCAACAGGGCAAGATTAAACATGGTCGAAATGGAGAACAATGACCTGAGGTCCACCGCTCAGATTCATTATGCTACCGGTCAATTTCTGCAGGAGGTGATGCGATGAGAACGTTGAAGGTGGTTTTTTTCGCCCTTTTGATAATTACAGCTCCCGGCTGTGGCAAGAAGGAGAGTCAGTCGATTGCCAAGAATACCGCACCACAGGTTCAAGGGGCAACGGTGAGCGTCCTCACCCAGGAATCGCTCCCGGAGCAGGTCGAGGCGGTGGGAAGCATCAAGGCGAGGAATATCGCAATTGTCTCTGCACGGATTTCCGGGAGTGTGACAGGCGTCTATGTCAAGGAAGGGGATCGGGTTTCTCGAGGGAAACCTTTGGTTACCATTGAGGCTTCAGAGGGCGGGGCCGCAGCCGCCGGGGCGCTTTCCGGAGTTCAGGAAGCAGAGCGCGGCTTGGACGAGGCAAGATCCCGCAAAAAGTTAGCCGACGCAACCTTCCAGCGCTTTTCAAAGCTTTACAACGAGCAGGCGGTAACGCGCCAGGAATTCGAAGTGCGTCAGATGGAGCAGGAGGTAGCCGCGCAAGGTGTGGCACGGGCCGAAGCACGGCTGAATCAGGCAGGGGAGAGTGCCAAGGCAGCCGGCGCCATCGCAGGTTATGGCAAGGTAGTGGCTCCGGTCTCCGGGATCGTAGTGGCCAAGCAGGTGGACCCCGGCCAGACTGTATTTCCCGGAACCCCGCTTGTCACAATCGAGGGGGAGGATGGGTATCGTCTCGAAGTGGCAGCCCCTGAAGGACTTTTGAGTAAGGTGCATGTCGGCGACAATGTGGCGGTGATATTGGAGGGTGGGGCCACAAGAGGTAGAGTCGCTGAGGTCGTGCCGACGGTTGACCCTGGAAGTCGAACCTTTCTGGCGAAGCTCGATATTTCCGCTCGAGGGTTACGCTCCGGGAGTTATGGCAAAGCACTCTTCAAGACCGGAGCGCGCCCAGGGGTCGCTGTCCCGACTGCCGCAGTCGTGGAGCGCGGAGCGCTCACCTCGGTATGGGTGGTTTCCCGGGACGGGATAGCCAGACTGCGCCTGGTGAAACTGGGAAAGAGCCTGGGAGACCGCATTGAGGTTCTTTCCGGACTTAGTGCCGGTGAGCGGATCGTAACGGCAGGGATGGAAAAGGTAAGCGATGGTGCCCGGGTAGAATACGGCACGAATCAATGATGCTGTGCCCACAGGCGCACAGATCAATCTGGAGAGACACATGACTAGCCTTGGCCTTGCGGGGAGAATTGCCCGTGCCTTCATAGACTCGAAGCTCACGCCCCTTATCGTGGGTGCTTCGCTGCTCCTCGGGCTTTTCTCGGTGCTTGCCACTCCGCGTGAAGAGGAGCCCCAGATCGTGGTCCCGATGGTGGATATTTATCTTCCCCTGCCCGGTTCTTCACCCAAAGAGGTGGAAGAGCGGCTGGTGGCTCCATACGAGAAAAAGATCTGGGAACTAGAAGGAGTGGAATACGTTTACTCCGCAAGCCGCCCCGGAATGGGAATCGTGACGGTCCGTTTCCTGGTGGGAAGCAACATGGAAGAGTCGCTGGTGAAGCTCTACAACAAGGTGATGAGCAGCCGCGAACTGCTTCCACCGGGATCGGGCGAGCCGCTCGTGGTCCCGAAATCGATTGACGACGTTCCGATCCTTACCGTTACCCTCTGGTCTGAGCGCTACGATCACCACGCCTTGCGCCGGGTGGCGCAGGAACTGCTGGGTGAATTGAAGAAATCTGACAACGTTGGGGAGACGGAAATCAAAGGTGGACTCTCCCGTGAGCTTAAGGTGCGGCTGGACAGCGGGAAGCTCGCCAATGCCGGCATCTCTCCGGTTGCCGTCCTGGGTGCGCTGCAAAAGGGGAATCAATCCGGGCAAGCCGGCACCTTTGCCTCGGGAAACCGCGACTACACCCTTTATGCAGGAAGCTTTCTCGATGACCCGCAAGGGATAAAACGCCTGGTAGTCGGCGTCAAGGGTGCCCGCCCGATCTATCTGGAAGAGGTGGCTCAAGTCATCGACGGGGTCCAGGAGCCAGCCGACTACGTCTTCTTCGGCCTTGGACCGGCAGCGGCCCATAAGGGGCTCACCGGCAGACCGGGAGACCATCCGGCAGTGACGCTCTCGGTCGCCAAGCGCAAAGGGGCTAACGCTACCTGGGTTGCCGAGGACCTTTTGCAGCGGGTTGAATTCCAGAAAGGAAAGATCATCCCGGCGGAGATGCAGGTCACGGTGACCAGGAACTACGGCGAGACCGCCAAGGAGAAGAACAACGAGCTGCTGTTCCATATGTTCCTGGCCGCGATCTCCGTCACCCTGCTGATTGCAATCTTCATGGGGTGGCGGGCCGGCGCGGTTGCTGCCATAGCGATCCCGGTAACGCTTGCGCTGACCATGTTTATCTTCAACAGAATCGGCTACACCTTGAACCGGATCACACTGTTCGCCCTGATCTTCTCCATCGGAATCCTGGTGGACGACGCGATCGTGGTGGTGGAGAACATCCACCGTTATTTCACCACAACCCGCCTTAATCCGCTGGAGGCCGCGATTCGCGCTGTGGACGAGATCGGAAACCCGACCATACTGGCGACCTTTGCGGTCATCGGCAGTATTCTTCCGATGGGATTCGTGGGGGGACTGATGGGACCCTACATGCGTCCCATACCGGTGGGCGCCTCCCTGGCGATGATCTTCTCGCTCTTGATCGCCTTTATTGTCACTCCCTACTTCGCTTACCGCTTCATGAAAGGGGAGTCCCATTTCGGAGACGCTGCCGCGGAGCCTGAAGAATCTGTGGTGACTCGCTTTTACCGCAGGGTCATGGGCATACTCCTGCACAAAAAGCCGGTACGTAATGCATTTCTGGCGCTGGTGGTGCTGATGCTTCTACTCTCCTGCTCCCTGGTCTACTTTAAGGCGGTCACGGTCAAGATGCTCCCTTTTGATAATAAGAGCGAGCTGCAGCTGATCGTGGATGCGCCCGAAGGAACTACCCTGGAGGAGAACGCACGGCTGGTCGCTGAACTTGGGGACGTGCTGCGCAAGGTGCCGGAGGTGACTGATTTTCAAAGCTACGTCGGCATCAGTTCTCCTTTTAATTTCAACGGGCTGGTGCGCCACTACTACCTGCGCAAGGGAGCAAACATCGCCGAGATCCAGGTGAACCTGGTTCCCAAGGATGCGCGCAAGGAGCAGTCGCACGATATCGCACGCCGCATCCGTCCGGCACTCAAGCAAATCACCGACCGTTACGGCGCAAGGCTCAAGGTTGCCGAGATACCCCCCGGCCCGCCGGTTCTTTCCACCCTGGTCGCCGAGGTATATGGCCCGGACCAGAAAAGTAGAGTCGCTATCGCGCAGAAGGTTAAGCAGATTTTCAAGAAGACTGAAGGGGTGGTCGATACCGACTGGTACCAGGAAGATGATCAGCCCAGCCTTCGTCTGGAAGTGGACCGGGAAAAAGCGGGGCTTTCCGGCATTAACGCCGCAGAAGTTGTGCAGACGCTGCAGATGGCAGCGGGGGGCGCTCCCGCGGGTCTCATGCACGTGCCACGCGAGAAGGAACCGGTCCTGATCAACCTGCGCCTTCCCGAAGCTGCGCGCAACGATCTTTCCTCACTCTCCTCACTCTACATTCCGGGACCGCGGGGCAATGTTCCACTCTCCCAGCTGGTGCGGGTGGTGAACGGAGTGGAGGAAAAATCGCTCTACCGGAAGAACATGAAGAGCGTGGTTTACGTCACCGGCGACGTGGCCGGCGCTATCGAAGCCCCGGTGTACGCCATACTGAAGATGCAAAAGGAGATCGACGACATCGTGCTCCCCGGCGGATATCATATCGAACAGCGAGCAGCGAGCCAGCCTTGGAACGAGGAGCGCCCCGGAATCAAGTGGGACGGCGAGTGGCACATCACCTATGAGGTGTTTCGGGATCTCGGCGCGGCCTTTGCCGCGGTGATGGTCCTCATCTATGTCCTGGTTGTCGCCTGGTTCAAGGATTTCACCACGCCGCTGGTGATCATGGCGCCGATACCGCTTACTCTGATAGGCATCCTTCCAGGTCACGCCCTGATGGGTGCTTTCTTCACTGCCACGAGCATGATCGGCTTCATCGCCCTGGCGGGAATCATTGTACGTAACTCGATTATTCTGATCGATTTCGCCGAGCTGCGGCGCCGGGAGGGGATGCCGCTGGACCAGGCGATCATTGACGCGGGGGCGGTACGTTTCCGACCCATGCTCCTGACCGCAGCCGCCGTTGTAGTGGGAAGTTTTGTCATCCTGTTTGACCCGATCTTCCAGGGGCTGGCCCTGGCCATGATGTGCGGAGAAATTGCCTCGACTACCCTTTCCAGGATCACGATACCAATTCTCTACTATCTGGTGGAGTCGTGGAAGGAGCGCCACCAAAAGATGGCAGTGGCGCCGGGAGAGCCGTAATGCATGTACCCGAGCGCGACTTGGCGTCTTAAGCGAAGCGAGCGAGAGAGCAGTTGAAAGACCTCTTCTCACGCAAAGCCGCAAAGACGCTAAGATAAGCAATTCTATAAGGAAAAAATATCTGGAAAACCGCCGGACCAGTGACCTGGCTGATTGCCAGCACCTTAACCTCCCCAGTACAGAATTACATACATTTTTCAAGGAGCACAAAATGCACATCGACAGAATACTGCGACTGATGGCGGGCGGCTTTATCCTTACATCATTGGTGCTTGCCCACTATCATAGCCCGAACTGGCTCTGGTTCACCGCATTCGTTGGTCTCAACCTGTTTCAGTCCGGCTTTACCAACTGGTGCCCAATGATGTATATCTTGGAAAGGCTTGGAGTTCCGAAGCTTCCCGCAAATTGCGGCGATAAATAGGGCATTACCCAAAGGGGAAGGCTACCGGTTTACAAGGTGCCTTTGGTTGGGTTGCAGATTGAGGAGGTAAAGCTATTGTCAAAAATGACGCCGGAGACAGAACGAGAGCTGGAGGAATGGGCTCTTTTGTTGAAAACCTTGGGTCACCCGGTCCGTTTGCGGATTGCAATCGGCCTGGCAAAGGAATCTGCATGTGTCATGGAAATCTGGGAGTGCCTTGAGATGCCACAGGCGGTGGTATCGCAACACCTTAAGGTGATGAAGGAGAAAGGTCTGGTTGTGTCTTGCCGGGAAGGGACGCGGGTGCGCTACGAGCTCGGTAGCGAAAGGATTGCAGAGTTGGTCAGGGTAATTACTCGTAACTCAAGCCTTGGTTTGGGAACTGCCGACCGTTGATTGTTCGGACATTCAAGGGTGATATTCGCGGCAAAGGGTGCGTGGGAAGATTGGCATTGACGACTAGGATAGATTTTATAATCACCGCTAGCACAAAAGGCATACCCTCACTTGCCTATCCCTTGTCTTTTGATCGGGATCAGTGTAATTAATAGCGAATGACTGATAGCAGTATGCATCAAAGACATGTTTTGATTTCAGTTACGGCCCTTATTGCATTTTGTTTGGTGCTTGGTGGAATGCGCGTACCTGATCTTTCGCGTCCTCATCGGCCTAAACCGAGTCGGAAGGCCGTCATTGAGATTCAGGTCAAAACATCTCAGCAGAATGTTAATAAGTGCATCGATTTCCTTGCCGTCATGGCAACTCCTGTCCAACTTCGAACCGTTCTTTCCTACCGAACAAAGTCGTTTTTTGCTGTTCACTTCACTGAAGTTCCGCTTCTATTTTTTAACTCATCCCGCGCCCCCCCTCTCTTCCTCTCCTGATTAGAATTAATACTGATTTTTACGTCACTCTGTATATTCCCAGTGCTTTTGTACTTGCGCGAATAGTTGCGCCTTTTTTTATCTAATTTTTAAAGAATAGGAGAATGCAATGAAGGAATCTATCAATCAGCTTCTGTTGATTTTTTTCGCGGGGATGTTTCTGTTTGCAGGTTGTGCCACACAGGACGTCGTTAAAAAAGAAGAACCAATTGTACCGGTAGCAATATCCGCTAAGCCTGATGAGGGCGCATCAAAATCAAAAACATTTGATAAGCCAACTGTTGCAACAACGGCGGTGAATTCACCCAATGTTAAAGTTGTTGATCAGAAATCTCAGCCCACCAAAGAAACATCAATCGCTGATCTGCAGAAATCGCTTGAGAATATATATTTTGATTTTGATGCATCAACGTTGAGTGATACAGCCCGTCAAGCGCTTTCCAGGAATTTTGATCTTTTGATGAAAAATCCTCGAGCTGCAATTCGAATTGAAGGGAACTGCGACGAGCGCGGTTCCAGCGAATACAATCTGGCACTCGGTGAACGGAGAGCACAGGCAGCTGTTAGTTATCTGACAACAATGGGCATTCCATCCGGCCGATTGTCCATTATCAGTTATGGTAAGGAAAAACCGGCTGATCCGGGCCATAATGAAGCTGCTTTGGCCAAAAACCGACGAGACGAGTTTGTTGTTATCAAATAAAAAAACATGATGCCAGGGGCCGCTACAGCGGCCTTTGGTTTTTTAAGAGGACCACATGCGCAGATTCAACTCTTTATTAGCACTGATATTATTCGCCCTTTTCTCCTGTGGTTTTACCTGGGGATTCGGTAAGGGAGATCATTGTAGTGAGTCAACGAAGGCCGTTGAGGGTGTTACCAATGAAACACTACCCGCAGAAAGAGCGAAGATTGAAAAAAAGATTCTCTCTCTTTGCCCCGATGGGGGAGCGGCTCATTACCTGAAAGGATTGGCTTTGGGGGCAAGCAATAAGTCAGAACAGGCCATAAGTGAGTATCGTGACGCTATTTCTAAAGAACCGCTGCTCGCTGATGCCTACGGCCAACTCGGGCTGCTAATGTTAAAGAAAGGAGTTCCGGACGAAGCATCCGTTAACCTTTATAATTCCCTGAAGCTAAAAAGATCTCCAAGTTACGCCAAGGCATTGGCTGACCTTTATCTTGAAGGCAAATTCTATGGTTTAGCTTTGCTTCATTACGAACAGACTATGCCTGTATTCGCTAATGATGTGTCTGTACAAAACGGCATGGGTCAATGTTATTTGGGGCAGGGGAATCTTGTAAAGGCTCGGGAGAAGTTCCAGACGGTGTTGCACCTGCAACCTGCCAACGAACTCTCCCATTTGAAACTTGCCGAAATATATCAAAAAGAAAAACAGTATGACCAGGCTATCGCCGAATTAAGGTTATCCCTAGCAGCCAATCCCGGGAACAGGGACAGTCACTATCGGTTGGCCCAATTTCTTGAAATGACAGGTAATTCCAACGAAGCCAGTAATGAGTATAAATTGGCTGGAGTCGAACGGAGCGTCGACCCCTCTGATCACATGCAAAGGGCTGCATCTTTTACAGCAGCAGGGGCATATGATAAGGCAGCAAACGAATAGCCTCAACATCTTTACCGACCTGGGCATGAGTGTCACGCATCCAACCAATAATGTTTCTGCCGCTGCTGGCTTCCAGGGTTTGATGACCGGTGCCTTCTTCCAACCGGAGGCTCCTAAAAGCAAGACCGGCTGGGCCGTTTTTGCGGGGGTGCGCTATGATCTCCCCACGAAAACCAAAATCGGCTTTGAATTTAACCACGGATCAAAGGACTGGATCACTTTTGCACCGGCTGCTGATGATATGTGGACCGCCAAAGTCGGAACCCGTGGCAACGTCTACGAACCCTACATCATTCAGGAACTTGATCTGAAGCCGCTCTCTTCCTACTTTGCCAAAGCCTTTTTCAAACTGGGCTACCAGTATTATGATTTTGAGTACACTGGCAGCAACAACTGGGTCGGGGCGTCCAAAAAGATATCTGATATCAAGTCCACCGATATGATGATGCTGGCCCCGGTCAAATCTGCCCATGATATCTACGGCACGTTCGAAGTAAAATTCTAGACTTAAGACAATGGGTCCGGCAATGACCTCTCGTCCTTGCCGGACCTGTCATGAAAGAAAAGGAGTCTGTCATGAAAAGAGTGTTGTCAGGTGTTCTGGTGGCCGCCTTCATGTTGGTTTCAGTGGTTATGTTCTCGCAAACCGCACAGGCAGATGAAGGTAAGATAGTGGGCACAATTTCGAAATTGGTGATTTCGGCCGACAAAAAAAGCGCAACTGTCGTGCTGAAAGATATTAAGAGTGGCGAGGATCTTACCGTACTGATTACCGATGATCTGACCCTGGATAAATTCAATGACAAACGCATTGTGGAAGGCGATGAAATCCGCTGCAAATACGAAAAGGATGGCGGCAAGAATTCAAGCAAGATGTTCAAGAAAACAGCCGGGTGCTAACACCATTCCCCGTGCTGGAAAGTGGTGTTGTTAAACCAATGTGACTGTGACGGCAGGCCTTTGAGAACATTATCAAGTCGTGACCGGAGGGAGTGCGCGGGCGGTTATGTTTTTTAACTTTGCTTGCACGCGTTCGTAAAGGAGATGGAAATGATAAAGAAGATTGTGTTTTTTACATTTGCCGTAAGTTTTGCCGGTGTCTGTTATGGCCAGGCTGCTGAACATCCAGGCAAGGAATATATACTTAAAAACGGCTACCAGGGCCCGAAGACTTGCGAGGTATGCCATCCCGGCAAGGCAAAGGAGTTTATCGGAACAGTCCATTGGACCCATGCCTCAAAGGTTGACAATGTTGATAATGTAAAACCGAATGAAGTTTACGGTATGAAAAACCGGAACTACACCATGTGCAATGGTAATGACATTGTTAATAATCTGAAGGAAGTGCCGGCCAATGATAAGGGCAAGACAAAATTTTCCGGATGCAACAGTTGCCATCCTGGAGACCATGCCAGCGATGTTGGCAGTACAGGCCCTGCGGCTGAAGCTGCCATCGACTGCCTGTTGTGCCATTCAGTCAAGTATGATTTCAGCAAGCGTAAGCCGATGAAAAGGAATGATGGGGTTGTCATAATCGGGCAGGACCGGAGTGTCGAGGCGGCAGCCAACCTTGGCAGGCCATCGAATAAAACCTGCATGACCTGCCACGAAGCCGCTGGCGGTGGTGTGTATGTCAAGCGAGGTTTTGAAATGACGGCCGCAGCCGATGCCCATGCGGCTAAAAAAATGGTCTGCATTGACTGCCATGTTGTGAAGAACCATAGGATTCCTACAGGTTTCGATCCCAATAACTGGGCCCACGACGGACTCAGGCTATCATGTGTCGGCAGTTGTCATACCGAAAAACCCCACAAGGATGCACAGATAGATAACCATTCTTCCAAAATCGCCTGCCAGACCTGCCACATCCCCAAAACCGGCGGAGCGACTGCCAAGGATTTCACTGTGTGGACAAAGCTGGATAATGGTTTCTACGAACCGTCAACCTTGAAGAAAGAGGTTAATGAAACAACGCCTATCTACGCCTGGTACAATCAGACCGTTGCCAATCGTCCCGATTTCATCGGTCCCAAAGGAAGCAGGATTGACGGTAAGAGCAAAATCTATCCCTTCAAGGTGTTCCAGGGCAAAGCTTACTACAACAAAAAGACGGGTGAACTGCTCTCCATGGATTTCGCTCCTCCCTCATCAACAGGCGATACGTTGGCCGGCGTTGCTTCTGCTGCTAAAATCCTTGGTATCAAGGAATATGAACCGGTCCCGGGATGGCAGACCATCTACTTCAGTAGCAACCATCAGGTCGCTCCTAAAAAGAGAGCACTTTCCTGCGCAAATTGCCATGCTCCCAATGGAATTCTTAATTTCAAGGAACTTGGTTACAGCAACGAGGAAATCAAAAACCTGACCAATCCTGAACTCTATTTTCAGCGATTGTTGAAAAAGCAGATCGAAGAAGAATAAGTTCAGATTCCACAGTGAGTATGCCTCGGCACGGCCGGGGTATACTCAATACCCATGTTGACCGCTACAACTAAGAGCGACTGCATTTCGCTTTGTCGATTGGCTAAAACTTTTTGCACGGCTGTCTCATCAGTCTGGTGCCATCCTCGATGATGCTTTTTATGGTGCTGCGAGCGATGGTTTGCTTGGAACGGGCCAGTGGTCAACGCTAGCCGCTACGATAACTATGGAACAACTGCATAAATGGACAAGACTCCTATTAGGCAGTACATTTTTCAAAGGGAAGTTAAGCATAAACTTTGAAAGGTGGTTAAAAATGGACCTGAGAACAGCCTATGCCTTTGGAAAAACAGTAGACATGACGCATGTCGAAGCTGAACGGAAGGTGCGTGAGGAGTTGGCGAAAGAAGGGTTTGGAGTGCTCACCGAGATTGATGTCAAGAAGAAATTTGCCGAGAAACTTCAAAAGGAGTTTCGTGAATATCTTATTCTTGGAGCCTGTAATCCCTCCCTTGCCTATGAAGCCCTCAGCCGTGAAATTGATCTTGGTGCGCTCCTGCCCTGTAATGTTGTGATCTACACGCGGGATGACGGTAAAACGGCGGTTATGGTTATGGATCCGATTGCGGCGCTTTCGATGATCGATAACCCGGAGATGGTAGATTTTGCAAAAAAAGTAGCAGAAAAAATGGAGAGGGTTCTTTTCGCATTGTAATAATAGTGTTTAATGCGGCCATCCTCCAATATCGCAGGCCGATGCACCCGTACTATCCTGCCAGCTGCTGACGTTGCACGGCAGTAGCCAAGCGCAATGCCCAGCGTCCTTCGCAGTGGATGCCCTTTTTTATTACTCTCCTCCCATGTCTCAGCGCGTGTCTTTTTAACCTGCTTGGCCACCATATCCATGGCCAGCTCAAGCGGTATCTCCTTCCACTGGCTGGCAAATGGACGGCGATAGAGGACGTGATGAACCCTATGGGTGCCGGTCACAAGCTGTATGGTGGCCGATCCTTTGGGGCAAAGGCACCCGCGGGAAATGGGAGAGCTGTAATCCCCCTCTATATCCATGATTTTGCCATCCTTGACATAGACTTGTTGACCACAGCCGACGCCGCAGTAGGGGCAGATGGAGGGAACCACCTTGTCCGCCTCCGCAATGCGCGGCTTTAGCGAACGAGTAACTTCAACATAACCTACTGAAATCACATAAGCGGCACTACTGAAGTTACTCTGCAAAAAAGCCCCGAAGTGGGCGTAGGTCGCTCTTTTTGTAATGGGTATAAAGGTAATGATCGAAGCCGTGTCTAAAGTCAAAAGTGGATGAAGCATAACCAGGGTTTTGGGTTGCGCGTTACGTGAGACTGATTTTTCAGTTTCGGGCTTGGCTTCTTAAGATGGTAGAAAAGCGGGGGACCAGTTCGCCGAACTTGACCTGAGCTATGCGCCGCCTTATTCTCCTGTGTGGGATCCGTTTCTTGTGGCGGTAAACCTGGCTGTAAAAAAGGTATAACATAATTTCGTATCTGTCATAAATTCAGGAGTGTTACCCAATGATCTGTCCTTACTGTAAGGAAAGTATTCTCGACGGGGCCATCAAATGCAAACATTGCGGATCAATGGTCAATCTTGATCCCGCAAATCCGATTAATGTCGATAACATAACCACAGAAGAAATACGTGTATTTGCTGGTCCGAACTCTTATTACTATATTCAGAATTTCTCTAAATTCACCATAACCGGGAGGGAGACTTTCTGCGCGACATGGAACTGGTCCTGCTTTGCTTTTACGTTTTTCTGGTTTCTGTATCGAAAAATGTATGTTCTGGCAGTGATAGCCTTTATCGTATTCTGCCTGCCGGGCATCAATATCATTCTGCACATTGGAGCAGGAATCATTGGCAACTACCTGTATTACAGGCATGTTAAAGCTCGGATTCTGGAGATACGGGCAACTCAGACATCCCAGAATTATATTCCGGTGCTACAGGAGGTTGGTGGGGTAAATAAATGGGTGATTACCCTCGGGATAGTCATTAGCGTATTTATTGCGCTATTAATCGCGATTTTCTTCTCTACAATAATTGCTTCGGTCGGACATTTTGTGGAAATCACGATTTAATAAATTCGGTATGAAGGAGGGTAAAATGGCTTTCAGCAGATCGAAAGGGTTTATGTGGGGCGGCATTTTAATCGTACTCATAGTTGCAGGTTGCGGACTTTATACATGGATCACCTTGAATTGGAGCTTTTCCAGTGGCGAACGAGCAGGATACGTTCAGAAATTCTCCCACAAAGGCTGGCTCTGCAAGACGTGGGAAGGGGAGCTGCAAATGATACCGGTGCCTGGTTCCATTCCCGAAAAGTTCTTGTTCAGCGTGCGTGATGATGCGATCGCCCAGAAGATCAATGCATCCATGGGTAAAAGAGTATCACTGCACTACGAGCAGCACAAAGGCGTCCCAACCCAATGTTTCGGTGAGACCGAGTATTATGTGACCAATGTGATCAGTGTAGGGGAATAGCAAAAGGTTGTTGAAAACAGCCATCTCGCCGCCGTCCTCGAAAGCCACCTTGTGCGACGTAGCGCTGCTACGTCTTGTATGTTGGACTGACAGTAACTAGATTCTCTGTTCCAGGACATGGCAGTTTGATTACGCCTTGGGCTATAACCC
>NZ_JAHDYS010000011.1 GCF_018531195.1 Pelotalea chapellei | reverse complement strand
AAAAACATGGTGCCGTGGGACCCGAATTTCATGCAACACACATAACACCTCTTGACACCTAACACAGTTGCTCCCCCGCTGGGGGAGGGAACAACGGCTCCTGGGCAGGGGTGCAAAGCATCACGATTTCTCCTGATTCTGGCCTGTAGGAGAAGGGCACAATTGTTCCTCCCCCCAGCGGACCCATAGGGCCTAAAGGGGGAGGCTAGGAGGGGGGAAGTCTACACTCCCGCCAGCCGCGCACTGAATTGATCAGCCAGATCTTCTCCGCGGCCAGCAGGTCCTTCATGGTCAGCACCGCTTCACGGACTGCACCGGCCTCCAGTAGCTCCTGCCGCAGCACTCCCGGCAGCAGACCGGAGGAAAGGGTGGGGCTCAGCAGCTCTCCTTCCAGCCGGATCACGATGTTGTTGAAGCAGCCTTCGGTAATCTCGTCTCTTTCGTTAAGGAAGATGACGTCGTAGCAGTCCGGGTGCTGCCGCAGCTCCCGCTCGTACAATTCCCGGTGGGTGGTCTTGTGGTAGAGGAACGGGTCGGAAGAGTCCATGCGTTGGTCCGAAATTGCCAGTCGGCTTTTTGTTCCTTCCCCTTCTACCCCATCCCCACCCCCACCCTCCACTTGAAGGGGAGGGTGGTTAAACGGGCCGCTTATGGGTTGTGCCTCGACAGAGATGCTCCCGTCTGCAGTCAGCAGGACACGCACCTTGTGCGGGCCGGCCAGATTCCGCCCCACCTCGTCAAGTCGTGCGGCCAGGTTGTCGCTATCGAACCTGAAACCGAAATGATCCGCTGAATTCGAAAGTCGCGCCAGATGCCGTTCCAGCAACAGGTAACCATTCGCGTCATGCCTGATAGACTCGATCAGCTGGAACGGCTGCGAATCGCGGTACATGAACGCGCTCTTTGCCAGGCATTCCCGATATTCCGCTTCTGGGTCAGAATCCCAGGTGATGCCGCTGCCGATGCCTATCTCGCCGGTTCCTGTGGTTGTATCGATTACTGCGGTGCGGATTGCCACGCTGAAGAGCGCCTCGCGGCCGGGTGAGACATAACCGATCGCCCCGCAATAGACGCCGCGGGGGGATGTTTCCAACTCTGAGATAATTTCCATGGTGCGCCGCTTGGGAGCACCTGTGACCGACCCGCAGGGGAATAGCGCCCGCAGGATGTCGATCAAACCTGTCTGCGGCCTGACTTGGGCGGTCACTGTTGAGGTCATTTGATGCACGGTCGGAAACGTCTCCACCTCAAAGAGCGTTGGAACAGTAACGCTGCCGGTTTCGGCGATCATGGAGAGATCGTTGCGGATCAGATCCACGATCATCAGGTTCTCGGCCCGCTCTTTGGGGCTGGCGTTCAACTGGTCCCGCTGGCGCTGGTCGGCATCCGCGTCAGGCAGGCGTGCGGCGGTGCCTTTCATCGGCTTCATGGTAATCAGGTCGCCCTGCAGGGAGAAAAACAGCTCCGGCGAGGCGGACAGAATCTGGTGGCTCCCGATATCCAGCCAGGCACAGAAGGGAGCCTGCTGGTTGCGGCACATGCGGCGGTAGAGGCTGAAAGTGTCACCCGCGACGGAGAAACGTTGACGGGTGGTGTAATTGACCTGATAGGTGTCGCCCCGGGCGATGGCTTCGCGGATTTCTTCTACCGAGCTGGTGTAGCTTTCCCGAGTAATGGCAAGCTCAGGAGGCGACATGTCGCCGGCAGGGACAGCAGAGCCGTTGCTGCCGGGGAGACACGAGATCCGCTCCCTGAAGATGCCGAACCAGATCAGCGGCAGGTTTCCCGGCGCCTTGGTGGCCAGTTCCGGGTTAAGTGCGGCCGCGGCTTCATAGGCAATAAAACCAACCGCGTGCCGTCCCCGGGCAACCGCCTGCTCAACCTGGGTCAGGGCCGGAATTACCTGCTCAAGGGTGGCGGCCGTTATGACCGACTCCTGGCCTTCAAAGCGGAAGGAGTGGGCGAACGGTCCTGTGGAGAAGGACTCCAGCAGGGCGGTCGGCTGCTGTGGTGTGATCTGTTCTGTCATCTAAGCTCGTGATGTTTGAGTCGTTATGGACAAACCGTTCTCACGCGGAGGCGCAGGCACAGAGAGAACCTTTTCGATAACTTTTATTAAAAGCAAAGCCATTATCACGCGGAGCCGCAAAGACGCTAAGAAAGGCAAGACTTTCAAAAGAAAATAGCAGAAGTTAGCCTTTCTTTGCGCCTTGGCGCCTTAACGCAGCGGGCGAGAGATCAGGTTAAAAACTTTTTCTCACGCGGCCAGAAGTAGGTGCCTCTAGGCAAGTCGCAGAGAACGCGGAGAAAGTCAAAATCGAAGTTTTTCGTTTCAAGTAAAGCCCCAAAGCTTTTCCTGGTTTACTCCGCGTTCTCCGCGTGAACCAGGATTGTCTGGTTTAGCTTGTCCAGCTTAGGTCAAAACCTGCAGCAGCACCGGCAGCAGGATCAGCACCAGGATCTCGTTCAGCTCATTGATGCAGCCGACCACGTCGCCGGTAATTCCGCCCAGTCGGCGGTGGGACCAGGCTTTGAGCAGCCAGGTGATGGCAGCGACCTTAAGGCAGAGAGCCAGGCCGCAGAATCCCAGCAGCAGCCAGGCGCCGGCCAGGGTGATCACCCCGGCCACCACCAGACGGGAAGCGGTGGCGCCCC
Source organism: Pelotalea chapellei (assembly GCF_018531195.1). GTDB lineage: Bacteria > Desulfobacterota > Desulfuromonadia > Geobacterales > Pseudopelobacteraceae > Pelotalea > Pelotalea chapellei. The sequence continues at coordinate 129,304 of NZ_JAHDYS010000011.1, read as the reverse complement.
CCACAAAGGCCGAGCCGAGCCCTTCCTGGCGGGCGGAGCGGGCAAAGACAATCGTCTGCACCTGCCCGTAGCGGGCCAACAGCGGAAACAGCAGCAGGGCCTGCCACTTGACCTCGACGGGGACCGCCACCAGCGCCTGCCATTTCAGCAGCAGCCCCAGGGTAATGCCCACCGCGCCCACCGCACCGGTGTGGGAATCCTTCATCACCGCCAGAAAGCGCTCGCGCCCACCCCGGGCAGCCAGCCCGTCACACACATCCGCCAGGCCATCCAGGTGCAGCGCGCCGGTCAGCCCGGCCAGGGCTGCGATCAGCAGGGCATCGGCCAGCGGCCGCGCCAGCCAGGGAGCAATCAGCCAGTTCAACCCCGCCAGCAGCGCCCCGATGGTCAGACCGGCCAGGGGAAACACGGCCAGCGACCGTCCCAGATCATCCTTCTGACAGCGGGTGTCAAAAGGGAGCGGGATGATGGTCAGAAACTGCATGGCGATCAGGTACAGGCGCATAGGGTCCTTAGGTTATGGAGCTGGTTTTCGTTGCGTTTTATTGGAGATAATGGTTGAGAGTACACAGGCCGGGCCAGTGTTGCGCTCTGTTGAAAATACTCAATTCACTATTGACGCAGTGTGTATCGATGTGTATAAATTTAGCTATGACCAGCAAAGATATCATCAAGCGACTTGAAAACGAGGGTTGGTATTGTGTCGGCGGCAAAGGCGACCACCAAAAATACAAACACCCCTCAATAGCTGGCCATGTTGTAGTGCCACATCCACGTAAAGACATGCCAACCGGAACCTTGCGGAACATCTTCCGTCAAGCAGGTTGGGATTGGAGGTAAAATGTTATACCCCGCATATGTTCACATTGGAGACGATAATCACGCCCACGGCGTAACTATTCCTGACTTTCCCGGCTGTTTCTCTGCCGCCGACGAGTGGGAGGACTTGCCACACATGATCCAAGAGGCCGCAGAAGTCTATTTTGAAGGCGAAGATATACCCGTACCGGCGCCGACATCGTTAGAACAATTGACTTCTAACCCAGAATATCAAGGAGGGGTCTGGCTCTTGGTAGATATTGATCTTGCCAAACTCAAAGTTAAAGCGAAGCGGGTAAATATCACCTTGCCGGAAAACCTTCTGCATGAGATCGACCGTTATGCCGAGCAATACCATATGACTCGTTCCGGCCTGTTGGCCCAAGCTGCGGACCAATATATTCACCGCAAACAATTGGCTTAAGTATCAGGTCTACACCTTGACATACTTGGAACAGTTGATGTCAAGATATACCTCATTTTCCTTCTCCAACCTTCCTTATGCCTGCTCCTTGCAGAAGTCGTATTTGCCCACCCCTTGAACAAGCAGGTATTTTGAAATTCCTACAGCCGAGTTGACTACCCGGTGGACCACGCCGGGAGCCACCTGGCAGCGCTGGCCCGGTTCCAGAACCAGCGTGCGTCCAGGATTCTTTGTCTCCACCAGAACCTTTCCTTCCAGGCAGACGAAATAATCGTGAACCTGGCTGTGGAAGTGCCACTCCGTTGCAGCCCCATCAGCCAGTTCCATCTCGCGTACCAATACCTCATCGGTCCTGATGATGTCTGCATTGCCCATGGTTGCGTTCCTCATTCGAAATGCGCTGCTAGTACTCTGTAACATGTAAAGCCTCCTCCCTGGCCCTCCCCCTCCTGGGGAGGGAATACGCTCCTCACCCAAGCGGGGGGAGGTTGGGAGGGGGGAGTGGTTGCGAATTTGAAGAGTTACAAAGTGCTAGTCCTGTTCCTTCAGAAAATCGAGCAGGGCTCCGTGGAACTTTTCTGTTTGCTCCATGTGGGGGATATGGCCGGCATTGTCCAGCGCCACCAAACGAGCCCGCGGTATCTGCCGGGCTGTTTTGCGCCCCAACTCCGGGTACTGGCCCACCTGCGGCAGCAGTTCCTTTTTCACCCGTGCCTTGCCAACGACGGTTCTATCTGCCTGGCCGATGATCAAAAGGGTCTTTGCCTTTACGTTTCCGAACTCATGGCAGACCGGCTGCTCATAGATCATCTCGTAGGTAAGCGCCGATGACATCGCCAGGCGGGGAAACTCTCCGCTTAACTTCTGCCGGGCAGCAACCTCTGCGTATGCGCCGAATTCCGGGCGCCAGTTCACAAAGTAGGTGCGGTGATAGGCCAGGATTCCTTCGGCGGTGGCATTCAACTCGGCGCGGTATTGCTCATCCACCGGAATGAAAGGAACAATCGGGCGATAGTCCTCCAGCCCGATCGGGTTTTCCAGTACAAGCCTGGTCGCGGTCTCCGGGTACATGAGGGCAAACCTGGTGGCCAGCATGCCACCCATGGAATGGCCGACAACGGTTACCTCTTTGATGCCCAGCGTATCGAGGAGTTTTTTGGTGTTCGCCGCCAGGGCGTGAAAGCTGTAATGGATGTTCGGCTTGGACGATTTTCCGAAGCCGATCTGGTCCGGCACCACGACCCGGTATCCGTTGTCGGCAAGGAACGCTATCGTCTTTTGCCAGTAGGCACCAAAAAAGTTCTTACCGTGCAGCAGGACCACGGTTTTGCCATTCCCGCCGCCACGCGGCTGCACATCCATGTAGGCCATCTTCAGGTCCTGCCCTTCCGTGGACAAGGGCAGAAAGCTGACGGGGTAGGGGTAGTCATAGCCTTCCAGGGTGATGGAGAGCGGTGTCAGGTCATTGGCCGCTGCTGGCCGGGGTATTGGGGAAATGATCATTCCCATGAAAAGCAGGATGGTCAGAATGCGTCGCATGAAATGACTTGTGTTTGTCTTGGGCATAGCTCTTTTCCTCCTTTGCTTTTGTTGTGCTTTCGGCTAACGGGTTTGGTTTTGGCTCGCAAACTCAGCCCCATAAAGCACTTGTAAGTTTGCAGGCTGCGTTGTGAAACTGCTGAATATCAACGAGGTAGCGCCTTGAGTCGACAGCGATAAATTCTTCGGCGGTTCTCTCGTCAGGGAAGTAGCAGACAAGGACAATAAGGGGACAAGGACAATAAGGGGACAGGCTGTTTATTGCTGACATTTTTTCGTATATTCAGCCTGTCCCCTTATTACTGTCACGTATATTCAGCCTGTCCCCTTATTACTGTGCGCAATGTCGTTGGATGTGCCCCGCGCATAACCTAAGGCGGACAATAGCGGTGTCGCTACCTCTTCACGAACATCGGTTTCGTTACCTTCTTCAATGTTCAAGTCAACTCCTCTTCATTTGAATATATGATGTGCGCAGCAGTAGTGTAATCCAATGGGTTGACCGATTGAGTCCGTCCGGGAGGTTTTTCGCCCGATCGGTGTCCAACGGTCTACCTGAGATATCCTCTCTTCTTTCGTTGCTGTCACTCCACCAGACCACACCGGCGGTAACTCCGCGGTTCTCACGGCTGTCACGGCTTACATAATGGATTTCTTTTTAGTTGTTATAGCCTTACAACTTCAAGCCGTGATCATTTGCAAAATCAAGCAGCAGAGCATGTTCTAAATGAATTGCTGACATTCTGAACTGTGAAAAGAGATCAACATTTTCAGAATTCGAGACCGTTTTTAAAGCATGTTCTGACATTAGTAGTTCGAGATGTTTCTTTCGGCCAAGAAATTTATTTTTAGTTGCAGTATCCATTTCATATCCTTAAGTTGCGTTCGGCTGTGTCTTATTCCGTCCCGCTGCCGTTGGTACAAACTGCTTTGCTACGTTTAAACTCGGAAGGACAATAAGGGGACAAGGACAATAAGGGGACAGGCTGTTTATTGCTGACATTTTTTCGTATATTCAGCCTGTCCCCTTATTACTGTTCGTTTAAATACCGAAAGATAGAAAAGTTCCACCACCACTAAAGGTGTTTTGAGAAAAAGTTGAACCGCCTACTGTCATCGAATCTGGGTTCCCGAAAATGTTCAGGCCGATTGGCCGAAGATCCAAAATATCGATTTCAGCCACTTCTGCTTCATTCTGAACTACATGGAGCACTTGAGAACCACCTACAAAAACAGTAAGAGCATTCCCATCGCTAGTAACATTAACCGCAGGATGCAACGCAACTGACGCTGCGACAAGTGGAACATAATTTTTGCCGGTTTGATCCATCGGCGCTTCAAGCCAGATCATAGGAACCTTGCCGCTACCGACAAGGAGTGGTAATACGTCGCCCACTGCAACTAAGTGGCCGCCACCAATCATAATGTTACTGCATACACACAGTTTTTCTAAAGGCTTATAATCCTCTGGTAACTTAGCTCGGGTTATCATTAAACACCTCCGACAATATGAGAAGATGGCTGAGCCTTATCAAAATGTTTTTCAATCTTTTGCAGTGTCCGTGTTTTGTCATTGGGGCAAAAAAATCCAATAACATATAAAACAATCGCAATGATTATCCCGGCAATTATAGTTTTGGATTCTCCTGCCTCCAATTGTAATTTGCCACCGCCGAACACAGGTGAAATTTTAGGGCCAAGGCTTATAGCATAGCCGACTACTCCTGATAATAGCATCGCAGCAGATGCAGAAGTAATTGGTTGTCCACCCTTAATGCGTAAGAAATCCGCTTCTGTAAGCAAATATGGTATTTGAATTGTTGCCACTGACTGCCCGTTTAATAAATCACTAACAGTAACCGAATCGTTTAGTTGCCGACCTACATATGTTTTTTCCATATGCCCCTCTAAACATCGAAAAAATTTGTCAATTCCAATTTTTTATTGGGCTTATAATCCGCGCTCAATGACTCACCCCAGCCTCATCAAACGTAGCCATCTCCTTCATCACCTTCACTCCCGCCTCAATCAACCCCATGGCCAAGGCCGCTCCGGTGCCTTCTCCCAGGCGCAGGTCAAGGTCCAGGATTGGCGCGGCGCCGATGCGCTCCAGCATGACGCGGTGGCCGATTTCCACTGAGCGGTGGGCGGCGAAGATGTAGTCCCGCACGTTGGGGTGCAGTTCCGAGGCGATCAGGGCGCCGGCGGTGGAGATGAAGCCGTCGATGACCACCGGGATGGAGTTGGCGGCGCAGCCCAGCACCAGTCCGGCGATGGCGGCGATCTCCAGGCCTCCCACCTTGGCCAATACATCCAACGGGTCCTGCGTGTCGGGACTGTTCAGGGTCAGGCCCTGTTCGATAACGCGAATCTTGTTCTCCAGGGCGGCGTTGTTGATGCCGGTGCCGCGGTGGGTCAGCTCCCGCACGCCCAGCCCTGAAATGGCGGCGATGATGGCCGAGGAGGGGGAGGTGTTGCCGATGCCCATCTCTCCGGTGCCCACCAGGGCGACTCCTTCGGCTTTACACTGGTCGGCCAGGTCGATGCCCACCTGCATTGCGGCCAGGGCTTCCTCTCTGGTCATGGCCGGACCCTGGGCAAAGTTGCGCGTGCCGCGGGCCACCTTGCGATGGATCAGTCCGGGTGTTTCACCGAAATCATGATCGACTCCTACATCCACAACCCGCACCTCTACACCGCTGTGGCGTGCCAGCACATTAACCCCTGCACCTCCATTCAGGAAGTTGAACACCATCTGTGCAGTCACTTCGCTGGGATACAGGGAGATCCCCTCCTCAACGATGCCATGGTCACCGGCAAAGGTGAAAATGACCTTTTTAGATGTGTCCGGCACCATCACGCCGCTGATAGCGGCCATGCGACGGGCGAACTCTTCCAGTCTGCCGAGAGAGCCGGGAGGTTTGGTTTTGTTGTCGAGCTTGAGCTGGGCCTGGGCGATCAAGCTCTGGTTAACCGGTGTGATGCGGGCAAGCGCGCTAGTAATGATGTCCATGTTAAAGCCTCCTGATCTACAGGTATCTGTGTGTTTGCCGTTGATGTTTTCGTTTTTGACGTTCCCCCATTGCCACAGCCGAGCGAGCACGGCTGCTGCGGATCAGGGCGTCCCGACTGTCTGAGCGCAGCGAGTTTCGGGGCGACCCCGCAGCGGCCAGCGCAGGGAGGGAAGCCCGCCAGGGCCTGGGGCGCTTGGGGCGCCGTTTTCTTTGCCTTCTTTATTTTGGGCGAGCAAAAGAAAGAAGGTGGGTCTGGGCAAAGCCCAGGGTTCTGTCGTTGCTCGATGCCGGTTCAGGCACGCCCTTGCAGATGCATGGTTGATCGGGGCTCTGCCCCCATCCCCCGGTTACTTTCCTGCTTGCCCAGGAAGGTAACCAAAGGAGGGCACCCCTGCACCACAGGCCCTGCGGGCTTCCCTCGCTCCGTCGGCATCGGCGGCGACGGCCGAAACTCGCTGCGCTCAGACAGTCGGCCGTCTTTTCCCGCCGGTGCCTTACTCACTCGGCTGCGCTGAAGGGGGAGAAAATCAAAAACGATAAGACTCTTATTTAGCTTTTGACTTTCCCCCATCGCCCCAGCCGAGCGAGCACGGCTGCTGCGGATCAGGGCGTCCCGACTGTCTGAGCGCAGCGAGTTTCGGGGCGACCCCGCAGTGGCCAGCGCAGGGAGGGTAGCCCGTCAGGGCCTGTGGCGCTTGGGGCGCCGTTTTCTTTGCCTTCTTTATTTTGGGCGAGCAAAAGAAAGAAGGTGGGTCCGGGCAAAGCCCGGGGTTCTGCTGTCCGTAGGGCGGTTTGAATCCGTACCATAGTTATTTCAACCGTAGTGGAATCCCGCTCGCCACCAGCCACGCTTCACTCGCGCCGGCAGCAATGATCTGATTAGCCTGCCCGGCGATATCCCGGAATATGCGTCCCAGGCGATGCTCCGGGACAATACCCATGCCGACTTCATTGGAGACGATGATAACCGGGGTGGTCATGGCAGACAGGGTGACAGATAAATCCTGCACCCCTGCTATGATGCGCTGCTCGCTCTCTCTGCTTGGCTGGTCATCTTGCAGGAGCAGGTTGGTGAGCCAGAGGGTCAGGCAGTCCACCAGTATTGCATTGTATCTGCCGTCGCAGTTGGCCAGTGCAAGGGGCAGTTGCAGCGGTTCCTCAACGGTGTGCCATGCGCTTCCCCGGCGTTTCTGATGAAGCGTGATTCGATCATCCATCTCGCCATCCAGGGCCTGAGCTGTGGCGAGGTAGCAGAGCGGGGCTTCATATTCCAGCGCGCGCTGTTCAGCGTACCGGCTCTTGCCGCTGCGGGTGCCGCCGGTGATGAATATGGTCTGTGACATGTTTACCCCCAGAAATAAAAAAGCCCCTGTCCGTGAAGGACAAGGGCTCGAAGCAGAGGTTGAAAAACAATCCGGCCTCGGCCCCTCTTTCCACGGAGGTTCCCAAAAGCTTCGGAGTGGCAGGTTTCCTGGCTCCAGGGTCATTTTACTCGCCGCGCCTTCCCGGATTTCCCAGTGACTTTATTGCGGCTTTCATCGCCTGTTACAGTTGCGGGACAGCGAGGGAGTTACACCCTCTTCCCTTTTAACCGCATGTGAGTGCGGCACCAAAACCGATTGGTCGTCAAATGTGGGGAAAGTTGTAGCAGACCGGGTATTGGAAAGTCAAAGGGAAATCAGCTGATAAATCAGCGGGTGAGGGAGAATGCAGACATAGTTGTTCCTTCTGAAATTCCACCTTGGGCTTTCATTAGAATGTATTGAATTCTCATTAATATTATATTGACAGCAAATTAGCAGCATGACAGTATTCGCCAGTCAGAAGGCGGCCTGGCGCGCTTTACGGGCGTCCAAAACTGCTTAATTCTCAGAAGCACTCACGCGACAGCAGGTGGTCCGTTTTTTTATCTCAAAAAAATGCTTTGCGGAAAGGTGATTTATGAAAAAAAAGTTCTCGGTATTTCTTGCATTAATGGTGATCGGGTTTGCATTTTCAGCCCAGGCGGGTGAGTTTGGCGAATTGAGAACCAAGTTAAGCGCAGCTCGAGAGTCACTGATCGAAATGATGTTGCATAAGGAAAAACGAGGCGCAGATCAGCAGAAGCTTGTAAAGAACACGGCTGATGCGGTAAGTGCGCAACTTGCCAAGATGAAAGCACCTGCCGGGAAAGAAGCACAGTTCAAGGAGCTAAAAGAAAATTGGGCAGCTTTCAAGCATACCCGTGAGACTGAACTGGTTCCTGCTATTTTGAAAGGAAACGACGAAGCGGCAAAGAAAATAGCGGGTGGTATTCAGAAAGAGCGCTATACGAAATGTCAGAAAATTACGAGTGAACTCGATAATTAATTTCATGGTTCGCGTGAGTGCCTCAATCATGGATGTTTGGTCGCAACAATAGATTAATTGCAGCGTCGCTTATGGGAGTATCGGGGGTTTTGAATGACTATTCTGACCATGAAAATTGGAACCAAACTGGCTGCCGGTTTTGGGCTCATTTTACTGTTGGTGGTGCTATTGATAACCTTTGTGGGGGTGCAGTTGGTATCTGTGTCCACTGCGGCCCGGCAGATAGAAGCTGATATCGCCAACAGCAAGAGTGCGGTCAGTATTGTCACAACCGTCAAGGATAACGGTATTTCCAGTATGGAGATGCTTCTGTCCACCAACAGCGACCACCATGCCACTGTCATAAAACAGATCGAAGAGAGAAATCAGGCGAGTGCCAAGGTTTTTGACTCCTTGAACAAGTCATTAAGCAACTCACCACAGGATGGAAAGCTTCTGGCTGAAATGAAAAAGCATCGTGGGATATATATTGAAGGTCTTGAGAAGGTGATGAAACTTCTTCAAGCAGGGAAACGTGATGAGGCCACCTATGTGGCTGGCGAAGAAATGGTCCCAATGCTTGATCCCTATCTGAATGCACTAAAGAGGCTTGATGATCATCAGCAGGTGAAGCTCGAATCAAGTATTGCCAGGATCGAGAAAGCTGCCGTGACAACACGAAATATGGCGATCCTGCTGGGTTGTGTCGTCGTCCTGCTGGGGGTGTGTTGCTCTTTTTTCATTATCCGCTCCATCACCAAACCTCTGAACCAGATGCGTACCACTATTACCGATGTCGAGCAGACCGGTGACTTTACCAGTCGCGTGACCGTTACCAGTACAGATGAGGTCGGCGTTACGGCCCAGGCTTTTGATGATCTTATGATAGCTCTCCAGCAGACTTTTAAAGAGGTTCTTGAGAGTGTCGCCAAGGTATTGGAATCGTCCCAAAGCATATGGTCTACTTCAAGTCAGGTTTCGGTGAGTGTTTCCAATCAAAGCATATCGACTTCCGCCATGGCGGCCGCAGTCGAAGAAATGACCGTCAGCATCAGTCATGTTTCCGATAGGGCGCGCGAAGCCCTTGAAATTTCGCGTCAATCCGGAAAACTTTCCACTGAGGGTGGGACGATTATTACTCAGGCCGCCGCCGAAATGACACGTATCGCAGATAGTGTGCGCCATGCCTCACATACCATTGAAGAAGTTTCTCAGCATTCAAATCAAATCGGAGAGATTGTAAATACTATTGAGGATATTGCTGATCAGACTAATCTGCTTGCATTGAACGCGGCTATCGAGGCTGCCCGTGCTGGTGAACAAGGACGCGGCTTCGCAGTTGTGGCCGACGAAGTGCGGGCACTGGCTGAACGAACCACCAAAGCGACTAAAGAAATTTCAGGCATGATTGGGGCTATGCAACAGAGTGCCCACTCTGCAGTTGATGCCATGGTGAGTACCGTGGATCGGGTCAACCAGGGAGTGTCACTGGCCAATCAAGCCGGTGTTGCCATTGGTCAGATAAAGGAAGGGGAAAGTCAGGTTGATACAGTGGTGAATTATATTTCACAGGCACTCTCAGAGCAAAGCAGCGTCAGTAATGAGTTTGCCAGCCAAGTAGAAAAAGTAGCTAACATTACCAATGAAAACAGTGCCGCTGCGACTGAATTGGCTGATGAGGCAAACAAGCTTCAGGAACTCGCTAATATCATGCAAGCAGCTGTTGGAAGATTTAAAATTTAATTTTAACGATTTGTATGAAATGCACCGGCTGTAACGGTTGCAATTAAGGCCGGGTTCATTCACCGTGAGTCCGGCTATCTTTTTCAACCTTCTGCTAATGCTGTTCCTCCCAAGATCCACCATGCCGTCCCCGCCAATTTCGAGATTCTCAAATTTTTTTAAATGCCCCCTTGATTTTTAAAATTCGATTGCTATATTTACACGTGCTAGCACTCGTGTTGTTTGAGTGCTAATTCTGTCTGTGACAGTAAACCAAAATATCATCAAGCTAGAAAGGAGAACTGAAAGATGAATTTAAGACCGCTGCAGGATCGCATCATCGTCAAGAGGGTTGAAGAAGAGACCAAGACCGCCGGAGGACTTTTCATCCCCGAAACTGCTAAAGAGAAACCGCAGCGCGGCGAGATCGTGGCAGTCGGCAATGGCAAGAAAACTGAAGACGGCAAGGTACTGCCGCTGGACGTTAAAGTCGGCGACATGGTGCTCTTCGGCAAATATGCCGGCACAGAAGTAAAAGTGGATGGAGAAGATTACCTGATGATGAGAGAAGACGACATTCTCGCTGTCATTCAGTAGTTTAAAATCCGCAAAGCAAATCAGGGTGAACGCCGTTCGCCCCTACCAATATAAAAACAATTATGGAGGAACATCATGGCTGCAAAGATTATCAAGTTTGACCAGGATGGCCGCAACGCCATTCTTAAAGGTGTAAATACTCTGGCTGATGCTGTCAAGGTTACTCTCGGTCCCAAAGGCCGCAACGTTGTTATCGACAAATCCTACGGTTCCCCGCTGATCACCAAGGACGGCGTGACTGTTGCCAAGGAAATCGAGCTGGAAGACAAATTCGAAAACATGGGCGCACAGCTGGTCAAGGAAGTTGCTTCCAAGACTTCCGATGTTGCCGGTGACGGCACCACCACAGCTACCGTTCTGGCCCAGGCTATTTACCGCCAGGGCTCCAAGCTGGTTGCTGCCGGTCACAACCCTATGGAAATCAAGCGCGGCATCGACAAGGCTGTTGAGACCATCGTGGCCGAACTGCAGAAAATCTCCAAGCCGATCAAAGACCACAAGGAAATCGCCCAGGTCGGCACCATCTCCGCCAACAATGACAAGACCATCGGCGACATCATTGCCGAAGCAATGGAAAAAGTCGGCAAAGAAGGCGTCATTACTGTTGAAGAAGCAAAGTCCATGGATACCAGCCTGGAAACAGTCGAAGGTATGCAGTTCGACCGCGGCTACCTCTCCCCTTACTTTGTTTCCGATCCTGAGCGCATGGAAGCTGCTCTTGAGAACGCGCTGATCCTGATCCACGACAAGAAGATCTCCAACATGAAGGACCTGCTCCCGGTTCTTGAGCAGACCGCCAAGTCCGGCCGTCCTCTGTTGATCATTGCCGAAGACATCGACGGCGAAGCTCTTGCTACGCTGGTTGTCAACAAACTGCGCGGCGTGCTGAACGTCTGTGCTGTCAAGGCTCCAGGTTTCGGCGACCGCCGCAAGGCCATGCTGGAAGATATCGCTGTTCTGACCGGCGGCCAGGTGATCTCCGAAGAAGTCGGCTTCAAACTCGATCAGACCACCATGGATATGCTCGGCCGCGCCAAACGCATCACCGTTGACAAAGACAACACCACCATCATCGACGGCGACGGCAAAGAAGACGCCATCCAGGGTCGCGTGAAGATGATCCGTGCCCAGATCGACGAAACCTCCAGCGACTACGACAAGGAAAAGCTGCAGGAGCGTCTGGCTAAACTGGTTGGCGGCGTAGCCGTGATCAAGGTCGGTGCTGCTACCGAAGTTGAAATGAAAGAGAAGAAAGCCCGCGTGGAAGATGCTCTGCATGCTACCCGCGCAGCTGTTGACGAGGGCATTGTCCCTGGCGGCGGCGTTGCTTATATCCGTGCTCTGTCCGCTCTGGACGGTCTGGCACTCTCCACCGAGCAGCAGTTCGGCGTGACCGTGGTCAAAGCTTCTCTCGAAGCTCCGATCCGTCAGATCGCAGACAATGCCGGCATCGATGCTTCCATCGTTGTCGACAAGGTCAAAAACGGCAAAGACGCTTTCGGATATGACGCAGCATCCGACGAGTATGTTGACATGATCCAAGCCGGTATCATCGATCCGACCAAGGTTTCCCGTTCGGCTCTGCAGAATGCTTCTTCCATCGCTGGTCTGATGCTGACCACCGAGGCTCTGATCGCCGAGAAGCCCAAGGATGAGGCTGCAATGCCTGCAATGCCCGGCGGTATGGGCGGCATGGGCGGAATGGGCGGCGGAATGTACTAAGAAAGATAGCTTTTCGTGCTCCGGGAGTTCTGTACGACCAGGACGAAAAGAAGGAGATCTTAGGCAATATGGCTGCATGAACAAAAGGCAGGGGATTTCGGTTCCCTGCCTTTTTTGTTGCCTGCCCATTACCCGGGCGTTATTATTCAACCAGATCAATAAAGGGAGGCACTATGGATTTAATCGGCAATGCATTTACCATGAGTGAACTGGTCGCTTACGCACAAGGTTCGGTGGTCAGCAAGACGCTGATCGACAAGAAGATCGGGACGGTTACGTTGTTTTCCTTTGATGCCGGTCAGGGGCTCTCGGAACACACCGCACCCTATGATGCTTTTGTGCAGGTGGTGGATGGCGAGGCACTGGTGAACATAGAGGGTGCCGAGCATACGGTGGCTGCCGGACAGATGATCATCATGCCTGCCAACAAGCCCCATTCGCTCAAGGCAGTCAAGCCGTTCAAGATGCTTCTTGTGATGATTCGCGCATAATTATCTGATTTTGTTGCTCATAGCTGTGCTAACTGAAAAGGGTATTCATGTCTGAAAAAACTGCCGTACTGCTGCTCCAGATGGGGGGACCGGATTCTCTGGAGGCGGTGAAGCCATTTCTCTACAATCTGTTTTCCGACCGGGATATCATCAGGATCGGACCGGCTTTTGTCCAGCCGCTGATTGCCCGTTTCATTTCACTGCGGCGCTCCCGAAAAGTGGTTGAATATTATCGGCAGATCGGAGGTAAATCACCACTTCGCGAACTGACCGATCAGCAGGCGGGAGAGTTGGAGAAGGTGCTTGGCGCCAACTACCGCTGTTTTGTTGCCATGCGCTACTGGAAACCGGATACCAGGGAAGCTTTGGCCGCTATCAGACAGGAAGGATTCAGCCGCATCATCGCATTGTCGCTGTACCCGCATTATTCGCGGGCCACGTCCGGTTCAAGCTTCAACGAGCTGGAGCGGGCGCGCACCCTTTCCGGTAAGTCTTTTTTTGTCAGCTATGTGCGCCAGTTTTTCGATCATCCCCTGTACATCGCGGCGCTGGCTGAAAAAATCGAGCAGGGTCTTTCCCAATTCAGCGACCGCAACGCTGTTCAGCTGGTTTTTTCGGCTCATGGTCTGCCCCAATCTTTTATTGATTCCGGTGATCCGTATCTTGACCATATTCAGGCTACCGTGCGGCTGGTGATGGAGCGTTTCAAGGATGTTACGCACCATCTGGCTTTCCAGTCCAGGGCCGGACCGGTAAAGTGGCTGGAACCATCCACCGAAGAGATGATCCGTACTCTGGGGGAGGGGGGCTGCAAAAGTCTGCTGATGGTGCCGCTTTCTTTTGTCTCCGACCACATTGAGACACTCTACGAGATAGATATCCAGTATCGTGATGAGGCTGCAGCTCTGGGTATTACAGATTTTCGCAGGACAGAATCTCTCAACGCTACACCGGCTTTTATTCAGTGCCTGGCTGAGCTTGTGAGGGGAGCACGATAGGCCGTAGTAACTCACCTGGTCCTCAGGTGCCAAAAAAAACTTCAGGAGGTAATCATGTTGAAAAAACTGATCTGTGCGGTTGCAATGGTGGTGTTGACTGTGGGTCTGGCCTGTGCCGAGGGCAAGAAAAATCCGGTTGTAGCGATGGAGACATCTCTCGGTAATGTGAAGATCGAACTGTTCCAAAAAGAAGCCCCCATCAGTGTTAAAAACTTTCTGGACTATGCTGGCAACGGATTTTACAACGGCACCATATTTCATCGGGTGATTCCCGGTTTCATGGCCCAGGGGGGCGGGTTCACTGCTGATCGGAAACAAAAGCCGACCAATGGTCCCATTAAAAACGAAGCAGCCAACGGCTTGAAGAATGACCGCGGCACTATTGCCATGGCGCGTACCTCGGCACCTGATAGTGCTACGGCCCAATTTTTCATCAACGTGGTCAACAATGAAATGCTCAATCGTCCAAACCCCGATGGAGCCGGCTATGCGGTCTTCGGCAAGGTGATAGAGGGAATGGATGTTGTTGATAAAATCGTCTCGGTCAAGACACAGAACGTCAATATGGTTTTCCAGAATTTTCCTGTGACCCCGGTTGTGATCAAATCGGTTTCAGTCGTGAAATAGGGAGATTTCAGAGATGTCATTAACTGAGAACCTGGTCGACTGGACCCATGAACAAAAATGTCTCAAGGCAGTTGAATCCTTGGGTATCAATGGTTTCACCGCCGTGTACTGTCCTTCTCCCCAGGATGCTTTCGACTATATCAGTTCAGCAGCGGCGGGCGCCCGCAGTATCGGGTTCGGTGGTTCCATGTCGGTTGCGGGCCTGGGAATCGAAGCGCAGTTGCGGGATAGCGGCAAGGAGCTCCTGAACCATTCAGCGAAGGATCTGGCAGCTGAAGAGCGGATCGAGGTCATGCGTCGCCAGCTTACCTGTGATCTTTTCCTGTGCGGATGCAATGCGCTGACACTGGGGGGAGAACTGGTCAATATCGATGCAACCGGCAACCGTGCTGCTGCCATGTTCTTCGGTCCCCGTTCGGTGATCGTGGTGGTCGGACGCAACAAGCTGGTTGAAGGCACGGTGCATGATGCCATCCAGCGGGTAAAAAACCGGGCCACCCCACCCAATGCCAAACGGCTCAACTTCAATACCCCGTGTGCCCATACCGGATTTTGCACCAACTGCAATTCTCCCCAGCGTCTCTGCCGGGTTACAACAGTTATCGACCGCAAGCCGCGATTCACCGACCTGCATGTGCTGGTGGTGAATGCGGATATGGGATTCTGATGTGCTGACATCTCCAGAGGGCGTGAAAGAAAAGGTGTTTAAGCCCTTACTGCACGCCTTTCTGGATATGTTTTTCCCGCCCCTGTGTCACGTCTGCCATTCATTCATACCTGATGCTGATGAACTTCATATCTGCCCTGCATGCCGTGCCCAAATGATGCCTCTGGGGCGCCCGTTCTGCAGTGTCTGCGGCATTCCCTTTCTCGGTGCCGGCGACGACCATCTCTGTGGAGACTGCATCAGGCATCCCCCCGCTTATGATGCAGCGCGGGCGGCAATTGCCTATGCCGGGCCGGTGTGCAAGCTGATCCATGATTTCAAATACACTCACAAGGTTCACCTGCGCCGTCCCCTGGCGCTGCTGATAATCCAGCACCTGAACGATGTGGTCGCCGGGCATGATTGGGACCTGATCATCCCCGTCCCTCTGCATGTAAGGCGCCTTCGCAGTCGCGGATTCAATCAGGCTGTGCTGTTGGGGGAACTGCTTGCCCGGAAATGGCGTCTGCCTATGGAGCGGCGGACCTTGCGAAGGGTTCGCTGGACAGAGCCCCAGATCAACCTCCCGGCAGTCGACAGGCGCGATAATGTCAAAGGTGCCTTTGCTGTCCATGATGTCGCCCGTGTGGCCGGCAAACGTGTTATTCTGCTGGATGATGTAATGACGACAGGGAGTACGGTGAATGAATGCGCCGCGGTTTTGAAAAAGGCCGGGGCCGAGAGGATTCTGGTGGTGACGGTTGCCCGTGCCTTGCCAGATTCAATCTAACAAGACAACTTGATTATTTCGGATTGTTGTGTGGAATGTGTGGGGTTTTAAGTCTATTTTGTTGACAAAAAAAGTGTAATTTGTAGAATGACACTATCAACAATTGCCCACCGAGCTCGAAGGGCAAGCGTTAATGAACATTTTCCGGAGGAACAGTGCGTCTTTCGACCAAAAGCCGTTACGGGCTACGTGCCCTGTTTGACATCGCTTACAACTGTGGCAGTGTGCCCGCCCAGATTCAGGATATCTCACGACGACAGCAGATTTCTCCCCGCTACCTGGAACAGATTTTTCAGAGTCTCAAGCGAGCCGGCATCCTGAAAAGCAAACGCGGACCCCAGGGAGGGTACTGTCTGGCCAGAAAACCGGATGAGATCACCGTGCTGGAAATTCTGAACGCCACCGAACAGGACGTACTGCTGGTGGATTGTGCGGGAGAAACGTCCAAGAAGCCGAAGCGCGTCACAGAGTGTCCTTTCGAAGGAAACTGTGTTACGCAGACCGTCTGGGAAGAAGCCAGCACGATGCTTAATACTCTTTTCGGGGGTATGACGCTGCAGACTCTTTGCGAACGCGGACATGCCATGGGCATAAAAAAAGAGCATGATCACCGTTTCATGTACTACATCTGACACGACTTCGAGCATGAAGGATTATTTGACACATAAGCGCCCCACTATAGGGGCGTTTTCTGTTTAAGGAGCTTTTATGGGAGTTCAGGAAGAAAAGCAGGGTAGCCTAAGGAAAATTGTGCGGGAGATGGGTTCAATTCTTGTGGCTTTTTCAGGCGGGGTTGATTCCACCCTGCTGCTGAAAGTGGCTCATGAAGAACTGGGGGACCGTGCCGCGGCAATTACCATTGACGCTCCTTTTCACAGTCGCCATGAGATAGATGAGGCCCGCCGGCTGGCACAATTGATGGGGGTGCGGCATTTTATCCTTCATACCCATGATCTGAAGATCGAGGGGCTAGACAACAATCCCCCTGACCGCTGCTATATCTGCAAGAAAGAGGTATTCGGCCTCTGTCTGGAGATGGCCCGCCAGAACGGGTTTGCCGTGCTTGCCGACGGCAGCAATGTGGATGATCTGGGTGATTACCGCCCGGGCCGCAAAGCTCTGGAGGAGCTTGGTGTACGCAGTCCGCTGCTGGAAGCAGGTCTCACCAAGGCTGAAATTAGAGCCAACAGCCGGGATCTCGGGCTGGATACGTGGGAAAAGCCGGCTCTGGCCTGTCTTTTAACCCGGTTTCCCCATGGTGAGGAGATTACCCCGCAGCGACTGAACATGGTGGAGCAGTGTGAGAATTATCTGCGGGAAAAAGGCTTCGGTCTTTTCAGGGTACGGGCACATGGTGAAACGGCGCGCATAGAGGTGACGGGCGATGAGCTTTCCCGTCTGGTGGAGGCCGGTATGCGCGAGGAAATGACCGCTTTTTTCCACAAGGCAGGTTTTGCATTTGTAACGGTGGATATGGATGGGTATCGTTGCGGCTCAATGAATCCCCCAGCTGCAGAAGAAAAATCACAGATTTAATATCATCGCATTCTCATCGCAGTCCGGAAACTTGACGCACTTGATGCAGTCACCCCAGACCTTGTGGGGCAGTTCCGATTTGTCCACCAGGTAAAATCCATGTTTGGCAAAGAAGTCAGGCTTGTAAGTCAGGCAGAAAATCCGTTTAAGGCCCACTTCGCGTGCCTCGGCGATGCATGCCTGTACCAGCTGGCTTCCGACACCCTTGCGGCCGACCTCTTCAGCTACGGCGACAGAACGCACCTCGGCCAGATCCTCCCAGACGATGTGCAGTGCAGCCGTCCCCAGGAGTCTGCTCCCTTCTTCATAGACATAAAAATCGCGTAATGACTCGTAAATTTCGGAAAGGGACCGGGAGAGCATGTCGCCTCGCGATGCAAAAGTCATCAGCAATCTCTGAATTTCCTTAACGTCTTGTATCTGTGCCTTGCGGACCATGTAATCTCCCTTTGGTTATTGAATCCCTACAGCAACCGTGGTTGGTTGCAGCACCCGGATAAGTTCGGCAGGAGCCATGCCTACAAGATAGCCCCGCTTGCCTCCGTTGATGTAGATCCTGTCCAGGTCTGCTATTGTTTTTTCAAGGTACACCGGCATCTCACGGCGTGTACCAAAAGGGGAGGTTCCCCCCACGAGATATCCGGTATGTTTCTGGGCTGTCCCGGGTGTGCAGGGTGAAACCTGTTTGACTCCCATGGCCCGTGCCAGCTCTTTGGTGGAAACCTGCATGTCGCCGTGCATCAGGATGACCAGCGGATTCTTGCCGTCATCTTCCATTACCAGTGTCTTGATCACCTTATGTTCATCGACCCCCAGTTCCCTGGCAGATACGGCTGTGCCCCCTTTTTCTTCGTAAGCATAGGGGTGGTCGCTGAAGTTGATTTTATGGGCACGCAGTATTCTCACTGCAGGAGTAACCGGCGTTTTATCTCTGGACATTGTAGAAAACCTCACCCATACACAATGCTATTTCTGCCCGAAGATATCATGTTTTTGCGGCCATGTCACCTATCCGGCCCGTGCTTTTTCTGTTCACTTTAGCGTGTGGTTCATGATATGAAATCAAGGTTGTTTAACAGAAAGGAAGATAAAACATGACAGAATATAAGCCATTGAAACAGTTGCCGGAAAGAGCAGGGTACGGCCCGGGTGATGTGCTGGTGCTGGTAGGGGAACTTTTCGGGCGAGGCTATGCAAATGGCCTGGTTGACGAGGCAAAACGCCTCGGCATGACCGTTATCGGCACAACTGTGGGCAGGCGCGATGCTGACGGGACACTACGTCCGCTCAGCAGTGAGGAACTGGCCGCTGCCGGGGAACTACTGGGGGGGGAGGTAATTAACATACCCCTGGAAGCCGGTTTTGACATGGAAGCGGTGGGTGAACAGCCATCTATCGCCGAGCAGCTCAAGAAGGCGCGGCCGGATGACTGGAACACGATCAGCTTTGCGGATTCTTTTGTCGAACAGGCCCGGGCTGCAGGAACCAGGCGTTTTCGCTCCGCCATGGGCCAGGTATGCCAGGAACTTCTGCGCCTGATTCCGCAGGAGGCCAACATCATTCTGGCCCATGCCATGGCCGGCGGAATTCCGCGGGCACGAGTATTCATGCCGCTCCTTAACCGGGTCTTCAAGGGCACCGGTGAAAAATACCTTCCCTCGGCCGATTTCTGGGCGAGTGATTTGGGCCGTCTGTGTGACGCCAGCTTTAATGAGGTAACAGCTGACACATTCCGCTACCTGCTGGAGGAGACCGAGCCTCTCCGTCAGCGTTCGGAATCCTTTGGAAAAAAAGTCAACTACACAGCCTATGGCTATCACGGTACCGGAATCCTCATGGGTGAGGAATATAACTGGCAATCCTACACCCCGTATGTCCAGGGGTGGGCCAAGATGCGCCTCGAGGATATTGCGACCGAAGCCCGCAGCAATGGCATCAACGCTACTGTTTTCAACTGTCCAGAAATCCAGACAAATTCCAGTGCCCTTTTCCTGGGAGTTGAGATCGCCCTGTACCTCTTGCTCGAAGCCATCGGGCGCGAAGCGGGGGAGGCGGCCCTGGCGCAGCTTCAGGAACGTTGCCAGGCTATGCTGAAGGAAGGGGTTACTGTTCAACAGTTATTGGAACGGGCGAAAACATACCTCTCTTCGCCACTTCTTCCCGGGCCTGCTGATTTTCCTTCATGGCCCCAGCATAACAGCCGTGAACAGGCCGAACTGATGCTGACCGCCTCGGCTGAGCTGATGGGGATGCATGCCGATCAGAAGAATCTGATCTGTGCAGAGCTCTCAAGAATTGTTTTTCTGACAACAGGCAGATTGATGGTGCAGGCTTCATGGAGTTCTGATGCTGCGGTGTTCTGGCTGAACCATGACATACTGGCACGCCTCCTGGCAGATGAGAGCGGCAAGGATATTCTCTAGAATCAGGAGAGGGAACATATGAAAACACCCGATAAATCGATCCTGGTGTCATTGCTGGCACTGCTCCTGTTGCAGGGATGTGCCACCCCCCAGATGAACAAACCAACCGATGTGCTGTACAAGGACGGTGAGGAGTTCTACCAGAGCGGTAAATATGAGGATGCCATTGCCCAGTGGAAGAAGGTCAGGGAAAGCTATCAGTCTCCCGAGCTGACCACCCGTGCTGAACTCGGCATTGCTGATGCCTACTTCCTGAATAAGGATTACATAGAGGCTGCAGCTGCCTATGAGGACTTCCGCAAGCTTCATCCGCGCCACGAGAAAGCTGAATATGCGCTGTACCATCAGGCCCTGAGCCATTATTATCAGGTAAGCCGCATTGATACCGATCAAACTCCTGTGAAAAATGCCCTGGCGGTTTTTGAAGCCTATCTCAGCCAGTATCCCTCAGGGGAGTTTCTTCAGCAGGTCCGGGAAAAGGCTGGCGACTGCCGCGACAAACAGCTGCAATATGAGATTTACGTCGGCAAGTTTTACCTGAATCAGGGAAAATTTCCTGCGGCTATCGGGCGCTTTGAAGAAGCGCTCAAAATGTTCCCCGATTTGCCGCGTCGCGACGAGGTGCTCTATTATCTGGGGTGGTCGTATCTGGCGTCGGGGCAAAAAAACAAGGGACGAGAGGTGTATGCGCGCCTGTTCAAGGAGTTTCCCGCAAGTCCCCATATTGATGCTGCCAACAAGAAAATGGACTCCTTCTTCTGATCATGCGCTTTACCCTGCTCCTGCTGCTCTGCTGTCTTGTTTGCGTGCCGGGCTGCGGAACATCAAACGCGGGAAAGGAAGACATATTGCAGGTGCTGCAGGTGCGCAGCCAGGCCCTGAACGGGCGTGACCTTCCTCTGTATCTCAGTGTGGTCTCACCAGCTTATCGTGATAAAGGCAAAGACATTGCTGCTCTGACTGCAGGTGTTGCGGCAGGCTTCAAAAGCCGCACAGTTGCCTATCAGGCAGGCCATCGCACAGTGTCTGTCAGCGGGAACCGGGCTGAAGTCAAGGGGACCTACCGCATGAAAGTGACTGTTGGGGGGCGCGAAATGGTACTGGATGGCGAGGAAACCATTATTTTAAGCCGTGAGGCTGGTGTCTGGAAAATAATCGCAGGCTTATGAGATGGCTATGACATACCAAGAATCACATTTTTTTATCTGGATAGCGGCTGCCTACCTGCTTGGTTCTGTACCTACCGGACTGCTGCTGGGTAAACTCTATGGCATTGATGTACGTCGGCAGGGAAGCGGTAATATCGGTGCAACCAACCTCTACCGCACTGTCGGGCGTAAGGTGGGGGTAATGACTTTGGTGGGAGATTGTCTCAAGGGTATTGCCCCGGTGCTGCTTGCGCGCCAGTTCGGTCTTTCGGGTGAACAGATTGCCTGGATCGGTCTGGCAGCTTTTTGCGGGCATGTTTTTTCAATCTTCCTCAAATTCAAGGGGGGCAAGGGTGTTGCTACCGCCTTGGGAGTATTTCTTGCTCTTTCTCCGCTGGCAGTGCTCGTGGCCCTGATTCTGTTTGTGCTGCTGATGCTGAAATGGCGCTATGTTTCCCTGGGTTCTGTCTGTGCGGCGGCGGTCATGCCCCTGGCCGTGGCGCTGCTGTCCGGCGGACGTACATTGACATTGGTCACGTTCCTGATTGGGCTGATCGTGATAGTCCGGCATCTGGAAAACATCCGGCGACTGCTTGCGGGTACGGAGAACAAGTTCAAGGCGTGAATTTATCTTTCAAACGCAAAAAAGACCTGCCGGTATTGTCGGCAGGTCTTTTTTGTATGCAGAGTATCACGCTTTTGCCTTTGTGGTGGCTACACCGCTTCTATTCCTTTTCTCCGGCATGGATGGTGGCGATGCCGAAAGTGAGTTCGTGGATCTGGATGTTGCGGAATCCGGTTGCAGTCATCATGGCTGCGAACTCGCTAACCGAAGGAAACTCGAGCACCGAGTCAGGCAGATATTTGTAAGCATTGTAACGTGAAAAGAGCCCCCCTATCATCGGCAGCAGCCTGCGGAAATAAAAATAGTAGAGCTGTCTGAACAACTGCGAACGGGGGGTGGAAAACTCAAGGATTATCATTCTTCCGCCAGGACGCAGCACCCGCCACATTTCCGCTAGGCCCAGTCTTCTGTCCACCACATTTCGTATTCCAAAGGCGATTGTAATCGAGTCGAAGGTGTTGTCAGGAAAGGGAAGGTCCTCGCAGGGAGCCACATGCAACGTAATTCGATCGGCGTAAGGAGAGGCCGCCACCTTGGCCTGACCCAGCTCAACCATCTCCGGACAAAAATCAGCCCCTGAAATCTGCACTGACAGCGGAGTGGTACGCGCTATCTCCAGTGCAACATCACCGGTGCCGGTGGCAACATCCAGTATCTTCGACCCCTCCCGATATTTGAGCAGCTGTACCGCTTTAGTGCGCCAGCGGCGGTCTATGCCAAAGCTGAGCAGGCGGTTGAGGAAATCGTAACGCGGGGCGATAGTGCCGAACATCTGCTGGATATTTTCGCCCTTCTCGGAAAGTCTGAACATGGAAGTGCTACCTTTTGATTAAATTTGATGCTATAAATCAAGCCTTTGACATGTAGCATATTTTGAGTCAACAAGACCAGTAAAAATCGGATCGGGAGTGCTCCCGACCCGGTGCGCAGAAGCAAAGGAGCAGGTTGTGCCGTCGTATATCCGCCTTCAGGATGTAGCTGATATCCTGATTATGACATTTCTTTTGTACCAGCTTTATTCCTGGTTCAGCAGGACGCGTGCGATGCAGGTGCTGCTCGGGTTGGGAGTGGTGACGCTCATCTATTTTGCCACCCGCTTTCTGGGGTTGTACATGACCAGCTGGATCCTTCAAGAATTGGGAACCGTGCTGATTGTCCTTATTATTGTCGTATTTCAGGCCGAGATACGACAGGCCTTATACCGTTTCAGTCTGTTGCGGCACTTGTTCGATGCTCGAAGAAATGAGCAGGGGAGTCATTTTCAGGAAACCGCTGAAACAATCTTCAATCTGGCGGGAAGTCGCACCGGTGCAATAGTAGTCTTCCAACGCAGTGAATCACTGGCCGACCAGATGCTGAATGGTGTCAAACTTGATTGCGAAGTTAACCCTCAAATACTTCAAACGATCTTCATAGATGGTACCCCTCTGCACGATGGTGCCGTCCTTATCAAAGATGGACGTATTGCCGCTGCATCCTGTCATCTGCCGCTCTCTGTCAATTCGGAGGTCCCTCAGCATTTCGGTACTCGTCATCGGGCCGCACTGGGGCTTTCCGAACGCAGTGACGCTGTGGTCGTCGTTGTATCCGAGGAGCGCGGAGAGGTGTCACTGGCCGTGGGGGGAGAGTTGCGCCGCATGGCCACTCCTGCTGAACTGATTGCGGCCCTTGACGAGATGATCAATCCTGTCCGGGAAACCACGCGAAACAGCCTGCCGCGCATGTTTTTCAGCAATCTGCTTCCAAAAGCTGCCATTCTACTCATCGTGAGTGTCTTCTGGGTGCTGATAACCTCACGCCAGGGGCAGATAACCACGGTGATGGCTCCACTCAGACTGCATGGTCTTCCTGATGACATGGTGCTTGTGAAAGGGCTCCCAGAGGAGGTCGACGTTCAGCTAAAATCCTTGTCAAGTCTAGCTCCTTTGCCTTCCAGAATTGACATTGCGGCGGATGTGGACCTATCGGAAATTCATGAAGGTCATAACACCATCAGGATCAAAGCTTCCGACTTTACGCTGCCTTCCGGAATGGAAATGAGCAGCGTTACCCCCGCGGCCATCAAGGTCGTCGCGGAACGCAAGAAACGTAAAACAGTGCCGGTTAAAATTGTAGTGCGTGGAACCCCTAAAGGGATGAAAAACGTGATCGTCGCGGTAGACCCGGCAACGGTGGTGGTGGAAGGGCCTGCTCTCCAGGTTGCACACATTGATTTCGTTGCGACCGAAGAGATCGATGGAACTCGCCTGGTAAAGGGCAAAGAGTACCGTGCAAACCTCCTGCCTCCCGAAAAGCGGGTTACTGTGTTGCGAGAAGAACCGGTCATTGTGAGACTAATGTCTCGCGGCAAAAAATAATTATATTACAAAGGCTTATGCTGGTGGAACATTAAAATGAGGGTGATAAAAGGCAGTTAAAGGTTGACTTGAAGGAAAAATTGTTATACAAATGCCGTGCTTCAGCTGGTTATTTTAAAACAAAAGGGGGACAAATGGCGCGTATCATCTATCTGCATATGCTATGCATCATCATTCTAGCCTTTCCTCAACTAGCCCAGGCTTCCAAGACCCATGTAGCCCGCAAAAGTGAGTCACTTCATAGCATTGCCCGCAAGTACCACGTTTCCGTAAGCGAACTCAAAAATGTTAACAATCTGACCGGTACCAGGGTGGCAAAAGGTGCCCGCCTGATTATTCCTTCGCATGGGAACGAACATGGTAAGCAAGCTAAAGCGGTCGAAAAGGCGCGCTCGTACAAGGTGGCCAAGGGTGACACTCTCCCTAAAATTGCTAAAAAAACCGGTGTTAAGATGGCTGAACTTCGCCGCCTTAATGCTCTGAAGGGTAATAAGATCAAAACCGGCCAGGTACTGGCCCTGAACAAGGTAATGCCTGTCGCTGATGAGGTTCCGCGTACTACTGTTGCAGAGAACAGGCTTCAGCTGGTCAACCGCGATCTCCTGAACGAGCAGGAATTCTCCAACACCCTCTCTGAGTTGACCGACCTTGATGCTGATCGCCCCGTTGATCTGGCCAAAAACCTTGAAAGTAACGTCGCCGGCGTGAGTAAACTGAAGAAAAGTGCTTACAGTTTTCTGGGAGCCCGTTACCGTTTCGGTGGAAACAGCCGCACAGCGCTTGATTGTTCCAGCTTTACCCAGCAGGTTTTCCGTGAGCAGAAGGTTAGTCTTCCCCGCACTGCAAGAGAGCAGTTCAACGTAGGCAGTGAAGTAATGCGTGGCGATCTGCAAAAGGGCGACTTGGTGTTTTTTCAAACCTATGCGCAGTTTCCCTCGCATGTCGGCATCTACCTCGGCAACCGCAAGATGATTCATGCATCTTCCCGTGACCGTCGAGTAGTGATTTCCACGATGGATACTCCCTATTATCTTGCCCGCTTCCTTGGCGCACGGCGCATTGGCAATGTTTCCTCCGAAAACTTCGATTTCAATGAGCTATTCACAGGGGTTGAGGAAGAGAATGAAAACGATGCCCAGGCCAATGATACTCTTGGTTTGGCGCTTAATAACTGACGCTTTTATTACAATGCTGTTCCTGTTGATATTTTTTACAGTCCGGGTCCCCAAAGACCCGGACTTTTTTTGTCCTTTATCATGAAAATTCTTCTAGCCTATATATCCGGGGAATCCCATCGGGATGACCCTTATATCAATCTGGTGCCTGCCGGGCTTGGCTATCTGCATGCCACGCTGAGGAAGGCAGGTTTTGACGCAATCCTGGCCAATTTCTCAGGATGGAATGATGCTGCCATTTCGCGAGAAATCAGAAAATTTCAGCCTGAAATCGTTGCCATCTCCCAATGGACCCATAACCGGGTCGCTTCATCTGCTCTGGCGAGGCTTGCACGCAGGGCGCAGCAAAAGTGCCTGATTGTAATGGGCGGGGCCCATGCTACATTTCGCTGCAATGAACTGCTCATCAAGGAGCCAGTTGTTGATGCCGTTATACTGGGAGAGGGAGAAGAAACCCTTCTGGAGCTGGCGGAACGGGTTGCCGGGCATTCCGATTGGCTCGATGTAAAGGGATTGGCTTATCTCAGCGCAGGCAGTGTCGTCATTACCCCGTCCCGTCCTCCGTTACGTGATCTCGACCAGCTTCCTTTTCCCGCATTTTATCTGCATGAACATTCACTCGGCATTGATCAGAATTTGCAGGCTGAGTTTGTCATCAGTGCCCGGGGATGCCCCTCAGCCTGTTCTTTTTGTAGTTCTCCCGGCTTCTGGAACCGAAAAATTCGTTTCAGATCACCTCAGAATGTGGTGGATGAGATCCTCTTTCTGAAGGATACCTTTGGCCTGATCTACTTCTCCATACGGGATGACACTTTCACCGCAGACCGGCGTAGAACTATTGAGATCTGTCGGCTGCTGATCGAGCGCAGGGCACATGTCATCTGGAATTGCCAGTCACGGGTCACGGCGCTTGATGAGGAAATTCTTGTCTGGATGAAACGTGCCGGATGCGAGTGCGTCCAGCTGGGAGTGGAATCAGGCTCGTCCCGAATCTTGCAGATGCTTGATAAAACCATTACACCGGCACAGGTTGAGCACGCCGCGAGACTGGTCAAACACGCCGGGATCAATCTGTCGGTTTACCTGATCAGCGATGTCCCTGGGGAAACCGAGGAGGATATATCCTTAACTATCAGGCTGATGCGCCGGATCAGGCCTGATGATGGTTATGTCTCTCCGCTGGCTTACTTTCCGGGCACCCGGCTGTTCGACAATGCGGTTGCAGAGGGACGTGTCGCCCCGGATCTTTTTGAAGTGAGCGGGGAGCCGGCTCTCTATGCCGTGGCACATCGAGGGACAGCTTCACGGCGTCTGTTGAAGTCCATGGGGCATGGGAAAAGTGATGCACGGGATTATGCAGAGATCAAAAGGCGGATCGGTTTCTGCCCGGTGACGAATGTGATGGCGGGTGAGTTCTCCCGCTTGCAGGGGAACAACTCGGCCGCGGAAAAGGAGTTCAGGGAGATTGTCGAGCGGGAGCCTGATAATCCCTGGGGATGGTTCCTGTTGGGAGAGTTATACGGTGAACAAGGCGACAGGAGCAGATCCCGGAGCTGTTATCAGAAGGTTTTGGCATTAGTACCGAATCACCAGCCTTCCCTGAAGGCACTACAGGACAAAAAAAAGCGGGGCCAGTAATCGGCCCCGCTGTGTGTTGATATGCTATCTATGTTACTTGATGATTCTGATGCCTGGAATGAAGGAGATTTTTTCAAATGTTCTGTTCAGTGTTTTGCTCTGGAATCCGGTAATCGGGGGAGTATCGGGGTATTCAATTGAATCGCCGATAGCTACCTTGATTTCAGGAAGAGCCAACCAGGTTTTCTGACCCTTGTCGTCAGCAGCTTCAACATAGGTATAGCCGCCGGAATTCATGGTCTGAGTAACCTTGGCCTTCTTGCCGACGCCGGCAGGAATTTCCTGTGCTTTCATGCCTGCGTGGGGATCGCCACCACCGGTTGCACCAGGTGTCGGGTGTCCAGGTGGCATTTGACCTTTGGGTGCCGCTGCCGGCTGCTGGGGGGCTTCAGTTTTTGGTTTGTCCTTACAGCCTGCCATGGCGAGCGCTGCGATAGAGAGAACGATTATTGCTAATTTTTTCACCTGCAACCTCCTGTTTTTTTAGTAACCCTTTATTTGTACACGATTCACTTTTTTTTTTCTAGCAAAAAAAGTGTGGAAATCTCCAGGTAGTCATTCCCTCATATCCCACTGATCATGGACCTCATTTACTGTAGCCATTGGTTGAACATTGGAAATGTGCTATAGGATGCTCTAATTTTGGTAAAGTTCAGTTTGATGTTGAATGAAGTAGAAACAGGAGGGTCTACATGTTCGAATCAGCGGAGCTGGGTCATAAGGTCAGCAAGGCAGTCTGGAAAAAGGAAATTTCAGCATTGCGGGAGGGGCTGCTGGATGCCCAGCTGGACCTGCTTACCACAAAAAAATGTCCTGTCATTATTCTGGTGGCTGGTGTGGATTGTGCCGGCAAGGGGGAGACGGTCAATATCCTCAATGAATGGATGGATCCGCGCCACATTGAGACTCATGCCTTGCGGGACCTGACCGATGAAGAGCGAGAGCGTCCACGTATGTACCGTTATTGGCGGGTGCTGCCTCCCAAAGGAAAAATCGGCATCTTCATCGGTACCTGGTATTCCCGTCCGCTTATCGACAACGTTTATGGCGACATCAAGAATGCCGAGCTGGACCAGCAATTGGAGCGTATTCTGCGTTTCGAGAAGATGCTCTGTGACGAAGGGGCGCTGGTGCTCAAATTTTGGCTTCATCTTTCCAAAGATGAGCAGAAAAAAAGACTGAAGACACTGGAAAAAGATCCATCAACCCGCTGGCGGGTTACCGACACGGATTGGGAACATTATAAGCTTTATGACACATTCCGGCAGGTGTCCGAAAGGATGCTGCGCACGACCAGTACGCCCGAATCGCCCTGGACCATTGTCGAGGGGACCGATCCGCGCTACCGCTACCTCACCATTGGCAAGACCCTTCTGGCAGCCTTGCGCCAGCGCCTCGACATATCTGAGCAACCTTGTCACATCGAGCCGATTCCACCCATCATGCCTGCCATCGATAACCTGCTGATTCTCAGGACGCTCGACCTTTCCCAAAAACTTAAAAAATCCGAATACGAAGAAGAGCTGGAAAAGTACCAGGGCAAGCTCAATGTACTGACCAGGAATCCTGATTTTAAAAAGCTTTCGGTGGTTGTGGTCTTCGAAGGCAATGATGCTGCCGGCAAAGGGGGTAGTATTCGCCGTATCACCCAGGCGCTGGATGCGCGGCAATACCGAGTCATACCCATTGCCGCACCCACCGAAGAGGAACAGGCCCAGCCTTATTTATGGCGCTTTTGGCGCAACGTTCCCCGCAAGAGCCGTTTCGCCATTTTTGACCGTTCCTGGTATGGACGTGTGCTGGTGGAGCGTGTGGAAGGCTATTGCGATCATGCAGATTGGATGCGGGCCTATGGCGAGATCAATGAGTTTGAAGAGCAGATGGTTCGCAAGCGGACTGTGATGGTCAAATTCTGGCTTTCAATCGATCGGGAAGAACAGCTGAGGCGTTTCAAGGAGCGGGAGAAGATAGGTTTCAAGCGCTTCAAGATAACAGAAGATGACTGGCGGAACCGTGAAAAATGGGAAGAGTACGAACTGGCGGCGTGTGACATGATCGACCGCACCAGTACCGAAATAGCGCCCTGGACCCTGGTTGAAGCCAATGATAAGAATTATGCCAGGATTAAGGTGCTGAAGACACTTTGCGAGCGGTTGGAGGCTGCGCTGGGCAAATAGCGGTACCGCTGTCTGCCCAGCCGGATTTCTCGGCACCACGTGCCGGTCTTAATGTCTTTTTGAACTACAGCCGCCGCTGCATTCCCCCGAACAACCTTTCTTTTTCCAGAGCGAGCTATAGAGGAGCCAGAAGGCTCCTCCCAGAATCACGATCATCAGGACAATATCAAAAACTCCCATTTCAAGCTCCCAATCCCAGGAACAATCCTCCCTGGTAGATGATCATTGCCACAGTCCAGGCCAGTATTGTCTGATAGACGAAACCAACCCCCACCCATTTCCATGTGCCGAATTCCTGGCGCATGGCGGCCAGCACGATCATACATGGCATATAGAGCAGTACAAAGGCCATGAAGGCAAACGATGAAAGGGGGGTGAATCCTGCCATGATTGCTTTATTAAGCGCCGATTGATCTTCCTCTTTCTCCTCTTTTCCCGGGAGATACAACAGTGTTGTGACTGCTGTTTTAGCTGCTGTTCCGAATGAAATCACAATCTCTTTCAGGTCCTCTCCCAGCGTCGGTGCTTCCTTCTTGTCTTCGTGCTTGGGAGCATAGATTTCTCCCATGGTGCCGACTACGATCTCTTTGGCGATAACGCCGGTGATCAGGGATGAGGCGGCTTCCCAGGTACCAAACCCGAGCGGTGCCAGCGCAGGAGCCATGACCTGTCCAGCCTGCCCCAGATAGGAATCCTTCTTGTGCTCAACACCCCAGGGGAGATTGAGCATGAACCAAACCAGGATGGATACTGCAAAGATATAGGTGCCCGCCTTGAACAGGAAGTGCTTGCCCTTTTCCCAGGTGTGCAGACAGAGGCTGGAGAATGAAGGCATCCGGTAAGGAGGCAGCTCCATGATGAACATGGGAGCTTCACCGCGAAAAAGGGTTTTCTTGAAGATGAACCCCATCAGGATCGCCAGCAGGATACCCATGACATACAGAGTCCAGATGACGGTGCCGGAGTGGCCAGGGAAAAAGACACCGACGAACACAACATATACCGGAAGACGTGCTCCGCATGACATGAGCGGGATCAACAGCGCGGTGAGGACTTTGTCCTTTGGGTTTTCCAGGGTCCGGGTCGCATAAATGCCCGGCACGTTGCATCCGAATCCCAGCAGCATCGGGATGAAGGATTTACCATGCAGACCGATGGCATGCATAGCCCTGTCCATGACGAAGGCTGCCCTGGCCATATACCCGCTGCCCTCCAGGAAAGTGATAAAAAACATCATGGCAAAGATCACCGGTACAAAGACGAGCACAAAGCCGACTCCGGCGATGACCCCGTCATTGACCAGGGAAACGGTCCAGTCCGGGGCGCCAATTCCGCCCAGTATCGCAGCGGCCCAGCGTTTGAAAGGGCCTTCGGTCATGGCCTTGATCCATTCTCCGAAAGGAGCCGAGAGATTGAAGGTAAGTTTGAACAGCAGCCACATGGCGGCAAGAAAGATAGGGATGCCGAGGAAGCGGTTCAGTACGATCCGGTCTATCTTCTCGGTTATTTCAATCGAACGCAGCTCTGGCTTTTTCAATACTTCCCGACAGAGTCCAGCCGACAGTGCATAACGGGTATCAGCCAGCAATCCTTCCATGTCATTGCCATGGGCCCGATTCAGGTGATCGAAGATCTGGGGCGGCAGGGTTGCGGGGGCAATGTTGGCTGATTGCTGTACGATGCTGTCACCCTCCAGGAGTTTGAGCAGCAGCCAGCGTCGGGGGTAGCGTTCCAGCAGTGCCGGATGTTCACGGTGCAGATGATCAGCCAGGCCGGATAGGGCTGTCTCTATATCTTCACCATAGTTCAGTGTTCTGGGAAGGTTACTGCTGTCGTTGCCCGTCTCGGAAACAACGGTGTTCAGCAGCTGGTCCAGTCCGGTTCTGCGGGTGGCTGAGGTTGGGATGACCTTGATTCCCAGAGTACCCTCGATCTGTTTGCAGTTTATCGCATATCCCTTGGCCTCAGCTTCGTCATGGATATTGAGAGCCATTATCATTGGGATGCCAAGCTCAAGGAGCTGAATCGTCAGATACAGATTGCGCTCGAGATTGGTTGCATCAACCACATTTATGATCAGATCCGGTTTTTCGGTTACCAGATAGTCCCGACTGATGATTTCTTCCTGTGTATAGGGGGAGAGAGAATAGCATCCCGGAAGGTCAATCAGCTGGATGGGCCGTCCTTCAAATTCGAAGCGGGCCTCTTTCTTTTCGACTGTGACCCCCGGCCAGTTACCGACATGCAGGCGGCTTCCTGCAATAGCATTAATCAGAGTGGACTTGCCTGCGTTCGGATTGCCTGCTACTGCAACAACAAGAGATTTCAACCCGCTCATGGAATCACCTCGATCTCGATTCCCTTAGCTTCTCCTTTTCGCAGAGACAGCTTGTAATCCTTGACGGTAACTTCGATCGGATCACCCATGGGTGCAATTTTTTCCACCTTCACCAGTTCCCCCGGTAATATCCCCATATCCATAAGCCGCCGCCTGAGGGGGCCGATACCCGAATCCAGCTTGATGATGCGCCCCTGCGCTCCAGGTTTAAGCATTGATAAATTCATTTCTAACTCCTGACCATTATTTTCATTGCCATGCGACGATCTATTGCAATACGGGCATTATCCACCAATAGCAGCAGCAGATTGCCGTCGTTTTTGAGCATCTTGACCAGCTTCCCGACCCTGAGTCCCAGTTCCTCGGCCCTGGTGTTATTCTTCTTGTGTTTATCGGAATGAGACTGTTCACCGTGACATTCTCCACCACAGCCGCCGCAATGTCTGACTTCGACAATCTCGCACTGCTCACCGGCGCTTACCAATCCAAGCATCATCATCCGTTCCTCCTTCTTGTCTTTAAAACTTGAGTACAACTCCGTAGAGTGCGGTTACGTCGGCCTCAGGTCTGGTCAATCCAAACTTGATTCCGGCGTTGACATCCAGATGGTCATTCAATTGGTACCGGGCACCGGTAAGGGCATATGCGCAAGGCTCGCTTATGCTTTTATCGGCAGTAGTCGCGAGGCCGAAATCTGCAACCGCAAACATGCCCTTGGCAACTTCCATTTCACCTGCTATGGAGCCGGACCAGAAATCGCCGCGGGTAGTTGCCCTGATTGCTTCCGTGCGATAGCTGTGGTGTTCGTAGCCCAGGTTTGCATGCAGCGCGTACTTGCCTTCATTAAATTCTTTGGTTGCTATCAGGGTCCCACCCAGTTGCCAGCGACCTTCAGAGAGGCCGGCGCTATATTTTCCAGTGGGGATGATAATGACCGGCTTGATGGCAAATGTGGTGCCTGCAAGCTCAAGAAAGGCATACTTGACTTCCACAGTCATGTCGCCGAAACCATCGGTTTTGCCAACCAGGCGATTATCTTCCCTGATCCGGTCGCTGATGGTGTAGGGAATGGCGACAGAAATCCCCAGGTTCTTGTAAAATCCGGTGGTTACCTTCATCTCGGCATCTGACGTGTTGCATTTTGTGGTGATGCCGTGGGTCCTTTCTCTGTCAGCGGTGTAGGCACCATTGAGCTCGACTTCGACCTTACCCACATCTACAGTTCCGGCATCATCTGTTGCCAGAGGCGGTCCGGCGAAGGCGGGGAAAGCTGTCATGGTCAGGCAGGCGAGGGTTATTGCAGTGGTCCTGTTGCTTGTGAAAAATCTTGAAATACGAAGCATGCCTTTGAATCTCCTTGGGGTGATTTATGTGTCCTGGCTGGCTGCGCCCCGAAGAGGTACATGGCTGGCTTGGAGTTGTGAGTGATGTTATTTGGTCAGGATCAATTTGTTGTTACTCGTGATTCGGAGGCGGTACTCCTTCCCGGCATGGATGATAATCAGCTCTTGATTGTCCTGGAGCAGTTCCTTGCTGGTAATGCTGTTGCGGCGCGACATTATTCAACCTGCCTTTTGTACTGAATTTAAAGCCGGCCTATAGGACCGCATGGAGTTCGTAGTTTACAAAAGATAATGAATGTGTTTATCAATATGCGGTGGCAAGAATGGCTTGCCTTGCGCCGGCGAAACCACCCAGGCATTGTACGGCAGAGGCACACAATGAAAGCTGTTCGGCCATCAGATTGCGGCAGTTCCGGAAACGTTCGGCTAGGCGCAAGCTCTCGACGGGGTTGCCGTAAATCTTCCACGGACCCTGACAGGTAAAGGGAATGTTGATCAGGCCCATGAAGGCGGCCACATCCTTGGGAGGATATCCCAGCAAAAGACCGATTTCATGCGGAAAATGTCCGTGTTGCAGATGATCTGCAAGACACCGGAGGAGGTCATCAGGAGTGATGTCGCTGCCGTGGCCCGCCCGTTTGAGAAGGGCGGTGATGTCACGGCGGGCAAGATGGTTTTTGAAATTAACTCTGTGGCTGAACAGGATCATCATGGAGGAGCCCCGGTCAATCAGCTCGCAGGCTTCAAGAGGAGTATCTGCGAGCAGTTGATGACCATGCTCTTTCCAGATGGTATAGAGATTTCGTCCACAGGCGCGTTCACGGTTGGTGATGCAGAGCAGCGATGCCGGCTTGGCTTCGGCCAGAACCTCGGCTGTCTCCAGTGCGATATATGTTGCGAGGCATTCCCTTTCGGTGGAAAAGCGCTCGGCAAGGCTTGACCAGAGGGGCCGGGGATCTTTTTCCGTATTCGTGAGAGGATTGTTCATCTGTTACCTCTTGAGTGATATTGAATTCGGTTATCAATTACAGCAGGAGAGGCACGCTGTCAACATTAAAATTTTAACCACGGTATAAAAAAAATGCAATCTGCTGATCTAAGGCGAGGGTCAGGGATGGTCTTAAAAGGGAATCTGAATCGTTCTGATCAGCCGCAAAGACTGCTAAATAATTCCCTCTCTCTGGGGGAGAGTTGGGATGAGGGGGAATGTTGCAATGGATAGCACTGTTTCCCCCTCAATCGGTTTTAGGCCACCTTCTCATTTAGGATCAGGGGAGGGGGTAACTATGAATTAGAACTACTCAGGAGAGGGGATGATGGCGCTGAATAGCGTGATCGCTGGCAAGAGTTCAGTGCAGGAGTTTCGGGTAGCAAAAACAGAGGTGGGGGGACAGGCTGTTACAGTGATCTACATCCAATAACCAGTTGCTCACTTTTTCGCAGTAGCATGAAAAATAACTCCACCACGGGGCGCTGCTTCAACGAGACATACGGGCTGCGAATGTAGCAGGTGCGCGCACCTGCGTTGATGGCGGCCAAACATCCGGTCATCAGGCGATCGTCGACCATCAGGATTGATGACAAGGGGACTCCGGCGAGTTCACTTATTTTTTGGAGGCCATCGGGATATGGTTTTTTTCGTACTCCGCTCACAAAACGGATCTTCGAAAAATGCTCCGCAAACCAGTCCCGCCGCTCGTCGGTAGGTTTATTGGAAAGGATGAAAATAGATTCCTCGCCAAACACAGCGACACTTTCCGCCAGCCAGGTCTTTGCTTCCGAGAGTGGAGTCGCGTCGCCATGAGGCGAAAGCACGCCGTCGAAATCAAGGGCCAAAACCGTAATGCCCTGGTTCTTTAGAACGCCAGGAATCAGGCAGTGAATGCAATTATCAGGGGATGTTTCGCTAAGAATTCGTGCCAGTTCGCGGCGATGGCGAAATCCCAGGGAAAAACCGGCCAGTATGTGCATTCCGATCGGCATCTGCTATACCTTGGGCTGAATCTGCTGCGCTTTTGAGACCAGGAAGTAAACAATTCCAAGGATCAGCAGGGTCAGAGCCAGAAAGACCTGGGTCTGCATGGCGTCATGGCGCAAAGTAGTAATCAGGATCTCGCGGATCATTGCCACGATGATCACGCCAATGAAGACAAGAATGTTGAATTTGCCCCCCTTGAGATTTTTGATTTCGTTATCCATCAGTTCAATCATCATCCAGAGGATCAGCAGTTCTCCCAGGGCAGAGAGAATGCCTTTTTCCATATCCCCTCTGAAGATGTGGGCGATATCCCAGACAAAAAGACAGACAACTGAGATGGAAACACCGGCCAAAGCCAGCACCAGTGCCAGATTGAGTCCGTAGGTGAAGCGCTCGGTGGCTTTGATCAGAAAAGATTCTATCTTGCGCGAGACAAAAACCTTTTTCAGTTCTTCCGCGCGATAGGAATAGCTCATTATATCCAGGTTCATGTCGAGTATTTTTTCCACTGCTTCACGAAGAATACGCCGCTGTTCCCGGTCTGAATAATTGTTGTCGATCAGATTGAGCAGGAAGTGACGGATCTGGTTCATGGCGGCATTGACATAATGCACGTTGAGTCCAACCCTGACATGGGCATGGCCGATGCGGGTAAGATGGTTCAAATAGTGGTTGTCATAGCTTCCGCTGAAAAGGGACATGAACCAGCGGCCGTGCATTTCACGCAGACGCTGCCGGTTGCTGCTGTTGAGCAAGGCAACCATCTCGGGTATTCCATAAAGGTAATCGTAGAATTCCTGCTCGAATCGCTCCTGGTTCTGGCCGGCCAGGGGCTGCAACGACTGGAGCAAGGAGGCGTCTTCATCGGTGAATCGGTAATGCTCGCGCAGCTCCTGCATGGTGATCATCGTAACTCTCCCTAGCAGGTTGTTGAAAAACAGCCATCTCGCCGCCATCCTCGAAAGCCACCTTGTGACTTCGGCCTGCGGCCTCACCCTTCGGGCGCCTTAGCGGTCCACTTTCACAAGTGAAAGTGTGCGGGGGGTGTTGGATAACACCTCCACGGGCGTTCTCCGGTAGCGACGATCTGACTATTTTTGAATAACCTGAGTATTTCAACAGCCTTCTGGTGTTTCTTAACCGCGGGGCGGCGCATGTGAAGGCGTCCAATTTCCCGGGCTCCGGATGGTTGAACCGGCAAATTATCAGGTTCACTGCTATCATGCAAGGGGCGGCGCGTATACATCACCTTTCATTAAACTGGAGCTGGTGCAGGCGGAAATAGATTCCCCGGGCCTGCATCAACTCGCTGTGATTTCCCTCTTCCGCCTTGCGGCCGCGATGAACGACCACGATACGGTCGGTATCCCGGATTGTGGAAAGGCGGTGGGCGATGATCAGCGCAGTACGCCCGGCCATTAGCCCGGCAAGCCCCTGCTGGATCATTTGCTCCGAAGCAGGATCAATGCTGGCTGTGGCCTCATCAAGCACCAGAATTTCAGGATCAAAGGCCACTGCCCGTGCAAAAGAGATCAGTTGTTTTTCGCCCACCGAAAAGTTGTTCCCCCGCTCCCTGACCTGTTCATCGTACCCTAGCGGCAATCGCTCGATAAACCGGTCCGCACCAACAATCGCCGCTGCATCGCGCATCTTCAGCCTTGCTTGCTCGTCACCCAGACAGATATTGAACTCAATGGTTCCGGCAAACAGACAGGGATCCTGCAGGACAATGCCAACGCGTTGTCGCAGCTCTGTTGGTGACATGGAAGCTATGTCATGGCCATCGATGAATATATTGCCATGGTCAGGTTCGTAGAGTCGAGTCAGCAGTCTGGTCAGGGTTGTTTTGCCGCCGCCGCTTTCTCCTACCAGGGCGATCCGCTCCCCGCGGTATACTGAAAAGTTGAAATGCTCCAGTGCGTTTTCCTCGCCGCGGTATGCAAAGGTGACGTCACGAAACTCAATGATCGGGGAAGGGAGTTGGGAAGCAGGGAATGTATCGCGCTCAATGGTCCGGATCCCCTGTTCCTGTTCCGTATCCAGCAGGGAAAATATCCGTTCCAAAGCAGCCATAGCCCCTTGCATGACAGAAAATTTTGCCGAAAGGTCCCTGATAGGAGTGAAGAATTTCTCGATGTACTGAATAAATGCCACCAGTACTCCGAAGGTCAATGCGCCTTGGACGATTTCACCTCCGCCGTACCAGATGATTAGTGCAACGGCCATCGATGAAAGTGCCTCGACAATTGCGTACAGCGCCGCATCCCAGAAGATGACCGGTTTGTTTGCATTACGATATAAAGTGTTAAGTTCGCTGAAGCGGCCAGCCTCTTCCTGCTGACGATTGAATGCCTGGATGATGGTCATGCCGCCGATGCTTTCGGCAAGAGAGGAATTCATGCGCCCAAGACGGGCGCGCACTTCGCGGAAGGACTGCCGCATTCGCCGTCGGAAGGCCCAGGCGACATACAACAGGAGCGGCAGGATCGAGAAGGTGACCAGCGACAGTTTCAGGTTCATCCAGAGCATGACCGCCACGATTCCGATCAGGAGCAGTACATCCCCCACAATGGTGATGATTCCTGCGGCAAACATCTCCCCCAGCACCTCGACATCGCTCGTCAGCCGTGTCACCACACTGCCGACTGGGGTGTGGTCGAACCAGGAGGTGGGCAGGTGCATGACGTGGTGATACAGCTCTTTGCGCATGTCGGACATGACCTGCTGTCCCATGGACTGGAGCAGGTAAACTTCAAGGTACGAGAGCAGGGATTCCATCAGCAGGACGCCCAGAAACAGGGCCGCAATGAATTCAAGTCCTGCCATACGACCACTGACGATATGATTGTCTATGGCCAACTTGATGATCCAGGGTTGAGCCAGGCGGCAGGCGGCTACCAGTGGCAGGATGATCAATATGACTGCTGCTGCGCCTTTGTATGGGATCACATATCGCATAAAGCGCACCAGGATGCGGTGATCGTAAGCTTTTCCGGTTATTTCTTCTGCGTATATGCCACTAGTATGCATAGAGTGCCTCAATGTTTCGCCAGATCGTGGAAGATATGTCGGAATGGCATGGAAAGGTGTGTATACGCTGTACTATTTTTCTACAAGTTTTTTTTGTTGACCTTTTTTTATGAACTAATTATTGTTGACTTCATTGGTACGGAATTATAAGTGAAAAAAAATATTGTTATGGTAAAGTAATGACAAGAAATTAACATTGCCTGCTAATGAAATTTACAAACCTGCCGGTGTGGCAACGCCAGCCGGGGCAGAAAGGAGAGTTATGATCCGATAGCGAGAGAGTATCTTAAAATTGATGGCAGAAGATAGCCGACAATACTAAACCATCCGCGAGGATGGGACGGAAAGCCTACGGGTCTCACCGAGACAGCCGGGTCGCCGAAATATCGAACATTCGATACTATGCCCCTGGTTTTTTTGTGTCCAAATTCCGGGGTAACAATGAACAAAGGAGAACGCATGAGTTCAACGTTAAGATCCGTTTTTATATTCCTCAGCGCATTAACTTTAGGGTTATCAGCCGGCTGTAGCGGTGGTGGCAGCAGCAGCGGTACCGGGCCGGCCGCAGCCAAGGTGGTGACCGGTGTGGCGGCATCAGGCGCTCCCATCAATGGTACATTGATTTCTCTCAAAGATTCTTCGCCAACCCCGGCACAGCTTTCAGTAGTAACTGCCAGCGATGGTTCCTATGCCTTCAACACTACCGGATTGACCCCTCCTTTCCTGATCAAGGTTTCCTACACCGACGCTTCCGGTCCTCATAATCTGTATTCGCTGGCCAATGACAACGGTATTACCAACGTCACGCCGCTGACCACGATCGTAGTGGCACAGGCTACCGGCAGCGGGAATCTGGATTCTTTCTACAACAATCATACTTCAAGCGAACTTGTATCGGCGGCATCCGCCATTCCGAAGGCGCTCGGTGATCTGCAGACAGTTTTGGCTCCACTCATGGACCAGTACGGCGCTAAAAATTTCGATGTCCTGCATGGTCAGTTCAGTGCAAACAGCACTGGTATTGATGCCATGATGGATGCCATCACCGTAACAGTAGCCAATGGTGCTGTAACTATTACCGATGCAGCCGGCACGACTCCAATCTTTTCGGCTCCGGTGCAGAACATCACCTCCGGTACTCTCAATCCTCCTGCTCAGGTCCCTGTGACACCGGCGGCAGGAAATGCGCTCTACACATCAAAATGTGCCGGTTGTCACGGCAGTTTTGCCAGCAGCAACCTCAAGGGGCGTGCCGTGGTGGCAAATGCAGAGGGTGCCATTACAGCCAATCTGGGTGGGATGGGCATTCTCTCCGGCATGAGTACGGCTGATCTGCAGAGCATCATGGATGCATTGAACAGCTCGCCGGTACAGCCTGCACCTGCTCCACAACCTCCTGTTACAGGCGGTACTACGCCGGATGGTGCAGCACTATATGCAGCCAATTGCGCTGCGTGCCATGGCAGTCTGGCCAGCTCGAAAAAAACCGGTATCACGGTGGTTCGTCTGCAGAATGCCATCAGTGGAAATGTCGGCGGTATGGGAAGCCTCTCTTTTGCACCGGCCGATCTTCAAGCAATAGTTGCAGTGCTCAATCCGGTCGGCTCGACACCTGCTCCCGTACCGGCACCAGTTCCGACCCCAACCCCAACGCCAACCCCGACTCCGGTTCCAACTCCGACGCCGACGCCGGTTGTTGATGGTGCCAATGAGTATGCCTCAAGTTGTGCAGGATGTCATAGTCCGTTGGCAACATCCAACAAGAAGGGAATTACCGCCGCGCGTCTTGATAGCGCCATCAACGGCAATGTAGGAGGCATGGGCTTTTTATCCAGCCTGACGACTGCTGTCAAAGAGGCAATTGTGGCAGTACTAGGCCTGACACCTGCTCCCACACCTGCACCCGTACCGACACCGGTGCCAGTGCCAGTTCCGACGCCGACGCCTGTGCCGGTTCCTGTGCCAACACCGACACCGGTTCCCAGCCCGACTCCGGACGGTGCAGCTCTCTATTCGGCCAACTGTGCAGGTTGTCACGGTGCGCTGAGTTCTTCGAACAAAAAAGGCATCACCATTGCCCGTCTGCAAAACGCAATCTCCGGCAATATCGGTTCCATGGGCTCTATCTCGCTGACCGTTACAGAGGTACAGGCAATTGTAACCGCATTGACACCGACCACGCCTACGCCCGTTCCTACGCCTGGTCCGGCACCGACACCGACACCGGTTCCAGTGCCGACTCCGACTCCCGTACCGACACCAGTTCCGGTTCCAGCACCGGCACCTGATGGTGCTGCTTTGTACACCAGCAATTGTGCCGGCTGCCACGGCGCCTTGGCCTCTTCTGGCAAGGCCGGTGCAACTGCCGCTCGTATTCAGACTGCTATCACCGGCAATGTGGGGAACATGGGCTTTCTTTCTACACTTTCTTCGGCTCAGGTTAATGCCATTGCCACTGCCCTGGTAGTTCCGACTCCAGCTCCGGGCCCCACTCCGGCACCGACGCCGACTCCGACTCCAGCGCCTGCTTGCGGAAGCTGCCATGCCATTCCTCCGGCAACTGGCCATCACTCTAAACATGTCAGCAAAAAGGTCGCGTGTGCTACCTGCCATGGCAGCGGCTATAGCACCACCGCATTTAATGCCGCGACCCATGCCAATGGTGTCAAGAATATAGTCACCACCATCGGTTGGAACTCGACCTCACGCAGTTGTTCCAACTCATGCCACGGCAAAGAAACGTGGTGATTGGAATGTTTTAGATTGGCTGCATCAATAAATCCGGATAGTTGAAGTATTGCATCGTCTTTGGATGCCGTACGTAAGAGGCCGCCTCATTAAAGAGGCGGCCTTTTTCAATGTCAAAGTTCCAAAATAATTGTAATATATGAGATTGTATTTCAATACGTCCGCGTTTCATTGAGGGTCGAGGCATGAATCAAGTACAACCGGAACAACATGTCCCTAGATGGATTCCCGGTAGGATTGTGGCCATATACGCCGCAGTCAGCGCTTTCTGGATTTTCTGTTCCGATTATCTGCTGGAGGCACTGGTACATGACAGGCAGCAGATGGCTCGCCTGGCAATGGTCAAAGGCTGGCTTTTTGTTCTGGTAACAGCCGCTCTGCTTTTTTATCTGATCAGGCACTATGTAGCTTCGCTCAGGGAGCTGAATGCTGATTTGCAGCGGATGATTCATGAACGGATGGTTGCGGAAGAAGCGGTGCATGAATGGGAAAGCCGTTTCAGAACATTGATGGAGCAGGTCCACATGTGTGCGGTGATGCTGGATGAACAGGGAAACATCACCTTCTGCAACGATTTTCTCCTTCAGTTGACCGGGTGGTCACGCGAGGAAGTTATCGGCAGAAGCTGGCTTGAAATGTTCATCCCGCCGGCACGCCATGAGCAGGTTAAAGCTGTTATCATCCAAGGTCTTTCAAGCGGGAATATTGCTACGCATTTTGAAAATGAAATTCTTACCAACAAGGGTGTCGAACGCCTTATCGTGTGGAACAATACGGTGCTGAAAAACGCCGCCGGGGCTGTGATCGGATGTGCCAGCCTGGGGATCGATGTGACCGATCACCGCAAGATGGAAGCGCAGTTGCTGCATTCCCAGAAAATGGAGTCAGTCGGCACCCTGGCGGGTGGTATAGCCCATGACTTCAACAATATTCTAACGGTAATCATCAGCTGTTCGACCTTGTTGAGAAACAGGATCGATGATCATGAACGAGCAACGAAACTGATCGATCAGATTGATCAGGCCGCCCACCGCGCCGCCAGCCTGACCGGAAGTCTGCTGGCTTTCAGCCACAAACAGTCCATTGCTCCGCGAAAAATGGACCTTAATGAGATCGTTATTGCCATGCGAGAATTTTTGGAGAGGATCATCGGCGAGGATGTGGTGCTCTCGACCACTTTATCTGCTGATAAAATACCTGTTCTTGCTGACAGCACCCAATTGGAACAAGTAGTCATGAATCTTGTCAGTAATGCGCGCGATGCAATGCCGACAGGGGGGACGGTCTCCATCACGACCGGGCAGGTGCACTTTGATGAACATGTTCTTGCAGATGGGAGCGTTGTTTCCGGTTTCTTTGCTCTGCTGAAAGTTTCCGATACTGGTGTCGGAATATCCGAGAGTATGCGGGAGCGTATCTTTGAACCATTCTTTACAACAAAAGCAGTGGGTAAAGGGACCGGGTTGGGACTTTCAATGGCCTATGGCATTATCAAGCAACATAGCGGCTGGATTGACCTGGAGAGCGAAATCGGTCAGGGGAGCAGCTTTCTAATATATTTGCCGGTAGTTGGAGTGTCCGAGGAAGTAGGTTCAATACAGCATGAAGAAGTTCCTGAAGGCGAGGGTGCCATACTGCTGGTGGAGGATAATGATCAGGTGCTGCAGGTTAATCGCGAAATACTTGAAGCTGGAGGATATCAGGTCATTGCGGTCAGCCGGGGGGCAGACGCTCTTCGATCTTTTCGTGAGCAGAAGGACATCATCAGGCTGGCGATCATTGATGTGATCATGCCGGGGATGACAGGGCGCCAGTTGTATGATGAACTGATGCTTCTCAATCCGCGCCTGAAAGTGATCTTTACAAGTGGTTACACCGCCGATATTCTGGATCGTCAGAAGCTGCCCCAAGGCTGCACCTTTTCTCAAAAACCACACGCACCCCAGGAGCTGCTGCGCCTGGTGCATGAAATAATGGGCAAACGGAGATGACCTTGCTCAGACGGCCAGCAGATGATGACGGTTGTGTCGAAAGGTTAA
The DNA here is from genome assembly GCF_018531195.1 of Pelotalea chapellei. Lineage (GTDB taxonomy): Bacteria > Desulfobacterota > Desulfuromonadia > Geobacterales > Pseudopelobacteraceae > Pelotalea > Pelotalea chapellei. The sequence goes on along the minus strand of NZ_JAHDYS010000011.1, from coordinate 87,032 downwards.
GGCGCCGAGCGGCTAAAATAAAATTGTATGAGCAGGTAGACTTAGCGAGCGGAGTAATTGGTACTATGCCCCCCGATTTCACAGATTCCGTTTCTGAAGAAACTCCCCCCGATTATCCGATTTTAGTTGTTTCATACGACGACAAATCTCGTTCCGCACTTGCTGTAAGCCTGGAGCCGTACGGCGGGAGAGCAATTTTGTGCTCTACTTTCTGCGAGGCGGAAAGCTATGCACTCAGCAACATGTGCAAAGGGATTTTGGTTGATCTGGCGACGATGATCAAGTCCAAGGGTGAGGAGAAGATCGTTGCCTATACACTCGTCGGGTTTTACCCGACTCTGCGTGTGAAGACCATGGGTGCGATGCTGATCCCCATGGCAATGGCGGGCGATGCAAAGCAGGACAAAAACCTGAAAGATTTCCTCACCAGAACTTGTGCTGATTTCAAACCGAGAAAATTAAGGACCAGTAAGCGCAAGGACATTTGCATTCCCACCTTTATCGGAGTCGATCGCGGTTTCACGCTCAACATTTCGTGGTCTGGCGTATTTGTGGCTAACATGAACCCCGAACGATTCACTGTCGGTGAAGAGCTAACCATTACTTTTCCTGACTTTGGACTTGATGTAGTGTGTGTTGTCGCGAGGATACAAAATTGGGGGCAGCAGCGTCCGCCGGGTATCGGGGTAAAGTTCAAGCATGTTGGCAAGGAACTTGAAAACAACTTGTACGCCTTGCTGAAAAGTCAAAAAAACATAGATCGGGATCGGCTAATCGGTTAAAAAGTAGTTCTAACGGTAAGCTATCATCAGTTAGTGAAATAGGCTGCTTGAAATTGAACGCTTGTCAGGGGGGAGCATGATTAACGCGAAAGTACTGAAGAGACTCGAGACCACTGAGGAACAACTTATTGAGCATCTTGACAAGGATGTTCGGGAGATATTCTCCACCATGGTTGGAGTAGATATCTCTGCCTCACTGACTGCCGTCACGGAGACAAAGTTCAAGCATTGCGTCACAGCCATGGTTGGATTTGCGGGCAACTACAGCGGGATGATAAGCATCAACGCACCCCAAAGCCTGGCAATGACCTTTACATCTCAAATGCTGGGAATGGATGTCGAGGAATGCGGTGACGATGTTCACGATGCACTTGGCGAAATTGCAAATATGATGGGCGGTTCATTCAAACATCACTTCGTGAATGATGGTCACGAGGTCCAGCTCTCGACTCCCTCGGTTATATCAGGGGAGGAATATGTCATGACGGTGGGATCTGTTCCAGATACTTTGACGCTTATGTTTGAATCCGGAGCAGAACATTTTCTGGTGAGCGTTTATCTGGAGTCAGAAGAATAAAAGAACACAGAGAGTATTGCAGATTGAAAACCCCGTCTTTTCAGACGGGGTTTTCATTTTTCAGCTAATGTTACTCTTTCATCCGTTCCGCCAGCAGTTCCACCGTATGTTTGACTCGAACATCCCCCCCATCCTGGTCAAAGCCCCCGCGGATCTGCATTACGCAACCGGGACAATCCATGGCCACTGTCTCTGCATCTGCACTACGAATATTGCTGATCTTCCTCTGCAGGATCGGACCTGATATTTCAGGCAGCTTGAGCGAGTACGATCCTCCCATGCCGCAGCACATGTCGCATTCGAACATCTCCTTCAACTCGTAGCCCGCCTTGGTCAGAAGTTCACGGGGCTGCTCGGTCGCATGCAAGGTCCGTTTGAGATGGCAGGAATCATGGTAGGTAATTGCGCCCAGTTCCTGGCCCTCCTTGAAGGATACCCTCCCCTGATCGACCAGCTGTTTGAGCAGCGACGAAAAATCCATTGTCTTTTTTGCCAGGATTGTGGCCTGGGTAAGCCACTCCTGCTGCCCGGTGCTTTTCAGGGTGCTGCTGAAATCGTGGACTAGGGCCACGGTGCAGGTAGGGCAGGCGGAAACAACATAATCCGCCTCCACCTCCAGCAGCGCCTTGATGTTATCGGCCGCATTGCGGGCGGCAACCTCATAGGCGCCGTTATAGCGGGCCGGGGCACCGCAGCAGGTCTGCTCTTCCGGAAACAGCACCTGGATGCCGGCCTTGTTCAGGATCCTGACCAGTGCCTCGCCCATCTCCGGATAGGCGAAGTCGATCAGGCAACCGGCGTAGAAAACCGCTTTCTGGGCGCATTCGGGCTGGGTGATCTTCTTGAAACGGTCCCGGAACGGCTCCTCCGCAATGGCCGGCAGGCTGCGGCCGTCGGTGAGGTCTGCCAGGAACAGCGGCAGATGGCGCAGGAAGCCGCCTGTTGCGAGCGGCTTGGCCACGACGGAAGCGGCCCGCAGCATGCCGTGGAAGAGTTTGCGGTTGTTGACCACGGCGTAGATGGTTTTCTGCAGCAGCGGCAGTCCCTGATCTTTGACCAGGCGTCGCCTGATCTCCATGATCAGTTCCGGAATATCGATCTTGCCCGGACAGACCTCTTTGCAGTTGCCGCACTGGATGCACAGCCCCTGAATATCTTCCGATTTCTTCAGCTCATCGAACCAGGCCGTGAGAATGGTGCCGATGCCGCCGGTATAGACCTTGCCGAACACATGCCCCCCCACCAGGCGGAACACCGGACAGACGTTGAGGCAGGAAGCGCAGCGGATGCACTGCAGGGCCTGCTTGAAGATCGGATCCTCGGCCATCTCGGTCCTGCGGTTATCCATCAGGATGATGTGCAAATCCTTTATCGAGCCATCCGGATTGGGAGTCGGGCCGCTGATGATCGACACATAGCTGGTCAGAAGCTGGGCAGTGGCACTTCTAGGGAGCGCCTTCAGGATCGGAGCAATATCGGCAAGCTTTTCCACCAGTTTTTCAATGCCAACCAGGGCCACATGAATTCTTGGCAGAGAGGTAACCAGCCGGGCATTGCCCTCGTTGGTCATCAGCACGATGCTGCCGGTTTCCGCCACTGCGATGTTGCCGCCGGAGATGCCCATGTCCGCATTGAGGAATTTGGGGCGCAACTGGTCGCGAGCCACCTTGACCAGGCGGGGAATGTCGCTGCTCAGACGTTCGTCCACCTCTTTGCTGAAAAGATCGGCAACTTCATCCCTGGTCATGTGAATCGCTGGCATGACCATATGTGAGGGGGTTTGTCCCGCCAGCTGAATGATCCATTCCCCGAGATCCGTTTCCCCGACCTCAATGCCGGCTGCTTCCAGAAAAGGGTTGAGGTGGATTTCCTCGGTGGCCATGGACTTGGATTTGACCACGCTTTTAACCCCATTATCCTTGGCAACCTTGAGGATGTATTCCCTGACTTTAGCCGGGTCACTGGTTCTGAAAACCGTTGCGCCCCGAGCTTCGGCAGCGCTGGCAAACTGTGCGGAGAGTTCTTTCAGATTCGAAGCGGCATGGCCTTTGATGCTGGCAATCCGGTTGCGCAGTTCCTCAAAATCAATCCCTTCATAAGCTTTGGTGCGGTTAACTTTGTAGGCTTCCGAAAATGTGCCCAGTGCGCCGGTCAGATTGGCATCGTTGACCGCCTTGTGTATGGACTCCTTGAATTCTCTCTCCATCAGCTTTTACCTCCCAGGTCATCGACAAAAACTATCACCAGCCGCTCCGGCCCATGTACCCCGATGGTCAGCACCCGTTCTATATCGGCGGTACGGCTGGGGCCGGTGATCATGGCGATGTAGCTGCTCTCGGCTGGGGTCAGCCGAGTCAGCAAGCTGGGTAAATCGGGCAGTAGGCCTGCAGTGGGGACCAGTGCGATGTGGATGGAGCAGAGTGAAGATGCCAGCCGCTCTTCGATAGCCGTGGCATCCTGCACCAGGGTGCCGGTATCCGCCAGAGCCCAATCCAGCTGGGTGATGCCGAACTTGGCTTCAGCTGCGGTTGCTCGGGTCACCTCCAGCTTCAGGCCGGAAACCTTGTTCAGTACCTGTCGATCCACAGCGGCTAGAAAAGGGGAGTCAGCCCATACAGCAGAGCACTGGGGCTGTTCGGCAACTCCCTCGCCTGCCAAAAACGAGAGCACGAAATCAAGCGCTTCCTGGCTGGTGGCACAGCGGTGCACCTTTGCGCCTACCCCTTCAGCCCTGGTTTTGAAATGTTGATACATGATGCTGGTCCTCCTCTGGCGGGATGCTGTTTTATGTCTGTCGAATTTCTTTCTGCTCATGAAAAAAGAAAGAGGCTTTCAGAGCAAAATTATTTTTGGTAATACCAAATTTGGAAACAGGATAATCTATCGGATTGTTACGTGTCAACAAGAGGTTGCAGCGTTTAGTAAAAAATGATTGACAGGAAAACCAAAAACAATTAATTGGTAATACAACTTTACAAAACTCGATTTTACTTCCACTGCCGAGCAACATTTACGCCTCTATCGAAAGGAGTTACACCCATGCCCTGGATTCAAACGTACACCCCCGCAGCAGGCAGTCTCGGCTTGTCGGCGCTGATTGCCGCCATCCCATTGGTCGTCATCTTTGTCTGTCTGGCCGTACTGAAGATGAAGGCTCACAAGGCAGGCCCCCTGGCAGTAGCATCGGCAATCGGTATTGCCATCGCAGTGTGGGGAATGCCGGCCAAGCTGGCAGGACTGGCCTTTGCGCAGGGTGCGGCCTTCGGTCTGTTCCCGGTCTTTTACATCGTTATTACCACTCTCTTTCTCTATAACATCACTGTCAAGGGTGGTCAGTTCGAAATTATCCGGGCATCACTGGCCGGTGTCACCGGGGATAGGCGTATCCAGGCTCTGCTGATTGCATTCTGTTTCGGCGCTTTCATTGAGGGTGCTGCCGGCTTCGGCACGCCCGTAGCTATCGCCGGAGCAACTCTGGTTGGTCTCGGCTTCCGTCCGCTGTATGCCGCCGGGGTCTGCCTGATCGCCAACACAGCACCGGTTGCCTTTGGCGCCATCGGAATTCCGGTCGTGGCATTGGCTGGCGTAATGGGCTACGGTGACGACGGCATGATGAAGCTTTCCACCATGGTTGGCCGTCAATTGCCGTTTATCTCGGTCGTTATCCCGTTTTACGTGATCATGATCATGGTCGGCTGGAAAAAAACCATTGAAGTGCTGCCGGCCATCATTGTCTGCGGCGTCACCTTTGCCGTTTCACAATGGGCCACCGCCAGCTACCTCGGTCCCTACCTGCCGGACATCACCGCCTCTCTGGCATCGATGGTCGCCCTGGTGCTGCTGCTGCAGGTTTGGCAGCCCAAGGAAAATTATGTCTTTGACCATGAAACCCATACCGGCTCCAAGGAGCAGCACCATTACACGGTTGGCCAGGTGTTCCGCGCCTGGTCCCCTTATCTGGCCCTGACAATCATGGTATTGCTGTGGGGTATCCCTTCCATCAAGGCTGAGTTGGACAAGAGCAAGGTGGTCATCACCGTGCAGGGCCTCAACGACATGATCGTCAAGAAGGTCTCCAAGCCGGAAGACGGGGTGAAGAAAATTGCAGTGGTGACCGCAGAGGCCGATAAACTGCTGGCGGCATTACCTGCTGGCGAGCCGAAACTGGCCGCAGCAATCACCCTGTTGAATGAACTGAAAGTGCTTGAAGAGAAGTTTATGCCGGTTGAACAGGGAGGCATCGGCAAGGGAGCCGTTCTGACGGATGAGCGCTATGCCGGATTCAACGCCATTGCAAAAAAGAACGCCGACCTTCAGAAGCTGGTCAAGGACGATCTGGAAAAGAACAAGCTTGTGGCCAAAGATCAGTTCAAGCCGCTCACCAAAGCCCTTGGCGATCAGCTGCCCATCAAGCTGCCTGCCAAGTATAACTTCAACTTCATGTCAGCTGCCGGTACAGCCATCCTGATTGCCGCCTTCCTTTCTGCGCTGCTCTGCGGCGTCGGTTTCGGCGATGTCTTCAAAATCGCAGGCAAGACCCTTTATGACATGCGCTTTCCTGCCGTCACCGTGGCTTCCGTGCTCGGTCTGGCATATGTCATGAACGCCTCCGGCATGACCAACTGCCTCGGCCTGATCTTCACCAAAACCGGTCACTGGTTCCCGTTCATCGCTCCGTTCCTGGGCTGGCTGGGGGTCTTCCTGACCGGTTCCGATACCTCCAGTAACGTTCTTTTCGGTGGTCTGCAGAAAGCAACCGCCGAGCAGCTGGGCCTCAATCCCATCCTGACCGGCGCTGCCAACACCAGCGGCGGCGTTATGGGCAAGATGATCTCCCCGCAATCGCTTGCAGTTGCCACCGCCGCCTGCGGCATGGTCGGCGAGGAAGGTACTCTCTTCCGCTTTACACTGAAACACTCGATTTTCCTGACCATCGTGGTGGGTATTATTGTGTACTTGCAGGCCTATTTCCTCCAGTGGATGATACCTTAAAAACATCCCCCTCCCTAACCCTCCCCCGCTGGGGGAGGGAAGGTAAGCCTCCCCCCAGCGGGGGGAGGTTGGAGGGGGGAAGCAATGCTGACATCTTCGTATTGTTACAAGTAGAGTCAAACTTCGGGAGCGTAATCACATGCAACCATCATTCATAAAAGAACTTCAAAATATCGTCGGTGAGCAGTACACCTTGACAGACCGGGAATCGCTGGCGGTGTATGGATATGATTCGACCCCGGAGATCGAGAGCCTGCCCGGTGCGGTGCTGCTGCCCGGCACGGCCGGCGAGGTCGTGCAGATCATGCGCCTCTGCCACGGAGCCGGCGTCACGGTAACCCCGCGCGGTTCCGGCACCAATCTGTCAGGCGGATCGCTGTCCGGCGGCGGTGTTGTTGTCCAGACCAGCCGTCTGAACCGGCTGCTTGAAATCGATGAGGAAAACCTGACCGCCACAATGGAGCCGGGACTGATCACCAGCGCCCTGCACCGCGAAGTCGAATCCCGCGGGCTGTTCTACCCGCCCGATCCGGGCAGCATGAACATCTCTACCATGGGGGGCAACGTGGCCGAGAACTCCGGTGGCCTGCGTGGGCTGAAGTATGGCGTCACTGCCGATTATGTCATGGGTCTGGAGGCCGTTCTGGCTGACGGTCAACTGCTTCGCAGCGGTGGGAAAGTTGTCAAGGATGTGGCCGGCTACAGCCTCAATCCTCTGTTGGTTTCATCCGAAGGTACGCTCGGTTTTTTCACCGGTATCACAGTCAAGCTGATCCCGAAACCCCAAGGGAAAATCACCATGCTGGCCCATTTCCCGGTGCTGCAGGACGCTGCCCTGGCGGTGTCGGCGATTATTGCCGCCAAGGTCATTCCGGCTACCCTCGAATTTCTCGACAAAGTCACCATCAAATGTGTCGAAGATTACGCCCATGTCGGTCTGCCGCTGGACGTGGACGCCGTGCTGCTGATCGAGGTGGACGGTCATCCTGTGGTGATCGCAGAAGAGGCCGCCGCGGTGGCGGAAATCTGCAAAAAACACCGCTGCTCGTTTTTTCAGACCGCCAAGGATGCCGATGAGGCCCTTAAGCTGGCGGCCGCCCGACGTACCGCTCTTTCGGCTTTGGCGCGGCTCAAGCCGACCACCATCCTGGAGGATGCCACCGTTCCGCGCAGCTGCATTGCCGCCATGCTGAAAGTTATCCAGGATTCCGCCAGGAAACATAATGTCACCATCGGTACTTTCGGTCATGCCGGCGACGGCAACCTGCACCCCACCTGCCTGACCGACGAGCGTGACACGGACGAAATCAAACGTGCCCACGCCGCTTTTGAAGAGATCTTCGACGCCGCCATTTCAATGGGGGGCACGATAACCGGAGAGCATGGGGTAGGCCTGGCCAAGAAAAAGTACCTGCCCAAGCTGGTGGGAGAGAGTGGGATACGAGTTATGCGGGGAATCAAAAACGCCTTCGATCCCAAAGGAATCCTGAATCCGGGGAAAATTTTCTAATTAATACGGCTACGGATTGCCGGAACCTGGCGGCGTTGGTCTGCGGAGCCCACTTGTGCGGCGTAGCGCTGCTACGCCTCCGCGGGTCTCCTTGCCCGCCTTGCCAGAACCCGACACTTCGTAGCCGGCAGGAAAGGCCACCTACCTTTTGGAGTGGCAAAAGGGGAAAGAGATGGACTACGTAAAACTGATTAACTGCATGCGCTGCGGCATGTGCCTTCCCGCTTGCCCCACCTACAAGGAGACTTTTCTTGAAACTGCCTCGCCCCGCGGGCGGGTGGCCCTGGTGCGTAAGGTTCAGGAGGGGGAGCTGGATCAGTCCGAGCAGTTGCTGGAATATCTCTCCCTCTGCCTGGACTGCCAAGCCTGTGCTTCGGCCTGTCCCTGCGGGGTCAACGCCGGCGAGCTGGTGGCGGAATTCACCTGCGAACGCAAGGAGAGCCGCGGGCTCGGTTTCATGGAGGACCTGATTCTGCGCAAGCTGGTGCCCCATCCCGACCGCCTGGAAACTTCAATGGTTCCGATGCGGATCTACCAGAAGACCGGTCTGCAGAACCTGGTCAGGAAGCTTGGCATTCTCAAGATGTTCCCGAAACAGCTGGAACGGATGGAAGGGCTTCTGCCGGACCTGCCTGATAAACCGCTGCGCCAGGAAATCCAGGTGATTACACCGGCTGTCGGTCAGGAACGCGGGACGGTCGGTTTCTTTCTCGGCTGCGTGATGAGCCTGATCTTCTCCGATGCCAGCCGCGCCACGATCAAACTGCTCTCTTCCCTGGGCTACAAGGTCATAACACCCAAAAGCCAGGTCTGCTGCGGTGCACCCAACATGCTGGGGGGCGATATGGCCGGTTTGAAGGAGGCCGCCCAGACCAACATCGATATTTTCGCCAGCTATGATGTGGATTTTATTGTCACTGACTGCGGCGGCTGCGGAGCTGAGCTGAAGAAATACGGGCATCACCTGGATGGTTACAAATCCGCCGAAATTTTCAGCGGCAAGGTGCGGGACATATCGCAGGTTCTGGCGCTGCATGCTGATCAATTGCGCGCCAAGCTGAAGCCGTTGCCCCTGAAAGTCACCTATCACGACCCCTGCCACATCGCCCATTGCCAGGGCATCCGCAAGGAACCGCGCGATCTGCTCAAGCTGGTTCCTGCCCTGGAATACCGCGAACTTGAAGCGGCCGACGCCTGCTGCGGCAGTGCCGGTACCTATAATATCGAGCGCCCGGAAATGTCCGACCTCATCCTGAAAAGAAAGCTGGATACCATCCAGGCAACCGGAGCCAAAATTCTGGTTACCAGTAATCCCGGCTGCCTGTTGCAGCTCAAGAAGGGGCTGGCAGACCACCTGCCGGATGTCAAAATCATGCACCTGACAGAAATTCTGGATCTGAGTATGAACGGGCAGAGCTGACAGTGATAGAATAAGTGAATACGGACTGCCGGTAAGACAATTCACTGGGAAGGATATGACATGAACATTCATGAATACCAGGCCAAAGCGATATTGAGACAGTTCGGCGTGCCGGTTCCCGACGGGCACGTCTGTTACAACGGTGCCAGCGCCCGCGAGTGGGCCAAACGGCTGGGGGAAGGCCCCTGGGTGGTCAAGGCTCAGATCCATGCTGGAGGACGCGGCAAAGGGGGGGGCGTTAAGCTTGCCCGCACTGCCGACGAGGTTCGTAACATTGCCCGCGAAATGTTGGGCATGACCCTGGTCACCCACCAGACCGGCTCCATCGGAAAGGTTGTTACCCGCGTACTGGTTGAAAACGGCTGCAACATTGCCAATGAATTGTACGTCAGTCTTGTCGTTAACCGGGGAACCTCTAAAGTCACTGTGATGGCCTCCACCGAAGGGGGCATGGACATCGAGGAGGTAGCCGCCAAAACACCCGAAAAAATCTTTACCGAAACCATCGACCCCCTGGTGGGCCTGACCGCCTTTCAGTGCCGCAAAATCGCTTTCAGTCTGGGGCTGGGGGGCAAACTGGTCAATAAAGCCGTCTCGGTGCTGCAGGGTCTCTACAAGACTTTCATCGCCTGCGACTGCTCCATGTTGGAAATCAATCCGCTGGTGATCACCGCGGAAGAGAACCTGCTGGCCCTGGACGCCAAATTCGGTTTTGACGATAATGCCGTCTTCCGCCATCCCAAGCTGGGCGACATGCGCGACTATGACGAAGAGGATCCCAATGAAGTCGAAGCCTCCCAGCATGACCTCTCCTATATCTCGCTGAACGGCAATATTGGCTGTCTTGTTAACGGAGCCGGCCTGGCTATGGCCACCATGGACATTATCAAGCATTATGGCGGGGATCCGGCCAACTTCCTGGATGTGGGAGGGGGAGCCACCATTGAGCGGGTCACCGAAGCCTTCAAGATCATCCTCTCCGACAAGAATGTGCAGGGGATCCTGGTCAACATCTTCGGCGGCATCATGAAATGCGACATTATTGCCACCGGCGTCGTGGAGGCTGCCAAGCAGGTTTCCCTGCAAGTGCCGCTGGTAGTGCGGCTGGAAGGGACCAACGTGGCCAGAGGCAAGGAAATCCTGGGTGAAAGTGGCTTGAACATCGTTGCCGCCGACGGCATGGCCGATGCCGCCCAGAAAATTGTTGCCGCGGTCAAAGGAGCCAACCAATGAGCATCATGATCAATAAAAACACCAAAGTCATCACCCAGGGGATCACCGGGGCCACTGGCCTGTTTCACGCCCAGGGAGCCCGTGACTATGGCACCCAGATGGTCGGCGGCGTCACCCCGGGGAAAGGTGGCTCGGTCATTGACGGCTTTCCGGTGTTCGATACGGTCAAGGATGCTGTTGAGAAAACCGGGGCCAGTGCCTCGGTTATCTTCGTACCGCCACCTTTTGCGGCTGACTCTATCATGGAAGCGGTGGATGCCGGCATTGAGCTGGTCTGCTGCATTACCGAAGGTATTCCGGTCCTGGATATGGTCAAGGTCAAACAATATATGAAGGGCAGGAAAACCCGTCTGGTGGGGCCGAACTGCCCCGGCGTGATCACCCCCGGTGAATGCAAGATCGGCATCATGCCCGGCTATATTCACAAACCGGGAAAGATCGGCGTTGTCTCCCGCTCCGGCACCCTGACCTATGAAGCGGTCTGGCAATTGACGTGCCTCGGTCTGGGCCAGTCCACCTGTGTCGGCATTGGTGGTGATCCTGTCAATGGCACGAACCATCTGGATGTGCTGCGACTGTTTGAAGCCGACCCGGACACCGAAGCGGTGATCATGATCGGCGAGATCGGCGGCACCTCGGAGGAAGAGGGGGCCTACTTCGTAAAAGAGCATATGACCAAACCGGTGGCTGCCTACATTGCCGGATTAACGGCACCTCCCGGAAAGCGCATGGGCCATGCCGGTGCGATCATCTCCGGCGGCAAGGGTACAGCGGCGGAAAAAGTGGCGGTACTGCAGGAATGCGGCATCAGCGTGGCAGCGAGTCCGGCCGAGATGGCCCAGGCACTGCTTAAGATCTATAAGCCGTAATGTGTAGTGGAACCTGGGTTTAGTTCATCGCCACGGCGAGTTGTTTTCAAACTGGAACTGTGTCTGCAAGTGGGACATCAGAAAAAAAGGCCGATCGGGAACTCCGGTCGGCCTTTTTGAGTTTAGCTATGGCTGAAAACAGCAGAGCGAGCCTATTGGATCTTCAGTACAATCTTGCCGAAGTGTTTGTCCTCTTCCATCATGCGATGGGCGTCCGCCACCTGGTCAATGGTGAACACTTTCTCGATAATGGGCACGATGGTGCGATCGGCAAATTTGGGCAGGGCTCGCCTGGTGAACTCGGCGACGATCTCGCTTTTTTCCGGTACGGGACGTGAACGGAGCACGCTGCCGATGATCTGCTGGCGTTTGACCATCATCAGAGCCAGGTTCAGCTCTGCCTTGATGCCGCTGGTAACACCGATGATAACCAGTCTGCCCTTGTAGGCCAGCGAGTTCATGTTAGGGGCAAGATATTTGGCCCCGATGTGATCCAGGATCAGGTCAACGCCCTTTTTGCCGGTTATTTCTTTAACTGTCTCGGTGAAATCCGGTGTTTCGCGGAAATTGATCAGGAAATCGGCACCAACTTCCTTTACCCGCTCCATCTTTTCGGGTGAGGCGGTGACGATCAGTTTGCTGGCAGGTGTCAATGCCCTGCAAAGCTGGATTCCGGCTGTATTCACCCCGCCGCCGCCACCATGCAGAATGGCGGCCTGCTTGTCCTTGAATTCGCCGATCATGAAGACATTCAGAAAAGCGGTGATGTAAGATTCGCAGACACAGGCAGCCTCTTCGAAGCTCATGGATTCAGGAATGGCCATCAGGTGTCCGGCATAGGCAACAGCAAACTCGGCATACCCTCCGCCACCTACCAGAGTCATGACCCGTTGACCCACCTGCCACCCGCTGACCCCAGGTCCCAGTTCTTCGATCACGCCGGCCACTTCCAGGCCAAGGATCTCCGAATCGCCTGGCGGGGGTGGATATTTGCCTTCGCGCTGCACTAGGTCGGGACGATTGACGGAGGTCGCAAAAACTTTGACCAGAACCTGCCCCTCTCCAGCTACCGGCCTTTCGGCTTCGCCAACCTTGAGTACTTCGATTCCGCCAAAACCTTCCATTAAGACTGCCTTCATGAATGTTCCTTTCGTACCGGTGATATAGTTGTTAGAACCGCGTTTGGGGGCTAAATGTAACCAGTTAACGAGTTTTTGTAAACACAAAAGGGTGGCTATGGCTGCCTTGATTTATGGGGTGAATTCTGCCATAACAAGCCGCTTCTCATTTCGACTAAGGACACTCCCATGCATATCATGGTTACCAATGACGATGGAATTCATGCTCCGGGAATACAGGCGCTGGCTGCGGCTCTGGGTGAGCTGGGAGAGGTGACGGTTGTCGCTCCTGACCGGGAACGCAGCGCTGCAGCCCATTCACTGACCCTGCATTCACCTTTGCGGGTCTTTGAAATCCGCGATCGTTTCTTTGCCGTGGATGGTACTCCCACCGACTGTGTCAATATGGGGATTCACCGGTTGCTGCCATTTCGCCCTGATCTGGTTGTTTCCGGCATCAATCATGGCGCCAACCTTGGAGATGACATTACCTATTCCGGTACCGTTGCAGCTGCAATGGAAGCCAACCTGATGGGTATACCAGCCATGGCCGTTTCTCTGGCGACGTTTGAGGCTAGTGAACATTTTTCGGCAGCCGCCGGTGTTGCGGTGCGTATTGCACGCCAGATTCTGGACAATGGGCTGCCTGCAGATACTTTCTTGAATGTCAATGTGCCCAACTGCTCCGCAGACAAGATGAATCCACCCCTGATTACCCGGCAGGGGCGCAGGTCTTTCGTTGGAACTGTCATTCACAAAACCGATCCCCGTGGGCGCACCTATTACTGGATCGGCAGCGATGAGCCCGATTTCAATGATTACGAGGGGACCGATTTCTACGCCATCAATCGCGGACACGTCTCCATAACCCCTTTGCATCTCGATCTGACCAACTATGATTCGATGAAAATAGTCTCCGGCTGGAATTTTTAAGCAGTTCACTGGACAACCATTTTTTGTAAGCTACAATTTAACGCTATTATGGAGCAGGACATGAATTTAGAGTTTGCGCGCAAGAAGATGGTGCAGGAGCAGATTGTGGCCCGTGGCATCAGTGATCGCAGGGTTATTGAAGCCATGCTGAAAATACCGCGTCACATATTTGTTCAGGAAGCAATGGCAGCCCAGGCCTATATGGATTCGCCGCTTCCCATCGGTGAAAAGCAGACTATTTCCCAACCTTATATGGTGGCACTGATGACCGAACTTCTGGCTTTGAAGGGTACGGAAAAGGTGCTGGAAATAGGGACCGGGTCAGGCTATCAGACCGCGATACTTGCAACTCTGGCTGATCGTGTCTACACCGCGGAACGCATCCGGCCGCTCGCTCTTCGTGCCCGGAAGTGTCTGGACTCGCTGGCTCTTTTCAATGTTATGCTTCGCATCAACGATAGCGAGGGAAGTCCCATCGGCTGGGAAGAAGAAGCTCCCTTTGACGCTATTATTGTAACGGCCGGCGCACCCTCGGTACCCACCGTTCTTACTGATCAGCTTGCTGTTGGAGGCCGGCTGGTAATTCCGGTTGGAGATCAGGGAGAGCAGCGCCTTGCTAGAATCGAAAAGAAAACTGACGGCACGCTTGAGGCAAGCGCGTCGGTCGGGTGCCGGTTTGTACCTCTGATCGGAAAGCAGGGGTGGTAATCGGCAACGCCACTAAGGAGACAGTGATAATGAAAGAGGATGATCTGCTGGAGCATGGATTCAATCTTGAAGAGCCGCTGGCTGGAACTGATCTGCTTGTTGAAGAGCCTGAAGAACCATTGGTTTTTACGGATGAAGAGCCCGTAGCCGAAGATGTGGTTGAGGAGGACCTGCCGGCTGCTGTACTGGAAAGCTTTGACGACGCGATTAAGATTTATCTGCGGGATATTCAGCGCACACCGCTGTTGACAGCAGAATCGGAAAAGGAGCTGGCCCGCCAGATAGAAAAGGGGGATCACGCCGCCCGCAATAAAATGATCGAATCAAATCTGCGGCTGGTGGTCAAAATCGCCAAGCGCTATATAAACCGAGGGCTGCCGTTCCTGGACCTGATCGAAGAGGGGAACCTGGGCCTGATCAAAGCAGTTGAACGTTTCAGTCTGGCCAAGGAGTGCCGCTTTTCCACCTATGCCACCTGGTGGATTCGTCAGGCCATTGACCGTGCCCTTGTGAACCAGTCCCGCACAATCCGTCTCCCGGTGCATGTCTCCGACGACATCAACCGTATGGCCAGGGTTACCCGCGCGCTTTCCCAAAAGCTGCAGCGTGAACCTTCTGCCCAGGAAGTCGCCGATTCACTGGATTTCAAGCTTGCCTATGTTCGGCGGCTCATGACCCTGCTGCGGCGTACCTGCTCCATGGAGACGCCTCTTGGAGACGGCAGTGACTATTTTCTGATTGACACTATTGAGGATACCTCGGTAATGTCTCCCTCCGAACTTCTTGAGAACATTGACCGGTATGAACAGATCGCCTGTCATTTTGATGAGCTGAGCGACAGCGAACGAAAAATTCTTTCACTCCGCTTCGGGTTGGATGACAAGGACCCCCAGACACTGGACACAATAGGTCAGAGTTTCGGTGTGACACGGGAACGTATTCGCCAGATCGAAGCAAAATCCCTGGAAAAAATCAGAGCAAACATGAAGTTCTAGCCGAACAGCAAGTTATGTAATGAACATTGAAATGAAACAAGGAGACGCAGCATGCAAGCATTGAAGGACATCATCAGGGATATTCACGATTTCCCCAAAAAAGGCATCATTTTCAAAGATATAACGACTCTGCTGCAGGATGCAAAGTCCTATCAGCGCACGATTGACCTGCTTTCGCACCGCTACGTCGGTCAGCACATCGACAAAGTAGTGGGAGTGGAAGCTCGCGGTTTTATCATCGGTTCTGCCTTGGCCTATAAACTGGGCGCCGGCATTGTGATGGTGCGTAAACCAGGAAAACTTCCCTCTGAAACCTTCAGTAAAACCTACGACCTCGAGTATGGCACCGACACCCTTGAGATTCACACAGACGCCATCAAGCCAGGCGAAAAGATCCTCATAGCCGATGATCTGCTGGCAACAGGCGGCACCATGTGCGCTGTCGTTGATATGGTCCAGAATCTGGGAGGCGAAATTGTTGAGTGCTGTTTCATGGCAGAACTAGAATTCCTCAATGGTCGTGCAAAACTGCCCGAAGGCAAGGTCTTCTCGCTGCTGTCCTTCTAGCCCAGGCAAAATGGGTTGAAACAGCAGTGCAAGTCTGCTATAAACATCCGCTCCAAAAATATTGTCCCCGTAGCTCAGCTGGATAGAGCACTTCCCTCCTAAGGAAGGGGTCGGACGTTCGAATCGTCTCGGGGACGCCAAATACAAAAAGGCCACTTCTTTTCTCGGAAGTGGCCTTTTTATTTTTATGCTTCTTACTTAATGTTCAATCCCTTCTGTCCTTGAATTTTAAGGAACCAAGGCCGTGGGCAATTGCCTGAACTTCTGCTGATGTAGGACGCTCAGGAACCTCATACCTCCGGCGTTGCCGTTAATTGCTGCCTGAATTTGAGCTGCAGTTCTACCCCTTTGCTGGATGTGGCCAGAGGGCCATGGCAACCGGCGCAGTCTGTAGCATAGAGGGCCGCTCCATTGATGGTGGCAGTGTTTATGGTGATTGAAAGTGATTTGGAAGCGGTTGCGGCAGCCGCATTCGTCACAGTGAAAGTGGGGCTGGCCGTGCATGCCGTGGTAGGTGTCCCTGAAATGACACCAGCCGCATTCACGGTGAGGCCTGCGGGAAGGGTACTGCCGGTTGCAAGCGCCCATATATACGGGTCATGCTGGTGACGCCGGTCGGGGTGAAACCGTGGTCCCGGCCGCTACGGTTCCTGTAGTAGCGTCTGTGGTTACCGACAGCCCCTGTCTTTTCAAGGTGCAGTTCGGACAGCATAAAAAAGCCACTCTTGCTGAGAATCGCTACAAGAATGGCTTTTTATATCAGGGGTATCTGAGATTTATTTGATCTGTCCCCGGATCTCTCCATTTGGATTGGCGTCGGTATGCACATTGACATATGCGTCACCAGATTTGATCAGCTGTACCAGATCTGCAAGCGATTTTCCTATTAACTCGCCCGATAGATTTTCAGATTTAATGATTCCCTCGGACAAGACGCCGCTGAATTTACCTTCCTTTTTTGGCCCGCTGAACAGATTTGCCACTGGCGGGCCGCTCTTGCCTTTCATGCCACGATGAATATGTGCCGCTGTTGCGTTCTGGATGTCCTTCACCTCCAGCTTATAGCTCAGTTCAGTGCCTTCTTTGTTCAGCTTTAACTTGAAATCGCCCTTTGCGTCGGTCTTGATACTGGGTACCTCGTCTTTTCCGGTAAGTTTGACCTTATAACTCTTGTCAGCGGCAAATCCGACCGATACTGACAGGAATGCGGCCAAGACTATGAACAACAGTATTTTCATCTTTTTCATGACTCTTTCTCCTTTTCCTCCGGCTGGTTAATTGCCTTACAAGTGGCCGCCGATGACCACCAGGCTTGGTCCAGCGATGCGATAACCGTTTGTTTTTCGTCAATCCACGAGTGAACTCTTGCTGTCAAAATGAAATGATCAGACTTGCATTACAGGTCTGACAGTAGAAGAGCAACTGGTGTGCCAAAGAAAATGTGGGGTAATCAAGCTTTAAGTTGTTGTTTATGCTTAAGAATATGAATGTGGGGACAAGTTGTGAGAGGGAGGGCTGCCGGCCGTGCCGTTATATTTGACAGAACTGTCATATGAAGAATTGAATTGAGATTGTAATCCATGACCATGCTACACTCATGCTCTAACCTCGCCTTGCGTGAACAATTAACGAAGGCCACTTCCAGAGAAGTGGCCTTCTTGTTACTTTATATCATTTTCATCGCTGAACATTATCTGCAGGTTATGACTCGGCAAGTGCCTTTACTAAATCTCTTCCGAAATTGCGACAAGCTGAAATGCCATCCTCATCCGGGGTCCAGAGTAGCTTCAAACCATCATTGGCTATTGTAAATCCTCCCTCTTTTAGTCTGTCCGTGATCATCTTTACGGATTCGCCACTCCATCCATAGGCACCGAATGCAGCCGCAGCTTTGTTTTTGAATCCCAATCCCCTGATTTCCTCCAGAATACCGGCAATGGAAGTGAGGATACCTTTGTTGATAGTTGACGAGCCGACCACTATTGCTTTTGACTTGAAAACCTCTGTAATGATGTCATTTTTGTCAGCTCGCCCGGCGTTATAAATCTTTACCAGTACATTGGGATCTTCTTCTGAAATGCCATGGGCAATTGTCTCAGCCATTTTCCTCGTCGAATCCCACATGGAATCATAAATAACGGTGATCTGGTTTTCCTGATAATTGGCTGACCACTCCAGATATTTGGTAACAATCTGCAGAGGATTGTCACGCCAGATAACTCCATGGCTTGTGCAGATCATGTCAAGTGGCAGGTTCAGGCTGACAAATTCCTTGATTTTCCGGTCAACAAACGAGCTGAAAGGGGTAAGGATGTTGGCGTAATATTTGATGCATTCCAGAAACAGTTCAGGCTGATCAACAAGGTCGTTAAACAGCTTTTCCGTTGCATAGTGTTGCCCGAATGCATCACTGCTGAAAAGGACATTATCGTTGGTCAGGTAACAGAACATGCTGTCCGGCCAGTGCAGCATCGGTGCCTCAATAAAGATCAGCTCCTTTGTCCCCAGGCTTAGTCGATCACCATTTTTTACGACTCTGAAATTCCATTCCTGATGATGTTGTCCTTTCAGGGACTTAACCGCATTGGCAGTGCAGTAGATGGGAGTGTCGGGAATAAGGCGCATAAGTTCTGGTAATGCACCGCTGTGGTCGATTTCTCCGTGATTTGCAATGATGTAATCGATTTTATTCAAATCGATTGTTTTTTGCAGGTTTTGGACAAATTCCTCTGCAAAGGGAGTCCATACAGTTTCTATGAGTGCAATTTTTTCCTCACGCACCAGATAAGAATTATACGATGATCCTTTGTGGGTGGAATATTCTTCACCATGGAACTTGCGCAACTCCCAATCCACCTTGCCTACCCAGGATATATTGTTTTTAACCGGAACACTCATTAAAGACCTCCTTTGATTTTTAGTGGAAAATTATAAAAGAAATTTTACCATTTTTTCAATCAATCAGGCGGATACCCATACCAGAGGGTAGAGCCAGTCCGTTTCAAAAACGCAGTTTTTCACGTTTATAAGTATGGGAAAGTTCTTTTGCCTTCATTTCCTTAGCAAAATCCTGGAACAGGTTCCAGTAGTTTTCATCCAGGGTCAGATTGGCCCAGAAATGCTTGTTCTCCAGGCATTTCACCGTGTAGTAGCCGAACATGTAATGGGCCAGTTCCGGCCGGATCAGTCCCGAGTTGACCTGCAGGGCCACCTCTTCCAAAAGGCCGATGAAATCCCGCTTGTCCTGGGCATCAATCTCGGCCAGTCGCGGATCGTTTGCAAGCATCAGGGCACAGATTTCCTTGAAGGTACGGTTTTCTTTCAAACGACGGCGTAACAGGGTGAAATGTTCGACTCGCTTCTGTGCTCCCTGGCGCCGGTATTCCAGCAGACCATTGACGAAAGCGAAGATCGTAACCAGACCGCCAACAATGATGGCAAAGTCCTTTAAATTGGTCATATTCATATAATGCTCCTCCGGTCTTATACAATGTTAGCGCTCAGTCAGGTGCTGATCTTATGGGTGCGGTAAAAAGGCACGAAGAATATCATCACCCGTTGCAAGTTTCCACTTCTTTAGGGAGATGTTTTGTAGCTCTCATGCGCTCTTATCTTTCGCGCTTCACTTTTATTTTTCTGCATTATCATCTTGCCGCACACCTATTGTCCTGCTGCCGGACAGCACCTGATTTAAGGGATGTTATACTATTACGTGCATCAAAAAACGGTTGGTGGGGAAGGGATATGAGGATAGCGCTGATTCTTGGGCTGATCATCTGGTGCGTAGTGGTAGATGTTTACGCTGGGCAGCATGATATTCTCGGTAAATGGAAAACTGAAAAGGGAGACGTCCAGTTGGATTTTTTTCAGTGTGAGGAGAAAATATGCGCCAAAATTGTCTGGCTGCAACACCCTGAATACAAGAATGAGAAGGATGGCCCGGTAGGTACGGCAAAGACTGACAGGAAAAACCCTGATCCAGCCATGAGAAGTCGTCCGGTTCTTGGACTGCGTGTCGTGAGCGAGGTTACTCCTGCAGGTGAAAATCAGTGGGGGGGTGGGATCTGCTATGATCCGCAAACCGGGAAAACCTACAAGTGCAAGATGAAAATGGTATCACCCGATCGTCTGGAAATGCGCGGATACATCGGTTTTTCGCTCTTCGGGCGCGATTATGTTCTGGTCCGTTAGGGCTGTTGTATAGGGATTTATGATGGCGGAAGATAACCATTAACCAGGTTTCTCTATAGCTTGAATTGCCGTACAAGGCGCTGCAGTTCCTCGGCGTTGCCACTCAGTTGCGATGCTGCGGTGGCTGATTCGTTGGCACCTTGCGCAGTCTGATGTACCACCTCGGTGATCTGCTGCATATTGCTGGATATTTCACTTGTGGTGGCGGTCTGCTCTTCGGCAGCAGTGGCGATTTGATTGACCTGCATGGCAACTTCATTGACCTGTTGCAGGATGTTCTGAAGTGCCTGTCCTGATCTGGCAGCTTCTTCTGTGCCGGTTTTCACCTGATCAACACCTTGTTCCATGGCAACAACGGCATCCTTGGTTTCTTTCTGAATATTTTTGATCATTTCGCTGATTTCACGGGTGGCGCGGGTGGTGCGTTCAGCCAGAGCGCGGACTTCATCGGCGACAACTGCAAAACCACGCCCCTGTTCACCTGCGCGAGCGGCTTCGATGGCGGCGTTCAATGCCAATAGATTGGTCTGGTCTGCAATGTCTTCAATGGTGCCAATGATTGCCCCAATCTGGTCACTTCTGGCTCCGAGGCTTTCTACTGTTTTGGCAGATTCCTGCACCCGCTCCGCGATTTTTCCCATGACCATGACAGTTTTTTCTACAACGCCGGCACCGTCACTGGCGGTTTGTGAAGCGCGTTGTGCTCCTTCGGCCGCCAGCAGGCAATTTTGCGCAATGTCGCCGGAGGTGGCTGACATCTCTTCTCCAGCGGTGGCTACGGTACCGGCCTGTGAGGCAACCTCTTCGGCTCCGGTGGCGATATGCTCAGCAGTTGCCTGGAGTTGCGTGGAAGCGGCAGCCACCTGATTCGATGTCTGTGAAATGCTGCTGATAATGTTTCGGAGCTTGTCGATGAATATGTTGAAGTAGCGGCTGACATCTGCCAATTCGTCTTTGGTTGATTCATCCAGGCGTTTGGTCAGATCGCCTTCTCCCTGGGAAATGTCCATCAGCATCGCGCGCAGGGCGTCGAGCGGCTTCATGATGGTTTTCAGCAGCCAACCGGCCAGACCAGCCTGGAGAAGAATACCGATCAGACCAATTATCAGAGACTGGGTAATCGCTTTTTTAATGTCAGAGTCGAATTCCTCATCAGACTCCTTCATATCCTTTTGTACGGCAGCAACTATCTTGTCCATGCCGGATTCGATCTTGGATACTTCTGCATCGATCTTGCCGTCGAGATCACGTATCTCTGGAGTTATTCCGTTAGAGGCCTTGAGCAGCGGAAGCATTTTGCCCTCAAAGATCGAGACAATGCCCTGGGCTGCAGACTTGACTTCCTCGGCAATCTTTTTCTCTTCCGGCGTGTCGGCAGATTTGATCGCCACCTCGATATCCCTGAATACAGTCCGTTTTTTTTCTGCCCAGTCTTTTTCTGTCTTGTCCAATTCACGATTTATCTCTGCATCGGCTATTATCTGATACAAAGCAAGGCCCCCCATGGAGGCTTCTTTGGTCTCTATCGCAATTTTGGCTTGGGCGCCTTCATGGTTTTCCAGATTTGCAAGAGTACGGAGGAAACTGTAATTAAGGCCGACGATGCCAATGATGGTAAGCAGTAGGATAAGGATGTTGACGATGATCTTTGATTTAATAGTTGCCATTGACTAAGATCTCCTTAATTTGTGTAATATTAATTTATAAAAATAATAACTGCGTTTTTTTATTCTAGTTTTATTCATTCTGTCATCACATAGTTGATTTAGTGGCCGCTTGTCAACTAGCATATGAATGATAAAAACATAATGTTTTATTGCATATTGAGTAAATCAAACATAAGTTTGGTGGAAAGGTTTTTTTTCAAGGACTTGAATCATTTTTTATTGATAAAGTCAGATGTTTTTTATCTGAAGTAGAAAAAAGAGTGGAAGGTTGTTGGTTGGAAGTATGAGTGAAAAGCGCAATGCAGTTCCAGATGAACGTAGTGGTATTGACTAGCAGTGAACATATCGGTTATAACAATATATCATTTAAAAAAGATGGTTAGAAACGATAAGGGTTGGTGCATGGCCAGGATTACCCATGAGCAGCATGATGATCTGGTGATATTACGGGTTTTTGGAGACCTGTCATTTGAGGAAATCATAGAAGCAATTCAGACCTATTTTCCCCTGGTGACTAGAAATCTTTTCTGGGATTTTACAGAAGGTCGTCTTGACGGCGTAACGCCCAAACAGTTCAGAGCCTTGCCGCCTATTGTTATTAAACATCTGCCCGCAGGCAGAACCACAGGCCGGACAGCATATGCATGTCCGAATGCCAACGATTATGGCATGTTCAGAATGTATAGCGCGATCGCCGATATTAATGCCTTGCCGTATGAATACGCCGTGTATCGCACACTTGAAGATGCTCTTGAGTGGGTAAGAAACGGTTAGCCATAAGTTTGCACCTCTGTCCTTTCAACTATCTGCAGATACATCCTCCCCGCCGGTTTTAGATCCTGCTCCAGAAGCTACTTGAAGATATAGTAGTTAGTAAAAAAAATGACGAGTAACTCCACACCGAGTATTCCGCTTGTAGAGCTTTTCCACACACAACTGTCCCCTCTATTATTTTTAAATCAATATTTTCTATTTTCAGTAGCTAAGGCGTATTCAGCTGCCATTGCAGCAAGAGGTTATGCCATCTCAGGAGGGCGATTTGGGAACCTCAGTATGTATGAAAGACGGGAATAGGTCCCATGCGATGTATCAGGCCTCCTGAATTTTGGAAAGCTAGCTTTGTTGAAGTTATGGCCAATATTGCAGTGTGTTTGAATCTGAAAAAATTCAAGGAAGGGGGCTGCATGGGCGGATGACATGCGCACGTCTGCAGGCGAGGAGGTCATGAAGGCACTCTGTTACCGGTGAGTGTGAGGATGGTTCCACCCGCTGTCACACTGATCATGATTTTTGTTGGAATACCGGCTGCGTCAAGATAGTAGCTGTCATATTCTAAGGTTGTTGCTATTCCTGTTATAAAAGACCTGGTAATAAGCAGGATTGGAGTTCCGTCGGGATCAGCATGGAGTGACCAGGATGTTGTTGCTGTCGATCCGTCATTTTGTGTAACTATGGTGGAGGGAGCCGAATCGCCTACTTTGGCTGTTGTCGGGAGAGCGGGTGGCAAGGATGGTCCGCCTGTTGAGGAAACAGATTTGTAAGGAGTGCCATTTGACATCTGGAAATAATTGGTTGTTGTGTCGCTGACGGCAGTCGCTCCGGTCAATTGCAGTGTTGCGAGGGAATTGGTTACATTCTGTGCTTCGAATGTAACTGCACCGCCCGCCGCTAGTGTGAATGAGCCGGAAGCCCCACTTTCGGTATTAATTTCCGTGAGCGCTGGGAAGTTGAACTGTGTTCCTGCCGGTGCGGTGCCCTCAAAAACATTTTTAAATGCCGCCAGATTAACAGTTGCAGGGGCGGGTGTCGGTGTAACCGTCGTGCCACCCCCTCCACCGCCACCACATGCTTTCAGCACCAAGGCCATTATTAATACGGATAAAAGGAACAATGATTTTTTCATGTGTGTGGGCTCCCTTTTTTTTATGAGACAAAGTTATAGTCATTTGGATCAAAAGAAAAGATTTCTAATTTAACAGGCGCCTTCATCTCGTGCAGGCCGCTGGCTAATGATTGACCTGCTGTATATGAGGTTTACGACCTTCCTCTGCAGCAGACGAAAATGTGATACGCCATGAAAAAATCAACCGTACCATCCCATCTCTGCTCTCCCATTTGGCGTTGCTCGTCGCCTCTAATTAAGGTAGGCTGTATTCATGGCGACACGGTCTGCAGCGCGCTTCCAGGTTGAGGCGCGGCAATCAGCTTCGCTGCCGCAGTTACCACATCAGCTTGAATTAAATTCCGTTTGCAAGAGAGGAACACTATGAGCGCACAGTATGATGTGCTGATTATAGGAGGTGGCCCGGCAGGACTTTCGGCCGCCTATCTTTGCCACAAACATGGCCTTTCTTATCTGGTGCTTGAATCGGGCAAAGCCATTTTCCAAGGCATTGCCAATACCTATCCTGAAGGCAAACTGGTCTACGCATCCAAACCAAAGGATGCGCCTGATCCCTTCATGGTGGATGAGTTGCGACCGCCCGACAAGCCGGTGACTGTTGAAAGTTACCTGCAATACGTGCAGCACTTTGTCCAGCATGAGAACCTGAACGTGCAGACCGATGTTGTCTTTGAAGACATAAAGGATGAGCGCGGCGGCCTTTCGGTGATTACTTCGAAAGGAAGTTTCAAGGGGAAAAAGGCAATTCTCTCTTTCGGCAGCAACATTCCCCGGGAACTGTCGGTGTATGGCGATGCCAAGATGGTGGCTAAAAATGTCGAGGACGCCAGCAAATACATCGGTGTCAAGACACTGGTGATCGGAGGGGGTAATACCGCAGCGGATGTGATCATCAACATCCTCAAGGCAAAGCGTGAGGTGAACGATACCCAGCCGGTGTACTGGGCGCACAAGGCAGAAACCTTTGATGTTAACAAGGAGACAGCCCAACGTCTGGGCGAGGAAATCCTGCTGGGGGGCAATATACGTCTTCTGCCTGGAGCAACGCCGCGTATCGGTGAGGTAGATGAGGAGGGGGTGGACCGTCTCGTCATTCGCATCAATGTCTTTCAGCAGTCCGATGGGGTTGATCTGTACCATGCCATGAGTTTTCCCATGCAGAACGTGATTGCATGCATCGGTTCACAGGGACCGTTGCCGATCTTCGACAAGCTCGGCGTCCAGACCATCGCCTGTACCGCCGGCGTCTGCAAGATTGCCAATGAAGGAGACCGGCTGGTGCTGTTGACTTCGGATTTTGAGTCGACCCGCAAGGGAGTCTATGTCATCGGCGGGGCCATATCTCCTTCTTACATGAGGATTAATGAAGGATCCATTGCAGAGGAAAAACACCCTAACCTTATCTATACCGCCATTAATGATGCCTATCGTGTAGTCGAGGCGATTCGTCAAAAATTGGGATAATTTGCGCTGATATTGGATTTGAAGGGGAGTAGAAAAAGCGGGCGACATAGAGAGGTCGTCCGCTTTTCTTGTGCCAGTTTTGCTGTTTTAGGTTTTTTGGTTATGGTTTGTAACCGTCATTAAGCGTTCGTAGAAACGCCACCAGGTCCGCCTCTTCCTGTGCGGTCAACCCCAGATTTCCCAGCTCGGTTTCATTAATGTTTGCAGGCACCTCGGGGACGATCTGGCCCTGGGCGATCATGGCGTTGCGCTGGTTGTAAAATGTTACGATCTGTTCCAGCGACTTGAACGTTCCGTTATGTCCGTAGGTTTTCGTGAAACTGGGGGATGGTCGCAGGTCGAGGTTGCGCAGGGTCGGAACCTTGTGCTTGCCGAGATTTGCTGCAACCGTAGCCGCTTTTTCCAGTTGGAGACCGGTAAAGTAGCTTTCCGGCAAGGTTTGTAGATAACCGCCGAGGCCGGGGTCAACCCAGGCGTCACGTTGCGGGTTGATACTTGGAGGCATGCCGTAGAAGGGGTTCTGTGGATTCTTTGGCAGACCAAGATTGTCGTAGGTGAAATCTGTGAATGCTGGTGCCGGATGACAGGCTGAACATTTAGCCTTCCCCTCGAAAAGTTGCAGTCCACGTGTCTCTGCGGCGGTCAATTGTGCCTGGTTGCGTAGGTAGTAATCATATTTTGAGGTATAGGGATTCACTTCCGACGACTTCTCGTAGGCAGCAATCGCCACGGCAATGAGTTGATACGTCGTTCCCAAACCATCTCCGCAGTCGATAGGCATGGTGGGGAAGGCCGCATTCCACTGGGGTGCATATCCTTTGCGGACGTCCAGGCACACCTTTTTCATGTTGGGGTTGTGCTGTTCCAGTGTATTGAGGAATGGGCCCATCGCCTGATCCGCCAGAGGGGCACCGTCAACGGTTCCAAATAGAGCAAGCATCAACATTTGCGTCCCTTCCCCGGTTGCACGTCCGTCCCAGAACATCCCTCCAGAGAACGACCTACTGCCCGAATCATAATGAAAGGGAGGGCTTCCGCCGCCATAGGCGGCTGAAGGAGGCTTGCGGTTGCCGAATTTGGTATGAACCGCGCCGGGATAAACGGCACCGGCTGCATTGATGCTCGATGAAGGACCGGTCCAGCCGACTTCGGGCGCATGGCAGGCCGCACACGACTGCCCTCCGGGGGTGGAGAGCTTCGCGTCGAAAAAGAGTTTCTTGCCAAGCTCCTCCACCGGTGAAAGTGCCGCAGTTCCGATGGTAGGCATCGACAGTAACAGGCAAAATCCGACCAGCATTTTCTTCATGTAGTTGCTCCTCTCGCGCATAGTTTTTCAAATATCTTCCAACTACACGCTAAGCGAAATTTAACTGCCAGCCTCAAGTAAACCACCTGATCGAATGATTGCAAGTTTCTAAGCTATTGTTTTTATATAATTATTTGTTTTTAATTATTTTAGTTGGCTTCTTGCGGACGGATCGGCGACGGCAAATGCTGTCATGCATTTATGTGCTGTAACTGCTGCTCGTGGCATCGTTACGACTCAAAAAGCAAAAGGGGTAACAGCTTATGCTGTGCCCCCTTTTGCTGTCTGTATCTCCATTTTCGGTTATTACATCTGCCTAACGATATATTTGTTCTAATTATAACTTCGGAAAAGTTTTCCTCATGCTGATACTCGCAGGTATGGAATCATAAATGGCGTATCCAGGCAAGTTGAGGCTCATCTGGTTTACGCGTAATGTGCCGGCATCGGATACAACTGTCACAAAACCTGTACCGGCTTGTGGAGGGGCAGGCGTTGCTTTTGCTATGTATCCGAATGGTTTGGTCAAGGACAATATGATTCCATTGTTATCCCCAACCAGACCATTAGCTCCAGCGTCACCCTTGACGTCATAGGAAAGCACTTTCTTTAACGAGGGGTTGATGAGCCTTATGTGGCCGTAAAAATAACGGTTGTCGAAAGTGTATAAGGTTAGAACTGACTGCAGGTCTGGCAGCCCGGTTTGGTTGTAAGCGTGCATATTGTTGCTGCTTGCGACGAGGGTTTTCTTGATGTCATCCCGGTACAGTCTTATATCCCCTGATGTGCTCCCCTTGTTCAGGTCAGTTCCCAGATATTTCAGGTTCAGGCATTGGTAATAGCCTTCGCCTGATATTCGCATCGATTCAGGAGCAATCGTTCCTGTCAGCAATGCTTCTACGCTTGACGGCCACTGCTGGTTGTCAATGGAAACCCCTGACATGTTGAATTCGCGTGCGTTTTCAACCCAGAGTTTGCCTGAAAGATTGCCTTTGTTCCTTGCTCCTGAGTACGTTACAAAATTGATTTTCATGCTGCTGTAATTGGAGTAATACACCAGAGAATCGCCACTATACCTGCCACTGCCTGTTTTAGACAGGGTGCGGACAGTGAAATTTATGGACATAGCGGCGTCGGACTGCCCATTACTATACACCCCTTTCAAATACAGGATGTGATTCCCTTCAGAGGAGGCGGTCAATGTTATCGGCATATTCCAGGAACCTTCAGAGTAGGTCTTTTCAGTATCCAAGGCATACTGGAAGGAGTGGTACTTGCTAACTGAGTCAGTTACAGTTATATCAACATAACTCACCTCTACAGGCTGTGCTTTTTCAAGGCCAATAACTGTTAAATTTGTCACTGCTGGTTTTTCTTCTTGAGGAACATCTATATCTCCAACACACCCAACCAGTATCATCTGTAAAATTGCAAGAACCAGGAATAGATTTGCGGATAACATCTTTCCTCCTTGATCTTCCCTTTTCAGGAATACTTTGAAAAAGCGGGCGACATTGAATGTCGTCCGCTTTTTTCGTTCGGGTAATGGTCCTAGGGTACGGTCAGGACTACATCAACCCAATAATTGCTGCTCAGATAGCCCGAATTCGGGAAGCTTGGGGTAGCACTGTATCTGTAGACCCCATTCGGACTGGCTGCCGTTTCGGCCGGAGCGGTCAATGGTCCGTTGGTTCTGGCCGTGGTGAAATAGTTAAGATCATCGGCATAGAAGCCGGTGTTGGTGTGATAGGAGATCACGTAGGTGGTGTTCGGTGTGATCGCTACCGGTGTCGTGAAGTTCATCTGCTGCCATCCTGAGGGAGACTCACCGGTAAAAGTCACCTGGGCGAGCAGTGTACCTGTGCTGGACCAGAGACTGCCCAGATGGGTGCCGGTGTTGGCTGTGCTCTTGTAAAAACGCACCCCGGTAACACGTCCCGCTGCAGTGGAGGTGAATTTCATTCCCAGCTCAACTGCTGCAGCATCCTGCTCTGCTGCCACTACAGGCACTGCCGTGGCCGGGAAAAGGGTGTAGGTGACGGGGGCTATAGTGACATAGGTGAACCCGTTGGCCAGGGTTGCGCTTAGATTGCCGGGGTTGGTCACGGTCACTGCTACCGCACCAAGTGCATTGGGCGGAGTTGTGGCGGTTATTGATGTGCTGCTGACTACTGTTACCGCGGTCGCGGCGGTTCCGCCAAAGCTGACCGTAGCACCGGCAACAAAATTAGTGCCGGTAATGGTCACAGCTGTGCCCCCTGCCGTTGAACCACTGTTCGGAGCAACCGATGTTACGGTCGGTGTTGCGGTGTAGGTGAATCCATTGGCGAGTGTACCGGTACTTGTGTCGGTGTTGGTGACGGTCACGGCAACCAGGCCGATGGCATGGGCTGGCGTTGTGGCTGTTATTGATGTGCTGCTGACCACGGTTACAGCTGTGGCGGCAGTTCCGCCAAAGCTGACCGTAGCACCGGTTACGAAATTAGTTCCGGTGAGGGTCACCACGGTACCCCCGGCAGTTGTGTCAATCGCGGGTGACACTGCAGTTACGGTGACGGGCGGGGCTGGTGCGACTGGACCCACCGTTACCCAGGCAGAATTGCCGACCGGGTTGACCGCCCGCACCCGGAAGTAATAGGTGGCGGTTGCCGATGGCACGGTGTTAGTGAAAGTCGTGGCATTGGCTGCGGCGGTAAAGGTGGTCAGTCCCGCTGAAAAGGCTGCATTTGTTGCTCTTTGGATACCGAAGCTGGCCTCGTTGTCGGAGGTGTCGGTCCAGTTCAGAACAACCTGTGTTGCCGGCGAACGTGTTGCTGTCAGTCCCGTGGGGGCAGAGGGGCCCGAAAAATTCACTGTAGCCGTATTCGACGCGGCTGATGCACCCAGCCCGTTTATTGCGGTTACATAGTAAGAGTAGATGGTGCCGGCCGTGAGTCCTGTATTGATATAGGTCACCGTGCCACCGGTGGCCGTGGATTGGGTGGCGGTACGGGTGACTGTTGCGATCTGTGTCGCAGCCGCGCCGTTTACTGAACGCCACACGCCAAAGCTGGTTTCATTGTTGGAGGCATCAACCCAGCTAAGCGTAACCTGTGTGGCTCCTGTGATGGCTGCAGTCAGGCTGGTGGGGACCGCCGGAATATTCAGGCCGGTTCCGGTCAGTGCTGCATTGACCGTCGGTCGTGCCGGATCGCTGGTGCTAATGGCAAGTGAAGCGTTGCGTGCACCCGTATTGGAGGGTGTGAAGATCACGCTGATGGTACAGCTTTTTCCGGGTGCCAGACTTGGACCACAGGTGTTGGTCTGGACGAAGTCAGTGGCGTTGGCCCCTGTGACAGTGATGCCGGAAATGATCAGGGACTGGACTCCCGGAGCGGCTGAGTTGGACAGGGTTATCGTCCGGGCTGCGCTTGCGGTATTAAGCTGCTGGTTGCCGAAGGGCAGGTTGGTCGGTGATACAGTCGCCACTGCTGCACCCGGCTGAAACACAATCGGGCGCATCATATCATTTTCTTCGTGGCCCAGCAGATGGCAGTGCCACACATACTCCCACCCGAAGTTGGTCATCACATTGCTGATCTGGGCAACTGCGGGCAGCCCAGGGGGAGGCAGTACCGGCTGGAATGCAGTGGTGGAACCTGCCGGTGTTGTAACATCGAGCAGCCGGTTGCTGTCCGGCAGGGCAAAAGGAAGATCCATGGCTACCGGACGAATTGCCACAATGATGTCCTCGAATGGGTTGGTTCTGATGGTTTCCTTCCAGCCAAGTTCGTCATCATAAGGTGGTTTGACGGTATTGGTCCAGTCCACCCGGTTGACGACCTGTACGTTGAAGAGATGGAAATGAATGGCGTGGGAATCTACTCCCAGGTGATTCAGGCGCCACAGTACGGTTTCGCCTGCCTTCAGGATTTCGGTGGGTGGATCAACGTAGAAGTTTGCACCGATAATAGGCCCTGCACCCACGGTCGGTGCAAGCGGATTGGGGGTGGAGCCGAGCACGGCATTCATGCGGCCAAACTCCATGTCAAAGCCTTCGACCAGATTCTTGCCGTTCATCACCAAAGCTCCATTAAGCATGGCAGCTGCCATGGCGCCGGTGCCGCCACCGCCGGTCAGATAAACCCGAGGGGCTGAGGTGTAGCCGGAGCCTGCATTGGTCAGGTTGATGGTGCCGACTGAGCCAAGCGTTACGTTAGCAACGGCTGTGGGTGCCACGGTGCA
The DNA here is from genome assembly GCF_018531195.1 of Pelotalea chapellei. Lineage (GTDB taxonomy): Bacteria > Desulfobacterota > Desulfuromonadia > Geobacterales > Pseudopelobacteraceae > Pelotalea > Pelotalea chapellei. The sequence goes on along the minus strand of NZ_JAHDYS010000011.1, from coordinate 56,573 downwards.
GCCACCGGTAAAGGTGACGTTCGGGGCCAGCAGATAATTGGAACCTGGGTTGGTGATGGCCACGGTGGTAACGACTCCACCGGATACGATTGCTGTTGCGGTAGCGCCTGTACCGCCACCTCCGGCAACCGGCGCAATGTTTACAGTTGGAGCAGTCGTGCAACCGCTTCCGGGAGTCACCAGCGTAATGCCGGTAACGCCGTTAAGCGTTGCAGTTGCAGCCGCACCGGTGCCGCCGCCGCCAAAAAATGAAACTCTAGGGGGCGTGGTATATCCGAAACCGGGTAACTCAACCATCACTTTTGCAACGGGCTGAGTCGTGCCGGTCACATTCAACGTTTCATCTACACTGTTGGCAAAGATGTTCTGATAGGTGGTGCCGTAAGCAGGGCCATACGCGGCTGCAGGTACCAGAATGCGGTCCTGGGATGTCGCGAAGGCTTTTGGTAGCGTTGCCTGAAGTGCAGGCAGATCAAAGGGGGCAGATGCAGCTCCTTTGATACGGATCTGCATGATGGTCCGAACATTGGGACCGAATCCGGCTGGTGTAGAGGGTGCGCCACCGATCAGGCTCTGGTCCGGATTGTCGGTGAAGTAGTCGTAGCGCGAATCGAACAGCGGCATGGGTGCGGGAGCATCGTTGTACAGGATCAGCGTGTCGCCATCCTTGTAGGAGGAAAGATCGACAATGACATCCGCACGTACGGCCGGAGGCAGGTACAGAGATTTACTGGTGACGCCTCCGAAGGTGACGCTCCTGCGGTTATAGTCGAAATCCACCGGTTGTGGGGGGACTACCGCTACTTTTGCCAGGAATCCAGCTTCGTTGCCGATCTGAATCATGCTCGGGCCGGCCGTGGTAGGATCCGGGACACCGCCATCCCTGCCATCCTTCGGCCAGGTCGGGAAAGCCGGATTGGGACTGGCTGGAACCATTTTAACTTCAGTTGGATTAGCGGGGTCGGCCTTGTACAACTGCAGGTTGAGCATGCGGTCGTTGCAGGCGTTCAGGATGCGAAAGCGAACAGCTGTCGGTGGTAACTCGAGGAAAGGGAAAGCTGTGCCGTTGACCACAGCAGTGTCCATGAAAGCTTCGGGTACGATGGTCGGGCTGGGCAGGGTATTGTTGAGTACCTGCATGGGAGGGATCATCCAGGGAGCGTAGTCCCATCGACCCATTTCGTTGAAGCCGCTTGCGTTATAAATGTTCTCGTTCGGCAGATATTCATGGGGGAACCAGAGATTGCCGTGGGAGCTCTGGGGACTGCCAGGCACATAGTTATACCAGAGCGGGTCCACTACCGAGGTAAGCGGAGTGGGAGTCGCTGTGGTGGGGAAACCTGTTGGCGGAGTGCTGGCTTCGTTGATGAAGCTCTTGTCCTGGATGATGAGAGGAATACCATACCGATAGGCTCCTCCCAGGTTGGGAAGAATCTGTCGGGGAGTGCCGGTTCCGAAGACACCGGAGACGTTTGTGCCGGAGATCAGATCTTCCTCGGTCTGATCGGTCAGGAGGTAGCCCGCCGCCTCGCCGGCATATACATTCAGGCGGGTGATGCCGTAGGCGTGGTCATGGTAGAACATCAGTCGGGCGCTTTGTTGGTTAGGATAGTAGTAGGTTCCGATACCATCACCGGGAGCCGGAGTGGGTATGGCTGTGCCCGGCCCGACCATATCGGGTACGTTCTGGAAACTGAGCCCTTTCTTGTAGGAGGTGGTGTCACCAGCCGGTGTAATCCACTGGTGGGGTGTACCGTCGCTGATCCAGGGGGTCAGGCCACCGTGAAGATGGATGGTTGCGCGGTTCTGGGTGTAACTCTCCTTCATTCCCGGCATGCCGGGCATGTCCAGCGGTCCCATGCCTGCTCCCATTACGGTCGTATCCACCGGCAGGAACAGGTTTCCGGCACCGTTGATGCCGAGCTGGTTGACGAACTTGAGGCGCACGGGTCGATCACGCTTTGCAATGATCAGAGGGCCGAGGTACTGATTGGCTGTATCTGTCGGCCCGACTGTTCCTGAGTTGAGCTGTTTATAGCCCCTGAGTCTGGTGCCGGGAGCCGGAAGATCGGTGTGCATCCGCTGCTGATAATCCTGAAGACCGATTTCGTAATAGTCCGACCCCGGAAAGGTGGTGGTATCCGGGTTGCCGACCGGAATGTATTGCCCGAGGTTGTTTTGATTGGCACTTCCCAGGCCCGGTAGTGAGTCGACAAATTTCCTGAGGTTCGGGCTGTTGGCAAAGTTGGGCTTGGTGATATCAACGGCAGGATTGATACCAGTTGGGGTGGCTGCCATGGCCGGAACGGCCATAACGACAGCTGCCAGGGCTGAGGCTGCCAATGAACGGAACTTTTGTTTATTCATTTGGCACTCCCCTTTCCGTTGCCGGGGTTGTCGATGGGGATGGCACTTGCCTCGGCAAGTTGACTGGCTTTACGTGCCTGGATTGCTTCCTGTAGCCGTTTTTTAGCTTCCTGTCTTTTCTGGCGAGGCGGTTTTTTCCTTTCCTGGACAATGGTTTGATCAACGGCGGCACCGGCTTGAATCGTATCGGGCGGCTGAGCAATGCCTGGAGCTACTCCCCACCCCATGATGGCCAGCATCAGTGCCAGGCACATGATTTTAATTCTGTATCTTTTCATAGGTCCTCCCTTTGATCTGGGTTCAACAATATTTGTGGAAAGGTGCATGAGAAAGAGTGGCAGGGGGCCCTCGGGATACGTCATTGACCAATTCATCGTCAGAGATTGGTGGCGCTCCGTAGGGGTTCCTGTAGCGATCTGTTTGCACCGTGGACGGTGCAACTGTCGGAACCACAGGCAGTATTTGATCAACGTTCTTCAAAACATTTCCGATCAACCTGTATTTTATATTGGCTCTGACTAATGTATTAGAGCGTTGGTGTCAGCAATTGTTTAGCCAATTTTAAAAGGCTACTAATTTGGTGGGGTTGCAGCGGGGATGTGGTGAACAACAAATAAAATATGTAAAATTTAACTAGAAATAATTTATGAAATCGACAGCGAGGGATACGGCGAGGAGGGCGACGAAAAAGAGCAGGTACTCGAGGATGAGTACCTGCTCTGTAAATCCGAGAACGTGGTGCTGTCAGTGAAGCAAGGCCTTACACCTCACTGATACTGAACATAGAGCGGTTTGGGGTGGAGTTTTAGCAGATCCTGGGGCGTCATGAGCGGATCGCCTTTTTTGGTGTCATTGTGGTAGAAGAGCTTGAAGCCGGTGTACTGCACCGGTTCTGCAACGATGTAATCCTTGTAGGAATCGCGCTTCAGCCAGGGCGCACCCCATCCATCCATATGCATGATGATCTGTACTTCGGGACGAAGCGCAATGTCACGGGAGTTAGTGACACCGCCGCGTGTAAAACGATGCACAGTGAAAATCTTGGGGGGTAGGTTGTATTTCTTTACCAGATTGCTGAGGTAGCCGGATGCATAATTTATATCTGCCGCATCGTAGGTGCCGATCTTGGTACCCGGCTTTTTTCCGCTCTTGATCAGATTGAATTCGGGATCGATCCCCAGATGTACATCCGGATTTTTCAGTAACCATTCAAAGCGCGGCAAAATGGTGCGAATGTCATCGTGGCCCGTTTGAATATCGATGAACAGCAGTGCGTTGGCTTCCTTGGCCCATCCGTAGACCTGGTTGACAATGTTGTCAGGAATGATCATGCGGTATTTGCCTGCCTTGCCCGGTTCTCCTTGGGCAACAACAGCAATCAGATGCAGCGCGGGTTGTACCGGCGTTGCCGGATCTGCTTTTTCCCAACGAGCTACTTCTCCCTTCAGGCGTCGGAGCATTTCATCCTTGGGATATTCACCCAAGGCGCCCATGCGCTTGGAGAGGGGATTGCCATAGTAGGCAACGATGCGTTTCTGGGGCAGAATCGTGCCGGCCAGCGTTGCAGGGCTTTTCACCGGCCATCCCTTCTGCTTGGCAAAATCGGGATCTTCTCCGGCATTATACTTGATTTTGGCCGCTGCCGCCGTGGTCGATTTGGTTCTCGACTTGGCCGATGTGGCATTGGAGAGAACAACGGCAGAAGGCTTGACCGATGTTGTCGTCGCAAGGACCGCAGCTGAAGGGCCAGATGGCGCAGCATTTTTAATAGAGGAAGCTACTTTCGATTCTGCGCTTTTTGTACTCGGGCAACCTGTAAGGGCTAGAGGAAGAAAGCTGACGATTAGTAACAGGGGGACAGACAACCGGGGGGTGGAACGGAGAAACGGGTACTTCACAGCAACTCCTTCAAACGATGCGACACAGACAGGTCTTGGTAAAATAAAACCACAGGGGACGCCCTGTGGTTTGGCTGAAAATATTTATAACATGATGATATCTGCGGGATCAATGAGAAAAATAGTGCAGACAGGTGGTGTAGCCGAAATGCAACCGTTTGTTAATTAAACAAAAATGTTGATCAGGGCACCTTTCTTTCGTCGTTCCCTGCCCTGGCTTCGCAACCGGTCGCGGCCGATGACAGCCCACCCCCCCGCACGGCGGAAGGCGGTGATCTCGTCTCCCCAGATCAGATCTTCCAGTATGAAGTCTTCAACCATGCCGCAACTGTTATCCTGATATCTAACCATGACTCTCATCGCTGATTATCCTGTTGCCAAGGAAAGAATAACTAACTCTTTTGTGTAGTATACCAAAAAACCCGCAGATGTCTCAATGCGGGCTCTGTGGGTTGCTCTCCCCCGTATCTGTGATAAATTTTAGGGGCAACATCAGATGAGCAATTTTGGGGCTCTATCTCTGCAGAGGTATTTATGGAACAGAGCAGTCTTTCTGGAATAACCTTTCTCTATGTTGAGGATGACAGCGACGGTAGAGAAATGATTTCCAGAATATTTGCGGTGAGATACCCTGAACTGAAACTGCTGGTTGCCGAAAATGGCCAGCAGGGACTGGTCATGTTTGAAATCTATCGCCCCGATATTGTCATGTCAGACATGAATATGCCGGTCATGAACGGTATTTTGATGGCAAAGGAGATCAGAAAACTCGCTCCTGAAGTCATTATCATTGCCGTTACTGCCCATAACGAGCCCTCTTATCTGCTGGAATCCATCGAAATAGGCATTCGTCATTATGTTTTGAAGCCGGTAAACACCACCGAACTTTTCATGGTGATTGATAAGAGTGTTGAAGAGATCATGCTGAAACGGCTGGTTCGCTATACAGAAGCAGAACGCGCCAAGCTGGCAGCCATAGTTGAATATTCCAACGATGCAATTTTTTCCGTTACTGATGAGGGGATCATCTCCAGCTGGAATTCCGGAGCTGAAGCTATTTACGGTTATACGGCCGAGGAAGTTCAGGGAAAAAATGTCGCTCTGCTGGCGCCGTCCGATCGTAGCGAAGAGGTTTTACAGCTTTATCGAAAAGCGTTGGATGGAGAGGTGATCAAGCATTTCGAAACAGTGGGTTGTCGCAAGGACAGCAAACAGATCATGATCTCGCTGACCCTGTCAACCATCCTGGATGCCTCCGGTAATATTGCGGGAGTTTCTTCAATAGCTCGGGACATTACGGAACGAAGTGAAATGGAAGCGACTATCAAGCATCAGGCTCAGCATGACCTGCTGACCGACTTGCCGAATCGCCAGCTTTTCATGGATTTTCTTTCGGTCGAGTTGCCCCAGGCACGCCGCAACGGGACCAAGCTGGCCTTGTTGTTTCTGGATTTGAATGGTTTCAAGCAGATTAACGATACCTTGGGCCATCACGCGGGAGATTGCTTGCTTCAGGAGGTAGCTCAGAGACTGAGAGGGTGCATCAGGGAGTCCGATACCGTTGCGCGTCTGGGTGGAGATGAGTTTACAGTGTTGATGCCGGATCTCAGTCAGGGGGGTGATTTGGGCAATGTACTCAGGAAAATTCTGGGTGTGTTTGAGACGCCTTTTATGCTGGAGGGGAGTCCTGTCAATTGTACAACAAGTATTGGTATCAGCATGTATCCCGATGACGGCAACAGTATCGACGAGCTGATGAAAAAGGCGGATATCGCCATGTATGACGCCAAGGGGGCGGCCCGTAACACCTATCAGTTTTACAATGCGGAGATCAATGATCGCACTATGAAGCGGCAACAAATGGAAACGTTCCTGCGGCAGGCAGTGGGCAGAGGCGAGCTGCAGCTGCTTTTTCAGCCGTTGGTAAATAGTGACACCCGTGAAATAATCGGTGCCGAAGCGCTTCTTCGATGGCGGCATCCGGAGCAGGGGCTGCTTACGCCGGATCAGTTTTTGGCAGTTGCGGAGGATACGGGAGCTATCGTCCCGATCGGAGAATGGGTCATACGCAATGCATGTGATCACGCCAGGGAATGGAACGATAAAGGCTATCCCCTAAGTGTCATCGTGAATCTCTCAAACCGCCAGTTTCATCATCCCGGTCTGATAGACAAAACCGCTAAAATTCTTGCTGAAACAGGACTTAATCCGCAGCAACTCAAGTTTGAAGTTTCCGAGAACACCATCATGGATAATATTGATTTTTCCTATCGTAGTGTGCAGGAACTGGCGGATCTGGGGGTGGCGCTGTCGATCGATAACTTTGGAAGTGGAGCATCATCTTTGCAGTGGATAACCAAGATGCCGATCAACAAGGTCAAGATTGATCGCAGCTTTATCAGGAATATGCTTACCGAACCTCACGATATGGCCGTTGTCAACGCCGTTGTAGCCATGTCACATAATCTTAAAATGAGGGTGATTGCTCACGGTGTTGAAACGGAGAAACAGCTGTCAATGGTCCAGAGGAGTGGATGCGACGAGGTTCAGGGATTTCTGATAAGTGGGCCGTTGCAATCTGAAGAATTTGAAAGGTTTCTTGATCGTGCCTGAATGGCGGTGCCGGTTGAACTACATCAAACAGGGGCAACCATGCGGTTGCCCCTGTTGTGCGTCAGGTGTCAGCTGACTTTTACCTCTATCTTGCGTGGTTTTGCAGCCTCTCTTTTGGGGATTTGCAGGGTCAGGATACCGTTGGACAGGTCGGCTCGCGCCTTTTCTTGATCCAGAACCTCCGGGATCGAGAACTGACGGTAATAAGTAGCCAGTTCGAACTCGGTATAGGCCGGTTTTCCGGGCAAGTTTCGTGAGGCCGATGCGCTCAGGGTGAGAATTCCCTTTTCAACATGTACCTCAAGAGTATCTTTTGTCGCTCCTGGAACATCTGCCGTCAGGGTCAGCCCCTCTTCTGTTTCAATGATATTTACAGCGGGCTTGATATATCTTTCGTATGATCTGCTCTCCTCCCTTGCCAGGGGATTCTTTTCCTCATTTTTTTCGGCTACTGCGTTCTCAGCCATAATGCTAACCTCCCTCGATTGAATTCTTTTCACGAAAGTTTGATTTGAATTTTCCGGGGCTTTACATGCTCAGGTTTGGCCAGGGTTAGTCTCATTATGCCATCCTTGCACTCAGCTTCAACCCGGTTGGCATCGATATCGACCGGCAGTTCCAGTGTTCGGGAGAACTTCCCGCATCCGAGTTCACTGCGGTGCACCACATGGCCCTTTTGTTCTGAGAAAGGTTTTCGTTCTCCACTGATGGTAATGGTGTTGCGCAATACGGTGAGATCGATATCCTTGGCGTCAACTCCTGGTACCAGTGCTTCCACATAGACGTGATCGTCATCTTCACTGAAATTGACCAGAGGAAAACGCCGCATCGTTACCGGTGAGAGAAAGGCAGTCTGTAGTGGACGAGCATGTCCGGAATTGCGAAAAGCATCGTCCATTTCCCTTCGTAAGTTATCCAATTCTCTGAAAACATCCCAGCTTGCCATGATGATTGCCTCCTTTCCAAAATGTATTCTGGTAGAAACATAATGTCGGATTCGGCAATGTCAAGGGGGAGAAAACAGGTGGTTTGATCGATTTCTAAGCCGTCTGGGGATTAGCAGTTTTATGCAGTTGGGACAGGATCAAGCTTGGGGAAATGGGTCAGCAGAAATTGTCTTGGGGATTCGATGTGGGGGGAGCTGCTTTTTGCCATGCCTTGACTTCATTGCTGAAGCCAAGGCACAGCAAAAACAATTATTCTCCCAGATAGGTATAACCCAACAATGTTCTGTCCAGCAGCTCAATGAAGTGGCTGCTTTCTTCGATGGATATCTTTTTGGACGCTACGCTTTTTTCAAGGTTGTCACGGACTGTCTTCAGAATCTCCGGTCCCTTGTATTGGACGTATTTCAGAGTTTCCCAGGTGGCGTCCCCGTTGATGACCGTATCAATCATGTACCCGGTTTTTTTGTTGAAGGTGATGTGGACGGCATTGGTGTCGCCGAACAGGTTGTGCAGATCGCCAAGGATCTCCTGGTAGGCGCCGATCAGGAAGAAGCCCAGGTAATAGTCTTCATCCTTGCGGATCTTGTGCAGCGGAAGAAATTTTGTGCGACCCTGTTCGCCGACAAAACTGGTGATTTCACCATCGGAATCACAGGTAATGTCGGCAACGGAAGCCATTACGTCCGGTTTGCTGTTCAGACGCTGAATCGGCATAATTGGAAACAGCTGGTCAATTGCCCATGAATCAGGGATCGACTGGAAAAGTGAAAAATTGGCAAAATATGTCTGGCGCAGCGAAAGCTGAAAATTTTGCAATTCCTCAGGAATTGGTTTGATCTTTTCCACGATGCTGTTGATTTTTTTGATAATTTTTGCGTAAAGCCACTCGGCGATTGCCCTGTCGTTTAGGGTCAGATAGCCCAGATTGAACAGGCTGACCGCTTCATTGATCAGCTGCAGAGTGTCGTGATAATCCTCGCGCAGAGAATAGCGGTCGATGCTCTTGTAAATGTCCATCAGTTTTTTTACGGTGGGTGCCGGCTTTTCTGTCTGGGCCAGAATCTCCTCAAAATCGGGCATGATATTCTGAGTGTTGGTGTTCAGGACATTGGTTACCATCAAAGAATAGTGCGCAACAGTTGCCCGCCCTGATTCGGAAATGATATTGGGGCACTCCACGCCGGCTTCGTCGCAGATGTTTTTGATCTGATAAATAACGTCGTTGGCGTACTCTTCAACAGTGTAATTGACGCTGGAGAAGTAACTTGATTTGGATCCGTCGTAGTCGACTCCCAGGCCGCCTCCGATATCCAGGTATTCGATGCCGACACCGAGCTTCTTCATTTCTGTATAAATGCGAGCTGCCTCAATCAGGGCGGTTTTGATCTTGTCTATCTTGGTGATCTGGCTGCCGATGTGGGAATGCAGCAGTTTTACGCATTCCAGCATGCCGTTTTCTTCCAATATGCGGATTGCAGCGATCATCTCTGTCATGCGCAGTCCGAATTTTGCGTCTTCTCCGCCTGAGGTGGCCCATTTGCCGGTACCCTTGGAGGAAAGTTTGACGCGGATGCCTAATTTGGGCCGAATACCGGTCTTTTTGGAAATTTCAATTATCTTTTCCAGCTCAAAGAGTTTTTCAATGACAATGGTGATGTCATAGCCGATTTTGGTGGCATACAAGACAGTCTCAATGTACTCGCCGTCCTTGTAACCGTTGCAGATAATCGGCAGCCCGTTGCCGGTAGATATGGAAATGGCAGCCACCAGTTCCGGTTTTGATCCTACCTCAAGTCCAATGTTGTAACGTTTGCCGAAGTTGGCGATAGCCTCCACGACCTGGCGCTGCTGATTGACCTTGATGGGGTAGAAGGTCTGGTATTTGGCTGGATATTCATTCTCCTGAATCGCATTCCTGAAGACCCGGTTGATGCTCGCGATGCGCCCCTGGAGAACATCCATGAAACGCAGCAGGATGGGTGGCTTTATCTTGCGCTTGATCAGATCGTCGACGAGCACCCGCAGGTCGATGGAATGTTTGGAGTTGGAAGAAGGATGGACGCAGATGTTTCCTTTTTTGTTGATCGAGAAAAGGTCGGCACCCCAGTTGTCCAGGTTGTATATCTTGGCGGAATCATTACTTGTCCAACGTTCCATACTGATTTCCCCGGCTTTCGATTGATATGTGTGAATTGTTATGCTGAGTGTAGTGTGAGTGGAAGGATGAAGATGCTCATGTTTGGACTCACAACGGAGACTGTTTTTTCCGCCGGTACACCATGGGAGTTCCAGGCGGGATGCTAAGCTGCATAAAAGGCTAAAAATATCCTGCAATACCACCTTCATGTCAATCGTTTTCTGTGCGATGTCGGCGATTTGCTGCTGACGGCCTTGACATTGGTCACAGGAATGGTTACATGATCTAAATAGTCAGTGCTCCTTCATTGCTATGTCAGGACGGGAAACTTGCTATGCCAAACTATTCAGGCAACAAGCCGTATCACCTGGAGATATTCAGTCGTCAGGCCGAAGAGATCAGGAGTCTTCTGCATGTCCTGGAAATGCGGGACCGGTTGGATGATACAGAAAACCGTCCTTTGATGGATATGTACGAATCTGCTGATGAGGTGATTCTGGAGTTTGATCTGCCAGGATTTAGACCAGAGGATATCTCTCTCAGGGTCAGCGGAGTTTCACTCATTCTGGAAGCGCAAAAACCGCGTGAACAGGTTGAAGGATGTTTTGTCTGTGTGGAACGGGCATTTGGCCAATTCAATCATGTAATACAGATACCAGGCACCATCGATTACCGTTCCATAACAGCCGAGTACCGTTTGGGCGTGTTGCGGGTGGTATGCCCTAAAACCGGCGATGTGCAGGTACCCATAAAGGAGATTACCATTGAGTGATACAGTCAAGACTAAGATTGAGGAAGTTGAAGATCAAGAAATAGAAGATCAGCCGGATGACGAAAAGCTGAATGCAGAGAAACCGGAAGGGGAAGAACTGAAGATCCCTGATGTGCTGCCGCTCCTGCCGGTACGTGATGTGGTTGTGTATCCATTCATGATCATCCCACTTTTTGTCGGGCGGGAAATGTCGGTCAAAGCGGTTGATAGCGCTCTGGCTGGCGATCGTATGATTCTGCTGGCGACTCAGCATGAGATCAGCGAGGAAGATCCGCCGTCGGATAAAATCTATAGCGTTGGGACTGTGGCAATGATCATGCGCATGCTCAAGTTGCCGGACGGAAGAGTCAAGATACTCGTCCAGGGGTTGACAAAGGCGCGCATCACCGACTACGTCACGGAAAAACCCTTTTATACAGTTCGCATTGAAAGGTTGAACGATAATACCCAACTTGACTTGACTCTTGAAACAGAGGCCTTAATCCGCACCGTGCGGGAGCAGTTGGCCAAAGTAATCGAGCTTGGCAAGCAGATTTCTCCCGAAGTGGTGGTGATCCTGGAGAATATCCAGGATGCCGGCAGCATGGCCGATCTGATCGCCAGCAACCTTGGGCTTAAGGTCTCTGATGCACAGCAACTGCTGGAAACAGCTGATCCCATAACACGCTTGACCAAAGTAAACGAGTTCCTCAACCGCGAGGTTGAATTGCTCAGCGTGCAGGCTAAAATTCAGAGCGCTGCTCGCGAAGAGATGGGCAAAAATCAGCGGGAATATTATCTGCGCGAGCAGATGCGTGCTATCCAACAGGAATTGGGTGATGGCGAAGGCAAGGAAGAGCTGGTCGAGATCCGCAAGGCAATTGAAGCAGCTAACATGCCGGAGAATGTTCAGAAGGAAGCCTTCAAACAGCTTGGTCGGCTTGAAAATATGCATCCCGATGCGAGCGAAGCGGGGATTATTCGTACCTACCTTGACTGGCTGGTGGAAATCCCCTGGAGCAAGTCCTCCCGCGATAGCCTCGACATCATCCGGGCAGAGAAGATCCTCAATGAAGATCACTTTTACCTGGACAAGATCAAGGAGCGCATTCTTGAGTTTCTTGCGGTGCGCAAGTTAAAGAAAAAGATGAAAGGACCGATCCTGTGCTTCGTGGGGCCGCCGGGCGTAGGCAAGACCTCATTGGGTAAATCCATCGCCCGGGCCATGGGACGCAAATTCGTGCGCATTTCCCTTGGAGGAGTGCGGGACGAAGCAGAGATCCGTGGACATCGCCGTACCTATATCGGCGCTTTGCCCGGCCGAATCATCCAAGGCATGAAGCAGGCCGGCACCAATAACCCTGTTTTCATGCTGGATGAGCTGGACAAGCTGGGTTACGACTACAAGGGCGATCCTTCGTCCGCACTGCTGGAGGTGCTTGATCCGGAGCAGAATCATTCCTTCTCCGATCATTACATCAATCAGCCCTATAACCTTTCCAATGTTATGTTCATTGCTACAGCCAACCAGATTGATCCGATACCCTCGGCCCTTCGTGACCGAATGGAGGTCATTAATCTCTCAGGTTATACCGAAGAGGAGAAACTCGAGATCGCCCGGCGCTATCTGGTGCCGCGCCAGCTGGAGGCAAACGGGCTCAAGGATAAACACATCAGTTTTGATGACGACGCCATCCGGGAAATAATTGCTAAATTCACGCGAGAGGCCGGTCTGCGTAATCTGGAGAGGGAAATCGGCACGGTCTGCCGCAAGGTTGCACGCAAGGTTGCCGAGGGTGCAACGCGTATTGTCAAAGTAAGCGGAAAAAACCTGCATACATTCCTGGGAGCTCCAAAATTCTTACGGGAAGATGATTTGGAACAGAATGAAATCGGAGTCGTCAATGGTCTGGCCTGGACTCCGGTGGGTGGTGAAATTCTGCATATCGAAGCGACTTTGATGCAGGGCAAAGCTGGACTGACTTTGACCGGTCAGTTGGGCGATGTCATGAAAGAATCAATTCAGGCGGCCCATTCTTATATCAGGGCACATGTGGCTGAACTCAATATCAAGCCGGATTTTTTTCAGGAACATGAGATTCATGTACATGTTCCGGCCGGTGCGATACCCAAAGACGGCCCTTCAGCCGGGACAGCAATGACTGTGGCACTGGTTTCGGTTATTACCCGTATTCCAGTCAGGAAGGATGTTGCCATGACCGGCGAAATAACTTTGCGAGGCAAGGTTCTGCCAATTGGCGGCCTCAAGGAGAAAATCCTGGCAGCAGTTCGTTCCGGCATGAAAACCGTGATCATTCCTTTTCAGAATAAGAAAGATCTCGAAGATATTCCTGCCGAAATTCTTAAAAAAGTCAAAATTGTACCGGTGCAGATGATTGACGAGGTTCTCAAGCTGGCTCTGGAAAAATTCCCGTCAGCAGCACCCCAAAAAAAACCTGCGTCGGCTAACCCGGCCGGTGTCTCCGGAAAGCGCTCCCGAACATCGGTGCACGGTAATGCCTGAGGCGGTATAGGCGCCGGTCTTCAGGACTGTGAAGATGAGGGGACATGACATCATGTCCCCTTCTTTATGTGCGTGTTGATTTATTCAATTCCAGATCAAAGATGATCTCAAGGCGGCGAGGATTGAGGCAGCGAGGCGTACATTTTCGTACGTTGAGCTGCCGAAGACGAGCCAACGAAGAGAGGGCTTTGATATGGAATTGGAATTAGTAAAGCAGTGGCTGTGGTTTCATAGGTCTGATTAAAGGACAAACTCTGCATGGCCTCCAACCCAAACCTTTCCTCCCTTGGCGAATTCGGATTTATCTCGCGTATTTCTGCAGCAACCCGTCCCGGTGCCGGCGTAGTCACCGGAATTGGTGACGATGCGGCCGTTACGGCCCTGACCCCCGGCATGCAGCTGCTTACATCGACTGACATGCTGCTGGAGAACGTCCACTTCCGCTGTTCATGGCATGATCCCTATCGACTTGGTCGCAAGTCCCTTGCCGTCAGTATCTCCGACATCGCGGCCATGGGGGGCATTCCCCGATGGTGTCTGCTCTCGCTCGGCATTCCGAAGGATGCTGCACTCGGCTTCATGGATGATTTTACCAGGGGCTTCCTTGACATGGCTGCTGAGCATAATGTCAGCCTGATTGGCGGCGATACCTGTAGATCAGGAAATGGTCTCGTCATTTCCGTGACAATCATGGGTGAGCAGGTTCCCAAGCGCATTATTCGCCGTACCGGAGCGAGACCGGGAGATGAAATCTGGGTTACCGGTACTTTGGGAGATGCGGCGCTGGGGCTGAGACTGCTTGAGGAAGGAAAATTAAAGGATGGGTTCGGGCAGTTTATCACCCGCCTTCTCGATCCCACGCCCCGTACTGAAGTCGGGCAGTTTTTGGCTGAATCAGGTCTGGTTACATCCATGATCGACATCAGCGATGGACTTTTAGCCGATTTCGGACACATCGCGGAGCAGTCGGGGGTCGGCGGCCAACTCAACCTTGCTGCACTTCCTATTTCATCTGCTTTCCGTGCCATTTCCGAAGGATTCTCGCAATTCCCCTACCATCTTGCGTTGAGTGGTGGAGAAGATTACGAACTCGCCTTCACGGCATCCCCGAACAACAATGAAAAAATTACCTCCCTCATGAAAAATTCTGGCATTGATGCCACGCCTGTTGGTATAGTATCAAGTCTGCCCGGCGTGACAGTTCTCTGTCCGGATGGCAGCTCGTATATCCCTCCTACTCCCGGATTCAATCACTTCTAGAATAACAGTTTGAAAGGAACAGCAATGCAGCAGATCATGATTCCCGCACCACAGGCGCGTGTGTGCGCCGATGCCATCCGTCTCCTTGCCGCCGATGCAGTTGAACAAGCCAATTCCGGTCACCCCGGTCTCCCCATGGGAGCTGCCGACTGTGCTTTTGCCTTGTGGGGCAATTTTCTTAACTTCAACCCCGAAGATCCCCGCTGGGCTAACCGTGATCGTTTCATACTCTCGGCCGGGCATGGATCAATGCTGCTGTACTCGTTGCTGCACCTCTTCGGTTTCGATCTGCCGCTGGAAGAGCTGAAAAACTTTCGCCAGTGGGGCAGCAAGACTCCGGGACATCCCGAATTCGGTCACACTGGAGGGGTAGAAGTTACCACCGGCCCGCTGGGGCAGGGTTTTGCCAACGGTGTCGGTATGGCCATTGCCACACGCATGGCAGCCGAGCGCTTCAATACTCCTGAATTCAGCCCGATCAGCAACACCGTCTATGCCCTGGTAGGGGATGGCGATCTGCAGGAAGGCATCAGCTATGAGGCTGCCGCCCTTGCCGGGCATCTCAAGTTGGGCAACCTGGTGTACATTTACGATGACAACGGGATAACCATTGAGGGCAAAACTGACCTTGCATGGTCTGAGGACATCATTGGCCGTTTCACCGCCTGTGGCTGGCATGTACAGAAAGTCGACGGTCATGATTGCGAGCAGATAATAGACGCAATTGCAGCTGCCAAGACTGAGACCGGTCGACCTTCAATCATTATTGCCACCACCCACATAGCCTACGGCAGCCCGGCCAAACAGGGTTCATCAGGGGCCCACGGTTCTCCTCTGGGCAAGGATGAGCTTGTTGCTACACGGGCTAACCTCGGTTGGGAACATGAAGCTTTTGAAATTCCAAAAAGTGTCCGTGACCTGTGTGCACAGCGTGTGGCAAACCTTAAAATCGGGTATGCAGCCTGGCAGAAAGGGTTTGAAGCCTGGCGCGCCTTGAATCCCGAGAAGGCGCTCCTGTGGGATCAGATGTGGAACAAGCCGCTTCCTGCCAACCTGGCTGAAGAACTCATCGCAACAGTTGCCGGCAAGGATGGGGCGACACGTTCCCTTTCAGGGGCGATCCTCCAGAAAGTCGCTGCATTGATTCCGGCACTGGCCGGCGGTTCAGCCGACCTCGCTCCCTCCAATAACAGCGACATTAAAGGAGCAGCCTCGGTGCAGGCTGATTCTTTCGGCGGCAGAAATCTGCACTTCGGAATCCGCGAGCATGCCATGGGAGCAGTAATCAACGGCATGTCTCTCTATGGCTGCTTCATACCCTATGGGGCGACGTTCCTGGTGTTCTCCGATTACTGTCGTCCTTCAGTTCGCCTCTCCGCGCTCATGAACCAGCAGGCTCTCTACATTTTCACACATGACTCCTTCTTTGTCGGGGAAGATGGTCCGACTCACCAGCCGATCGAACATGTGGCTTCATTGCGCATGATTCCGGGACTGCAGGTCATCCGTCCGGCCGACGGGCTTGAGACGGCAATGGCCTGGGTTGCGGCTCTCGAATCCAAACAGGGACCGACTGCCCTGATTCTTACGCGCCAGAAACTGCCGGTTATTGCGCGCCCGAGCAATTTTGACAAATCCGATGCCCTTAAAGGTGGCTATGTTGTTTCTTCTCCGGAAGGAAAGGCCGATGCGGTAATCATGGCCAGCGGTTCGGAAGTGCATGTTGCTGTCGAGGCTGCCGCCCTGCTCGCCTCTTCAGGTGTCAACTTGAGGATTGTCTCTGTGCCCTGCATGGAACAGTTCATGGCACAACCTCAATCCTATCGCGACTCTGTTCTTCAGCCAGGCGTTCCCCGTATCGCCTTTGAGGCCGGACGGAGCGAATCCTGGGGAAGACTGCTCGGCTGTGACGGACTGTTCATCGGTATCGAACATTTCGGCGCTTCCGCTCCGGCTGAAATTCTGGCCGTTCAGTTCGGTTTTACCGCACCACAGGTGGCCGAAAGAATTCGTACATTCCTAAAAAAATAAAAGGAAGTTTGCGCGTGTCGCTGCTCATTTTGCGACACGCACAAACTCCGAACGGACAATCATGGAACTGATCGAACTGCTAAAAAAATCCATGCTTTTTTCCGGTCTTGCCGAGGCCGACCTTGCCCAGCTTGCTGTTATTACGGTGCGGAGGCCTTTCAAAAAAGGTGAAACCCTGTTCAGTGAAGGGGAAGAAGCAACAGGTTTTTACCTGCTTGTTTCCGGCAATATCAAACTCTGCCGTATGTCTCATGATGGTCGTGAAAAAGTATTGCACTTTGTTCAGCCTCGCGAGACCTTCGCAGAAGCAGCTTTTTTTGGCGATGGCAAATATCCCGCCGAGGCCCGTGCAACTGAATCAGGGGAAGTTATTTATCTGCCCAAGGAAGGGTTCCTGGAGTTGATGACCAGAAATCCAAATTTTGCTCTGAATCTGGTTGTTTCACTTTCCCTTCAGTTGCGGAAATTTGCGCGTCAGATTGAAGAACTTTCCTTTGCTGACGTAACTTCACGCCTCGCTTCTTTTCTGGTCAGAAGGGCAAACGAGAAATCGACCAGCTACGCGGGAATAACCTATATAGATCTGGGAATCAAAAAAGGTGAACTGGCTGCGCGACTGGGCACGGCCAGTGAAACCATTTCGCGTACGCTTCGCAAGTTGATGAATGAGGGAATCATTGACGTTCAGGGTAATCGGGTTGTCATTCACCAGATGGATAAGCTGAGCAAACTGTGTGAACGTTACGAGTAGAATAGGGGAAACATATGCTGATTGTCATGAATCATACTGCCACACAAAGCGATGTCGATGCTGTTGCAAGAGTAGTAACTGAAATGGGCTATACAGCGGCTCCCATTCCGGGCAGTGAACGCACCGCTATTGGTGTGCTCGGCAATCATGGTTATGTTGATGACAGCAAGATCCTGGAACTACCTGGCGTGCAGCGCGTCATTCATGTTTCAAAACCGTACAAACTGGTTTCCAGAGATTTTCATCCGGAAAACACCATTGTGGATGTAGCTGGTGTCCGTGTGGGTCATGGCTGCCGTCCGGTTATGGTAGCCGGTCCCTGCGCGGTTGAAGGGGAGGAGCAGATTGTCAAGACTGCTCTTTTCGTGAAAAAAGCGGGAGCCGACATGCTGCGCGGCGGAGCTTTCAAGCCGCGTACCGGTCCGCATACCTTTCAGGGAATGCGGGAAGAAGGGTTGAAGCTCCTGGCTCTGGCGGGGAAAGAGAGTGGACTGCCGATTGTGACCGAGGTGATGAGCCCGGACAATGTCGGACTGGTTGCCGAATATACCGATCTGATGCAGGTTGGCGCGCGCAACATGCAGAACTTTGACCTTCTGCGGGAGCTTGGCAGGATCCGCAAACCGGTGCTGCTCAAACGCGGCATGAGCGCTACCATCGAGGAATTTCTCGCAGCCGCCGAATACATTCTTGCTGAAGGCAACGAACAGGTTATCTTGTGTGAGCGCGGCATCCGTACTTATGAAACAGCTACCCGCAACACGCTCGACCTTGCTGTTGTGCCTCTGATCAAGGAGATGTCCCATCTGCCGATCATGGTGGATCCATCCCATGCAACAGGCAAGCGCAGCCTTGTTCCTCCCATGACCCTTGCTGCACTGATGGCCGGGGCACACGGGGTCCTGGTGGAGGTTCATCCCGAACCGGAGAAAGCTCTTTCTGACGGCCCGCAATCGCTCACCTTTCCCGGTTTCGATCAGCTCATGGCTGATGTGCGCAGATTGAACGGTTTTTTGGGATTTTAGGCAAAAAAGCTTCGATTAAAAGGCTTGTAAACATCAATTGACGATGTAATAATAATTTCAACAAATGCTCTCTCTGCCCTGTTCGCTGGTTGCAGTGCCCGGGCGGAATAAATAAAGAACGGGAGGCCTTCGATACCGCGGTGTGCTGCCCCATTGCGCGGGATTTGCCTGAAACGGTACATGGTCGCCCACCCTGATAAGGAACTCGCCGGAGGTCCTTTAAGCTGTCGGCAGGACGGAGAGAACAAAAAAACGGGTAGAAGCTTCAAGCTTCTACCCGTTTTTTTGTGTGAGAATTAGGGGGATGGGACTAGGGACTGGAAAAAGCTTTTACAGATCCCTGGTCATCCTTTTACTCGTTTATCGCTTCATCGCTTCATCCATGACTTTGTAGGCGCAGAACTCTCCGCACATGGTACAGGCCCCATGGTCTGAAACAGGTGAGCTGTCCCGCACTGAACGTGCCCGTTCCGGGTCCAGCGCCAGTGCGTATTGCCCTTCCCAATCAAGTTTTTTCCTGCATTTTGCCATGGCAATATCCTTGGCCATGGCCCCTTTGACTCCCTTTGCAATGTCAGCGGCATGGGCAGCTATGCGCGAAGCAATCACTCCGTCGCGAACATCCTGCACATCAGGCAGGCGCAAGTGCTCACTGGGAGTCACATAACAGAGGAAATCTGCCCCGGCGGCTGCAGCGATGGCTCCGCCAATGGCGCAGGTTATATGGTCATAGCCAGGGGCGATGTCGGTCACCAGCGGCCCCAGCACATAGAAGGGGGCTCCGTGGCAGAGGCGTTTCTGCAGCAGGATATTCGCCTGAATCTGGTTAAGCGGTACGTGGCCCGGTCCCTCGATCATTACCTGGACACCAGCTTCCTGGGCGCGCTGGGTCAGTTCGCCAAGAATTATCAGCTCGTGAATCTGAGCTCTGTCGGTGGCGTCGGCCAGACATCCGGGACGGAAGCCGTCACCCAGGGAGAGTGTCATGTCGTAAGCTTTGGTTATGTCGAGCAGCTTGTCAAAATGTTCGAAAAGAGGATTCTCCTGGTTGTTGTACTTCATCCACTCAATGGTGAAAGCCCCCCCACGGGAAACCACATCCATCAGGCGTCCTTCGTTTTTCATCCTCTCAACCGTGCTGCGGGTCACGCCACAATGAACCGTGATGAAGTCAACTCCATCCTCGGCGTGCTTGATGATTCCGGCAAAAATATCGTCAACAGTCATGTCCACGATAGCTTTCTTCCTTACCCTTACAGCATCAAGGGCTGCCTGATAAAGGGGGACACTGCCGACGCAGGCGGAAGTTTCGGCAATCACGGCTCTGCGGATTTCATCCACCGGGCCACCGGTTGAAAGATCCATGATGGCATCCGCACCGTGTTTCACGGCAACGCGAGCTTTTTCAAGTTCTTTCTGCATGTCGGTGTCATCAGAGGATGAGCCGATATTGGCGTTTATCTTGGTGCGCAAACCGGTGCCCACAGGCAGGGGAGTGCCGTTGGCATGTTTGATGTTATGGCAGATGACGATGTTTCCTGCAGCCAGGCCATCCCGGATAAATTCAGGTTCTACACCCTCCGATATCGCTGCTGCCTTCATTTTTTCAGTGATGACGCCCCTGCGGGCAAATTCCAGTTCTGTCATAAAAACTCCTTTAACGCGTAGGTTCAGTGGGAAACAAAAAGTAATTCCGATACTCGGGAAAGAGTCGGGGGGTTCTCAAACGTGCATCTGCAAGTAACTGTTGTGCTGTAACTGTATCCCCGCTGAAATAGTGGGACAGGGCAAAGCTGTACAAGAGGTGTTCCTGATCGTCAGCCCAATCCGGCGGCATCATGGCAATGTGATGAGATAAACTGCGCCATACCGCATGTGCCGGCAATGAAGTCACGCCGGCGGGAAGCCGGCCTTTGACAAAGACAAAAGCATCGCTTGCATGTACCAATTGCCACTCGGGCTGTCCCAATAACCAGAATAGCCCTGGAACAATTCTGCCGCTGTTGTGGTAAAGCGGTTGGATCAGAATGGTCTTGATATCCAGCTGATTAATGGTTGCGGCAGGGTTGATTCCATCTATAACGGCGTCGTGGGCAACAATGGAACTGCTGGTGCCGAGTCTGCCATCCAGAAATGTTTTGGGGTCGCCACCCCAGGCCCAGTTTAGATAACCGCCGCAATCCCAGTTATTGAATACCCTGGCGGGCAGTTTTCGTTCTTTGACAAAGGCTGCCGCCTCACGGGGGAAAAGCAGCCACTGGACGCCTACGCCCCAGGGTGGATCGCTCTTACGAAGCGAGCCCCATGCCAGTACGACAAAGGTCAACAGTGAGGTGCAAACCACCGCGGTCCGGTACTTTTGCAACACAAGATTCTTTCGGGATTCCAGTCCTTCCATCGCAATGGGGACCATGCCCAGAAGCGCAATGGCGGTATTACGAACTACAAACAGTCCTATTGCCAGTGCAATAGCCCAAAAGAACAGGCGTCCGCCCCGTCTTTCTTTTGTCCCCCAGGTCAGCATCAAGGCAAAAAGAGAAACCAGGCAGAATTCATGGAATACTTCCGGGAATTCCCACGTAGGACGCATCTCGGTGATGCCGGCAAGAATTCCTCCCTGAGCCAGGTGTCCCAGGACGAACTGGCCAAAGGAGATGGTGTGGAACCCCGCCATGATAACAGCCGCAGCAACAATACACAGGAAGAGTACGCCGCCTGTCGTGGTGGTCTGTGCCTTCCAGAAATCAAGGCGCGGTTTTGTCAGCATCATGGTGATAGCTAGTACGGCGCCTATGGTCCATGTGACATGCAGTGGCACCCAGGCGGCGACGATAAGGACCATAACAACTAGTTTGCAACGGCTCGGGTGCAGCTTGAAAGACTGGGTTAAGGCCAGTATAAGAGCGAACAGCAGATAAGCTGGAACCTCCGGCCTCGGCGCAAACCGGAATTGGACGGCTACGAGAGTAGCAATCAGATACGCGAAGGTTATCGCGCGGGTGCCTGTATCTGCCGTATTTGGTAATAGCCGTGCATAAATAAAAAAAATACACGCAGCGATAAAGGCTATTGCAAGGCAGATAGCGGCGTCTGAGCCGATGGCACGGATCGGGTACAGCAGCATTTGGAACACCCGCTCATTGTTTTCCAGCGGTACTCCCATGCGCAAGAGGACGAATGGCTCGCTGATATTCCCGCCTGCGCTGCTCCAGTAAGCCCGTCCCAGCGCCAGATGGGTCCAGTAATCGAAGTCTCCGATTTTTCTAAGGCAAAGGATAAAAGCTGTAAGGGCGACAAGAGGAGCGAAAAAAGCATTGACGGGCAGGTCTGATGACAGCTTCAAGAAGTTATTCCTTACCGTTCTTGAACAGGCTGACAGCACCCAGGTAATGGTTGATTGGGCTGTGACCCTTGCCAAGGGAACGTGACAGGCGAATAGCTGTTGTGATGAACCCCTTGGCTTGTTCAATTGCAGTTACCAACGGTTTCCCCTGGGCCAGAAAAGTGGCAATGGCAGATGCATATGAACAGCCGGTACCATGGGTGTTACTGGTGAAAATGCGCTCCGTGGGGAAGAGGTGACATTCGCAACCATCGAATAACAGATCCGTTGAAAGAGGACCGGTAAGATGACCTCCCTTGAGCAGTACATTGGCAGCACCCATACTTTGCAGTTTTCGGGCAGCTTGTTCCATATCAGACTCGTCATGGATCTGCAGGCCTGTCAGTTTTTCCGCTTCCGGAATGTTGGGAGTCAGCAGATAGGCTTGGGGTAACAGTTGTGTGCAAAAGACACTGATCGCATCGCGATCCATGAGTGCTGCTCCTCCCTTGGCGACCATAACAGGGTCAATCACCAATGGAATCAGCTCATCAAGTTCCAAAAGGTACTCAGCCACAGCGGATATGATGGCCGGAGTATGCAGCATGCCAGTTTTAATGATATCAATCGGAATGTCGGAGAGCACCGTACCCAACTGGTCCGTGACGAATGAAGGAGGTAATCCATGAATTGAGGCTACGCCCCGGGTATTCTGGGCTGTCAGGGCGGTCAGTACGCTTGCTCCATAGCTTCCGAGCAAGGTGATCGTTTTGAGATCCGCCTGGATTCCCGCGCCTCCTCCGGAGTCGCTTCCGGCCACGGTCAGTACGGAACCGCGCGGAAAAGGCCGCTGGCGGTTGAAGAGCAGTCGCAGCGTGCTTGCAGCCATATCTGGCCGTGGATGTGAAAGAACGGAAGAAATTACCGCAACTGCGTCAGCCCCCGCATCAATAACTCTGCAGGCATTGCCGACCGTGATGCCACCGATGCCGACGACCGGGATATTGACCTCGCTGCGAATCTGGGCGAGTCCTTGGGTGCCGGGAATATGCGTGACCAATTTGCTCTCGGTGGGGTACATGGCGCCGAAGCCGATATAGTCTGCCCCTTCCTTTTCCGCCTGCAGCGCTTCATTCAGGTCGTGGGTCGATTTGCCGATTATTTTTGCATCACCCAGTTGTTCCCTGGCGTAGCTGACGCTGCCGTCATCCTGCCCAAGATGAACCCCGTCCGCATCCAGTTCCCGCGCAAGGCTCACACTGTCGTTGACGATGAATGTCGTGCCGAACTCGCGGCAGAGTTGCTGCAGGACGCGTGCCTCAGTGAGGCATTCTTCATGTTTTTTGTCTTTCGCGCGGTATTGGAGTGCCGTTACCCCACCTCGCAGGGCCAGCCGCACCCGTTCAACAAGATCCTCGTTCTGGTCGGTGATTAAATAGACCCCCGCAATGGAAAAGGGTTCGGTTGTTTTGTTGACCACCAATCGAAAGTGTCTGCCATTGTTGCTCATGAGATAGATTCCATTGACCCGGGAAAATTCAGCTATCGGTGGTGCTGGAAAATAAAAAAGGCCGCACTGATGACGGACAATCAGGCGGCTGGATAATGAATCACGAGAGGGAGCCGCTTTCCTACGCCGGGATTAACCGGTTCAGGTTCGAAGGGTCTGACTCCAAAGAATCATCTCAGTTCCGTAGAACACCCCTAGGGCCTTTAAGCGATGAAAGGTTACTGGAAAATGATGGGCGTGTCAATGGATATGGCGCCTGGACAAGTAGGCAATACTTCTAGCTCCCCGACTTCCTTGATCCGTAGTTCTGCTCTTCCGGAGCCTGTCTCATCAGATGTTCGACATCACTTCGCAAGAGTGCATTTTCCTGTGCCAGGTCTTTTACTTGTTCTGTGAGCTTTGAAATTTTTATGGAAAATTGAACTGCAATCAGAATCAGGAAAATAATGGAGCAGATGAAGAGAGTTGTTGTCGGCAAACCGGCACCGATAAAACCAGTCAGGGCAACCAGCCATTCATAGCGTAGAACAAGAACAAACATCAGCAGGCTCGTAAGCAGCCAGAGTACGGAATATTCCTCGCGAAGTTTTCGTTTGCGCACAAGATTAACCGTAACCACAAACACAAAGCAGCAGATCAGTAATGCAAATATTTTCTGGCTAACCGGCATATCAACCTCAGTTCTCACCTGTCTCATGTGGACAGTCGCTGTGACTCACAACCTTTTTCCCTTGTTCCTCATCAGTGTCACGCCGATCGAAAGAAGCATTTTGAACATGTAATACAGTGGTTTGAGTCCACTGTGCATGGACGTGCCGTCGCTGTTTTCAAACATGCGTACGGGTACTTCGGTCATCCTGAAACCGGCGCGGTGGAGCATGATCAGCATGTCGGCATCCGGGTAATCTACCGGGAAAATATCAGTTGCAAAAAAAGCGATGACATCACGGTTGAAGGCCTGAAATCCCGAAGTCGTATCGGTAACCTGCCGCCCGGTGACCCGGGAGACGATCAGGCGAAAGAGCGACATGCCGAGTCGTCGCAAGAAAGGGGGGTGGTAACTGTTTCCGAGAAAACGAGATCCAATGGCGATGTCAGCCTCTCCTGATTGCACCGGCGCCAACAGGGCCGGAATACAGGAAGGGTCGTGCTGGCCGTCGGCGTCAAGCTGAACAAGGTAGTCATAATTATTGGCAAGAGCATATTTGTAACCGGTCTGGATGGCCACACCGTATCCCATGTTGAACGGGTGGGACAACACAACAGCACCTATATTTCTGGCAATCTTAGCCGTATCATCGCTGGATCCGTCACTAATCACCACGACATCCAAATATGGACAAATTTTTTTGATAGACAAAACAACCTGCGCAATCCTTGATGCTTCATTGTAGGCAGGAATAAGTACCATATTGGAAAGAGCCATGAAGTAATGCACCTCAGCTACAAGACAAGATTGTAATAAACTAAACCGATACTCTCTCTTATCGTACGCCAACTGGTTTCAATAGGCTCTGCTGAAGGAAGAAATGTGACCCATCCATAATGCCTTCCGGTCGCCCCCCGGAAGTTGCAGGCAGCTAATGTTGTTTTCATGGAAGCCTTATTAAATGCCATGGACGCTCTCTTGGCGTGGTAGGCAGAGGTCACCACTACGGGCCTAACATATCCCCTCATTCTGCAAATAACAGCTACATTTTGAGCATTTTCCATGGTGTCACGAGATTGTATTTCCAGGATGATATGCTTTTCCGGAACACCCATATCGAGTAAAAACCGTCTCACCACAACTGCTTCTGGTACTGTAAACTCTGGAGGAGCACCACCAGAGACAATAATAGGAACCTTCCATCGTCTATACAAACGTACTGCAGATACAATTCTGGTAAGCATATCTTCCGTTGGGGCACTTGTTCCATTAAGATCAGGCACCCCTTCATAAATGCCACCACCGAGCAAGATTATTGAATCAAAATGGTCATCATAGACATTCGCGGAGTTTTGAGATTCAAGCAGCCCGATTAAGCTGTCAGAAAAAACTGGTGTAGAAAACAGCCACAGAAGAAGTGCAATAAAAACATTAATCCTCGACAGTCTTCTACAGTCATTTCGAAAAAAAAAGGAGGATAACAGCAGTAATAATATGATGAGCCCTGGTGGCAATAAAAAGGATGTTATTATTCTTTGGAATTCAAGCATACAAGTTAATTTTGCTTAGATTGTTGCAGGTTTTCAGCGTACCTAAAAAAAGCCGATATATCGGTATTGAAGAGAAAGGGAACTCCTTCATTTATATCTTCACTATTCCAATTCCACCATTTTATGACCAATAATCGTTCGATAATTTCATTAGAAAAACGATAACGAATAATTTTTGCCGGGTTTCCAGCTACAACGGCATACGGCGGAACCGGTTTAGTCACAACTGAATTTGCTCCTATCACAGCCCCATCTCCGATTGTGACACCAGATACTATTAAAGACCCAAACCCAATCCAAACATCATTGCCAATTGTTACGTCTCCTCTGGTAGCAGGATGTCCTTCCAGATAACGGTGTGTCGAAAAAAACTGATTAAAAGGGAATGTCGATACGAAGTCAGTTCGATGTTCACCCCCAAGAAAAATAACAACTTTGCTTGAAATAGAGCCGTACTTACCAATGATCAACTTATTGGAATCATGGAAATATACTTTTGGAATGCCATAGGTAAAAGCTCCAATAGACACACAAGGATGGGTACATAATATTTTTTTGCGCAACTTCATCACTTGAATAAATAATGCGACTGATATTTTTTGAATAATTGACATGTGCATAAAACCTAACTCAGCATCACTAAAAGGCCCACAATTATCATAGATGCGCCAAAACACTGTGATACGCTAAGTGACTCATTGAGAAAAATATTATTTACTATTACAACAGCTACATACGCGATCACAAGAATGAAAGCTGTTACTGTTGTCGAATTTGTTGCAAGGCGTGGAATAGATAATAATGAATTATTCACCATTATAAAAGCAACCCGAGCGAATAAAGCCATACACATTGAAAGTGCAAACTTCCAATGGAAAATGATCCTTGTAATAGCTTGAAACGATAAAAGATTGCCTGATATAAGGGAGCGATCTCCTAATAGAGCAATTGAAAAAGCCATTGCAAGAGAATACGAAACTACCCAGAAAAGGAGGGTAAAAATGCTGTTAGTCAAAAAAACCTCCCGCCAATGGTTCGTATCGCAAATTTCAATGCATTAAAATAACCTACTCCACAAGCAAACATGCATTCGGCACATCTTTCATTGATGATCGCTCTGCTTGTTATTCTAGTATCAGCTGAAAACCAGATGTCACGAACATTTTCAGACAAGATATTGCCATATTTTTGACCACCAGAATTGAGACACGGGATAACATCACCAGTAGAATTAATAGTAATTGTATCGCTCAACGCTGGACATCCACGGTTGTTTGTCCCGCCATCGAGCATTGATCGGAATTGTGAATACAAAAACTTTTTACCAATGTTTTTTTCTTTATGTTCAATTTTCTTCAAAACTTCTTTCAATTTATTTTTTTTATCATCCTTGAAATACAGTTCTTCGATTTCACTATTTCCATAATAATGATCATCAAAACAAATTACAGTAAATATTGATTCTATGTTTTTCAGTTTTAAATAATCAAAAACTCCCTCAGCTTCATCAACATTCATTGGCTGAATTACACAACCAGCACTAATTTTATAAAATGAATATTTATTTCTTAAATCTACCAGCTTATCAATTGTGTTTTTAACTTTTATACTAGCCCCTGGAGCTCTTATTTGATCATGCACTTCAGTCAATGCATCAAAAGAAATTTGGGAAATAAGAAGAATATTTCCATTAAAATCATTTACTATAGATGCTATTTTTAGCATCTTTTTATTTATCAGATCGGTGTTTAAACCATTAGTAGCTATAGTAATGCGTTTTAAACGAGGTAATCTTGTTAAAATGCAGGATATTATTTGTTCAATGTCTTTCCTTAACAAAGCTTCGCCGCCACTTATCATCACATTCACTACATCTTTAAAAAGTCGATTGCTTAAAAGTTCATCATAATTGTCAATTGACAACTCTACTCCAGCAGAAAAACCGTCTTTCCATATGTTACACATAACGCAACGTGCATTACAATGTTCAGTAACCAATAAAGCAATATTAGATGGGTTCGTTCTAGTAAACCGAGAAACAATATGTTTATAAAAATGAAATAACATCGCCTTATTTCCTCTGTTTGCCTAGTTTTTCTGCCACACATATATGATGCAGGCAGGCGGGCCAACATAGAAAGGGAATATTACGTGCTGCTACTGTCTTGAATCCAACGGCACTCAATACGCTGCGGATCTGGCGTGGTGTCCATTGACGAACATGCCCAGGATCGTAAAACGCCTCGCGGACCATTCCCAGCGCCAGGCGTGCAAGCATGAAGGTGCGGTCGTTCGGGAAGATGATGATTACCCGACCGCCTGGGCGCAATACCCGGAAAATTTCTGCCAGGGCTCGCTCCGGATCATCAAGATGCTCGATCACTTCCGAGAAAAGAACCGTATCAAACGATGCATCGGCAAAGGGAAGATCATAAAGCGATCCCTCTTGCACCGGCAGCCCGTGCCGACGGCATATCTCCAGGTTCTCCGGTTCGGTGTCGACACCGATCACCCGCGCTGCAGGATTAAGTTTGACCAGCTTCTCGAGGGTGAGCCCTTCTCCGCAGCCGGCGTCCAGGATGTCGTTGCCGATTATACTCTGGAATGCGATGCGGTCGCGGTAATCCCAGTAGCGTACCCCGAGGCCGCCTTTGGCATATTGCTCCCGCTGATAGATCATTCCATCCTTGTTCAGACCAGTATCAACCGGCATCCAGAAGCTCCCTGAAAGTGATTTTGTATCGCTGCAGCAATGCTCGCGCCTCTCCTGCCGACAGACGCCGGGCAGCCGATGCCGTGTTTCGTTTGCGCAGCACCGTCGGCAGCCCTTTTGCCGCATCCAGCATGCCGCGCAGCAGTGCCGCAATAAGGCCGGAAGGCGATGATTGGCGGAATTGGGCGCCGGCTCCCCTGGCTTCCAGCACAAGATGTGCTTGCACGAAAAAGCGAATCGCCGTCCATAGCGGCAGAGCCGGCAGCATGGAGAGAGGAAAGTTTTTCACGGCGGCCCAGAAATGATTTCGTTCCACCAGATACAATTTGAGTGGCGAGAATGCTCCGCCGCTGCGCGAGTAGCGGTGGTACACCACGGCGTCCCGGGCAAGCAGTGCGCGCCATCCGGCGAGCCGCCCCCGCAGGCCGAGGTCGGTGTCTTCGCAATAGGCAAAAAAATCATCATCAAAAAAGCCGATCTCGTCGATCATCTTCAAGCGGTACAGTGCGGCGCAGGCGCTGGGGAGAAGGATCTCCTCGGTCTTGGCAAGGGAGAGATCGGAAAAACGGGCCATTCTCCGGCTGCCGCGAGACATGCCGTCAAGGCAGATGGCAACCCCAAGGGAGTCGATTCTATCCGGATCATCCCAGGTGCAGATGCGGCTCGCCACCATCCCTACGCCCGGGTCCTGCTCAACGGCTGATATCAGTTCGGACAACCAGGAGGCTTCAACACGAGTGTCGTTGTTGAGTGTAACGATGTACGCTTCCGCATTCGCAGCGGCCAGTCCGGTGTTGTTTCCAGTTGCAAACCCGGTATTTTCATTCAGTTGTACCAAACGTACCCAAGGGTAAGAGTTGCGAACAAGATCAGCGGACCCATCATGGGATCCATTGTCGACAACTATGGTCTCAAAGTCGTCATAATCCTGTTTTCCCAAACTGTCCAGGCACGCTGGAAGGTAGTCTTTGCCATTCCAGTTGACGATGATTACGGAAGCTCGAGGATGGTTTTCCACTCTGTCCAGGGCAGGGGATCTCTCTGACACGGTTTTCATTGCGGGTTCCGGATGCTGCGAAAAAAGGCCCGGGCACCCAGCAACATCCCTTTGGTCATGGACGGATTAAGCAACATCCGGCGGAGGTACCCCAGAATAATCCTGGGACGGAGATAGAATCGCCGGTGTAATTCGCGCTGGGTCTGTTCCAAATTTTCTCTGGTCAAGCCATATGGAACAAACAGGGCGTTCAGTAGATTCATTTGCCCCCAATCCCCTTCATATACCCCGAACTCATCTGCTCGTTTGAAAATTTCTGTTCCAGGAAATGGAGTCAGCATGGTTACGCTGATGTCGTCAAGAGGAAGTTCCAACGCAAATTTTATTGTCTGATCCAGGGTTTCTTTCGTTTCACCAGGATGACCGACAATGAAGAACCCCTTGCTCAGCATTCCCGTTTTACTGCAGAGGGCTATGGCCTTTCTGATCTGTTCCAGTGTTGCCTGTTTGTGGATAGTCGTCAGAATGTGCTGATTACCGCTTTCGATGCCGAAGCTGATCTGCCAGCACCCGGCACGTTTCATCAAGGCCAGGGTTTCCTCGTCCACGCTGTTCACTCTACCGAGGCAGGTCCAGGAGATCTTGACGCCGAGGTTGATTATGCCCTGGCAGATGGCGACCAGCCGTTTTTTGAAGGTGATGAACGTATCGTCTTCGAAGCTGAACTCGCGTATTCCGTACCTTTCCACAAGATGCCTGATCATTCCAACCACATACTCCGCGGAAAAGGCGTGGCAACTGGCTCCGAAGACGGAACGGTCGCAGAAGATGCAGTGATTGGGGCAGCCACGGGAAGTAACCAGGGATGCGGCCGGAAGGTTGCGGACCTTGAAGGGTGCCGGAGGATAGCGTTCAGGGAAACCTTCGAGAAGATCCCAGGCTGGATAGGGTAGTTGATCTAGATCATGCAGAAAGGGGCGTCGAGACGTTGAAACAATTTCTTCTCCGCAGCGCAGGACTATTCCCGGTATACCCTGAAAAGATGCACCGGCATTGACTGCCTGCAGCAGTTCAAGGATGGTTTCTTCTCCTTCTCCGATCACCGCTACATCAAAATCCTTGAATCGCTCCATGGTCTCAAGCGGTGCTGCCGAAACGTGTGGTCCCCCGATAAAGACCCGAATGCCGGGAACCCGTTCCTTGATCATCGAGGCGAAAGTCGCGGCCTGTGTGATGGAAAAAGTTGTTGCGGAAAGCCCCAGTACATCCGGTCGCTCTGCTTCTACCCGATTCAGCAGTTGCTCGCAGTTCAGATTAAGAGCCGAGGCATCTATTAACGTGGTTGGATGGCCTTTATGGCGTGTGATTGCCGCCAGGAAGAGAATGCCCAGAGAGGGAAGCGAGCTTCCGGCTTCTGCCATGTCCCCATAGCGTTCCTTCATGCTCGTAGGGGGGGTGGCGAAAAGAACTTTCGTCAATGATTTACCTCGAATACCGAGTAGAATGAATTTTCAATGACGTGACATTGCATATTTAAATATTTTAATAGTGAGTCCGGGTTGTATGTACTACTTTTTTCAACTATAAAAATTCAGTATTATAAAGTCAATTCAATTGCTTTGAGATCAGATAGAATAGAAATTTGTGATCTTTTATGGTACACCTGCAACTCTCACACAAGCATTGAATAATCATGACGGAGCAGGGTATATCAAGAGAAATCTTGAATAATCGAGGTATTATTTTGCTGGTGCAACGATTTAAATCCAGAAATGATGTAGTTGTTTTGTTGCTGTTCGCTGCAATTGGAATAGTTCTCTATTACAGTGCGTTTGCTGGTCCGTGGTTGCTGGATGATAATCATCTGATTCTAGGAAACGACGGTTTAAGAGATCTTGGAAATCTTTTTAAAAATATCTTTTCACAACGTGGGCTATCGTACTTAACCTTGGGATTGAATGTCTGGTTGGGAGATCTTGTTCCTCACTATTTCAGATTGGTGAATTTGGCCCTGCACGTTGGTACTTCGCTGGTCGTTTATAAACTTCTGTCCAGAATTTTTAAAGGTTACCTGCCATTACTGGGTGGGTTGCTGTTTCTTGTTCATCCTGTTCAGACCCAGGCGGTCAATTACATCGTCCAGAGAATGACATGTCAGGCGGTTTTTTTCGCATTGACTTCACTTTTATTTTTTTCAAAAGGTATAGACGACCTTAATAGCACGTGCCCTTCCAGTTATTCAAAAAAAGCAGGCTATTGGCTGGCTGCAACAGTGTGCGGGATGTTTGCCGTCTTGAGTAAGGAAAACACAGCTGTCCTGCCAATCATGTTTTTCCTGTGGGCTAAATGTATATCTCCTGCCACGAAGTTCAAGCACGTATTGGGGTATTCAATCCCTGTGTTCATTGTTGTTTTGCTGCTTGCGCTGTCTCACTTTAACAAGCCTGAAACAAAGCTTACTGATAATCCGGGAAAAGCTGAATTCTGGATGATTGATCGAGTCGTCCCCCGCATTAATAATGCTCAGGGCGAAAAAGTGTTTTCAGGGGCTCATGTAAGATACCTGGATGTTTTGCCCGATAGTTTGGAGCTTTCACAATTGTATCTGGCAACGGAATCGATTGTTGTCTGGCGTTATGTAGCTTTGTTTTTGTTGCCTTTGCATCAAGCAGTTGACCATGCCTATCCGCTCGTTGACGGAGTTATTTCTGCTAAGGTTGTCTTTGCTGCCTCTGCACTGTTTTTTTGTCTCTTTGCTTCCCTTGTTGTTTACAAACGATACCCATTATTGACCTTCGCAGTCGTATGGTTTCTCCTTGCCTTGGTTATTGAGTCATCGATAATACCGCTTGATCCGCTTGTTGAACACAGAGTGTACTTCTGCATGTTCGGTTTGATAGTTGGTACTTTGTACCTGCTTGCCAGTATAAAACCAGAACGAATCAGAATCGTCGCATCTGTTGCACTGGTGTTGATACTGTCCGGTTTAACCTGCAAGCGTAATGCTGTCTGGGGTGATGAGATTAAACTCATTCGTCACGATATCGATGTAGCTCCTCATAATCATCGAAATTACCTTGCTCTATCAACAGCTTATGCGGCTATTGGTAATTGGAGCGAGGCAGAAACGTCGGCACGTACTGCCATTCTAAAGCATTCCAGAAATCCAGCAGCGTATGAAAATTTGGGGAGTGCATTGGCAATGCAGGGCCGCCATCTTGAAGCTGTCGGTTATTATCAGACAGCACGCTCCCTTAATCCCCGCTCGCCCGGCGTACTCTATAATCTCGGTCTGGCACTGATCAATCTTGGGCGATACGATAATGTCCAGGATTGCCTCAATCTGCTGAAGCCTCTCGATCCCCTGCTAGGCGCTGATCTGGAAAAGAGCCTGCTGTCTGCCAGGCATACTTCCGGCAGATAAACGCCGGATGGAAAACCCGGGCAGCTCCGCCGGTTTCGGGTTCACCACACGATCTCATAAGGAGAGTTTTGATCATGCCCCATACAAAGCTGATTCCGGTCATAACGGCGGGGCTGTTTTTCATCGTCGGTTTCGTGTTGTACCTGCCCGCTTCCAGTGGGGGTTGGTACATGGATGATTGTCACATTTTCCTCTATAGCCCTGATCTCGCAAATGCCACGTTCCAGAATGTGATCAATCAGCTGGGATTGCCCAGGGGGCTGTCTTTTCTATCATTCTCGCTCGATAAACTTGTGTGGGGCGTCAACCCGCTTTACTCGCGCTGGGTAAATGTTGCTCTCCATGTCGTCAACAGCCTGCTGGTAGCTGTTTTGTTTCGACAGATTACCGGCGCAAGGCGGTGGTCCCTGCTCATGGGTCTTCTGTTTTTGTGCCACCCCGTGCAGTCCTCGGCGGTCAGTTACATCGTGCAAAGAATGACGCTGTTAAGCGCTCTGTTTGCGCTGCTTTCAGTAATTCTTGCGGATCGCTACCTGTTGATAAAGCGTGACAGGCCTGCAGAAAACCTGATTGCTATCCTGCTCTTGGCGGTAATGTGCGGGCTTC
This sequence comes from Pelotalea chapellei, assembly GCF_018531195.1. GTDB lineage: Bacteria > Desulfobacterota > Desulfuromonadia > Geobacterales > Pseudopelobacteraceae > Pelotalea > Pelotalea chapellei. The sequence continues at coordinate 23,498 of NZ_JAHDYS010000011.1, read as the reverse complement.
TTTCCTGTATGGCCAAGGAAAATACCATTCTGCTGCCGGTGATAGTGTGCGCCATGGCGTGGTACCGCGGAGGCGACAAATTGTGCGCGGGATGGAAAACAGCAGTAGCGGCTACGGCTGTGATCCCGGTTGTTACTGTTGGATTGCGGCTGCTGTCGCTGGGGTCCGTAACCGTGGCGCTGGATAGCAATTTTATACCGGTTGGTGACACTGGAGGGCCTTTTTATGACTTCGTAAGAGATATGTCATGGCTGCCCTTCAGGTACTTTCTCTCCCAATTGGAGGTGTTCTGGGTCTACATCAAGCTTGTCGTCATGCCATATCGACAAATGCTGGACTATTCATGGCCAATGCCCGACCTGGTTCCAAGGCCGCTTCACGTTGTGACATTCATCCTGATATTTACAGTGGTCATGACAGTGTTCAGGTTCAGGAAACGTTTTCCCCTGACTTTTCTTGGGGCAGTGTGGGTGATCTTTTTCATGGTATTGGAATCGAGTTTCCTGCCTCTCGATCCTATTTTTGAACATAGGCTCTATCTTCCCTTATTTGGAATTATCCTGATTTCCTATGAGCAATTTTTTGCCCGTTTGCACAGGATGGGGCCTGTTATTGTCAGTATAATCCTTGTCGGCCTTTCATATTCAACCCTGCTCCGGAATGCGGAATGGGGGGATCCGGTCAGGTTCTGGAAAAGCAATGTCGAATATGCAAGTAAAGCAGGTCGACCGAGATTCAGTCTTGCGGAACAGCTGTTTTTCGCCGGAAAGTATCAGGAAGCAACAAATGCCTTGGAACCGTTGACTCGTCTTCTCCCCGGCAATAAAATCGGAGAACTTCAGCTGAGGACCGCTGAAGCGCGTTTTTTTGCTGGTGAACATGAAGCGGCTCTGGAGATTTTCCGAAAAGCTGCCCAAGAGGATTCCACGCTGAATATTCATGATTTGTATCAGGCGCAACTGGCGATCCAATCAGGCCGCTATGGCGCTGCTGCACAATTACTGGAAACTGCGGACGCAAAAGAGTCTAAAACGGTATTCAGCTATTACCTGCGAGGTTTGCTTGCTGAAAAACAGAATGAATACAACAAGGGAATTGAGTATTATCAGAAAGCGATTGATGGAGTGACGTCAGGAAGGGTTTTCAGCAGCACGAAACTGCATTTTGAGAGAGCCTTTGCAGATTGGTCACGACAGAACCGAAGCGTGCTGATAACTCGAATTTCACCTTGGCTTGACCGACAAAGAGAGGTGGTTCGAGCCGACCCTGGAAATAACGTATTGCGGGGAAATTGGGCCAATCAACTACTGGTTTTGGGGTTGTATGATGAGGCCATAGCAGAGTATGAACATTTAAAAATGTACATTCCTGATTCGTGGCGCCTGCACTATAATTTGGGAATAGCTTATTCAAAAGTAGGCAAGACCGGTGCGGCTGAGGACTCTTACAAAAAAAGTCTCGCACTTTCCCCCAGGAATCCCAATGCCATGCTGAACTATGGATTATTGCTGTATGAAAGGAATAACCTCAGGAAAGCAAAGAGTACCCTTGAATCGGCACTTGGCTATGCGGGTGGTGACGGCAGTATCTGGATTGCTTACGGGAACTTGTTGAACAAGCTTAATGACCGGAACGGTGCATTGGCAGCCTACAGAAAAGCTCGTGGCCTGCCTGGATACGGTGGTGTGGCCCAGCGACTGATCGAAGAGAATACAAACTAACTGCTAACTGGTTCCTTATCCTGAAACTCCGGATAGCTCCAACATAAAAGAGGTTAATCGTTACGCTGCACATGTAAATCCCAAGATTGACGTTGCCAGGAAAGAAAAAACTTTCCGGACGGAATCTAACCAGAGGAGTCATTTTGTACGATAGCCGCCCAACATTTGCCGAGATTGATCTTGCAGCTCTTCGCCATAATTTCCAGGTGGTGAGGTCATCTATTCCACGAACTACCGAGATTTTGGCTGTGGTAAAGGCCGATGCTTACGGTCATGGATTTATGGATATCAGCCGGGAATTGGAAGAGCTGGGTGTCAATGCTTTTGGAGTCGCATTTCTGGCAGAAGGTATTCAGCTCCGCAAAGCTGGAATCGATAAACCGATTCTGCTTTTGGGGGGTGTGTATCCGGGGCAGGAGCGTAAATGCATCGGTTATAACCTTTCCACAATAGTATTTGCTTTGGAGCAGGCCCAGACTCTCAACCAGGCAGCCGGCAAACTATTTCGCAAAGCGAAAATCCACCTGAAGGTCGATACCGGCATGGGGCGCCTTGGTATCCCCTGGAATCAGACACCTGAATTTTTAAAGGAACTTGCCAAACTACCCCATATCTTGCTTGAAGGAATTGTTTCCCACTTTGCAAGTGCGGATGAGCTGGATGAATCGGGCCAGCATTTCACTAAAATTCAGACTGAGAGGTTCCTGTGGGCTGTAGCCGAATCCCGTAAGGCCAAGTACACGCCACGCTACATTCATATTGCCAACAGTGCTGCGGCCCTGCTGAAGAATGTGTCTGACTGCAATCTCATCCGCCCCGGAATCGCCCTGTATGGGGCCGCGCCCTCTCCGGATTTCCAGGGCAAGCTCGATCTGCACCCGGTCATGCGTTTGAAAAGCAGGATTGCCATGCTGAAGTGGGTTGAACCGGGAACGACCATCAGCTATGCCCGTCGCTTCACTACGAGTGAGCGGTCCTTGATTGCCAGCGTTCCGGTAGGCTATGCTGATGGCTATCCTCGAGCCCTTACCAACCGCGGTGAGGTGCTGATAAGGGGGCAGCGGGCCCGGGTCGCCGGCACGGTCTGCATGGATTGGATCATGCTGGATGTGACTGCTATACCGGATGTGGCAGTCGGAGACGAGGTGGTGCTGATCGGATCGGATAAATCGGGCAACCGCATTTCCGGTGAAGAATTGGCCCAGGCTGCCGGAACCATACCATATGAAATTTTCTGTGGTATCAGCAAACGAGTACCAAGGGTGTATCTTAAGTAGAGCTGGGACCAGCTTGGGACCGTGTAAAATGATTTTTAACTGAAAAGGATGTGACCGTGAATGACATCAAACTGACACAGATGGTAAAAGCCGCCGGTTGAGCTGCGAAACTGGGCCCTGCAAGCCTGGCGAAGGCCCTGGATGGGCTTTGGACAACTAAACGCGATCCTGATCTGCTTGTGGGGCCGGAAACATCCGATGATGCCGGGGTCTACAGAATAGCGCCGGGTTGCGCCCTGGTAGAGACGACCGATATAATCACCCCACTGGTGAATGATCCCTATACTTTTGGACGTATCGCGGCTGCCAATGCGGTTTCCGATGTGTATGCAATGGGTGCCCGGCCAGTGACAGCCATGAATCTGGTCTTTTTTCCGGCCTGTTCGCTGCCGGGGGATGTTCTGGGCGAAATTCTGGCTGGCGGTCAAAGCGTGTTGTCTGAAGCCGGAGTCTGCCTTGTAGGTGGGCATACGGTAGAGGATGATGAGTTGAAGTATGGTCTTGCCGTGACCGGTCTGGTGGCGCCAGAGGAGGTTATTCGCAACTCGTCTGCATGTCCGGGGGATGTGCTGATCCTGACAAAACCTTTGGGAACCGGCATCATTTCTACAGCCATCAAGGGAGAGGTCGCACTGCCGGCGATGGTCGAGAAGGCTGTGGGCTGGATGACCACACTCAACCGGGCGGCAGCTGAACTTATGAAAGAGTGCCGCGCCACCGCCGCCACAGATGTAACCGGCTTCGGGCTAATCGGGCATGCCTGCGAAATGGCCCGTGGTGCAGGGGTGACAATTAACCTGAATATTGATGCAATTCCTCTGATGTTGGGTGTGCATGATCTCATCGCCGATGGTATGGTGCCGGCCGGATGCTATCGTAACCGTGATCACTATCTTCCATGTGCCGATGTTTCCGGAATTGATGGTGATGCTTTATTGCCCCTGTTCGATCCTCAGACTTCGGGAGGACTGCTGATCGCCTTCTCTCCTGAAGATGCCAGCGTTTTTCTGGCTGAAGCCAAACATCGCGCTATATTTGCCCTTCCGATCGGATCTGTGACTCCTTCTTCATCCCACTTGATAAAGGTTGTTTAAAGTTATGTATGCGCTCGCCGTGGATTTGGGCACAACCACCCTGGCAGCATCTCTGATCGACTTGGCCAGCGGACAGCGGCTGGCCATGGTTGGCAGTATGAACCCTCAACGCAGCTTTGGGGCTGATGTTGTCGCGCGACTCGATGGTGCAGTCAATTCTGCGGATACATTGCAAGAAATGTCGCGCATAGTCAGGATCGAGTTGAGGCGTTTGGCTGCCGAGCTCTGCAAGATGGCAGGAATTACCTGGAAAGAGGTGGGGCAGGTTGCAATTGCCGGCAACCCCACTATGCAGCATCTGTTGATGGGATTGCCTGTACGCACTTTGGCTTTTCCACCCTACCGGCCACTCCATACCAGCGGTACCTGGTTACAGGCCAAACAGCTGGAGTGGGAAGGTGATGCAAAGGTTTATGTTTTTCCGATGCCGGGCGGTTTTGTTGGGGGAGATACCGTTGCTTTTCTTCATGGGACCATGAACCGGGAACCTGGGACTGGGGACGAGGGACTAGTAAAAGCGGGAAGCCAAGAACTGGAGAAGATTTCCAGGTCCCCCGTCCCCGGTTCCCCGTCCCTGTTTTTAGACATGGGGACCAACGGGGAAATGGCACTGGTGAATCAAGATACCATCTGGGCTACTTCTGCGGCAGCAGGGCCGGCTTTTGAGGGGGGCAATCTGACCTGCGGCATGGCTGCTCTCAAAGGTGCAATCAGTTCGGTGCGCATAGATGATGAGCGGGTGAAGCTAGGGGTGATCGGTTCTGTTCCACCTCTTGGTATCTGTGGCTCAGCCGCCCTAGAGGCAGTTTCCGAACTCCTGAAAGCCGGCATAATCGAACCCACCGGCAGATTGCGTAATGCGGATGAGATACCTTTCAGCCTTGGTGCGCGGGTGGTTCAGAACAAAAATGAGAATGCTTTTGTACTTCACAGGGATGCGCAACGCGTTCTGATGCTGACTCAGGGAGACATTCGCCAGATTCAGCTGGCCAAAGGCGCTCTCAGGGCGGGCATGGAGGTCCTCTTCGATCGGGCGTGTATACGTTGTCAAGCCTTGCAGGATGTGGTTTTGACTGGATCATTCGGAGCTGTTTTGCAGCCGGAATGGCTTAAAATCATTGGAATCTTCGACGAAAGCATGGTACATAAAACCCGTTTCGTCCCCGAGGGGGCCTTGGTGGGTGTTGAACAGGTTTTTATGGCAAACGACGGTTTTGATGCGGTGGAGCGTCTGGCAGAAAAGTTCCGGGTTGTGCCGCTCTCAGGTACGCCGTTGTTTGAGACCCTGTTTCTGCAGAATATTAATTTTACCGGTTTATAATCCTCCACATAAAAGACCATTGAGATAGCAAAAAGTGCAGATTATAGGTAAAGACTTCAGGTCTCTTTGCCTTTGATTCAAGCTGCTCTGTACTCTTGTGTTTTTGTATTTGTTCCATTTTTAATAATGATGCATTACCGAAAAAAAGGAGAAAGACATGGCAAAAATCACTCGCGCGCTGATCAGCGTCTCCGACAAGACAGGTATTATTGAACTATCCAAAGAACTGGCCGGTTATGGAGTGGAAATTCTCTCTACCGGTGGTACGGCAAAACTTCTGCGCGAAGCCGGGTTGGTAGTCAAGGACGTTTCTGAATTTACCGGATTCCCTGAGATGCTGGATGGACGGGTCAAAACCTTGCATCCCAAGGTTCATGGCGGTTTGCTCGGTATGCGCAGCAATCCGGAACATGTGGCCAAGATGAAGGAACATGGCATCGAGAATATTGATATGGTCGTTGTTAATCTTTACCCCTTTGAATCCACTGTTGCCAAGGAAGGGTGTCATCTAGAGGACGCAATTGAAAATATAGATATTGGTGGGCCGACTATGCTTCGTTCTGCTGCCAAAAATTATCCTGATGTCACCGTCCTCGTTGACGCAGGCGATTATGCCGCCGTGCTCGATGAAATGAAAGCTAACGGCGGGGCGGTTTCTCAAAAAACCAACTTCGGCCTGGCTGTCAAAGTTTTTCAGCATACTGCAGCGTATGACGGAGCTATTTCCAACTATCTGGGAGCCCGTCTGGGCGAAGCCGTGGATGCATATCCGGCCACTTTCACCATTCAGGTTAAAAAGGCTCAGGATCTCCGCTACGGTGAAAATCCCCAGCAATCTGCAGCTTTTTATGTGGAGAAGGAAGTTGCAGAGCCGTGTGTTTCCAATGCTGTCCAGTTGCAGGGCAAAGAGCTTTCCTTTAACAACATCATCGATCTGGATGCGGCTATTGAGACGGTTAAAGAATTTGAACAGTCAGCGGCTGTCATCATCAAGCATACCAATCCCTGTGGTGTAGCTCTTGCGGATTCACCGTTGTCTGCTTATCTGAAAGCGCGTGAATGCGACCCGGTTTCGGCATTTGGTGGAATTGTCGGTTTCAATCGGCAGGTTGATGCCGATACGGCTAAAGAATTGACCTCCACTTTTCTGGAAGCGGTTATTGCCCCGGGCTACAGTGAAGAGGCCCTGGCGATTTTCACAGCAAAGAAAAATGTTCGGGTGATGCAGGTACCGCTGCTGAGCGACTATAACGCCTGTGGATATGATCTGAAAAAGGTCGTCGGCGGTCTGCTGGTTCAGGGGCGCGACCTGGGTATGGTACGGGCCAGGGAATGCCAGGTTGCGACCGAACGTATTCCGACAGCATCGGAATATGAAGCTCTGGATTTCGCCTGGAGGGTCTGCAAGCATGTCAAGTCCAATGCAATTGTCTTTACCAGCCGCGATCAGACCGTCGGTATCGGCGCAGGTCAGATGTCGCGGGTAGATTCGTCCAGAATTGCAGTGCAGAAATCGCTTCTTCCGATCAGGGGTACTGTCCTGGCTTCGGATGCCTTTTTCCCTTTCCGTGATGGTGTCGACGCCGCTGCAGAAGCTGGCGTGACGGCCATCATCCAGCCAGGCGGCAGCGTGCGTGACGAAGAGGTCATCAAGGCTGCCAACGAGCACGGCATTGCCATGGTCTTCACCGGCATGAGACATTTCAAACATTAAAACACGGATCGGGGACCGTGGGAAAGGGGCTGGTTTTTGCGTTGCCGGTCCCCAGGCCCCCAGCCCCTAGTCCCCGAGGTACAAAATGAAGATTCTTGTAATAGGTGGGGGTGGTCGTGAACATGCCCTGGTGTGGAAGATAGCTCAATCTCCCCTTGTGGAAAAACTGTATTGCGCTCCCGGCAATCCCGGAACGGCAGAGTTGGCTGAGAATCTTCCTCTGCAGGTGGACGAGCTGGACAAGCTGCTGGAATTCGCTCTCAAAAATGATATCGCTCTTACTGTTGTGGGTCCGGAGCAACCGCTCTCCCTTGGGATTGTCGACCTCTTTGAGAGCAATGGCCTCAAGATCTTTGGCCCTCGGAAAAATGCGGCCATCATCGAAGCCAGCAAGGCTTTTTCAAAGGATTTAATGCTGAAATATAATGTGCCGACAGCTGCTTACGGTGTTTTTACGGAGGTTGGTCCGGCAGAAGCATTCATTGACCGGACAGGCCTGCCTATTGTGGTCAAGGCGGATGGTCTTGCTGCTGGTAAGGGGGTCATTATTGCCCAGACCCGTGATGAGGCGGTTGGCGCTGTCAAAGACATGCTCGGCGGAAATGCTTTCGGTAGTGCCGGTTCCCGTGTAGTGATCGAGGAATTTCTTGTTGGTGAAGAAGCCTCCTTTCTGGCCATCACAGACGGAAAACACATTGTTCCTCTTGCCAGTGCTCAAGACCATAAGGCAGTGTTTGATGGGGATCTGGGGCCCAATACGGGTGGCATGGGGGCATATTCGCCTGCACCGGTGGTCACACCTGAAATTCATGAAATCGCCATGGCTGAGGTGCTGCGTCCTACTATTGATGGTATGGCTACCGAAGGACGCCCTTATTGCGGTGTGCTTTATGCCGGGCTGATGGTAAAAGATGGGCAGGTAAAAACTCTCGAGTTCAACGCACGGTTTGGAGACCCGGAATGTCAGCCACTGTTGATGAGGATGAAGTCGGACCTTGTTCCGGTGCTCATGGCTGTCGCTGACGGCGACCTCTCCACCACCGTAATCGAATGGCATGATAAGGCTGCAGTTTGTGTTGTCATGGCAGCTGAAGGATATCCCGGTTCGTATCGAAAGGGAGATGCTATTGAAGGTTTGGAAGAGGCAGCCCAGTTGGAGGATGTGCATGTTTTTCATGCAGGGACTGCTTTGGACAGTGGACGCTGTGTGACAAACGGCGGCAGGGTTCTCGGCGTCACTGCTCTTGGGGAAACGGTGCAGACAGCTATTTTAAAAGCATATCAGGCTGTAGGTGCCATTAGTTGGAAGGGAGCTCATTACCGCAAAGACATCGGCAAAAAGGCTATTGACCGCTGATTTGCGGGATACTGTATACAGTAATGCACTTGACAGTGACAGAACTCGACTGTATTATTACAAAAAATTATTAGGAGGTAGTTCACAATGAAGAAGATTGTAATCATGTTTGCTCTTGTTGCTTTTGCAGGTTCCGCTTTTGCAGCTGATGTAATTGAAATGAAAAAAGGCGTAAAGTTCAACCACAAGGTCCATCAGGCTGCTGTAGGTGACTGCAAGAAATGTCACGAAAAAGGTGCCGGCAAAATCGAAGGTTTCGGTAAGGACTGGGCACACAAAAATTGCAAAGGCTGCCACACAGACATGAAGAAGGGGCCGACCTCCTGCAAGGAATGCCACAAGTAAAACAGTTGTTGTAGATTTTAGCTGACTTTTAGGGGTAACAATTTGAAATTGTTACCCCTTTTTCTTTTGATTTTGTTTGTAAAAGGCAAAAAAGCGCTACACCTTTAGGGGGAATTAGGCTATTATTCACGCTATTCTTTAGACTCCAACCGGGATTACACAGACGGGAGACACAATTGGCACCCACCCAACGTAGCTTCGCTCAGTCAATCTGGGAATTTTTCTGCTCACTCAAATTGACAATTTTTTTGCTCATTTCCCTCGCACTAACCTCGATCATAGGAACTATTCTTCCCCAAGGGCAATTACCGCCTGAGTATGTGGCCCAGATTAGTCCTACCAAGCTGCAGATTTACTCTAAGCTCGGCTTTTTTGATATGTACCACTCGTGGTGGTTCATAACATTACTCTATGTCTTCAGTCTCAATCTTGTTTGCTGTTCGATTAAGCGCCTGCCGCACGTTCTCAAGTTCATCAATGAACCTTTGCTGGTGCTGGGAGATAGCCAACGAAATACCTTTTCCTTAAAGCAGGAAATTCCTGTTTCAGGAGCTCCTGCTGCTGGTCGGGATACACTTGTTGAATTCCTGAAACGTGAAGTTGCATCGCCGGTTGTGACTGAGCATAGTGGAGAATACCACCTGTTTGCCCAAAAAAACGCGTGGTCCCGCCTCGGCGTTTATGTGGTTCATTTCAGTATTCTGGTTATTTTCATCGGTGCAATCATTGGATCTCTTTTCGGGTATAAAGGGTATGTTTCCATTGTAGAGGGGAGCGCTGTTTCTGCCGTTGAAGCCCGTAACGGGCAACAGATTTCGCTTGGTTTCGAGGTGCGTTGCGAAAAATTCGCCGTGGACTTCTACCCTACGGGGGCACCGAAAGAGTTTCGCAGTCTGCTTACCATTCTTGAAAATGGTCAGCCAGTTCCGGGTTATAAAGATGTCAAAGTTATTGTAAATCATCCGTTGAGCTACAAGGGAATCACCTTCTACCAGTCCAGCTATGGTCAGGCAAATGAGGGGAGTGAACATTACCTTACCGTAAACCAGCGAAATGGAGCCGGAGCTGAACGATTTGCTATTCACGAGGGTGAATCTGTCACTTTCAAAGATGGTACTACGCTCAAGCTTCTCGAAACTGCACAGGACGTACGGCCGTTCATGCCGGATTTTACCGGCGCAGCGGCACGTGTAGAAGTAACCTATAAAAACAAATCCCCACAGACGTTCATTGTTTTTAAAGATTATCCTGAAGTAAATGCACAGCGCGGCGATGCACTGATTTTTGGTTATCAGGGGACGAATGCCCGTATGTACACTGGGCTGCAGGTGGCAAGGGACCCGGGAGTGTGGGTAGTGTGGCTGGGATGTACACTCATGATTCTGGGCCTGTACATCGCCTTTTTCATGTCCCACAAGCGGGTGTGGATTGTTCTGTCCAAGGGGCACGCACGCATGTATGGAAACGCCAGCAAAAATCAGGCTGCTTTTGCAATGCAGTTTGAGGACTTGGCAGATAAGCTCAAAAATCAGAAAATATAGGAGCCTGTCGGACTGAGGGTATATCTATTGCAAATTCGTCTGAACGGCTTATATTTCGTCGCTTTCTTGGTCAATAGAACAACTATTGACCTGCAAAATCGTCTAAATCTGTCCTCGTCCAGCCGAATTTTCGCTACGATTTCCTAAGTCCGTCAGACTATAAAACGGAGGAACACTATATGACCAGTTCCATGTTATTCAATGCCACAACACTTGCTTATATGGCTTCCATGGTCGTTTTCTTCGGGTTTCTAGCCAGTAGGAACCAGAAAGTCGGACTTGCAGGAAGTTTGCTCGCCTATGCCGGTCTTTCAGTTCAAACCATTGCCATTGGTCTGCGCTGGAAAGAATCATATGACATGGGCGTTGGTCATGCTCCGCTATCAAATCTCTATGAATCAGTGGTCTTTTTTTCATGGACCATAATTCTGATCTACATGTTCATCGACCTTAAATACAAATATCGTATAGTTGGTGCCTTTGTCGTTCCCTTTGCTCTGCTTGGTATGGCGTGGGCTCAGCTGGGGTTGGCCAGCAACATTGAACCCCTGGTCCCGGCTCTGCAAAGCAACTGGCTATTGTACCATGTCATAACTTGCTTCCTCGGTTATGCAGCTTTTGCTGTGGCCTGTGGCGTTTCGATCATGTACCTTATCAAGGCCGCTCACGAAGAAAACAGCTCGTCCTCCGTCTCTGCCGGTGGCCTCATGTCCCTATTCCCCCCTACCAGGGTATTGGATGACCTCAACTACCGTGCGATCATGATCGGCTTTCCACTTCTTACCCTCGGCATCATTACCGGTGCAGCTTGGGCCAATTATGCCTGGGGCACCTATTGGAGTTGGGATCCAAAAGAAACCTGGTCCCTCATAGTCTGGTTCGTATATGCTGCATTTCTACATGCCCGTTTTACCAGGGGCTGGGTGGGTAAAAGAGCTGCCTGGCTCTCGATCATCGGTTTTGCTGCCACCATCTTCTGTTATCTGGGTGTCAACCTGTTTCTTTCCGGTCTGCACAGCTATGGTGGTGGGAAGTAATAGCAGCTCAGATCTCTCCCGGGTCTTTTGTTCAAACTATTAGAATCATGCTTGAATTCAAAATCTTCTAAAGCTTGGTGTTTAAAGTTCCGAAATAGTACCCAGCATTCTCCTTCATTTTGGTAGTATCCTGGTGACGAACCTTCATGGCAGGGAATAATAGAGACAGATAACCTACTTACCCTGGAATTATTTAGGCCCCCAAAGAAGCAGGACATCTCACGTTTCTTGTAAAGAGATGTCCTGCTTTCCTTGTATGTTCGTGGTGTTGTGTGATTGAAAAGGTTTACTGGATGGGTATGAAAAGATTTTTTCCAGGCATGATCATTGCCGGCTATCTACTTGTTCTCACTTTTGGGATGGGACGAACTGCTGGTGCCGCTGCTGTTTCCAGTTGTGGCTGTCATCCTACAAAAGCCGAAAAACAGTACACACACAAACCGGTCAGGCAGGGGGAGTGTGAATCATGTCATCGTCCATCCGGAGAAAAGCATCCCAAAGTAAAGAAAGGTGCTTTTGTTTTAACGGACAATGGCAAGGTGGGGCTTTGCAATGAGTGCCATGAGCGTAAAGATACCATGAAGTACGTGCATGGTCCTGTGGGATCGGGAGATTGTCTTGCCTGCCACGATGCTCATCAAAGTGAAAACAAATCCCAACTGAGAGAGCCGCCCGCACGCCTTTGTTTTATGTGCCATGAAAAAAAACAGTTTGACCGTAAGCATCCACACCCTCCCATTGCAGATGGCAACTGTACCGGATGTCATGATCCCCATGAATCCAATGTGAAGTACATGTTAAAAGGAGAGGGAGTCAACTTGTGCATCCTCTGCCATGACAAGGCGATGTTTAGCGGAAAATCGATTCATAAACCGGTGGGGCAGGGCGATTGCAATGCCTGCCATGCCACTCATGGCACTGAAAATCCACGTTTGCTGAGGAATTTTTATGCAGATGAGTTCTACATGCCGTTCAACAAGGGCAACTTTGCTCTTTGCTTTGGGTGCCACAACAACCAGTTGGCAGATGACAAGCTGACAGATGTCCAGACAGGTTTTAGAAACGGTCTGGAAAATATCCATTTCATCCACATCAACAAACTGGAAAAAGGAAGATCCTGCAAGGTGTGTCATGACCCGCATGCAGCTTCCCAGCAGCGCCTGATTTCAGCAAAGATTTCCGGATTTGGCAGGTGGAGGATACCCATACGTTATACAAAAACCGAAACAGGCGGCACCTGCGTTGTAGGCTGTCATAAACCCAAATCCTATGATCGAATCAATGCGGTAAACAATCCTTGAAGGAGAAATCATGATGAAGCGGTTGCCAATCCTGTTGTTGCTGGCTTTAAGCCTTACTGCCGCTTCTGTTCAGGCGGCTGTTGATTATATCTATCCGGCTGCCAATAGTTGGGTCAACCGTTCGGGGCACATGATCATCAAGTTCAATGAAAATGATCTTACCGGAGTAAGGGTGACGGTAAATGGAGTCGCCAGTGATTTGATCGAGGTGGGGTCCCCAGAATATAGAAAGTTGTTCAAGGATTTTTTTATCGCTCAGGCGATTTGGGATAGTGGTCCCAACAAATTACAAGTAGATCTGTTCCGCGGCGGTCAGAAGGTCGAGTCAAGCAGTACGAATATTTATTATGTAGCACAAAGTGGCGACCGGCAGGCTCCACCCGAATTTGCCAGTAATACCATGCATGTTCCGGAGCGGGAGCAGCAATGCGTTGCCTGTCATAATATGAATGCCACACCGGCTCAGATGAACAGTAATATTGCGAAGGACAATCCCTGTTTTCGCTGCCACAAAAAGCTGATTAACGTGAAGTACGTGCATGGGCCGGTTGGTACTTATTCGTGCGGTTACTGCCACAGCAGCAAGGGCACTCCAAAATATGCAGTTCCCAAGCGGGGGGCGGCACTGTGCTATGAATGTCATGCGGATATGGCGGCTCAGATGAAACAGCGCAAATTCGTGCACGGGCCGATTGAAGCCGGAATGTGCGAAGCCTGCCACGATTCCCACGGCAGCCAGAATGAATCGCAGCTTATCAAGCCGATAAATGAGCTGTGCCTTTCATGTCACGGTCATTTGCTTACTAAAATTCATGTTGTTAGGACCACCACAGGTGAGGGTCACCCCCTCAAAGGAAAGCCGGACCCTCTCAGGAAAGGAAGCGGCAAGGAAATGAGCTGTACATCGTGTCACAACCCCCACGGCGGTCAGGTGCGATATTTCTTCGTCGGAAACCCTGAAGATCGTTTGGCCTTGTGCCAATTGTGCCATAACAAGTAAACATTTTAATGGAAAAGGTGAGAAGAATGTCGAAGATAAAGCTGATAATCAAATGTCTGGTTCTGACTGCAACGGTTATATTTGCCGGCTGTGCTTCCGGTCCGCAGGTTAGAGAAAGGTATTTCTGGCCACCACCGCCAGATACTCCCCGTATAGAATGGTTGGGTGCCTTTAGTAATGAAGGAGATTTGAGGCAGGCCAGTCTGTTTGAAGCTGTTGTCGGTGAAACAATGCAAGCTGAGTTGGAAAGGCCTCTGAACATTGCCGCCGATGGTAATGGCAAAGTATATGTCAGCGACTTCAAGCAACAGTGCGTCTATGTCTTTGATATGAAACTGAGAAAATTGCATACACTGGCAGCTGAGAGAGCGTTGGGGATGTTCGAGCAACTTTCAGGTGTCGCTGTCGATGGTGACGGGAATGTGTATGTCGGCGACGCAAAGACAAGGAAAGTTATTGTCTTTGACCAGCAGGAGAAAGCTGTAGCAGCCATTGATTTGTCCAAAGAGTTGGCAAGTATTGCTTCCATGTCAATTGACAAACCGCGAAAACGCATGCTGGTTACTGATGTAAAAGGTCACCGGATTCTGGTATATGATCTGGCTGCCAAAACGGTCCTTTTTGTACTTGGTTCTCAGGAAACCGGCAAGGATGGTGCAGGAGATCTACATTTCAATTATCCGACCTCTGCCACGACCGATCAAGAGGGCAATATTCTGGTCTGTGATTCGATGAATGCGCGGATCGTTCGTTTTACTCCTCAAGGTAAATACCTTTCGGAGTTTGGTCAACGGGGTGATGCAGTTGGTGATTTTAATATTGCCAAGGGCGTAGCGGTTGATTCGGAAGGGCATATATATGTGACCGATGGCAAGGCTCATCGTGTCAATATCTTTAATGATAAAGGTGAAGTTCTGCTTGCCTTTGGTGGGGCATATTCGTTCAAGGGAGCTGGATATGATGTGCGGCCAGGTGGCTTCCTGCTGCCTAATGCCATCTATATAGACCAGAATGACACCATCTACATCGTTGATCAGATGAACAGCCGATTTCAGATGTATCAATATGTGACCGAGAAATATCTCAAGGAGCATCCAATCACTGAGCAGGCTCCAGCAGCCAAGCCGGTTGCTCCTTCACCAACCGGAACCAAGAACAAATAAGATTCTCAGTTATTTCACCATGTGTTTTAGCGAATCCCCAATAAAGCTTGACCCGCTGTTTTGCTAAGTGTTCGTTTTATATGGGTTGATATATTGGCACAAAAACTGCTCCACACAGATTATTAAGATTTAAAACCAGACCCCTTGATTCACATTTTTCAATCAAAAAAGGAGAACAAAATGAAAAAAGCAGTAGCATTACTCACCGTGGCATTTGTGGCAATGGCCT
Source organism: Pelotalea chapellei (assembly GCF_018531195.1). Lineage (GTDB taxonomy): Bacteria > Desulfobacterota > Desulfuromonadia > Geobacterales > Pseudopelobacteraceae > Pelotalea > Pelotalea chapellei. Next base: position 8,398 of record NZ_JAHDYS010000011.1, on the reverse strand, counting down.
CCATGGCCGGAGCAGCAAGCATCAAAAACTCCAAGCATGACCTCAGCTCAGGTTCAGCATCAACATTCAAATCAGCCGGTGCAACAAATCAGATCTGTATTTTCTGCCACACGCCTCATAATCCGACACAACCTGTTCCGCTCTGGAACCGTACAAACCCTACATCAACCGGCTGGAGTATGTACAATAGCCCTACCATCAGTTCAACTGCCAAAGCCAAGCTGGCCCTCGGAAATTTTGATGCTGACAGTATTTCTCTGTTCTGCATGAGTTGCCATGATGGTGTGACCGCCATGGGAGCTTTCACCAATAAGGCCGGAGGAGCGCCGGAGGCGCTTGGTGCTATTGTTGCTACATCCAACGCGAATATAGGTGGTGGTGGTGGTGGAAAGACCCTCTCAAACGATCATCCTGTCGGGTTTGATTACAATACAGCCGCCACCGAAGATGCGACTGGCCTGAATACCAAAGCTGCTGCCAACGCCACTTTGGGTGGAAGCGCTTTCTTTGGTTTAGGCGGTAATAATCTCGAATGTGCCAGCTGCCACAAAGTCCATGATCCAGGTGCTGCCGGTTCAACCGCACCGTTCCTGCGTATCTCCAACTCGGGTAGTGGACTCTGTCTCGCATGCCATAACAAGTAAATAAAAGTCAGTTTCAGTACTCTGGGAGGCGGAGAAATCCGCCTCTTTTTTATTAACCAGTTTCTTTCGGTGTGTCAGCCTATGAAGTATCTCCGCCCTCTTGTATATGTCTTTAGTCTCTATGTGCTTTTCTCTACCCTTGGCTGTGCTTCTTCTGATTCTGCACTTCGTGAGCGCTACTTTTGGCCGCTCCCCCCAAATCCGGCCCGTATAGAGTGGATCACTGCCTACCATAGTCAGCTCGATCTGGAAAAAACCGCATTCCGTCGTCTTAAAGAAGCGGTGGTCGGAGAGGACAGCCCAATCGGCCTGATAAAGCCGACAGAGGCGCGCATAGATGATGTTCACAACAAACTGTATGTAGCGGACATCGAAGCTGCTGCGGTTTTTGTATTTGATATTGCGCAGTCGGAGTTTCGCATGCTTCCCCTGCATCAGGCGAAACTCTCCGGGCGAATAAAACCAGTTGGACTGGCTCTCGATCGTGAAATGAACCTTTTTGTTCTGGAGCCACATCAACGAAAGATCCTGGTTTTTGATCACTCGGAAAAATATGTAAGGACACTGGATGTTGCTGAAGTATGCAAACGTCCTATTGCTCTGACTATTGATAAGATACGCCAGCGTTTGTACGTATCAGATGCGGAACAAAGCAAAATCTTCGTATTGAATCTTGATGGTAGTCTAAATTACGTAATAGGCGGTCCCGGTGATTCCGCGGGGCAGCTTAATCGACCTGTGGGTATGGTTGTCAATTCCAGGGGAGAGCTGCTGGTGGCTGATGCATTCAATGCACGCATTCAGTTTTTTGATCCTAAGGGTAAATATCTGAAAAGCTTTGGTACGCGGGGAACCGGTGAGGGAGATTTTCAGCTGATAAAATCTGTTGCTGTTGACCCGGACGATAACATTTATGTTGCTGACGGTCGCGCAAACAGTATCAAAATCTTTAATCAGAGCGGAGATCTTTTGCTTGCTTTTGGCGGATACTACGCTGTTTCCAATTCCGGAAAGCTGGCGCCTGGTGGTTTCTCGCTGCCGATAAGCATCGACATTGACAAGAGCGGAAGAATGTTCATCGTTGATCAGCTTAATGCCAGGGTTCAGGTTTTTCAGTATCTTGTCCCTTCGACTGGCTCTGACCCGGTACGTTAAGTTAAATGGCTATTGCGATAGGGTTATAAGACTGGAAATTATTGCGTGCTAGTTGTGTGCCTGATAAGTGGCTGAAATAAAATGGTTTTGTCAGTATTTGAAGTTTGTTAATTGGGTTTGGTTCTTGCATTCATAGTATAGATTTTACTCCTCGTACTTTTCTGGCTCGATTTTTGGCGTTGCAGAGCATTTTTTTAAGGTTCAAATGACCTTTTTAATGTACGTAAAAACACAGCTGTTCGTTGTAGTTCTTTTGGGGCTCATGCTGATTCCGACGGATGCTTTGTGTCGACTTTCAGCCGAGGCGGAACTCAATTATGTGAACTACGATGTCAGGGATAACACTCAGCGACACCTCTCAGCTCACTCCCTCTCCCAGCGGTACTCCCTCCTTTATGAAAAAAACGGGAAAATCCTCGATGGCCGCTTCGGTCGATATGATATCGCGCTTGGTTACGAATGGGCCACATTTGATACAACAATAAAGTCAACCACTTCGGTGGAAACTCCTTCCGAAAGCAGAGGGCACCTGCTGTACAGTGGTGAAATTTATGTGGATCCGAAAGAGCTTCCCTTGAAATTGCATTTATTCAGCAGGGATCTGAGCCGGACGTATTTTGTCACTGATTCCTCACCGCTTCTTGGTACGTTCAGCTCCTCCTCCATTGCAGACCCTCAATTTGATGCCGGAAGCCAGATTTTCAGTGGCATTCAGGGTAATAACACCGTAGGTGCACAAACCATGTTGACCACAAGTATTATGAACGGTCAGCATATTGATAGTGGCGGTACCTTGATCATGGGGGTCAAGAATGGCATGACTAATGGCTATAATGAATTGCTGCGCCACTTCCCGATGTTGATGCTGGATTATCGTGACCAGGTTAACAAGGATCTTCATGCAGAATTTCCTGTGAATAATCGTCTTTCTCGTCTTGCTTTTGTCAGTCTTAATAAAAAGGAAAACTGGTTTCACTACCGCTACGTTACCTATAAAGATTATGTGAATGCTGATAATGATTATCGGGAAACCCAGATTCAGATTGGCACCGTTGATCAGGCTTTACAGCGTCGTTGGATCGACTTTACCAACTGGCTGCAGATATCTGCGGATGGACAGTTGACCAAGCGTGTTAGTCAACGCGGTAACGATGTTTCCGAAGAAATCAGCGTTAATCTATTTGGTTCCGCACGACGGGAAAAATGGGAAGCCCGCTCTTTCAATAATTTCACCAGGCTTAAAGAAAACAATAGTCTGATAACCTATAAAACTACCTTGCCCATATACGCCACAGGTATCCTGGGTCGAGACGCAAACTGGAGTGGATACGCTTCATTTAATGACAGCAGTACAAACAAGGGTGATCAGTTTACCACCATTAATACCAACTACAGAATCGATGCTTTTAAAAACTCATATTTTACACTTAATCATGGACTAGGGTTGGAACATGTGACTACTTCACGAAACACTGAAGCTAACATTGTTTCTGCCAGTGTGGGGACTACGAGCACCTCTCGTTTTTCACGGCAGATTGCTGTAGGCGCAAATTATAATATTCGCAGCTACTTTTACGATGTTTCCAGTACTTCGAGTAATTTCATTGATCAAGAGATTACCGCAAATGCCATGTATATTCCTTCCGATAAAATCCGTTTCAGTCTGGACCAGACCAATCGCTTTACTGGTGGCCGATCCCAGTACATTTCCAGTAATATCTCCGGCGCCGTAACTAGTACCCCACAATATTTTGATCCCAGAAATTATTCCACAAATAGCGGATCGAGTTACCAATCCATTTCGCGTTTCAGTGTTGCCTGGAATCCAAAACCACGACTTAACGCAATTCTATCTGTCTCAGAAGATATGTATATTCCATCAGGTGGTCCAAGCAGCACCATCACAAGAGTTGAGGGTGGTGTGAACTACACAAGTGGTAATCTGATGCTATCGAGTCGAAATACGTATGCTTCCGGGAATTCAGTGGTGGACTATTCTTCAAACAGTCTGAGTAGTGAGAACAGGATAAATTATATTTTTAATAGAAACTTTGATGGAAGGGCGGGGCTTACTTATTACAAAGCACTGGGTGGCGTAAATCCGATAGAAACTTTCAATGTGGAGCAGTCGCTGAATTATTACTATTATCGTACATCAGGCATTGCTCGCAGGCTTTTTGAGATAAATCAATCCTTTGTATCAACCGATCAGGCAGTATATAATGGCCCGGTAAATCTGACGCAGCGTAATAATTATTTTTCTCTTGGTGCCAAATATTATCCTCTGCGTCAAATGCTAGTGGCAGCAGGTACGCGATATAACTTTGTCAAAGATTTCGGGAGCTACACGCTCAGTTATTATGGCTCAATCGGCGCGCAGTTCAGGTTGCTTGAGGCCAGCTTTGATTACAGTTATGGCAAAAGCGTTACTGACGGCAGAATTGAAAAACGCTTTTCTGCTAACGTTAAAAAGAAATTCTAACCGAGAGTTACATTTTCGTTATGTATGTACCGGGGTAATGCCCGGTTTTTTTGTGTGATCACCATGCCAACTTTTTCCATTGTCATACCCGTAAAGCCTGGTGGAGCAATCACTGCCCTGGAATCATTGCGCCGCTTGAGCAGTTCCTGTCGCTTCGAAATTCTAGTGGCTGAGGGATGCAGGCCGAGTCAGCAACGTAATCTTGCTGTGCAGGAGGCGGCAGGAGAGATTGTTTTTTTCCTCGATGATGATTCCAGGGTAGCTGCCGATTGTCTTGGAATCATTGCCACAGTCATGACTGATCCTGCTGTCGGTGTGGTAGGAGGGCCTTCGTTGACGCCAGCAGGGGATTCTCTGCTACAGCGCCTCTTTGGGGGTGCCTTGGTCTCTTGTTTTGGGGCAGGAGGAATGCGGAATCGTTATCGGTCAGTCGGCCGCATTCGCGAGACCACAGAAAAGGAGCTGATCCTCTGCAATCTGGCAATGCGGCGGGAAGTTTTTACGGCTCTGAATGGATTTGACGAACGGCTGTACCCGAATGAGGAGAACGAACTGCTTGACAGGGTGGGTGCTCTCGGCCTGAAACTGATGCATGTTCCTGAGATGGCGGTAGAACGTAGTCAACGCACAAGCATCCGCCAGTTCGTCCGTCAGATGTTCTCATACGGCCGGGGGCGGGGGCAGCAGACGCTCATTTCCCGCTCTGTTTCACCGCTCAGCTTTGCACCTCTCGGATTACTGATCTACTTGATGTCTCTTCCTTTCGGAGTAGTATTTTCTCCATTCTGGTTGATCCCGCTGATCGCCTATCTTGTCCTTGACATACTCTTTTCCATATCAGCAGTTTTTTCGTCGCGTGAGCTATCCAAGATGTTGTTGCTGTTCATTTTTCCTCTGCTGCACATAAGCAACGGTTGTGGTCTGTTGTATGGACTCTGCAGGGGCAGGGGAGGCGGTGCGGAAGTGGCAGCCATGCCGGTTGTGGTGAGAAGAATCAAGACTTTTGAGCAGGATGTGTGGTAATTGAAAACATGTAATTGGCACACGAAGGCACGGAGGCACTAAGGAAAAGACAGATTGATTGGGGAAAAGGTGGTAAGGATGACGGAAAATGAAATCGGTAAAATCGTGGTTGATCGCGCTGTTAACCTGCATATTGAGCTTGGACCAGGGTTGTTCGAGACGGTATATGAAGTGGTGCTTGCGCATCTTCTGTGTGAAGCCGGCTTGAAGGTCGAACGCCAAGTACCAATTCCCATCAGGTTTCGTGGTATTGAATTCAATGAAGGGTTTCGGGCAGATATGGTGGTAGAAAACAAGGTAATAATTGAGCTTAAGTCGGTTGAAAGTGTTTGTAAGGCTCATAAAAAACAGGTTTTGACATATCTCAAATTAACGGACAAAAAACTTGGCTACCTGCTGAACTTTGGTGAAGAGTTAATGAAAGATGGGATATTTCGAGTACTGAATGGGCACGTCGAGTAAAAATAAATGGGTTAAAAATTCGTGGCTTAGTGTCTTCGTGTGAGATAAATGAATTGGAGTTGGATGTGGATTTCAGCATAGTAGTACCGATCTACAATGAGCAGGACAACGTTGAGGCGCTGTACAGGGCCATCACCAGCGCTTTGAGCGCTGCTGACTGGAACTATGAGATTATCATGGTTGACGATGGGTCCTCGGATGCCTCGTTTGTCAGGCTGCAGCAGCTGGCGGTTACGGATGAGCGGCTGAAAATCATCAGGCTGCGGCGGAATTTTGGTCAGACGGCGGCAATGTCAGCCGGATTCGACGCTGCTTCCGGTAAAGTCATTATCCCCATGGATGGAGACCTGCAGAACGATCCTGTCGATATTCCACGGCTGCTGAATAAGCTTGATGAGGGGTATGATGTGGTGTCCGGCTGGCGCAGTGACCGGAAAGATACATTCATAACTCGAAAAATTCCCTCCATATTGGCCAATGCGCTTATTTCTTCATTTACCGGCGTGCACCTTCATGATTACGGCTGCACACTGAAAGCTTATCGGCGTGAGGTGCTGGACGGCGTTAATCTGTACGGTGAGATGCATCGTTTTGTTCCCGCATTAGCTTCACAGGTGGGAGCCAGGGTAGCTGAACTTCCGGTAAAACATCATCAGCGCCTGCATGGCCAGAGCAAGTACGGTATTTCTCGCACCCTGCGGGTTATCCTGGACCTGATGACAGTCAAATTCCTGCTCTCCTATTCTACAAAGCCGATACAACTTTTCGGTAGATGGGGATTCTATACTCTCATGGCCGGCTGCGCCAGTGGTGCGGCTACGGTTTACATGAAAGTATTCGAGCATTACAGCATGAACCGCAACCCCCTTCTGATTCTGACTGCCTTTCTACTGTTCATGGGAATCCAGTTCATTGTGCTGGGCCTTCTTGGGGAGCTGAATGCCCGTACCTACTATGAGGCTCAAGGTAAACCGATCTATGTAGTCAGGGAGAAGATCAACCTTGGCTGACCGGCCAACCCGCATCCTTATGCTCGCCCCGACACCCTATTTTGCCGATCGCGGTTGCCATGTCAGGATATACGAAGAGGCGCGGGCATTAATTGAACTAGGGTGCCAGGTACACATTGTCACCTACCACATCGGCCGGGATATGTCCGGCATTCCCACTGTGCGTATCCCGCAGGTTTCCTGGTACCGTCGGTTGACTGCCGGGCCCTCCTGGCAGAAACCTCTTCTGGATCTGTTGTTGTTCTTCAAGGCTTTATCGGTTGCCCGTTCCTTCCAACCCCAGATCATTCATGCTCATCTCCATGAGGGTGCCTTTATCGGTATTCTGCTCAAAGCGATATTGCGTATTCCCTTAGTCATGGATTTTCAGGGGAGCTTGACTGTCGAATGCCGCGACCATGGTTTTTTCAAGCAAGGGTCGTCTCTTGAAAAGTTTTTCGCAGGCATCGAGCGAAAAATAAATGCAAGTGTAGATGCTCTTATCGCCAGCTCTTCAGCCGGGGCTGAGCTTCTTCTGCAGCAGTGGCAGGTTCCGCAGCAGAAGATAACTGCAGTAATCGACGGAGTTGATACGGATCATTTTCATCCATATCCCCGCGCTGAGGTCCGGCAGGCCTTTGATATTCCCGATACCTCGCCTCTCGTTGTCTATCTTGGAGTTCTCAATAGCTATCAAGGTTTGGATCTGCTTCTGTTGTCGATACAGATTCTTGTTGCTCAAGGATTCAATATACATTTTCTTCTGATGGGGTATCCGGAAGAGCTATATCGTAAAAAGGCTGCTGAATTGGGATTGCAGAAATATGTTACTTTTACCGGAAAAATAGATTATTCAGATGCTGCCCGCTATCTCAGCGCCGGAGATGTGGCGGTATCCCCAAAGCTTTCTCGTACAGAAGCTAATGGCAAGCTTTTCAATTATATGGCCTGTGGACTGCCCACCGTTGTGTTCGACACACCGGTCAACCGGGAAATACTCGGCGAGGCAGGAGTCTACGCTGCTTATGGGGATGCGGGGGATCTTGCCAGGCAGATAGCAGCACTACTGAATGACCCGGCACGACTTGACGAGCTGTCTCGTATCGGTCTGGAAAAATCCCGCAATCAGCATTCCTGGCGGGGACGCGCCGGCAGTATTATTAAGATATATGGAAACCTGCTGGAACAATGAGAGCTTTGATGATGGAAAGAATTTTTCCGTCGACACAAAAAAAGGTTGACACTCCTGTCTCGTTTTGGTAAATAACAAAGCTCCCAAGCGGGAATAACTCAGTGGTAGAGTGCAACCTTGCCAAGGTTGAAGTCGCGGGTTCGAATCCCGTTTCCCGCTCCAATTAGTGACTATAAGCCCTTGATTTTGACTGGAACCCTGACTAGGGGCCTGATCAGATTCAAGGGCTTTTTCGTTTAAAAGGTTGTTGAAAAACAGCCATCTCGCCGCCTTCCTCGAAAGCCACCTTGTGACTTCGGCCTGCGGCCTCACCCTTCGGGCGCCTTCGCGGTCCACTTTCACAAGTGAAAGTGTGCGGCGGATGTTGGATAACACCTTGTATGTTGGACTGACAGTAACTAGATTCTCTGTTCCAGGACATGGCAGTTTGATTACGCCTTGGGCTATAACC
>NZ_JAHDYS010000010.1 GCF_018531195.1 Pelotalea chapellei | reverse complement strand
CTGCCATGTCCTGGAACAGAGAATCTAGTTACTGTCAGTCCAACATACAAGGCGTAGCAGCGCTACGCCGCACAAGGCGGGTTTCGAGGACGGCGGCGAGATGGCTGTTTTTCAACAACCTACCGGCTAAGCGAGGATCACAGATATGAAAATAGCAGTTGCCATGAGCGGCGGAGTTGATTCATCAGTTACTGCGGCCTTGCTTAAGCAGCAGGGGCATGAGGTCATCGGCATTACTATGCGGCTCTTCGAACCACGTATCACCGGAGCCGGCTCGGCTGTCCACGATGCAGCTGTTGTGGCTGCGCACCTCGGCATCCCCCACCATGTGGTCAATTACGAACCAGGCTTCCGCGACCTGATCATAAATGACTTCATCAACGAGTACTGTACCGGCCAGACTCCCAATCCGTGCGTTCGCTGCAACCGCTATATCAAATTCGGTTTGTTGCTGGATAGCGCACGAGACCTGGGCGCCGAGCTTCTGGCCACCGGTCATTATGTCCGCAAAACCAGCGATCCTGACGGGACTTGCCATCTGCGAACTGCGCGCAACATCCGCAAGGACCAGTCCTATTTCCTGTACACCCTCTCCCAGGAGCGTCTGGCACAGCTCGTTTTTCCGCTCGGCGAAGTGGAAAGCAAGGATGAAGTGCGCCGCATGGCGCGGGAGTTGGGCCTGCCGGTTGCGGAAAAAAGCGACAGCCAGGAGGTCTGCTTCATCCCCAACGATGATTACATCGCCTTTCTGGAAGCGAGCGGCGAAGTAAACAACCCTCCCGGAGAGATCATCCACGTCAGTGGAACTGTTGTGGGGCGCCATCGGGGCACTCACCGCTATACTATCGGCCAGCGCAAAGGGTTGGGCATTTCCTGGAGCGAGCCGCTGTTCGTAGTTGAGATTGATGTAAAACGAAACGCCGTGATTGTAGGGGAGGCAGCAAATGTTCTTGCCACAGGGCTGATTGCAGAAGAAATCAGCTGGATCAATCCCCCCCCTGCCGATGAATTTGCTACCACCTGCAAAATCCGTTATCGCCACCAGCCAGTCCCATGCCGGGCTAAGATACTGGAAGGGGACAGGTGCGAGGTTGTGTTCGATGAACCCCAGAAGGCGGTGACGCCGGGCCAGGCGCTTGTTTTCTATCAGGGAGATGCGGTACTGGGTGGCGGCAGGATCGTGACAAAACTGACTCCGTAAAAATTTTTCTTCCCACAAGGTCCATTTGGACCCGATCAAATTTAAAACCTCCGACATGAGTCGGAGGTTTTTTTCGTTTTCTCGAAAGATTCTGATACTCGGACACTAACGCAGTGCAATCGGCATTCGTAAACAAAACATCAGTAGTATGTTCCATGAACACGTGGTCACCCATATAAACTAGTACAGCTATTGCACTATTGAGATCTTGGACTACCATTTAAATAACGAAGTAAAAAAACGATAATTAAACGGTGTTTTCGAGGATCGTGGAACCCAAACAATCGCGGAGTTTGATCTTTTCAGCACCCCATATGCGGAGAGCTTGATATGAGCAAACAAAATGGCAGCGCGACACGCAATGGCAAAAAGCATGTATCAGATGAGTCTCGGGAGTACTCGGTTGGTGAGGATCTCAGGCAACGTGGAGTATCGCGACGCGATTTTCTCAAGTTCTGCTCTGCTGTGACAGCGGCGCTCTCGCTGCCTGTCTCCTTTGCCCCAAAAGTGGCCGAGGCGCTGGATGAAATCAAGCGCCCGCCGCTGGTCTGGCTGGAGTTCCAGGACTGCGCCGGCAATACAGAGGCTTTGCTGCGAGCAGCGAATCCGACTGCAGCTGAGATCGTGCTGGATATCCTCTCTGTGGATTATCATGAAACCATCATGGCCGCGGCCGGCCACCAGGCCGAAGCTGCTCTGGATAAGAGCATCACCGATTATAAGGGTAAATATATCTGCGTGGTTGAAGGTTCCATTCCCATGAAAGATGGCGGCGTCTACGGCTGCGTGGGGGGGAAGTCATTCCTCGATCTTGCACGTAAGGTCTGCGGCGGTGCAGCGGCCACCATTGCTGTTGGAACATGCGCGGCCTACGGCGGCATTCCGGCAGCCGTGCCCAACCCGACCGGCGCGGTGAGCGTCAAGGAGGCTGTTCCCGGCGCCACTGTCATCAATCTGCCCGGCTGTCCGGTCAATGCCGACAACCTGACCGCCACTATCGTACACTACCTGGTATTCGGCAAGATTCCTGCCCTGGATGCCTTTGGCCGGCCGTTATTCGCTTACGGCAAACGTATCCATGACAACTGCGAACGCAGGCCGCATTTCGATGCCGGACAATATGTGGAGCAGTGGGGCGACGATGGACATCGCAAGGGATTTTGCCTCTACAAGATGGGGTGCAAGGGGCCGCTAACCTTCCATAACTGCCCCAGCCAGCGCTACAATGAAAAAACAGGTTGGCCAGTTGGTTCTGGCCACGGCTGTGTCGGTTGTTCTGAACCGGCTTTCTGGGACAGCATGGGCCCAATGTACAAACGACTGCCCGAAGTGCACGGCTTTGGCATTGAGGCCATGGCCGACAAGATCGGAATCGGGCTGGCTGTCGGCACTGCCGCAGCGTTTGCTGTTCATGGTGCAATAATGGCGATAAACAAGGACCGGGAACCTGGCGATACCACCAGGGAAGGATAAGACATGGCCAGGATCGTTATTGACCCGATTACCAGAATCGAAGGACACCTGCGCATCGAGGCCCAGGTGGATGGGGGCAGGATTACCGATGCATGGAGCTCCAGCACCATGTTTCGGGGCATCGAGAAGATTCTCAAGGGGCGTGATCCACGCGATGCCTGGTACTGGACCCAACGTTTCTGTGGTGTCTGCACCACAGTGCACTCCATCGCCTCCATCCGCGCCGTGGAGAATGCTCTCAAGATCAAAATTCCACCAAACGCTCAGCTGATCCGCAATATCATCATCGGCATCCAGAATGTGCAGGACCATGTGATCCACTTCTATCATCTGCACGCCCTGGATTGGGTCGATATCACCTCTGCTCTCAAGGCCGACCCGGGCGCTTCTTCAAAACTTGCCTCCTCCATCTCGGACTGGCCCAACAACTCCGCAACCTATTTCAAAGAGGTACAGGACAGGTTCAAAGCTTTCGTCGCTTCGGGCCGTCTGGGTCCGTTCGCCAATGCCTACTGGGGACATCCCGCCTACAGGCTGCCGCCCGAGGCGAATCTGATGGCCGCCGCCCATTATCTGGAGGCACTGGAGTGGCAGAAGGATGTCATCAAGATTCACGCCATCCTGGGGAGCAAAAATCCCCATCCTCAGACTTTTCTGGTGGGGGGCATGGCAATTCCAATTGACCCGGATTCCCAGAATGCACTCAACGCCGACAAACTGATCGAAATCAAGCGGCTGCTGAAAAAGGCCCAGGATTTCGTGGAAAACGTCTATATCCCGGATTTGCTGGCAGTAGCTTCATACTACAAGGACTGGGCCGCCATCGGTGGTGGCGAGGGCAATTTCCTGTGCTATGGCGAGTTCACCGACGCGGGCGGCAACCAGTGGTTTCCGTCCGGGGTGATCGTGAACAAGGATATTACCAAGGTGCTGCCGGTGGATCAGAAAAAGATTGCCGAGTACGTTGACCACTCCTGGTACGACTATATGGAAGGGCAAGGCAAGGGACTTCATCCCTGGAACGGCGAGTCGGAGCCGCATTACACCGGCCCCAAGCCACCCTATCAGTTCCTGGAAACCGACAAGAAATATTCCTGGGTCAAGGCGCCGCGCTACAACGAGCAGCCGATGGAGGTCGGACCGCTGGCGCGCGTGCTGGTAGCTTACGCATCCGGTCACAAGGAGGCCAAAGAGGCGGTCGACATGGTGCTGGGAAAGCTGGGAGTGGGACCGGAGGCGCTTTTCTCAACCCTGGGCAGGACCGGAGCTCGTGGCATAGACTGCCTGCTGAACGCCCGCCAGACACCCAAGTGGCTGGATGAACTGATCGGCAATATCTCCAAGGGCGATTACCGCATCCATGCCAACACGCTGTGGGACCCTTCTGAATGGCCGGCAGAAGCCTCGGGTTACGGTTGGCACGAGGCGCCCAGGGGTGCTCTTGGACACTGGATCAGGATCAAGGATAAAGCCATCTTCAATTATCAGGCAGTCGTACCTTCCACCTGGAATGCCTCGCCCCGTGACGCCAAGGGGCAGCGCGGCCCCTACGAGTCCGCCCTGGTGGGAACTCCCCTGGCCGATCCCGACAAGCCGCTGGAGATCCTGCGCACTGTCCATTCCTTCGACCCGTGCCTTGCCTGCGCCGTGCATGTGACGGATGTCGCCGGCAACGAAATGGTCAAAGTAAAGGTTTGCTGAGCCAGGAGGCACCATGACCAGGACTCAGGTACACGAACACTGCAAACTGAAGCGCTATATCTGGGAACTGCCGGTTCGCTGGTGTCACTGGATAAACGTGTTCTCGATTGTCACCCTGACCGCCACAGGCGCCTTTATCGCCCATCCCTTTTCTGTGGCGCATTCCGCATCGGATTTTGCGATGGGCTGGGTCCGCTTCCTCCACTTTGCAATTGGCTATCTGTTTACCGTCAGTGTCGTCTCGCGAATGATATGGCTGCTGATCGGCAACCGCTACGCCGGCTGGCGGGAGTACTTCCCCATGTTGACGGCACGCGGTCGCGCCAAGTTGCGGGACATGTTCCGTTATTACCTGTTCATGAGCCATCAGGTGCCGGAAACGATCGGCCACAACCCACTCGCTGCCACAGCCTATTTTTTGGTCTTCTGCATCTATATCGTCATGATCCTGACCGGCTTCGCCATGTATGCGCAACATGCCCCCGGAGGGCTGATGCATCGCTCACTGGGATTCATGTACGCCCTGTTCAACACTCCGACGCTACATCTTCTTCACCACTCGCTGCCGTGGCTGCTGCTCGGTTTTGTGATCAATCACGTCTACAGCGCGTGGTTGATGGATATCAAGGAACATGGCGCTGAGATTTCCAGTATTTTCAGCGGGTACAAATTCACGTTAAAAAAGGAGGATGAGTAGGCGAAGGTTCAAAATCAAATCCCGCTCATCATCCCAATCTTTTCTTTAGATGGAGAACCTCTTGAATCCCCCTTTTTTAAAGGGGCCCAAGTGTTATTTGCTGTTCCTTTGGCGTCACCTCTATCCCACACCTCTTTAGTTCCTCCAGAACAGCGGCCATCATGGTCTCCACATGGAGCTCCACCTCCGGAGTCAATTCCGTACCCATCTCGATGCTGCCCGGCTGAATCCCCACAAGGATCATCTCGCGAGGAGAATGTCCCATCAGGTGAGATACCGCGAGCAGATCCTTGAGCCCCATCTGGTGGGGAGAGAGCCTCGTCTCCAATGCCAGCGGAATCTCGTCGCCCGACAGGCGCACCAGGGTGCCGGGGGGCCGACCGGTTTCCACAGCGTCAACCACGATCAACTGTTCGATGCCTTCGAGGCGGGGCAGAATATCCAGGCCCAACGTGCCGCCATCCATGATCTCAACCCGATCGGGCAGGCGGAATTCACGTTGAAGCCTCTGAACGACCTTTACGCCGATTCCGTCATCACTCATCACCAGATTTCCGATACCAAGCACCAAAACTTTGGGAGCAGCGGGGCTCTCCATACATTTCCCTCCTCTACCGGAAACACTGGCAGATGATCAATTCTTGAAGCTGGTCATTATATATTCGGCTATCGCTGTGGCATCGGCGTCGGAAATGGTCGTCACATCAAAACGCATCATTCTGGAACCGGGGTTGCGCATGATCCTGACAATGTCCTGCGGCCTGGTTATATGATTGGCCTTCAGATCCGAACTGCGTAGCGACTTCCGAGGGTCTGAGACATTACCCCCGTCGGGATGGCATGGTGAGCAGTATTGGCTGAACAGGCGTTCGCCGGCGCTGAATCGCTCGCCAGCGGTTGCAGCCGACTGGGAAACAGGAGCGGCACGACCGACTTCCTGACCGTAACGAGTTTCCTGGTTACATCCGACAAGAAGGCATGCCGTGATTGCCGCAAGCAAACCGGTTAGCAGGGTACGTTTCAGCATTGCTTCTCTCCTTTTGCCATTTTCAGTGAAACCATGTCGTTGAATGAATGAATCGTCCAATGTCACCTGCACAAGGAGTATAGAAGAGATTCGAATTGCATCAACAGAGAAGGCCGCCCGGTTGATCCGAGCGGCCTTCTCTGTTTTTAAAAATATTTTCTGTCTCGCACAATAGCTTAATGCACCGTTGGCTCAGTTACCGAGTCCTCTATACAATCAAACCGGTTCCAGGAATCCATCTCCCCATTTAATAACCGTACCTGAATTGTTTCACCAGCATGGGTGCATCCAAAAGAATACCCGATCTCTCCGTTTTTCAAATTGCGCAAGGCGACTTGCTCTTCGCGCTGTTCAGTCCTGTAACATACACTGTCAAAGCTGTTGGCTGTCATGACATTCTCCTTTCATTACAAAGAATCACAAGCCTTTGAGGTTACCGAATTCTCCCCATTCCAGATAGGTCCGCGGCTCTTCCACAAATGAGTAGATGTTTGCAAGCATCGTCAAGTGCTCGCGTTCCTTCTCCGCAAGCATGCCACAGAGCCATCGTGTCTGCTCGTTGTCGGTCTGGCTTCTGACCTGTTCCAAAAAACCGATGGTATCTTCTTCCTCTTTGAGGACATGACGATAGGCATCGGGATCATTTTCCAATTCCAGCTCGGGATCAACCAGTCCAATGGCCGGGTTAAACCGGCAGGCCCCCTCATCAACTGCTGCCGTTGAACTGCTTTCCACTTCCTGTCCGATAACCCGCAGGCGCTGTATATGTTCTTCTTCCGCTGCTGCCAGCAGGCTGAAGATGCGTTGTAATTCCGCCCCGGCCACCCGGTCTGCGAGTTGCCGATAGTGATCCCGGGCCTGTTCCTTCATGCGAATGGTGCATTCGATGATGTTCATGGCGTCCTCCTTTCTGGTGACACCTCACATAGCCTCACGACACCTCTATCTAATGCCATGTTCATGTGATTAATCTATCACTTTTATCAACAACAGACAAAGCAAAACACATCACAACAATAGGGAATACCAGGCGCTTCTTACAACCGCACTTACGGCATTCGTTTCCTGATGACGCCTTCCAGGTGCACGACCGTTTTTTGCAATTCCTCCGATACCAGCTGATTTGAAAGCACTGCCAACGAATCAAGCACCCGCTTCCTGACCTCCGCACTCTCCAGCCCCTCTCCTTCCCAAAGCCTAGAAAGATATGCAAGGAGGGACTTCTGCTCCTCCTTATCCTGAAAACTTTGCGGGGCCACTATGAACCTGATGTAGCTGGCTTTATCAACCGCTGTGCCGCTGACTCCCTTTTCCTTGACCAACGACTGCATCATCCCGCACAGTTCGGTGCTTAACTCCCCTTTAAGAACCTTGCTCTCAACATGCAGCTTGAGGAGTTCCAGCGTTTTTGCGCGATTCTCGGTGCCACCCAGCTTGAAAAACAGCAGGCGAGCCGCCTGAAGCTTGAGCAGATCATCTTCCCCCTGGTGAAGAAAGCAGCGCAGCATCTGGGATACTTTTTCCCGGGCATTACCGGCAATGACCTCTCTTTCGATCCTGGCACTGATCTGCTCCAACAGCTCCTTTTTGTCGATATAACGGGCATAGGTTATCCGGATAATCAGCGAGCGCACTTCCTCGTCATCCACAACATTCCACAACTTTTCCAGCGCCTGCAGAATGCGGTTGCAGATACTTTTGATCTTATCCTCTTTGGAAGGTTCATTCTGATTCCAGTAATCAGGATAGGTATCAAGAACAGTGTCAACCTCTGCAGGATTGTCTGACTTTTCCAGTACATATCCCAGGTACTGGACGATCTTCAGCTGATAGGTTTTTCCTCCGTCTTCAAGCGGCCTCAGCAAATCCTCCAGGAAGGTGGTACTGAGTCCGACATCACCGCTGCAGAGATAGCGATAGACCCCTTCCGCCTTATCCACCTGCCGCTCAATGAATTTCTGCCGCAAGACCTGCCCCAGACGGGTGGATTCCACTTTCTTAAAAAAGGCGCTTAACAGGTTGGAGGCATGAAATTTGATATTCTGGTCCGTGTCATCAGACAGAACAATATCCAGACAGGCATCGAAAATCTTGACCTGTTCCTGCTCGTCAACAGAGTCATCGACGTATTTCTCCAGAATCGCGAGAATCTCCGCCATATGAACCCTGTTACGGCCATTGAGCAGCGTGATGAAGGTATCCCTCAAGCTGTTCGCATCCACAATCCCGAAAAGGAATTTCACGGCTGTGTCGCGATGGGCAGACCCTCTGTCCTCAGCCGCCTTGAGCAGCTTCAGGATGCTTTCCGCAGGATCGGAGACCCAGTCGGGCACGAGGTCTTCCAGCATCATCTCCGCTTTTCTGCGGATGCGCGGATCGAGGTCAAACAGGAAGTATTTTGCGATCTCGATCTTGAAACTGCTGCTGGCGGAGGAAGACTGCACTATTTCAAAAGCAGCCAGCTTATCTTTGGATGAGAAGGGGGTAAAATCGCGCTTGGCCTTGGATGCATCATTGATTTTAATGTAAAAATTGACTATGTCTTTGACTGATACTTCCACATCCTGTTCCATACCGGACCGCCTTCCGCACCAGAGTTCAAACCTTTTGAAGTGTAACCTTTTTTACGTCACCGGCGCAACAGCCGGAATGGTTTTGCCAACCAGCCTTTCAAACTTCAGCCGGAAAGGAATCTCAATGAAATATCTCTTCTGCCTCTGTTTTTTGCTAACAGGCCTCTCGGCAGCATCTGCTGCAGAGAAGAAGTCGGTTACCTTTTTTTCCGATGGCGCCTTTGTTGAAATCGAATCCCAGGCCACGCGGGGATCTCTTTCCCTCCCTCTTCCGCCCCACGTTATTGACGGCTCTCTGCGCATTACCCCCCTGAATGGAGCTGCCATCCAGCGAGTAGAAATTGAACCGACCAGGCAGGAGAAGAAATACGAGAAGGAGTTCGATACGCTGATTGAACAGAAAAACAGGCTGCAGGACAGACTGCAGGCGCTCTCCACCCGCGAGGAAATTTTCAAGTCAGCCGCCAAGTCCCAAAGCGGCAAAGCGCCCCGCAAGACAAAGACAAATCCCGACCCGATGCAGTCCATCCGCCAGGGGACCGACTTTGCCATCGCCCAACTGGAATCGGTCTATACAGCACGGCGCAGGACAGAGCACGAAATCCGCCGCATAGACAGCCGTATCTCGGCAATCCGCACCCGGGGCACCGGCGCCGACACCTTTGCCAAAGTAACTGTTCATCCTGAAAACGGGCGTGTGCGGTTCAGCTACCTACTGACAGAGCCTGCATGGACCCCTCGCTACGATCTTCGACTTGACGGCAGTGACACGGCAAAGCTAAGCCTTTATGGTGATCTTCCCCAAAGCTTCGGCGGATATACTCTCAAGACTGCTTTCGGTCCTCTGACAATGTCTGCAACAGGACCACGTCTTACACCAGTTGGAAAATTCTCCAAGCTGGCCGACTATCAACTCAGCTCCTCCAACGTATTAATTGAAGACACCGCCCGACCTTCCTTTTCATTCACTTTGACCAACACAACTCCAGTTCATCTTCCTGCTGGCCAGGCAACGCTCTATTACCGTGATGAATACCGGGGACAACTGAGCTTTGAAGGGCTATCATCCGCACGCAGCAAACGGTTGGTTCTGCATGGTGAAAACAGGACAGGACGGTAAAAAACCGGATAAACAGCTTGATTCAAAGGCATAAATGACCTATTGTTCACCATATGAACAATCACTGTCACGGCAACCAGGATGATATCAAAGCTTTTCAATTACTCTCCGAAGTTGCCGACGAACAACCGGTTTCCCAGCGCGAGCTGGCCAAACGCCTGGGAATCGCACTGGGACTGGTCAACTCCTATATCAAGAATTTCATAGCCAAAGGCTACATTCGCATCAAAAACTACCCCCATAATCGGTACGCCTATCTGCTGACCCCACAAGGCTTGGCTGAGAAGGGTCGCCTTGCCTACCAGCATGTCCATTATTTCACCAATCTGTACACCGTTACACGTCAGGACTACCTGCAGCTCTTCCAGAAATTGGCCGACCGCAACATCACCCGCATTTCCTTTTGCGGTGTTGACGAAGTTGCCGAGATCGCCTGGCTCTCACTGCAGGAAGCGGGCCTGGAGCTGAACGAGGTCATGGATGACTGCAGCATCGACAGCCAGTTCATGGGCCGTCGGGTAATAGACCTGCGACGGGGAATACAGGCTGGTGGCTGTCCGATTGTTATCACCTCCCTGAAACGGGCACAGCAGCTCAAAATTCAATTACACGATCTGGGTGCAAGCGACGAGACGATCATCTGTCCTAATTTTGGGGCAAAACCATCCGAAACCGGAAATTATAGTGGGGAGAAACTGCAACATGGATAAGCACGCAAAAATTTTCGTGGCCGGGCATCGCGGCATGGTCGGATCGGCCCTTGTCCGCAAACTGCAAGCAGAAGGCTATGACAACCTGATCCTGAGGACACACAGCGAACTTGACCTGCGCTGCCAATCCAGCGTTGAGGCTTTTTTTCAGGCGGAACAACCTGAGTACGTCTTTCTGTCTGCGGCCAAGGTGGGCGGCATCATGGCCAACAGCACCTATCCGGCCGAGTTCATTTACGACAACCTGCAGATCCAGACCAACGTCATTCATCAGGCCTGGAAAAACGGCGTCAAGCGGCTGCTATTCCTGGGCAGCACCTGCATCTATCCCAAGTTCGCCCCCCAGCCGATCCGGGAGGAACATCTCCTGACCAGCCCACTGGAAGAGAGCAACGACGCCTACGCCATCGCCAAAATCGCCGGAATTTACCAGTGCCGCTCCTACAACAAACAGTACGGCACAAAATTTCTGGCAGCCATGCCCAATAATCTTTACGGCCCGAACGACAACTTCGACCTGGAAAAATCCCACGTCCTGCCGGCCCTGATCAGGAAATTCCACGAGGCAAAGCTAGCCGGTTCGCCTTCTGTCACCGTCTGGGGCACTGGATCACCGCTACGTGAATTTCTGCACGTGGATGACCTGGCAGAGGCCTGCCTGTTCCTGATGAACCTGCCAAATGAGCTTTTTGATGACCTGATCTCCCCCAGTCCCCGGTCCCTGGTCCCCGGTCCGCCTGCTTTGATCAATGTCGGCTCCGGCCAGGAAGTCAGTATTGGAGATCTGGCGTTGCTGGTGAAGAAAGCAACTGGTTTTAAGGGTGAAATGATATTCGATACCTCCAAGCCGGATGGTACTCCGCGCAAACTAGCCGACTCCTCACGGCTTCATGCCCTGGGGTGGATGCACAAAACCAGTCTGCAGGACGGGATAGTGGCCACTTACCGCTGGTTCACCGAAGGAGAATAATCGTTCGTGACCTGCACTCTCCGTAATCATTCTGGTTCCTCAACCCCCTACTTACGCCCCCTTTCAGGTGTTGCCGTTACTGCACATCCCCATGGTTGCCGGCATGCTGTTTGAGCGTTTCCTGAAATTCAGGCACGAAATGGCCTGGGTGCTTCTGGGTCAGTTTCTCGGTTTTACCGGCAGTTTCATTGGCATCAAAGTACTGACGACACTGATGGGGCCAAAAGGATATGGTCAACTGGCTCTGGGTCTCACCATTGCCGGATTGTTCAATATGTACATTTACGGCCCCCTCGCCAATGTGGTGGCCCGATTTTACACGGTGTATCGGGAGCGTAACCTGTTGCCGGTGTACTGCGCCGTTCTCCGCAAAGGACACCTCGTCCTGGGAGGGACCCTGCTCCTGCTGGCCGGCATCACGGTGCTGGTGCTCCGGACTTTCGAATCACCATGGGCACTGATAGCAGGCGTCGCCATCCTTTACGGTGTAGCCGGGGGTGTGAATGCCTCTTTCATCGCAGCTCAGAATGCCCTGCGCCAGCGCCGGATAGTGGCCTTGCATCAGGGGGCCGATGTCTGGCTGCGTACCGGACTGTCGATCCTGCTACTTCATATAGCCGGGAAAAGCGGTCATATGGCCCTGCTGGGCTATGCTCTCGGAACGCTGCTGATTACATGCTCCCAGGCGATCTTTGCCCGGAAAAATCCTGAGATACGCCAGGCCCTGGAGCACATGCCGCACGACCCGGATGCGGTGCGGGCCTGTCGGCGGGAATTTCTGCGCTATGCCGCCCCTTTCGTTTTTTTTGCAGGCTTCGCCGCAGTAAGCATGTACGCCGACCGCTGGGTCATCCAGTACATATCAGGCGAAAATGCCCTGGGTATCTACGCGGCTATCTACGCCATTGCCAGCTCTCCGGTCAACCTGCTGTTTGCACTGGTGAACCAGCTGATGGTACCGATCATATTTGAAAAGGCCGGAGCATTATCCTCACCCGAGCAGGTGCGACAGAGCGAAACGCTCGTATCGCACACGATACTGTTTTCAGGGGCGGCCATGGCGGTCATGATCATCCTGGCCTGGTTGCTGGGCAAACCGCTCATCACGCTGCTCACCATGGAAGTATTTGCCGAACATCACCATGTGCTCTGGATCGTCATGCTGGGGCTCTCATTATTCAATATCGGTCAGGTTATGGCTTTGAAAGGGATCTACAGCAACTGCCCCAATATCTATATGCTCCCGAAGGGGCTGCAGGCCGCTTCCTTCCTGGTGATGGCATATTTTCTGGCACTGTCCCACGGCATTGAAGGAGTTGCCGCAGCTCTGTGCATCTCATCGCTGATCTACATAGCCCTTGTGTACTATGTCAACACCACCATCCGGCTTGAATTCGGGGCCGGACCGACCCCTTCCCGGTAATAGGCGGACATCACTTGAAGCACAGTTCACCACATCAATACATAACCGCTCTCGGCAGCCACATCCCTGCGTTGGATGGGATACGCGGCTGGGCAATCCTGCTGGTCATCATCAACCACACGGTTATGCTATCCCCCAAGCCGGCTGATCTGATTTCGCGGAAGGCGGCCAATCTGCTGGGGATGGGATGGGTGGGGGTCGATCTGTTCTTTGTGCTGTCCGGTTTTCTGATTACGGGGATACTGCTGTCTACCCGGGACGACGAGCACTACTTCGGCAACTTCTACGCCAGGCGTTGCCTGCGGATCTTTCCGCTGTACTACCTGGTCATTCCCGCCATGCTGTACCTGCTCCCGCTGATGATGCCCGATTTTGACGAAATGTATAAACAGACGGTGGGCTTCGCCAAAATCACCTACCTCTTTTACGCCCAGAACATGATGGTCCAGCCTCCGCTCGATCTGCACTCCATACCGCAACTGCTGCTGGCTCCCACCTGGTCCCTGGCGGTGGAGGAGCACTTCTACCTGGTGTGGCCAACGGTTGTGTTTTTCTTCACCGGAAAGCGCCTGTTGCGCCTTAGTCTGGCACTGATTGCGGGGGCCATATGCGTCCGTTTCGCCTTCCTGACATACGGACCTCCCCTGTCTTCCATCACCTATGTCTTTACCTTCTGCCGCATGGACTCGATCCTGGCTGGTGCCCTGCTGGCGGCTGCCCTGCTGGATCAGCGCTGGAAAATCGTTTTTGACAAGCAGAAGTGGAACGTGTTCACACTTTTTCTCGGGCTGTTCATTGCCGGTTTCCTGGCAGGAAAATACCTGCGGCTACCGTTCTACGAGACACTGGGCTACACGGTCCTTGCCGGCCTTTTCGGAAGCGTGGTCAATCTGGTCATGTTCCTGCCCCGGACCGGAAGGTTCGTCAAACTGTTCGACAACAGCTGGTGCCGCTGCTTCGGCAAATACAGCTATGCCATATACCTGTTTCACATTCCCGCCATCCTGCTGGCGCGCTGGGGGCTGACGCAGCTGGGGATACCCCAGGAGTCGGGATTGGCCTGGATACTGCTGCTGTTCAGCGTGAGCACCTGCATCTCCCTGGCTGCCGCCCTGTTCACCTGGCATGCCTTCGAAAAACGCTTCCTGGCTCTGAAGCGGTATTTCGGCTCCTTCGGCCGGACCACACCGGACCGGCTGGCTGCAGCAGTAAAGGAGTGACAGTGACTACTCGAAAGGCATGCACGCCATGACCCCATTAATCAATATTGCCCGGATGCTCCGACGCCTGTGGAGATCGATAAATTTCATGGGCGAAGTCATCAGCTTCCGACGCATGTCGCGCACGTATCCCCGCCGCTTCACCATGGGGTGGCGCGACCTGTATCCCTGCCTGGACGACAGGACCACTGGCACCAGTTTTGACCGCCACTACATCTATCATCCCGCCTGGGCCGCGCGGATAATTGCAGAAACCGCACCTGCACATCACGTGGATATTTCTTCCTCCCTCAGTTTTTGCACGATTATCTCAGCCTTCGTACCGGTAACCTTTTATGATTACCGGCCAGCAGAGCTGAACCTGAGCAATCTGAGTTCAAAACCGGCGGATCTGCTCGCGCTGCCATTTCAGGACGAAAGCATCCCCTCCATCTCCTGTATGCATGTTGTTGAGCACGTCGGTCTGGGAAGATACGGGGATCCCCTTGATCCCCAGGGTGATCTCAAGGCGATGGCAGAACTGAAGCGTGTACTTGCTCCGGGCGGATTGCTGCTCTTCGTGGTACCGGTCGGCACCCCACGCATCATGTACAATGCCCATCGTATCTACTCTTATCAGCAGGTGATTGAATACTTTACCGGCTTATCCCTGGTAGAATTTTCCCTGATCCCAGACAATGGCGGGTTACTTCGACACGCACCACAAGCATTAGTGGCCGAACAGAAGTATGGCTGCGGCTGTTTCTGGTTTAAAAAAACTATCTCTTGAAGGAAAACGTCCCCATGCGTATTTTTTACGCCTCTGAAACCAGCCCCAATCCTATCTTTTCTTCCAATCTTTGGAGGAACAACCTCTACCTGCCACTTGTTGACCTGGGGCACGAGGTGGTGGAATTTGACTACGATCTACGGGAGACGTTCCGCAATGTAGATCCTTCAATGCCTACTCAGCGTGCATTCATAAGTCGCAATCGCCCCCTGGTCACAAAAGAATTGCTCCGTCAACTCAAAGCAGCACATGCCACCAAGCCTATCGATCTCTTTTTCAGTTATTTCTATGACGCATGCATCTTTCCTGAGACGATAGACGAAATCAGGGCAATGGGAATCAAAACTGTTAACTGGTATTGCAATGGTTCCTATCAGCTCCACCTGGTGTCGGAGATTTCACCTCATTACGACTGGTGCCTGGTGCCGGAAAAATTCAGACTAGATGATTACCGAACTCTGGGAGCCAGGCCCATATATTGCCAGGAGGCAGCTAATCCGAATATTTACCGGCCGTTTGATCTAAAGCAGGAGTTTGATGTCACCTTCGTTGGTCAGGCCTACGGTGAACGCCCGGGGTATATCCATTATCTGCTGGCACAGGGGATCGATGTGCAGGTCTGGGGGTATGGGTGGGAAAAATATGCTTCCGGGGTTGCTAATCGCGGATTGCAGGCCGCACGGGTCGGCCGCAAACTGCTGACGAGAGAGGGATGGTTAATTGCTGGTCGCCGCCTGAATCGTCTCTTTAACGATCGGGCGAGAGAAGTGCAACCTTTGATTTCTGCTACGGTATTGCCCCCCGAAATCATACGTGGATTGCTCAGTGACGAGGAGATGGTCCAGATGTACAGCCGATCCAAAATCAATCTCGGTTTTTCATCCTGCGGCAGCACTCATCACACCGGGGAGCGAATTCTCCAGGTAAGACTGAGGGATTTTGAAGTACCGATGAGTGGTGGATTTTATATGGTGGAATACATGGAGGAACTGGAAGAGTTCTACCGGATAGGACAAGAGATCGTTTGTTATCATGGTCCAGAAGATTTGGCTGACAAGATTCGCTATTTCTTGAAGCATGAAACTGAACGAGAAAAAATCCGCCGGGCGGGTCATGAACGCTGCCTGCGAGATCATACCTGGCAAAAACGTCTTGCTGCAGCATTACAGGAGATAGCCTGAATGGGCGAACCAAGCCAATCTGATATTGCGACAGGACCTTTTTTTTCTGTCGTTATTTCAACATACAATCGGGCCAAAAAACTTCAAAGAGCTCTTGACTCTTTAGCGAATCAGACCTTCCAAAATTTTGAAGTTCTCATCTGCGATGATGGTTCCACAGACGACACTGCCAAAGTGGTGTCTGCAGCTGCAGAAAGAATCAACGTCCGCCATCTGTGGGAACCCAACTGGGGCGGCCCCGCCAAACCTCGGAACAATGGCATAAAAGCAGCTCAAGGAGTGTGGATTTGTTTTCTCGACTCCGACGACTGGTGGTATCCCGCCAAACTGGAGAAAATCCTCCCACTGACCAATCATAACGATGTTGTTTATCATGCCTGCGATGTCTATTCTCCCGGCGGAAAACGCCTCAGAAGAAAAAAAAGCCGTCAAGTCACAGTCCCCGCCTTTGTAGATCTCATGACACGTGGCAATGCTCTCATCACCTCCAGTGTCTGTGTGCGACGTGATCTGTTGGCAACCAGCGGTGGTTTCATTGAAGATAAAACATTCATAGCCATTGAAGATTACGACCTCTGGCTGAGGCTTGCCCTAAAAACTGAGCGATTTCATTTCCTGTCCGAACCGTTGGGTGCTTACTGGGCAGATGACGAGAACATCTCGGGAATGTCTGAAAAATATATTACAAGTGAGCTTGCCTTGTCAGACAAATATCTTTGCCGCCTGCATGGAACCGATCGGAAAGAGGCGGAAATTCTATTAGCCTACAAGATAGGAATTGCTAAAAATCATCTCAAACAGTTTAGTGACAGCAAATATTATTTAACCATTGGGATTAAATCACATCGAATCAAGATAAAGCTTTATTCTATTCTGTATTTAATATTAGCAAAGTTACGATGTCACTACCCCATCTAGCCAGCAAAGCGCAGGCAAACAACTTCACATTTTTCTTTCAAATCAATAACAAAGCTGGATTACTAAAGGAGATGATTCAATGTCCTTACTTGATTTTTTTTTGTTAAAAGCATCAACTATAAAGGCCGAAAATTTCATGGCGAATCCAGCTTTGCAGTCAATTCCGTCAGCACCTCCTGCCCAATCATACTGGCTGTACAATGGCCTGTAACGTCCCCCTGCGGGTGCTCTACCTGCTGCATGACTCACGACGCAGCGGCGTTCCGGCGGTCATTTGCAGCCTCGTCCGCTGCCTTGATCCGCAGCGGGTGACGCCCGAGGTACTCTTTGCCTATGACGGGGCCTATGCCCGCGACCTGCGGGAACAGGGCATTGCTGTGACCCACTTCGGTAAACGCTGGCCCCTGCTGTGGCGGATTAACCGCTTTATGTTCAACCTGCTGTTGCCGTTGCACCTGAAGAGCGTTGACGTGGTTCATGTCAATAGTTGCACATTGGCCTTTTCCGCCCTGGTAGTCTCCTGCTTCAGGACACCCATAATCCTGCACCTGCATGAAAAACCGGGGCGTTGGGGACTCCTGTTGAAACTGGCTGCCCGCGGGGCCGACTGCGTGGTTTTTTGTGCCAATAACGGCCAACAACACTTTTCCTCGCTGCGCAGCCGAAAAACCAGGGTGATTTCCAATGCGGTGATACTGCCGCCCGAGCCACGGACGCGGGAAACGAATGGCCCGCCACGATTGGTCATGCTGGGGAGCATCAACCGCAATAAAGGACAGGATCTGCTGGTGGAGGCCCTGGCACTGCTGACTAACAGAAAGGTAGAGCTTCACCTGTACGGCACCGTAGGCCTGTCAGCACGAGGATTTTTCCGCCAACTGCAGCGCAGGGTCCGGGAACTGGGGCTTGAGGGTCGGGTCTTTTTTCCCGGCCCCACGGATCAGGCCGCCGTTGTGTTCGGTCAGGCGAGCATACTGGTGCACGCGTCACTGAACGAGTGCATGAGCATTTCGGTGCTGGAGGCGCTATCCCACGGCCTGCCGGTGATTGCCAACAACATTGCCGGCATGGATGAAATCATCAGCGACGGAATCACCGGTTTCCTGGTCCCAACTGGTGATGTTAATATACTGGCGCAGCGAATCGACCTGTTGCTGGCAGACCAAGAACTGGCAGGACGTTTGGGGCTGGCTGGGCGCGAAATGGTAGTGCGCCGTTTCAACATGCAGCTGCGGGCATCTCAGTTCATGTCTCTGTATGAGGAATTAGTTACCGGTCGCGCTAACAAAGAGCCGCAGGAGGGAAACTCGTGAACATCGTCTTCCTGGCACCGTTCGGCATCCGCCCCAAAGGGACAGTCATTGCACGAATGCTGCCCTTGGCAGTGGCTCTGCAGGAACGGGGACATCGGGTGACCATCATTGCCCCCCCTTACACCAATCCCGAAGATTCGGGACGGGAGGAAACCGTAAGAGGTGTGCGGCTGATTAACGTCGCCCTGGGTCCCGGTTCATCGGCCGTGGACACACTGGTCCTGGCCGGACGCATGTTCAGGGCCATGCTCGATCAGTCACCGGACCTGATCCACCTGTTCAAGCCCAAAGGGTATGGCGGGCTGGCGGCCATGCTGCATTGCCTGCTGCCGGGGCCCCGCCCTCCCCTCGTCGTTGACACGGACGACTGGGAGGGGAGCGGCGGAATGAATGAGACCCAGGGATATTCCCGAGCTCAACGCCTGGTATTCGCCCTGCAGGAACGCTGGCTGCTGCGAAGGGCAGCAAGGGTGACGGTAGCAAGCCGAACACTACAGAGCCTGGCCTGGGCCCAGGGAACACCCCCTGCACGGGTTCACTACCTGCCAAACTGCGTGAATATCGATCCATCCCCGGCAGTTGCAGATATCAGGCCGCTGCTCGGCGTGTCTGCGGAAACTCCGCTGCTTCTGTTGTACACCCGCTTCTTCGAATTCACCCAAGAGCGGTTGCACCACATCCTCGCCTCGGTGGTCCGACGCGTGCCCGGCGTGCGAGTGCTGGTAGTGGGGCGCGGAAGAAACAATGAGGAGGAGCAGTTGCTGGAGGCCGCCAGGAAGCTGGATTTCGCATCAGCCTTGATCATGGCTGGCTGGATTGAACCGGAGCAGCTGCCCGCCTATCTGAGGGCAGGAGATGTGGCGATCTACCCATTTGATGATACCCTGGTCAACCGCTCCAAGTGTCCAGCCAAGCTGACTGAATTGTTGCTGGCAGGCGTGCCGGTGGTCGCAGACCGGGTGGGGCAGATAAGTGAATACCTCTGCCATGGTCAGGCCGGAATGCTTTGCGATCCCGCTGTGCCGGAAAGCATGTCGGATGCCGTGGTGGCGCTGCTGGAAAACCGCCAGGCAGCCAGGCAACTGGGACGGCATGGTCAACAGTTGATAAGTGAAGACTTTTCCTGGTCTCGAGCGGCGGAAGGGTTGGAGAGCGTGTATCGGGAGGTGGAGTGCGCATGAAGGAAGTAAAAAAGGATATGCTGGTTCTGACGGCACTGCTGGCAGTGCTGCTGGTGTTTTTCTCGCGGATTCTGTTCACGGACCAGATCATCCGTGCACCGGATATCATCAACGAGTTTTATTGGTGGGCATTGGACCTTAACAGCAAAACGCTGTGGGAAACAATCAGAACAAACATTTCCACTGCCGGCTGGGACATCTACACCAATGGTGGGGCTTCGGTGGGGGGGGGAACTCATTCAGTTCAGTTCCTCTATCCGCTACGATTGGTTCTGAACCTGATACCACGGCCAGCCAATGTTGCCTGGCTGATCGTGATGCAACTCTTTTTCGGGGCCGCCGGAACTTACACCTATTGCCGTATTATCGGCTGTTCCCGGCTAGGATCTTTTTTCAGCGGACTGGTGTTTGCCCTGGCAACTGAAAACGCCTCACTGATCAATGCCGGACATGTGATGAAGATTGCCACCATATCCTATGCTCCCTGGGCCTTTGTCTGTCTGGAAAAGGGTTACCTGAGCAGGCGTCCGTTCTGGTTTATGGCTACGGCAGTTGTACTGGCTTTTCAATTTTTCAATACCCACTGGCAGATAGCCTACTATACCTGTCTGTGTGTCGGCCTTTACGGCATCATCCGCACCGTCGGGATGATCCGCGCGGATACACAGAGGGGTGTTGCGGCAAAGCGCCTGCTCGGACTTAACATCATTGTGCTGCTGTTCTTCCTCAGTACCGTGGCTATCTCGCTGATGCCTTTGGCCAACTGGTCACGGGACACCAACCGTGGCACCCAAAGCGGTGCAAACCAGGGCCAGGGAGGGCTCGAGCGTGAAGAAGCCATGTCCTGGTCTCTACCTCCGGAAGAAGCCGCAGCCTTCGTCATACCCGGTCTTTTCGGGTATTCGCGTCAGGAAGCCGGACCCAATCCGTCCAACATACAAAGCTACTACTGGGGACGCATGGTTTTTACCCAGACACTTTCCTATATGGGGCTGCTACCCTGGCTCCTGGTTCCGCTACCGCTGATCTTCCGCCGCGACCGTTATACCTGGCTGGCAATGATTGCGATCATCGGCGGAGTCCTGTTTTCCATGGGCAAATACACCCCCTTCTACAACCTGCTGTACGACTATTTCCCGGGGATCAACCGTTTCAGGGTTCCCAAAATGATCATGTTCATCCCCGTGATGGGGCTCGCCCTGCTCTCGGCCCGTGGCATCGACCTACTGAGGGATAATGAGACACTGGCAAGCCGGACCTTCAAAAAATATCTGGCTGGTGTGATGGCGTTACCGCTCGTCCTGCTACTGGTCCTGGCAGTTCTCAAGGGGGGCAGCAACTACTGGATCCAGATGTTCATCGAAAGCCTGGCCCAACCTACCCGCTACGAGCAGGGTTCCTTTCTGGTGATGCAGCGCTGGAACAACCTGCTGAGTGAGACCGCCATCGCTGCCGGGCTGGCTGCCGCTTGCGCGGGAAGCATGATGATCTCCTGGCGGCTGAAAGGGGCTTGGCTTCGGGCGCTGCCGATCCTGCTGGTCTGCCTGTATCTGGCCGATGTCTGGAGAGTCAATGACAAATTTATGTTTCTGGTTGATGCCCCGGAAAAAGGACGAACGGTCAGAACTCCTGCCATGCAGTATATTTTGCAAGGTTCCGAACAGTACCGGACATTGCCAATGGATGGGAGTGATCCTGCCTACTATATAACCAACAAAATTCCGGTAATGTTCACTTCCAACCCGGTCCAGCAACGGCGCTGGCAGGAATTTCTGGACAGCTTCAACCTGATGTCGCCAATGCCCGACATGCTGAACGTGCGATATCTGGTGTACAGCACAGAACAGTACGTTCAGGACCGTAGTCACCTGGACAGAAAGTACCGGCCCGTGTACCAGTCTCCCGACGGCAGGCAGGTCGTGCTCGAGAACCTCTCGGTACTGCCCAAGGCCTGGCTGGTCCCTTCGGCTATAGTCGCAACCGGCCAGCGGACCATGGAGCTGCTCCAGGCCCCCGGCTTTGATCCCCGACGGGTGGCACTGGTGGAAACGGCTCCTCCGGTCAAACTGGCAGACCCTGGAGCTCCTGTCGACCCTGCCGGATCAGTACATGTGGAACGTTTTCAGGCCGAACAAATCAGCGTAACGGCAACCGTACGTAGTAATACGCTGCTTGTGCTGGGGGAAAAATACTTTCAGGACTGGCGGGCACTGGTTGATGGACATGAAACGCCAATCGTGCCGGTGAATCACGTTCTGCGCGGCATCTATCTTACGCCGGGAAACCATGCGGTGGAATTCATCTACGACCCACTCCCCTTCAAGATTGGCAAATACCTGACATTGTCCTCGCTTGTCCTGTTTGCAGGAATGCTGATCCGGGAGTGGCTTAGGCAGAAAAAAGGGATTTCACATTGACCAGCGACGAGCTCAAGCTCTTTGATCTGCGGCTTTATCAGCCAAAGCACGGCTACCGCTATTCACTGGACGCTCTGCTGCTGGCGCGGTTCTGTCCGATACTGAAGCCGGGCGGAAGCATCGCCGACCTGGGGGCAGGCTGCGGAGTCATCTCCCTGGTTCTGGCACGGGTCAACCCTGACGCTACTGTTATGGCGGTTGAAAACAACCTGGTCATGGCTGAAATAATTGCGCGAAATATTCAGCATAATGATCTTTCCAGCCGGGTAACCGTGCATAACGAGGATGTTCTTACGCTACGATCAAATTGCACGGATTCAACCTTCGATCTGGTGGTCTCCAATCCACCTTTCCGGACTGCGGGCAGCGGCAGGATCAGCCCCCGGGCCGGGCGCGATGCAGCCCGCCACGAAACAACAGCCGGGCTGGCCGATTTTCTGGCAGCTGCCAAATACCTGGTCAAACCTTCCGGACGGATCTGCCTGATCCAACTTCCGTCGCGACTACCCGAGCTGATGGCACTGGCGGCCCAGCAGAAACTTGCAGTGCTGCGTCTACGGACAATCCATAACAATGCCGGGTCTCCAGCGAGCATGTTCATGGTGGAACTTGCCAAAGGGCGACGCAGCACTCCTGTCGTCGAGGCGCCGCTATTCGTGCGGGATATGGCGGGGGAATACACCGATGAGGTGTGGCGGTAGAACCTGGGGCGGGTACTTGGGACCGGAAAGACGGGAAAACGCAGAGCCGACCCGCTGGTCGCCCTGCAACAGGCATTGGCGGCACAAAAAAAAGGCATCCCCCATGTGAGGATGCCTTTTCAAGTCACTGCAAACAATTTCAACCTTTGATCAGCAGAATCAGCTCCATCTTTTCCTCGTCGCCAACATGAATCGGGAAACAAAGCCCGATGTAACCTTCCGGTACGGGAATACCCGCTTGCGGAGGATGAATCGTCACCGGCGGATTGATGTTCATGATCATACCCATCTGGGAAGCCTTGGCAGCCACATTGCCGCAAACCACGTTGACAAATTCCATGACAGTATCTTCCAGAACTTCCACCGGTTCCGTGTCAACGTTCTCTTCGCTCAGAATGGCTTTGGCTATTGTTTTCTGCAGCCCGGCAGAAACGGAGACAAGATAACGGGCTTCCACATCACCGCTGAAATCCATGGCAGCCATCATGAAGTTGGAAGAAAGGGTTGTAACCTGCTGACACTTACCGGGACGGAACTGAAGATCCAGCACCCGTGTGATCATCTTGTAGGTGAGATCAGCTGTCATTTCCCAGGTAGCACTGTTGGCGACCCCGGCAGGCAGTTCGATGCGGTCTGATACATATTGAGCTTGGTCAGCCTTGAAATCATCGAGATGTTGCTGAAGTTGTTCCTTACTGAAAGCATTGATCAGCACCAACGCTTCGCCGATGTAAAGATGGGTGTTTTTCTGGCGCGTAATAACTTCATTCAGCTGATTAAGGGTAAGGATACCCATCTCAACCAGAATATCACCCAATTTCAAATCTTTGGTCAGCTGTGCTCTGTGGGCACGCTCAATATCAGCCTGAGTGACATAGCCCATTTCCAGGGCCATTTCTCCCATTTTGAGATTCTTCTGTTCCTGCAACTCTATCGCCTGCAGCAGCGCTTCCCGTGAAACGGCACCCTTTTCCACCAGAAATTGCCCGAAAAATTTAACAGCCATTACTATCCCCTTGTGACATTTAATGAGATCAAAGTTCCCGCAGTATCTGCAAAACGTTCTCGGCCTCAAACGGTTTGGAAATTACATTTTTAGCACCCAGTTTGAGCGCCTCGGTAAACTTGTCTCCAACTCCGCCCAGCGAAGTAACCATTACCACTTTTACCTCTTTGTCGAGCACAACAAGGCTGCGCAAGGCGGTCAAACCATCCATGCCGGGCATATTCATGTCCATGCAGATGATATCGGGATTTTCCGAGTGGTTCATCTTGATGGCTTCTGCACCATTTTTGGCATGTCCGACACTGACAAACTCGCCTGATTCATTTATTATTTTTTCCAGCTGACGTGCCACCGAAAGACTGTCGTCAACTACCAGAACCCTCTTCATCAGTATTCTCCTCTCAGTCATAGCCATCCGCAGTAATGTCGTTTGCGGGCAGAAATGTAGCCTAAACCTGCTCAAAAGTCAAAATTATGTTTGAACTTCCAAAGCCAGGACACTATGCTATAATATCTACACTTTATCTACCAAGGAGACTTAAATGCACGTACGTAAATGCCTGACAAGTTCGTCATTATTCGCGATTGCTGCACTTTTCTGCATCAACCCCACTGCGGGATTTGCGGCGGAAGCGGAAAAAACGGTTGTTGCGCCGGCAGCAGCCCCTAAAACGGAAACAGCAAAGTCCGCCTCCTCCACTCCCGGACCTCAGGAAGTCATTGCCCGCATCAATGGTCAGCCTATCTATGGCATTGAACTGATACGCGCCAAGAAAGTTATTATGTCGAATCAGCCCAATATGCAGATTCCTCCCGAACGCCAGAAGGAATTTGATTTGCAGGCACTCTCACAATTGACTTCGGCCGAACTGCTCTATCAGGCAGGCAAAAAACTGGAAATCAAGGACCTGGAAAAGCAGGTGGAAGCCAAGATTGAGCAGGGAAAATCACGGTTTCCCAATCCGGAGGATTTCAAAAAAGCTGTCCAGGCTCTCGACATGACAGAAAAGGACCTGCAGGATTATACTCGACGCGACCTGATCATCTCCAATTTCATTCAGCAGAATATCGCCGCAAAAGCAACCGTCAGTGACGAGGAAAGTAAAAAGTTTTATGATGAAAATATCGACAAATTCAAGCAGAGCGAATCTGTCAAAGCCAGCCACATCCTGATTGGTGTTGACCCGGCGGCGACCGCTGAAGAGAAGAAAAAGGCACAGGAAAAGATATCCAAGCTTCGCAAGGATATAGCCGGAGGCGCCGACTTTGCCACAGTGGCGAAAGAAAGTTCAACCTGTCCCAGCAGCCAGCAGGGTGGTGACCTCGGATACTTCGGCAAGGGGCAGATGGTACCCCCTTTCGAGAAGGCCGCGTTCAGCCTTAAAAAGGGAGAGATCAGTGACGTGGTGGAAACCCAGTTTGGGTATCATATCATTAAGGTTACCGACACCAAAAAAGCGGAAACAGTTGACTACAAGGAAGCCAAGCCCCGCATTGATGATTACCTGAAGAACCAGAAAGTTTCCACCGCAGTTAATGATTATCTCGTTGAGGCTCGCAAGAAGGCAGAGGTTGAAGTACTTCTCAAATAATAGTTATTGCCTT
Organism: Pelotalea chapellei; assembly: GCF_018531195.1. GTDB lineage: Bacteria > Desulfobacterota > Desulfuromonadia > Geobacterales > Pseudopelobacteraceae > Pelotalea > Pelotalea chapellei. The sequence goes on along the minus strand of NZ_JAHDYS010000010.1, from coordinate 162,189 downwards.
TATTCCATGAAAAATGGCCGGCTGAGATTTCTCAGCCGGCCATTACTGTTTCAAAAGAGATCGAAATCTGTATCAGGTGCGGTCGCGACACACCAGTGAGCCGCACGCCACAGAAGCGAATCCGAGCAGAATGGCGACCTTGCCGTACAGGGGGACGCCGGCAGCCGTTGCTGCAATGCCCCAGGATTGGGAAAGTGCCCCGCCGATGAACATGCCGATGACCACCAGACCGGCATCCGCATCCCCTTCACCCGCTTTTATAAGCTGACGGAAAGGACATCCGCCAATCAGGACCGAAATCCATCCTACGAGCCCCATTCCCAGAAAACTCCATACGTACTCCAGATGGGCTCCAGGCTGCCCATACAGGCCCAAATTGAATCTTCCGGTAGCAAGATTGGCTACTGCCGCTGCTGCGATAAAAGCCAGCAAGCCCCAGATGGCGGGAACCCTCAGCCCCATCAAAAATGTATTGCGGATGCTTCCGGTTATGCAGAAACGTGTGCGCTGGGCCAGCGCTCCAAGCCCGACTCCTGCTCCAAGTGCCAAAAGCCAGGGAGCATACTGTGCGCCCCCTCCCTTGGCGGAGAAAAGCAGAAATCCGGGGCGGGTAATAAGAAAAACCAGAAGCAGCACAAACAGTATCGGCATCAGATGCCCTCCGTTTGCATTTCCCCGGTCCTGTCTAACCAGTTCAACTCCGCGGGCCAGACCTTTAAGTCCCATCCACACCCCTGCCAGCAAACCTGCCACACCGGCTACAGCGGTCAAATCTCCCGCAGAAAGCCGTAAAAACAGCTTTATCGGGCAGCCGATAAACACAGCACAGCCAAAAATCAGAAAAATACCCAGAAAAAGCCGGGAAAGGGGTGCACTTCCACCTCGTGACTGGAAATCTCGAAAGGCGATTGCACTTGCCGTTGAGCCGAGAACGAAGCCGATCAGTTCCGGCCGCAGATACTGCATGTTGGTGTTGTCGTGCAATCCAAGCGCACCGGCGCTGTTTTCGATGAAACAGGAGACACAGATGCCTGAATTTTCAGGATTTCCCCATACCGACAGCAGTACGCCAAGTGTCCCCAGAAGCAACGCTGTAGCTATTGTAGTCCAGAATTCAATGCTGCGTGTCATTACTCGCACCCCCCGGCCAGGCGGCTCTTGAGGTAATTGATCTTTTGCAGCTGCCCCGCCAGTGTCCTGTTGCCCGGATTAGCCGCAATACGTGCCGTGATGTCTTTTGCGCTGGTATCCACCAGCCGCTGAATCTCCCGGCGACGGGACAGGGGGCTCTTGTCATCGACATAATCACCGTTCAACCTGATTCCCTCCACAAATGAAGCAATCGCCTCATCCGGTGCCCCCAGATTCTGCAGAATCAATCCCTGCAAAATATGACCATGAGCCTCGCCAGGATATTTCCTGTTCAATTCATCCAGTTTCAGAAGCGCTTCCTGATTGCTGCCGGCTGACCGCAACTTGTCTACAGGCCCGTACAGCTTGTTGATCAACTCCACCCGGGCGTAATAAGCCATTTCCCGTTCAAGCGCCTTGTTTGGACCACTGCCCGACTTGTTATCCCGCCCGCCGTTTAGCACCAGAACAGCCACCAGTACTGACAGCGCAACGGCAAGAAGCGCCCAGCAGAATTTATCGAAGGAGTCTTTACACATTTTTTCTCGCATTCAGCAAACGATCACGCCGATTAATACTTCTGGTACGGCGGCATGTTCACACGCTTTGCCATGTCCCGGATGACATTGTAATCGCTGTCAGGCAGTTCCACGTATCCATCAACCCAGGCGGCTTTAAGCACTTTCAGCCGCTCGCCGTCAACCTCTCCGGTATCGGTTGCCTTCAGATTCAACAAGGCGTCCTTGACCTTCTTGACCAGTGCCGGATCGGTACCTTTGGCGGATCCGAATGTGCAATAGGGGATGGGTGCACTTTGTGCCAGAATAACGATATCATCGGCCGCAATTTTGCCGTCGCGGGTCATGTTTTCGATATCGAGTATCGGCGCAGCAGCAACATCATACTTGCCGTACACGACACCATAGATGAGTTTTTCGTGTTTGAAGGAGCCGGAAGGAATGGTGTAATGGGCCAGATCATTTTCAGGATTTATCCCGGCAGCAAGCATCAGGTCGTACTCGGCCAGATAGCCTGTCGGCGCCAGCATCGGCCCGAAAGCCATCCGTTTGCCCTTGATGTCGGCCAGTTTCTCTATTCCACTTCCCTTGCGGGCAATGATGGCACCTGCCGTACGTGGCCCGAACTTGCCGCGTTTTTCCGATGCAAGCAGCTCCACCCCCTGATTTTCATGCAGAATGACGTAAAGAATCGAGTTGGTATGAGTAAAGGCAAATTCACCATTCTTGAAGCGTTTTTCAAAATCGTTGGTATCAACCGGTACCATGACGAAATCCACCCCTACCTTTTCGGAAAGGTAGCTGGTCAACGGCTTGAACCTGTGCATGGTTTCTTCTTCGCTGTTGCAGAGCATATAGCCGATCTTCACTACCGGCCGCTTGCCTTCCCCCTTGCAACCAGCAACAAGCAGAAGCATCAGTATGGCACAGACCAGCAGCAGAACCCGGGAAAATCTCCTGTTACACATCCCTCTTTTCATGATTAACACTCCAAAGCTTTTAGTACCTGTCTTATTACCTGAATCCGTGACACCGGAACGCCCGGAATGCCGGAGCGACCATCCAAACGGAGATTTCACCTGCAGGCGACATCCAATCCATCCAGTGTTCCATTCAACACATAGGCTCTGCCGCGGCATCCGCCACGGCATTCTTTGATTTCCACACATGCCAGGCATTGGGCAGGATTTTCGAGTAACTTCCTTCGAAAATCCTTTTTGATACCGGACACCATTATCTCCTTCAGGGAAGCTGCGGTGAGGCTGCCCAGCGGTACCGGCAAGGTCGGACAGGGGTAAACGGTTCCACGAGGATCCACAGCAAGCATGGTGTTTGCCGCCTGACAGCCTGCCTGGGGAAACGGAATTGCGGGGTAAAACGCCCGCCAGATGAATGGATCATGTATCGTAAGGTTCAATCCTTCTGTGCCCCCTGCAGCTGCAAGCAGGCCGGAAAGATGCTGTTGTTCCTGTCTGCTCAAAAAGAAGGGAGATTCCTGATTGTACAGGCGTTGCATCGGCAGCACCACACGCTGAATCCCCTGCTGACGGCAGAAACCGAGCAGTGACGGCAACTCATGCCGGTTCTCTCTGGTCACCTGAAAGGAGATTCCTTTTGCGGCCCCGCTATAGTTGGAAACAGAACTCCAACCTGCAGCAGCGCCTTCCAAAGTATCGCAGGAAATCAAAAGTTCTTTGAGCTTGTAGTTTTCGAGAAGTGTTGCTGCTGGAAATGAAAGAGCTGCGGCCGGAACAGTCAGAGAGATGGCAATCGGGGAATCTTTGAAAGAATTCAGCACGGCAAGCGCAGGGCATCCCGGCTCCACAGCCGGTGAAAACAGCTGCAGCATGAGTGGCCGACAGCTGATGATGTCGCTGCAGATTTTCTCTACCAGCCCCTGTTCCGGCCCCAAGTCCCAGTATATGGTGATTGGTGCTGCCAGTTCCATGTCAGTTGCCCCAGCAGTGCGGGTCAGGACTGTTCATGTCCCCGGTAAGTGCCAGAGCACGGGCAGTACATCCTCCGAGACAGTCGTCGTATTTGCTGCAGCCGCTGCATTTACCGGTGGGCTGCTTGTTCCGCATTTTTTCCAGCACAGCCGAATCTTTCCAGACCTGGCGCAGATCATCACGGACGATATTGCCGATGACAATGGGTATGAAGCCGCAGGGGGTCATGTCACCGTTAGCCTTGATATTGAGGGAGAGCTTGCCGCACACGCTGCCTTTAACGAGTGTCCCTGCATCACGCGCATCGAGCAAAGCAATGATCGGATCATCAAGTGAAATATCCAGATCCTTCACCGTATGCTTTGCCGCAATGGCGGCACGGTAAAAATCTTTCCACTCAGCAGGAGTCAGATCCAGATCATCCTTGTTGGCCATTCCAAGACCGGAACACTTGAAGTTGTGGAAGTTGAGCTGTCCGACCCGCTTATCAAGGGCAACGGCAACAAGTTCATCAATGGTCGTGCTGTTGATCCGACAGATGACAGTGGAGATCGAGGTTGTGATTCCTGCTTCGCGCAGATGATCGAGTGCGGCCAGCGCACGTGCATGGCTGCCCTTAACGCCGCGGAAGCTGTCATGAACCTCAGCGCGATGGCTGTCGATACTGATGCCCACCTTGGTAAAACCGGCCTGTTTGAGTTCAGCAGCCTTGGCCTGATCAATAAGCCAGCCATTGCTGTTCATGGAAACACGCAGGCCCAACCCGGAAGCAAAAGCGGCTATTTCCAGGAGATGGGGGTGGAGCAGCGGTTCCCCTCCGCCGAAATTGATTGAAAACACGCCCGCCTTGGCAACTTTCTCCAGACTGGAGTAAAGCACATCCCGGGGCAGCTCCTCATGGGTGTCTTCACGGCTGTAGCAGTGGCTGCAGGCAAAATTGCAACTGTTGTTGATGGCCCAGTTGATTGTCAGTGGAGCCTGGAGTTGGGGCAGTGTCTCGTTACTCATATAGTATGAAACCTTTCTGGCTAAGCTCATCAAGAAAAGCCTGCACATCTTCGCGCAACACGCTCTCATCCACTTCAAACTGGCTGAGAAGCTCCTGCACAACCTCGTCTAGACTGCGGTTTTCGCAGAGTTTCCATATCTCCAGGCCCAGATAATTGATCGAAAGCATGGTTCCGCCGGAAAACAATACTGCGGTTCCTACGTCTTCAACGACCTCGCCACGATCAAGCGAATCCTGAACGCCGGCAAGCGCTTCATCTTCCTCGCGCCACATGACATCTGGATTACGACGGATCTTCTTCGTAATATCCATTGCTTACCTCCCCGCGTTCTTTACCGGTTCCATCAGAAAAGGCTCCACAATGATGCGTGCTACGCCGGGATCGGCTTTGCCATCAAAAACCAGATCACCTATTTTTGTCCGATCCGTGAAACCAAACCAGTTGCCTGCTGCCTGAACATCTTTTTGCTGCTCATCGGCAACAGCAAGGTTGTAATCGGAATTATCATAAATATTGTTATTTAAGATCGAGATGATATCAGCCTTGTAGAAGAAGATTCCCTTCTGGTTAGCGGTTATTTCATTGCGGCTGATCTCACCGGGACAGGCGCCCTTGATCCAGATGCCGAAGAACTTGTTATTGCGAATTGTATTGTGTGTGATAGCAGCACGGGAGATGCGGACATTGATCCCCCCTTTATTGTCCTCGATCAGGTTGCCGGTAACCGTGATATCCGCGGATATGCCAAAACCAGGGGTCCCTTTGGCATCATCCTCACGTTTGACGCTGATAGCAACGGCACACTTCCGCAACACATTATCCTTAATCAAAACTTCTGCTCCGTGAGCATGGATGCCATTGTAGGCATAGTCAATCCGGCAGTTTTCGATCACGTTTCCCCGGCTGCCGAGAAAATTGAGGGCAGACCAGTCTCCTGTCTGTGGCTTGGCTTCGGCTGACGTGAAAATAATCGGCTTTTCAGCAGTTCCCTTGGCAATCAGTTTACCGGTAACAATTATTTCAGCCTGTTCATAATAGGGAGACTCGGTTCCGAAAAGATTCTGGTCCAGTGACTTCAATTTTTTAAATCTGACACTGGTGCCGGGTGCAATGGTCAGGGTTATTCCTTCAGGCACATGCACATCTCCGGCTATCAAAATCTCGCCTTTCCAAAGTGTGTCCCTGGTCAGCGTCACTTTTCCGATTTTAGAGACGGCGGCTTGAGATACTCCTGCTGCCGACACCACAGCCGTAATCAAAAAGAAGCAAAATGCCCATAGTGCAGATCTTCCCAATCCAGTCATACAACACCCCTCCTATCTGATTAATCGTGCTTTCGGAGTTCCTGAACTACTAAGACCTATATGGCCTTTGCTGGGCTTTTCCTGAAGAACCGACGAGCAAATGCCAGGACAGATCCTATCGCCATGACAGTGAAACCGGCAAAAACATAGGGGCGTCCGGGATCCCGGACAACCTGGATACCTGCATAGACCCCATTGGGACTTCTGGTGATCTGGGTGTTATAAAAATAGAGCCCTTCCCAACGGAAAGGATTGTTGACCTCTGATATTCCTGAGGCCACTTTTTCGGAGTTCCTGAAAAGCTCCAGATCCACCCACTGCCGCTTTAGAGAAGGAGTCTGGAAGGCAACCAGCGCAAAAGAGTACGGGAAATCAGGTGGCAAATCACGCATGCCGGAAGTTGAACATGTTCCCAACCTACGGGCTCCTTCAAAAACAACGAGGTTCAAACTTTCGGATTGCGGATCAAAAGCATCGATGTATATGCGGTAATTTCTGAATTGAAAACTCTCACCAGTTTTGGAAACAAAAAGCTGCTCTTTCTGCAGACCATGGAGTACTCCTACCTTCACCGGAACCGGCCAAAACTCGCGGTGTACCTTCTTTACTCCCAGCTCGACTCCTATATTTACATCCTTGTCTTCGTCCCAGCGATATAGCTGTTCAACCGTGGTTCCCTCATAGAGATTGACAGTGGCAACATAGCCGAATGATGTGAGGATACATCCGACGAGGGTGGCTATCACTCCGCCATGCAGGATCAGAACCGGCTTTGAGATGCTTTTTATTCTACGGATGGTACAGAGTATCAGATTGAGCCCAAAAGCGCCCAGCAGTGAAAGAAAAAAGGGACTGACATAGATGGCGCGGCTTTCCGTAAAAGTCCCGGGTATTGCCAGTAAAGCAATTCCCAGAAACAGCACTACAGCGCACTCTGTTGATGCGCACCAGATCACGATTTTTTTTAGCTTGGCATATAAGAGCATCCGTTAAATCAGCTTTTTGCCCTTTAAAAATTCCTTCGCGACTTTTTTGGTCTTGTCGTCTGTCTCAGCTGATTTAAGGAGTTTTGCATAGGTATCGTTGGCCAATGCACTGGAGAGTTTGTTCAGCAATTTTGGCAGGGCGGGGTAATTTGAAAGAGTTTCGCTGGTCAGCACCGGGGCGTATTTAACCCCGCCTCCGATAGGATCAAGCCAGATCATGTTCAATCTGGACTTGTACTCACTTTTGACCTGTTCATAAGTAGAATCTTTGGCTTTGCCGACAACCTCCGCTCCATGGGAAGGACTTTCTATGATTACATTCAAGGCTCCCTGCCTGGCCGCATTATAAAGTTCTTTGGAATTCTTGAAGACCTCTACTTTGACTGAAGAGCCTGTTCTCTCGGAAATCAACAGGGAGGCCATTTCTGCCAGCAACCGTTCATTGGAGGTAACAACACCAAGATGAATTGTTTTACCCACGCAGGCGGAAGAAATATTTGCGATTGAAACAATGGCAACGGCACATAAAGCAATACACCAGATAACTACCTTCTTCATGTTTCACCCCAATTTTTTGATGTTTGTAAAGTTCTGTAGCCTACTAAAAAGATTAAGAATCAATATACCGTAACCGCAAGATCCATGGCAACATCTGATTTTCCGGGTCGGGACCCGATCTCAACCGTTGCGGCAACGCCTGCAGGCAATGGAAACTGTTTATTGGCCCCTAGGAAAAACTTTCCCGTCTTGGGAAGATATAACTCATACCTTCCGTCTTCATCGGTCCAGGCAGACATGAAAGCCGGAACGTCAGAGATTTCTTTTGCCATGCTGGCAAATGCATATGCGTTAGCAACCGGCTTTCCTGCGGCATCAAGAATTCGCCCATGGAGCCGTACCGTTTCCCCCACAGCAGAACGTCTCTTCTGACCGATCTCCCGGATATCAGCAACAACGAAGTCGGCTCCGGCTTCTGCACCGCTTTCAACCTCCACTTCCGTCGGTTCACCGGAGTGGCGATCACCCGATGTCAGAGGGCCAAACAAAGGGCCCTGCTTAATCCGCGCCACAGCCCGATATTTTCCGGGCGGCAGAGATACAACAACACGCCCTTCCTGATCGGACGGAGGAGAGATGAAATCAGCAGGCTTGCGAACATTTACCCCTTCATACAAGAAAATCTTGGCTCCCGTCACCGGTTTACCATCTACATCCAGTACCTTTGCCTTGAGGCTCCCCGGGGCAGATGCAAATGAAAGGCCGGACAGCATGGCCAAAACCAACAGAAGCAGCAAACATAGTGTGACCGGCTTCACAACTTCACCCCCGCCCCGGTTGCAACAGGCGCCGTCAGGTACGGTTCAAAAAGCACGTTGCCGATACCTGGTTCATTCCTGCCGTCAAATATGGTTTCAAGTGGTTCAGTTGTCCCCCACCAGTTGTCCCTGGCCGGCACATCCTCATTATTGAAATCGCCCACTCTGATGTTGTAGTTGCTGTTTTTGAAGAGGTTGTTGCGGGTAATAAAGAGTCCGCCCCCTTTTTCTCTCACAAAGATCCCGGTTTCATTGCCGACGATATCGTTTTCCCGTATGACCGCATTTCCCAGATAGGAACGGATACCGATGGAATTTTTTTCAAACTTGGACCGCCGAATCTCCACCGGCCCGCTCCTGAAGCGAATTCCGCCGGTATTGTTGGTGAAAAGGCTGTCCGTCACGACAAGATTGGTGAAATGACTGTGCAGTCCCCAGGCCGCATATTCTAGAATGCAATGGGAAACAATGCTGCCTGTTGCATATTCCAGTTGGATTCCCTCCCAGTCCTCGGCACCTTTCTTGTCCCGGGAAGTAAAGCGGATCTTATCAGCAGGGGTTCCCGATGCAATCATCCTGCCCTTGATGAGCAAAGTAGTGGCAGGGGCAAATACAACTGTTGTGCCGGGGAAGATTTTCAATTCTGCACCGGCAGGAACAGCAAGATTTCTAGTGACTCCGATTGTTCCCCGCCAGGTGGTATCGGTGGGAAGATTTGCCAGGGGCCAGGTAAAAGAGAACGGGCGCTCACTCGGATTATCAGCCAGCACACTGCCCCGATTCGGATCAGTGCGCCTGTCGAGTACGACACGTGCCGGATCATCCCCGCCCCACCAGTTGAAGGGAGCTGCAATGTCGGTTTTTCCATCCATGTCGATGGCGTAGCGGCCATTTCCCGCAAGGTTGTTTTCAGTGATGATCCCGTCAAAGGAAAACACGCCGATACCCCGTTCGGCATTGTCGGTGATCTGGTTTCCCTTAATCATTGCCTGGGATTCCTGGATGCTCAGGCCGGTAATCCCGTTGCGCGACATGACATTGCCGTTTACTTCGACATTATCGGCATTTTTCAGGGAAAGCCCGGTCTCGAGGTTATTGGTGAAGCTGTTACCGTTGTAGCTGCCGTAAAACATATCCGCCAGCATCAGGCCGTAGCGGTTACCGTCGATCAGGTTTTCCCGCAGAGTGGATACCCCTTCGCGTATGCGCCACCCTTCCCGCCAACTCCCCATTACCATGTTGCCACTGGCTGAAAGAGTGGTACGGAAAAAATTGGCACCAACATAGTTGTTATAAAGGACATTGTCCGTAAAGCTGAGGTCCGAGTCCCTGCCCTGGACGCCGCTCTTGTTATCAATCAGCCAATTACCCTTCATATCCACCAGAGATTCCTGAAACTGTACGCCGCGATAATTATTGGAAAGAACAGAATTATGCAGAACAACATTGGAGAAATGGAAATGCAATCCCCGATAGGAATCTTGAATGCGGCAATATTCGATCAGATTCTGGGATTCGGCACTGTTCATGATATTGATGGAATCCCAATCCCCCATCTGTTTATCTTTTTCAGCGGAGCGGAATGTGATCGGTTTTTCCCTGGTGCCCTTGGCAATCAGGCGTCCTTGTATCAGCAGTCCGTTTTCGCCGATGCCGTCACTATTGGTATCCCGACGGACAAACTCGATCACAGTGCCCGGCAGGATGATCAACCTGCTTCCCTCCGGCACCCTGACGAGACCGGAGACTTCGATCCTTCCCTGCCAGACCGTCTCACCCATGGCAACCGCGTCCGCATAACGCCTGCTTACCGGCCCTTCCTGGGGCAATTCCAATCGCACGCCGGGATCAAAAGCCTTTGGGCTGGCGGTATAACTGTCCCTGGTGCGATTTTTCTCAATCAAGGTGGCTTTCGTAGTCATTTGGGCACCCTGGAAAATACAAGTGCCATAGTCATTGTCCGAAACTGTGGAATTTTCCAGGGCTGCAACTGCTTTTTTGCCCTGGAGCACCAGGCCATACCGGTTGCCACTAAGAGAAGCATGTTTCATCTGCAGTGAACCATCCAGCAGAGTCACGGCAGTTTCTGCGCTGGATATCCGTAGGAACTGCATGGCTGCCGTTCCCGTATCGACAATTATGCCGGCCCAGCTGCCCGTTTTTTTCTCTTCACCCGCAAACACAACCGGAGCTTTTTCAGTTCCCTCCACCTTCAAAGTTCCCCTGATGGTGATTTCGGTGAGGGGCGAAAGATATTCAGGATCGGTCTTGGTGCTTTCGGCTGCCACCACTTTTACAATTGTCCCTGGGCGAATGGTAAGAGTAATCCCCTTGGGCACCAGCACATCATCGCTGACTTTGACTTCACCTTGCCAGACCGTATCTGTCGTAATAACAGCCGCATCAACCGCACCGTCAAGTAGAACCATAAAGAATATAACGGCCATAAGCAGTCTGAGGCATGTACCTGAAAAGCGTTTCATGTGAAGTCTCATTGGTTATATCCAGGAATGAAATGAGAGAGAATCTGCTTGATCCTTTGTGGATGGGTATCCATGGGACATACCACCATGAATTACCATAACTGTCAACCATCGTCTGTCAGTAATTTGAACAAATTGCAAGACTCCTTTACCCTGAACATTCTCAACTGACCAGCTCTTTACCCTTCCGGTCCGTGACACGAAAAGTTCTTGCTTTTCTTGTGCCCCATTAATAGACTAAATACCTGATTTAGCTAATCCTCCCACTCACCCTAACGGAGTTACCCATGCTTAGATCCAGTTCAAAAAGAATCCTCCTTTGTATGAGCCTGTGCGTTTCAATGTCCTGCCCTGCGTGGGCTGACTATGCAGCCGGCCAGAAGGCCTTTCAGGCTGGTGAATTCAATGTGGCATTGGAGGAATTCAAGAAGGACAATAATCCACTGGCATGGTACCGCATCGGCATCATCTATGATAACGGCCTCGGTGTTCAGGAAGACTGGAGAAAGGCGCTGGAATGGTACAAAAAGGCGGCTGACCAGGGATCCGATCTTGCCCAGCACAGAATTGGCGAGATGTATGAAAATGGCCGCGGAGTTGCTGAAGATCTGAATGCAGCTTTTCAGTGGTATCTGAAGGCGGCCGATCAGGGGATGGAAATTGCTCAGTATAAGACCGGGGAAATGTATTATAAGGGCAAAGGGGTCAAACAGAACATTCCGGAAGGGGTCAAACGAATACTGCAGGCAGCCAAAATGGGAAACATGAAAGCCCAGTACGATGTGGCGGTAATGTATGATACCGGTACTAATGTAAAAAGGGATCCGGATGAAGCGACAAAATGGTTTATCAAGTCAGCCAAGCAGGGACATAACAAAGCCCAATACATTGTCGCCCAAATGTACCTGCGAGGTGACGGAGTCAAACCGGATCGAAGTGAAGCGCTCCGCTGGATGAAAAAGGCTGCTGACAACGGACATAAAAAAGCACGCATGGACCTGGACAACCTGAACAACATGGTGATTGAGCAACAACCGGGAAATCAATAGCTGTACTGGTGTGATCAGATCTATTCCGGATTGCCCCTTGCACTGAATTTTGAAACCTCGATATCGATCCCCTTTACAATTTTCCCATTTTCAACGTTCACAGCGCCAGGCTGTCCCGATTTACCATAACTTCCCATAAACTCGCCGTTAACCGGTTTTCCTCCACCATAGTGGGTGCGCACTTTCAAGTAATAGGTTCCCTGTCGGGTAACTGCAATATGATATTTTCCGTCTGCCCCTGTCTTGTCGGAGGCGTAAAGCGGCCTGCCCATCATCCCCGGAGAATCATATGCAAGAACACGAACACCGGCAACCAGCCCGCTACTTTCGTCTAGTACAGTCCCTTCAATCCCGGTAAGTCCTTCGGTTGAGGTCGGCTTTTCTTTTTTAAAAGGCGCAGCCACGGCAATCGTGCCGATATTCGTAGTCCTGCCTGCCTTAACCACAAATGCTTTCGGCAGCCCATTCTTAAGCCGGGCATAATACTGGGGGTCCCCCTCTTCGGGTGGTCCAGCACTATCGGGGTTTACCCGTTTGCGCATTACAAGATAGTATTTCCCGGCCGGGAGTTCCACCGAAAACTTTCCCTCACGGTCCACTGCAGCACCGGCATCAGGTATGCGTAAATGTTTGTTACTTGAAGGTGCCGGCCCTTTCGCAGCATCAAACAGCAACACCTGCGCTCCCATCATGGGACCGTATTGCCTGGTGATCCATCTGCCGGTGATTTTTCCGGCCCTCTCCACCTCCGCTGCAAAACTGGAGCAGGTCAAAAGGCTTAACAAAACAGTGAAAACGATGGTTTTGAATGTCATTGGAGGAGTTGCCTTTCCGAGATATTTTTTCGAAATTTGAAGCATGGGGAAAATAATTTCAGCTACGGTGTCAGGACTGCAAAAGGTTGTACTTCAGTACGCATTTCAGGGCCGAAAAGCCATCCCTCCACCCTACCTTCTTCCCCTCCTGATACGACCTTCCCGCATAGGAAATTCCGACTTCATAAATTTTTAAATTCAGTTTAGATATTTTTGCAGTGAATTCAGGCTCAAACCCAAAACGGTCTTCCTCAATTTTGATATTGGCCAGGATTTCACGTTTAAAAACTTTATGGCCTGTCTCCATATCACTCAGATTAAGATTGGTAAACATGTTTGAGAGCAACGTCAGGAACCTGTTACCTACCATGTGCCAGAAGAGGTGTACTCTCCTAAAGTCCCCCGTGACAAAGCGGGAACCGAATACCACGTCGGCACTTCCCTCCAGAATCGGTTGAAGCAGTTTCGTGTACTGTTCAGGAGCGTACTCCAGATCAGCATCCTGAATGATGATTATATCCCCGCTAGCGTGTTCGAATCCGGTCCGCAAGGCCGCACCCTTTCCCATATTACGTTCATGCCTGAACACATGTGTTGTCTCATTAACCAGTTCAAGAAGTACTTCAGACGTACCATCCGTAGAGCCGTCATCTACAAGGATCACTTCCTTATTGAAGTCAAACGCCTGAACCCGGGCGTATATCTCTCTAATAGTCTTTTTTTCGTTATAAACAGGCATTACAACAGAGAGTTTCAATTTGAACCTCGCACGCGGACTTTCTATTTATTCTTGTCGAAGGAACATTTGCCGGTCTCAATGCAACCATCACCCTGGCTGTCTCCAATCTTGATGCAGCCGACTGTACCCCAAGGCTTTATTTTCAGCAGAGAACCATAACCATGGTCACGGCAGAACTTGCTTCCTTCCGTACCCTTAGCCGCAGAATACATGACAGTTGAATCACTGGCCGCACATGAAAACCACTTCCAGTTCTTGTCGCTGACGATAAACATGTCAGAGCTCGGGCAATAACGGGCGACATCATTATAATTAAATATTTGATCTTCAATAATATTGAAGGGCGTACAAACACTGGACCACAGGTTGTTACTCGTCCCCTCCGGACAACATTGTCCGTCTTTCTGAAGTACATGGCCATCTTCACAGATCTTTATACCGTTTTTCCCCACAACGGCTTCAAGCGAAGCCGGCGGCAAAACCGGCTGTATAAGATTCACCTCGCTCGCTCCAGCGGAATGCGTATGAACCACCACAATAAACAAACCAACCACCAGAAGCCTAAACTTTTCCATAAAACCTCCTCATCGTTTGAGTTGCTCGTCACGATACAACACTTACCATCTGACCTCCAGTTTTTGAACAATTTTATAAGCTAACTGCAAACTTTCCACTGTTGTCATTCATCATTTAATAACGTTCAATACCCGTCCCGCAAAAGGAACTGCATTGTTTTCAAAAGTAGTAAATATGTTCGCACAGTTATCCGTGCAATTAAGTCAGGGGTGGGCCCGCTCCTGCTGACATACATGAAGTTGAGCTTCTGCGGCATTGCCGCAAAACAAATAAAGGTGAAACCGTAGCGGCCTCACCTTTATTTGTTCTTGTTGAATCAATCAATCAGCATGGGTAAACCTCAGCCGATGCGACCACCCTCGGTCTGACATAGGTATGCTTTTTCATGGGGCCCTCCCCTTTCCGCACGATAACGTGCAACATCCGTTATGACGTGATCTACCATTGTGTCTTCTTATTCCAACGCTGCGATGTGTATGTGTTATATGTCGCGCCACCTGCTGTCGCACTCTGGTGACACATGGTGTTGGATTCAGTGGCAATAGCAGTGCTTTTGACACCCTTGCCGAAGAACCATTTGCCTGCAGTAGCATTCTCTTTCCCACTGCCATTACCGCCGCCACCCTGCGGAAAGCGACCGACGCCGGCACCGGAACTGACGCTCTGGTTGTTTCCAGCCGCGGCTGATGTACCTGCATTAGCGGCCTCACCGCCAGAAATCACTCGGCCACGGTGTTTTGCGTCCAGACAATTGGTCACAAGCAGACGCGGCAGGCGCGAGTTGTGTGGCGTATGACATTTGGAGCAGGTAAAGGCGTGCTTGGTGTTATTGGCATTGCCGCCGGTGGCAGTTGCCCAACCCTTAACCGTGTTGTGGATCCTCTTCATGCTCTTCCAGTTGGCGGTTGTTGCGGCTGCAGTGTTGTTGAGATCAGCCTTGGCATGACACCCGGTACAGAGCCCGGCAAACTGGGTATCGGTCGTACTCTGCAGCGTGGTTGGGGTGCCGGGGAACGTCCAGGTATCGCGTGCTGCACCGGATGCCACACCCATGCTGTTCTGATCAATTTTGTAGCCGGGCGTACTGCCGCGGGTCCATGAGTTCAATTTGTCACCACCGCCGCGGGTTTCATTGGTGTTGGCCGGTGTCGCGTCCTGCTTGTAGGGCGAGGTGACCCAGGTACCTTTGAGCAGCGGCACCATATACGGCTGGTTGGCCGGAACCGCAGGGCTGACGCCGTGTGGGTCATGGCACGGCGTGCATAGCCCCCCGATCTGTTTTGCTGGCGTAGTGGTCAAGCTGGTGTAGGCACCGAAGTGTCCTCCCTTATTGTCCGGGTTATTTTTCTTGTAGCTGTAGGTGACCGTTGAGGCGAAGGTCGAGTAGTTACCGAAGTACGGCTTATCATTGTAGCCGTAGATGCCCTGGCTGGAGCCAAAGGTGCTGTTATAGCCCCAGGGAGCATTTGCGCTCGCGGTTCGGGTGTTATGACAGTCGAAGCAGAGCGAAGCACCCGTGTTGTAGGCGTTCTTGTTCGGTGCTGCCGCATCGCCGCCGGCGGCCGGTGAATAGTCGGCGTTATAGCCACCGGCGCCTGCATTGGTGGATTTGAGGATAGCACCCTTGTTACGCCCGGTGGCACTGGAGTAGCTGCTCATGATGCCACTGGCTGAAGTGCCGTGGGAGTTGTGGCAGTCGAAGCAGAGTACCTTGACACTGCCGCTGGTATTTGCATACGTCTCGCCCGTTGTGCCGTTGCCGACAGCCCAGCCGCGGTTGTTCAGATCGGCGCGGCCGTGGGCAGAGTAAGCCTTGTTCATGGTTTTGGTCTGGGTATTGTTACCAGCGACCTTGCCCCAGGGAGTGACTGTTCCAGAACTGTACCGGTCAAAAATGCTGTAGGTATCCCATGAATACGTCTTGGGAGTTCTATTGTCACCGCTGGCGCTGAAAGGCGTGGTTGCGTTGTTACGGCTTCTGTGGCAACCGACGCATACGTTATTTACCTTGGCGTACTCTGTCCGCTTGCGTGATGCAGCGCCATTGGCAGTATATCGGGTAAAGACAGATCCGCGCGCACCAGCACTCCATATCATCAGATCGACTGGTTGGCCGGAGGTCCGGTCGTGGTAAGTAGTATTAACTGTCCCGCTGGTATCAGCCGCCTCCATGTGGCAGGGGTAACAGAAACTGGCGCTCAGCTGTACACCCTGAATATGGTGGGACTCGCCAGCAAACTGAGGAATAACCGCGGCACGGGCACCGACCTCACCGCTGTGGCAGCCGATACAGGTAGGCTTGTAGGTTCCCGTATCATAGTTGCCGGTAGCGCTGACGCCCCAGGTCGGGCCGGTCGAGGCAGTGGTGTTGTGGCAGAGGATATTGAAACAGTTCTTTGTGGCGGCGACATAGGTGGCTGATGGTCCCACCACGCCGGCATCGAAAATAACATCGACAGCGCCGTTGACATGTTTGGGTGAAGCAAAACCGGAACCGGAGTGACAGATCAGGCAGTCGATGCCGTAGCCTCCGTTGTCAGAGCTTGCAGCATGCTTCTGGTGGCTGCCGGTAAAGGTCGAGGTCTGGTTTCTGTGACAGCTGCCGCAGTTGAGCGAACCGCTGCCCCAGGTCGGATTTTTAAAGGTTTTATCGTAGACGTCGCTGTGGCAGTAGACCTGGCATGTGCCGTAGCTTGTGCTGGGGGCCAGCTTGCCGGTAGTGCCGCTGGTGGCGTATGAGGAGCCGCCGCTCGGCATGTAGCCGGTGCCGCTGTAGCCCGCGGTCTGGTTCAACCGCTGGGCGGTGGAGTAAAACTGCCACTCAACCTCACCGTTGACATGGTAGTTGTTCGCCTTGATGCCGTGGCAGTTGGCGCAGGCCAGCCCCAGTTGGCCATAGCCGCTGCCGACATGGGCGCCGTGCGAGCCCCTGGTCTGGTAGGTCACGCCGTTCACGCCATGGCAGGAACCGCACGCTGCCTGGGTGCTTCCGACTTCCCAGTTGGGCTTTGTATTGGTTCCGCCACCCAGGGCCTGCAGAGTTCCGGTTCCGCCACCATGGCAGTACAGATTTTCACAGGTGTTAAGCTTCTTCACGTCGGTTGTGCGCCGTACGCTCGTGCTTGTTCTGTTTGAGAAATAGACGATCTTCGGCGTGTAGTTGGCCGACAGGGTCGAATAGCCCCAGAACGTGCCTCTGCTGACTTTGCCGCCAAAGCCGTTGAAACCGATTTCAAGTTTGTAGCTCGGCATCTCCTGGGAATAATTGTAATGGCAGACATCGCATTTCTTGCCGATGTTCGGGTTAATGGTATGGGCCTGGTGTGCTCCAGCCAATCCTGCGGTAAGTGCACCGACGGCAGGGACGACCACGCCCGCCTCATCAATCGGCGGACGGCCGTGGCAGGTATTACAGCTGTCAACGACGCCGTTGACATGGAGCGCGGGGTTTTTAAAACCGTCACCCGCAGCATTGACATGTTTGTGACAAAGGACGCACTGATTGGGAATATACGGTCTGCCGTTAACTTCGTCATAGTGCGTATAACCGGGCAGCGGGGCTGGTGGCGGATAGGAATGGCACTTGACGCAGTCATTGGCGGCGGTGCCATTCAGAAATGGTGCATTCCAGACAGGCACGACCGGTGAGCCGAGGGTGCCGCCGTCCAGCGCGGCAGAGCCGTAAGGTCCAGTGCCTTCATTGGAATTCATGCCGGCGCCGTGGCACCAGACGTTGCTGCACTGCCTGGTCCCGAAATTGTAGCCGGGAGTATGGGCGACACTGGTGTACCCGTTCTGCACGCCGCTTTTTGCCACGTTGCCGTAGTTGATTTCCGCCGGCAGAGGTGTATCGATGTGACCGGGGGTATAAGGCCCGGTGGGCTTGAAGTGGCAGGCAGAACAGTCGATCTTGGCCGAATACTTGAGCGGCATCGACGTAATATGCTGGAAGTGTGCTCCCACATAAGGGTCGGTATTGGAGGTCGTGCTGTTGGGACCGGCGGTGCCGTAGAAACCGGCGCTGCCCGGATTTGTATTGTGGCATTTGTTGCAAAGAGGCGTGGCGCTTTCCGGGCCCCAGGAAAGAGAGGTAACGCCGGTCTTTGCTCTTCTCGAACCGTGACAGTTGCCGTTGTAGCAGGTGCCATAGGTGCCGGAGCCGGTTATTTTGGCGGAGCTGTAAGAGTAGTGCATGTTCTCGCCCAGACCCGAGAAACTGAAATCGATCTGGCCGTTGGCGTGCTTCGGAGGATTGGCGTCGCCGCCGGTACCATGGCAGATGCGGCAGTCAAAGCCGGTCACTTCGGCCCCGGCGTGCTGGGGATGACCACCGGTCGTATTGGGTTGACCGGGGTGACAACTGTTGCAGTTGGTAGTACCGCCCCAGGTAGGGTTGGAGAAAATGGTCGGAGCGCCGACCCCGTTGTTGTTCGGCTGGACCACGTTGCTGTGGCAGTACAGATTTGCGCAGGAACCGTAGGTGCCGGGTGCAGTCGGTGCCTGGGCGCCGGTTGACCCTTTGTTTGCACCACGGTAGGTTGCCGTTCCGGTAATGGTTGAGAGATCCCATTCAACATTGCCGTTGATGTGGGCGGCACTGGTGGAATAGTTGCGGAAACCATGGCACTTGCTGCAGTTGATGCCATTGCCGAAGCCCGGCTCGGTGCTGGCGTGCTTGTGATGGCTTCCCGATGTAGGAGCCACCTCTCCGGTAGCGGCATGGCAGGAGCCGCAGCCGACCTGGGTAATGCCGGTCCAGGCAGGCTCCGTGTTGTAGCCGCCATTGCCTTCCCATCCATGGCAATAAACATTGCAGGTCATGATGGTGGAGGGAGCCTGCTGTATGGTTGTGCCGAGCGCTCCCGTCCAGGTGTAATTGTTGGCAGGGGGCAATGCCCGCAGTGTACCTGTACTGATATTGCCGAAAAAGCCTGGGAAGTTGGCCCCTTTGATGCTGAAGCCCATGTTCAGTTGCGTGTTCCCCAGTGGTGTGGCGCTAAGAGCGTGGTTGGCGTTGCTGTGGCAGACGAAACAGGCCAGCTGCCGTGAATTGTGCTTTGCATGGGCGCCGGCATTGGTGGCATAGGGGAACAGAACATTTGTCTGGGGAACTACCAGCATTTCTTTCGAGGTGGGGGGGTTGCCGTGGCAGTCGTCGCATGACCCTGCTGTTCCGGCAGATTTGAAGCCGACATTATGGGAATGGCATTTGGTACAGTCGACGTTGTTGTTGTGATCTTTCCAGGTGATCTTTGAGGTACTGTACTGATGAAACCTGGTGTTATGGTGGCACACTTCACAGACATTGGTGCTCACCGTTCCGATCCGGTTGTCATTGCCGAACACACCATCCACACTGGCGCCGCCGGCTGTAGAAGTAATCGAAAAAGTTACCGGGCGATTTCCGTTGGGAGTGGCGATTATCTCTCTTATCTGCTTGATATTGGATGTATTGGGCGAGTGACAGGTATTGCAGTCATGGTTCAGCCCCCAGGAACCATACCTGGCAGTACCGGTCTGGAGGCTGCTGTGCATCATGGAGCCGTATTTGCTGACAACGGCATAGATGGGATCGGGGCAATTGACCTCTCCTCCACTGCTTTTGGCAACCTTGACATGGAGGGTTTTCATTGCTCCCTGGACCGCGGCAGGCTTGGAAGTGATGTTCAGGGTAGTGTATTTGGAGCTGCCGTTGGTGGGTATGATGAAATTATTTCCAGCGAATGCGGATGTGGTGAAATTGGCGTCATCAGCGTCAGTGCCGACGATGGAAAGCGTAAAGGTCGTAGCAGCACAGTTGCCGGTATCCTTGTTGACGATGCCCACCGACATTGCCACGGAATTACCCGCCTTGACATAGGAGGCCATGGGATTGATGGTCAGCTCGGGCAATTCGGTGCATCTGTTCTTGATGCTGGCAGTAGTGCCCTTGGCGGAACCTGCGCTGGTATTGGCGACCGAGTCGACTGCACAGACACGATAGCCGTAAGAGACACCTTCATCCAGTCCCTTTTCGGTGTATGACAGTGCCGATCCCTGGTAAACCAGGAATGACTTGACACCATCGGTCACGCAGTTACGGGGAGCCGGCGCATTACCAAGGCCGCGCACCAGTCTATAGGTAACTGCACTGCCGCTGAGGTCGGTGGAGCCGATCCAGCTCAGGTCAATTTCGGCACGATCGGTGTCATTATGGTAAGTACCGGTAACGGCGGTAAGAGATGGCTCCGTGGGAGGCAGCTGATCCATGGTTATTATGGCGCTGCCGGAATCATTAAGCAGCAATGCGTTGGTCACCCTCGTATGGGCCACCGAAATCACAACTGCCTTGACCGTAAAGGTAATGTTCTGGTTTCCCTTGGGGGTGATGGTCACATAATACTCAGTGCCGGTCTGGGTTGCGGCCAGACCGGTGGTGGGAACCTGCCAATCGTCGTCTTCGGTAGGGGCTGTCAGTTTCCCCAAAGATGTACCGGCAGCATTTACGATATCCACCTGCCCGACATAATCCGAGATGACTTTATCGACCGGCAGAGTGCTGGTGGTTGTCAGCATGACCGTCACATTGCTGATAGTGTCGTTGACGCCCCCGTTGGTTTTGAGGCCAAAGGCATCCACTTTGGTCTTGCCTGCGTTCCAGGGAATGATCTGGTTACCCGGCTCGGCGGTTATGAAATTAGTCAGTGATGTTGTCGGCAGTATGGTCAGGGTGCCTGAGGCTTTATCGGTGTTTATCCCGATGGTGCCTGTGGTGGCAACGGTGAGGTTACTGACGAGAGTGGTGAGGACCACATTGGTGTTGGGATTATCGCCGATACTGACGCTGACCAGGTATTTCTTGGTGGCTGTACCGACGGCCAGGGAGAGTCCGGATATGGTGGCGCTGTTACCAGTGATGGTTGTGGTTGAACCAACCAGGGGATCGCTGCCGTCAAGGGTGCCGACCAGGGTACCGGTATCGGCATAAATCCTGACTTCCTTGACATTGGTGCTGTTGAACATCGGGCTGCCGGTGAGGGTAATCGAGTTGATCGTCTTGGCTTTTGCAGCGCTGAGGGTGAAGCCGTTAATCACTTTATTGACGTCGGACGCATATACACTGGCGTTTGCTATCGTTGCACCATTGCCCACATCCACATTTTCGTTTTCCGCCGCTGTTTCCTGCACTGTCAGCTGGGCGCCGACAGAGCTGCCGAGTCCAATGCGCATGTTGGCCGTAACACCGATCTGAATGCCGAGCCGGGCACCGGCCGGTACAGAACTGAAATCCTGTCCGGCCAGTGAGGTGGTGATTGTCTGGCTGGTCGAAGTGGAAGTCGAGAATGTGGCGGCTGTCGGTGCATCAACCCTGACTCCGCCGCTGGTAACGTAGAAGAGCCGCAGGGTTACTGTACCGCCTCCGGCAGGTGTGTAGACCCGGTAGACAAACGAGCCCCCCTTGATGGTCTTCATGATTGACGCGTAACCGGCCCCGCCGAAATAAAGCCGGGCGAAGTCGGTCTGGGAGGTGGTGGTTGAATATCCCTGTCCTGCGACGCTGGTGCAGCTGTGGACCGGGTAGTTGAGCAGGCCGACCAGGGGAAATCCTGAACCGGCGGTGTTCCTGGTAACACAGGTGGAGTCGGTGGTGCCGGGCCCTGCTGATTCGGAAATTCCTGCCAGGGAAGTACCGTTATCCCAGTCAGCGGGATAGATCTTTGTAACTGCGGTGCCGCCATACCTGATGATGGGGGTCGAGGAAGATGTGCTGGAAACGTTGGTGACACCGCCAGCCGCGCCGGTCACCGTGAAATAGGTGCTGTCGACGATACGTGCCCCGACGGTGGTGTTGTAAGTAGCGTATCTGAGAACATTATAAACGACAAAATAACGTTGGGGGGTTGAGGTGATGGTCTGGGGGGTCGTCAGGGCATAACTTTGACCGGTGAGCTGGCTGAAGGTATAGGGTCCGCCGACGAGGGTGTCCGAGGCTTCGAACATACCGTCACTGTCAGCATCCTTGTAAATGTAAAAGGAGGCATCACCCGGTTCGTCGTCACTGATGTAAGTGGTGTTGTTGGTGCCGATCTTGTCGAGTTTGCCACCGGTCCAGTTCGCTCCGCCCGCAACGTTGGAATAGAGATCGAACTGAAGCATGGCGATATTGCTGTCGCCCTGGGTAACCGAGCTGAGCTGCCCTTTATAGTAGTCGGAAAGATTGGTGACGGTCACCGAATTAGCGACATAAGGAGCTTCGGTAACGGAGAAGAAGGAGTAGTTGGTGCTGTTTCCCCAGTAAAGACGGGCAGCGGATGAGGTACTTGCCATCTGGCAGGTGATGACCACCTTGATACGGTGACCGGCTGCGATATCTTTGGGGGCCGGATTGGTAAAGGGCAACTCAAGGGGAGTCTGAACTGAAGGATGGGCTTCTACGGCATCGGAAGTCCAGAGCAGTACGCCGTTGTTGGCGGCACCGGCCGGGTTGTAGTCATAGACTTTTGCCTTCCAGGTGATGTTGTTGGTGCTGCCGTTGCCATCCCTGACACCGATCGTAACTGCCGGGGCTGTGACGGTCTGCATGCTGGCGTAGGCAGGCCCGTAAGCCCTGATCATATCCTGTTCAGTAGTGACGGCGGAGGCAGTAACCCTGCGGGAACTTGCATATACCCCGGTCTTCATGGAGATCTTGCCGTTGCGGGTCTGATTGGTGTTGGTGGTGCCGTCGGCTCCGAGGTTTACGCCTGAACTATCCAGCGTGAAATAATAAATTTTGGACGCCGTATCGCCGATCAGAGGTTTGAGTATAGCCTGATATAGAAAAATCCCCACAACGAGCATACATACAACGCCGACTTTTGTACGCAGCCTCATACCCAGCCTCTGTGCAGCAAGTGCTTCCATTTCTGTTCCCTCGTATTATCCGAATAACTGCAATCTGACGTGCCAGCAATGGGGCACATGTCGGAGGCACCAGCTCCAGATCCGTTCCCGCAAAGCCCTATTCTCATTAGTGTATACCATTGGGCTCTCATTAAACTTGCAAGTCCCCGGTAAATCAAGAAAAAATTATTTAACTACACTTGATTAACTACAAACGGCTAACGAACTTGATCATATGGGGCAATAACTGCAGACACATTTCCGGGAAAACTACTAAAGAAGCGACGAAATTACTTGATGTTATGGGTCGGGAAACATATCTGCACTGGCTTGTGTAATCTGCCTGGTAACGCATAAAAAGATGTTTGCCGATGCACGACAACCATCATCTTCTTCCACTGGGGTGCACCATGGGGCGATGAGGGGCTTTTGAGCCTGGGCAAGAACTGACCGGACTGGGGCTGACAATCATATACATTCCATCAAGAGTGCTGCGTGATAAACGAAGGGATCCCGGCACGGGGTTGGGCATGGATTCAGGGGATAACTTATAGAAAGAATTTCACTGGGTGCATGTGACGGGCATCACTAGGATGATTTTTTTGTCCAAAAAAAAGCCATCGGCCCGAGTTGGGCGAGATGGCTGAAAATAAACTGAGGAAATATTTTTACGCTACATGTGCAGAAACTGGATGAACCGGAAATTACTTTTCCAACAGCTTGATGATACCGGTCAGCCCTTTTGCCCGGGCGACATCCTGTGCCGTTCGTCCATCCTTGGTCTTAACGGTTGCATCCGCTTTTTTATCCAGCAGTATCCTGGTGAGTTCCTCATTACCTTCGGCAACTGCAATGATCAGCGCCGTAATTCCCGAGTTGTTCCGAATGTTGATGTCGGCGCCGGCGTCAATCAAAAATTTTGCGATGTCGTTATGCCGTTGGCCTAATGCAAACATGAGCGCCGTATCGCCGCCAACATGGCTGAAATTGATACCTGCTTTGGACCCGACCAGAAGTTTCACAACATCAAGGTGACCGTTCATTGCTGCCGCCATCAGTGGGGTCACGTTTTCGTAATTTGAATTATTGACATTTGCCCCCCGTTTCACCAGGTACTTCACGATTTCCAAATTACCATTATGTGCTGCGATCCAGAGTGCATTAACCGCCATGCTGTTCATGTAATTTACCCACGCCCCGGACTTGACCAGCACCTGCACCATTTCAAAATTTCCGGCAGCTACTGCCGACATGAGCGGCGTCCATTCGTTAAGCGAGCCGCTTTGGGCGTTTTCGATGCTCTCGGTGTAATTGACATCGGCCTTGGCCTTAAGCAGCGCCTTCACCCGGGTCGTATCCCCCTGCATGGCGGCATCGAAAAGCTCACCATTTTTGGAACGGCTTGAGTTGCTTTCCAGGATGGCATCCCCTTCCAGGACGATTTTGAAGATACCGTCTCTGATCTTCCCATTTTGGTTGCAGTTGTCATATTCCCCCGTATACCGGGTTTCACCCTTCGTCTGCAGGATGGTTATTTTTTTTGTGCCGCCATGGCTGCAGCGCAATATTTTGCCGCTGTTTCTAGCGATAGCCTCATGCCCGCCTATATCGGTGATCATTTGCACCATTAATTCCGTGGTTCCCTTCTCGTCATATTCATAAGCTTCGCCACGAGCTGACCATAAGATAACAACTGCAAAAATCGTACAGACAGGCAAAATTGTGTTTTTCATAAAACCTCCAATTTAAGGTGTACAGTCCGTTCATGTAAAAGTCAGAATAAAAGATCTTATATAGGTGATGCCACGCACTCAATCGAAACAACCATTCAGTTAGCAATCCAAAGCCATGCCAGCTTTCCGGGATCAGGCCCAGCAGCTCCAAAATCCGCTTCTGCCTCTTTAACTCTACCCATACTTTTCAGGACCGATCCTCGCAAAAAATAATAGGGAGGATGCGGAAACTGGTTGATTGCAGCAGTCAGATCATCCAAGGCTTCGGCATAACGACCGGCAGCACGCAGCGAATCCCCGCGAAAAACGTACAGATTGTAAAGATAGGGGTGCCATGCTTCCGGTGCTGTCTGGATTGCTGCAGAAAAATCGCCGATAGCTTCATGAAATTTGCCGACAGAATGGTAATACAGACCGCGCTCTTTATGGACAATTGCTCCCGGACGTACGCTTACGATCCGTGTCCAGAAAGTCTCGGAGTTCTGCCAGACTGCAATGTCCTTCACAGTTGCGACGACGTAAAAGACCAGCAGAGCCAGGACAGGGATAACAATTGACTGCCAGACACGGTGCCGTGATCCGGCCTTCTTGAAAACAAGACCAATAGCCGCACCCGCTGCAATGCTCGGCGCTACGGAGGGCAGATAAGTAAACCGGGCAGCGAAGGATTGATCCCCGTTCTGCAATATCGCCAGTACCGGCAAAAGCGGAATGATGAACGCCAGCCAGGTGGCAGATATCCAACGGTATTTTCGAAAAGCAAAGATGAGTACGCACAGTACGGCGACAATGACCGATGTGACAAGATAGCTTGGCGGAATCGGGTCGGGGATGACATAGAAAGCGATGATTCCCACGGGGAGCAGCAACAGTCGTACATATTCGAAAATTGCGTTGCCGGAAACCAGCATCCGCTGGTGGAACGGGAACAGCTCATAGGAAATCAGATAGTTGCTCTCTGACGTGAAGTACACTGTCACCAGGGCCATGAGAACCGACAGGGCCAGAAAGGGTAGTTTTTCCCTCACAAGCGGCAGTACGTTGTCCCGCCGCAAACGCCGTGCCGGATACCAGTCGATCACAAGCAGCAGCAGTGGAAGAACGACACTGACCGACTTTGCCATCAGCGAAAGAGCGAAAAAGACCAGCGACAGAACATAAGGCCGGCGCGCTCCCGTGCCATACATTTCCTTGGCCTGCACGTAACAGAGATACCAGAGGATCGCTCCCAGGGAAAAAAAACCGTTCAGAACATCCTTGCGCTCTGTTACCCAGGCCACCGATTCCACCCGTAGCGGATGAATGCCCCACAAAAGCCCGGCCAACAGCAGTGTTACCGGGTGGATCCAACCATCCGCCCGCAGTTCCCGCTCTTCTTTTCCCGCTCCCATTCTCAGCACGCGGTCGGCAATCAGGACTACCAGTGCGGCATTGAGCGAATGAAAGACGATATTGGTCAGATGATAGCCGAACGGCTCCAGTCCCCAGAAAAAATGGTCGATGGCAAAGCTGATCCAGGTCAACGGCATCCACCATCCCACGTGTGCCTGGGTGAAGGCCGAAACAACGGTATCCCAATTCAACTGTTTGATAACCGGATTATTCAGGACATAGAGCGGATCATCGTAGTTGACGAAACCACAGCCAAGAGCGCGCAGGTATGTCGCCAGGCAGATCAGCCCGACGGTAACGGAAAGATACAGCAGCTGTTTTTTGTCGCCCTTGCCTCGGTTCACATTTCACCAGTCTTAACGCGCAGTTGCCCGGAATCCGTTTTCAGCTTCAGATATCCCCGAAAAGCCACCAGCAGCATCAGCAGACCGTGCTGGAACGTCTTCATCTTTGACACCCCCGCCAAACGGGGCTGGTAGCGAATCGGCAGCTCGACGATTTTCAGGTTCATTCTGGCGGCTTCGAACAACATATCAAAGTCGGGCCAGTCGGGATCCCTAAGGTCAAAAAACTGGTAATCCTTGCGGAACAGGCATTTCGTACCGCACAAGGTGTCCGTGAGCGGATGGTTGAGCAGCATCGCAAGGAGACGTGAAAACATCCGGTTGCCGAATACATGTACCGGCCCCATTGCCTCCCGGGTGAACGGGTGGATCATTCGCGTCCCGTTGACAAAGGCGGCGTCGGACATCTCAAACGGCTCCATGAAAAGGGGCAGATCTTCCGGCCGCACCGCCATGTCGGCATCCAGAATCATCAGCACCTCTTTGGTGGCGGCATTGAGTCCGGCCCGGGTGGCATAGCCCTTGCCCCGGTTTTTCCCGTAGTCCACCAGCTTGAGATGGTGATGACTCGCCATCAGGGACCGGACCACAGCGGCGGTGCGGTCGGTCGATCCGTCATTCACCACGATGATTTCATACTCGCGCTGCAGATCAGGAATTCGTTCCACACATTCGGCAATATTCCCTTCTTCGTTATAACAGGGAATGACGATGGAATAGCTGTAGCGCCGCCGCTCCTGAACGGGACGGGCCTGGGCCAGCAGCCAGGAACACGCCCTCCCCCGGATCGAAAATCCGGCGGTCTCCAGAAGCGATTCCGAAAGATGATCGGGCAGCCAGCTTTCCCGGTCGCTGCCATAGTGGGAAAAAAGGTTCTGGGTGCGGCGCACCACAGAAGGCTGTTCACCTACCCAGAGCACCAGGATGCCGTTGTTGCGGCACAGCGCCCGCAAGGTATGCAATGTGCGGGTCATGTCCCCCCGTTCAAGCAGGTTTCCCTCCATGATAATGCAGTCGAACGATGCATCTGATTCCAGCTCATCCAGCGGCAGCTGACAGTACTCCAGGGGCATTCCCTCTTCCCCGCTCCAGCCCGTTTGGTCAGGAGAAACAGCCACCACGCGGCCCGGACGCAACGATTTGAGCAGCTCCCGTGGCAGGGACTCACCTGCAAAGAGAATGCTCGCATGTGGAGCTATTGCTGGCGCCAGAAGCGCCTGCAGATTGCCTGCAGTCAGAGCGTTCATTTCCTCAAATCTCCAGCTTCAAGCGGATGCATTCGAATGGCTCCACATGGCCCGTGCCATGCCAGCCGCCGAGAATCCGGTTGTAATCGATAAAGCTGTGCAGCCATTCCGCCCCGCGGTTGGCAATTTCTGACTGGAAGGCATTGAGCGCCGTACGCTTGATCTCCACCGTTTTGCTGATATCGGAGAAGACATTCTCCCCCAGGGCGCTGGTGGCATTGGAATACCAGTTGGCGCGGAAGGTAAAAAGGCTTCCCACGTGACGGGCAGCGGTGGTGACCAGCCGGTAGCACTCCTGGTGATCCATATTCTGGTCATTGCGCCAATGGGTGAACACCATCTTGATGTCATGGACAAAGAGGAAATGCTCCAGGTAGCGCATCAGCTCAACCGAATAGCGCAGCTCACCGACGGTGCACTGAATCTCCCGACAGTCCACTACCTCGTAGCCGATGGTTCCCGCGGCAGCGCACTCCTCGGCATAGGCCTGCTCACGGCTGCGGTGGATGTTTTTTGCCGCGAAATGGGTTTCTGAATCGGTGAGGGTCATGCCGTAGACCCGGTGGCCGGCCTGGGCATACATGGCGAGGGTTCCGCCACAGCCGATGGCAATGTCGTCGGCATGGCAGCCGACAGCCAGAATGTTCATGGAATATTCTCCGTCGCTTTCAGTCCCGCATTGATAGAATCCCTGTTCCGTAGCCGGGGTGCCAATGCCATCCCCTTCCAGACGCCCCGGGCATAGGCGAGCCTGCCGAGGAAAATCTGCGGCAGCGCCAGGGTGACCGCCAGCGGTCGCACCCTGACCCAGGAATACCAGAGAAACCAGGTATATCCCAGCACAATGGCGGGCGTGGTCAGCAGCAGCCCGCCACGGCTGGCCGGAAAAAGGAAACTGTACTTCAGGTCCCGGTAGGTACCGCGCACCGACGGTGCATGTTCCCCCCAGCGGAACATGTGGTGCAGGTATCCGGCCATGGTCTCACGGTCCCGGTGGAACACCACTGCTTCAGGTACAAAGGCGATGGACAGCCCCGCACGGTGCAGGTCATGACAGAAGACCACATCTTCGCCGGTTACCGTCAATCCATTCTGCCAGGCTATCCCGACTGCGTCGACCAACCTCTTCTTGACGCAAAAATTGAGGCTCGGCAGGTACTCCGGCTTTCCCCCGTGCTCGAACTCAGGATAGACATTGAACCAGCTGCAGAGGTGGTCCACAAGCCCCCAGGAGAGCAGCGGGTATGGGCGGACCGGCATCACGCTCCCCCCTGTCGCGGCCAGCGCCGGGTTCTGACGGTGATGGTGCCAGTGGGCTTCGAGAAGCCCCGGAGAAGCGATCAAGTCGGCATCCAGGTAGAGCACCAACTCCGCGGCTGCCAGGGTGCTGCCGACGTTTCTGGCCACACCGGGGCCGCGATGTTCCTGAAGCTCCAGCCGAACCGCCGGCACCGTTGCAAGATAGTCACGGGTACCGTCATCGGAACCGTCATCAATGACGATGATCTCGAAATTATCCCGGCCGATGCTCTGCCGCTCCAGGCTTTCCAGCAGGGCCGGCAACGTATCCCGAGCCCGAAAGCAGGGGATCACCACCGAGATCAGCGGCACGCGCTCCTTTTCTGCAACGGCGGATTGCTCCCGGTTCTCCATGTCAGGCAGGGTTTCCAGCCTGCAGCGGTGCAGGAAGAGGCTGGTGCAGTAGTTGAAGGAAGCTGACGGGTCTGAAAAGCAGGCTGTCCATCAGCGCGCAGTTGTGGGTGCAGTGACAGCCGTTGGCCCGAATGGAGGCACACTGGCGGCGAAAGCGCTCGCCGGCAAGAATATCTGCCAAAGTCGTTTCCCGCACATTGCCCACCGTCGGCAGCATTTCGCAGGGTGAAACTCCGCCATCAGCATGAACAACCAGATGGGCGGAGCCGGCAAGACAGGGGATCACCTGCCGTCCCTCCTCCACTATCCGGATACTGGTTGTCCAGAGGAGCCGGTGGTAATTTCTAAGGATACGGGCCTTCACCCGATTCTGACCATAACCGTAGCTGCCCAGAATCTGCAGCGCTACGGAAGCCAGGCGCTTCAACTCATCCACCTCCGGTAGCCCGACCTCAGGATCTCGGGAAATACCACGATGGAAAATCACGGAATGGAAGTCGGGCTTGCGCGTGCTTACATAGGCCATCAGTTCCGGCATCCTGGTCAGATTGTTCTTTGTCAGCACCGTATTGATCTTGACCGGAACCTGAAGCGCCCGGAGCGCCTCAAAGGTCTGCCAGGCCCGATCCCAGGCTCCGGCCTGCCCTCGAAGTCGATCGTGTTCCTCTTTAATGTCGTCGATGCTTACCGAAACCGCCACCTGGGCCCCGGTCTTCTCCCTGATGCGCCGCACCCCTTCCACAACCTGTTCCGGAAGGCTGCCATTGGTCGGAACCTGCACCACCCGAGCCTTAAAGCAGGAGACTATCTCCGCCAGATCGCTTCTCAGGAATGGCTCCCCTCCCGCAATATCCAGCCAAAACAACCTGCCGGCTTCCATCCCCAACTTACGGTAGTTTTCCAGAGAAAGCTCCGCACCCTTCCCTTCCGTCACAAAGCAGTGGCCACACCGCATGTTGCACCGGTCAGTAACCTGGATAATCAGGTGCTGCAGATTATGCCGCACCTGGTAGTGGAGGAAGCGGGAGATAAACATCACACTCCTTGTTCCGCCCGGAGAAAGGCCAGGGTCCGCTCGATCCCCTCCTCGAACCCGACTGTGATGCGATGTCCCAGGGCCTTTTCAGCGGCAGTGGTATCGCAGATCTTGATGCGGGTGGTCAGGGGTTCCGCTTCCCTCACGTCCAGTAAATCCGGTGAAGCGCACGCTTTGCGCAGGATCGATTGGGCCACATCCTCGATGCGGAACATTTCTGTGGTATTTCCGATGTTATACACGGCACCACACTGGAAGTTATTGACGATGTTGGCCAATGTATTCACCGCATCGGTGATATAGATAAACGAGCGCTGGTGCCCCTGGTGAACGATGATTCTGTTCCCGGCCAGGGCATCATTGCAGAACCGGCAGATAACGCTCCGGTAGCGGGAATATGGTTCATTGCCATAGAGGTTGAACAATCGCACGATCACGTAGGGAATACCGTACATGGCATGTCCGTTGATCATCTGCCACTCGTTGAAGATTTTGGTTCCCGCATAATCATTGAGCGGTTTGATCACCAGCCGCTCGGTGACATCCTCGGTCATCACCCCGTCGTAATCGCCGTAAACTTCGCTGGAGCTGAACTGGACTATCCGGTAGCCGAACTCCCGGGCCAGACTGATCAGGTTCTTGGTGCCGATCATGTTGGTGCGGAACAGCTGCTCGTAATAATCCTCGCCGTTTTTGCGGCCAAACTCGGCGGCGGCATTATAGACAATGTCCGGTTTCGCCCATTCGAGCGCCTCGCGCAACTGCCGATAGTCCGCAATATCGCAGCGGTAATAATCGGCCAGTGGCGTATGCTGCAAGTCGCATCCGGTCACCTGATGCCCTCTGCTGCGCAACTCACGCGCCAGTTCCGAGCCCACCACTCCGCATATGCCGGTAATAAATATCTTCATCGAATCACTGGTCTCCTCGTTATATCTACCTTGGATATAGTCGCGCCAGCAGCACATCGACAATCCGTTCGGCTGCCCTGCCATCCCATTTTTCCGGGATCCCCTTTGGGCTGCACCTGCCGGCAAGTATCGCCTCGGCTTCCTCCTGCAGGGATTCCCCGCGGCTGCCCACAAGCACGTTGGTCCCCACGGTGCAGGTTACCGGTCGTTCCGTGTTGTCCCTCAGGGTAAGACAAGGAATCCCAAGCAGCGTGGTTTCCTCCTGTATCCCGCCGCTGTCGGTCAGCACCAGCCGCGCATGCATCATCAGGTGCAGGAACTCATGGTAACCTTGCGGGGCAATAGGCCGGATGCCCGAAAGCCTGGTACTTGAAGAAAAACGCCCGGACAGTCCCAGCCTGCTGATGGCCTTCATGGTGCGCGGGTGCACCGGGAACAGCAGCGGCAGCCGGCAAGCAACTTTTTCCAGAACCACCAGCAGAGCCTCGAGGGCCTCCGGAGAATCAACGTTGGCAGGACGATGCAGGGTAAGCAGTCCATACTCCCCCGGGGCCAGCCCCCATTCGTGGATCAGGGAAAGCCCGGCTGCCTGCTGACGCTGCCGCAGCAGCGTATCGATCATCGTATTACCGACAAAATGGATTTTTTCTGCAGTGATTCCCTCGCGCAACAGGTTCTCACCGGCACTCGCCTCGGTGGTAAAGAGAAAATCACTGAGATGATCGGTACAGCGGCGGTTCAGCTCCTCCGGCATGCTCACATCAAAAGAGCGCAGCCCTGCCTCAACATGCCCCACCGTAATTCCAACCTGCCGCGCAGCAAGCGCGCACGCCAGTGTTGAAGTCACATCCCCCGCAACCAGGACCAGTTCCGGGCATTCCCTTCGGCAGACTTTTTCAAAGGCGAGCATTATTCGTGCGAACTGCTCGGTCTGCGTGCCGTTCCCCACCTCCAGGTTGAAGGATGGGTGCGGCATACCCAGCTGCGCAAAGAATCTCCCACTCATCTGCTCGTCGCTATGTTGCCCCGTATGCAGCAGCAGCGGCCGGATGTGGTGCGGATGACGGGCCATGGCAGCAATGATCGGCGCCATCTTCATAAAATTGGGGCGGGCACCCACCACATTGATGATCTTCATCGTTCCCCACCCACGCCGTTCAATATTTGGAATTGGCCTTGTAGCTCTTCGTGCCGGAAAGGTCATAGATAAAGATGCTGTAGCCGATCTTGGCAACCGGCTGTATGTCCCTCAGCCAGGCGTACTGATCGTTTGGCTGAAGATAGGTTCCCTGCAGATTTGTGGCACTGACTGCAATCGGTTGATCCTCGGGAGCGGGTGCCGAACGTTCCGGATGCAGATCCTCCAGATGATAGCTGGGGAGCCAGTCGTAGTCGATGCCGTGGCGACTGGGCGCATCGGCGCCAAAGTAGCTCAGGCTGATCCGCTTGATCCCGTTGTTGTCCATGAACTTCTTCAGGCCCTTCAGGTCCTGTCCCCAGTCCAGGTTGCCGTCCACCAGGTAGCGGTATCCCTTGTCCGGCCCACCGGCAAGCTCATTGAAATAGGCCAGGTAATGGGGCGCAATCTGCAGCGAGGCACTAATGTACCATAACGCCATCAGCACGATCAGCACCTTGAACTTTTTTCCGTAAACGACCAGGCTTCCTGCCAGGACAAACAGGAACGGGTACACCGGCAGGATATATCTGAGCGCCACTGAATAGGAAGAGACACAGAACACCAGGAGCACTGCCGCTGCCGGCACGATCAGAAACAGGGAATCGCGCAGTGCAGCTCCCCGTGCCCGGGCCAGCATCACCAGGGCGGTGCACAACAGCACGATAAAGGCCAGCGGCGTTTTCAGCAAAAAAGCGACCGGGTAGTAGTACCACCAGCCATGAACCGAATACTCACCCGCCAGAAACGACAGATGCCCCCTGCCGATCTGGGCGTTGCGGTACTCCAGCCCCTGCAGAAAGGGAGTGATCTGAAAACCGTAACCTGCAAAGAGCAGCAGGAATGCCACCGCACAGATGATCAGGGCCGGCTTCACAAAGGGCCGCCGCTCGGTCCAGGCAACAGCAAGGCAGAGCAGGCCGCCGACCGGCAGGAGCAGCAGAGCAGGGAATTTGGTCAGCAAGGCCAAGCCGAGATACGTTCCGGCAAGGAGGATGTTGCGGTATGTGCTGTCCCGCAGGCATTTCCGCAGGTAGTAGATGAAGATAAAGCTGAAGGCGGTCAGGGGGATGTCCGGCACGGCATTGCCGGACAGTGCGAGCATGTTTGGACAAAAAGTAAAGAGGAACAGCGACAGCATACCGCCCCACTCACCGTACAAATCCCTGGCAAAGCGGTACACGTAGAAGCCCAGCAGGACGCCAACCAGCAGCGTCATCAGGCGCGACAGAATCAGGATCCGATCGTCGCGGTTCTCCGGGGACATGAGGATACCCTGCCCCCGGAGTACATCGGAAGCACCGAGGAATATCAGGTCTCGCTTGGTATTTTTGTCGTACTCCCACAACCGGGGATCTTCATCAACGAACAGAAGCGGAAGGCTGTTGAGGTAATAGGTCAGCGGCGGATGGACAATGGAACCCATCACGTCCCATTTCTGATTGAGCAGCAGATATTTACCTATGCCGAAGTAGAGTATTTCATCATAGGTGGCCGACTTGCCAACAAGACTGGTGAATGACTGGACAAAGAAAAGCACCAGCAGGGCACTCAGGCAAATGCGCCGTTTGAAAATGTTCAACAGAATCGGGTTCATAGATCGGTATTCACTGAAGATGTTCAGCGCCTTCAAAAAATATTCTTCACGTATGGTTCATAAAAAAATGGTCGTGGCCGAATGAATTACTGTAATATTAATGAAAAGTATCATCTAACCGAGGCTGGCGGCAAGTGCTATCCGCTGGGTCCCTGATATCAGGTCTAAAGGAAATGACATAACCGTTAAGAAGGTACCAAAACACCATGAACCTGCCATTATCCCGCCGCGAATTTATCCTCATTTCCCTGCAACTGCTCGCCCTGACCCAACTTCCTGGATGCCGCTCGTCCCTGCCAATCCTCGGCAAAGATCCAATCAAATCCCCCCTCATGGTGGAAGATCATTGTGAGGCCCTGATCCACTGGGCGGAAAAAGGGATACGCGATGCCGTGCTTATCAATATCGACACCCACGACGACATGCGCTGGATACATGAAAAAAAAGTGGACGCATTGCGCGATATCTACGTGAACCAAGATTGGCAGCGTCTCAGGGGGGCGGGTGGCCTGGGGGACAACGGCCTCTACCATATCGGCAACTGGATCTATGCGGGCGGGCGTCTAGGCATGTTTCGCGAGGTTTACTGGGTTATTCCCTTTGAGGTGCTGTCAATGGAAAATCCTGATTCCAAAATGCACCGGTTTCTGGATGAATATGGCTTCAATCAGGAAGAGATAAAGTCCTTTTCACGGAGTGACCGGCAGTTCCACGGCACCTTCCATGGCGTTCCTCTGACGATCTGTGATATCAGATCACTTCCCGAGATCAGCTCTCCGCTGCTGTTAAGCATTGACGCTGACTTCTTTCCCCCCTACTCAACCGTGCACGAGAAGAGCTACCTGCCGTCGCTCCACGAGTTGTTCACGGCCTTGTATGCCAAAAAGTACCGGATACGTGACGCCGTTGTCTCCTACTCCGTCAATGGCGACTATCTGCCGCCTCACCTGCGCTGGGTTGGTGACACGATCGGGATGATCCTTGAAAGGCCGGGACTGATCGATGAGCAATCCTCTGAACTGCTCACTCTGCTCCAGCAAATAGACAACGATTATCGCGGCACGGACACGGCGGCGATGCTTGCGCTCCTGGAAACCTGGACAGTCAGATATCCGGCCGCCTCGCTCAAGGCCTACAAGGCTCTTGCACACACACTTAGGAATGAAACGGATAACGCCTTCCGGGCCGCTCAGGAAAGTTGCATCGCGGACAGGCGTTACTGCACTCTTCTGCCCTACATCGGAACCTACCATTACAGCGGGGGGAGTTACGCCATTGCAGAAAAGTTTTACCTCGCCGGCATCGCCGCCAATCCCGGCATGGCCAACGGACTGTTCCAGTACGGCCACTGCCTGCGCCAGATGGGACGGGTGAGAGAGGCCATTGCCGTGTACGAAAAGGATGAAGCCGTCAACGGCTCTTTCCCGACTGGCTTTCTGATTACCGAGACGTACCTGACTCTCGGGGATAAGAAGGCTGCAATGGCCTCCCTTGCCAAAGCCATCGAAGGTCTGGAGAGAAACAGGTATGCGGAGGTTGTTAACGACGAGACGGCCCGCGCCATTTATGCGGCCCTGAGTTTTTGCGACCGTGAGGGACTCAAGGAATTATCAGCTGTAATGCGCAAGAATCCGACTGTCGTCAGCATGTTCAGTGCATATCCACCAAAACGGACCAAGGGTAATACAGTAAGGGGGTAGTCAGCTACTCCCGTTAAATTTCAAGTGAACCGCACGACATTCATTGTTCTTCATACCCACAAACAACAAAGGTGAGGCCCGCAATCCGGCCTCACCTTTGTTGTTTGTGTCGTGTCAAGAATCAGCAGGGATGAACATCTGCCGAACCAACGATCCGTGGCTTGCTATAACTTCGCTTTTTCATGCGTTAATCTCCTTTCCCTGGAGTGCGATTCCGCCTCCAGGACAATACTCTTACCACTGGGTCTTCTTGTTCCACTTCTGTGACGTATAGGTGTTGTAGGTTGCACCACCTGCGGTTGTCGACTGGTGGCAGAGGGTCTGGGTCGTGCTGCCGATGGTGGTGCTTTCCACCTCTTTGCCGAAGAACCACTGGCCAGCGGTACCGAGTGGTTGCGAACCGGTACCACCGCCACCCATGGGGAAGCGACCGGCACCAGCACCCGAGGAACCGTTGCTCTGGGTATTGCCGGCGGCGGCATTGGTGCCGTTGTTGGCGGTATTGCCACCCGAGGCGACCCGACCGCGGTGCTTGGCATCCAGGCAATTGGTGACCGAGAGGCGCGGCAGTCGCGAGTTGTGCGGTGCATGACACTTGGAACAGGTGAAGGCGTGCTTGCTGTTGTTGGCATTGCCGCCCGTGGCGGTGGCCCACCCCTTGACTGTGTTATGAATCCTGCCGACGGTCTTCCAGTTGGCGGCCGTAGCATTCGCCGCGCTGTTGATCGCCGCCTTGGCGTGGCAACCGGTGCAGAGGCCGGCGAACTGGGTATCGGTAGTGCTCTGCTGGGTAGTTGGCGTGCCGGGGAAGGTCCAGGCAGTGCTGCCGGCAGCCGTCCCCATGGTGTTCTGATCGATGTTGTACTTGGGTGTACTTCCTACGCTGATGGCTCCTTTTCGTCTACCGCCGCCGCGGGCTTCGTTGGTGTTGGCCGGGGCCACATCCTGCTTGTAGGGCGAGGTGACCCATGTGCCCTTGAGCAGCGGTACTCCGAAGGCTCTGGTGCTCACATAGGTGGTGTTCCTGCTGACGCCATGCGGATCGTGGCAGGGAGTACAGAGGCCGTTGATGGGTGAAGAAGTGCCTACACTGTATGGCTTGTCATGCTGACCGTTTGCGAAGTTACGGCTGGAAACCGCGGTGGTCAAGGGAGACGAAGGACCGAAATGCCCACCTTTGTTGTCAGGGTTGTTCTTCTTGTACTGACTGGTGACAGTCGAGGCAAACGTCGAATAGTTGCCGAAGAAAGGCTTGTCGTTGTAGCCGTAGATGGCCTGACTAAACCCGAAAGTACTGTTATAGCCCCATGGTATGTCTGTATTAGCAGTTTTGTTGTTGTGGCAGTTGAAGCAGAGCGCCGCACCAGGGTTGTAGGCATTGTTGTCAGGGGCTGCCGAGCTGCCCCCTTCAACCGGTACATAGTCGGCGCTGTAGCCGCCGAGTCCTGCGGTGGTGGACTTGAGGATACCACCTTTGTAGCGGCCGGTTGCGCTGGAGTAGCTGCTCATGATGCCGCTGGCGTCGGTACCGTGGGAGTTGTGGCAATCGAAGCAGAGCACATTGCTCGTGGCAACGTTGCTACTGAAGGTGTCGGCGGTCATGGTCCAGCCGCGCTCATTGATAGTTGCCTTGCCATGGGCCGAGTAAGCCTTGTCCATAGATTTTCCGACGGTGTTGTTACCGGTGACCTTGCCCCAGGGAGTGGTGTCAGTACCAAGGGTGGTACCTGAACTGTAACGATTATAGATACTGGCGGCATCCCAGGCATACTTCTTGGGAGTACTGTTGTCGCCGATAGTGCTGAAAGGCGTGGTTGCGTCATTGCGGGTTCTATGGCACCCGATGCAGACATTGTTGATCTTGGCGTATTCAGTCCGCTTGCGGCTAGCACTGCCGTTGGCCGTGTATTTGGTGAATACAGCACCGCGGGCACCGGCACCCCAGATAACCAGATCAACCGTTTTGTTGGCAGTCCGGTCATGATAGGTAGCGTTTGTTGTACCATCAGCGTTGGCCTCCATATGGCACGGGTAGCAGTAGCTGTTACTGATGGTTACACCCTGAACATGGTGCGATTCCCCGGCAAACTGCGGGATAATGGCTTCACGGGTGTTGAGTTCGCCGCTGTGGCAGCCGATACAGGTCGGTTTGTAGGTTCCGTTAGTATAGTTGCCATCGGTTGTGCCCCAGGTTGGTCCTGATGAAACGTCGGAGACGTGGCAAAGGATGTTTTTACAGGTACCGGTGCCCTCGGTTGCTCCCGGCACATACACTCCCGACGCACCGACTATTCCGGGATTGAAGATGATATCGACCGTGCCATTGACATGTAGCGGATTGCCTGAGCCCGAGCCGTAGTGGCAGATCGTGCACTCGATGCCGAATCCTCCGTTATCGGAACTGGCAGCATGTTTCTGGTGGTTGCCGGTGAAGCGTCCGGCAGAAGTCTGGTTCCTGTGGCAACTGTCGCAGGTCATGGCAGCCCCGCCCCAGGTTGGTACTTTAAATGTTTTGTCATAAATATCGCTGTGGCAGTAAACCTGGCAGGTGCCGTAGGCGGTGCTGGGGGCCAGTTTACCGGTATCGCCGCTGTTCGTGAATGACGAGGCACCAGCCGGCTTGTAACCGGTTCCGCTGTAACCGGCGGTCTGGTTGAGACGCTTGGCGGTGGTATAGAACTCCCACTCCACCTTACCGTTGACATGGTAGTTGTTTGTCTTGATGCCGTGGCAATTGGCGCAGGCCAAATTCGGCTCGCCGAAGCCGGTGCCGACATGGGCGCCGTGTGACTTCCGGGCCCGGTATGTGGTGCCGTTCACGCCGTGGCAGGAACCGCACTCAGCCTGGGTAGAGCCTGCTTCCCAGTTGGGCTTGATATTGGTGCCGCCACCCAGCACGGCCAGGGTACCGGTGCCGCCACCGTGGCAGTACAGGTTTGCACAGGTATTGACCAGATCCTTGTTGAGGGTCCGCCGCACGGTGGTGCTTGAGCGGGTTGAGAAATATACCAGATTGGTGTTGTTCGGCGGATAATTGGCTGCAAGCGTTGAATATCCGTAGAATGTGCCCCGGCTGACTCTGCCGCCAAAGGCGTTGAAGCCGATTTCCATCTTGTAGCTCGGCATTTCCTGGGAATAGTTGTAGTGACAGACATCGCACTTATTGCCTATGTTCGGATTGATCGAGTGGCCCAGGTGGGCGCCCACGGAATTCTCGTTCCGTAGAGCACCGACAGCAGGCACTACGAGGCTTGCTTCATTGATCGGCGGACGTCCGTGGCAGACGTTGCAGCTGTCGACCACACCGTTGACATGCTTGACAGGGTTAGTAAAACCGTAGCCGGTGTTATCCACATGCTTGTGACAGAGGACGCACTGGTTGGCGATATACGGCCTGTTGTTATCCTCATCCCAGTGGGTGTAGCCCGATTCAAGCGCTGGCGGCGGGAAAGCATGACACTTGACGCAGTCGTTGGTACCAACACCGGTCAGGAATGGAGAATTCCAGATAGCAGGGGCAGGCGAGCCAAGGGTGCCGCCGTCCTTGGTCGGTCCGACCGATCCGTACGGTCCGGTACCTTCGTTGGAGTTCATACCGGCGCCGTGGCACCAGACATTGTTGCACTGCCTGGTTCCGTAGTTGTAACCCGGCTGATGGGCGGCGCTGGTGTAGCCGTTCTGGACACCGCTTTTAGCAAGATCGTTGAAGTTGAGTTCGGCAGGCAGGGCCGAGTCGATATGGCCGGGGGTGTAGGGTCCGGTCGGTTTGAGATGACAGCCGGAGCAGTCTATCTTGCCTGAATATTTGTACGGCATGGAAGTTATGTGCTGGAAGTGTGCTCCCACGTACAAATCGGTTTTCGATGTACTGCTGGCAGGTCCGGCAGTGCCGTAAAAGCCTGCAGCCGAAGGTTTGGTGGTGTGGCACTTGTCGCAAAGCGGGGTTGCTGTGCCTGTTCCCCAGACAAGAGCCGTTGGATCGGCTGAATTTTTCGGCCTTCTCGATCCGTGACAGTTGCTGTTGTAGCAGGTTCCGTAACCTGCGCTGCCGGGCGTTTTGGCGGAGCTGTAGGAGTAGTGGGTATTTTCACCCAGGCCGGAGAATGCCAGGTTGATCTGCCCATTGGCATGATTCAGCGGATTGGCGTCACCGCCGTTTGAATGGCAGATCCGGCAGTCAAAGTCTATTCCTCCGGTGGCCACATGCAGTGTATGGCTGCCGGTTGTATTCGGTTCGGCGTGACAGCTGCCGCAGTTGGTGGTTCCACCCCATTTGGGAGTAGGATTGAAAATGGTTGCAGGACCATTGGTCTTGGTGGCGCCGTTATAGGTCTGTACGTTACTGTGACAATACAGGTTGGTGCACGTCCCATAGCTGCTGGTGTCAGCAGGCGCACGGTTACCAGTGCTTCCGGTGTCGGAGCCCTTGTAACGCGCCAGACCGGCACTTACAGGCGGGAGGGTCGAAAGATCCCATTCCACGTTACCGTTGATATGAGCTGAGCTGGTTGAATAGTTGCGGAAACCATGACATTTGCTGCAGGCGATGCCGTTACCAAATCCTGGCTCCGTGCTGGCGTGCTTGTGGTGGCTGCCGGATGTTGGCGGCACGTCGCCGGCGGCGTTATGGCAGGAGCCGCAGCCGACCTGTGTAATACCGGTCCAGGCCGGTTCGTTGTTATAGCCGCCGCCACCTTCCCAACCATGACAATAGACATTGCAGGTCATGATCGTGTTGGGAGCCTGCTGGAGATCAAGTCCCGCAGCTTTTTGCCAGGCGAAATTATTACCCGGGGGCAAAGCCCGCAGTGTGCCGGAGCTGAAGTTGCCCACAAAACCGGTGAAATTGGTGTTATTGACCTTGAACCCCATGTTCAGTTTTTTATCACCCACCGGCGAGGCAGAGTCGATGTGGTTGCCGTTGCTGTGGCAGGCTTTGCAGTTCAGCTGGCGCGCATTGTGCTTTGCATGTGATCCGGCATTGGTGGCATAGGGAAAGAGAACATTTGTAGGCGGCACTACCAGCATGGCTTCGGTCGTGGGGGGATTGCCATGGCAGTCGTCGCATGATCCGGCCGTTCCCTGTGATTTGAAGCCGATACTATGGGGGTGGCACTTCATGCAGTTGGTATTATTGTTATGATCCTTCCAGGCAATCTTGGAAGTGCTGTACTGATGGTATCTGGCGTTATGGTGGCAGACTTCGCAGACGTTGGAACTAACCGTCCCAAGGCGTTTGTCATTGCCGTACACACCCGGCACACTGGCACCTGAAGCCGTGGAAACAGTCGAGAAAGCTACCGGACGGTTGCCGTTAGGAGTATCAATTACATTTTTAACCTGTTTGATGTTGGGCGAATTCGGTGTGTGGCAGGTACTGCACTCATAATCCAATCCCCAGGAACCATACCTGGCGGTACCGATCTGCATGCTGCTGTGCATCATTTTACCGTATTTGCTGACTTTGACATAGACCGGATCAGGGCACTGGGTTTCGCCGCCGGTGCTTTTGGTGACCTTGACATGGACGCTCTTC
Source organism: Pelotalea chapellei (assembly GCF_018531195.1). Lineage (GTDB taxonomy): Bacteria > Desulfobacterota > Desulfuromonadia > Geobacterales > Pseudopelobacteraceae > Pelotalea > Pelotalea chapellei. The sequence continues at coordinate 121,125 of NZ_JAHDYS010000010.1, read as the reverse complement.
ATTGCCCCTTCAACCGCCCCGGGTTTCGCCGTGAAATTGAGCGTGGTGTAAGCGGAGGCTCTGTTGGTATCAATAATGAAGTTATTTCCCGTAAAGGTACCGGGCGACAGGTTGCTGTCGTCAGCGTTACTTCCCATTATGGAAAGCGTGAAGGTTGTCGCCGGACAAACACCGGTATCCTTGTTGACGACACCTACCGTCATTGCCACTGAATTGCCGGCTTTGACATAGGAGGCCATCGGATCGATGGTGAGTTCAGGCAATTCAGAGCAGCGGTTTTTGATGCTGGCCGTGGTGTTTTTGGCTGAACCGGCAGTGATGTTGTTCACCGAGTCGATTGCACAGACCCTGTAACCGTAGGAGACACCTTCATCCAAACCTTTATTGATGTATGAAAGCGCACTGCCCTGGTAGACCAGAATGGACTTGAAGCCATCTGTCACGCAGTTGCGGGGGGGAGGCGCATTACCCAGACCGCGCACAAGTTTATAGGTTACGCCACTGCCGCTTGCGTCAGTGGAACCGGTCCAGCTCAGGTTGATCTGCGCAAGATCGACGTCAGCGCCATAGGCACCGGTAACAGCGGTCAGGGAGGGCTCAGTCGGCGGCAGCTGATCCAGGGTGATGGTGGCACTGGTGGGGTCGCTCAACAGCAGCCGGTTGGTAAGCCTGGAATGCGCCACAGCGGTTACGAAAGCCTTGACCGTAAAAGTTATGTTCTGATTTCCCTTGGGAGTGATAGCGACATAGTAATCTGTTCCTGTGGTGGTTGCTGCCAGGCCGACCGTAGGCACCTGCCAGTTGTCATTCATGGTGGGCGCGGTCAGGTGCCCCAGCGATGCACCGGCACCAGTGACGATATCCACCCGTCCCACGTAGTCTGAGATAACCTTTCCGGCAGGCAGGGAGCTGGCGGTTGTCAGGGTGACCGTTACGCTGGTCATGGTGTCGTTGACGCCGCCATTGGTTTTAAGATTAAAGGCATCCACTTTGGTTGCAGCGGCGTTCCAGGGGATGATCTGTGCGGCCGGTTCGGCGGTGCCATTGCTGAGGGTGGTCGTCGGCAGGATCGTCAGGCTGCCCGAGGCACTGTCACTGTTTTCGCCGAGAGCGCCAAGTGTCTGGACCGTCAGGTCGCTGACCAGAGCGGTGAGAACCACATTGGTGTTGGGGGTGTCGCCGATATCAACTTCCACCAGGTAGCGTGTCACTTTGGCTGTAACAGCAAGACTTCCGGTGGATATCGTGGCGCTGTTGCCGGTGATTGTACTGGTTGACCCGATCAAGGTATCGGTGGCATCACGCACACCGAGAGTACCGACGCTGGCGCTGTCGGAATAGATCCTGACCGCCTTGACGTTGGTGCTGTTAAACATGGCGCTGCCCTTGACGGTGATCGATGTGACTACCTTGGCCTTGGATGCGGTCAGGGAGAAGCTGTTAATAACTTTATTGGTATCGGTTGCATATACGTTGACATTGCCAATGGTAGTGCCATTGGCCACATCCACGTTTTCATTCTCCGCAGCGGTCTCCTGCACCGACAGGAAAGAGCCGGCGCTGCTGCCAATGGTTCCGTTGGCTTTGCCAAGGCCGATTCGCATGCCACTGGTGACACCAATCTGGATGCCGAGCCGGGCGCCGGCCGGCACATTGCTGAAATTCTGTCCAGCCAGTGAGGTGGTGACGGTCTGGCTGACCGAATTGCCGGTGATATATTTAGAGCTTATCGGCGCATTGACACGCACCCCGGCGCTGGTTACATAGAAAAGTTGCAGAGTAGCGGTGCCGCCGCCGACAGGGGTGTAGACCCGATAGACAAACGAGCCCCCCTTGATGGTTTTCATGATTGACGGGAAGCCGGTGCCGCCAAAATAAAGCCTGACAAAATCAGCCTGGGCACTACCGGTATTATTGGTATAGCCCTGGCCGGCAACGCTGGTGCAACTGTGAGCCGGATAATTGAGCATGCCCACCAGGGGAAGAGGCAATTCGCCCGGGCTGACATTTGTGTTTCTGACAATGCAGTCGGAGTCGGTGGCAGCCGGTCCGCCGGTTTCTTTGATACCTGTCAGGGAAAAGCCCTTGTCCCAGTCAGCGGGATAGTTCTTGGTAACTGCGGTGCCGCCGAACTGGATATTAGGGGTGGATGAAGAGGTACTGGTGACGTTGGTGATACCGCCGGTCGCCAGGGGTGCCGTAAAATAGCTGTTGCTGGCGATGCGCATCCCGACCGTGGTGTTATAGGTGGCATATTTGCTGATATTGTAAACCACGAAGTAGCGTTTCGGCGTCATGTCGATAGTTTGTGGCGTCGTCAGGGTGTAGGACTGGGTGGGGTTGGCGAAGCCGGTCGGGCCGAAAGTATAGGGGCCACCGACCAGGGTGTCGGTGTTTTCAAATAATCCATCACCATCCGCGTCCAGGTAGATCGAAAAGGAGGCATCGCCGGTATCGTCGGTACTTTGATAAACGCTGGTGTTGGTTCCGATTTTATCGATAAGGCCGCCGGTCCAGGAAGCACCACCGCTTTTATTGGAATAGAGGGAAAACTGGAGCATCGGTATATTACTGTCGCCCTGGGTAACCGTGGTGAGTTGGCCGCCATAGTAGTCGGACAGATTGGTGACGGTCATGGAGTCTGCGACGTAATTCGCCTCAGTCACCGTAAAGAACGAGTAGTTAGTGCTGTTTCCCCAATACAAGCGAGGCGATGAACCGGCAACGGCCATTCGACAGGTAATGACCACCTTGAGGCGGTGACCAGCGACAACATCCTTCGGTACGGGATTTGTAAATGTTAACTCCAGCGGAGTCTGTACCGTACCGTGCTCTTCCTTTTCATCGGAGGCCCAAAGCAGGGTGGCGTTGTTGGCAGCACCCACATTGCTGATGGTTCCAGGAGCTACAGTCGGATTGTAATCATAGACATAAGCCTTCCAATAGACATTGTTACCTCTACCGCTACGATCGCGCACACCGATGGTAACAGCCGGCGCGGTAAGGGTCTGTGTGCCGTTGGCAGCGCTGTAGACAGGGCCGTAGGCACTGATCATTCTCTGCTCTGTAGTAAGGGCAGTGTTGGCGGACACGGACCGGGAAGTAGCATAGACCCCGGTACCCATGGAGATCTTGCCGCCAAGGGTAGCAGCGGTGGAAGTGGTTCCATCCGTTCCCACATTCACGGCAGCAGAGGTGGTGAAATAATAGGTCTTGGTCGCCGTATCGCCGATCAGTGGCTTAAGAATGCCCTGATAGAAAAAACTGGCCACGACAAGCATGAAAACGATGCCTATCTTTGTCTGCAGGCTCATACCGCTGAGTTTTTTAGCGAGTTTGGTTCCCATATGATTCCCTCATGCAGTTAAAAGAAAGTGCATTTTTATTTTATTTTTTATTCCCCTCCATTCTCACCGGCTGAGAATGGAGGGTGATCAACCAAGGTACTTTTTACAGCGAGGTATGACAGCTGACGCAGGTAGTGACTCCGTTATTGTCACTCCACTTGACGGTCTGACCGTTATGGCAAGCCACGTTTGAACAGGTCTTAACATTATCGGTACCATCCCACATGGTTGCTGTATTGAGAGTGGTTTTGGCAGAATCGTACGATCCGGAAACTTTGTAACCCACGTTACGTTTCCATACACTGCTGTACGGTGCTGTTGCAAAAGTTGCCTGGCGCATCTGGGCTTTGGATTTGATCGCAACCGGGTTGAAGGCCACATTCACCAGACCATTGACATGTTTTGACTTGTCAGCAATGACCGCAGAATTTCCAGCCAGGGCACCGACCGTATTGCCGGCAAAGTGGCAGACCTTGCAGACAGCGTTGTCGTCGTTGCGGCCAGTGGTTATGGTCGCAAAATGGCAGGTATTGCAGCTGATGGTGGTCGCGTTTGCTGCATTGCCGTGAGAGCTTCTGCCGCTTGTGCCGGCCTTGGCAAGCCCGCTCGGACTGCTGTAGATGTTCATGGCATGGATGCCGATCTGGTGTCCACCAGGAGTGCTGGTGAAACCGAGGAAGCGATTGTTATAGTGGGCCTTGGACCCAGCGATAGTCGAGTTAGGTGCATTGCCGTGGCAATTGGCGCAGCGGTCGGAGCCAGCCGGGAATCCTGTGCCGTACCAGTTGGGGGTGGTGGCATAGATCAGGTTGGCGGTATTGCCGTTACTGTGGCAGTAGGAAGCGGAACAGACGATGTTGGTCTTGGAGATGCCGGTAATGCCACTGTTGACAGTATTGATTCCAGCGGTCGTAGCATTGTTTTTAGAGCGAAGCGTACCTTTTCCGGGCTCGTCCTTGTTTAAGGTAACATTGACGGTGCCGTTCATGTGACTGGCAACGGTAAGGGGATGACAGTTTGAACAGCCGAAGTTGTACTCGCCAGCGGTGGATCTGTTGGCCGTGTAGTTGTACATAGTCGGGATAACGGTGTTGCTGATGTGTTTGGCATGGGCGCCGCTAGCCATTAAAATCGCGAGGGAATGACAGCCGACGCAGTTGATGGGGGTGCCTGTACCCCATGTGGGGGTGGTGGTATTGTAGTGACAGGAAACATTGGAGCAGCTGTTGTAGCCGGTGCCGGGAATGGCTGAACCGTTGTACTGGGCTGTGGCACCGAATTTTGCGGGGAAAACGATATCAATCTTGCCATCAACATGCTTGGAGTATGCATTGTGGCAGGTGTTGGTGCAGCCTGAACTGAAAGCTTCTGTAGGAGCCACGTCACGTCCCACGTCATGACAGGTGATGCATTGCGCGGGGCCGGAATACGCCGACATCGCCAGGTGCTTGGTGTGACTGCCGGTGCCAATCTCCGACCCGCTGAAGTTATGGGTTGCATTCACATCATGGCATGTGCCGCAACGGGAGTTTGCCCCACCCCAGGTGGGTGTTTTGTAGGTTATTCCAATTCCGCCATCATTCTGGCCGTTGGAATGACAGTAGACATTGTTGCATTGGCCTTTGGCAGTGCCGGGATCTTTGGCGAAGGGTGTGGCCTGTGTAGCGTAAATGCCGTTTACAGCGGTGGTGAGACTGTTGAACTTGATATTGACCTTGCCATTGACATGGCTGGCAGAATCAGTAATCGCCATGCTGCCGTTGACTGTAGCAGCGTGGCAGCGGGAGCATTTAAACGAGTAGAAACCGGTGACATGCCTGGTATGGCTGCCACTGGCAATTATGTTTCCGGAAGCAGCGTCAGCCTTGTGACAGCCGGTGCAATTGGCAGGCAGCGGCGTACCCCAGGTTGGTACAACCACCGGTGGATTAAAAGCACTGGCCTTGTCACCGGGGCTATGGCAGTAAGTTGCCGTGCAGGTACCGAATCCTGCTGTTCCAGTGGGATTCTGACTCGGAAGGTAATCGTTCAGAGCGCCGGAATATGCGCCCTCTCCATTATTCGGGGCAGCAGCAAAACTGATGTTCAGATTGCGTTTTCCGGCACTGGTGGCATGTTGGAAAGTCGTATTGTTTGAATGACATTTCTGGCAATTGCTGACGCCTGAGTAGTAAAGTTCATGCTTGGCGTGGCTGCCTGCAGCTCCGGCAGCTCCACCGCTCGGCGGTACGCCATGGCATTTGTTGCAATCTGCCGGGGAATTAAATGCAGCACTGCCCCATTGGGGTGTTGCAGCTTCAAAATGGCAATTGACATTGGCGCAGGTGCCAAGAATTGGAATGGAGGTCTGGTTGCGGAAAGTGACTGCATTACCAGCTACCTTATACTGACCGCCGCCAGGAGCCGGAGATAAATTTACATTCGATGCCAGCTGAATTACGCCGTCACGGTGACTTGAAAGATATCCTGAATTATTATGGCATTTGGTACAACCTGCAGGATCGGCGGGGGAAGCCAGATGTTTCAGGTGATTACCAACAATGCCGCCAGTACTGATGTTTCTGTATGTGGCATCAACGGGAGGCATGCCGTGACAACCCGAGCAGGAGGTAATGGTTCCGGCCTGGGCGGTTGCATCAAGCAAAGACAGCGCCATTAGCGCAAGCAGCATGCAGATGAATATGTTGCCCTGCCCTGTCCTGATCTTTCCTACCATGACTGCCCCCAATCTAAAAAACATTGCCATTTTTTTGGATGTTAAAGAAACACAAGCCCAAAACAATTCAGTCAGAAACCTGCCAGATCAACTGAGAACGTCACAAGCTGCGTCAAATAACTGTCCCACCAAAAACATCATTAAAACACGCCAAACAATGACCATTACATAAACATTTGATATTAAGAAGCTATTATAATCCTGGCAGCCTAATACTCGATATTATTAGAAGACCTAAAACTCATTAGAGCAATTCCGGTGCCAAAAAACTGGTCAATCCCATCCCACATCAGTGGAAGGAGATCTCATCGATCTCCCTCCACTTTCTCCGTTATTTATCGTTTGACCATCGTGGCGTCGGTTGGAAATGGCAGCTTACATTCCAGCAGCTTCCGGTATTGTCAGGCGCCGCTTTCCTGTACTGAGTTGCATCAAGTGACTTGGTAGCGTTGAACTTGTAGTTCACATCTACACGCACGCTGGTTTTTGCCTTTTTCTGCAGAGTTGTGGGCGATGTCATTGGGTGGAAAATTGCTGCTCTTCCAATGTGACCGCTGCCACCATCATTATGGCAAGCGACGCATGGAGAGAATCCTTGTGACGGTTTAACGTTGGCGAGGATATGACCAGCTTTGACATGCGCACCGCCGCCGCCTGAGTAGTTCTCAAGCTTGGCACTGGAGAAATTGCCCTGTGCAGGCACAAAACCTTTTGGTGCAGGCGGATAGCCATGGCACGCATCGCATGCCCTCGGCTTGAATGCATAAGCATCTTTATGGGTATGACAATTAAGACAACCGCTTGTGGGATGGTTAGCGCCTTCGTTGGCATTTCGCCTGTAGTGACTTGTCAGCGTATGGCAGGTCTGGCACACACCGCGATAAGGCGGAGTCAACTGGACCAGGTCGTTTGAAGAGCCATAGGAAATTGTCGAAGTAAGGCTGCCGAAGGTAATGAAGGATTTGATCATATTGCTGTTGGCTGTGCCATGGGCATCATGGCACAGCTTGCAGTCCATGACTGCCACGCCATTTTTAGCAATAACATGGGTTGCAACACTCTGTTTAGCGGCGGCAGGCACTTTGCCGGCATTATTATGGCAACCGAAACAGAGGGTATTATCATTTACTGCAATACGCTTATAGGTGTTCAGCGCATTGGAAATATGGGGACTATCGGGGTCGTGGCAGGCGTTGCACTGACGACTTGCGTTATAGTTGCCAGGGGCCTGACCGTGACCTGTGGCAGTGAAATTCGGTTTAGTTGGAGCTGTAAGTGAATTGATCACCGAAGGAGTGCCGCTATGACAGCTCTCGCAGGTAACTCGACCACCACTCCAGACCGGCAAGACACCATTGGGGTGACAGGTTTTGCAGGTGCTGCCAGCACCACTGATCACTTCAACCGCCCCATTTACGTGGGTAGCAGCCAATTCATTGGTATAGGTGTGGCATTTCGCGCATGAGGTGGCGGCTGCGCCGGACTGCAGGTAGGATTTGGGACCATAACTGCTGCTCATATGGGCATAATGGGCAGCGGAATCAATCAAAGGCCGCCCGGATGCGAGTCCTGGGGAAGCTTTGTGACAGGCGCCGCACTGGCCCGTTGAAAGGGTGGCAAAACTGGGAGCTACCTCGGCAGCTGCTCCCTTGCCGTTGGAATGGCAATATACGGTAGTACAGGTTCCGGCCAGCGGATTGCTGCCGATGCTTCCGGAAAATGAGACATCTTTCTGGGCGTTAACATGCTTGTTCTTATCAATAATGGCCGATGTGGAGTCCACGGTTGCCGCGTGACAGGTTGCACAGGCATAGGCCTTGCCGACAGTTGCGCTGACATGTTTGACGTGAGCGGTACCCGCAAAACCAGCTGCGTTGTCATGACAGGCAGTACACTCGCCACCAGTGCCGATAATGGTGCCTTTGCCATTGGCCCATTGGGGAGCCTTGGTCACATAAGCACCTATCGCAGGCTTGGCGTTACTATGGCAGTATGTAGCGCAGGTGCCCGGTCCGGCATTATTGTTGGGGGCATAGGAAGGTGTTGTTCCAAACCCATTACTGGCCAGAGTGACATCGCTAGCTTTAAAGACATCCTGGAAGGTGCTGCCGCTATTATGGCTGTTTCCTTTGTGGCATTCGTTGCAGGCAAAGGAATAAGGTGCGCCACCGGCATGCACTGTGTGAGGAGTGACAGTTTCATCTTTATAAAAGGCCTGGAGAGCATAACTGACTGATCCATCAAGGGCGTAGCCAGTAGGTCCGCCACCGTGGCTGTCAGAAGGAGGATAACCATGGCACGTGGTACAGGAGGCCGAAAAAGCGCCGTCAGCCGCATCGTGGGCATGACACGACATGCAGAGCTTGCCGTTCGAGCCGGATGCATCATTATGCTCTGTGGGATATGCTCCTCCGGTAGGAACTATATGGCACGACTGGCAGACGCCAGGTTTGGCAACATCGGCATTCTTCCAGTTCCTGCGGCTGCCTGTGTACTGGTAAAAGGCAGCCTTGTTCCTGATAGCTCCCTTGCTTGTGGAAACATTCATGTAACGTCGTACGACATATGTGTTGGGGATGGTTCCATCCACCGTATCAACATGAGCACTGTGACAATCGGCGCACTGGATATTCTGGCCGCGCTTGTTGTGGTTTGGCTTGTTGTGGCAATTGCTGCAGATATTTAGATTCGCGGATGTCGCCCCACGCAGGTCGGTACGGAGCAGGTGCCCCTTGCCAGTTGACAGTCCGCCAAAACCTGATGGACGAATCACATTGGAAGCAGCACTGGAGTGGCTATCAAATGTTCTGCTGTTGGAGTCGGAATAATGTACCCCGTGGCAGGTTGAACAAAGCACGAGACCGGATTTTATTTTCATTTCAGCAGAGCGGTTTGCAGGATTGGTGGGTGGAATGCTGCTATCAAGAGCGTCTTTCTTAAATTTGGCGCTATTTTTAACTCTGGCACTGGTGTAACTGACATTAACCGGGTGGGAGCCAACAGTGTGACTACTCGTATTTCGTGGCCGATGACAGTCCAGACACATCTGATCCTTATCATTAGGCGAACGAAGATAAGGTGATGCAGTTGATTGGAGACCAGAATCACCATGGATATTATGACAACGGGCACAGGTAAGACCATTAACCAGAATCGGTTTGTTCATTCCGTTTGAGGTTGTCTTATAGGGATCAACCGGGGGCAGCGCGCCCGCCTTGGGAACGGTGTCCGTACCTGTCCATTTGTGTGAAGTCTGGTACAGGATCGCCGGGCGTGCGCTGGTGTATGTGCGATAGGGATTGGCAAAATCAGCCTTGTCGAATCTTTTAGTCCGCATACCATTCGCAGCCGGCAGTGGATCAACGCCTCCATTGTGGCAATACAGACAGACATTGTCCCACCCCGAAGCACCAAGCGTTGAGCCGGTGGCGTGGCAGCTCATACAGTTGTAATTCCTGCCGCTGGTGGGATCGTGGGGACCGGGAAGAGCAAACACGAGGCATGGCAGCAATAACACGATGGCGGTTATCAGCATCTTTAAAGTGTATCTGCTCATGGCAAACTCCTGAAAAAATCACATAACATATTATTTATTATGACAAGCCAGACACATGCTGCTTCCTGTGTTGCTCATAGCAAGGAATGGCCGTAATTCCGCTACTGCTCCGGGACCGGCACTATAATTGACATGTGGATCGTGGCAGGATGAACACTCCACGCTGTTGTTGGGTGCGAAGAACCGTATCTTTCCGCCGCTTTTAGTGGATACCGAGGCAAGATCATTGAGACGATTGTTGGATTGTGCCTGAGCTGCGGTATAGGAGAAGCCAATCGGATGATCGTCTGAAAGAAGATTACCGGCATTGACGTCTCCTCCGGGTTCGCCACCAATATTTGTAGCCCCTTTAAAACCGAAACTGAAATCTTGAATCCTGACTTCCCCGGGATAGTTCCCCATATCCACCAGCTGATCACCTAAGTTGTAAACTTCTAACCCTCCTGATGGTGCATCACTACCAGCTTTACTATTATGCAAAACATTAATTGCCGTCTTGCCATCATGACAGCTCAGACAAAGCAACGAAACAGCACCAGGCGCGGTGGCTGCCCGAGCAGTCGGGGTAAGAGTGCGTGAGGATGTGTACATCTTGAAATAGCCGGCATTGTTGTAGTCACCCGGTATGAACTTGTTCCACAAAGGCACCGCTGGCTTGGCATTGTGAGGCGTATGGCAGAAGACACAGACCTGATCCTCATTCACGCTAAAAAATTTGCGATTTATAGGACCCTGCTCATGCGGTAATCCCTTATTCCTATCATCATTATTGGAAAGGTTATGTACCGTGAAGCGTACATTGCCGGAACCGGCAACCGCAGGTGTAGCTCCCATAACCGAGCAGCAGAATCCGAATATGAGCATGTATTTTTTCATAGGAGTAATCCTGTTCATTTTTCTTTCAATTACGCGTCTTTTTAGGCTTGGATGCATTTACGTCAGTACCAGCCTGGGCCAGTGTTTTCACAGTGCTGTTACCTGCAGCATCAGTGGCCACAACAGTCACTAGCTTGGGATTATAGGAGAGCCCTGTCAGGTCTGCCAACCAGGTGCCAGTAGAAGAATCGACCGTAACCTTGCCGATGCTTTTAACGCCGTCCTTGACACCAACACCTGCACCAGGTTCCATCGTTCCGGTCAGCGCTGCCGGGAAGTTCCCCTTATACCCATCAATATTCAGGTCTGGCTGCGTAATATCGTAAATAACATTACGTGTTGCAGAGGTTGTATTGCCGGCTGCATCCGTGAGTGTCAGCAACACCGGGTACATACCTTCCTGTGAGAGAGGAAGATCAAACGTAAAGTTACCGGCGTTAATCGGTACGGAAGCCGTCTGTCCGTTCGCGGAGTAAACCAGGGTCAATTCGCTGTTATCGCTAACAGTTCCCGAAATATTAATTATCGATTTGTTGGTAGCCAAATCTTGGGACGGTGATGAAATAGCAAGTAACGGCCTGATGCTATCCTGAACTACTGAACGTTTTACTGTTGAACTGTTGCCGTAAAGATCGGTAGCGGTAATTTCAATGGTGTTAAGACCTGCCGGCAGATTGAGGTCTGCTGTCCAGCTATTGCCACTCATCACTGCCACCACTCCAGACACACTGACCACAGCGGTTTTGTCGACGGTACCGTTAACAGTGATGACAGAGGCGTTGGTTATGGAGTTGTCCATGGGAGCAGAGACATTGATAACGGGCTGTGTCGAATCAAAGTTGATTGTTCTCGTGTCGGCTGAAATGTTTCCGGCGGCATCAACGGCAACGACTGAAATAACATTGGCACCGGTTGCCAGTGTCACGGCGGAGCTGAACGTGTTGTTGCTGATGCTCGCAGGCTGGTTGTTTATGAGAACATTGACCGATCCGGCATCGCTTACCGTTCCGGTAATGTTCTGAACCTGCGTGCTTGTGTAGCTGCCATCGGCAAGTGCGGAAACGGCCAACTGCGGAGCAGCACTGTCCAGGACGATATCAGTACTGGCAACTGCCTTTTCACTCATCGGCTTCTGGGCAGTTATAGAGAAATGGTTGGATCCTTCGGCCAATGCAGCTGCATATGACCAGGTTGTACCCACAACCAAGGCTGGAGCTGTCACAGTTGTGGCAGTATTGGTAACTGTTACCGTTGATTCCGCATCCACTGTTCCTGAGATTGTTACGGTTGAGCTATTGGTCAGAGTGGAACTAGCTGGTGAGAGAGTGATTTTCGGAGCAGGCAGCGTGTATTTTACATTTACCGATTGCTGAGTGCTGGTACCCGCAGCACCGGTAGCAGTAACAGTTATGACATTATCGCCGCCTGTCAGGCCTTTGATGTCGCACTTCCATGTTGAAGATGAAGTAAAGACTACCGGACCGGCAGTAGCTATGGTGGATGTTGTGATGACAATATTCGCGTTATTTCCAACTGATCCGCTGATAGTCAGATCGGGGGCCGAAACATTTGCCAGTACCGGATCTATGGCGAGTGTCGGCGGAGTGGTGTCGACAGGGTTAGTTCCTCCATCAATGCCGAAGGCGGCAACATTGCCAAGTCCATTAGCAACCAGCAGGCGGCTGTTCTGAGCATCAAAAACAACATCAGTCGGCACTGAAAGCTGCCCGTTGGCAGTACCATAGCTGCCGATGTAGTTGTTAAGTGGATTGGTACCTGCCATATACAGAGCAGTACCTGCACCAGCGGGGTCTATTGCCTGAATATTCCCTTGAAACGAATCTACAACATACATTCTGTTCAAAACAGGAACAGCATCTTTACTGTATTCAAAGGCTACTCCCTGTGGGGAGGTGAATTTCATCGGACCCGTTCCAGCTATCCCTATTTTTTTGATAAAGGTTCCGTTGACATCAAAGAACTGAATCCGATAGTTCAATGTGTCTACCACAGCAAGTTGACGGGAAATTTTTTCAAAGGCTATGCCGGTTGGCTTGAAAAACAGGGCATTTGCAGTTCCGCGGGAGCCGAAACTTTTGACAAAGGTTCCCGACGCAGTAAATACGAGTACTTTGTGAGCGGAACTGTCTGTAACATAAATGAAGCCTGTTACGTCATCAACGGCAATACCATCGGCAAATACAAACTGGCCGTCAAGCCTCCCTGCTTCGCTGCCATCGCCATTAAGCATGGCGACAAACGCCCCCTGACTGACAAGCAGTTTCCCATCCTGGGCGATCGCGATTCCTTGCGGTACACCGGCCGTCTGAATAGATTGGACCGGAATGCCATACTTGTTGAACTTAATGACGCCACCGTTGCGGGTGTCAGCCACGAAAAAATTACCTTCAGCATCCAGCGCGACTCGAACAGGAGACCGCAATCCCTGTGTCACCGGCGAGAGAACTGTTACTACTGGTGAAGCAGACACTGCATTGACAGTATCTATCCGCCAAAACGCTAGAATCGTCACTATCAGAGTACAAGGAAGTACTAGCTTTATAAAAGGGCGCCACATGTCCATGCCTCCGTTATGATTGGAGTTTTCTAGCATAAAGCCAATCAGCACACCATTGGTGGCCAACCGTCTCATGACTAATACTGCAACAGAAATGCCATTTTGGAGATTTTAGCCACATTAAATAAATACTACAGACACGCTTCCCATAGAAGCTTACGGGAAGCGTGTCTGCAATGTTTGTCCATCTCTCTTTGGTTAATCGACCCGTCTGTTATGGGCAAAGAATTAAACGCCATTTAACGGGTTCACCCTCATATACATAGTGTTTCAACATTGGGCCCAAAATGACTCAAGAGATGGCAGCCCATAGCCAATGCCTTACCTCAGCTACTTGAGGTAACCGAATTTTTTCATTCGGTACCGGAAAGCATCAATTCCAAGGTTCAGCTTTTTGGCGGCTTTTGACTGATTCCATTCAGTGATATCCAGCGCCTGTCGAATCAATTCTTTTTCAACTTCTTCAATGTCGAGACCTTCGGGGGGCAGTCGGAAAGTGGATGCGGCAGGGCCACGCTGACTGGAGGCCTTGGCCACAATTTCGAGGGGGAGATGCTCAAGCAGGAGAGTTTCATCGTTTCCGAGGATAATAGCTCGTTCTATAACGTTTTTCAGCTCACGGACGTTGCCAGGCCAGCTGTAGTCGACCATAAGACGCTCAGCCATTGCAGCAATACCCTGCACTCTTTTGTTGAAGTCGTTGTTGTATAATTTTATGAAATGTGTTGCCAGGGGAATTATATCTTCTCGTCTTTCCCTCAGGGATGGAAGAAAAATTGGGATAACCTGCAGACGATAGTAGAGGTCGTTGCGGAATGTTTTTTCCTCGATCGATCTCTGCAAATCCTTATTGGTAGCAGAGATAATGCGCACATCCACCGTATATACCCTTCCACCACCGATACGCCTGAAGGAACGATCTTCAAGAAAACGGAGCAGCTTGGCCTGCATGCCCATTTCCATGTCGCCGATTTCATCCAGAAACACGGTACCACCTTCTGCCAATTCAAAGAGACCTTTTTTGGTCACCTTTGCATCGGTGAAGGCTCCTTTTTCGTGACCAAAAAGTTCGCTCTCCAGGAGAGTTGCAGGTACTGCGGCGCAGTTGATTGCGACAAAAGGTTTTTCTGCGCGGTTGGAACTGTAGTGAATCCATTTTGCCACAAGCTCTTTACCGGTGCCCGATTCTCCCTGCACCAGAACCGTTGAAGCCTCACTTTTGGCAACTTTGTCCAGCACCTCCATCAAATACTTCATGTGACGGCTGTCACCGATTATGTTAGGTGCCGTTTTCTTTGTTTCCGAACGCAAACGCGCCACTTCACGTTTGAGATCCGAGTTTTCCAATGCCTTTTTGATGACTATGGAAAGTTCGTCAAGATTAAAAGGTTTGCTGATGTAATCATAGGCTCCGACGCGCATGGCATTCACAGCCGTCTCAAGCCCACCGTGAGCGGTGACCATGATCACAATGATATCTTCATCATACTCTTTGATTTTTTCAAGAACCTCAATCCCGCTGATACCAGGCAACTGAATATCCAGCAGCACCAGATCCGGCTGTTCTTCACGGGCCAGACGCAGAGCATCCTCCCCGTTTCCTGCGGTTAACACCTCATACCCCTGTTTTTTAAGGTTCTGCTCCAGGGACCAGCGAATCAGGTGCTCATCATCAACAACCAGGATCTTGTTCCGCTTCATGCCGCTATCTCCTTATTCATTTCCCGTTCAATATCACAAACATTGCATGCAGGCAGCTCTATGGTAAATGTGGTGCCGGTACTGTCATCACTGGTAACCGTAAGTTCTCCATTGTGCAAATGGATGAGCTTGCTGCAGATGGCCAGCCCCAGACCGGTACCCTGAGCTTTGGTAGTATAAAAGGGGGTAAATATCTTTTCCAGAATCGGCGCTGGTATACCGGTACCGGTATCGGCTACCTCTATCCTTACATATTCCCTTTCTTCTCTGAATACGCATCCGGTTGTTATGGAAAGAGTTCCCCCCCCCACCATGGCTTGAAAAGCGTTCAGGATGAGATTGAGAAATACTTGCTGCATCTGCTTGGAATCGGCAAACACCGGAGGAATAAGCGGGGCAAGCAGAAGTTTTTTTTCAACATGCATCACTGAGCGATGCTGGGAAGCGAACTTTACTGTTTTAGCGATGACATCATTGATATCGATGCATGTCAATTCAGGCAGGGAGGGCTTGCCAAAGAAGAGCAGGTCGTTGACTGTTTTATCCAGGCGCTGCACCTGCTGAATTACTTCTCCAAGAATTTCTCCACGGGGGTCAGTCGAATCGAGATCGTCCTTAATAATGGTTACCGCGGCAGAGATACCAGCGAGTGGGTTTTTGACCTCATGGGCTATACCTGCAGCCATTTCACCAATAGAAGCAAGTCGGTCCGCCCGTTCCAGCTGCTGAAAATGGAGCTGTTCAAGTTCCTCTTTTGCAGCGGCAAGGCGATCCACCATAGAGTTAAAGCTGCTGGTCAAACGGCCGATTTCATCCTTACCGCAATATTCTATATGTACGTCAAGATGCCCATTTTCCACCCGTAACATCTCTTCAGTAATACGATCGAGCGGACGCTTCATGAACTTGAACAGAATCAGTGAAATGGTGATGGCAAGAAAAGCGGTTATGGCAATGGATGAAATTACAAAAATCCGTGATGACTGCACCATCTGCATCTTGGTTCGGTTCAGTGAGTAATTAACATTCAAGACGCCGATGACACGCGCCTTGGAACCATGACATGCATGACAGGCGGGTTCATTGTAGATCGGCTTGACCATTGACAGCACTTCCCCGTGCAAGGGAAGCTGGAAGATTTCAAAGGGCTTTGTACTCTGGTACAGGGCGTAGTCATTGGGTCTGACAGATTGACCCACCTCCGAAGGGTTCGATGAACGCAGAACCATTCCTTGAGGATGAAAAATACGTACGCCGACAAGTTGATTGTGCTGGCCCACCATGGCAAGAATCGAACCCACATCCTGCACATTGCCCATATGCATTGCATGAAAAATACTGCTTTCAATAGTGTGGAGCAGCAGCTCGGTGTTTTCCCGGGCCATGCCGATGAACTGGGATTGCTGCTGACGAACGTTAAAGAACGTATAACAATAGATGCCACTCACCAAGAGAGTGATTGTAGTAATAATGATGCGGGTGGTCAGGCTTTTAAACAATCAGATTCTCCTGGGCGAGCACAGGTAACTTTGGCGGCGTTAAAAACATCATTATCAGCGCTGACGACCTGCGAGTGTTCCAGCCTGATTGTTCCCCGGCGTGGTACCCGCTGCAGTATAGATAAACTTCCAGTCGCTATATTTCTGCTTTTCAGTGAAATCCTTCAAATCATCCGGAAACCCACCAATCTTGAGAGGTTTAGCCGGACTGGTACTTGCCACCCCAACAATCCCCTTGTTGGGATCTTTGATGACTTCCCACTCTTTACCGGTGATTGGATCAAGGTACAGTTTCCGCAAGTAAGGATCCGTTGAAGGAGTACTGGGATCATCCAGCAGATCCTTGAGTTCCCACAGGGGGGTGGGTTGGCGTGGCGCGGAGGTGCCTGATGTCCTGGGTTTATACCATCGGGCTATGGCATCCCTGATCTGAACTCCGCGAAAGAGTAATTCCTCCTCGCGCTCGCGCTGGATAATTGTTTTCCAGGATTGGCCAACCATACCCATCATGATCCCCATGATCATGATCAGCATCAGGGCCATCAAATAGGTAAATCCTTTATTATCAAGCTTATTTTCCATTGGCGCCGAAGAATGAGAGGATGGCATCATCCAGACTCACAATGTTCTTCGGTGTTTCTTCCACGGGTGAGGTCCGTTCCTGTGGGCGGGAAGGCTTGGCCGGCATTTCAAAAAGAAGCGAAATATCTGTCTGAGATGAAGTGGATTGTTTTACCGGAGACACAGAAAAGAAATCAACAGAGGCATCGGCCAGTTCCGGGGATTCGAGCGGGATCGTATTAAAAACTGGAGCCTGAACAACGAAGGCATGTTCGTCGAACTCACCAGCCTTGAGGCGGCGCATCATCTCCTTATGCTGCTCCTTCATCAACTCAGCTACTACCTCTTTGAGATTATCTGCTTTGATAATATCGGCATAACTTGTTTTGCTGGAACTGAGAATGACACCCCCTCTGTAGAGCAGGGTTATAATATGTGGATTGGCAGTACCGCTGTCCTCTGTCTGGACATGGAAAACCTCTCCTTTGTACATGATGTTGTGGTTAAAGCCGAGAACCATGGCTGAGACCTTCCGTCTTTTACCGTATTTTTTTAGCAAAGTACCATAAAAACAGGCAATTGCAAAGCACTAAAACTCAGCCAAATGCCGGAACGATTTAGTTCTCCAACCTCAGGTCAGGATGTTTTTAGCATCCCTGAACATTCATCAATAATTTAGTCCCCAGCCCCCAGCAACTGTTTTATTCTGGCCACAGCTTCCATGGCATCACGGGCATAAAGATCGGCCCCGATACTGTCTGCATACTCCTGAGTCACCACTGCCCCTCCAACCATAGTGAACGTTTTGATCCCGGCCGCTTTCAGTTTTTTTATCACATTGTTCATTTCAGACATGGTTGTGGTCATCAGCGCTGACAGACCGACGGCATCCACTGCATGCTCCCTGGCTTTGGCCACTATCGTGGCTGCAGATACATTTTTGCCTATATCAAACACTTCGAAACCATGGTTTTCCAGAAGGGTACAGACGATGTTCTTGCCGATGTCGTGGATATCACCCTCGACGGTAGCCATAAGGATTCGGCCGCGACTTTCGAAAGCCTGGCCCTTCATTTCTTCTTTGAGACGGACAAAACCAGCCTGCATCGTATCAGCAGACTGCATTACCTGCGGCAGGAAGTAGATGTTTTTTTCAAATCGACGACCCACCTCTTCCAGGCCAGGCAAAAACCCCTCATTGCTAACCTGCATAGGGGTTAATCCTTCCTTGAACGCCTCCTCTACCAATGAAACGATTCCGTCGCGATCACCGCTGATAACTGCCTGGGTAAGACGTTCGCGAATGGAAAGCGGCAAGCCGGAATCTGGTCGGACAGACTCAGAACCAGCCTGTTCACCGCGATATGCTTCAATATAAGCGGCTGCCTGATGGTCACGGTTGAGCAACACCATGGCAGAGCGCCAGGCGTCCATCATAGCCTTATCCCTGGGATTGATAATGGCCGCATCAAGACCGGCCGCCATGGCCATGGAAAAGAATGCGGAGGAAATAATCGGCCGCTGGGGCAGACCGAAAGAAATATTGCTGACGCCCAAAACCGTAGAAAGACCCAGTTTTTCCTTTACGAGACTGATGGTGCGCAGAGTTTCGGCGGCCCGTTTCTGTTCAGCGCTGACAGTCAGGGTAAGGCAATCGATGATGATGTCATGATCAGGAATCCCCTGGCGCCTGGCTGCATTGCGGATGCGTTTGGCTATTGCCAGCCTCCCTTCGGCACTGTCAGGGATACCTTTGGCATCCAGTGTCAGCCCGATAACCGCAGCTCCATACTTTTTGGCCAGCGGCAATACCTTGGAAAGACTTTTAACCTCACCGGATACCGAATTGATCAGCACTTTTCCGTCTGCAGCCTTCAAACCACGTTCCAGTGCAGCAGGACTGGAAGAATCCAGCACAAGCGGAATCCCGGTGGCTGCACTTGCACAAAAGACCGCTCGCTCCATGGCAGCCGGCTCATCAACTCCCGGAGCCCCTACGTTTATATCCAGAAGCGTGGCCCCCATCCTGGCTTGTTCCATAGCTTCCTGACGGATATATGCAACTTTCCCCTCATGAAGTTCCTGTGAATACACTTTTTTCCCCGTCGGATTGATACGCTCTCCAATGATGGCGGTTTTGTTCTGTCTGCCGACAGCAGTCCACCCGGAGCGACTGGAAAGAAATGTAATGCCGGCGGGTTTCTCTTCTGCCTGCCATGGCTGCTGGCGTTGTGCAAGTGCCTCTTTCATTGCCCGGATATGGGTCGGCGTGGTGCCGCAACAGCCACCGATGATCCGCACGCCCAACGCAATCAATCGATCGTGATAAGCGGTCATCTCCTCGGGCGTTCCAGGAAAGATCGTTACCCCGTCCTTCAGCAGCGGCAAGCCGGCATTGGCCTGGGAGATAAGCGGAAGATGAGTGACGTGGCGCATCTTTGAAAGGATATCGTAAATCCCGTCAACACCCAGTCCACAATTGGAACCCACCAGGTCGGCTCCGCTGGCCGTGAGGGTAATGGCGGCTGACTCTGGCGGCGTACCCAGCACCGACCGACCATTATCATCAAAAGTAAGCATGGCGATGATCGGAATGGTGGCGGAGACCTCACGTATGGCAATTACCGCAGCACGACATTCCTTTATATCCAGAAAGGTTTCCAGACTGATCAGATCAGCTCCGGCGCCAACCAGAGCTTCGGCCTGTTCGCGAAAAGCACCTTTCATATCATCGAAGGTAACTTCCCCCACCTGCTCAACGAATTGTCCGGTGGGACCAATGGAGGCTCCTACATATGCCATGCCCCGCGCTTCCTTGCGTGCAATCTCCACAGCCCGGCTATTGATCTCGGCCAATCTGGATTCAAGACCGTAGTGTGACAATTTGAAACGGGTTCCACCAAAAGTATTGGTAATAATTATGTCGGCGCCAGCTTCAATATAGTCGCGATGGACAGAGGCAACCACCTCCGGCATGGTCAGGTTGAGTTCCTCCGGGGACTGGCCAGGCTTGAGACCGCGCTCTTGCAGCATTGTTCCCATAGCACCATCAAGGATCAGCACCCGTTCCTGAATTGCTTCACGAAATGGTTTCATTTGGTTCCCTTCCTAGCATCGTTTTTTGGTGAACTGGCTGCCGGGTCGGCAGGCAGCGGTGCAGGACTCTGTTCAAGTGAAAAATCAGGTGCCAGGGGATCTGAAAGATCAAGATGCTTCAGCACTGCCTTTTCATCACCTTCTATGTTAAGTTTAACCTTGGAAACACTGGGGAAATTAACGCAGACAGTATTTACAATAGAGTAGACAGCGGCCATTTCGGCTGAGCTGCCCGAAACTGCTTCCTCAGAAAAATCACGACTGAGATCAACAACTGCCATATCCCCGACTACCTGAACACCTTTGAGGGCAGTACCTTCAGGCAGTGCTTCATCCAATTCACCAACTGGTCCATTGAACAATTCATCCAGTACCGCCTTCATGCAAACTTCTGTTCCGGAACATGCTTCCATCTGACGTCCTTCTCTTACCAGCCTGCCACCTTCATCTATAAAGAACAGTACTGCTGTATGCTGACCCGCAGGCTGCTGAACCGGTGGCGTGGGCTTAACCATGCGACTGGTCTTGTATTTCCCCCAGATCAGCACAGCAAATACAAGGGCCAGCACCACAAACGGTATTACAAGACTCATGTTGCTGCGTTTATGCAACGGCGGCATTTTTAATCCTCCTCACGCTCATCATCCAGGTTCACCTGATAAACATCCCCCAGCTTTCCACCCAGAAACCTGTTTCCTACACGGATAAAACCGGCAGGGATATCACTGACAAAGAAATGATGATTCCCTTTTTCAGTGACCGGCCGCAGCAGTTTCTTTTTGGTCAGGATCTCAGCTACCGTTCGGCCAGTTTCCTCTGCTGAGTCCACCAGAATCACATCAGGCCCCATTACTTCTGCAATTATGTTTTTAAGGAGCGGATAGTGGGTACATCCCAGCACAAGAGTGTCCACGCCAGCTTCTTTCAATTCTTGCAGGTAACTCTGGGCAGTAAGCCGCGCCACCTGATTATCCGTCCACCCTTCTTCGGCCAGCGGAACGAAGAGAGGACACGCACGAGTCAACACTTCGGCTGCAGGATTAAGGCGTTTAATAGCGCGAGTGTACGCACTGCTTTTGATGGTACCGCTGGTGCCAATGACGCCAATCCGCCCACTGCGGGTCACTTCAACAGCCCGGCGGGCGCCCGGCTCGATAACACCCACAACCGGAATAGGGAAATCACGTTTCAGGTTATTCAGAGCAACTGCCGAGGCTGTGTTGCAGGCAACTATCAGCAGCTTGATGTCGCGCTTCACGAGAAACGACGTAATTTCCCGGGCGTAGCGATCCACTGTTTCAGGGGACTTGGTCCCATAAGGCACCCGGGCAGTATCACCGAAATATATAGTATCTTCCTGGGGCAGTACCCTGAAAATTTCCCTCAGAACTGTTAGACCGCCCACACCTGAATCAAATATGCCTATGGCCTGCCAGGACACAGCAGCCCTCCTCTCTGAATCAGTGATAAAACGTGAAATGATATACTTTTTTATCCCGGAGAGGCAAGTCATTTGCGCTCTGGCCCAGGAACGACTGCTTAAACGGTGAAATTCGGCGCAGTCTGAAATATACCCAAATCCCTTGACAAACCCCAGGCCACTGATTAAATTTGAAGGGCATTAGCACTCTAGAGCTTTGAGTGCTATTTTTTTGAGGCCTGACTATGGAAGTAGAACTTTCACAACGAAGCAGACAAATTCTCGAAGCAATCGTAGAAGATTACATTGCTACCGCAGAACCTGTGGGCAGCAGTGCTGTTACCCGCCGCCATGCGCTGACCTTCTCGTCTGCTACGGTTCGCAATGTGATGGCGAATCTGGAAGAGATGGGTCTGTTGACGTCTCCGCACACCTCCGCAGGCAGAATACCAACAGAAAAGGCCTACCGATTTTACGTGGACTCGCTCGTAGCACTGCGCTCCATCAGCCGTGAAGAGAAAAAACAGATTATCCGGCGCTGTCGTCAGGCGGGCTCCGGGTTATCGGATATGCTTAAAGAGACGAGTCGCACCCTTTCTTCTTTATCCAATTACATGGGTATCGTTGTGGCACCCAGCTTTACTTCGGATGTATTCAGACATATTGAATTCATCCGCCTGGGAACCCGCAAAGTCTTGGCCATTCTGGTTTCACGAAATGGAACCGTGCAGAACAAATTGGTAGAGACTGTTCGCGAGTTCACTCCTGATGAACTTATTCATATGGGGAACTATCTTAATGACCTGATGCAGGGACTTACAATTTCCCAGGCCAGAGAACGCATTCAGGCCGAAATGAAAAATGAAAAGAACCAGTTTGACTCCATGATGAGCCAAGCCCTCCAGATGAGCCAACAAGCGGTAACAATGGAGCGCGACGATATTTTTGTTGAAGGCCAGGCCCGCATTCTCAATCAGCCTGAATTCAACGATGCACGCAGAATGCAGGATATCTTTCAGGCTTTTGAGCAAAAAAGTGACCTACTACAGCTCCTGAACTGCTGCATGACCGCCGAAGGTGTACAAATATACATCGGATCTGAAACACCGGTGAATAGATCAGCCGGACTCAGCCTGATCACCTCGCGCTTTGTTACCAGCAGCAACACTGTCGGTTTGCTTGGCGTCATCGGCCCTACCCGCATGGGCTATTCCAGTGTTATCCCTATCGTGGATTACACCGCCCGACTGGTCAGCAGGATATTAACCGCAACCTAACTTCAAATCAGCCGCATTGATTACCACAACAAAAGGATTGCACATGAAAAAGAACGATACCGTTGACATCTCGAAAGATGCCGTTGCAGCTGAAGCAACAGAACCAATCGATTCAAAGACAGAGGCATCGGAAGCATCAGCTTCAGGAGAGCCGGCAAGCCTGGAAGAGCGCATTGTTCAACTGGAAGAAAAATTGGCTGCAAAAGATAAAGAATGCAAGGAAAACTGGGATCGTTTTCTGCGTGAACGTGCTGACCTGGAAAATTATCGCAAACGCGCAAATCGGGAAAAAGAAGAATTGCTCAACTACGGGACCAAATCATTGATCGAAGAAGTTCTGCCGGTGCTGGACAGCCTGGAAAGAGCACTAAACCATGCCAGTGAAGATGGACTTGCGGCACTTGTCGAGGGAATCCGCATGACCAGCGACATGTTCGTCACTGCGCTTAAAAAATTCGGAGTCACTCCTGTAGACTCGGCAGGTGCCCCCTTTGATCCGGCCTTCCACCAGGCCATGACCCAGGTACCAACAGATGAACTTCCTCCCAACACCGTAGTGGAAGAATATCAGAAAGGGTACATGCTTAAAGACAGGTTGTTGCGTCCCGCCATGGTCTCTGTTTCAACCACTTCCAAGAAGGATATTTAGGGGCAGGAAATAAAGGAATGCCGGCTGAAATCTTTACGCCAAATATTCCTGATTTTATTTTTCCAGGTGCCCTTGTTTTTTGGCATACGGATGACTAAGCTATTTCTAGAGCAAGATCAGACAAGGAGGATAAACAAACATGAGTAAAGTAATTGGAATAGACCTGGGGACGACAAATTCCTGTGTCGCAATCATGGAAGGTGGCGAACCGGTTGTTATTGCCAACTCCGAAGGAAGTCGCACCACCCCTTCGATGGTGGCTTTTGCAGATAATGGCGAACGTCTGGTTGGACAACAAGCAAAACGTCAGGCAGTTACCAATCCCGAGAACACTCTGTATGCGATCAAACGCCTCATCGGTCGTAAATTTGATTCTGATGCAGTCAGAAAAGACATAGCCATTTCACCTTTTAAAATCGTAAAAGCTGACAATGCCGATGCCTGGGTTGAGGTACGCGACAAACGCTATTCTCCGCCCGAAATTTCTGCAATCGTACTTCAAAAAATGAAAAAAACCGCTGAGGACTATCTGGGAGAAACCGTTACTGATGCGGTTATCACCGTTCCAGCCTACTTTGATGACTCCCAGCGCCAAGCCACCAAGGATGCCGGCAAAATCGCCGGGCTCAACGTCCTGCGAATCATCAACGAGCCGACTGCAGCAGCACTGGCCTACGGACTGGATAAGAAAAAAGAAGAGAAAGTAGCGGTTTTCGACCTTGGCGGCGGAACCTTCGACATATCCATACTGGAACTCGGCGATGGCGTTTTCGAGGTAAAATCCACCAACGGCGACACGTTCCTTGGTGGTGAAGATTTTGACCAGCTGATAATCGACTGGATCGCCGAAGAATTCAAGAAAGACCAGGGCATTGACCTGCGTGGAGACAAAATGGCGTTGCAGCGTCTAAAAGAAGCTGCTGAAAAAGCCAAATGTGAGCTCTCCTCTTCAATGGAGACAGACATCAATCTTCCGTTCATAACAGCTGACGCTTCAGGACCGAAACATCTCACCATGAAGCTGTCCCGCGCCAAACTCGAGTCAATTTGCGCCGAACTACTGGCTAGACTTGATGGTCCCTGTCGTACAGCCCTGAAAGATGCAGGTCTGTCGGCCGCTGACATTGACGAAGTCATTCTGGTTGGCGGAATGACCCGCATGCCGGCTGTACAGAAACGGGTCCAGGATATCTTTGGAAAAACTCCTAACAAGGGAGTAAATCCGGACGAAGTAGTAGCCATTGGCGCAGGTATACAGGGCGGCGTACTCAAAGGTGACGTCAAGGATGTCCTGCTTCTTGATGTAACACCACTTTCATTAGGCATCGAAACCCTGGGCGGTGTACTGACCAGATTGATCGAGAAGAACACCACCATTCCCTGCCGTAAGAGCCAGGTTTTCTCCACTGCGGCAGACAATCAGCCGGCTGTTTCTATTCACGTTCTGCAAGGCGAGCGCGAAATGGCAAAAGACAACAAGACTCTGGGCAATTTCGAGCTGACCGGGCTTCCACCGGCACCGCGCGGCGTGCCCCAGATTGAAGTTACTTTTGATATCGACGCCAACGGTATTGTACATGTTTCCGCAAAAGACCTGGGTACCGGCAAAGAGCAGTCCATCCGCATTACAGCATCATCCGGTCTCTCCAAGGAAGAAATCGAAAAGATGGTTCGTGATGCCGAATCCCATGCGGATGAGGACAAAAAGAAACGTGAAGCCATTGAAGCTCGCAATCATGCAGACAGCATGGTGTACAGCACCGAAAAATCCCTTAAAGAGTACGGTGACAAAATTGACGCAGTGGAAAAGGGCAACATCGAGAACAAACTTTCAGAATTGAAGAAAATCATGGAAGGCGAGGATGCAGAGGCTATTAAAAAAGCCACTGACGAACTGGCCCAAGCGGCACATAAACTGGCTGAGGCGATGTATGCTCAGAAACCGGGCGAAGAAGCTGGTGCTGCACCAGGCACAGAGCAACCCGGCGGTTCTTCGGATAAGGACGAAAAAGTAGTTGATGCAGATTTTGAAGAAATAAAGGATGACAAGAAAAAGTAATTCAGGCAGGGTTGGATTGAAATCCACCCAACCGAAGCATAATACAATTCTGCGCGGGCAGCGTCCTCTTCGGAGGGCGCTGCTCTTTGCATTACAAGGATACTATCTTGGCTAGCGAAAAACAGGACTACTATGATATTCTCGGCGTTCATCGCAACGCCTCGGAAGCTGAAATAAAGAAAGCTTTCAGAAAACAGGCCATACAGCATCATCCGGACAAAAACCCAGGCGATAAGGCAGCAGAAGAGAAGTTCAAAGAGTTGTCCGAAGCCTACGAAATCCTTTCGGATGCACAAAAACGCGCTCAATACGATCAATTCGGTCATGCCGGTGTATCAGGCGGAGGATTTTCGAGCGGCGGCTTCGGAGGTTTTGGTGGCGGGAGCCCATTTGGCGATATTTTCGGGGATATTTTCGGTGACATCTTCGGCGGCGGCAACACCAGAGGACGAACACAAGGCAGACGTGGAGATGATCTACTCTACAACATGGAAGTTACCTTTGAAGAGGCGGCTTTTGGTGTAGAAAAGAAAATTGAGGTTCCCTTTGCTAAACGTTGCACGACGTGTAGCGGATCAGGATCAAAACCTGGAACTGATCCCAAAGTGTGTCCCACCTGCCGCGGAGCGGGACAGGTTCGGTATCAGCAGGGTTTTTTCAGTGTCAGCAAAACCTGCGGCCAGTGCAATGGTGAGGGAAAGGTGGTCGACGATCCCTGCCCGGACTGCCGTGGCAAAGGGAGCGTCAAAGACACTAAGACACTTTCCATCAAAGTACCTGGTGGCGTTGAAACAGGATCACGCCTTAAATCTCCTGGTGATGGAGGTCAGGGACTAAAAGGCGGGCCCAACGGTGACCTGTACGTAGCCATAAGCGTAAAAGAACACCCCCTTTTCCAGCGTGAGGAGAACAATGTCATCTGCGAATTCCCCATCAGCTTTATCCAAGCCTCCTTGGGATGCGAAGTGGAGGTTCCTACATTGGATGGCAAGGTGGCCATGAAAATTCCGGAAGGTACTCAGTCCGGTAAAATCTACCGTTTGCGGGGCAAAGGAATTCCTTCACTTCAAGGATATGGCAGAGGAGACCAGCTGGTTATCATACGGGTTGAGACACCTTCCAACCTTAACAAGAAACAAAAGGAACTGCTTGAAGAGTTTGCGCGAATCAGCGGCGAAGATGTCCATCCTTTGAAAAAAGGATTTTTAGACAAGGTCATGGACTTTCTGAGCTGAACTTTCAGATCAGCCCGCACATTGCGGGCTTTTTCTTTTACTTGCCGAACTACACTGTTCTGGTTTAGAATTCTGAAAAATAGATGTAGTTCCAATCGGAAAAGCCATGGATAAACAGCTGCTGGAAAAAACCACCGAAGTTTTGCGGCCCTTTGAAACAGCAAACCTGATGCATTCCTTGCAGACAATGACTCTGCAGCAAATATTCAGCAATCCTGCTATTTTGGCAATTATTACAGTGGTTTTTTTTCTGGGAATCATTAAAAGATCAAAAACAGTACTACTAACTCTTTTTACGATGGTCGGAGCCATTGTTATTTTACGTTACGCCATGCCCGCTGCTGGTGAAGAGCTTTCTCTTAAATCCTTGGTTCCATTTGCTTGCGGAGGGCTGCTGATAGGCGGAGTAATCATTTATTTTTCACTAATCAAATCTGAATGACCTGATAGAAAAGAGACTACCTTACCTATGAAGATAGATAAACGTGACTGGTTTTTTATAGCCTTGGTTGTTGCTGTCCTGGGAACTTTCTTTGCCATTACGGGGAAGGAAAAAACAAAATTTGTACCCTACGATGCTACTCATCGTATTGTATACGAGACAGCGTTCCGTGACGCTCCAGGAACAGATGCATCAATAATGAAACGTGCTTTTTTTAAACCTGACAAAAAAGGGGCTGAAAAGTTTTGCGAACCCTGCCACAAGGAACGAGGAGTTCCTTTTCCACCCAATCATCCTTCCAAAAATCGTTGTCTGTTCTGCCACAAATTACATCAGAGCTAGATCGACTCTAGCTCTGCCTAATACAGCTCATACCGCAACAGGCGACACTCGATGGGGCCGTTGAATAGAACAAAACGACGTGAAGCCTTAAGACCTATATACTTGGCCAGCTCAAGATTGCCGGTTAAAACATAGCCGGTCCATCCCCGACAGCGCTGCTTCATGATGTCACCTATTCTGCAATAAAGCTCTTTCAGGTCATCCTCTTCTCCCAGCCTTTTTCCATAGGGGGGATTTATAATTACTATTCCTTTTTCCCCTTCCGGCTGAAATTTCTCCAGCTCTGCATGAAAGAAGTGAATCTGACCTTCAAAACCAGCCGCTGCCGCATTGCGACCCGCCAACGCAAGCGCCCGGCTATCCTGATCGTAGCCGGTTATCAGCCCCACCGGAAGATTACGGATGCCAGCCTCTGCCTCTCTGACAATCCTGTCCCAGAGTAAGCCATCAAAATCAAGCCAATGCTGAAAGCCGAAAGCACGCCCAAACCCAGGTGGTTTACGTGATGCCAGCAAGCCTGCCTCGATGGGAATCGTTCCTGATCCGCACATTGGATCACATAGCTGAATAGAACCATCCCAGCCAGTTAACGCCACAATCGTCGCCGCCAATGTTTCGCGCAGCGGTGCTTCATTCCTTTCCAACCTGTATCCACGGCGATCTAGTGAATCACCCGAGCTATCCAGACTGACGGTACAGACATTCTTCAGCAAATGCACATTGATTCGCACATCTGGTGCGGCAGTATTTACACTGGGGCGACTGCCACATTCTGAACGGATTCGATCAACAATGGCATCCTTGGTTTTGAGAGCGACAAAACCTGAGTGAGTCAGGGCTGAATCGCGCAGACTGCAGTCAACTGCCAAGGTCATTTCAGGCTTAATAAGGCTTGCCCAATCGATGGCATACATGCCGTTGTACAATTCTCCCTGATTCGTGCAAGGGAATGAAGCAAGCTGCACCAGGATTCGACTGGCAGTGCGCAGCCAGAGATTGGCACGGTACAGCCCTTCCCTGCCACACTCGAAAGCTACCCCACCCTTGGCTATTTGTACTCCATTAGCGCCCAAAGTTTCGAGTTCACGGGCTGTAACCTCTTCTGCACCACGCGGAACGGCAGCAAAGCATTTCATTGTAACCTCAAGCGGCGCCACCAAAGCATTTCCGCGTCTTATAATATGGTTCTTTTCACTCATCAAAATCCCCGGTTTCCTGTACCCATAGCGCATCCACAATTTGTCGTGTCTGCTCCAAGGTGCCGCTGTTGTCAATTACTACTCTGCCGCAGCATACTTTTTCGGCCAACGGCATTTGGGTGCCGATTATAGCTTGAGCCTGCTCAAAGCTGACCCCGTCACGGACCATAAGTCGTTGAATCTGTACCTCCGGGCTAACTGTCACCACCCAGATCTCATCTACCCGGTCAGTTGCCCCAGCCTCGATCAGCAGCGGAGCCATGTAAAAAACCAGTTTATGTTTTTCAGCTGCGGCTGCAATTTGCTCCTCAGCCAGTTGCTTAATCTCCGGATGAAGGATCTGTTCCAACTGACGCCGCTTTTCATTATCCACAAAGATAATTTCTCTGAGATGAGCCCGGTCAAGGCTTCCATCCGCTGAAAGTACGTCCTCGCCAAAGGCGGCAATGATATGCGCGAGTCCAGCAGAGCCTGGCATGACCGCTTCCCGGGACAGCTGATCTGCATCTATCACTACAGCTCCATGCTGCTCCAGTAGGCGTGCAACACTGCTCTTGCCTGTGGCAATTCCTCCAGTCAGGCCGATAACCCGTGGTTTACTAGAAGTCATTTCAGATCCTTAAGCTCAAAAAAAGCACGTTTGAAATTGGCTTCAAAAAACACCTTGAAACCTGGCATGTTCTCGTATTGTGGCAAGGAGAATTTGCGTTTGGCAATCTCGACAT
This sequence comes from Pelotalea chapellei, assembly GCF_018531195.1. GTDB lineage: Bacteria > Desulfobacterota > Desulfuromonadia > Geobacterales > Pseudopelobacteraceae > Pelotalea > Pelotalea chapellei. Next base: position 91,847 of record NZ_JAHDYS010000010.1, on the reverse strand, counting down.
CCACATTAAGACCGGTCACACGAAGCACTTCAGTAGTAAAATCACGAAAGAACGACTGAAAGCGGTGGATGCCATCGCTGTCAGTCACATTGCCCAACCCTGGAACAACATAGCGGGCATCTATGCCAGCCATAATCTCAAGAGTATTGATCCATTCACGGAAATGGCCATCTCCCATGTATCCGGCAACATCATTAAAGAACAGGTCCGATGAAAAGAGGATATTTTCCTCCGGTAAATACACAAAAACATCCCCTTCGCTATGGCCCTGAACAGTATTGTTCATCACTATCAGCGTACTGCCACGTTTCATAGTCAGGCTGCGATCAAAGAAAGTGACCGAATTTTTGATCTGACGAAATTCACTTTTCAACGCCTGCCATGTTTGAGCTGATGCGATAATTTCAGCATTGGCGGGAAGATCAAAATCTATATAATTAAAACCTCGGTGATGATGGGTCAAAATTATGGAGCGAACCGGAATGGGGGTAACGGTTTTAATGTAATCCAGCAATTCCTTGGTAGTTTCTGGAACAAAGTGCGCCCCTGCAATAACGACCTGGTATTCAGATACGATAATCAGGCAATTACTGGCAGCTTTACTCCCTGGCTCGGCAATGGCGGCAATAACGCCATTACGTATTTTTTGAAATTTGAAATTGGCAGCCAGCACCAGCGATGGAAACAAAAAAAACATCGCTATGATCAATGTAATTGTACGTTTCATGCCGATCTCCGGGTGACAGTGTAGCAAACGATTCATCAAAAGGACAGATTTTTGGCTTGAGTTGAAAGAGCAATTAGTGTAAATGTCATGGTCTGTTTCGCAGTAACATGATGCACATAAACGGGCGGTTAGCTCAGCTGGATAGAGTACAGGCCTCCGAAGCCTGGGGTCGTGGGTTCGAATCCCATGCCGCCCGCCAATTTCTTAAATAGTTTCAGTTCAAAACCCTCCTACCAATCCCCGCCCCCATCCCTCCCATGGAACGCAATCCTTTCCCATAGAACAGGACGTCCATAATTAACACCTAGTAAGTTTTTTCGACAATTTAAGCCGATTTTTCAATCCAAATTCCGTTCAATACCTTAAAATTAATACATTAATATTTCGGCACGAAATGTGCGAATCAAACCAGAACTAGATTGGTTCCACCTTCTTTTAAATTGAAAGGAGTGAACGCCATGCCCTGGTACTGCAATCCAACCACTACCTGTAAAGTAATGAACAGAATTGCCAGTCGTTATCCTTATGCAACTATTACTGATCTTAATGTTATATTAGGGTCAGCCAGTCAGATTCTCTGGGACAAACAGGATCGATACTATCGGAGATCAAAACCAAAAGACTCAGATTTTACTTCTGACGACCTGGGGTGAGATCAAAAAAAACACCACTACAAGAGAATCAGTCACCATAAACAGCAGGGCTCCACGAGAAGTGAGAGCCCTTTTTATTTGATAATATAGAGCCGGATATGTTATAAGATTTAGCTTCTAGCTCTTGTTTTTTATTACTTTGGGGGACATTCGGTCCCTTTTTGTATTTCTGCTGTCACCACTCCCACGCTTTTCCGTCTTCACTTCCAAACGTGTCGGCTCAGGAGGATCCATGGCAAGAAACAGCTCTGGCTTTGATGCCACAAATCTGATTGCTCCCATGATGGTACGAATCCCTCTGGGCCTTATAATGATGGCTCACGGAGCGCAGAAATTATTGGGTATCTTTGGTGGCAAGGGGCTAACATCAACACTGGCTCATTTTGAAAAAGGTCTTGGTATTCCAGCCATTTTTACTCTTTTAGCTATAATTGCCGAATTCGGCGGAGGATTTGGAGTACTGACCGGCTTTCTCACGAGACTTTCAGCAGCAGGTATCTCGGCAGTCATGCTTGTAGCCATGTATAAAATCCACTGGGCCAATGGATTTTTCTTGAACATGCAATGTGTTGCCGGCGTTGGGCATGGCATCGAATATAACGTGGCCCTGCTCGGCATGGCATTGTACCTGATGATCGCAGGTGGCGGTCAGTGGTGCCTGGACCGCCTGGTATTCAAATCATAACGTTCGCGCGATTTTCCGCGCAGCACTCATAATGGAGATTCACAGTGGAAATGTTTAACCAGCAGGAAGTTGAAAAACGACGTACCTTTGCCATCATCAGCCATCCGGATGCAGGCAAGACCACCATTACAGAAAAATTGTTGCTTTTTGGTGGTGCCATTCAGCAGGCAGGTGAGGTTCGGGCCCGCAAATCCGCCCGCCATGCCACCTCGGACTGGATGGAACTGGAAAAGCAGCGTGGTATTTCGGTTACCTCCTCGGTCATGAAATTCACCTACAACGGCTGCGAAATCAATTTGCTCGATACCCCCGGTCACAACGACTTTTCCGAAGATACGTATCGCGTTTTGACAGCAGTGGACTCTGTTTTAATGGTGATTGATTCGGTCAAGGGAGTCGAGACCCAAACCAGAAAATTGCTTGAAGTGTGTCGATTGCGGCATACTCCCATCATGACATTCATGAATAAGTTGGACCGCGAAGGACAGGAGCCACTGGACCTTCTGGACGATATCGAGAAGAATCTCAAGATGCAGACTGCACCTATCACCTGGCCTGTCGGCATGGGAAAACGCTTTCGCGGAACATATCATCTTTACACCAAAGAACTGATTTTCTTTGACGCAGAAGCAGCCAACGGCACCGGCGAAGTTCTCTCGGTGAATGGGCTGGATGATCCTCGCCTGGATGAAATGCTTGGCAGTCAGGTGGACGAATTGCGTCACGACGTTGAGCTGCTTGAAGGCGCTGCACATCCATTTGACAAGGAAGCCTATCTGGCAGGTCAGCAAACCCCGGTATTTTTCGGCAGTGCCATCAACACCTTCGGTGTACAGCAGCTGCTGGACGCCTTCATTGAATACGCCCCTCCCCCTTTACCGCGCGAAACCATCAGCCGGGCGGTCTCTCCATATGAAGCGCCTTTCAGCGGCTTTACCTTCAAGATCCAGGCAAATATGGACCCGGCCCACCGTGACCGGATTGCATTTTTCCGTATCTGCTCCGGCAAATTCACCCGGGGGATGAAAGTTCGCCACGTCCGGCTCGGCCGGGAGGTTCAAATTGCCAATGCCACCATCTTCATGGCTCAGGATCGCACCAATGTTGAAGAGGCATGGCCTGGTGACATCATCGGCATCCACAACCATGGCACGATCAAGATCGGTGACACCTTTACGCAGGGGGAGGATCTTAAATTCACCGGCATTCCGAGCTTTGCTCCGGAACATTTCCGCAAGGTGCGCCTGCTCAATCCGATGAAATCCAAGGCCCTCGAAAAAGGCCTTGTACAATTGGCCGAAGAGGGCGCTACACAGGTTTTCAAGCCTGTCATGGGTGCCGATTGGGTCATTGGAGCAGTCGGTCTGCTGCAGTTTGAGGTTGTCATGCACCGTCTGGAACATGAATACAGCGTGAAGGTGGCTTTTGAACCGGTCAGTTATGTGACAGCGCGCTGGGTCACCGGAGAAAAGAAGAAGATCGAGGAATTTGAAAAGAAAGAGGCCATGCATGTCTACATTGACGGTGAGGGCAAATTGACCTATATGGCCGGCAGCCAATGGCGACTTGACAATACCATTGATACCTGGAAAGAACTTTCCTTCCACGAAACAAGCGAACACAGCTGAATGGCAGGCCCACTTGAATCATCAGGCACGCCGGGTGGATATTCTCCCGCCGCCACCTGGCAGGCTATTAAACGCATCCCAATGGATCATTTCCCGCTGATTCTGCCCAGAGTGCACTCCATTGCGGCATTTTTCATTCTGAGGCAACTTAAGCACAACGGGTTTTCCAACTGCCGCGTCACCACCACGAAAAAAGGGCTGATCGTGCACGCCCACCGTTAAAAAATAAAAAAGGCGACCTTCTTACGGTCGCCTTTTACATACCTTCACTATATCAAGCACTTCAGTTTCATCATCCTGCAAATTTGGATATTTCAAAACCGATCTGCCCAAGTGGCAACACCTCATCAGCTACGCCACCCTCCACGCATGCCCTGGGCATGCCGTAAATAGTAGATGTGGCTTCATCTTGTGCAATTGTTACCCCTCCCTTGCTTTTCAACAGCTGCATCCCCTTGAAACCATCGTTACCCATACCGGTTAAAATGACTCCAAGCATGGAACCGCTGGTAGCTTCAGCCATGGAAGACATCATTAAATCCACGGAAGGAATGTAGACATATTGAGGATGGGTAGCGGGAGGAACCACTTTGACAACCACATTAGCCCCCTGACGCACCAGAGTCGTGTGCATGCCCCCAGGAGCCACCAGAGCTAATCCCGGCTTGAGAATATCTCCATCAACTGCCTCACGGATGGTCATGGAACATTTGGCGTTCAACCTGTCAGCATAAGGACCGGTAAAGGCCTTCGGCATGTGAATGCCAACTATGACGCCATACGGAAAATCAACGGGTATTCGCGAGAGTACTTCCTGGAGTGCTACAGGTCCGCCGGTAGATGCACCGATAGCAACATAGTTGATTTTCTTTCCGCGTAATTTCGATGGGAGAGTCCGTGGAACTGCCTGGAATGGGGATGGGGTACGAGATGCCGGAGACGGTATGAGGCGCCCAACTCGTGAACGCACCGCTTCCTGAACCTTGCGCAGCAGTTCTTCCCTGAACACGCTCTGCGCCTGAGCCGAGTCTGTAACATTCTTGGGAATGTAATCAATGGCGCCGGCGTCCAGTGCTTCGAAAGTGGCTTTCGCTCCTTCATTGGTCAGAGTCGAAACCATGATCACCCGTGTGGGGGCCTTGGCCATGATCGCCCTAAGTGCGGCAATGCCATCCATGCGAGGCATCTCCACATCCATGGTGATAATATCAGGCTTCAGGGCAATAGCTTTCTCAACCCCCTCCATACCGTCCGCTGCTGTACCAACGATATCAATTTTGGGGTCTTTGGACAGCACGCTTCGTATGGCCATGCGCATAAAAGACGAATCATCTACGATCAATATTCGGATTTTGCTGTCTGGAGTAACTAACATCGAGCCTATTCCTTGGTAGAAAATATTGAGCTGACCAGATCCTTTACATCAGGGATGGCATCGTCAAGCTCATAACAGAATCGTTCCACATCCAGGTCTACAAGGCTGGGAGACTCTTTCTTGAGGATCTCCCAGGAGGGTTCCTCGCTGAGATTGAAACTGACCCACTCCCTGCCGCCATAGTTAAGTTCACGGACGCTGCAAAACAGGTCCGAGATATTCACGATGGCACACAGGACCGGATCGATAGTAGCATCTTCCGGCGCATGATGATGAGCAATCACATCGCTGTAGGCTTCCGGGAAGTTCCATTTGCGGGACATGCAGAGACCTATTTCACAATGGCTTGTTCCAAACTGCTCTATCTCTGCATCAACCAGCTTTATCGGCTTGTCCTTGATTGTGGCAAGAACAGCCAAAAAATCTTCCCTCATGAAATTGCTGAGGAACACGACCCCGAGATCATGAACTATCCCGCTGATATAGGCCTTCTCCAGATCAGGATAACCGATTCTTGATGCAATGGTTTTTGAAACCATACCCACACCGAAGGAGTGTTCCCAGAAAGAAGCAATTTCAAAGGCGCCTGCATCCGCCTCAAAAGCGTTAATAAATGAAGTCGTCAATGCCAGCTCCCGAATGTGACGGAGCCCGAGATATACCAGTGCACGTTTAAGTGAAGTGATTTCGTTGGCAGGCTTGTAGACGGGGGAATTCAACAACTTCATAACCCGGGCGGTCATGACCTGATCGGAAAGCATCAAATCAGCTACCTCTTCCACCTGGACATCAGGCTTGTCCAGAAGTTGCAGCACCTGAGTAGCCACAACCGGAATGGTAGGCAGGTCATCTGTATTATCCACCAGCTGTTCGGCTCTTAAAAGTAAAGCATCTTTATTCATGCATCCGACCTCTCAGGCTACTTCTTATAAGTAAAACCGCCAGGAAAATGAACGGTCTTGAACTTGTCATTTACTCCATGCAGAGATTCCGATTGCCCGACAAAGAAATAGCCGTATGGCTGCAGGTTGTTATAGAAATGCTGCACAACCTTGGATTTGGAGGCCATGTCAAAGTAGATCAACACATTTGCACAGAAGATAAAATCAAAGCTTTTCATGAAAATCATTTTTGAATCATCGTATAAATTCAGCTTATTAAAGGTGACGAACTTTTTTACTTCGGGAGCAAGAATGAATTTGCCGTTATCCTCGCGGATGTATTTGCGCTTGTAGATATCCGGGACATTACGGACTGAGTAGGCATTATAGATTCCTTCCTTGGCCTGGGCGATGACAGTTTCATTAATATCGGTTCCAACAATCTCGATAATCCAATCCTTGAGAAGAGTAGAACGCTTCTCAAGAAGAATCATGGCCATTGTGTAAGCCTCTTCTCCAGAAGATGAAGCTGCACTCCATATCCTCAGCTTACGGAATCCCATTTTGTTTTTTGTTTCAACGATTTCAGGCAGGAGTTTTGTTTCAAGTGCGTTCAATTGCGGGATATTTCTAAAAAAGTAGGTCTCGTTGGTAGTGATTTCATCCATCAGGAACTTCAGTTCTTCAGTACCACGGGGAGACTTGAGCAACTGATAGTAATCTGCATATGTTTTGACTCTGGTTGCCTCAATCCTTCGAGAAAGACGGCTTTCCAGGAAGTACTTCTTCGTTGTGTGAAAATACATTCCACAAATGTTGTAAATAAAATCCCGGATCAGTTCGAAGTCTTTATCTGATATTGCCACAATTGATCCCTTCGTTACGTGAAACAATTAATCTTAGGAGGCTGTTGAAATACTCAGGTTGTTCAAAAATAGTCAGATCGTCGCACCCACAGGAAGCCCCGCGGAGGCGTAGCAGCGCTACGCCGCACAAGCGGGCTGACGAGGACGGCGGCGAAATGGCTGTTTTTCAACAACCTTTTACGTCTTGATTCAACGTGCTGCGCTCCCTTCATTGCCTTCTATAAGCCCAACCGGGTCAACAATCAGTGCAACGCAGCCATCACCAAGGATGGTGGAGCCTGCTATGCCGGGGATATTGGCAAGGTAATTCCCGAGTGACTTTATGGCAACTTCCTGCTGTCCCACGAGGCGGGTCACGACAAGTCCCATACGCTTGTCCGCAGCTCCCACCACAACGACGTAGCAAAAATCATCCCTCTCGTAACGCCGGGCAATATTGAAGACCTTTTCAAGTCGTACCAGGGGCAGCACCATATCGCGCAGCTTCAGTACTTCCTGTCCTCCAATGATATGAAACTGGCGCTGGTCGACCCGAAGGGTCTCAAGCACCGAAGAAAGCGGAATGGAGTAAACTTCACCCTCTGCCTCAACAAGCAGTGACTGGATGATGGCCAGGGTCAGCGGCAGACGCAGGATAAATTCTGAACCAAAACCGCGTTCACTCTTAATCTCGATGAGACCGTTGAGTTTTTTGATATTTGTCCTGACCACATCCATGCCGACACCACGGCCGGACAAATCGGATGCCTTATCCTTTGTGGAGAACCCCGGAAGAAATATCAGGTCAAAGAGTTCACGCTGACTCATGGCGTTCAGCTGTTCCTCGGTTACCAGACCCTTTTCTACCGCTTTACGCCCGACACGATCGGTATCAATGCCACGACCATCATCCTTGATGCTGATAATTATCTGATTCCCCTCATGCACCGCCGAAAGAACCAGAGAACCAACTCGCGGCTTCCCGGCAGCGACACGCTCATCAGGTGTTTCCAACCCGTGATCCATTGCATTGCGAATCAAATGGATAAGGGGATCACCAATTTCATCTACTACAGAACGATCAAGTTCTGTTTCCTCACCAAACACCTGCAGGTCAACTTCTTTTCCCAGGTCACGGGCAATGCTGCGCACGATACGGGGGAATTTCTTGAAAACTTTTTCCACAGGAAGCATACGCATTTTGAGGACCTGCATCTGCAATTCTGAGGTCACAAAATTCATGCGTTTGGTTAGTTTGCCAAAATCCTCATTGAAATCGGCTTTATCGAGATCACCCTGTTGCAGATTCTGGTTTATCTGTATCATCCGGTTGCGTTCCAGCACCAGTTCACCGACCTGGTTCATCAGATCGTCCAGTCGCTTTACATCAACACGCACCGTGGAATTATCCGAAAGGTCTTCGCTCTTGCCTTCTGCGGGCTTAGGTGGTGGAGCACTCTTTTTTGGGGGGGCAACCTCGGTGGTCTTGACCGCAGGAACCGCTGCAACCTCCGGCTCCGAAGCAGGTTCGGTCGAACCGGGCGGAATGTCTGCTGCAGCGGCAGGCGCAGGAACGGCATCAGCGACAGGCGCAGACTGAGCGACTGAAGCAGGCTGAACCATGACTGATTCTGAAAGCAGCGGCAACAGTTTGCCGATCGTGCCATCCACCTCACGCTCCTGCAATTCACCGGCTTTTATGTCACTCACCAGTACTTTGACCAGATCGGTTGCTTCAAGAACAACATCCATGATCTCGGGAGTCACACTAAGTTCGCCCTTGCGTAACCGATTGAGTACATCTTCAGTTTTGTGAGTGACCTTGACCAGGAGATCAAAACCGAGGAAGCTTGAAGCACCTTTCACAGTATGTATCGATCTGAAAATGCGGTTGAGCAAATCAGCATCAGTCGATGCCTTTTCCAGCGCCACAAGATCGTCATCAAGCTTTTCAAGCAGTTCAGTCGTTTCAGCGAGGAAGCCTTCCAGCAGTTCCTGATCTTCGCAATCAATCGGCGGCATTGCAATCTCCTTGGGAGAGTCTGGCGCTACAAGTAGTTACAGTGAACCAAATATCTTTTTTTCATCACTTGAAAACATATTTTCCAGATCGAGAAGCACTAACAACCTTTCGGCCTGATTGATAACACCGGCAATACATTCCTGATCTATTCCAGTTGCCACCACAGCAGGTGAAGGCTGGATTTCGCTGCCGGAGATTCGGATCACCTCTGAAACAGCATCCACGATAAATCCCATGAGTTCGCCATCAACATCCATCACCATAATGCGCGTCTGCTTATCGTTTTCCACTTCCATTAAACCAAATTTCTTACGCATGGAAATAATGGGGATAACCTTGCCGCGCAAATTTATGACACCATCAACATAATGTGAAGTATTTGGCACACGAGTAACTGTGGGCATGCGAATAATTTCGCGAACTTTAAGTACATCCACCCCATACTCTTCCTGATCCAGATTAAAACTAACAAGCTGAATAAGTTCGCCGTGGGAATCGTCTGTTTTAACAACCAGTGCATTGCTCATGGATTTTCCTCCTCTAAAATTTATCGCAATATTAAATTTTCTTATTACTAACGGTGCTTTAGGCCGACGTAAACCTATCATGTAATTCTCACATTAATCAAGCGCGATAAGTTTATCAGGCATTTTTATTCATGATGAAAGGCTGAACCGAAAAAACGAAAAGTCATTTTCTTGACTTCAAAAATAAATGACGGTATGTTGACAGCCTCATCAACATCATTTCTATATAATCAATCGGAACCCCATGAACGAAGGCTCAATTTTTATTATTGATAATGACAGTAAAAGCGTAAATTTAATCTCAGCTTTTTTGACATATCAAGGATATGACGTCATCCCTCATCGGCAAGACGACTCGGTTTTCGAGACAATCCGGGAGAGACAGATAAACATTGTGATTGCAGAAGTCTCCTACCTCGCAACCATTGCACCTGATTTCAGGCAGGAAGCAAAAAAAATCAATCCTCAGCTTGTTCTGATCAATTACGGCTTGCAAGCTGACCTGCCTCATCATCTAGCGGGCGATCATAATTTTTCACTCTCAAAACCGCTCAATCTGGACGAACTGGAATGCCTGGTGATGCGAGCCCGTGAAGGTCAAACTCTAAAAAAATCCTCAGTAACACCGGCCCAGACACCACATGCCTTTCGTTCCGGCATTATCGGCACCAGCCAGCCGATGCTCGATCTTTTTGAAATGATAGAAAAAGTGGCTCTGTCTAATGCTACGGTACTGATTCAAGGCGAGTCAGGAACCGGCAAAGAACTTGCAGCTCGTGCCATACACCTGTTGAGCAGCAGAAACAGCAAGGTAATCGTGCCTGTCAACTGTGCGGCCATACCGGATGAGCTTATGGAAAGCGAATTATTCGGCCATGTCAAAGGGTCCTTCACTGGTGCCTTTGCCAATCGCGCCGGAAGGTTTGAAATGGCTGACAAGGGAACTCTTTTCCTTGATGAAATTGGCGACATGAAGGCCAACATGCAGGTTAAATTATTGCGCGTACTGCAAAATAGAGAATTCGAGCCGGTGGGATCTACGCGCTCACAAAAAGTGGATGTTCGCATTATTGCAGCCACTAATAAAAATCTTGAAGAAATGGTTGCCACCAAAGATTTTCGTGAAGACCTATACTACCGGCTGTCAGTCATTCCTATTACCATACCGCCATTACGCGAACGCCGGGAAGACATCCCACTACTGATAGAAAACTTTTTCAACATTTTCAACCGGGACAGAAATCATGCAGTCAAGGGTTTTTCCCGAGAAACTATCGAATGCTTGTGCAATTACAGCTGGCCAGGGAATGTCAGAGAACTGGAAAATCTTGTCGAGCGATTGGTAATACTTAAAACCAGTGGAGTGATTACTCCGGATGATCTGCCGGAAAAATATCTTTCTGAAAAAAGACCGACACCTGTCTCGCTGCCAACAAATGACGGGCTTCCCGATGAAGGAATATGCCTTAATTCTGCGGTTGAGCTTTTTGAGAACCGCCTCATTGGGCAGGCACTCACCAGAACCAAAGGCAATAAAAAAGAAGCTGCAGCATTATTGAACCTGAAACGAACCACCCTGATTGAAAAGCTAAAGAAAAAAAATCTGGTGTTCGAGGATAATTTCTCATTATGACCAATGCTATCGGCCAAAATTTATCTTTGCTTGCCTCACTCCTCAAGGGACCAGTGGAAACCGTCCCTTCCTCCGACGAGAAATCAAGTGATCAGAATTTTGCCGTCAAGCTGGAAAGCGTGCTGGCAAACAACAGTTCCGATGCTTTGACAGCACAGACCAAAGCAGCATCGCTGGCAGAGGCATTGAACCTGCAGATGCTTCGAACCACCTTGACATTGGCAGGTGATGATCCTGCTACCTCCTCTCAGCCGATTTTTCCCAGCCAGTCACCTTCGCTTCAGGCACTTGTCAAAGCCTATAGCTCAACTCAACCAGAGCAGGAAAATTCAGCTCCAGCGACAGACCATGTCAGCCTGGAAACAGACACACTACCCCTCAAGACTGACCAGCCAACCCGGTCAGTAGCAGGAAATTCCTGGCTTGACCCGATCATCTCCAAGGCGTCCCGCCACTTCGGCGTTGATATAGGTTTAATCAAGGCAGTAATCAAGGCTGAGAGTAACTTCAATCCCACCGCAGTTTCCCATGCCGGTGCACGGGGTCTCATGCAACTCATGCCGGCAACAGCCCGCTCATTAGGGGTCAATGACTCCTTTGATCCCGAACAGAATGTCATGGCAGGCACTCGCTTCCTGAAAGACTTGCTCAAACGTTACAATGGCAATGTAGACTCTGCCCTGGCCGCCTATAATTGGGGGCCCGGCAACGTGGACAGGCGGCCCGACCATCTGCCTCGCGAAACCCGGGACTACCTTGCCCGGGTTAAACAGCTTTATTCCACCTACTCCGCCTGAAACCGCACTTGCTCCTGTCAACACAGGAGCATTCCCCCTTGCATCACCCCCGGTTCACATGCAATAATTTCGCTTTTTTTCCCATACCACACTAGAGGCAGACCATGGCATCTCTTACCATCATCGGCAACGGCCCGGGTGATATTGACCACCTTACCGCAGCTGCACGTCAGGCTATTGCTGAATCCACCACCATCATCGGTTATGACGTCTACATCGATCAGATCAGACCACTGCTCACCAACCAGAGTGTCATTTCCACAAGTATGATGCAGGAGGTGGAGCGTTGCCGTGATGCCATCCGCAAGGCCAGAAACGGTGAGAAGGTATGTCTGATATCCGGTGGAGACGCCGGAATCTACGGCATGGCAGGACTGGTGTACGAACTTTTGGAAATGGATGCTCAGAATGAAGAACCCTCCTCTCCTGCCCTTGAAGTACAGGTCATCCCGGGCATATCCGCTCTCCAGGCTGCTGCATCCGTTCTGGGCGCCCCCCTGATGCATGATTTCTCGGTTATCTCTCTTTCCGATCTGCTCACTCCATGGGATCTGATCATTACCAGACTTGAAGCCGCAGCCAAAGCCGATTTTGTCGTGGTTATCTACAATCCGCGCAGCAAGAGCCGCATCACCCAGATTGAAAAAGCCAGGACCATCATGCTTGCGGCACGTCCGCCAGAAACTCCGGTGGGAATTGTTACCAATGCCTGCCGCCCAGGTCAATCGGTCATCGTCACAACATTAGGTCAAATGTTGAAGCACGAAATCAACATGTCCACTCTGGTGATCATCGGCAATTCATCAAGCTTTGTGGACAGACAGGGACGCATGGTCACCCCGCGCGGATACGCCCGCAAATTCAAGACCTCTTCCGAACCTGCAATGGAAAGTACGAAAGGCGCACAACCACTTGCAGCTCCCGGTGCAGTAATGTTCTGCGGCACCGCCTCCGATGTGGGCAAATCTGTGATTACCGCCGGATTTTGCCGCTATCTCGTCAAACGTGGCTTCAGCGTGGCACCTTTCAAATCCCAAAACATGTCGCTCAACTCCTTTGTGACTCCCGAAGGAGGTGAGATCGGGCGCGCCCAGGCCATGCAGGCACAGGCCTGCGACATCAGCCCCCATACGGACATGAACCCGGTGCTACTCAAACCGAATTCCGATACCGGAAGCCAGGTCGTTGTCCAGGGACGTGCAGTAGGCAACATGAATGTTCGCGAATATGATCGCTACAAACCTCTGGCATTTGAAAAGGTAACCGAAAGCTTTGATCGCCTGAAGCAGGCCTATGAGTTCATCGTTATGGAAGGCGCCGGCAGCATTGCAGAGATCAATCTCAGAGAAAACGACATCGCCAACTTGAAAGTAGCCCTGATGGCACGCTGTCCGGTCATTCTGGTGGCAGACATTGACCGGGGGGGCGTATTCGCCCAGATCATCGGCACCATCGAACTGCTGGAACCCCACGAAAAAGCTCTTCTCAGGGGCATAATCATCAACAAGTTCCGCGGAGACCCATCCATTCTCTCCTCCGGCATCGAGTTCATCGAAGCCCGCACCGGCGTACCTGTCCTGGGGGTACTCCCCTGGTTGCCGGACCTGTCTCTACCTGCTGAAGATAGTGTTGTTCTCAGCAATCGCTCCAAGGTCATCAATATTCTCACAGGTCAAAAGCGCCTGCATATCGGCATTCTCAAGCTGCCACGCATTTCAAATTTCACCGATTTTGATCCTTTACAGCAGGAACATGACGTGGTGATCAGCTACGTGGAAGTGCCGGACCAGTTGACTGGACTGGATATGCTGATCATTCCGGGAAGTAAGTCAACCATTGCAGATCTCTACTTCTTGATGGAACGCGGGATCTACGACGCCATAGCCGACTTCAAGGGGCGCATTGTAGGAATCTGCGGCGGCTATCAAATGCTGGGCCGGCGGGTACTTGATCCAAATCATGTCGAGTCGTCACTTCAAGAAGCAACAGGTCTTGGACTGCTGCCGGTGGAAACGGAAATCCTGCTGGACAAGGAGACCCACCAAGCGTTGGCCTATCTGGAAGAGTACGGCCACCAGATCGCTCCTGACTGCAATGATGTTCTCAGCGGATATGAAATACATATGGGCACAACAACGTATATGGAAGAGCCACATCCCTTTTCCCGCATTTTCAAGCGCGGTAAAGATGATGTTGTGATTCATGACGGATGTGTCTCATCCGACGGCCGTATCTTCGGCACATATCTGCACGGTCTCTTCGACAACAATCACTTCCGGGAAACGTTCCTCAACTCGGCTCGCAGGGACAAAGGCATGCCGCTCAAGCTCAGAGACCATATCAAGCCCCTTCATGATCCCTTTGATGCACTGGCGGACCACATGTCGCAACATCTCGACATGAAACAGATGCTCACCATCTGCGGCCTTGGTAATGATCTCCCCTGACCCCGAAGTCATAGCCATGGCAGTGCTGCTCGACCTGGTGCTGGGTGATCCCCGCTGGCTGCCCCATCCCGTGGTGCAGATCGGAAGGCTGATCACAGTCCTGGAGTCTCTTTTGAGGCGCCTGATCGCCTGTGAGCGCTGCGCCGGAGTCCTGCTGCTGCTGCTGACTACCGGCACCGCCGCAGGAACCACCTGGCTGCTGCTGAGAAGCACCGCCCATCTCTCCTCCCTGGCCGGACTGCTGGCAGCCATCATGGTTTCCGCAACTTGCCTGGCGGCTCGCTCCCTGCACAGGGAATCGTCCCTGGTAGCCGCTGCCCTTGGAGCGGGAGACATCATTTCGGCACGACAACATCTTTCTTACATTGTCGGCCGGGACACGGAACATCTCAACGAAGATGAAATATGGCGTGCCCTGGTGGAGACTGTAGCCGAGAACACTTCTGACGGCATCATTGCTCCCCTGTTCTGGCTTTCTTCTGGCGGGCCTGTGACAGCCATGGCCTTCAAGGCGATCAGCACCCTGGACTCCATGGTAGGCTATAAAAATGAGCGTTACCTTCAATTTGGTTGGGCTTCGGCGCGTATGGATGACCTGGTTAATTTTATCCCGGCACGGCTGACGGCAATTTTGATGATCATCTCAGCACCTGCGCTCGGGCTTTCCTGGAGCAATGCCTGCAAAATTTTCCTGCGCGACCGGCTTAAACATCCCTCACCCAACAGCGCCCATCCTGAAGCTGCTGCTGCTGGCGCCCTTGGTGTCCGCCTTGGGGGTACCTCCAGCTACGGCGGCAAGGAATCCTTCAAGCAGCATATCGGCGATCCTCTAACCCCGCTGGATGGTCAGGCGTACCGCAACATGATCCGCTTGATGTATCTGACGACCCTGCTGATGGCAGGTCTGTGTATCGTTGCGCTTATGGCATGCAGGAGATAAACATGCATCGAAAGATTATAGTGGAAACAGCTGATCGGAAGCTGGAAGTGAGGTTCCATGTCATCCAACAATGAGCATGGAGGCAATATTTTTGCTGTCTCACGCCAGTTGGGACTTTCACCTGGTGAAACCATCGATTTCTCAGCCAGCATCAATCCTCTCGGTTTGTCTGCAGTTGTCAGGGAGGCAATCATCTCTGCACTGGACAGCCTGATCCACTACCCCGACACTAGCTGTGAAGAGCTAAAGCGTGCCCTGGCAGATGACCATGCTCTTCCTGCAGAACATTTCCTTGTGGCTAACGGATCCACCGAACTGATCTACAACCTTCCGGCAATGCTTGCCGGCAGGCGCGCCCTGATTGTCTCCCCTTCCTTCAGCGAATATGCCTATGCCCTTGAACAGCACAACTGGGAAATCAGTCACTTCATACTTTCACCAAAGGACTCATTCCGCCTGGACCCTGAAAAACTACGCGATGTTCTTGGCAACGGATACGATGCCTTGTACCTGTGCAATCCGGCCAATCCTTCGGGAATAGTTTTTCCGCGTCACCTTATCGAGCAGGTTTGCGACATCTGCCGGGATAGCGGAACGTTTCTGGTGCTGGATGAGGCCTTCATTGATTTTTGCCCCGGGGCAACCGCCGCGCCGACCATTGCCGCTTGCAGCAATGGTCTTGTGCTGCGTTCCATGACCAAATTTTTTGCCATACCAGGTTTGCGCCTTGGATATGCCGTAGCCAGCCCGGATGTCATTGAGAAATTGGGCAGGGTGAGCAGCCCCTGGAGCGTCAATACTCTGGCGCAAGCAGCAGGGGTTGCAGCCTTGGGTGATCATAAGTACCAATCAATGTCCCTCGAATACCTCAATTCGCAGCGATCTTGGCTGACCGAGCAGCTCTCCCGGTTCCGGCAGCTGACCGTCTACCCTTCCAGTGCCAATTTCTTGCTGGTGGAAATTTCCAGCGGCTGCACCTCCACCGAATTACAGGGTTTACTACTAAAAGAACACATTCTCATCCGCGACTGTTCCAGTTTCGTAGGATTGTCTGATCGTTTTTTCCGCATTGCGATACGAACTGCGGAAGAAAATCGTCGCCTGGTGGAGTGTTTGACAATACTAACAAACGAGAATAGCCTGTGATCCAATAAGACACGTCGGAACGGGGAGTTGACAATTCTTTACTTATTGCCTAGACTATTTCGGAACATTGGAACCCTCATGCACTGCAGATACAATCACAACCACATAATAGCCATTGCGCTGATAGTTTTTTATCTGATTCTTCCGGCAAGTAATCCTGCCCATGCAGTTTCGTATACAAACAGCCTAAAAACCTTCCAGGCCGAAACCATTTGTTTCAAACAAGCAACCGCTTTACCCTGTCCAGATCGTCCTGTTTCTGACCAACAGCATACCGACTGTTGCGAAATGAATTGTAGCTGCGCCTGCCATGCAGTTTTTTCCAGCTTTCGCTTCATATATTCACCGATCATAACGACTCTTCGATTTCCTGATCCAACCTGGTCCCTGACCCAAGTCTATCGCAGCATTTTTGTACCTCCACAGAACACCTGACTTTTACCCAGATCGCTTGCACAGCGACTACCGGCGATTAAATATGTTTCTTTACCGATCAAAATAATGTTTCCCACTCAAGGAGAAGCTATCAAGTGACAACTAAAAATCGTGATGTTCTGCAGTCCCTCTGGGATTTTTTCTGTTCACTCAAACTGACCATGTTCCTGCTGATCACCCTTGCTATCACCTCAATCATCGGAACCATCATACCCCAGGGCGCGCCTCCTCCCGAATATGTGGCCCAAATAAGTGCGACCAAGCTGCAAGTATACAAAACCTTGGGATTTTTCGACATGTACCACTCGTGGTGGTTCATTCTGCTGCTCTACCTGCTAACCGTCAACCTGGTGGCATGCTCGATCAAGCGGTTGCCCCACATCCTAAAGATTATCACCCATCCCACAACCACTTTAAGCAGCGGGCAGGAACAGTCCATTGCCAATGTGGCATCAATCAAATCGTCTGAGCAGCCAGAGGCCCTGAAAGACAGAATTTCCTCCTTTTTGAAGAGTGAATTCGCACAGCCGGTAATCACAGAGGTCGATGGTGCCTGGCATCTTTTTGCACAAAAATCTCCTTGGTGCAGGCTGGCTGTGTACATCGTTCATCTAAGCGTGATAGTGATCTTTATCGGCGCCATGATCGGTTCCCTGTTCGGCTACAAGGGCTATGTCAGTATTCCCGAAGGAGAGACCATAACCAAAATAGGCTTGCGTTCCGGCCAGGAGCTTGACCTGGGTTTTGGAATACGCTGCGAGCAGTTCAGTGTAAGCACCTATCCCAACGGCGCCCCGAAAGAATTCAAAAGTATTCTGACGGTGCTGGAAAATGGAAAACCGGTACCTGACTACACCAATGCCCGAGTCATCGTAAATGACCCGCTCCAGTACAAAGGAATCACATTCTACCAGTCCAGCTACGGTGATGCCGGCACCCACTTCTTTACCATGACTGATACGGAGGGCAAAAATTCTGTCCCTGTAACGGTCCCTGGGACGGATTCGGTGGCGCTTCCAGACGGAAGCAGCATGCATGTGACCCAGGCCACTGACGACGTCTCGGCTTTTGCCCCGGGATTATCCGGTCCGGCAGCCCAGGTCGAGGTACACTCGACTTCCGGAGCAACAGACTCTTTTGTGGTATATGCCAATCATCCCGAGCTGAACGTTTCCTATGCCAAACAGCATGGCAGCAAGCTTGTCATGCACTACAAGGGCGCACAAAAGAAGATGTATACCGGCCTTCAGGTGGCCAAGGACCCGGGAGTCTGGGTTGTATGGCTGGGCTGTTTCCTGATGGTGATCGGCGTCTATGTCGCCTTTTTCATGTCCCATCGACGTGTGTGGGTGCGTATCCAGAACGGCCATATTACTGTGGCCGGCAATAGCAGCAAAAACCAGGCAGCGTTCCAGCCAGTCTTCCAGCAACTGGTTGATAAACTTACTACTGACCTCACCAAGGAGAAAACTCGATGACCAGCTCGCTTCT
The DNA here is from genome assembly GCF_018531195.1 of Pelotalea chapellei. GTDB lineage: Bacteria > Desulfobacterota > Desulfuromonadia > Geobacterales > Pseudopelobacteraceae > Pelotalea > Pelotalea chapellei. Next base: position 73,614 of record NZ_JAHDYS010000010.1, on the reverse strand, counting down.
GTTCAACATAACAACCTTTGCCTATCTGATTTCAATGTTGCTGTTTTTCGTATTTCTGGCAAGCCGCGCCAAAGCTCTCGGCACCGCGGCCATATCAGTCGCTTACGGTGGCCTTGTAGCTCAAACAATTGCCATAGGTCTGCGCTGGAAGGAATCCTATGATCTTGGCGTTGGACATGCACCGCTTTCCAACTTGTACGAGTCGGTGGTGTTCTTTTCCTGGACCATCGTGTTGATCTACGCACTTCTGGACATCCGCTATAAATACCGGGTAATCGGTGCTTTCGTGATGCCGTTCGCTCTGCTCGGCATGGCATGGGCACAACTTGGTTTGAATACCGGCATTGAGCCGTTGGTTCCTGCGCTTCAGAGCAACTGGCTCCTCTATCACGTCATCACCTGCTTTCTCGGCTATGCCGCTTTTGCCGTTGCCTGTGGCATCTCCATCATGTACCTGATCAGGGCCAACCATGACGAAAGCAGCCAGAAGGCGGGAGAAGCAAGCCTGATCAGCATGTTTCCTCCTACCAGGGTACTGGATGACCTTAACTACAGGGCCATCATGGTCGGCTTTCCCTTGCTCACACTGGGAATCATCACCGGAGCCGCATGGGCAAACTACGCCTGGGGCACCTACTGGAGCTGGGACCCCAAAGAAACCTGGTCCCTGATCGTCTGGTTCGTCTATGCCGCCTTTTTGCATGCCCGTTTCACCAGGGGATGGGTCGGTCGTCGTGCTGCCTGGCTCTCGATCATCGGCTTTGCAGCCACGATCTTCTGTTACCTGGGCGTCAACCTGTTCCTTTCCGGGTTGCACAGCTACGGTGGCGGGAAGTAAATAAATGCCCTTGACAACCTCTTAATGAATCATTACATTAACCTCTGTAATAAAGGGGAGTAGCTATCAGCCGGAGAAATGGCTGAACCTTCGCTCGTCAACACAGTCGCAAGACTCGGGCAAGGAACGATATTTATCGCAAGCAAGACCTTTATCCAAGCGTAATCACGCCGTGGGTAAAGGTCTTTTTTTTTACCCCGGCGACAACCAACATCGTCGGAGGTATCAATGCTCAACACGTTCAAGACAACCCTTCTGCTCACCCTGCTTACCCTGCTCATGGTAGCCATGGGCAGCGCCATCGGGGGCAAGACCGGCATGGTCTTCGCCTTTTTCATGGCCTGCGCCATGAACTTCTTCTCCTACTGGTATTCGGACAAGATCGTGCTGCGCATGTATGGCGCACAGGAAGTCAGCTCCGAAAGCTATCCCTTCTTTCATGGCATGGTCAGCCGCCTTGCCGACCGAGCCGGGCTGCCCATGCCCAAGGTTTACATCATCCCCTCGGACAGTCCCAATGCCTTTGCCACCGGCCGAAATCCGCAACATGCCGCCGTGGCAGCCACTGAAGGAATCCTGCGCATTCTTACTCCAGAGGAACTGGAGGGTGTCATGGCTCACGAACTGGCCCACGTAAAAAACCGCGATATACTGGTTTCAACCATCGCAGCCACCTTTGCCGGTGCCATCTCCATGATGGGCAACATGTTGCAATGGGGCGCCATGTTCGGCGCCGGACGGAGTGATGACGAAGAGAGCGGCGCTGGCGGCCTGATCGGATCACTGGCCATGGCAATCATCGCACCGATCGCCGCCATGCTGATCCAAATGGCTGTGTCCCGCTCCCGTGAGTATCTGGCGGACTCAACCGGCGCCGAAATCTGTGGTAATCCACGCATGCTGGCTAATGCCCTGGCCAAATTACACAACGCTTCCCAGGCAGTACCGATGCAGGAAGCCCAACCGGCTACGGCACATCTGTTCATCGTCAACCCGCTTACCGGCAGTAGCCTCATGTCGCTTTTTTCCACCCATCCCCCCATGGAAGAACGCATTGCCCGGTTGGAAACCATGTCCTACAGGAAATCATCCCCACACCAGTGAAAAACGAACTCACCTAACCCCAAAGGAGGAAAGTCATGTCAAATTCAAAGAATAATGTTATTAAAGAACCCAGAACCTTCCGGAAAAAGAAGATCAAGAAGGAACAGCTGCACAACATCATCTCTCTGCGCATCAGTGACGATGAACGAAAGCGTCTGGAAAAACTCACCAAAACCACCTCGAAAAGTATTTCCACCATCATGCGTGAAGCCATCGAACTTTGGAGCACCAAGCGCCGCGCCCTGTGCATGGACTGATGCCTGATTTTATTGAGAATACTAACTAACAGGAGGAATTTTTTAATATGGAATGGCTGATGGATCCGCAAGTCTGGCTGGCATTGACAACTCTTACCGCGCTGGAGGTCGTACTTGGCATCGACAACATCATTTTCATATCGATCCTGGCCGGCAAACTGCCGCGAGAACAACAGGAGAAAGCCCGCCTTGTTGGCCTTGGGCTGGCAATGTTCATTCGTATCGGCCTGCTCTTTTCGCTTTCCTGGCTGATGGGGCTGACGGCACCGCTTTTCTCGGTGCTCGGAAATGAAATTTCCGGACGCGACCTGATCCTCCTGAGCGGAGGCCTTTTCCTGCTGTGGAAAAGCACCATGGAAATCCATGAGAAGCTTGAGGGCGAGCAGGCGCATACTTCTGTCAAAGCCGCCACCACCTTCGGAGCGATCATCGTGCAGATCCTTCTGCTGGATATCGTCTTTTCACTCGACTCCATTATCACCGCCCTGGGAATGGCCAACAAACTTGGCGTCATGGTCGCAGCCGTAGTAATTGCGGTCGGATTCATGATGTTTTTCTCCGGCAAGATCAGCGCCTTTGTGGAAAGCCATCCAACCATCAAGATGCTTGCGCTCAGTTTTCTGATCCTGATCGGTGTGGCACTGATCGGCGACGGATTGGACATGCACATACCGAAAGGCTACATCTACTTTGCCATGGCCTTCTCGGTCCTGGTGGAAATGCTCAACCTGCGGCTGCGGCGCAGTCACCCGGTCAAGCTTCACAATCCCTATGAAGCCGGCAACGGCGAAAGCAACTAAACGATAATTCTACTCAATTGGAGACATCATGAATTTACTTCGCGGCTTTACCATATTTGCAGCAGTCCTCTTTTTTTCAATCACAGTCATGGAAGTTACAGCCCATGCCAGGGCCGGCGGAAGCCGTTCCTTTGGCAGTCGTGGATCACGCAGCTACTCTGCTCCGGCAAGGCCGTCCTATCAACCTTCCCAGCCTCGACAAGCCGCTCCATCAGTCGGACCATTTCAGCAGCAGGCTGGGGGCGGTTTCATGAGGAGCATGGCGGGCGGCATGATGGGTGGCATGCTCGGCAGCATGCTGTTCAGTGGCATGGCAGGCGCCGGTGCCGGTGTCGGTGGTGGAATGGGGAGCGGATTCGGCTTGTTTGAAATGCTGCTCCTGGCCGGACTTGGCTATCTGCTGTTCAGATTCATCAAAGGCAGGAAACCAAACCAGACACGCTGATTTCTGTTTACCCTGACGACGGCCACCGTCCATGGTGAATCACCATGGACGGTGCTTATTTGCAGGTCCTTAGCGAGAGGTCATCATGGTCAGAAAAAACCGGTTCATTCTTATTCTTGTTGCCGCAGCAATCATCATCCCCTTTGCCTCCTCCCTGGTGAAGCTCCTGACAGACTGGCTGTTTTTTTCAGAGATCGGCAACACCGAAGTATTTACAACCTCTCTGACAGCACAAACCGGGAGCGCGCTGCTGTTTGGCATTTTTATGTTCGCCTTTGTGCTGGGCAACCTGAAGGTAGCCAACAGGGTGCAAATTCCCCACGCCAGTGAGTTTATCATTGGTGGCTCTTATCGCTTCAACCGGGCAGATGCCGAGCGCCTGGTAAGGCCGCTTACAGTCGCATCTGCTGCTGTACTGGCCCTGATTGCCGGACAGTGGGGAGCGGCGCGCTGGGAGAACGCCCTTTTGTTCGCCAACAGATTGACCATGGGAACAAATGATCCGGTTCTTGGCAAGGACCTTGGTTTCTATTTTTTCAGCCTGCCATTCCTGGAGTTGCTCAAGGGTTTTGCCGGCTTCATGCTGACCGCCACCATAGTCCTGATCATTGCAGTCTATTTTGTTCGTGGCGCGATTTTACTGACTCCACGAGGCGTTAATGTCGACGAGGCCGCCAGAAAACATTTCGCTATTCTTGTGGGACTCATCTCCCTGCTTCTGGCTTCAGGTTATTACCTGGAAAGTTTCGGCCTGCTGCTTGATGGTCGCAACACATTTCATGGAGCAGGATACGCCGATGTTCACGCCCGTCTGCTCACCCTCAAGGTCCTCGTGTTTTTGACTCCCCTGGCAGGCATCATCGTGGCAACCGGTTTTTGGAAAGGCGCCTGGCGGATGGCTGTGACTCCTGTCATCATCGTTGTCGCCATCCATGGGGTCGGTATGCGCGTCTATCCCCTGCTGCTGCAGCAGTTCAAGGTGGCACCTAACGAACTGGCCCTGGAAACACCCTACATCGAGAATAACATCAGATTCACCCGCCTCGGTTATGATTTGGACAAGATCGAGACTATTCCTTTTGATGTGGACCAGAAGCTCTCTACAGTGGATATTGCCAACAATGATGCCACCATCAAGAACATCCGTCTCTGGGATCACGCCCCGCTACTCAAGACATACAGCCAGCTGCAGCAGATCAGGACCTACTACAAGTTTTACGACGTGGACAATGACCGCTACATGGTAAACGGCAGTTACAGCCAAGTCATGCTTTCTCCCCGAGAACTTTCCTATGCGGATCTGCCAAGCAGGAACTGGATTAATGAACGGCTTATTTTCACCCACGGCAACGGCATCACCTTTGGCCCGGTCAGCCGGATCAGTAAAGAAGGATTGCCCGAATTTTTCGTCAAAGATATTCCAGCAGTCAGTCTTGCCGACATCAAGGTAACCAGACCGGAGATTTACTATGGCGAGCTCTCCAACGATTATGTAATTGTCAAAACCAAAATCCCTGAATTCAGCTATCCCACAGCCACAGGCAACATCAACACCACCTATGCCGGCACAGGTGGTGTGCCCATGGATTCCCTCTGGAAAAAAATCCTTTTCGCGGCAAGATTCAAATCCGAAAAAATCCTGCTTTCCTCGGATATCACCGCCCAAAGTCGCATCATCTATAATCGCACCATCCGTGAAAGGCTAAAGGCGGCTGCTCCCTTTCTCCGTTTTGACAATGACCCCTACATGGTTGTACGGAAGGATGGCAAGTTAGTCTGGATGGTGGATGCCTATACCGCATCGGATCGTCTCCCTTATTCCACGCCGCTCAAGGGCGGCGTCAACTATATGCGCAATTCGGTAAAGGCTGTGGTGGATGCCTATGACGGTTCGGTGAGTTTCTACATCAGCGATCCCAATGATATCTTGATCAAGACCTACGCCAGGATATTTCCAAAGCTGTTTAAACCTCTATCAGCGATGCCTGATGATCTGCGCAGCCATGTCCGCTACTCACACCAGTTTCTCCAGATTCAGGCTGCGATGTTCACCGCATATCACATGACAGACCCCAAAACCTTTTATAACAAGGAGAATCTCTGGCAAGTCCCTGTGCTGAATGAGAAAACGATGGAGCCGTATTACACGGTCATGAAATTGCCCGGCGAAAAAGTGGAGGAATACATTCTGCTGCTCCCCTTTACCCCATCCAAAAGGGACAACCTGGCCGCATGGCTGACCGCACGCTGCGATGGCACCAATTACGGCAAAATCAGGGCATATACGTTTCCACGGGACCGACTGGTCTATGGCCCGAAACAGATCGATGCCCGTATCAATCAGGATTCTTTTATTTCACAGCAGCTTACACTCTGGAGCCAGCGTGGCTCGGAGGTTATCCGGGGCAGCATGCTGGTAATACCGATCGAGAAATCCCTGCTCTACGTGCAGCCGCTCTTTCTGGCAGCAGCAGACAAGGGTGGCTTGCCTGAACTAAAGCGTGTTATTGTCGCGTTCGGAGATGAGGTTGTCATGGAAGAGAACCTCGAACTGGCCCTGCAGCGTCTCTTCAGCGGCAAAAAAGTAGCAAGAGCCGCCGCCACGCCGGTGGTTGGCAGTACTGTCTCACCTGCAACTCTGGCCAAAGAAGCCATGGGCATTTATGAAAAAGCAATGACTCTGCAGCGTCAGGGGGATTGGGCCGGATACGGCGAGGAGCTGCGCAAGCTGGAAAACGTGCTGAAGCGCATGGCACAGTAGTTTTATTCTATTAAGGAGCACTGTTGCGTAATGAATTCCACCATTTTTCTCAGCACCTTTGGCCTGATCTTTCTGGCCGAACTGGGCGATAAGACCCAGTTGACAGCCATGGCACTTGCCCTGCGCTATCCCTGGAAAAAAATCTTTGTGGGGATAGCGGCAGCCTTTGTCGTGCTGAATCTGGCAGCCGTGCTGGTGGGCAAGGTGCTGTTTCTGCTGCTGCCGATCTTCTGGGTTACCTTAGTTTCGGGACTGCTTTTTCTTTATTTCGGCTACAGCACCCTTAGGCATGCCTGTGATGGCGACGATGACGAAAACCGTCCTCCCACTGCCTCTTCCGCGGCACGCACGGCCTTCATCATGATTTTCATGGCCGAACTGGGGGACAAGACCCAGCTGGTGACCGCCAGCCAGGCGGCCCAGCATTCTGCCAGTCTGACGCAGCTGACCATGGTCTTCAGCGCCTCGACCCTCGCGTTATGGACCGTTTCACTGTTGGGGATTTTCGCCGGCAAACAGCTTGTAAAATACATCCCACTCTGCTGGATACACCGGAGTGCCGGCATCATGTTCCTGACCTTCGGTGTGCTCACGCTTTGGAAACTAAAAGGAATGTAAAGATGGAGAAGAGATGACGGATAGAGCATTCATGTGGATGGCATTCAACATCCTCATACTGATCATGCTGTTCATAGACCTGGGCCTGAACAGGAAAAGCCATGAGGTTTCCTACAAGGAGGCGCTCACCTGGACCGGAATATGGATAAGTCTTGCCATGCTTTTCAATGGCGGGATCTATTACTACATGGGCAAGACCAAAGCCCTGGAATTCTTTACCGGCTATGTTATCGAAAAATCACTTTCCGTTGACAACCTGTTTGTCTTCATCATGATTTTCTCTTACTTCAGTATCTCCAAAAAGAATCAACCCCAGATTCTTAAATGGGGCATCATCGGTGCCCTTGTCATGCGGGCCATCTTTATTTTTGTGGGAATTGAACTCTTGAATGCCTTCCACTGGATGATCTACATCTTCGGCGGCATTCTTATCTTTACCGGGATAAAAATGGCTTTTGGCGGGGAAGACAAAGTAGAACCGGAAAAGAACCTGCTCGTGCAGCTGGTACGAAAATTCATACCCATCACCAAAAGGAACAGCGGCGATCGCTTCTTTATCAGCAGGTGTGGCAAGCGCGCCGCTACACCGCTTTTCCTGACTCTGGTGATGGTTGAATCAAGTGATGTCATTTTTGCTCTCGACTCCATCCCGGCTGTCTTTGCCGTCACCCGGGACCCCTTCATCGTCTATACCTCCAACGTTTTTACGATAATGGGTCTCAGGGCACTCTACTTCCTGCTGGCAAATGTTATGGGAATGTTCGCGTACCTGAAGATAGGCATCTCATTCATCCTCGCCTTTGTAGGAGTGAAAATGCTGCTGGCCGAAACCAGGTTCGAGATCCCGGTTCATTTTTCACTTGGCGTCATCTTCGGTGTTCTGACAATTTCCATTATCAGCTCGATCCTGATCGGAAACAGACATAAAACCCGGGTCCATTGAAATTCACAGAAGCAGTTGTAACCGCCATTTTGATTTCCATACTGCATCTATGATAGAATTTTTTCTATGGACGCACATACTCCTGATAAGAGCATCACCAAACGGCTTCTCTTTGCGATCCTGCTGACAACGGTAACGTTGATCGCCGAAATCGTCGGCGGCATCTGGACCAACTCATTGGCATTGCTGTCAGATGCGGCCCATGTGTTTCTCGACCTGTTCGCCCTGTTACTCTCATTGGGAGCGATTCGCCTGTCTGCCCTGCCCGCCTCCGAAACCCGGACCTATGGATTTCACCGGGCAGAGGTCTTCGCTTCACTCATCAACGGCGTTACCATCTTTCTGATAGCTGCCGGGATTCTCTACGAGGCATGGGGACGCCTCATGCAGCCGGAAAAGGTCAACAGCCTGCCCATGTTGGTTATCGCCACCATCGGCCTGATCATGAACCTGCTGTCCGCATCAGCCCTGCATGAACATTCCCATGACGACCTCAATGTGCATAGTGCATTTCTGCATGTAATCGGCGATGCAGCCGCTTCCCTTGGGGTCATCGTCGGCGGTGTGATCATGTACTATTCCAACTGGTTCATCCTGGATGCGATTATTTCCATCGGAATCGGCTGCGTGGTTTTCTATGGTGCCGGAAGGGTACTGCGAGAATCGACACATATCCTGCTGGAGGGTGTTCCGCGAGGGATGCATGTAACCGATGTTGCCAACACCATCAGGAAAATCGAAGGAGTAAGCGACCTCCATCACCTCAACATCTGGTCCATCTGCTCACACATTGTAGCACTATCCGCCCATATCGACGTGAAGCCGGAATTCAAGACACGCCAGGCAAAACTGCTTCACAACATCGAACACGTACTGCAGGAGAAATACCATATCACCCACACCACATTGCAGGTGGAATGCACCCACTGCATAGCGGGTCCCATAATCAAAGGATTCAGCCACCGCTCCCGGCACTCGCATTGTGGGCACTAAAAAGCCCGGCTTCTTTTCTGCAGCAAAACATTATTCCAGGGCAGGCACCTCAAAACTGCTCATCCAGCGAATACCCATATCACTATCCTCAATCCCCTTGTAGCGGTAAAGAAACCTGAGCCTGTCCCCTGACTGCGGCTGCACCGGCAAAGTGATATCAAAGTATGAAATATCATCCTGTGGCAGCCGGGATGGAATGAAGAAAAATACCTTATCGGCTTTCTCTTTTCCCTGACTGTCCAGAAGGGCTAGATTAAGCTCCAGGTCCTCCATCAAAAAGTAGCGGTTATTACGGGCATATCCGTTCACAATAATTCCTGTCGAAGTGACAGCCTTTTCCCATCCGAAGGTTGCGTCAAACGCCTGGTGAGCGGAGGGATAGGCCTGTGGCTGTTTTGCCTCATATCTGCCCGTGGCGCACCCAGTTATCATTGCTGCCAAAAGGCAAACTAGCAGTAACCTCTTCATCGTGATCTCTCCATTTATCCTACTCGCTTACCATCAGCAAATTGGTCACTTGGTCCACACGAAAAACGTACCATGCATCTGATTCGGCAAATTTCTTCTCCAGCTGATTCCTGACAACCCCTTCCAAAGTTACATTAAACCCGCTGCTTCTGACCCGTATCTGGCTGGCATTGACAAACGGATCTTTTTCCAGAACCAGACATACCGCATCAACTACCTCATCATCACTATCCTCCTGCGGCGGTATAACCTCAAGCCCGTTGACAACATCCCTGCTTCCCGGCACCCACCATGCCATCACTCCAGCCACTCGCTTTGCGCTCAGGCTTGATACGGCACCATTTAACACCACTACCCCATCCTGAACCTCCACATCTATATTACCATCCATATCCTGATCCGCTTCGCGCACCACCTCGGCCTTGCCTTTCACTATCGCCCACACGGCACACGTGCCCAGATAATTTTCGGAGACAAGGGAATTGCAGACATGGTCGCGAATCTCACCATCCTGCATTGGGCTGGCCGGAACCAGACGGAGACGATCCACGATCCGGTCTACGCCTGATATGGCACCCGCCACTTCAAGAGCTCGTTTTTTGGCCATGATATTTTCCACATTTCCTTCAAGCGTGAGTACGCCCGAGGCGAAGTCGAGCTGTAGAGGAAATTCATGGAGATTGACATACGGGTCCTGTTCCAGCACTGCTGCTACTGTGGTAACGACCTGTTCTTCTATTTTCATACAACCTCCTCCATGGGGGATCATGTTTACCATAAGCTTACTAAAGAAGCGGTACATTACAAGGTTCTCCAGGGACCGGCAAAGCTAGTCCCCGCCCCCAAAAACCAGGTAATACGGAAGTTTGACCGCTATGACCCGGCTGTTATACTATGAGGAATCCATACCAGAGGGAGAGATCATGAAGGAAGCCCTGTTTTATGAAAAGATGGAGGAAAATCGGGTTCGATGCGGCCTGTGCCGTTTCCGTTGTGTGATCAGGGATGGCGCCCGCGGCATCTGTGCCGTCCGCGAAAACCGGGAAGGCATCCTCTACAGCCTCGTGTATGGCAAAGTCTGCGCCGAGCATATCGATCCCATCGAGAAAAAACCGCTTTTCCACTTCATGCCGGGCAGTACCTCCTACTCCATTGCAACGGTTGGATGCAATTTCCATTGCCACCATTGCCAGAACTACACAATCTCGCAGGTCGCACCATCCGCACCGGTACAGGGACCGGAGCAGACGCCGCACCAGATTGTGCAGAAGGCACTCGGGGGCGGGTGTGCGTCTATCTCCTACACCTATACCGAACCCACCATATTCTTCGAATTTGCCTGTGATACAGCCCGTCTGGCCCGGGAGGCAGGCCTGCGCAACATATTTGTAACCAACGGCTACATCTGCAGAGAACCGCTGGAAGCAATTGCCCCTTTTCTGGATGCTGCCAACATCGATTTAAAAGCTTTTTCCGAAGAGTTCTACCGCGATAACGTCCATGCCCGCCTGTCAGAAGTGCTCGATTCAATTATCGAGTACCGCAGACAAGGAATCTGGATCGAGATCACCACCCTGCTCATCCCTGGGATGAATGATTCCGATGAAGAGCTGAAAGCACTTGCCTCGTTTATTGTCAGCAACCTGGGAGCTGATACTCCCTGGCATGTGAGCCAGTTCCATCCAACCTACAAATTGACAGATATCCGCAGCACACCGGTGGAAACACTTCGGCGCGCCCGGGACATCGGCCGGACTGCGGGGTTGCATTATGTCTATGAAGGTAATATACCGGGCAAAGGCGGAGAGAATACTACCTGTCCCACCTGCTCAAGCCTATTGATAGGACGTTTCGGATTTCTAATCGATAGAAACAGGATTCGTAACGGCACCTGCCCAGATTGTGGGGCGGCTATTGCTGGAGTAGGCATGTAACTTAGCAGGTTGTTAAAAAACAGCCATCTCGCCGCCATCCTCGAAAGCCACCTTGTGCGGCGTAGCGCTGCTGCCCTCACCCAATCCCTCTCCCACAGGGAGAGGACAAGGCATGCTCTCCCCCAGCGGGGGAGAGATAGAGAGGGGGCTGCCTCCGCAGGACTTTCTCCGGAGACGAGGATCTGACTATTTTTGAACAACCTGAGTTTTTCAACAGCCTCTTTTTAGAAGTTCAATTAATAAAAAAAGCCCCGGAAATATTTTTTCCGGGGCTTTTTATTTCACACTGGATAATGCATCGCTGCCTGCATTCAAGGACTTGCTGTACATCCCTTTTCCGGATCCGATCACTTATCATGATCAGAACTTTAAATGCCTTGAACAACACGAAACACTACCCAGTGCTAAGCTCTGAAATCACGCATTTCGTTTTTGTGGAGCTGCCCTTTATTTCTAACTTCTTCCAAGAAAATGCTTAAGGCTTCCTTCTCCAGCTGAAGGCTTGCTCACCGCATCTGTACCCGGAAAATAATGTTTTTGGATAATCGGCAGAGACCGTTTGCGACACGTATAATTCCAGAGCAATTTGTGAAAGAGCATTGTTGTAATGTAAGTCTAACCTCCGCCTGCTGCCTGTCAAGAACAGAAAAAATTAAAATTGGTTTTTTGGGGATCCTTGTGCTTAGTACCTTGCTGTGTGATACTTTTTAAATAGTATCCAGAGAAACGGAGCACACGCAATGAAGCGAGTAGTGATTGTAGGAATGGGATTCGGCGGACTTCGAGCTGCCCGGACACTGGCCGGAAAAGGGTTGGATGTCATGCTGCTCGACCGCCAGAACTACCACCTGTTCCAGCCGCTCTTGTACCAGGTTGCCACAGCGGCTCTGGAGCAAGAGTCAATCGCCTATCCCATCAGAGCAATGACTCGGCACTGGGAAGGGGTTAGTTTCAGAATGGCCGAAGTGATCGGAGCTGATTTTGAAAAAAAACAGCTCTTCACCAGGGAAGGACAGATTGACTTTGATTACCTCATTGTCGCGGCCGGAAGTGTCACCAACTTCTTCGGGCAGGCCACCATTGAGCAACATGCCTATGATTTGAAAAAGCTGGGCCATGCTGTAGAGCTGCGCAACCGGATTCTCACCCTGTTTGAGAAGGCTTCACGAGAAAAGGATCCGGCCCGGAGGCGGGCCTGCCTGACGTTCATCATTGTTGGGGGGGGACCGACCGGGGTGGAGTTCGCCGGGTCGCTACAGGAACTGATCCGCTACGTTCTGACCAAGGATTACCCCGAACTCAGCATCGGCGAAACCAGGATCATACTGGTAGAAGCTACTGACCGCCTGCTGGCTCCCTTCCCCGAGAATCTGCGGCGCTATACCCTGGAAAGACTGCGACGGATGGGAGTTGAGGTTCTTTTAAATACGAGGGTAAACGGAGCAGATGGAAAAGAGGTTTTTATTGCCGATGGAACCATCATCCCTGCCTGCACGCTCTTCTGGTCAGCCGGCGTGGCTGCCGCTCCACTGGCTGCCGCATTCGACATACCCAAAGCGGCCAACGGACGCATACCTGTGCAACCGGACCTGACCCTGGCGGGTCATCCTGATGTCTTCATTGTGGGTGACATGGCCTATCTGGAGCAGGATGGCGCCCCCTTGCCCATGGTTGCTCCGGTTGCCATGCAGCAGGGAGAATATGCCGGCAGGGCCATACTCGCAAAACGTCTCGACAGGCCCGTGCCCCCTTTCCGCTACAGGGACAAGGGATCCATGGCAACCATCGGCCGCAGTTCTGCTGTGGCCATGGCCTTTGGCCGCACCTTCTCGGGCTTCGCAGCCTGGTTTGTCTGGCTTGCCCTGCACCTCATGTACCTGGTCGGCTTCCGCAACCGGATATTGGTTCTGCTCAACTGGGCCTTCTACTATTTCTTCCATGAGCGCCAGGTTCGGCTGATCACCGAGGAGCAGGGTAAAACGAAATAGCGGCCGGTCCCAGCAAAGGTGAGTTCTGCCGAATTTCACTGCGCAATTGCACCTGTGCTCATAACCCCTCGAAAATCCTCACGCAATCCCGTATGGTTCCGCACCTATCGTAGTCCTTTTATGAATTTTAATTTGCAGACCATCATAGTTTGCGTATAGTTCCACAATTAAATTGGCAAGCAGGGGTAACCATTAAAACAAGGCTCATTTCCCGGTATTCGTCCGTTTTGAGGAAATTGAACTTCGCGAGCACTGCGAAGCATGTGAGCGAGATGGGATGCACAATTAAAAGTTTGGTTTGTGCAATACAGATTGATTCGCGGAACTCTACTCGAATCGAGAATTACCACACCATAGCAGCAGTGACAAATGCGTCTCATATAGGCGTCGCAACAGGGTTTTATATAAGGAACAAAAGTCTTATATAGGTAACAAATTACCTATATATAGGGAAACCGTAGATTAACAAGTTAGATGAAACGGAAACAGAAATGAACCAGATCAAAACCATATTCCTCCGATATTTCACAGGATTTTTCGTTGTAATGCTGATTCTTGTCTCTATCGGACAGTACGGAGACCAACGGAAATTGGATTTGAAGTTTTCGCTTCCATTTTCTCTGTCACTTGCGTTTTTGGGCGGGGCAATCGCTGCATTATTCATAGGTGTGTTCAGAAAACTGGAATCTGAACCGCCAAGAGTTCAGCCCTCTGAGTATCTTACAATTGATGAAAGCGTTCTAAAAAAAGGCTTAACAAAAGCCAGCAAAAAACGATTTCTCCTATTTGCGATGTTTGGCATGTGGCTTCCTTATGGCCTGCTTATAATGGTTTCGAGCCTGCCCGAGTTTTTCCTTTTTGGGTACATGGGTGCCTTGGCTATTGTTGCCTTTAATTTGCAGTTCACAAAGTGCCCCAGATGCGGGCACTACCTTTTCTTCAGAGGAGCAAAAAGCGGAGGAGTTGGAGATACGGGGAGTGAAAAACTGAACTTAATTTTTGGTGGCGGATACCATAACGCTCTGAGCAATAAATGTCTCAATTGTGGTGTCAGTATCAAATAAATGGAAAGCATCTAACACGCGGCGGCAGACGGTCTTCGCTACCGCTCCGCCGCTGCGCCAAAACGACGTTGAACTAACAAGCATCGATAAGAATGGAACCAATGACTCATGTCTAAAAAAATACTAAGCGGAATTATTTTAATAGCCTTTGGTTACATTTTTATCAAAATTCAAACAACTGGAAATCCAACAAACCTGTTTGACAAGATTCTTGGTAGTCTAATTCCAACAATGGTTATCACTGCGGGCATTATTAGTAACAGGTCCAAATATAGAGATTTTTATCTAATTGATTATATTGTGCTGGTAGTTGTATCTGTCATTTGGGTGTTAGGAACTCTTCTGGCTGTAGATAAAATGTTTGGATTAAGCTTTATGCGGTGATTACAAGTTCAACCTGCGCTCAGACCGTGACCGGGCGATAAGGCCGCCCGACAGGTCAAGCGCTTAACCGTTAAACCGAATGAACTACGAAAGATACATGAAGCACGCCCGAGTACAATGCAGTAGCTATCGGTCATTTCCCCCTCAGACGGAACAAAGCGACTCATCGTGACATGAACAAGTCTGCCGGAAATTCTTTGCAAATTCCCGCACCAGCGGCAGAAACTCCCGGAAATCATTCCTAAGCTCCGCATAATTCCTTACGAGTTCACACTCCGCACCAGCCAGAGGGTTAGCACGCCGAACTCGACGGGCCATGCGCTCCAAGACCCTCCCGATCCCTTCCACTTCTCCATAGGAAGGCAGCCATTCTTCGAACATCATCGGCAATACACCCTGCATCCGTTCTGGAAGCAATCGATAACGTACTTCCACCACGCGGCGCACCTCCTGAAGGTAGGCCGGGAGCGGCATTTCCGAGTAAAGCAGCCAATCTCTGGCCAGAAAGTGATCATAAAACAAGTCCACCAGCACTCCCCGCCACAGCCCGAAGCGAGAATCGATACGATTCCGACTGCGGCGAAACAGTTCCTGATCCTGGGCGAATGAATCAATGTGACGATGGAGCGTCATACCTGCCCGCAATCCCTCTGGATACTCCTCACTGATTCTGCCCTTGACGAAATCACCCATCAGATTTCCGGTCAAAATGTCAGGATCATCGCCGGAAAGGTAGAGGTGGAACAGGAAATTCATTGGATAACCCCTGATGGCTTCCGAAGTGTTTTACCGCCTGAGACAAATGGATTGTCACGAATGTAAAAGCGGAGCAGTTCGTCTGCCCACGAACCGGCGTAAGCCACACCCACGCGTGGCCCAGCGACAATTGACACCGGTTCGGCGTCAGGCAGTGCGCCCAGAAAAAAATTATCACTTTCAAGGTCATGGCCATTCAGTTTTCTGTCGATACCCATGGCCTTGCACAGCAGACCAGGCCCGCGGGTGTGGCTGGATACATGCGCCACCGGTTCCAGAGCGCGCAACAGCACTGCAGCAGCATGTCCTTCCGGCTCGGTAACAACATTCATGCAACAGTGCATTCCATATATCAGATACACGTATGCATATCCGGGTGGCCCGAACATGATTTCCGTCCTTCCCGTTCGTCCGCGGGATGAATGGGAGGCAAGGTCATGTTCCCCCAGATAGGCCTCCACCTCAACGATCCTGGCAACCTGTTCAACATCATCAGACCTGTGCACCAGATATTTTCCCAGAAGTTCTTTTGCAACCATCACCGTATCCCGCGCGTAAAAGGAACGCGGTAATTTCTGCATATGACACCAGTTTTCCATTAAATCCATAGCACTCCCAAGACTTTGCTATACTGTCTTACCGGTCCCCGATCTCCAGTCCCTGGTCCCTGCCCCCTCATTTGACCTCCCTGGCATGTGCGATACACTTTGGAAATGAAGCTGCTGGAATCAAATGACCTGCAAATGTGAAGGGGCAGATACATACGACACTCACACAAGGAGAATACTATGGAGATGACCCGAATCAACTCATGCGAAGTCACCGACTGCGCATATAACAAGCATAAATCCTGTCACACCCTGGCCATTACCGTTGGAGGTCCGATGGAAGGACCCCATTGCGACACCTTTTTCACCACCTCCATGGAAGGGGGGATTCCGGACACCCGAGGCGGAGTCGGAGCCTGTAAGATGGCCAACTGCGCACACAACGAAGCCCTTGAGTGCAGGGCAGATTCAATAACCGTTGGCTGGCAGCAGAAAAATCCGGACTGCAAGACATTTCAGAGGAAATGATAAAGCAAATACCCTTTTCCTAAAAAACCACAAGAAGCTGCCCCTTCTTGTTTTTACGTTGAGAATATCTGTTGAATCAATGACTCAAGCGAGGGAGGTTTCCATGATTGACACCTTTGAGGTGAGCGTTGAAGAACTGAAACAACACATTGAAAAGAGGGAAGATTTTTTCTTCATCAACCTGCACCACCATCATCACCGGGACTGGTCCCTGATGAAGGCCAGGGGAGCCCTTGTTGTCGACGACGATGAGGTAGGAAAGCATCTTGAGGAAATCCCCCGAAACCGTCCTGTGATCGTATACGCCACATGTACAGGGGACGAAGCCGCCTTCAAGGTAGCCCACGAACTGCAGAATCATGGCTGGACAGATGTTCATCCCCTGACAGGGGGATTTGCGGCCTATGTGGGGGCCGGTCTGCCGGTGGAACCGAGCAAAGAAACGACTCAGGCACGAAAAACCATGCTGCTGTAAAGGCAGGTTGAGACTAAGGTTAAAGTTAAGTATTGAGGTTAAGGTGAAATGCTTCTCCTGCTTCTCCTGCTTCTCCTCAACCTCAACACTGTTTCCTTACTC
Organism: Pelotalea chapellei; assembly: GCF_018531195.1. GTDB lineage: Bacteria > Desulfobacterota > Desulfuromonadia > Geobacterales > Pseudopelobacteraceae > Pelotalea > Pelotalea chapellei. The sequence goes on along the minus strand of NZ_JAHDYS010000010.1, from coordinate 56,608 downwards.
CGTACTGGCCGGCATCAGCGCCGTCTTTTCGGGTACAATTTTCACAAAGCAGTCCCGGCTGCGGGCCATGACGTTTGCCACCCAGTCAGCCTCCTCTTCCTGATGGGAATGGAGCAGTTCACGGTGATATTTTCCCAGCAGCAGTTCGAGCTGACTGATATCTTCCTCCTCCACGTTGCGGATCTCCACACCGGCCCCAGCGGCAATCCGCCGTCGCAGTGCTTCCCGATCAAAGCCCATTGGCGCGTCCAGATAACAGTATACCGTCCCTCCCGTCATGCCGGAACAGAGCCACGGTCCCGGATCTCCCAGTACAACCACTCTGCCGGCGGTCATATACTCGCAGGCGAATCCTTTCAGATTGGCCCTCCCCGCGATATTGCCCAGACTGTCATCAAGAGGAGTCCGGATGCGCCCCCCCAGTACTACATCCGCTCCGGAAAGGCGGATACAGGCCCGGCTGTCCGCGTCCCCCTGGATAATGAAGGTACCTCCCTGGGCGCCATAGGCCAGTCCTTTCCCTACTGCTCCGCCGACCCTGGCTCCATTGCGATTCTCACCCTTCAGTACAACGATTTTGCCCCCCTGGGTCGATTTACCAACTCCATCCTGAGCTCCCCCCTCAACCCGTATGGCGATGCGCGGGATGGTAAAGGCCCCAAGACCATTACCGGGAATCGAATCGCGACGGAAGTAAAGCAGCGCTTCGCAACCGGAGGTAAAGCTGTTGTCCTGCCATCCCCGGACCATTGACCCGGCCAGATGAGTACCAATGGCCCGATCTGAACTGGTAGCATTGTCGTCGTCATAGCGCACACGCTCTTCTCCGGAAGCAAACGACTTGGAAACAAGATCAGAGATCAACGAAGTAAGGTAGTTGAGGGGTTTGCGGATTATGCGTACTTCGCTCTCCACTGGGCTGGCGGTGGTATGTGCCGGCTTCAGAAGGTCGGCCAGGTCCAGTCGATCCAGGCCGCGGGCCTGCACCAGCAGGTCGGCGTGACCGACAAGGTCCTGACTGCGTCTGAAACCGAGCTTGGCGGTCAGAATCCTGATCTCACGTGCCATGCCTCTGAAAAATGTGGTCTCATAAATGACGCCATTCTCCAGCACACGGGGGATGAAGCGTTTTAAGCCTTTCTGTTCAGCCTCTTCCGCAGTTTCAATCTGGGTGGCGATACCCACATGGCAGGTCCCAAGATGGCAGCCGCGACAGGTGGTACAACCGATGATGACCATGGGCAAGGTACCGAATCCGACCCGGTTGGCCCCCAGAAGCATCAGCTTGACCACATCCCGTCCGGTGCGCGCACCGCCATCGGCCCAGATCTCCACCCGCTCGCGCATCCCCGCCGCCACCAGGGCGCGATGCGCCTCGGCAACTCCGATATCAGCAGGCAAACCAACAAATTTAATGGCATGCTTCCTGGCAGCACCAGTGCCGCCGTCATAGCCGCTGATGGTAATGATATCAGCTCCCGCTTTGGCAATGCCCAGGGCAATGGTGGCAATGCCGGCCACTGCCGGCACTTTGACCGAGATGCGGGCCGTGGGATTGGCAGTGCGCAGCTCTTCGATAATCTGCGCCAGATCCTCGATGGAATAGATATCATGGTTGTTTGAGGGGGAGATCAGCGAAACCCCCGGGGTGGCATGTCTGGCTGCCGCAATCTTGGCGGTCACCTTGAAACCGGGCAGATGTCCCCCTTCCCCCGGCTTTGCCCCCTGTCCTACCTTGATCTCCAGGAAATCTGCAGAGTTAAGATACTCCATGGTTACACCGAAACGGCCTGAAGCGATCTGCTGGCCCCGGTTCGAGCGATATTTGCCGAGCATGTCGGCTATTTCGCCCCCTTCGCCGTTCATGCAGACGATGTTCAACCGCCGGGCGGCTTCGGCATAAATACGAAAAGGGGTCTCCCCCTGTGAACCGAAGCTCATGGCGGAGAATAGAATCGGCAGGTCATGGTTTCCAATAGTGGTGTCTACCTCTTCAGGGTCCACACTCAACTCATCCTGGTAACGCAGATCAATCAGATGGCGGATCGAGGTGGGATGTTCTCCCTCCAGTTGCTGGATCAGTCGGGAAAGTTCCGCATAACTCTCCTCCATTTTAGCCACCTGGCCCACCATTTTCCAGATACGAGGATACAGGCGGAACTGCACCGGTACAGGCTGCTTGTCGTTGCTGCGGGCCACAGCAGTACGGCTTCTGTTTTCAACCTCCAGACGTTCCAGGGTGAGGCCCCCCTTGCCGGAGCCGCAAAAGTTGGGAGTCTCAAAAATACCTGCCAGATGGCTGCACAGGCCGATGGATGCGAAATATTTGCCGTAGCCCCCTATCTCGTGTGTACCCATGGTGGAGATCACCTTCTCCAGCCCTTTGGCCAGCACGCCGTAGAGGTTATCCACTCCGTTTTGGTGAGCAGTCGCCTGTTCCCACATCAGGTAGGGACAGAGGGCATCCGCTCCCATGCCGAGAGCGAAAATCAGGTCATGCAGGTTACGAAGAGCGCCGGAACGTACCACGATCGAGGCATTGCGCCGCAGGCTGAGCCCGCCCTTGGCAGTAATCTTTTTAAGTGCCTTGTGCAGCACCGCAACCACCAGAAAAGGATCGAGGAAGCTCTGCCCAGGTGCAAAAGCTCTGCTGTCATCCAATAACAGGATGCGCACACCCCCCTGTACCGCCTCGATTGCCTCATCGGACAACCTCCGCAACGCATCGTGCAGGGATTCATTTCGGCCCATGGCGCAGGAAAGAATGCGGCTGCGTCCCCGACCAGCCTGGATCAGCAGAGCCTCAAGAGTGGTTATGCCATGACGACGTGCAATTTCGGTTTGCTCTTCCCCCGCTGCTGTACGGAATCCACCCAGCAGCAACGGCACGGCAAGTTCAACAGCCGGCTGAGGAGTTCCGGTCAGAGCTGGACGTGGCCCAAGATACACCCGGGTGGAAAAATGCTCCGCTTCCCGTTCCCGGTCAATGGCCGGGTTGGTCACAACCGCCACCTGTTCCTTGAAGTAGTCGGACAGGTTCTGGCGCGACAGCGAGAGCGCGGCCAGCGGGCCGTCGTATCCCAGCGAAGCAATCGGGTCCTGTCCCTTTGAAGCCATCTCCCGCAGGTTCTGCACGTCGGTCGATTTCCAGGCAAGAGCTGCCAGCAGATTATCCTGCACCAGCTTGCCGGTATTTCCCCACGACATGGCGGGGGCAATCGGAAGGTCGGCGCCCTTGACCAAAGCCTTTGCCTGACGTGCGATACGAGTCCTTTTACGGAAGAGGCTGATAACCTCGTGGCGCAATTCGTGATGCTGCAGCAGCTGCGGGGATCTGCCCTCGAAAAGACGGACGCCCATCTTTTCACCTGGGGCCAACGGCCGGGGATCTCCCATGATTTCTTCGTGGGGCACTACTCCCAATTCTGATGACGCGAAGATCTCCTTGGCTGTTTCCCCCACCCACAAGGGACGCAGTCCCATGGCGTCAACACTGAACACACAGCGTTCGCCGTAGCGGGCAATGATGGCGGCCGGTCCCTGGGCGCTGGCGGTCAAATACCGGCGAAACCAGGTGTACATGTCACGCTGTTCCGGCTCCATCCGGTCCATCACACTGAAGATGGGAGGAAAGACCATTTCCATGGCCTCGAAGAGAGTCAACCCACTGTCGCAAATCAAACCTTCAAGGGTACGGTTTAAGTCCTGGGAGTCGCTTCCTCCCAGCGGCAGGCCGATGCCCAGCATGGCTGCCTCCTCCCTCAGACGGGCGATTGTGTTGATTTCTCCATTGTGCCCCAGTAGTGAAAAAGGCTGGGCACGCAAAACAGTGGGGAGTGTGTTGGTGGAGTAGCGACTGTGGCCGATAGTCACGCCGGAAAGAAAATCGCGACGCTTAAGCTCGGGATAATAACGAGGCAGTATTTCCGGTGCTCCGTGCACCTTGTAAGCAGCCACACTTGTTGACAGGGAGGCAACATGGATTGGAAATTCATCCTCCAGAGCCGCCTGCAGCCTGAACAGTACACAGGGAGCAAGAGGCGGGTCAGGGCATAATAGTCCCATCTGCCACAGAAGCGGTTCTCCCTGATGGGCACGTGTGGTCAGCACCTCGCTGCGCACCGATGCCGGCCGCTCCACAAGGATTTCAACTCCTGCATCCCGGATACGCTGCATTATCGATTCCTGCATTTCGGGATGGCGCGCCAGGTCGTGACGGTCGATCATCAGGTGGGCCACGGCAAAACCGGGTGCCGTGGCTAGTTCCGGATTCCGTCCCACTGCATGCAGCATCTCCGACCAGATCAGGCGCGGGATATCGGTAAGAATGCCACATCCGTCCCCTTCGCCATTAATCTCACCTGCCCGGTGTCCCATCTTAACCAGTGCATCGATGGTGCGCTGCACATTTCCATGGGAGGGACGGCCAAGTTTATTGATATAGCAGATGATGGCACAGGCATCTCTTTCCTGCGGGATCAGGCCTGAAGGATCGGGATCTATTGTTTTCATGGGGGCTCCGGTAGCGGATTGGATATTTTCTAAATGCAGCAGAGATGGTGAGTGTAATCCGATTAGAGTAGAGGCGTCAATGGGCTACGGGAAAACGCATTACCGAAAGGGCACGTAAAAAAGCAGCTACGTAAAAAATTTGTCATTAAAGAAAAAATTTATTTTTACAGTATAATAACCACAGCATGTTTGTTCAGCAGCTGTAGCCCGGGCAATTTTTCAAATATCCCCAGAGCAATAAGCAATAAGCACCAGAAAGCGATGAAGTTACGCCAGAGTAACGGGAGCCGGTGAGCTCACGTTCCGGTACTTCAAATAATGAGGCCAGGAGGTAATAATTATGATGCGTATGAAAATGCCGTTGATGCTGGTGGGACTGGCACTTGTTTCAGGCTGTGCTACAAAAGGGTATGTCAGCACACAGACCGACCCCATAGTGGAGCGACTGAGTACACTCGAGCAGAAGATGTCAACTCTCGATGCACGCGTTCCGGCTCTGGATTCGCGGGTAACGGTACTGGACTCGAGAGTGCCGGCGATGGAATCGAAATTAACAACCCTTGATACCAGAATGACGACCATGGAGAACAAACCAGCACCCCGTGCAGAACTGTCGCCAGCCGACCAAACCGCCATCCGTGAGGCCCGGGATATGGCAAAAGCCGCGCTGGATAAGGCCAACAGCGCCGAAGCAGCAGCTCAGGACGCGCTCAAGCGAAGCGACAAAATGTTCAATCTGCATCAGAAGAAGTAGATCAGACAACGGAGGTCAGATGTCGGACCATTGCCCGACGTTTGACGCCTGACGTCTGGGGTCTTTCTCCCCCCTCTATCATGCACCGAGGCCTATTAATCCTCATATGTCTGCTCGTGGCATGCTGCCCGGGTGCAGGCAGTGCATCAGAGTATCATTCACAGGCTTTTGGCTTTGATGATGCAGTGCTGCGCTATGCCGTCAAGCCGAATGAATCGCTGCCTGAAATAGCCCGCAGATTCGGTCTGGGCTACAACTCCATCATGAATGCCAATCCTGATGTCGATCCGTATATCCCCCCCACCGGCACACTGCTTACCATCCCCGCAGCCTGGATCGTGCCCGACACAACCGGATTTCAAGGGGGCATACTGATTAACTTGCCGGAACTCCGCCTTTACTTCTTCCCGTCCAATATGAGCGGTTCAGTCATTTCTTTCCCGATTGGAATCGGAGACCTTGGTAAAGACACACCTGTAGGTACCTTCACTATCATCGAGAAGAAAACCGAACCTACCTGGTATGTGCCGGATTCTGTCCGCCGTGAGAAACCCTATCTTCCACGGGTTGTGCCGCCAGGTCCCGACAATCCACTCGGCAGCCATGCCCTGCGGCTCTCTCTGCGCACCATTCTCATTCATGGCACCGATAAACCCTGGGGAATAGGCAGAAGATCGAGTTTTGGCTGCGTGAGGCTCTACCCGGAAGACATTCGACAGCTCTACAACCTGGTGCAGACCGGAACCAGGGTCACCATCGTCAGCCAGGCTGTCAAAGTTGCTGTTACCGCAGATGGAAATGTCTTTGTGGAAGTCCACCGCTACGACGACAGGAATTATCTGCACGATGCGGTCAGACTGCTTGGTGAGCACGACCTGCTTGAAAAAATCGATCTCTTCAAATTATTTGGTGCATTGCAGGAAAAAAGGGGCATGCCGGTTGATATAACAGCAGGAAATGACCTGCCTGCCACCCCCATCAGACATGCCGCTTCTTCTAAAACCGGATCTGCGGCGGAAAGGAAAATACCATGAACTCTCGTTCCATATTTTTAATCGTATTTACGCTGCTGTTCTCTGCCCTTCATGCCGAGGCAGATGCCAAAGGCAGGTTGAGCGGCGAAAAAGAGTTTGAGAAACATTGCGCCTCGTGCCATCCGGATGGAGCAAATACAATCAATCAGAACAAACCGCTGAAGAAGGAGAGCCTTAAAAAAAACGGCATCACCAACTGGCAGGGAATCGTGGCTGTCATGCGTCAACCAGGTCCGGGTATGATTAAGTTTGATCAACAGACCATACCTGACAAAGAAGCTCGTGCCATCGCGGAATATGTGCTGAAAACATTCAAGTAGTACCAAAACAGGAGGTAACTTATGAAACACTTTGCACGGTACCTGTTGTACACCGCCATGTCTTTAGTCGTGGCGATGGCTGTTCAAGCCGAGGCGGCCAATCGGGAGGGGCAATTTTCAGTCTCCCCGGTTATCGGCGGAATCACCTTCGATGGTCCGCAACACCTGGCTACCAGGCCATTCTTTGGTATCAGGGGAGGATACAATTTTACCGACCACCTCGGAGTGGAAGCACTCCTGGATTATGCTCGAATCGATGCCACCAGGGGTGGAGGTGAGGCAAATTTCTTTCGCTATGGTGGTGAGCTGCTTTATCATTTCATGCCAGAAAAAAGACTGGTCCCTTATGTGGCGGCAGGATATGGCGGACTCAATTTCGATGAATCCAGGGGATCCATGTTCAAAACCACTAAAGGAGTTTTCGATTATGGTCTTGGCTTGAAATATTTTGTAACCGATTCCATCGCTTTGCGTGGCGATGTACGTCATCTTGTTTACAAGGTCGGCGACACCCGCAACGCTGTGGAATATTCCCTGGGTCTCTATATTCCATTCGGAGGTTCACCGGCAGCGGCAGCAGCGGTGCAACCAGCTCCAATAGTTGCTGAACCTGCCCCTGCACAAGCAGAGCCACAGGCTCAACCCCCGGCTCCCGAAGCAGGGCAACAGACTCAACTTCAGGAGCCTCCACTGGAACCGGTGCCGGCCAGCGAACCACAGCCGGGAAGATATAAGTACTGTATCGGCCTGAATATTGAGTTTGATATCGATAAAAGTAAGATACGGCCAGAGTTTCACGATGAAATTGCCCGGGTTGGAAATTTCATGAAAACCTACGATACGACTACAGCCGTTATTGAAGGGCACAGTGACAGCGTGGGCACTCCGGAACACAACGCTAAACTGTCCTTGGCCCGCGCGGAAAGTGTGAAGCAATATCTGGTTACCACATTCGGCATAGACCCAGCCCGGCTGACCGCTAAAGGGTACGGTCCCTGGCGCCCGGTGGCTGATAATACCACCGAGGCAGGTAAACAGAAAAACAGACACATTGATGCAATCATTGACTGCGCCTTTGATGTCAAGGAAATCAAGCCACCCGATACGCTTTGCATGCAGCTCAATATGGAGTTCGACAGCAACAGCACCGAAATCAGACCGCAATATTATCCAGAAATTGCAAGCGTCGGGGAATACATGAAAAAATATCCCACGGTCACCGCCCTGGTTGAAGGGCATACCGACAACGTCGGCGGAAAAGAAGCTAATCTGAAAATATCACGCCAGAGAGCCCAGCACGTGGTGGACTACCTGGTAAATACACTGGGGATCGATCGCTCCCGTCTGACGGCAGTCGGATATGGAGAAAGTCGCCGAGTGGCCTACAACTCGACCCCCGAAGGGCGCCAGAAAAACAGGAGAATTACTGTCATAATGGATTGCGTTGTCAGATAGTTGCCGAGCGCAGGAATTGTAATTTGCGAAGGGCAAAAAACGGGCGCTATGCCATCGGCATAGCGCCCGTTTTCATCTTATAAACCTCTGTTCAATGCAGTTTTTGATAATCTCCGCGTACATGGGGAAACACATCATGGCCGACCTCATGGTCGAGCGCCATGATCTTGCCGCACGAAACACAAAGATACTTGTCTCCACTTGTAGCGTAGTCGCTTCGTTTGCACTCGTCGCACCAGACTCTGATGTGGCATTCTCCACCAGGCTTTGCTGTCATGACATCGATTTTAGGATCGCTCATAACCATTGCCTCCCTTTGCTTCCAGACCGACCTTACTCGCGAATCTGGGCAGCTAGATAGTTCTGGATGCCCATTTGACCGATCTCGTCAAGTTGGGCTTCAATCTCGTCGATATGTTCCTCTTCATCCTTAAGCAATGAATTCAACAAATCACGAGTTCCATTGTCCCCCACTTCCACCGCCAATCGGATGGTTTCATTGTAGCCACGTATGATGGTTTCTTCTGAGATATGATCATTATGATGCATCTTCTCAACCTCTGCCCCAATGCGAATGTTGTTGAGATTACTCACAATGGGTCTGCCCTCCAGGAACAGAATCCGCTCGATAAGTTTTTCCGCATGCACCATCTCCTTGAAGGCGCGTTTTTCAATCTGCTTGTGCAGGCGTTCATAACCCCAGTTTTCGCACATCTCGGAATGCACCATATATTGGTTGATGCAGGTCAGTTCTTCTGCCAGGCGGGTATTCAACTGTTCGATTACCTGTTCGTTTCCTTTCATACCATCTCCTTTATGAGGTCCTAGTTGATGCTGCATTCTGCAGCCTCTACAACAGGAGCTGCACCGGGTTTTCCAGTATTCTCTTCAACTCCTTGAGGAATGTCGCTGCCTCAACCCCATCCAGAACCCGATGGTCGGCTGACAATGTTGCTTTCATGTAACGCTCGACTGTCGGTACTCCCTTGCCCCCCTTCACTACGTCACAAACGGTGCCTGTTGCAAGAATTGCCACTTGAGGAGGAAGGATGATTGCCGTGAACAGAGTGATATCGTACATCCCCAGATTCGATATGGAAAAGGTTCCCCCACTTATTTCAGATTCGGTGACTGTACCGCCACGTACCCGCTCCAGAAGTTTCCTGGTACTGCCGGAGATTTCCAGGAGCGAGAGAGCCTGACACCCCTTGACAACCGGCACCAGCAGGCCGTCCGGCACCTTGGCCATGATACCGATGTTGATTTCTTTATTGTATATGATGCCCTTGTCATTAAAGACGGAATTGACTTTGGGAAACTTGAGCAGGGCCAAAGCGGCAGCCTTGATGATCATGTCTGTAAGCGAAACCCGGACGCCATTGATCTTTAATTCCCTGCGGGTCTGTTCGGCCCGGTCCATGCGAATATCCTGAACCACCGAAAAATGGGGAATGGAGCGCCAGGATTCACTAACCGTTTTGGCAATGGCAGCCTGCATGCGGTTGAAAGCATGACTCTCCCCTTCCCTGTGCACCTGCGCATCACGAGGCCTTACCGCCTCTTTTCTCTCTTCCGGTGCTGCCTCTTCCGCCTCCTTCCTGCCTGATGCTTTCGGCATTCCGGCATACTTTTCCAGGTCATCAAGCAGAACGCGCCCCCCCGGGCCGCTACCATTTACAGCAGCGAGATCAATACCTAGTTCATGGGCGCGTCTTCGTACTACTGGTGCACTCTTTTCTCCGGAAGCGGCCTTATCCGATTCAGTGGTTCTTGCTTCCACCTGCTGTTCCGGGGCACTACCCATCTTGCCTGTTTCTTCGTGCAGATCGGTTTCAGGGCCCGGTGCAGGAAGACGAAACTCTGCAGTCTGTTGATTTTCGTCCGGAAGCACAGCTTCTTCGGCAGGAGCTGGCGGCTCGTGTTCCACATGCGCTGGAGGCTTGGCCTCGGAAGTTGTCACTCTGACTTCAGCAGGCGCTGCCGGCTTGGTTTCAACCGGTGCCGATGTTTTCGTTGCCTGTTCAGCTTCACCGATTACCCCGATCACCGCACCTACGGCAATCGTTTCTCCGGCTCTCACACGCTGTTCCACCAATATACCGGATGTAAATGCCTCAAGTTCCATGGTCGCCTTGTCAGTCTCTACTTCGGCAATAATGTCACCTTTGGAAACCTGATCGCCCACTGACTTTTTCCACTCCCCAAGCACCCCCTCGGTCATGGTATCCGATAACTTCGGCATGGTGATTTCAGTCATGAAGCCTTCTCCTCTGTCCGGCGATTTTCATTGTTAACTCAAGGTGGACTCACCCTTGGGATGCGCCGGACAGCACACTCCGCACCGCCTGAATGATTGAAGACACCTGAGGGATGCAGAGTTTTTCAAGCTTGCGAGAGTAAGGCATCGGTACATCAAGCCCTGAAACACGGGCCACCGGTACAAGCAGCGTTTCAAAGCAGGCATTATGGATACGCCAGGCGATGTCCCCCCCCAGTCCCGCTGAATGCCAGCACTCTTCCACCACTACTGCTCTGCCGGTCTTGCGGGCAGATGAAATAAACGTTTCTGTATCCAGCGGCGTCAGCGTTCGCAGATCGACCACCTCGCAGGAAATACTTTCCCGTTCCAGCTCTATGGCTGCCTCTAGCGCAAGAGCCGTCATTCGGGAATAGGCTACTATGGTCACATCACTCCCGGCTCGTATCACATTGGCCTTGCCAAAGGGGATCAGGAATTCCGGGTCTTCCGGCACCTCTCCCTTGCTGTTGTAGAGCAGTTCATGTTCAAGAAACATGACCGGATTGTTGTCCCGGATAGCTGTTTTGAGAAGTCCTTTTGCATCGGCCGGGGTAGTCGGCATTGCCACATACATCCCGGGGCAGTGCATGAAAAAAGTCTCCAGGCTTTGGGAATGCTGCGCTGCCAGTTGGCTGCCGCCCCCCCCTGGCGCACGTATCACCATCGGAAGAAAAGTCTGTCCGCCGAACATGTAGCGGATCTTGGACATGTGATTCACGATCTGATCCATGGCGAGCAGTGCGAAATTGACGGTCATCAGCTCGGCAACCGGGCGCAATCCTCCCATTGCCGCGCCAATGGCAACACCGATAATGGTGTTTTCCGAAATAGGAGTATCCTTGACCCTCTCCTCTCCAAATTCAGCCAATAGCCCACGGGTTACCTTGAAGGAACCTTCGTAAAGCGCAACATCCTCTCCCCAGGTTACCACCGAGGAATCACGCCGCATCTCTTCCTTGAGAGCAAGGTTGATGGCATCGCGATAGGTCATCTCCGGCATACCACCTCCAAAGGCAGTCGCAAAGTCACGGAGTCTCTTAGCCACTCAGTGTCAACCCAAAGGTTCAGACTCAGAGACCCACGGGACTGCCTCTTAAACATACACATCCTCATACACTTCATCATCCTCCGGCCAGGGAGATTCCTCCGCAAAACGGACCGCTTCTGATACCTCCTCGCTGCACTCCTTTCTAATCTCAGCCAATTCGCTTTCAGTAACAATTACTTCTTCAATCAATCGCTTGGCAAAGGATGGAATGGGATCCCTGGCCTTCCACATCTCATGCTCGGCGGCACTGCGATATTTGGCGGGATCCGACATGGAATGCCCCCTGAAACGATAGGTCACAGCCTCCACAAAATAGGGGCGCTGCTCTTCGCGCACCTTGTCCGCGGCATGTCTGATCGCCCGCAGAACTGCAATCACATCCATGCCGTCCACCTTTTCCGATGGTATATCGTAACCGCAGGTGCGCTTGTGGATGCTGGCCAAGGCTGAAGAACGGTGCATCTCGGTTCCAATGCCGTAGAAATTGTTTTCGCAAATAAACAAAACCGGAAGTTCCCAGAGTCGCGCCCAATTAAGGGATTCGTGAAAGGTGCCCTGATTGACGGCACCATCTCCGAAAAAGCATGCTGTAATACGGTTTTCACCACGCTGAACGGCACTGAGTGCCAGACCAACCGCTATGGGAAGTTGTCCCCCCACTATAGCGTAGCCACCCATGAAGCTGAGCTCCGGATCGAAGAGATGCATCGACCCCCCCTTGCCCTTGCACATGCCGGTGGCTTTGCCAAACAATTCAGCCATGACTCTGCGAGGCTCCGCCCCGCGGACGATTGCCTGGGCATGTTCACGATAGGCTGAGAGAATATAATCATCTCGCCCCAATGCCGCGGTGGCACCTACCGCCACAGCCTCCTGACCAGTGTACAAATGCAGAAATCCGGTTATATTGCCCTTCGTATACTGCTCGGCGCAGGCATCCTCAAATTCCCTGGACAACACCATCTGCCGGTAGAGCCTGATCAGCTCTTTATCGGCCAGGACAGCACGCAGTCGTACCTCCATCGTTTTTCACCCCGCTTGAATTGGGCTGACGCACTCCTGACACAATGAAAATCAATCTTTCCAGTGAATGCACAGTACCGGGCAGGCATCAATTGCCTCACTCTGGATCTCCTGTTCGCTGGCTCCCTCTGGATCGTAACATTCAGCCTTGCCGTTATCGGCAAACTGGAAAACATCCGGTAAATTGTTGATACATAGACCGCAGCTGATGCATGCATCCTCATCTACCCATGGTTTGCGTGCCATTTGGTTCTCCTTTTGATTCAGGCTTCTTGAATTATCGACCGTCGATGTTTTTCCAACAATAACGCCGAAACATTAAATACTTAAAAGCGTGATTTTCCAGATCGAACGCTCAACGCTGGTGCATCCTGTTCAGTTTTATGTAACATACAATTGTACTTTGGCAAGCCGGAGGGGATCGAGCTGGAGCAACAGTCAAGCGGCATCAGGAGATTGACAAAAGGTGCTTTGAAGGTAAATTTAATCTAAATATTTCTATAATAAGGCCCACTGGCAGGGGCTGGACCGCAGGAGAGAAAAAACAATGAATATTCTGGATTTTGCGCTGAAAATGGAACTGGACGGCAAGGCGTATTATGAAAAGCTGGCTGTTGAAACAGACATACTCAGTCTGAGAACCATCTTCATTAACCTGGCTGCAGATGAGCAGAAACATTACGATATTATCAGCTCTTTCAAAGCAGGTACAACAACCGGAATGGCCGATTCTACTGTTCTGGAGGACGCAAAGAATGTATTTGAATGTTTGCGCCAGGACAATGAAACTCTGGGAGCATTGAAGAAATCACTGCATGGGTATGAGTATGCTAGGAAGATAGAAGCTGACAGCATCAAACTGTACGAAGAAATGGCGGATAAAGAAAGTGATACCGGGAAGGTGGCATTGCTACAAAAAATAGCCGCTGAAGAAAGGAAACATTACAACATCATGGACAACCTGGCTGATTTTACTCTGAAACCGGAATATTATCTGGAATGGCGTGAGTTCAGCAATCTGGAACAGCTCTAAGCACAACGTCACCCACATGCGCGGTGCGCTTTTAAGGCAGATTCTTCCTATTCATGATTGATAAAAGCGGTAGGTATTCTTCCCCTGCTGTTTGGCCAGATACATTGCCATATCCGCGTTACGGACAAGAGTATTAAGATCTGATCCATGATCTGGATACACCGCAATACCGACACTGGAGGTTATGTCCACACTGAATTCGTCTATCTCAATTGCGGGGATTAATACATCAAGTATTTTTTCAGCAGCCCGTTCTGCATCGGGCAGCCCCCCTACCGAGCTTTGAACGATGATAAACTCGTCTCCTCCCAATCGGCATATCGTATCATTGGCACGGAACAGGCTCTGCAGTCGTCGAGCCACCTCCTGCAACACCCCGTCTCCCACCCCATGACCGTATGAATCATTAATGAATTTAAAGTTATCCAGATCGACAAAAAGTACCCCCAATTGCTCCCCATTGCGGCTGGCACTGGCCAGAGCCATTTCGAAGCGCGCCATGAGAAGGCTGCGGTTGGCCAGACCGGTGAGATTATCGTGCTGGGCGAGGTTACGGAGATTTTCTTCTGCCAGTTTGCGTTCACTGATATCCGAGAAGATACCGATACGATTAGTTACCTGACGGTGTGAATCGTAAAGTGTGGTGATGGAAAGCCACTCGGGATAGATCCTGCCACACTTGCACCTGTTGATCACCTCCCCCTGCCAGCATCCTTTGGTGGCAAGATCCCTCCACATGTTTGTATAAAAACGGACATCCTGATATCCAGATGAGAGTACCTTCGGTGTTTTTCCCACCACTTCTTTGGGTTGATAACCGGTAATGGAACAAAAAGCGGGGTTCACGGAAATGATTTTATTTTCCGCATCCGTGATCATGATTCCTTCCATGCTGCTTTCGAGTGCTTTTGCCGCCAGCCTGAGCTGGTCTTCAACCCGCAAACGATGCGCACAGTCCAGCAGTGCGGCGTATAATCGTTCGGTTATTACCGGCTTGATAACATACTTATCCACTCCCACATCAATTGAACGCAGCAGATAATCAGTCTGTTCAAAGGCTGTGGTGACAATGAAGGGGACGCTGTGATCAATCGCTTGAATTTCCTTCAGCATTGACAGTCCGTCCATAACCGGCATCTGGATGTCCGTTATGATGATGTCAGGTGCATGATCGCGAAATGCTCTTAATCCTTCTACACCATTGAACGCGGTGAGCAACGTGGCGCAACGACGACGCAAGAAATATTCAAACTGACGTCGAACCTCTTCATCATCTTCGATATAAAGCACGGTGAGAGTTTTGAGATAATCGAGATCAAGATTGTCTAGTTGCATCAATTACTCCTTCCTCGAATTGCAGATTGAACAGCTGATACCGATCTGATTTCAACTGCCTGCCGCAAGCCGGGTGCAGACCCTGAATTCTGCTCCCTCCTCCACATTGCGCGCCGAAATGGTACCATTCATATTACGTTCTATAATCATCTTGGACATGTAAAGTCCGATGCCCGTACCCATTTTCTTGGTAGAGAAATAAGGTTCAAAAATCCTGTCCATGGCATTCTCGGGAATGCCCCCGCCATTGTCTCTTACGGTGACACAGCCCTTTCCAAGCTGTTCGGAAAGTTCTATCTCCACACAGCCGCCCATTGCCCCTCGTGCCAGGATAGCTTCTTTCGCATTAGTAAGCAGGTTAAGCAGCACTTGGGAATACTCGTTGGGAAACCCGTACAACTTCAGGTCATGGTTGGATGTAACCTGAATCTTGATGTTATCGTTTCCAAAGCTGGATTCTACCAGGCTGATAGCTTCATTAACCTGAGTGAGTGCTGAAAAAGGAACCCTTTCCTTGTCAGGCATAAAAAAATTACGAAAGTCGTTGATGGTGGAAGACATCTTCTGGACCAATCTATTACCATCGGCAACCAGCTGCGCCAGACAATCCGCATCCAACTCATCAAATTGATGGGCTTCACGAATGTTTGTCAGGACCATGGCCAGTGCATTCAGGGGCTGCCTCCACTGGTGGGCGATGTTACCGATCATTTCACCCATGGCAGCCTGACGGTTCTGAGTGATCATAAGCTGATCCTTCTCGCGGTTTTTGCTTACCTCCGCCTGGACCATTTGTTCGAGATTGTCATTAAGCAGCTGAAGCTGCTCCTCCATATTTTTCTGTCCGGTGATATCTGACACAAAACCATGCCATATAATGCTGCCATCCTCCAAGCGTTGAGGTCGAGCCGTTCCATACCTCCATTGCAGTCCCTGGCGGGGCAAAACCACCCTGAACTGACATTGCCAATGGTCGAGGGTGCGGGCCGACTCTTCGATCCCAGCCATGACACTTTCGCTATCAGCAGGGTGCAGGCAGTTAAAAATTAATGCAGCGTCCTCACGCACCTCTTCCGGAGTGACTTCAAAGAGATCGCTGATAGCTTCACTGGCATAGGGTATGGAAACACGACCATCGGGAGCCAGTACGAACTGGTAGATGAATCCTGGCAACTGCTGAGAAAGGTTGGTCAGCAAATCATGGCTCCTGCGTAGATCGGTGGTACGTTCCTCAACCCTCTGCTCAAGGCTCTGGGTCAAATTTTCCATTTGCAGGACATGATGCTGCAGCGTAGTCGCCATCTGCTGAAAATTTGCTGTGAGTCCCTCAGCCTCGCTCACCATGGCAGGAGGCCATGAAATGGTCTCACCGGCTACGATTCGATCCGGCAGCTGTTGTGTTATATTTTTCAGCTGCACGAAAATGTTTGCCAGGTATTTGGAGAGCAAACGGGACAAGGCTATGATAACCAAAAGTATTGCGGCAACAATACCCAAGGATCTGATAGTTTTACTGCTTATATTTTCCAGCGACGGCTTCAGTGACGATTCCACGACTACTTTCCAACCACCCACTGCTGAAATTGGCGCTTCGCTCTGGTAATAGGAATTTGTCCATCGTTTCATGCTCCCCCCTTCCTTAAGGTCGGGAACAAGTTGTTTCACCCCTTCTTCCAGAGGCTTGAGCCGACCTTTAACTGGCAGGGTATACATGTCCAGCGGTGTAAGTCCCTCACGGGTGCTGGCTATAACCTTGCCGTGGTCGAGCAGGGTGATATTCAATGGGCGATTGCCAATCAGCTTCCGCAGCATGTCCTGCAATACTTTTATATCCAGCACCCCGACAACCGCACCCTGTATTGTTCCCTCCTTTAACAGCGGGACAGCCAGCGTCAAGCGTGGCCCCGGATCCCCCAACTGCCCCACAAAGAGATCAGTCACAAAAGGACGACCTTCATCCCATAGTTGGCGAACAAAAGGCCGGTGCGCGAGGGAAGCACCAACACCGGAAGAACCATCCTCCAGAACTGCGGGAGAAAAAGTGGTGGCCACCTTATTCCGGTCCAGAACTATTATCCTTTGAAAATCCTGGTTGATACGGAGAACATTTTCTGTAGAGCGCTGCAGTTGAGAGCGGGAAACGGTTGAAGGATCACTGGCCAGACTGGCAAGTGTCTCAATAGCCTGTCGATTGGTGGTGATCCAGAGTAACAGGATGTCGGCCGCCCTGCCTGACATCCTTTGGGTAGTTTCCTGCACCATTCCAAATTCCTCTTTTTGTTCCCTCCGAACATCGAAATAGAGAAATCCAAAAACAGGAAACATGACCAGCAAAAGCATGGACACAAAGAGGATCTGCCTGAAAGAAGGTAGCTGTCTTTCGGGCTGGTTTAAGCGACGCAGGATCAGGTCCAACGTCAGTGCGATCAAGGTGTTGAAGATTCCGTTCAGCCCTTGCTTCATAGCCACAAGTAACGCGCTTTGAGTAGAAAATCCCATTACGTTGTAATACAACAGCCACACCAACACTACGCCGCCGCTGAACCAATAGAAAATATCAGCCAACAACAGATCCCAGCCACGTCGTTTATGAAGCCATCCTGCCCACAGCACTTCTATGGTGAAAATGACAATGGCCCAGGGATGGTTCCAGTGAATCAGCGTGTAGAACGAGGCGATGATACTGGCGACTGCGCCGGCTGCCACCCCATACCGCAGCACCACCAGCATGACGAAGATCGACCCGAACACCAGGTCACAGTCAAAGAAAAGCTCCAGCTTGAAGCGATTGCCCAGTAAGGCGGCAATGACAAGCAGAGCAAACAGCACTACAGACCGGATGTTCATATGAGTTGAAGCAGAAGTTTTATCTACAGTATTCACCTTTTGGGCCCCGGACGAAAGTTGCGGAAGTATTGAATTCAAGGTGACTAACGAGGTAAATCTACGCGATTAATTAGATTATGTAAACAAAACAGTAAGCGCTATCTGTCGAATTCTTACTATCCCGTTAATCTCCATCCTACCGTGGACTTTAACTTTATTAAAATGTGTGCTACCTGTAGAAACATGGAACCATTACTTGAAAACTACCGCCAGCTTGTGGCCCGGGTGGATGCTCTCTGCCAGGAGATTGAATCCATCCTTGGAAAAAGCATCACCTGTTCTGCCGGGTGCAGCTCATGCTGCACATCTATTTCAATTTTCCCTGTGGAAGCTGCTGCACTTGCTTCCGGACTGAAGCGCCTGTCTGCTGAAGATGCTGCCACTATCCACAATCATGTAACACAGGCTGCTAGCGGAGAACGCTGCCCCCTTCTCCACAATAACCACTGCCTGCTTTATCAGTCGCGCCCAATCATCTGCCGCACCCACGGTCTGCCGATCCTGTTCATGGAAGAGGGCCAACAACGAGTAGATTGCTGCCCGCGCAATGATCTGGAACACACGGAGCTGACCGGCTCGACTGTCATTGACCTGGAGCGGCTTAATTCCGTACTGGTGGCTGTCAATGCACTCTTCATTTCTCAGACTGGTGCTGCTGCACAGTCTTCAGAACGAGTTACGATTGCCGAAGCGATAGAAGCCTGTTGACGGGATGCATGAACCATGAAGTAGAAAGGTGATACAGCATGCTTTCCCTGAGATTGAAAAAGAACGAAGACCGCCGCATCAAGTCAGGCCATCCCTGGGTCTTCAGCAACGAGATTGCAAGCATTGTCGGCACACCGGAACCGGGTATGAGCGCCGAACTCCTGGATGCCAGCGGTGCTTACATCGGCTGCGGATACTATAACTCTCGCTCATTGATCGCCTTTCGGCTCCTCTCACGCCAGCGAGTGGACCTGGACAACGTTGATTGGTACGAGCAGCACATACGCGCAGCCCAGATCCTTCGCCAGGCCACCTACCCCAACTTGCGGACTTTCCGCGCTGTGTATGGCGAAAGCGACTTTCTCCCCGGCCTGGTTGTGGACAAATATGGGGAGTACCTTTCCATTCAGATTCTGTCTGCCGGCATGGAACGAAGACGTGATCTGCTTATTGAAGCTTTGCAGCGAGTCTATGAACCACAGGGAATTATCGCTCGCAATGATGTTTCCGTACGCACTCTGGAGGGACTGACGGAGAACGTCGAGGTGCTGACCGGAGAAATTCCGGAGTTGGTGGAGATCGAGGAAAATGGTTTGAAGTTTCTGGTGGATCTGGTTAATGGCCAGAAAACCGGCGGATTTCTTGACCAGAAGGAAAATCACCTGCTGCTGAAGAATATTGCGGCAGGCAGGGAGGTGCTGGATTGCTTCTGCTATGCCGGCAGTTGGGCAGTGCATGCCGGTGCCTTTGGTGCTGACTCTGTCCTGGGGATCGACATTTCGGCTCGAGCAGTGGCCCAGGCATCTCGAAATGCCGATCTGAACGGTCTGTCCGGGCGGGTCAACTTCGAAGAGTGCGATGCCTTTGACCGCTTGCGATCTCTCAAACATGAAGGACGCCGCTTTGGTGTGGTGGTCATGGATCCACCAGCTTTTGTCAAAAGCCGCAAAAACATAGCCGAAGCCACTAAAGGCTATCTAACCGTGAATCGCCGCGCCCTTGAACTGCTGGAGCCGGGTGGCTACCTGATTACCTGCTCATGTTCACATCACATGGGACGCGAACTATTTCGCGACATGCTGACCCAGGCAGCTCGTCAGGCCAAACGCGAGGTGCGCCTGGTGGCTACCTGCTCACAAGCGGCCGATCACCCGGTGCTGCTCTCCTTTCCGGAATCTGAATACCTTAAATGTTTCGTATTGCAAGCGGTCTGATCGCCACCTCCCCTAAGAGGCTGTTGAAATACTCAGGTTGTTCAAAAATAGTCAGATCGTCGCACCCGGAGAAAGCCCTGCGGAGGCAGCCCCCTCTCTATCTCTCCCCCGCTGCGGCCCTCACCCAATCCCTCTCCCTGTGGGAGAGGGATTGGGTGAGGGCCGCAGCGCTACGCCGCACAAGGGGGTTTTCGAGGACGGCGGCGAGATGGCTGTTTTTCAACAACCTTCTAAACATCCAAGACGGAGCCCTCTGATGACAAACAACGACATACTGCGCCGATTTCGCTATGCGCTTGATATCAGTAACGCCACCATGATCGAAATTTTTTCCCTGGCCGGGGGGAAAGTGGATCAGCCAAGCCTGTTGGATCTACTTAAAAGAGAGGAGGAGGTTGGGTATCGTGAGTGCGATGCTACTCTCATGGAGCAATTTCTGGATGGATTGATCGTGCTGAAGCGTGGACGGCAGGAAATTGCTGTGGGACGGCCACCTCAGGCGGTGACAGAATTAAATAACAATGACATTCTTCGAAAGCTGCGGATTGCGTTGGAATACAGAGAGGAAGATATGATCGCCACCATGCATGCGGCTGACGTAACCATCTCCAAGTCAGAACTGAGTGCGCTGTTCAGAGCCAGGGGGCACAAAAACTACAAGGAATGCGGCGACCAGTTCCTCAGGAATTTCCTTAAAGGGCTGACCATCCGTACCAGGAATATCAATCCTGAAGAAGGCTGAATCCTAGCAAGGCGCCAGGCGAATTACGGTTTTCTGCATCAGCGCAGGCTTGCCCAGGTAAAGTTCACTTGTCTGCAAAGCCTCTACAATGGCGCTTTCTCCCCTGGGGAGTTCAAAAACCTTGCCCGGGGCTACCAGATAATCGGCTCCATCTCCCCGGGTTAGCCAGACAGCTCCGCTTGAACAGCGAAGAATCAAACCGGCCTTACCACCATCCAGCCTCATCAACTCACCTTTCCTGAAACAACATTCCATCGCCTGTCCTCCACCTGAGAGTGTTTAATCATGTTAATAATACTACACCTGATGCGGGAATAGGTACAGATACAGCATATTAATTTTGTAACCATAACAGTTATGATGTAGTGTATCTGCACCCACACAAAAAGCATGAAACTGTACCTGTGTAAGAAAACATCTGCGAGAGGATACAATGGCAATGGAGAGCACTCTGCTGTACGAACGTGTAGCGGCAGAAATTGCGGGACTTATTGAGGGAGGCACCTTTCGGGCAGGCAATCGGGTTCCCTCTATCAGGCAATTGAGCAAGCGCATGAACGCCAGTATCAATACTGTCATGCAGGCCTATGCAGTTCTTGAAGACCGCCATCTGATCGAGGCCCGCCCCCAATCAGGCTACTATGTGCGGGCGCGTGCACCGGAAATTTTCGAGCCCGATCTGACGACGCGCCAGATTATTACTCCCGCCACGGTGACCATCAGCGATCTTTGCCAGCAGGTTATCCGTAACATGATGAACCACGACCTGTTGCCGCTAGGCAGTGCCATACCTCACCCACACAACCTGCCGACTGGCAAACTGAACCGCATGATGGCCAGCGAGTGCCGAAGATTCGGAAATCAAAGTGTTGGCTACATGATGCCCCCCGGCAATGAGCGCCTGCGCATCCAGATAGCACAGCGTTCTCTGGTTGCCGGAATAGGTGCCAGGCCGGACGAGGTGCTCATTACCTCCGGATGTGTAGAAGCCGTTGTGCTGGCCTTGCGTGCCACCTGCCGGACCGGAGACACTGTCGCAGTTGAGTCTCCTTTCTATTTTAACTTTTTACAACTGATTGCAGAACTAGGGCTCAAGGCGCTGGAAATTCCGTCTACGCCACGTGAAGGAATCAGTATTGAGGCTTTACGCTATGCCATCGATCACAACCGGATCAGCGCCTGCCTCGTGATTCCCAACTTTGGCAACCCCCTGGGCAGCCTCATGCCCGATGACCGCAAGAAGGAACTGGTGGAACTACTGTGCCAGCACGAAATACCTCTCATCGAGGATGACATTTATGGCGATCTTTACTTCGGGCCACAGCGTCCGATTGCCGCCAAATCCTTCGACCGCACCGGCTCGGTGATTTACTGTTCCTCGTTTTCCAAAACTCTGGCACCAGGGTATCGAGTTGGGTGGGCAATGGCCGGACGCTATCAGACGGATATGGAGCGCCTTAAAACGATGATCAATCTGGCCACCTCTTCGCCGCCTCAATTGGCTATTGCCGAATTCCTGGCAACCGGCGGCTATGATCATCATTTACGCACCATCCAACGCATCCACAGCCGCAACCTCTCCCAGATGGCTGAAGCGGTGGTCCGCTATTTCCCCTCCGGCACCCGCATGACACGGCCGGCAGGAGGATTCATGCTCTGGGTGGAGATGCCGTCGGAAATAGATGCGATCCAGCTCTTTCACCGTGCCGTTGAAAACGGCGTCAGCATCGCGCCCGGACCCCTCTTCTCCCTTACCGACAAGTACCGTAATTACATCCGCCTCTCCTCCGCACTGTGGGACGATCGGGTTGAACAAGGCATCCGCACTCTGGGAACCCTGGCTCACGATTTGCAAACCGGTTGAGGTTAACTGCAGATGCTTGCACACAAAGACAGTAAACGAACGAACTTCAACTTTTAACAGGAGAATGTTCCCATGCCTGTTTTCATTTCTTCACTCTGCCGCCTGACTTTAGCCGGTCTGTTTTTCCTGCTGTCATTGGCCAGTTTTCAGCCGGCTCATGCCATGGAAAAGGCTACGGTACAGCTTAAATGGCTGCATGATTTCCAGTTTGCCGGATACTACGCTGCACTGGAAAAGGGCTTCTATGATCCCACCGGCATCATCTATCACCCAAAACCTGAAAATGACCACGGAGTGTTGCTGGGTGCCATCTTACTGCTCAGCCTGATTACCATCACCCTGACAGGTACTGTGCTCGCGTTCAAAAGACTCAACAACCGGCTGAACAGGGAAATAGCCGAACGAAGAGAAACGGCAGATGCCCTGCAACAAAGCCATACCCTGCTGAACATGTTGTCGCAGCAGGTGCCAGGCATCCTGTTCCAGTCATGTCTTTCACCTGATGGCAGTTTCCAGACACCCTATGCCAGCGGCAAGTCACATGAAATTTACGAACTCTCACCAGCAGAGATTAAAGCCGATGCCACCGCAGTTTTCAGGAGATTTCATCCCGATGACAGGGAACGGATCATGGCGACGATTATGGAATCAGCCAATAAACTGACGCCATGGAAATGTGATTATCGGGTGCTGTTGCCACGCCAGGGCTTGAAATGGCTCTTTGGTACCGCCCTACCTCAAAAACTGGAAGATGGCAGTGTGGTCTGGTATGGCATCGTCATGGACATAACAGAGCGCGTCAGAACTGAAGCAGAACTGCATCGTACGGAATCCAAATACCGCAACCTTCATGAAAGCATGATGGATGGCTATGTTTCCTCAGATATGCAAGGATCTTTGAGGGAGTGGAACGAAACTTTCAGAAACCTTCTGGGATATTCACCGGAAGAGATGTGCGGACTGACCTATCAGAAACTGACCCCCGAGAAATGGCATGATCTTGAAGAGGACATCGTCCGGGAACAGATTCTAACCCGGGGATATTCGGAGGTGTACGAAAAGGAATACCGCTGCAGTGATGGCAGCATTCTGCCGGTCGAACTCCGGGCGACACTTTACAGGGATGAAAGAGGTGAACCGGCAGGTATGTGGGCAATAGTTCGTGACATCAGCGAACGAAAGCACCTGCAGAATGAGAGTCTCAAGATGCAGAAACTGGAGTCTCTTGGCGTCCTGGCCGGTGGAATTGCACATGACTTCAACAATATCCTCACCGGCATCCTGGGCAACATCTCCTTTGCCCGAATGTTTTTAGATTCATCGCATAAATCCTGGAAAATACTATTAGAAGCTGAGAAAGCATCCCGGAGGGCAACGGAACTGGCTCATCAACTCCTTATTTTCTCCAAAGGCAGCCAGCCAATTAAAAAACCGGTATCACCCCGGCAGTTGTTGGATGCGTCCGCTGCGCTGGTGCTGAGCGGCTCCAATGTTTTGAGCATCATGGACATCTCCGACGATCTTCAGGCTTTGGAAGCTGACGATGGCCAGATCAGTCAGGCTTTCAACAACATTCTCATCAATGCTGTTCAGGCCATGCCGAATGGAGGCACCATCACCATAAAAGCAAGGAACCTGGTTCTTAGCAGTGGCAATACCATGGGACTTGCTCCCGGTGCCTATGTGGATTTCACCTTTGCTGACACCGGTTGTGGAATACCCGAAGAAATCCAGAAAAACATCTTTGATCCTTATTTCACAACAAAGATCGGAGGCAACGGACTCGGATTGGCCTCGGTCTATTCAATTGTTACAAAACATGACGGCCACGTAAGCATGCATTCTACTCCCGGCACAGGTACTACATTCAGAATACTCCTGCCTGCAACCCATTGGGCGGCGACGGAATCACCACCAGAACCTCAACTTAAAGCGTCAGGACGAGGAAGCGGGTCTATCCTGGTAATGGATGATGAGGAAATAATCAGGGATTTGGCGGCAGAACTGCTGAGAGAACTGGGGTATCAGGTGCAGACCTGTGCCAACGGCGAGGATGCCGTTGAATTGTACCGGTCAGCCTGGAACAAGGGGACTCCGTTCTCAGCCACAATAATGGATTTGACCATACCAGGGGGCATGGGAGGCAAGGAGGCAGCACAACAGATCCTGGAGATAGATCCCCAGGCATGTCTGGTGGTTTCCAGCGGCTATTCGAATAACCCGGTCATGGCAGAATATGCCCGCTTCGGCTTCAGCGCCACCCTCAGAAAACCTTATGACGTAGCCAGTGTGGCCCAGGTGCTGACTGACCTGGTTGCGCCCATATCCTGAAACATTCTTTGTGAACTAAAAAAGACAATGACATGTGGGTATTTCCACGTGCCATTGCCTTTGATGCTTCTCACGTTACTTATTCCAATCAACTTACTTCGTCACCACCACGATACCCGACTCAGTTACATCATATCCCCTGGCCCGGTCCTGATCGTGGTCATACCCAATGATAGTGCCATCAGGAATAACGATATTCTTATCAATGATTGCACGCTTGATTTTAGCATGCCGACCCACTGAGACATTTTCAAAGAGAATGGAATCTTCAACCAGGCTATAGCTGTGCACCTTGCCGCGCGGACCGATGATTGATCTGCGAACCGTCCCGCCACTTGTGATGCAGCCGGCACAGACATACGAATCTACATTCTGTCCGCGGCGAGCATCATCATCAAAGACGGTTTTGGCAGGGGGCAAATTACCCTGGTTCGTCAGGATCGGCCATTTATAATTATACAGGTTCAGCTGCGGATCTACGTGGATCAGATCCATGTTAGCCTCATAATAGGAATCAATGGTACCCACATCCTTCCAGTAGCCCCGCTCCTCCGGCTTCATGCCGGGAATCAGATTGTCATTGAAATTGTAGGCAAAAACTCTGTCCCCGCTCTGCAACATGGCCGGTATGACATGCTTTCCGAAATCCAGATCAGCGTGATGTTTTTTCCCCTCCTGGAGCACCTCGATCAACTTGCGCACAGAAAATATGTAATTTCCCATGGAGGCGAAACAGGTATCTCTACCCGGAATTTTGACCGGCTTATCAGGCTTCTCCGAAAAGTTGGTCACCCGGTAATCATCATCTACGGAAAACACGCCGAAACGCTTGGCCTCTTCTGTAGGTACTTCAAGAGCGGCGATAGTAATATCGGCCCTGTTCATGCGGTGGTATTCGATCATCTGGCTGATGTCCATCTTATAAATGTGATCACCACCGAAAATAGCCACGTATTCGGCATCAGAAGACTCAATGAAACGCAGATACTGAAAAATGGCATCTGCAGTACCCTTGAACCATTCTTCACTTTCACTGCGCGTTTCAGGTGAAATGGCCACAAAAAATTCTCCCAGACCGGTCCACTTTGCCCAGGATTCACGAATATGCTTCATTAGCGAATAGGCACGGTACTGGGTGAGTATGTAGACCTGCTTGATTCCGGAGTTGAAGAGGTTGCTAAGAACAAAGTCTATGATCTTGTACTTGCCGCCAAAAGCTACTCCCGGTTTTGGTCTGGTAATGGTCAACGGGCTGAGACGCTCTCCCTTGCCTCCTGCCAGTACCATGGCTATGGTGTTTCGCGTACTGTTGCTCGTCATGAACATTCGCGTTCCCCTCCTGGAATGAATTATAATTGAGTATTAAATACTAGATAATATTAGAATAAATACAAGTTTTTATTAAAATGTAAATTGAAATTGCACCACAGAGGGGTATGTTTATGTATCAAGTCACCATGTAAAAGAAAGGCATTGATTATGACTCACAATACCCAGATGCATGCCATGGTAATGGAGCGGGCAGGCGAACGGCTCAAACTGGAAAGGATTGCAATCCCCATACCTGGATCGGGCGAGCTGTTATTGAAGGTGCAAGCCTGCGGCATCTGTCGGACCGATCTGCATGTGGTGGATGGAGAGCTGACTGCTCCAAAACTTCCGTTGGTGCCTGGACATCAGATTATCGGGCTGGTGCAGGAATGCGGGCAAGGGGTGATCGGGTTTCAAGATGGCGATCTGGTGGGGGTTCCGTGGCTGGGAGGCACCTGCGGGGAATGCGAATATTGTGTGTCAGATCGGGAGAATCTGTGCAATCGGGCCATTTTTACAGGGTATCAACGCAACGGTGGTTTTGCCGAATATTGCACCGCCGATGCCCGTTTCTGCTTTAGTATCCCGGAAGATTATCTTCCCACCCAGGCGGCTCCACTTTTATGTGCCGGGCTGATTGGCTATCGCTCTCTACGCATGGCTGGCAAGGGAAAAAGACTGGGAATTTACGGATTCGGGGCAGCGGCACATATCGTGACCCAGGTGGCTGTATGGCAGGAGCGCGAGGTCTACGCCTATACTCGTGAGGAAGATACTACAGGTCAGGAGTTTGCCCGGTCCATGGGTGCCTGCTGGGCAGGCAGTGCACTCGAACCGCCTCCGGTTGAGCTGGATGCGGCCATCATCTTTGCACCTGCCGGAGAGCTGGTGCCACTGGCACTCCAGGCTGTCGGCAAGGGGGGCGTGGTAGTCTGCGGCGGCATCTATATGAGTAATATTCCTTCATTTCCTTATGAACTACTATGGGGGGAGCGCAGCATTATTTCCGTAACGAACCTGACGCGCCGCGACGGCGAAGAATTTCTGGAACTGGCCCCACGCATACCGATCCGCACCGAAGTACAGGTCTTTCCTCTTGATCAGGCCAACGAGGCACTGGATGCTTTGCGGTCAGGCTGGATCACAGGCGCCGCCGTGCTGGTGCCCGACACAGCGGACGTTTAAGACTTCCCGTCCCAAGCCCCTGATCCCCTAGCTTCTGTTTATCGCAAACGGACCCCAGGCCTGATCAATGGACATGAGCTCAAGGGTGTTGACATTGACATGCCCCGGACGGTCCACCACCCAGGCAATGGTTTCAGCAATATCCTCTGCTGTTAAAGGCTCGGTACCGGCATATACCTGGGCAGCCTTTTCTTCATCCCCCTTGAAGCGCACAGTGGAAAACTCCGTCTCGGCCATACCTGGCTGAATGCAGGTCACCCTGACTCGCGTGCCAAGCAGGTCACAGCGCAGATTGCGTGAAAACTGGGTTACGAACGCCTTGGTGCCGCCGTAGACATTGCCTCCCGGATAAGGCCAGGCTCCCGCGGTGGAGCTGATGTTGACGATATGCCCGCTGTTGCGAGCAACCATGCCGGGCAGAATGAAGCGGGTACAGTACATCACCCCCTTGATGTTGGTATCGACCATGGCCTCCCAATCTTCCAGGCGGGCGTCCTGAGCAGGTTCCAGCCCCAGTGCCAGGCCGGCATTATTGACAAGTACATCGATATCACGGAAATCCACAGGCAGTGTTTCTACTCCCCTCCGCACCGCTTCAGGTTCGCGCACATCCAGGGGGAGGATATGAACGGCGTTGTCTGGAAATTCCTTCTGCAGTGCCAAAAGCGGCTCAACGCGCCGAGCTGTCAAAACCAGTCGATCCCCTCTTCCTGCGAACAGGCGGGCGCTGGCTGCGCCAAATCCGGCTGATGCACCGGTAATAAAGATGGTCTTGCCATTCATAAATGGTCCCTCCTGTAGTAATTTATTCGCCTGCCAGTTGAACAACGCTTTTTAGAAGCACATCAACTGCGATACCCCGTGCCGTGCAAAGATCGATCAGCTCTTGTGGCAGTGGAGCGCAGACGATCAGCGGACCCGTTTCAGGACGAGGCAATACGGTGCGGAAAGAGTGCAGCGCGAACCCGCTGTAGCCAGGGACTTCTCCGCCATTGTAACGTTTGTCACCCATCACCGGATGACCGATTAGCTCCAGGTGACGCCTGATCTGATGCATGCGGCCACTGATGGGGGTCACCTCCAGCAGCGAGCAGCCTTCGCCCTCCAGCAAAATCCGATAATGTGTTTCAGATTCCTTGTCATCCAGCGGAACGTTGATGGTACCGCCATCATTATCCGGAACCCCCATCACCAGCGCGAGATAAAGCTTGTCCAGACCCGTTTCCTTGACATGACGACCATAAATGCCGGCATTGCTCGAACTCTTGGCAAGGATAACTGCACCGGAGGTACCCCGGTCAAGTCGGTTGACCGGATACAACTTGCAGGGGGTGCCGCGATCGGACATATAACTGAAGCCCAGGTCCACAAGATTTGCCTCCCTTTCCGCAGTCTGATGCATCGGCAGTCCGGGAGGCTTGTTGGCAACAATGATTTGGTCATCCTCGTATAGGATATCAAGAACAGGACGCTTTTCTGCAATCGACTCGCAGGTTGCAGCACTCTCTTTGAGCGTGATGCTGTCATTAACGAGCAGAAATCTATCCGGGACGGCCGCATGTCCATTGAGTTTTGCGGCGCCGCTTTTGATCAGCTTGCGGGCATAACCGGCCGATGCCTTTGGCATGAGCGTACGCAGGAAACTTTCCATGCGGCGCGTATGGTCAATAGGAGTAACAGTGAAAGTGAGCATGGTTACCGTGGGGGGAAATCTGTAAACGACGTGAGGGGGCAGGAAAGATCATGATCAGATCATTCCTGCGGTGCTAATCCATGATCTTTCATCAAATTTCTGAGTGATCGGTCATAGGTCCGCTCGCCGGCCGGGGTAAACATGCAGCCGGTAGCTTCGCCGCGTCCACGGTGAAAGGAAACACACTGACAGCAGTTACCTTTGCGGGAACAGGCTGGAGTGTAGGTACATTTGCAATCATCTCCGGTACGTGTACAGGCCATGGGATCTCCGTGTGTTTATAGATTAAAACCTGGAAGCTGCTTCACTACAAAGACACAAAAGGAAGCATCTTTGTAGTGAAATGGAATTCAGGGTTAGATGATCTTGTTCAGGGGGTATTCGATGATGCCCTGTGCCCCAAGCTTGATCAGCTCCGGCACAATCTGGCGCACTTCCTTTTCTGACAGGATACTTTCAATGGAAAGCCAGTCAGAATTATAGAGATGCGACACAGTGGGAGTCTTCAGGCTGGGCAGCATGCGGGTAATTAGTTCAACCTTGTCGGCCGGAGCGTTCATTTTCAGACCAACCATTCCCTCGGCTGCAAGTGAAGATTTGAGAAGAGTCGCAATTTGCTCTATCTTTTCACGCTTCCAGGGATCAGCCCAGGAAGCCCTGTTGGCCAGCAGCACCGGCACTGATTCCATAAGTTCACAAACGATACGCAGGCCATTTGCCTTGATGGTTGATCCGGTTTCCGTCACCTCAACAATGGCATCGCATAATCCGTCAACAACCTTGGCCTCTGTGGCCCCCCAGGAAAATTCGACGTTCACCGGAATATTGCGTTCAGCAAAATAGCGCTTGGTAAAGCCAACCAGTTCGGTTGAAATGGTGGCGCCGCGAAGATCTTCAGGCCCCTTGACTGCGGAATCGCCATTGACAACCAGCACCCAGCGGGCGGGTCGGCGGGAAACTTTGGAATATACCATCTCACATACTTCGACAACGTCAGCCTCGTTCTCGCGCACCCAATCACGGCCGGCAATCCCGGCATCGATGGTGGCGCGTTCCACATACCTGCCCATTTCCTGGGGTCGAATCAGCTTGCAGTTCATCTCGGCGTCATCCACACCTGGGAAGTAACTGCGTGAAGAAATGGAGATCTGCCAACCGGCTTTTTTGAAAAGATCTACAGTAGCGTTTTCAAGACTTCCCTTGGGGATACCGAAATTAAGAATGTGAGACATTGCACGGCTCCTTCATTTGAATTACCAGAGGTAGGGTGATCTATTTATTTCTTCTTATAGACGTCATCCGGATTAAACAACGGATTTGAATGCTCAACCCATTGACCATTCTCCCACTTCACATAAAAGCAGCTGCGGTTTCCGGTATGGCATGCGGCAGGGCCGTTCTGTTTCACCTTGATCACCACCGTGTCGGCGTCACAATCAGTCAACACCTCCATCACATCCTGAGTGTTGCCGGATTCCTCACCCTTCATCCAGTACTTGTTGCGGGTGCGGCTGAAGAACCAGGTCTTGCCATCTTTTAGGGTGAGGTTAAGGGTTTTTTCATCCATGAACGCAACCATCAATACGTCGCCGGTCTCATAGTCCTGAATCACGGCCGGAATAAGGCCGCCCATCTTGTCAAAATCGATTTTAATCACATGCTTCTCCTTGCAATAAAAGGTAACAGGCGGGGAAGTATAGGGTCTAAGGCATTGAAATGCAAGCGTGACTCTGCAGGAACATGTGTAATTGCTAAAAAAAAAGCCCTGATTTCTCAGGGCTTGCTTTCCGGTATGCCGGACTTATAAATGGTGGCAGTGCAGGGATTCGAACCCCGGACCTAGCGAATATGAGTCGCTTGCTCTAGCCAACTGAGCTACACTGCCAAACTTGAAAAACTGGGGGAGAGAGAGCCAAAAAAAGAGACTTGATTAAATAAACGATTCTCCTGACCGTGTCAACAAAAAAGGTGTTGCATATCCCTGAAAAGCTCACGACTGCTTGTTATCTTTTACATGCAGTTGGCAGTGCAGACATTTTCGGAAATACAGAAGGGTCATGCCGTTCATGTGGAAATAGTTGCCGCACCGGGGGCAAACCGCCAAGGCAGAATACAGCATAACCGCAACCATAATCACCACCCAGATTCCAAAGGCAGTGAGCATGCTTTTAGGTGCGAGCTGCTGCATGACCCACATTATCGGAATATAGATGATAAGACTTCCAAAGAACATTTTGCGCCGTTTAAGCAATTGAGCAAAACGTGCCTTGTAAAGAGCTGGATCTTCTTGCTGATCTGGTTGGATATTCTTATCTTCCATGGTTTCCGCTGCCGCCATAGGCCCTGGACATTCTGAGTATTATGAAGATGATGTATTTTTCACACATTATCATTCTTTCTTCATCATTTCCAAGCAGGTAATGTTTCGGGAGTCCTTAAACGCCAACGGAGCGGGTACACATTGGTACCAGCTCCGTTGGCATTGAACAAAATTATTTTGTTCAGGCTTTTACATCAGCTTCCGTTTTTCCTACAATACCTTTGACCAGTCCGAAGAACATAAGTGCTGCAGGAACAACCTGTGCTGCCACTATAAGTGCGCAGAAGCCGAGAAAGATCCAGACAAAGAGGCCGCTATTATCTACATGTGCCGTTGAGGCTGCGAACGCTGTTGCCGGGGCGATGGTTGCCAGTAACGTAATAAGTGCTCTCATGACATCCTCCTCTATCTGGGGTTGGTTTGTGTGCTTTTACTGTATGTATAGCATTAGACATGCCAAATTTATTTTTTACAGTTTAAATTCAATAACTTGTTGTAATTATTGCATTTAACTTAAAAACAAATCAAATTGGCTCAATTATTACAAAAACGGGTGTATAGGAACCATATACAATAATGAGAAACCATAAAAACCCAAAGATCCGCTCCGGAAGCGGCCTCACAGGGCAAAAATGCTTTTCACACCCATGTACATTTAATTTATTTTAAACATTAAATCTCAAGCAGGAATATAGGTAGCTCCATAAAAACTGTAGAGACGGTCATAATGCTTGTTCCTCTTGTGCTGATCGGCTTAACCCACAAATGGGTAGCATGTCGTGGATCTTTGCTCCTGATGATCTCGAACCTCCCAATGACGATCATGCATGAACTGGCTCACTTCACAGTTGCACTGCTACTGGGCGGAAATCCTTCTGCCATCAGCATCTGGCCTGTAAGGAATGGTAAACGCTGGCAATTAGGAAACGTTACATTTCGACCCACCGTCTTATCGACAGCCCCTACTGCTCTTGCTCCCCTTTTGTGGCTGATTGTTGGTGGATATCTGCTGCTGAACAAAAACGGACTGGCTGAAGGATCGTTGGCATGGCTCTGCGGGATTTACCTGTGCGCCTATGTCTGCATTTCTGCAAGCATCCCGTCGACTCAGGACATCCGGATCATCTTGAGAAATCCCATGAGTCTGATGGTATGGGCTTCTGTCTTCTATTGCCTTGTACATTTTAGCCTTCTCCTGAGCGGAGAGTAGAACAGCGCCCTCAGCCAACGACGGGGCATTGCCTTAATCAGAATCCAGCGTAAGCTTTAGTCATATCGGGTATGCGTATGAGGTTGTGAATCCAAAGTGAGGGAGTTGGGGAAAAAACCATGACTGATATTCCCATACACATGAAGCGGCTTTTTTCCGGCTTCATCGCTGGATTTCTTGCCACAATGGTCTTTCACCAACTGACGCTGGAAGTACTATGGAAGCTCGGCATTGCGCCGTCGGCTCCCTTCTCAATGGTGCCGACCCAACCGTTCATGATTCCTGCGACATTGTCACTGGCGTTTTGGGGAGGAATATGGGGAATATTATTTGTGCTGGTTGAGAGGAAATTTCCACAGGGAGGCGGATACTGGCCGGCTGCCTTTCTGTTCGGAGCCATCCTGCCATCCATTGTTGCCCTTCTGATTGTATTGCCTTTAAAAGGTCGCCCTATGGGTGGTGGCTGGAAACCATCATTTCTCTTGACGGTCTTTGTGGTTAATGGAGCATGGGGCGTTGGGACAGGCCTCCTGGCGAGAGTTTTGCCCCCTCGTCGGTAGCCCCCCGCTCACCCCATGCTAAAAGGTTAAATCTCACCAACTCCGGGTCAATCGAGCCTCTGACGATATGCGTTGAGAAAGCGGGCATCCTCTGCATAGGTAACCGGATAAATAAAAGGCACGGGTTGCGCCTGCATTTCATGATCAACATTGCGGAAAGTAAACAGGCATGAGTTGGAGAGCGCCTTATCATCAGCATTGCGACCGAATCGTTCAATATCCGACTGCACAGTGATTGTCGTTTTTCCGGTAAAAACCACCCGAGCTGTAAATTTAAGCAGATCTCCAAGTAGCACCGGCTGATTGAAATTGATCCGGTTCACCTGACAAGGAACCGCCCGATCCTTGGCCACCATTTCCGCAGCAATTGCAGCCAGTTCATACGCCTTTCTGATCAGATAACCACCAAAAACCGTCTTGGGTACATTTTCCTGCTCCGGATAAGCTCTGTAGGTCGACTCCAGCACCAACTCTCCAGCCCTTAATCCTGTAAAATCAGGAGATTCCTGCTCCTTGTGCAGTTTTTTAAGGAACAGGTATTCATCAAGGGAGGGCATTTCCTCAGCTTTTGCCAGGCCTTCACGGTATGCCTGCCGACGCAGTTCCGCCTTATTGTACCTCTTGAGTTCCACATCCTGCTCGTATGTTAACGGCGGCAACTTGAGACTCTTGGCCTCATGGGAATCGGTCGAGCGGGCCACCATGGTGAAATAACAGGTGGCAAGATGGCTTGATCCAGCCCCAAGACATTCAACGCGAATACCGACTTCCATGGATGATGTGCCGACATGATTTATCTGGGCTGAAAAAATCAGGTCATGATTGGTATCAGCCGGATTTCTCAGGACAATGTTGTCGATGGCGGCTGTTACTACACGGGCGTCGGGGTAAAAACGGTGTACATACGCCAGAGCCGTATTCTCGGCCACCTTGTCGAGCGTTTCCAACAATTTGCCAAAACGGATGTTGCCGACCATTTCACAGTCCCTGGCAAGAAAACGCCGCCCCAGAGCCGGATCAGTGGAAAAAGGGAGCACAAAGATGTATCTCGTATCACGGGGAGTCAGAGGCTTACTATCGCCCGGCAGAGTGTTGTTTGTCGGCATGGTGTAGCTCCTTTGCGCTTTTTCCATTACTTTTTTTAGATCAGGAATCATTGCAACAATAAAATAGATCCGCGACAACTATACCGTATACCTCACCTTTTTCATAACCTGGCTCAATCTTCCTGGGTGCGAGCAAGATAGGCAACACTGCGCTGTTCTGCAAAGGTCAGGTGATCGTGCATGGCTATCCGTGCACCCTCACTGTCTTTAGAACGAATAGCTTCGAAAATGCGCTTATGGTGACTGAAGAGCAGATGGTGGTCTTCACTCGTGAGATACACGGCGCGCCAGACACTTTTCTGAAATTCCTGCATCGCATCGAACAGGCTCTGCATCAGGTGCAGCCAGACGATATTTCGTGTGGCACGCGCGATGACGATGTGAAAATTTGCATCCAGGTCTTCGGAGGGCTTGAGACCATTCAGGTTCTGCTCCATACCGGAAATGATCTCCCCCATCCGGGACACATCCTCGGGCAGCGCCCGCTGAGCTGCATAAAATGCGGTCCAAGACTCCAACCCCTTACGCACCTCGATTACATCAAGCGCACGCTCCTGTTCCTGACGAATCAGGTCAGACAAGGGGTGTCCCGCTTTGTCCATCAGGGACATGACAACGGTTCCCCCTCCCTGATAGGACATAACCAGCCCGGTGGAAGAAAGATTATTAATGGCCTCACGTACAGAAGGGCGGGATACGCCAAACATCTCCGCCAGTTCCCGCTCAGGTGGCAACTTGTCTCCGGGAGAAAACTCACCCGCAAGAATGGAGGACCGAATTTGATCGGCTATCTGGGTTGATACTTTTTTGGGTCGTATGGGCTGGAATTTCATAGGGCCTGTATCTTAAGTAGAGTTTATAAAGAGAGGTTATTTTTACAGCATCTCGTGCCGCCTTGCAACCATGACAAAATGACGAACAATGAAAGAGGCCATCACTATGATGCGCCTCACTCATAAGTCCCTCATGGTTAAGAGTAAAGAACGCGTCCTTTCCTACCCGGGTGCATCTGTTTTTGTCAGAGTGTTTTCTTCCTTGTGGCGATCAGTAGCGATTTCAACAGCGATGGCAGCAGCCTGCTCGGCGGGCATGCCTTCGGCCCGACGTTCATACTCCTCTTCACCTCGGTCGTCACGCTCCCTGATTTCCACATCTTCTGCCTGCTCCTGCTGCCCAGGCAGTTCAACGCGAAGTTCCTCAATCAGCATTAACACCGCCGCTGCCACCGGTAGAGCCAGAAGCGCTCCGACCATACCGAGCAAAACACTTCCCGCCAAAAGCGAAAAAAGGATCACTGAAGACGGGAGACGCAATGCGCGCCCATAAATCCTGGGCAGAATCACACGGCTTTCGAATTCCTCGTACAAGACCATCAGCACGAGCACGACGATAATTATAGTGGGGCCGTGGGGAAGCGCTGCCGACACTGCGGCACCAACGGAAAGCAAAGCGCCGATATAGGGAAGGACATCAACAGCGCCCGCAAATACTGCAATGGCCAAGGCATTTGAAACACCGCAGGCTTTCAGAAGCAAGAACACGAAGATGGCCATGAAGGCGGAAGTGATCACCTGTCCGCGGATGTAACCACTGACGATGGTTTCCAGATTTAGCATGACCCGGGAAAGCCGGATGTGATGACTCCTGGGCACCACCAGGAACAGTCCTCCGCGCAGCCGGTCGCGGTCGATCATGATATAAAGCGCCAGGAATATGGAACTCAAGATGTACGCGCAAATCTCGATGGCCCGAGTGGAGTACTCGTAGGCATTCGAGGCGGCCATCCTCACAAGATCTCCGGAGTGCACGTTGCGCAGCAGTTCCGCCAAAGGGTTTGTCAGATTGGACCCAGCCAGCCATTTTGCCAATCGAGACCGCAGGGCTGGCTCCAGGTCAAGAAGGGTCGTCACCTGGGCCATTAGTGTTGGAATCGTCAGGGTAAGGATGAGAACAGCGACCATGGTGAGCGCAGTGAAAACGATTCCTATGCCCATTCCCCTGCTCATCCGCCGCTCTTCGAGCCACCGGACGGCTGGGCTTATTGTGCCAACGATAATGAGAGCCGCAACGAGGACCAGAATCACCGGCAGAAGTCGGTTCAGCACCCAGAGGCCAGCCACGAGAATCAGCAAAGCAACTATGGCGACGGGAGATGGTTCAATTCGAATAACAGGGGAACGGTATTCTGTATCAGTGGATGGGGCGGGTTTTTGATTCAGCATGATGTTGTATCCTTCCGGCGTCAACACCAGCCAAGTCCCGGCCGGTGCGGACTTCGAAAGTACTGCTTGGCCGATTTTTTTCTGTAGCCCAGGAGCCTGTCGGACCTCTAGCCATTTTCTATCGACTTTAATAAGCAGCCAAAGACCAAAATCAAATGCCAGGGAGGCCTGACCTTCTTGGTTTTCGTATCTGCCAGCTGCCGGGGCGAAGACATCGAGGAAGGCACCTTTTCAAACTATCTGGGAAGAGACAAAGGGGGCGAGAGAATTTGATTGTTTTGCCTAGGCAGACCTTTACACCAGGCAATTCTCGATGGCGAAACGCGTCATTTCACTGTTGTTTTTCATGTTGAGTTTTCGAAGGATATGGCTGCGATAGGTACTTATGGTCTTGGCGCTCAGGGCAAGTTCGTCGGCGATACTGCCAACCGTTTTACCGGAAGCGATCATGCACAGCACCTGGTATTCACGGTTTGAAAGCGTATGCTGGATCTCTATCTGAGTAGGTTCGCCCAGGCCGCAGATCATGGCCTCCGCCAGATCTGCACTGACATATTTTTTGCCCAGTGCAAGCTTGCGCAGGGCATCAAGCAATTCGCTGACCGGACTCCCCTTGGTCATGTACCCGGAAGCCCCTGACTTATAGGCCCGGAGCGCATACTGCTCTTCCGGGTGCATACTCAGAATGAGGACCGGCAGCTTGGGCCTGACCTTTTTCAGCTCTACCAGAGTGTCGAGCCCGTTCCTCCCCGGCATGGAAATATCCAGAATTACCAGGTCATAATCGTTTTCCTGCACTTTTTGCAACAATTCCTGGCCCGTGCTCGCCTCATCCGTAACAACCATGTTCTCGGCTGACGAAATCACCTGCTTCAGACCTTCGCGAAATATAACGTGATCATCAGCAATGATGATTTTCTTGAGTGACATACGATGTCTCCTTTGGTGTGACTGGCGCACGGACAAACAGCGCAGTTCCTTGTTCTGAAGAGCCGAAGATCCTCATGCTACCCCCGATGATAAATACCCGCTCCCTGATGCCTATCAGTCCGATGGATTGAGGAGAGGCAATTTCCTCTGAAGTGATTCCCCTTCCATTATCGCGGACCGTGAGACTGTAATATCGACTCCGCTGCACCAGCTGCGCCTCCACTCTCGTGGCCTGTGAATGTCGCTGCACATTGGTCAGCGACTCCTGAAAAATCCTGAAGAGTGCTGTTGCCACATCGGGATGAACACGATTTTCCAGTAGCAGAACATTTATTTTGCATTCTATTGCGGTTCGTTTCTGAAAGTCCTGGCTTTGCCACTCCAGGGCGTCGGCCAGACCAAGCACATCGAGCATCGCCGGTCGCAGTTCAGCTGAAATACGCTGTACGGTCTTAATCCCCTCTGCAATCTGAATCTCCATTTCTCGTGTCTTGGCGACAAGATTTTGGTGATTCGAATATTCACCGGCCAAAAATGATACTCCCAACTGGACGGAGGCAAGCAATTGTCCCAACTCATCATGGATTTCACGGGCAATCGCCTTGCGCTCCTCCTCCCGGATGGACTGCAGGTTGGCTGTAAGGTTACGCAGCCTTTTCTGAGAATCCAGCAGTGTTTTTTCCAGTTTTTTCCGGTTCTCGATTTCCTGGACCAATTGACTGTTAAGCGCCAGCAACTCCGCGGCTCGAGTCTGTGCCTCCAACCGCTTGCGCTCGGTGATATCGATAATAACGACCAGACATTCATCAGCGGTAGCCGAGGCCATGGCCACAATCTGCACGGTGGTGGGTGACCGGAGCCCTCTTGGATGAATGACAACCTCACAATGAGCTTTTTTCTGCTGACCATTGAACGCTGTGGCCAGCATTTCATCAAAAAATGCTGTGTTGTTATCGGAGACAAACTGGCTCAGACGAAGGTTGATTAATTTGGAGCGCTTTTCCCCTAGGAGAATGGCGCCGATCACATTTATGCGCTGGATAGCACCATCCCGGTGGAGGGTGCAATAACCGACCGGTGCAAAATCATAAAGCTCGGTGTAATTCTCCAGTACCGACTCAACTTCATCCCGGGACTGGCGAAGCTCCGTATTTTGCAATTCCAGTTCGATCTGACCGATCTGCAACTCATGCAGAACGCGCCGTTCAACATCTTGAGAACTGGCAGTCAACTCCGTTTCGTCCGCCCGCACAGACACTTCAGCCTTGCCTGGTAGTTCCACTGCATCTGCCGGCTGAATCATGTCATTTTTCTTTCCCATTGTTACCTTCCATTTTGGATACTCTTTATGCTCCAGATTGTGCCCGGGGAAAATACGCGGGTGTCTGAATCTGGTATCGGAGACAGTCACAAAACCACATAAGAACTAATGAAGCTAAAACTAGGTGTTTGTCCTATAGCCACACTATTTTTTCAATAATACCAGCATCCCAAATTGCGATTTTAATCTTCTACCTGCAATTTCAGGATGACATAGGTTCGATAAAACCAGTCTTCCATAGGACAAGCACCGATTCTCCTTCCCGTAAACCTATGGAACATGCGGACATGCTCCGATTTTATAGAGATGTCAGCATTGTGTATTTTGTTAAAAAAGTAAAACCTAGTTGCAAAAGGAGAAACATATGCTTTGGACAATCAGTGTCATTTTAATAGTGCTGTGGTTATTGGGAATAGTTACTTCATATACATTGGGGGGCCTGATCCACCTTCTTTTGGTCATTGCAATCATTGTGGTGCTGCTACGCATCATTCAGGGTCGAAAAGTACTGTAGTCAGTAAACATTTATCTTATCACATTCCTCTGTGCGACGCCCGCCCTTTTACAGCGAGTACACAAGGCATACAAGGAAAGGAACAACATGCTTCAAACATCCAATGTAGTGCGCATCCTTGGTACAGCCGTCGTTTCTGCCACCCTCTTCATGTCTGGCTGCGGTTCAAAATCACTCCTTCAAGAAGCTAAACAGGTGAGAATTGATGCGCTTACCTTGTATTCGGACATAACAAGCAGCACCCAGCAGACCGCATCCAGCACCTTGGGCGGATGGGAATGGTCCGGGGTCAACGGGTTCGCCAGCAGCTTCGGACCTCTTCTGACCAACGCGGCATATAACGTTGAAATGAGAAAGGTAACCTACCAATCCACCGGCGCAGATGGGCAGTTGCACTCCATGACCGGGTTGCTGATGCTGCCGGCATCGATTCTTCCCGCCTCCCTCGGAGGCACCACACCAGCGGTCCCGATCCTCATGTACCAGCACGGCACGGAGATGTACCGCCCCTACTCTCCGTCACAGTATCTGCTTCATCGAGACAGAGCCGCCGACTACCCGGAAGTGATGGTCGCAACCGCAATCGCCGCCACCGGCTATGCCGTTGCCATGGCCGACTACCAAGGAATGGGCGATAATACCGACCCGCAACCTTATGTGCATGGTGCTTCCCTTGCCAAGCAGGTGATCGACATGCTCAGGGCAAGTCGCGACATCATAGGAACCGGCACCACCCCCTGTTCATGGAACAACCAGCTCTTCCTGATGGGTTATTCGGCGGGCGGGTACGTGACCATGGCAACAACGCGTGAACTGCAACTGAACCATGCCGCTGAGTTCACCGTCACCGCCTCGGCCCCTCTTTCCGGTCCCCATGATCTCTCCGGAGTCATGCGCGGAGTGATGCTTTCCGATACGGCCAGCAAGGCACCCTACTTTCTCCCTTTCATACTCACCAGCTATCAGTATGCCTATGGAGGCACGACCCCGTTCTTCAGCGCCGACTTCGCCATGAAGCCTTCATTCAACACCACGATTCCTCCACTGTTCGCCGGTGTTTCGCAAGCAAACACAATCAGCGAGGCCATGGGGATGATCTTCAATCCAGTGAACTTGATCGTGCCAAAGAGCATCCTGGCGCAACAGTTCATAGACCAGCTGATCAGCGATACAAGTACAGTGGTTACCCTGCTCAGGGAGAACGATTCCTACCGCAACTGGGCGCCAACCATGCCGATGCGCATGTCGCACCACAGAAGCGATGAGCTGGTACCCTATGGCAACTCCCAGGTAGCCTTCAACTCCTTCAGCACTGCAGGGGCAAAGAATCACACCCCAGGAGGCCCTGGAGTCGAACTGATAGAAGAAACAGTCTCCCTCAACATCTCCCCTGTCGACCCTGTCAAGACGGTCCATTATGGCGCCGCTTTTCCGGAGCTGAGCAATGGATGGCAATGGCTCAACAGCTTCAAAAAATAGAAGGAAGGAACTTTGCTGCTAACTGTCATGTGAACACAAGGAGGAAAAATGGTGAAGCACTTCGAACACAGATATGGATGCTGAATGAACAAATGAAATTAGTGACGGTGATGTAGATTTTTAAAAGCAGTAATTAAAAAGGGAGAAATTCATGAATAAAGTAGAAAGATATTCCAGGCGACTGACGTGGTTTCTGATGGCCTCTTTGCTGGCCATGCTGGCCGCAGGATGCGGAAACTGGAAAGGAAGCAATCCGGACACCACCGCACCCACAGTAACTTCAACAGAACCTGCCAATAATGCCGGGAATGTGCCGCTTAACAGGAAAATCACCGCCACCTTCAGTGAGGCAATGGATTCTGCAACGATCACCACAACAACCTTTACACTGACTGGGCCAGGCGCGGCGGCAGTTGCAGGCACCGTGAGTTATACCGGTGCAACAGCGGTCTTCAGCCCTGCCATCAATCTCTTGAGCAATACCGCATACACCGCATCTATTACCACAGGGGCCAAAGATCTGGCTGGCAATGCTCTGGTAAACAAGTATGACTGGAAGTTCACCACCGGGACAGACCTGGACAACACTGCGCCGACAGTAACCTCAACCGGTGTTGTTAATGGTGCCACCGGCCTGCCGGTCAACAGAACCAGCACTGCAGTTTTCAGTGAGGCGATGGATCCTGCTACGATCAATTCGACAACCTACACGGTAACAACCGGTTCACCGGCAACGCCGGTTGCAGGAACCGTGACCTACACAGGGACTACCGCGACCTTCACACCTGCAGCAAATCTTGCAGCCAACACGGCCTATACTTCCACGATAACAACCGGGGCGAAAGACCTGGCAGGCAAACCAATGGCAAGTAGCTACTCATGGAGTTGGACCACCGGGACAACTTTGGACACTCTTGCACCCACCGTCATTGCCACAGGAGCTTACGGTGCTACTGGCATCACAACTCCCAGCCTTACAAATCCTGCAGGGTTCACCGGCATGGACCTCCCCACCAACCGTGCCAGCAGCGCAAGATTCAGCGAACCGATGGATCAGTTAACCATCACTACAGCAACCGTAAAAGTAACCAGATCAGATACCCCGCTGGTCTCAGTTCCGGGTACAGTAACTTATACCGGGACTACCGTGACCTTCACACCCTCGGCAAATTTTGCAGCCAACACAACTTATACTTCCACGATTACCACCGGGGTCAAAGACCTGGCAGGCAATCCAATGGCAAGTAACTATTCATGGAGTTGGAAAACCGGAGCAGCCCCGGACGTATTAGCACCCACGGTGATTTCTACAATCCCGGCTGACAATGCCAATGATGTTGTGATCGGAACCAATGTAGCGGCAACATTCAGCAAAGAAATGGATGTTGCATCCATTACCAACCAGACCTTTATCCTTAAACAGGGGCTCAATCCCGTTGCAGGCGCAGTGACCTATGAAGGCACCACCGCGACCTTCAACCCGAACAGCGACCTCACAGCAGGTACCGTCTATACCGCCACGATTGCTGGCGGAGTCAACGGAGTCAAAGACCTGGCCGGCAATGCACTGGCGAGTGACAAGGTATGGAGCTTTACAACGGCTGTAGGATTCCCTGCGGGCCAGGCAATTGTACCCCTTGGAACAGCAGCAAGATTCGCTATTTTGTCGAACTCGGCAATTACCAACATACCGACTTCCGCTATCGTCGGAGATGTCGGGGTAAGCCCGGGTGTCAGATCCACAATAGCCGGATTAACTGCTCCGGAGGTAACTTTGGGCGCCATATACGCAGCAGATGACATAGCTCCTCCCGGTGTTCCTGCAATGCTGATTGCAGCAAAAAATGACGCTGAAATTGCGTTTCTCAATGCAAACGCCGCCGTACGGGGAACTCCTACCCCTTTATCAGGCAACATCAACGGACTGACACTGGTTCCTGGACTGTATGAATCAGGCAGCTCGATCGAGATCTCCCCTGCCGGCATCCTCTACCTGGACGCCGGCGGCAACGCGAATGCCATCTTCATCA
Organism: Pelotalea chapellei; assembly: GCF_018531195.1. GTDB lineage: Bacteria > Desulfobacterota > Desulfuromonadia > Geobacterales > Pseudopelobacteraceae > Pelotalea > Pelotalea chapellei. Next base: position 14,169 of record NZ_JAHDYS010000010.1, on the reverse strand, counting down.
TCCGCAGTGCAACCTCGATCACTACGTCGGCAACCAGCGAAGTTAGGCTGACAGGAAATGCGCAGGCTGCAAACATCTATTGGACGGCAGGAAGCGCAATAACTCTCGGGACCAATTCAAAAATGAAGGGAAACTTGTTAGCCGGAACCTCAATTTCATTGTTGACCGGTTCAAGGCTTGACGGAAGGGCCTTGATCCAGGGAGCAGCAGCCGGACAAGTTTCTTTGGATAAATGTACGATTGTAAAACCATAACCATCACTTATCGAGAAACAGATTCAGGAGACAGGCAGCAGCCTGTCTCCTCCAAGAATCCAGCAAACATGTACTTGCAATTTTAAAGGAGGTTTCAGATGGAAAACATTGTTCAAAAAGTTCCTGTTGCAAAAATAATAGCCGCGGGTTTTTTATCCCTGGCATGTATCCTTCCTATACCTGCCCATGCCGAGATAAAGGCAGGCAGCGTGGAGATAAGTCCTTTCGTAGGTTTCAACCTGTTCGAAAATGGACAAAACCTGAACAACAACCTGATCTATGGTGGTCGGGTCGGTTACAACTTCACCAACCATTTCGGTCTTGAAGGTTCAGTAGAATTTATCAATACCCGCGTAGACGACAAATCAAGAACCGGCATAAAGGAAGGACAGTTCAGAAGTCCTACCAATGATGTGAATCTTGCTTTCTATCATCTTGATGCGCTCTATCACTTTATGCCTGAAGGCAAATTCAATCCCTATGTCGTGGCTGGTCTCGGCGGCGTTCACTACAGTCCCAGGATAGCTACCCAGGACATGACTGCCATAAGTTTTGGTGCAGGAGCGAAATATTGGGTGGCAGAGCATGTCGCCCTGCGGGTTGATGTCAGAGACAATGTGGTTTCAGAGGTCTTCCAGGAGGCTTACCACAATGTCAATGCAACCGCAGGTGTAGTCTTTGCCTTTGGCGGCACCTCAAAAGCAGCGACCCCGGTTGCAGCGCCTGAACCTGTGGCAAAACCTGTTGCAGCGCCTGAGCCTGTGGCAAAACCTCAACCAAAAGCTATTGAGAAGGTAGTTATCGTCGTGGCGGAAGTGCCGCCACCAAAGATCGAGGAACAGGTAAAAGTACTTGCGACTGCGCCTAAAGTTGAAGAGAAAGTTATTATTCTTGCTTTCGAAGATGTGCATTTCGATTTCAACAAGGCAACTCTTAGCAAAGAATCTCAAGTGATATTGAAGAAAAGTGTTCAGGTTCTGAAAGACAACCCTAAAGCCAAGGTCCGCATTGCAGGTTACACCTCTGCTTCCGGCACTGATGAATACAATCAGAAGCTGAGCGAGCGTAGGGCAAAGGCTGTCGAAGAGTACCTTATTAAAGAAGGAATTGTCACACCCGACAGGCTTTCAATAGTCGGATATGGTGAGACAAGACCGGCTGAGTATGAAGCAGCGCCGAAAGATCTTTACTCACATGCGGCCAAAGCCAACATGAGAGTTCTTTTTGAGGTCATAGTGAAATAAAGGGATTATGCAGGGGCGGAACTTCCCGCCCCTGAAAGTAGTCTGCAAAAAAGGAAAACCACGATGAAAAACAGCACTAAGGACCAAGCAGAGGGAACCTTGCACCAGGTCAAGGGTACTATCAAAGAAGCTATCGGTAAAATTTGTGAAGATAAGAACATGGAATCGGAAGGCAAAAAAGAAAAAATTATTGGTAAAGTTCAGGAAAAAATTGGTCAGGTGGAGAAAGTACTGGGTAAGTAAAGCATCCAATGTGATTTATTCATTATGCAGGTTTGAAAGAACAGGAGATTCCCATGAAATTAAGTACCAGATACGCAGCTTTCTTCGCCACTTTACTGCTCGCTGGCATTACATGCCTTAGCGGTTGCGCAACAACAGGCATGCAACGGTCCGAAAAAACCGGCACCACCATGAAGACGGTGGAATCCGATATTCAACAGGCAGTTATTCAGGTGAATCTGACAGACTCGTCATTGGAAGATCTGATTCGACCAGGTCAACTTGATGTGAAGAAGTCCTTCGAAACCTATTCCAAAAACGTGGACACGTTGGAAAACCAGGGGAAACGGTTGTTTCAGCACTCAGACAAGATGAGAGCCCAGGGCAAGGAGTATTTTGAAGAATGGCAGAAGCAGGGCAACAGCTACACCAACCCCGAAATACAGACTCTCAGCGAACAACGCCGTGCCGAGCTCGGCGCAGTCTACGGCAACATATCCGATTCAAGTGTAGGAGTTAAGGGCGCGTTTAAAACCTATCTAACCGATATCAAGGAAATTAGGAACTACCTCTTGAATGACCTTACGCCCAAAGGCATCGACACTATTACGCCGTCTGCCCAGAAGGCCATCAAGGACGGTGACAATCTTAAAGATTCCATCAAACCGGTCCTGGCTGCTATCGGCAGCGCACGGTCGGAGCTGGCTCAGAGCGGCACAAAATAGCATTCACGGGAACAATGTTTAGCAGGCAGACAGTATCAGAAAGAGGTAAACAATATGGACAAACGGGTAGCATACGAAGAAAAACTTGCGGCGCAACTGGAAGAATGGAAGGCACAGCTTGCTCTGTTAAAGGCCAAAGCAGACAAAGCCACGGCTGAGGCAAAGATTGAATACTGCAATGCCACCGAAGCTTTGAGAAACAAGTATGAAGAAGCCAGGATGAAGTTGCAGGAGTTGAAGGACGCCAGCGATGGCACTTGGGAAGAGATCAAAAGAAGCACGGAAAAAGCCTGGACTGAAGTCAAGAACGCCTTCCATGGTGCAGATTCAAAATAAGTACTGCAGCAAAGGCTCTGTGGAGCCTCCTTCTTGTTATGGGGGGATCTTCGATCCCCCGTTTTTTGGGAATACCCATTATGGATGCAGTTGGAATCAAGGGTAATCTCGAGCTGATGGAATAAAGATATGTCACCGATTTAGATGTGAGCGGCAATACCGGCAACTTCAAGGGCAGCACAAAAATAACCTACGGGCTCCATGCCGGAGCAGGATTTAACATCAATCTGAGCGATGAATTCTTCATCCGACTAGAAGGAAAATATCTTTGGGCACGACCTTCATATGGCGGCCAGGATATAAAACTGAATGGTTTCGCCACCACTGCCAACCTGGGTGTGCGGTTCTGATATCATGGCTGGAGACAGTCAGTGTAGAGCGGTTTCGGAAAGTAGAGTGTCCGCAGAATGAAAGGGCAAAAAAATGAAAAAAGTGATTCTTACAATTCTTCTGGCACTGGTGCTGTGGGTTCCAGTGCCGACAATGGCAGCAGTAAATATCGACATCGGCATTTCCCTGCCGGTTCCCATTGTATTCGCGTCACCTCCGGATGTGATCGTAATTCCGGATACCAACAATGTGTATGTCGTTCCCGATATTGATGCAGAGCTGTTTTTCTGGAATGGCTGGTGGTGGCGTCCATGGGAAGGTAACTGGTATCGTTCGCAATACTATAATCGCGGTTGGAACTATTACAACAGTGTCCCCAGGTTCTACTTCGATGTTGATCCGGGTTGGAGAACGTATTACAGCACCGGTAACTGGTCCGGGCACCGGTGGAATCAGCAAAGGATTTCCAACGCACAGCTAAGACAGAACTGGAAGGGCTGGAACAATACCAAACACTGGGAAAGGCAAAAATCCTGGGGCGTCCAGAACTACAGGCCCCGTCCGGCACAACAAAGACAGGAATTACGAGCTCAAAGACAGGTGCAATATAAACAAAGGCCTGAAGTCAGGCAGCCTCAGCAGCAGAAACCAGTTGTCCAGCAACAGAGACCAGTTGTCCAACAGCAACAACAACAGCAACAGCAGCGACAACAGCAGCAGCAACAACAGCAACGACAGGAGCAGCGCCCCCAGGTTCAGCAGCCCGAGAGGCAGCAGCCTCAACATGGCCAGCAGCAGCGGGAAGAAACACAACGTGAAAATGCACACCAGGAGCGGTCGCACGACAACAACGGAAGAGGAGATTCTGAGCATGGGAGAGGAAACTCCGACCATGGCAGAGGAGATTCTGACCGTGGAAGAGGAAACTCCGACCATGGCAGATAGATAGGACAGATAAACAGGCAACGTCCTCCCTTCAGCCCCGCGGGGACTGAAGGGAGGCGTTTAAAAGTGAGCATCAGTAGAAACTCTAACCATATTTTGCGATGCCTAAATCAAGTATCAGGAGAGACCATAATGAAGAAGCTTATAGCCATAACATGCCTTGCAACAACCATAATGGCCTCGGGTTCGGCCATGGCCGACAGCATCAAAGGAAAAGTCGGCGTCACCGGCAGGCTCGGCTTCCTGATTCCGTCGGACAATGAGACGGATATCAGGAACAATCGGACGGATGCCGGTTTCATCGGCGGCGGCGGCGTTATTTACGGCATCGACGATCATTTCGCAGCTGAACTGGACATCACTCGTGCTATGTTCGGTTCCGATACCGGAGATTTCGGTGTTACCAATTATTCCCTCGGCGGACAGTATCGCTTCGCACTTCCCAATCCCCAGTTCGTCCCCTACGCCGGGCTTGGACTCGACATCCTGGTTAGCGATTATGATCCTGATAACGGGACCAAACGCGATGTGGACACCACGGTCGGCTTTCATGTCAGCGGTGGCGTCGACTATTTCATATTGAAACAGGTAGCCCTGACCGGTGAGGCAAAGTTCGTCGTAGCCCCCGATACGAGTATCACCAGCAATGGCAGCCACAGAGGCGATTTCGATCCGACGAGTTTTTCCAGCACAGTCGGCATCCGGTATTTCTTTAACTAGTTCCAACAGTTTCGCTGCTCGCACGTAACACGGGTAACAAGGTTGCATCAGCAAGTAAAAAAGGAGCACGTATGAGTAAGTCATTTATTTCCACGATTACACTGGCAGCGGTTATAGCCCTTTCCAGCATCACCGTTTCAGCATCCGGCCTCCCTGGATTGCCCGGGCTTCCCGGACTCCCAGGACTGCCTGCTCCTCCTGGAGTAAATGTCCGGGTGGAGGGTTATCTGCCACCCCCACCGGGTGTACGAGTCTATCAGGATAGCGGCCGCCCCTATTATGTGGAAAGGGATCGACGGGTATATGTAGAAAGGGACCCGAAATATTACAAGAAGAAGCATTACAAAAAACATCGGCGCCATGACTACGATGACCACCATGGCCGGGGCAATGGCCATAACAAGCACGATCGCGACTAACTAAAAAACCCAGATCATTGAAAAAGCGTGGTGCAGCAGTGGTACCGATTCAGTCTGGTACCGCTCTGCACCACGCTGTCGTTATCCCTCTGTTGAAATTGCACCAAAGTCAAAGCCGGATGCATCTATGGTCCTGGAGATAGCATGGTTGAGCAATCAGAAAGCAAGCTTCTCAGAAAACGGCAGATTCCACGACCATTGTTCTGGTTGGCAGGGATAGGTGCAGCAGTTGCGCTCATCCTCTTCCTGGCGCCTTTTTTTCTCGATGGACCGCTGCGCAGTACTATTGAAAAGAAAATCAATCGCGACCTGAAGGGTTATTCCGTTACTCTTCCAGGCCTGCACATCCGCTTGATTGACCTCTCTCTCACCCTGAAAGGGCTTACTGTCCGGCAGCAGGCGCATCCTGATCCTCCACTGGCCTATTTTCCTTCTATAAAGGCACGCATCCACTGGCGCGAGATTTTCTCTGGCAAGTTGTTCGCCGAGTTCGTTCTGAAAGAGCCAAACCTCCACATAAACCTGAAGCAACTGCAAAACGAAGCAGCCAATAAGGTTTCGATAAGAGAGCGAGGCTGGCAGCAGGCGGTAGAAGATATCTATCCCCTTAAGATCAACTCCCTGAGGGTGAATGAGGGGAGTATCACCTACATCGACCAGGATCCCAAGAGACCTCTTGTCCTGAGTCACATGAATCTTCAAGCAAGTAACATCCGTAACATCCATTTGCCTGACAAGGTGTACCCCTCATCTTTTCACCTCGATACTTCTATCTTCGACACCGGGCACGGTACCATCGACGGCAAGGCAAATTTTCTTGCTGAACCGATACCAGGGGTCAAAGCTCATCTGAAATTGGAAAATGTTCCGGTTGACTATTTCCGGCCGGTAATTGCCCGCTCCAATCTTTCCATTAGCGGCGGGGTATTAGGTGCATCCGGAAATGTGGAATACGCACCGAAAGTGAAAGTGGCCCATCTGGACATACTGACTATCCAGGGGATGAAGCTCGATTATATACATTCGAAAAAAACAGCTGGCGCTGAGTTAAAAAAAGCCGTCGTGGTTGGAAAGGCGGCCAGCAAACTCAGCAATAAACCGGGCGTGCTTATCAGCGCCGATCAGTTGAACCTGACCGGGTGCAACCTGGGCATAGTGAATAACGCTGTCGGTAAAAACTACCGCATTTTCCTTTCCGACGCCAATTTCCGTCTCAGCAATTTTTCAAACCAGTTTTCGCAAGGATCCTCCAAAGCGCTGCTGCAGGGAAAGTTTATGGGAAGCGGTAGTACCACAGTGTCCGGGGAGTTTAGACCGGAAAACAACGGGCCTGACCTTGACCTCCATATCAAAGTGGATACTACCAGTCTGGTTCAGATGAATGACTTTTTGCGAGCATATGGCAATTTCGATGTCTCCAGGGGAACCTTCTCTCTGATTTCGGAACTGAACATTAAAAACGAAAAAATCAGCGGGTATTTCAAACCGTTTTTCAAAGATATGAACGTGTATGACAGACGTCAGGACAAAGGCAAGAGCATCTCCGGCCAGGCGTACGAGTTGATGGTCGGCGGAGTTGCGCAGCTTCTGGAAAACAGGCCGCGGCAGCAGGTAGCCACCAAAGCCGATATTTCGGGATCACTGAAAAACCCGGAGACAAGCACCTGGCAGATTACTGTTGAACTGATCAAAAATGCTTTTTTCAAGGCCATTCGTCCCAGCTTCGAGAAGTAGAACGACAAAAAACCGGGTTCCGCCTCCGAAGGTTACAGTTGAGGCTCTGTAGCGACAGATGAACCCGAACGAGAAAAATGGAGCTAACGCATGAAACAGCTGAGATTACTAATCACGATCTGCCTTCTTCTACTTCCTGTCTCAAGCTTTGCGGAGGATAAGGGCTACGACTACCCGATTCCTGGCTCTTATGAGGCTACCATCCTCGGAACACCAACTGCACTCATGGGGGAACTCCCCTCTGAGATACGCATGAAGCAGCTTGTGCTTGATGTCCTACCCGAGCGCGAGAAGCCTCCGATCTTCTTTTATGACCAGGGGTTGCTCTGCAATTTTGCCTACCAGAAAAAGAAAGCCCCGCTGATCTTCCTGATCGCCGGGGCCGGTTCCAGCGGTCAGTCCTCCAAAATTGTTACCATGATGAAAGCCTTCTATAAGGCCGGTTACCACGTCATCACACTCCCTTCTCCTTCCAACGCCAACTTTGTTATCTCTGCATCCCAAAGTCGCGTTCCCGGAGACCTTACCGAGGATACCGAGGACCTTTACCGCGCAATGGAAAGTGCCTGGGACAAGGTCAAGGGAGATATCGAAGTATCCGATTTCAACCTCTGCGGCTACAGCCTGGGAGGCACCCAGGCCGCCTTCGTGGCCAAACTGGACGAGGAACGTAAGAGCTTCAATTTCCGTAAAGTCCTGATGATCAACCCTTCGGTGAGCCTGTACAACTCGATTACCCGGATAGAAGGGCTGTTGAAGAACATCCCCGGGGGCGCTAAAAAGGAGGGAGTTTTCTTTAACAAGATGCTGGACAAATTTGCCAACCATTATCGCTACGGCAACTTCATCGGCATCAACGACGACTTCATCTACTCCATCTATGAAGAAAAACTTTTCTCGAAAGAAGAGACCGGAGGGCTGATCGCGCTTGCCTATCGCATCAATCTGGCCGGCATGATCTTCTCTTCCGACGTTATGACCGGGGGAGGCTATGTGGTGCCGAAGAACAGGGTGCTCAAGGCGACCGATTCCATCTTCAACTATTTCCTGGTTTCCAGTCATTTGAGTTTCTTCGATTACTTCAATGAATACTTTTATCCCTACTTCCAGCAGAAGAGGCCGGGACTCACAAAGCAAGCGCTGATCGCTTCTGAAAGTCTCAAAAGCATCAATGACTACCTCAGCGCCTCACCCAAAATCGGGGTGATGACAAACGAAAACGACTTCATTCTGGCGCCGGATGAGCTTGAATATCTAAAGCAATTGTTTGGAGCCAGGGCCAAGGTCTATCCCCGCGGCGGACATCTCGGCAATCTGGAGTATAAGGATAACCTGGCTCATATGGTCGGTTTCTTCAACACAGCAGGGGGCACACCATGACTCGATGCAATGTGATCAGAATTTCTCTGGCGACCTGTTTCCTGTCCCTTGCACTTCTTTCCGGGGGCTGCGCCATTACTACCTCCGCTACCTTATCGGAAGTTCCTCCCATGCATACCATTGAGGAGTTCAAGGACCAGCGTTTCGCCGAAGTATACGATCCCTGGGAAGGATTCAACCGGAGTATCTATCGCTTCAACTATTACTTCGACTCATACGTATTCCTTCCGGTGGTACAAGGCTATGAAGAGATTACTCCTGTTTTCGTTCAGGACCGGGTCTCCGGGTTTTACAACAACCTCTCCGAGATTCGTAACCTTTCCAACAGTCTTTTCCAACTCAAGGGAAAAGAATCCCTGACAACCCTGGGGCGCTTTGTGACGAACAGTACCATCGGCATAGGCGGTTTATTCGATCCTGCCACCCGCTTCGGTCTGGACCGGCACGTCCAGGACTTCGGCAAGACCCTGGGCTATTGGGGTGCCGGCTCCGGTCCCTATCTGGTCCTGCCCCTCTTCGGCCCTTCATCCGTGCGCGACACCAGCGGACTGGCTGTAGACACCGGCATAACTTACGGAATCTACACCGCGGCCGCTCCGTTTTCAGGTACCGGTCACAGCTTTGAGATCTCCACGGGAGTGACATCCCTGGAGGCGGTTGACATGCGGCACCGGCAGAGTTTCCGCTACTTCGAGAGCGGCTACCCGTTCGAATACTACATGGTCCGTTTTTTTTACCACCAGAAGCGGGAACTTGAATCTGCCAGGAACCCCGACGCCCCTTCCGAATAACCGGAATGGGCACAGCATGCAGAAAAACCATAAACACATCCAAAGGAGTTACATCATGTCTGTTTCAAGAAAAGCTTTAGTGATTTTGTGTAGTGCAATGATCGTCATTTCCTGCGTTGCCTGCAAAAAGGAAGGTGCTGCCGAGCGTGCGGGAAGGAATATTGATGAGGCTACGAATAGTGCAGGTAAAAAGATAAAAGAGTCGGCGGAAAAAGCAGGGAATAAGATTGAAGAAGCGGGGAAAAAAGTCAAAGAATCTGCTAAATGAGATACGCTCTGTCACTAACGCTTCTCACCGGCCTTTTCCTTTTCTGTGGCTGCATCCCGTCCACCTACAGGCAATCTTAGGATCGAATCAATACGAGGCGGCTGAGGCTGCTTGATCCCCCTGCAAAATCCTGCTTTCGCAGGGGGATCAAAGCGATGAACCGCTCATCAGACTACCGGCTGTTTCACCTTTTTCAATTTTTTAACAGTCGAGCGAGCCTTGACTACCGGAATCTTATCGGGAGCCGACACGAAAGAAACCGGATCAGCCGACTGCAGGACGGTGTAATGGGAAGCGGCTATTTTTCTGATGATTCCATCACTGAATTGTATCGTCGCCTTCACAGGAGTCACTTCCACTACCTTGCCAGAGCCCCACTCCTGCGCTCCTGTGTGACTTACAACACTACCGCGTTTGATAATCATTTTCTCTCCTTATCTGGTTGTTGCTAATAAACTTCGGGCTTCTCTTTACACGGCCAACCGGCAACACTTTCCACTGTACTTTCGGAACCTGCATAACATCTGGGGAAAACAGGTTTTCAACGGATTGAAGTGAAGGGAGATAAATGGAAAGCTAAAGTAATGCGGACTGTCTGGCAAGATCGGGACAAAATTAATCATATGAATCATTGTATACTATTCCTAGGTTAATAGGTATTTATTCGCCGGTTATTCCTCATGAACCCTGAAGCCATTTTCCTTGAAGTAGTTGCAAAAAAAAAGACCTGTCGTTGTCATCAGAGCAGCGACAGGTCTTCAAGTGTTTTATGTGAAGCGAATGTCTATATATGTGCCAGTGGGTGGCGGCGCCTTTCCGTAGCCCGCGCCCCCATTGCACCGCCTGACAGCCCAAGAATCATCGACAAAAGCAGGGCCACGAACAGACCCCAAGATACTTTTGATACTCCTGAAACCGCTGAAGTAGCCACATCTCTGGCTTGTTGCGGCATATTCTGGGCCGATCCAAACAGTGCCATTCCTTTGTCTACAATCGGTGTTGCCCGGTCTTCAGTAAAACCCATGCGGCTAACCATTATGTTGATTGCTCCGTCGCGGTCTCCCGCGGACATACGTTGCTGAAGTGCGGCCATTGATTCTTTACTGATTTCACCGCCACCTCCGGCGGAACCTTTCAACAGCGTCTCCAGCTGATTCTGGGAAGATTTGGAACTGGCCACCCCCCCTGCCGTCGCTGCAGCACCACCAACAACCGCTTTAGCCCCCTGCCCCACCACGCTGAAAGCACCACCTATCAGGGAGCCTGCAGAGGTGGTCAAGGCATATGCAAAAAACAACGTACTGATTCCCCATGCTACCATACCGTGCATAACCCCATCGGTCCTTCGTGAGTAACCTGACATTCTCGAGGCAATGTATCCACCGGTAAAGGCAGAAAGGATCAGGCTGATTCCGGTCCACAATCCAGCCAGCAGGGGAATCTTGCCAACCGGCTCCGCAGACTGTGGATCAACAGCGGAAAGCCCTGCTGCCAAGCCTAATACGGTAAGCACCAACTGTACTGCAATGCCACTGGCAACTCCGCCAAAAATTGCGCCCCAACTGATGGAGGGAAAATGTGAGACGGTCGTAGCGGTTCGGTTTTCAAGTATCTGGTTCTCAAACGTTCGATTTTCAAAGTTTTGGTTTTCCATGATGTACCTCCTTGGATGGCTGTTACTCTTGGACCCGCGACTTTGTGGATTGATGTCATCTGCCTCATCGTCTCTTCTTTCAGATCCGGGAAGGAGCGCATCCCGACCTTCTTTTATAAGTATATGCCGGTGGCACGATGATGCAAATTGTTTCCCACCCCCTGCCCACTGGGAAAATCCTGATAAACTTTTAGAAGAAATCTGGGAGCCTGAATGAAGGGGTGAACCATGGAAGCTGACGGTTACTGGCTCATTCGATTGTTCCTTCAGCGCGGTCTGGGCTTTATCTATCTGATGGCCTTCCTCGTCGCACTCAACCAGTTCCGCCCGCTGTGCGGGGACAAGGGACTTCTTCCGGCGCGGCATTTCATTAAGGCAATTCCGTTTCGTAATTCACCCAGTATTTTTTACATGCTGAAGGGGGACCGTTACTATTTTCTATTCGCCATTCTCGGCGTAGCACTCTCGCTGTGCGCTGCAAGTGGACTTTCGGATGCAGGAGGCACGTTCCTGTCAATGCTGGTCTGGTTCCTGCTCTGGATCATCTACCTCTCCTACGTGAATATCGGGCAGACCTTCTATGCCTTCGGCTGGGAATCCCTTCTACTTGAAAGCGGCTTTTTGGCAATCTTTCTTGGCCCATCCACCACCGAGCCTCACTGGGTTGTTATCTGGCTGTTTCGCTGGCTCGCATTCCGGGTAATGTTTGGCGCCGGATTGATAAAACTACGTGGGGACCCATGCTGGCGAGATCTCACCTGCCTCGATTATCACTTTGAATCGCAACCGATGCCGAACCCTCTCAGCCGCCTCTTTCACCGACTACCGCAATGGCTGCACAAGGCAGGTGTCCTCTTCAACCATCTTGCTGAAGTCGCTCTTCCGATCCTCTTTTTTGCGCCACAGCCGGTTGCCGGCATCGCAGCCTGTATCTGTCTGCTGTTTCTGGGCTCTATCATCGTGAGCGGCAACTTCGCCTGGCTCAATTGGTTGACTGCAATCCTCTGCCTGAGCCCACTCGATGGATCGTATCTGGCAGATCATCTCCCGGTGCATGCGCCTTTACTTATGCCCAGACCGCCGCTCTTTGAAGCCCTGATCTGGGGTCTTCTGATCCTCGTGGTCATCAAGAGCTGGCAGCCTGTCAGAAACCTGATCTCAAAAGCACAGCTCATGAATACCTCCTTTGATCCGTTTCACCTCGTCAACACCTACGGGGCTTTCGGGAGCATCACCCGCGATCGCTATGAAATAATTATTGAGGGAACGGAAGAGATGAAGGTGACCCCGCTTACGGCCTGGAAGGAGTACGAGTTTCGCGGCAAACCGGGGAACCCGCTTAGGCGGCCACCATTCATCGCCCCTTACCACCTGCGTCTCGACTGGCTGATGTGGTTTGAAGCCATGCCTTCCCGTGGGTTTTCCCCTTGGTTCATAAACCTTGTGGCACAGCTTCTTCTGGGGGAGCGCCAGATAATCGGGCTCCTGGCAAGAAATCCGTTTCCTGACGCTCCGCCTAGGTTTATCCGGTGTTTATATTACAGCTATAGTTTTGGAGAGAATGAATGGTGGGAACGTCAACTGATTGGGGAGTTTTTACCACCGCTTTCAGTCGACAGCCCGGTCTTGAAGAGAGTGTACTCGGCACACATGCCTTGTAGCTAAGCACACTCAACTGAATAAAGAACAGAGGATTGATGCAGAAATTATGTGGGAAGGATGTGCGGCCTCTAAAGCAACAAGGCGATTGCATGAAGCAGCAGGCCGATCAACCCGCCAACCAATGTTCCATTCATACGTATGAACTGCAGATCGGAGCCGATGCTCAACTCGATTTCATTGACATACTCATCGGTTTCCCACTGCTGCACTGTTTCTGAAATATGTTTGGCAACGGCAGTTCGCATTGTATCCCCGTAGCGGATAACCAGTGTCTCAAGGTGCTCATTCAAGGAATCTTTCAGTTCACGATTTTTAGCCAGCGTACTTCCAAAACCGGTAATAGCCTCTGCTATCTTCCCATGAATTTTTGAATCGGGCCGTTCCAGGTCATTGCACAACCAAACCTTTAGATCGTTTGCCAGATTCTTAACGTAATCGGAAAGAAAAGTATTGTGCACCGCTTCAAGCTTTACGGTCTCTATCTGGGTTCGCAATACTTGATCAGACTTCAATCGAACAACAAAATCAGTCACAGTAATGTCAAATGTCTGTCTGAACTTATGGGCAGGATCAGCACTGACATCCTGAACAAATTCATTGATCCTGTTGACGATCTTCTCTCCTGCTCCTTTTGAAAACTGGTCTCTGTTGGGTATGAATTGACTAAGGAGTGGATATTCTTTCTTTACCAGGTTGTCTATGGCAACTGCCAGCTTGGCTTGGGCCTCCGGGCTTGAAAGCCATGCCGCACATCGAGCCATCACGTCATCCAGAACTACTTGATGGCGATTGTTGTTCCTGAGGGTATCAATCAAAACTGCTGCTGAAGATGCTAGATCAAAATTTTCTATCCTGTTGGACAGTGCAGCTTGAAGTAACCTTTGAACACGATCATCGTCCATAAAATCCAAAGACTCGGAACAAATACGGACTGCCCCCCTAGCCAACACATCCGCATTGTTGCCGGATATCAAATATGAAGCAAGACGCTCAGCCGGATCATATTCTTTGAGTTTGCCTGCCAGAGTTTCAGGAGCCAGGAACTTGTCCCGAATAAAATTTGCAAGATTCCCAGCTATGGCATCTTTTTTATTTTTGATTATGGCAGTGTGAGGGATTGGGATACCCAGAGGGTGTCTGAAAAGAGCCACAACAGCAAACCAGTCGGCAAGTGCTCCAACCATGGCAGCTTCTGCAAAAGCAGCCACCCACTCCCACGCGCCACTCCCCTTCTGGGTTCGTGCAATCACAAAAAGTATTGCTGCTCCGACCATTAATCCGGTGGCAATCATTTTGTTTCTGCGTAACATTTGCTTTTTGTTATCCATGTGATGACTCCATTTTTATCTGAACAGTTTAAAAGGCTATTGAAATACTCAGGTTGTTCAAAAATAGTCAGATCGTCACCCCCGGAGAAAGTCCCGCGGAGCAACCGTGTTCTCTGTCAAGTGAAAGCATAAAAACTATCGTTCCAGCGGCGGTTGT